>NZ_JBITWE010000003.1:0-761675 GCF_044543505.1 Pseudomonas sp. NPDC077186
CCAGGGCCGGCAGCTCGGCCCAGAGCTTGGAAACCTCGAACACTTCATTGAGCACGAAGCGCATGTCGCGCAGGGGGGCTTGGTAATCGGCCATGGCACATCCTCGGAAAACGGAGTTACGTGAGGATTCCGAGTTTACTGGAACAACTTTACAGACACATAGGGTCGTGTTGTGACCAATTATCCACTAAAAGTTCGCATCCGCTTGATATGAAAAAGCCCGCCAACAGGCGGGCTCCAGTGACCACGACCGCCGGTCAGAAGGCGAAGTGTTCGGCCGGCAGTTCCATCATGCAGGCGCTGCCGGCGGCCAGGGCCAGGCGGTGCGCCTCGGTCCGCGGCAGCAGGCGCTGGAAGTAGAAGGCGCAGGTGGCCAGCTTGGCCTGGTGGAAGCCGTCGTCGTCGCCGGCCGCCAGCTTCTCCTGGGCCACCACGGCCATGCGCAGCCAGAAATAGGCCAGGGTCAGGTAGCCCGAATACATCAGGTAGTCGACGGAGGCGGCGCCGACCTCGTCCGGATTCTTCATCGCCGCCATACCGACCTGCTGGGTCAGCTCGCCCCATTGCTGGTTCAAGGCGGCCAGCCGGGCCACCTGTGCGCCGAGCTGCGGATGCCCGGCCTGAGCCTCGCAGAACTTGTGGACGAGCTTGGTAAAGCCGCGCAGCAGCTTGCCCTGGCTGCCGAGCACCTTGCGCCCGAGCAGGTCCAGCGCCTGGATGCCGTTGGTGCCCTCGTAGATCGGCGCGATGCGGCAGTCGCGCACCAGTTGCTCCATGCCCCATTCGCGGATATAGCCGTGGCCGCCGAACACCTGCATGCCGAGGTTGGTCGCCTCCAGCCCGGTCTCGGTCATAAAGGCCTTGCAGATCGGGGTGAGGAAGGCCAGCAGGTTCTCTGCCTCCTCTCGCGCCTCGGCGCTTTCGGCCTGGTGCGCCACGTCGAGCAATTGCGCGGTGAAGTAGGCCAGCGCGCGGTTGCCCTCGTTGAAGGCCTTCATGGTCAGCAGCATGCGGCGCACGTCCGGGTGCACGATGATCGGGTCGGCGGCCTTGTCCGGCGCCTTCGGCCCGCTCAGCGCGCGCATCTGCAGGCGCTCGTTGGCGTACTTCAGCGCGCCCTGGAAGCTCGCCTCGCCGAGACACAGGCCCTGCATGCCGGTGCCCAGGCGCGCGTGGTTCATCATGGTGAACATGCAGGCCAGGCCCTGGTTGGCCTCGCCGATCAGGTAGCCGCTGGCGCCGTCGAAGATGATCACGCAGGTGGCCGAGGCCTTGATGCCCATCTTGTGCTCGATGGCGCCGCAGCTCACGGCGTTGCGCGCGCCGGCTTCGCCTGCCGCATCGGGCAGGAACTTGGGCACGATAAACAACGAGATGCCGCGGGTGCCGGCCGGCGCGTCGGGCAGCTTGGCCAGCACCAGATGGACGATGTTCTCGCTCATGTCGTGCTCGCCGGCGGAGATGAAGATCTTGCTGCCGCTGATCCTGTAGCTGCCGTCGGCCTGGGGCACGGCGCGGGTCTTGATCAGGCCCAGGTCGGTGCCGCAGTGCGCCTCGGTCAGGCACATGGTGCCGGTCCAGCGGCCTTCGCTCATGCGGCTCAGGTAGGTTTGCTTCTGCGCCTCGCTGCCATGGGCATGGATCGCCGACATGGCGCCGTGGGTCAGGCCCGGGTACATGGCCCAGGACTGGTTGGCCGAGGCGACCATCTCGCTGACGATCAGCCCCAGCGACTGCGGCAGGCCCTGGCCGCCGTAGGCCGGGTCGGCCGCCAGGCCCATCCAGCCGCCCTCGGCGTACTGGGCGAAGGCCTCCTTGAAACCCTTGGGCGTGGTCACCACACCGGTCTCGAACTGGCAGCCCTCCTCGTCGCCGCTGCGGTTGAGCGGCGCCAGCACCTGCTCGCAGAACTTGGCGCCTTCCTCGAGGATGGCGCCGAGCATGTCGGGGCTCGCCTCGCTGGCGCCGAGTGCGGCGTAGTGGGCGGGAAAGGCGAAGACGTCGTCGATCAGAAAGCGCATATCGCGCAGCGGGGCCTTGTACTCGGGCATGGCGGTTCTCCATTCGGGCAGCGGTCAGGTCGCCCCACGCTACTGCCGCACGACGGCCGGCAACAACGACAGTTGGCCGGCTGAATGCGCGGCCATAAGCGGCTTCAGTCGGCTTCGCCGGCCAGCTTCACCGCGCCGCGGCGCTGGCCGGCGCTGCGGATGCAGTTGCGCCCGGCGGCCTTGGCGCCGTACAGCGCCTTGTCCGCCGCCTTGATCACCGCCTGCGGGCTGCGCTGCTCGGCCTGGCGCGCGGCCACGCCCATGCTGACGGTCACCGACACCTCGCTCGCGCCCTTGCCGCCGCGGCGCTGCTTGCCCTGCTGGTCGCTGCGCGGACGACTCTGCTTGTCGCGCAGCTGCATGCGGTAGTGCTCGATGGCCAGGCGCACCGCCTCCAGATGGGGCTGGCACTGCTCGAGGCTCTTGCCGGGAAACAGCAGGGTGAATTCCTCGCCGCCGTAACGGTAGGCCCTGCCGCCGCCCCCGACCTTGCGCAGCTGGCTGGCGACCAGGCGCAGCACCTGGTCGCCGACGTCGTGGCCGTGAGTGTCGTTGAATTTCTTGAAGTGATCGACGTCGACCATGGCGATCACGTAGTCGCGGCCCAGGCGCTGCAGGCGTTCGTTCAGCGCGCGCCGTCCCGGCAGCCCGGTGAGCTCGTCGCGAAAGGCCATCTGGTAGGCCTCGTGGGCCACCGCGGCGACCAGCATGAGCATCGCCAGGCTGCTCATCACCTGCAGCGCGTGGGGCAGGATGAACACCTGCGGCAGCATCCACAGCACACCGAGCAGGCCGCACAGCTGCGCCGCGTGCAACGGCCGCGGCCGCCGCAGGTACTGCAGCAGCAGGGCGACGAAGGCCAGCAGAAACAGCGGATAGGCCAGTTGCGCCAGGCTCATCCAGGCGCCGTGCAGGCTCGGCCAGTGGATTGCCGCCAGCCACTCGGCCAGGCCCTGCGGATAGCGCCGCGCCAGGCCCAGCGCCAGCGCCCCCGACGCCAGCAGCACGGCGCCGCGGGCGAGCAGATCCTGGGCCAGGTGCGAGCGCTCCTCCCAGCAGCCATAGAGGGCATAGAACAGCGGCAACAGCAGGCAGACCAGGTGGAACACCAGGGCCGCATCCTCGCGCACCTGGCCGCCGGCGCGGAAATGGTCGACCTGGATGTCGAGCAGAAAATAGGCGAGGTACAGCACCAGCAGCAGGAACAGCTCGCGCTGACGGCCGTAGCCCAGGCAGAAGGCGCCGCCGAGCAGCAGCAACAGGGTCGGCAGCACATTGAACAGCGAGACGAAGAACTCACTCAGCACCGGCAGACGCGCCGCCAGCAACCCGCCGAGCAGCAACGGCAGCGAAGACAGGAAATGGCTGGGGCGCAGGCTGGCGAGACGCATCGCGGCATGGTCCATCACGGAGATGGCGGCATTTTGCCTGCTTGCTGCGGCGAAAACAGCGACGGGTTGCGACATTCCGTTATCGCCGGCGCGCCGGTATAAAAAAACGCCGCCCCGAGGGGCGGCGTTTTTCGGCGCAACAGCTGGAAGGCTTAGAAGCCCAGGGCGAAGTGCTCTTCGTCCATGTCCATCAGGTTGCTGGCGCCGGACAGCATGGCTTCGACGTGCATGCGGGTACGCGGCAGGATACGCGCGAAGTAGAAGCGTGCGGTCTGCAGCTTGGCCTTGTAGAAGGCCTCGTCGCCGCTGCCGGCCGCCAGTTTCTCGGCAGCCAGGCGCGCCATGTCGGCCCAGAAGTAGGCCAGGCAGGCGTAGCCGGAGTACATCAGGTAGTCCACCGAAGCGGCCCCGACTTCCTCGCGGTCCTTCATCGCCGCCATGCCGACCTTCATGGTGATGTCGCCCCACTCCTTGTTCAGCTTGGCCAGCGGCTCGACGAACTCCTTGACGGCGTCGTTGGCTTCGTTGGCCTGGCAGAACTTGTGCACGATCTTGGTGAAGTTCTTCAGCGCGCCACCCTGGGTCATGAGGATCTTGCGACCCAGCAGGTCGAGGGCCTGCACGCCGGTGGTGCCTTCGTACATCATCGAGATACGGCAGTCGCGCAGGTTCTGCTCCATGCCCCACTCGCTGATGAAGCCGTGGCCACCGTAGATCTGCATGCCGTGGGAGGCGGACTCGAAGCCCACTTCGGTCATGAAGGCCTTGGCGATCGGGGTGAGGAAAGCCAGCAGTTCGTCGGCGGCTTTCTTCTCTTCTTCGTTCTGGCTGTGCTGAACGATGTCGACCTGCTTGGCGGTGAAGTAGACCATGGCGCGGTTGCCTTCGGCGAACGCCTTCATGGTCAGCAGCATGCGGCGCACGTCCGGATGCACGATGATCGGGTCGGCGGCTTTTTCCGGCGCTTTCGGGCCGGTCAGCGAACGCATCTGCAGACGCTCGCGAGCGTACTTGATGCCACCCTGGAAACCGACTTCGGCATGGGCCAGGCCTTGCAGCGCGGTACCCAGACGAGCGGTGTTCATGAAGGTGAACATGCAGTTCAGGCCCTTGTTGGCCGGGCCGATCAGGTAGCCGGTGGCGCCGTCGAAGTTCATCACGCAGGTGGCGTTGCCGTGGATGCCCATCTTGTGCTCGATGGAGCCACAGGAAACGGCGTTGCGCTCGCCTACGCCGCCTTCGGCGTTGGGCAGGAACTTCGGCACGATGAACAGCGAGATACCTTTGGTACCAGCCGGTGCATCGGGCAGGCGGGCCAGGACGATATGGACGATGTTGTCGGCCATGTCGTGCTCGCCGGCGGAAATGAAGATCTTGGTGCCGGAAACCTTGTAGCTGCCGTCGGCCTGCGGTTCGGCCTTGGTGCGCAGCATGCCCAGGTCGGTGCCGCAATGCGGCTCGGTCAGGCACATGGTGCCGGTCCATTCGCCGGAAACCAGTTTGGTCAGATAGGTGTGCTTCTGCTCGTCGGTACCGTGAGCACCGATGGTGTTCATCGCGCCATGGCTCAGGCCGGGGTACATGCCCCAGGACCAGTTGGCCGAACCGACCATCTCGCTGATGGCCAGGCCGAGGGATTCCGGCAGGCCCTGGCCGCCGTGCTCGACGTCATGCGCCAGGCTCGGCCAGCCGCCTTCAACGAACTGCTGATAGGCCTCTTTGAAGCCGGTCGGGGTCTTCACGCCGGATTCGCTCCAGGTGCAGCCCTCGGTGTCACCCACACGGTTCAGCGGCGACAGCACCTGCTCGCAGAACTTGGCGCCTTCTTCGAGGATGGCGTCGACCATGTCCGGAGTGGCGTCCTGGCAGCCAGGCAGGCTCTGATAGTGCGCTTCGTAGCCCAGCAGTTCGTCACGGACGAAACGAATATCACGCAAGGGGGCCTTGTAATCAGGCATAGCGGTAAACCTCTGCGGTGGATTCCTAGTAGTTGGGGTGACCGGCTTGTCGGTCGCTTTCGGGATCACTCCCGGCTGCTGGGCCATGCATTCGCGGCCCAGCAATCAAACAGGCGTTTGAAACATACGTTTACGCCACCCCCTTGTCAAGCGCTGCCAATCGCCCGGCTAGGCGAGCAGATCGATGCGCGAATCCGGCGCCGGCAATTCGCCCAGGCGCCGATACAGCTCAAGACTAGGCGCTGGCGGCAGGGGCTGCTGCGCGGCGCGCTCTTCTTCGTCGCCTTCCACGGCGTCCCGCTCGGCCTGGCGCGCCTCGGCCGCGGCGACGGCCTCCGCGCGGCGCAGTTCGGCCAACTCCACCCGCGCCTGGGCCGCCTGCGCCTGGGCCTGGGCGGCGACGCGCAGGTCCTGCGCGGACGGCTCGACCGGCGCCAGCGCGGCGCGCAGGACCACCTCCATCTTGCGCAGGGTGGCTTCGGGGTCATTGGGTACGGGGGCGGTGTCGATGCTGACTTCGCCGGAAACGGCGTAGCGCTGGCCGTCCGGGCCGCGCTTGAAGCTGTAACTCGGCGCCCCGGCGTACTGCCCGCCCACCGCGGCATGGGCCTGTTCGTGGGCGCGCACTTCGCGGTCGCGCTGGCTCAGCTCGGCGATTTCCAGTCGTTCGAGACGTTGCTGCTGCGCACTGGGCTCGCCGTCGCCACGGCCATCGCGCTCGGCCGAGCGATCCGCCTCCTCGCGCCCGGAAGCGGAGGAGTCGGCCTGCGCCTCCTGCGTCGGGGCGGCAGGCGGCTGATCGGCGCGAGCGATATCGGGGGAAACGTCGGCCGAGAGTAGCCGGGCCGGCGCGACGGACGGCGCGGGGACGAACGACGGCAGGCTGCTGCCGATCTGCATATGCTCCCTCCTGCCCCGCAGCTGGCCGCATCCGCGGCCGGGGTGGAACTACTCAGGCACGCGTATCGATCAGGGTACCGAGCACCTCGTCGGCGGTTTCCACGACGCGCGCATTGGCGCGCACCTCGTTCTCGCCGACGCGCAGGGCGACCAGGCTTTGCGCCAGGTCGGGGCGAGTCTGTTCGGCGGCTTGCGGCGCCGGATTGACCTGATTCTGCGACGGGGTCTGGCTGCCTTGCGGCGGCTGGCTGACGGCGTTGCTGGCGATCTCGCTGGCGGCCTGTTCGACACGCCGCTGCCCGGCCTGAATGCCGCTCAGACCCGAGTTGAATGCGTTGGCGGAGATTTCCATCGGCAGCTCCCGGCGCGATTAGAACCTGAGAAAGTTCTGAAAAAGCCATTTATCGTCACTCCCGCGAAGGCGGGAGCCCAGGGACTACGCAAATCCTGGATTATTCCCCTTCGGGCCAGCGCAAGCGCTGTTCAGCGATAAAGCTGCTGTCCCGCCTGCGCGGGAATGACGGCTATTTCAGAATTTCCCTAATGGCCTGTATTGAAGCAGAAACTGCCTATAGAACGTACAGGCAAAAGGCTATGGTCGGGTAACTGCTTATTACCGGGGTACCAGCCGGTCGAGATCCAGATGCGCCGCCACCGCCGCCGGCGTGGCCTGGGCCAGACGCGGCACGCGCCCCAGGCAGGGCGCCGCCAGGCGTTCGCCGAGGGTGGCGAGGTTTTCCTCCAGGCGCGAGGTCTGCGCATCGACCACATTGGCCACCCAGCCGGCCAGGCGCAGGCCGTCGCGCTCGATGGCCTCCATGCTGAGCACGGCGTGGTTGATGCAGCCCAGGCGCACGCCGACCACCAGGATCACCGGCAGGCCCAGGGCCACGGCCAGGTCGGAGAGGTTCTCGTCGCCGGCCAGCGGCACGCGCCAGCCGCCGGCGCCCTCCACCAGGGAAAAATCGGCGCCCTTGGCCAGGATCGCGCGCACCGGGCCGAGCAGGCTGGCCACATCCAGCTGCACTCCGGCCTCGCGCGCCGCCAGGTGCGGGGCGATGGCCGGGGCGAAGGCCAGCGGATTGACCTCCTCGTAGCGCAGCGCCAGCGAGCATTCGCCGAGCAGGGCCAGGGCATCGTCGTTGCGCAGGCCGTCTGCGCTCATGGCGCAACCGGAGGCCACCGGCTTGGCCGCCGCGGTGCTCAGCCCGCGCTGGCGAGCGGCATGCAGCAGGCCGGCGGCGATGGTGGTCTTGCCGATCTCCGTGTCCGTTCCGGTGACGAAGTAGGCTTGAGTCATATCCTGTTTCCGTAGGAGCGAGCTCTGCTCGCGAAGCTTTTCCAGGGCCCGATTCGCGAGCAGAGAACCAGGCGTCCCCCGTCTCTACAGGGATTTACGCAATACCCCATAGACCACCTGGTAGGTGGCCGGCAGCCCCTCGGCTTGACGGAATCCCTCGTAGGCCTCGATCAGCGCGCGAATCCGCGCGCGCCCGGTCAGCCCGCCCGGCCGCCCCGGGTTGAGGTTGTGCGCGCCAAGGTCCTTGAGCGAGGCGGTCAGGCTGCGCAGGTCGGGGAAATGCAACACCTCGGCCTGGCGCTGCAGGCTCAGCAGCTGCAGCTCGCCGGCGGCGCACAGGCGCTGGTAGTCCTCGAAGCGGCGAAAGCGGTTGACGTGAACGAAGCCGTCCACCGCCTGCCAGCTATCGCGCAGCTCCTGCAGGGTGCCGACGCACAGGCTGGAAAAGGCCAGCACCCCGCCAGGGCGCAGCACCCGCGCCGCCTCGCGGAGCACCTGCGGGAAATCGGCGCACCACTGCAGCGCCAGGCTGGAGAACAGCAGGTCGACACTGCCGGCCTGCAGCGGCAGCGCCTCGGCATCGCCGGCGACGAAATGCGCGGCGCCGCCCAGCGGCCGGGCGTGGCGCAGCATGCCCTCGGCGATATCCACGGCCAGGCCCTCGCTCCGCGGGAAGCGTTCGCCGAGGGCGCGGGTGAAATGCCCAGTGCCGCAGCCCAAGTCCAGCCAGCGCGCCGCTTGCAGCGAGACGGGCAGGCGCTCGAGCAGTTGCGCGCCGACGCTGCGCTGCAGCTCGGCCACCGCGTCGTAGCTGTCCGCCGCACGGGAGAAGGAGGCTGCGACCTGGCGCTTGTCCGGCAGGCCGCCGGGCTGGGCATGTTCGCTCATGGGCAAGCCCCGTAGGGTGTCGCGGGGCCGCCTAGGCCGTGCGCACCTTGGGTCAATCCGAGACCACGAAGTTGGTGCGCATGGCGCACCCTACGGGCGCGGCATCCCACGCAAGCAGAAAACGCCCCCGCGTAGGGTGCGCCGTGCGCACCATGGAATTCCGGCAGTTCGCGGCAGTAAGCCAGCACCCTACGACTCGCCATCGCCGGCCTCGCGGATAAAGTCGAGCAGCAGCGCCGCCAGGGCCTGCGGTTGTTCCAGGACGAAGGCGTGGCCGCAGCCTTCCAGCACATCCACCTCGCCGCTTGGCAGCAGTGCCAGCAGTTCATCGCAGACGGAGGCGGGCACCAGGGCGTCCTGCTCGGCCAGCAGGTGCAACTGCGGCCCGGCGAAGGCGGCCAGCGCCGCGCGGTTGTCCAGGCCCGCCAGCACCTGAAGCCCGGCCAGCAGCGAGGGCTCGCTGGCCAACAGATTGCTCTGCAGAAGACGCGCCAGGCCGCGGGCGTCGCTTGCGCCCTGGGCGCAGAGCATGGCGAAGCGCTTGAGGGTGGCGCCGGCGTTGTGCGCGCACCCCTCATAGAAGGTCGCATAGGTGTCGGCCGGCATCGCCTGCGGCCAGGCGTCGCGGGAAACGAAGCATGCGTTGCTGGCCAGGCCGATAAGCCCCCGGCAACGCGCGCCATGGCGCGCCGCCAGCGCGGTGGCGAGCATGCCGCCGAGCGACCAGCCGGCCAGCCAGCAGTCTTGCGGCAGGCGCGCGTCCAACTCAGCGAGCCAATCGTCCACGGCCGCCGAGGTCAGCGCCGGCAATTCGTGCAGCTCGACCTGCAACTCGCCGCTCAGGGCCTCGGCCAGCGGCTGCAGCACGGCAGCGTCCAGGCCCCAGCCGGGCAACAGGATCAGTCGCTCAGTCATGCTCTTGCACCTGCGGCCAGCACTCGGCCAGCGCCTCCAGCAGCAGCTCCAGCTGCGCCTCGCTGTGCGCCGCGGACAGGGTCACCCGCAGGCGCGCGCCACCGGCCGGCACGGTGGGCGGGCGAATGGCGCCGACCAGCAGGCCACGCTCCTTGAGCAGTGCCGACAGTTTGAGGGCGCGCGCGCTGTCGCCGACCAGGATCGGCTGGATCGGCGTCGGGCTGTCCATCAGGCTCAGGCCGATCTCGGCGGCGCCGGCACGGAAGCGCGCGATCAAGCGGTTCAGGTGCTCGCGGCGCCAGCTTTCGCTGCGCAGCAGCTGCAGGCTTTTCAGGGTGGCGCAGGCCACCGCCGGCGGCTGGCTGGTGGTGTAGATATAGGGCCGGGCGAACTGGATCAGGGTCTCGATCAGTTCCTCCGAGCCGGCGACGAAGGCACCCGCGGTGCCGAAGGCCTTGCCCAGGGTGCCGACCAGCACCTGCACGTCATTCAGTCCCAAGCCGAAGTGTTCGACTATGCCGCCGCCGCTGGCGCCCAGCGGGCCGAAGCCATGGGCGTCGTCGACCATCACCCAGGCGTCCTTGAGCCGCGCCTCGGCGCACAGCGCGGGCAGATCGGCGAGGTCGCCGTCCATGCTGAACACGCCATCGCTGACCACCAGGCAGTTGCCGCTGACCTTGCGCAGGCGATTGGCCAGGCTCACCGCATCGTTGTGCAGGTAACGTGAGAAGCGCGCCCCCGACAGCAGGCCGGCATCCAGCAGCGAGGCGTGGTTGAGGCGGTCCTGCAACACGCTGTCGCCCTGCCCGACCAGCGCGGTGACCACCGCCAGGTTGGCCATATAGCCGGTGGAAAACAGCAGCGCGCGCGGCCGCCCGGTGAATTCGGCCAGCGCCTCTTCCAGCTGGTGGTGCGGCGTGCTGTGGCCGATCACCAGGTGCGAGGCGCCGCCGCCGACGCCCCATTGCTCCGCGCCCTGCTGCAGGGCGCGGATCACGTCCGGATGATTGGCCAGGCCCAGGTAGTCGTTGGAGCAGAAGGCCAGCAGTTCCTGCTCGTCGGTACGCACCTGCGGCCCCTGCGGGGTCTGCAACAACGGCCGCTGGCGGAACAGATCGGCGGCCTGGCGCTCGGCGAGGCGGGTGACGAGATCGAAAGGCATCAATAGCTCCAAGCTTCAAGCCGCAAGCTTCAAGCCATCCGTGCTGCTTTTGCGGCTTGGAGCTTGAAGCTTGCGGCTGCCGTCGTCAGACCGCGGCGTTATAGAACAGCTTGGAGTCGCGCTGCTCGACCAGGGCCTGCTCGATGGCGGCCTGGTGCACCTCGTCGGCGTGCTCCTCGCGCTCCTCCGGCTTGATGCCGAGGCGCTTGAACAGGGCCATGTCCTTGTCCGCCTGGGGGTTGGCGGTGGTCAGCAGCTTCTCGCCGTAGAAGATCGAGTTGGCGCCGGCCATAAAGGCCAGTGCCTGCATCTGCTCGTTCATCTGCTCGCGGCCGGCGGACAGGCGCACGTGGGATTTCGGCATCATGATCCTTGCAACGGCCAGGGTGCGGATAAAGTCGAACGGATCGACGTCCTTCTCCTCGGCCAGCGGCGTGCCCTTGACCTTGACCAGCATGTTGATCGGCACGCTCTCCGGGTGCTCCGGCAGGTTGGCCAGCTGGATCAGCAGCCCGGCGCGGTCGTCCACCGACTCGCCCATGCCGAGGATGCCGCCGGAGCAGATCTTCATCCCCGCCTCGCGCACGTAGGCCAGGGTCTGCAGACGCTCGGAGTAGGTGCGGGTGGTGATGATGTTGCCGTAGAACTCCGGCGAGGTATCCAGGTTGTGGTTGTAGTAGTCCAGCCCGGCCTCGGCCAGCGCGGCGGTCTGCTCCTGGTCCAGCTTGCCCAGGGTCATGCAGGTTTCCAGGCCGAGCCTCTTCACGCCCTTCACCATCTCCAGCACGTAGGGCATGTCCTTGGCCGACGGGTGCTTCCACGCCGCGCCCATGCAGAAACGCGTGGAACCGATGGCCTTGGCTTCGGCGGCGGCCTTGAGCACCTTCTCCACCTCCATCAGCTTTTCCTTGTCCAGGCCGGTGTTGTAGTGGCCGGACTGCGGGCAGTACTTGCAGTCTTCCGGGCAGGCGCCGGTCTTGATCGACAGCAGGGTGGAGACCTGCACGCGGTTGGCGTCGAAGTGCGCGCGGTGCACCGTCTGCGCCTGGAACAGCAGGTCGTTGAACGGCTGCTCGAACAGCGCGCGGACTTCGGCCAGCGACCAGTCGTGGCGGGTGGGGGTGGCGGCGGTTGCACTCATCGGGAGCTTCCTTCGACGCTAGGCGGCGTCTGTTGTCGGGGGCCCGGCGCGCGGGGCGACGGGACGTTCAGGCTTAGGGCATCATAAGTGGCCTTTGGATGCTGTCAACCGCCAACAAGGCACAGGTTTACCACTGATCATTTATTGAGCAGTCGAGCATCTATCACGGCATCTGGCCAAACCCCTATCGCGTCATCGGAATCTTCTGCATGCAGCTAACCGGCTTTTTCGACTGGCTGGGCCACAGCCTGGGCAGCGCCATCCGCTTTATCGTCGACCTGTTTTCCGGCGCCTTGGGCGCGGTGGCCGACGCCATCGATGCGTTCCTCGGCGGCATGGCGCGGGCCATCGGCATGGACGTGTCGATCTTCAGCCTCGTCCTGCTGATCCTCGGCCTGCTGTTTCTCTACAAGGGCGTGCGCGCGCTGCTGCGCAAAGCCATCCTCGCCGGGGTGATCTGGCTGCTGCTGGGCCTGGTGCTGCTGGGCTGGCTGATCCGCTGAGCGCCGGCTAGGCTCAGGGCTTTCGCTCACGGACGAGCCGCCATGCCCCTGCGCCCCCTCAAGCTTCCCGCCTGGCTGCAACCGCGCCGCCATTGCCAGCTCTGCGACGAGCCCGCCGACCACCCGCGACACGCCCTGTGCAGCGCCTGCGAGACCGAGCTGCCCTGGCTCGGCGCGCAGTGCCAGGTGTGCGCGGTGCCGCTGCCGATGGCCGGCCTGATCTGCGGCGCCTGCCAGCGCCGTGCGCCGGGCTTCGCCCGGGTGGAAGCGCCGTGGCGCTATGCCTTCCCGGTGGACAACCTGATCACCCGCTTCAAGCACCAGGGCCAGTGGCCGCACGGCCGGCTGCTCGCCGAGCTGCTGGCCGAACACCTGCAGCACGCCTACGACGAAGGTTTGCCCAGGCCGCAGGCGCTGCTGCCGGTGCCCCTGGCGCGCCGCCGCCAGCGGCGCCGCGGTTTCAACCAGGCGCAGATGCTCGCCGACTGGCTCGGCCGCCGCCTGCAGTTGCCGGTGCACGACGACTGGCTGCAACGGCGCCTGGACACCCCGGCGCAGCAGGGCCTGGACGCCGCCACGCGCAAGCGCAATCTGCGCCAGGCCTTCGCCCTCGACGCCGGCGCCGAGCTCGCCGGACTGCATCTGGCTCTGGTCGACGACGTGCTCACCACCGGCGCCACCGCCGGCATCCTCGCCCGCCTGCTGCGCCGCGCCGGCGCCGCGCGGGTCGACGTCTACTGCCTGGCGCGCACGCCGCGCCCCGGCGACGGCTGACTTGACTTGCCGGTCAGAGTCGCGCAACGTGCCGCCCATCCACTTCCAGCCCGCTTCGTCATGGCCCGACTCGACCCCATCGCCCAACTGCTCAGCCGTCGCCCGCAACGCCTGGCCCTGCTCGAGCAGATCGCCGCACAAGGCTCGATCACCCGCGCCGCCAAGGCCGCCGGGCTCAGCTACAAGGCCGCCTGGGACGCCATCGACGAACTCAACAACCTCGCCGAACAGCCGCTGGTCAGCCGCAGCGTCGGCGGCAAGGGCGGCGGCGGCGCGCGCCTGACCCCGGCCGGCGCACGCCTGCTGGCCCTGCATCGGCGGGTGCAGGCACTGCAGGCGCAGCTGCTGCAGGCCGCCGAGGACGACGCCGACCTGCAGCTGCTCGGCCGCCTGCTGCTGCGCACCAGCGCGCGCAACCAGCTGAGTGGCCGGGTGCGGGCGATCCAGGCGCAGGGACGCAACGATCTGGTCGAACTGGAACTGCCGGGCGGCGCGCTGATCCGCGCGCAGATCACCCGCGACAGCACCGAGAAGCTCGAACTGAGCGCCGGCGCCGGCGTGGTGGCGCTGATCAAGGCCGGCTGGCTGGAACTGCAGCCGCTGTCGGCGCCGCTCGATCCCGCGCGCAATGCCCTGGAAGGCTGGATCGAGCAGGTCCTGGCGGCGGACGACGGCCCCAGCGAAGTGCGCATCGGCTTGGCCAGCGGCCAGACCCTGTGCGCCCTGGTCGAGGCCGAGCGCCTGGCGCAGCTGGGCCTGCGTGCCGGCGACCCGGTGCGCGCGCAGTTCGCCGCCAGCCAGGTATTGCTCGGCACCCAGGTCTAACCCCGCTGGCCGGGGCCAAAGGGCTACACTGTGCGCCCTAGCGCGCGGAGCCTGTCATGAGCCATCCCTTCTCCACCCTCACCCCGGACCTGGTGCTCGACGCCGTGGAGAGCCTCGGCTACCTCAGCGACGCCCGCGTGCTGGCGCTCAACAGTTACGAAAACCGCGTCTACCAGGTGGGCATCGAGGACGAGGCGCCGCTGATCGCCAAGTTCTACCGCCCCGAGCGCTGGAGCGATGCGGCGATCCGCGAAGAACATGCCTTCAGTCATGAGCTGGCCGAATGCGAGGTGCCGGTGGTGGCGCCGCTGATTCGCGACGGCGAGACCCTGTTCGAGCACGGCGGTTTTCGCTTCGCCCTGTTCCCGCGGCGTGGCGGGCGCGCACCGGAGCCGGGCAACCTGGATCAGCTGTACCGCCTCGGCCAGTTGCTCGGCCGCCTGCACGCAGTCGGCGCCAGCCGTCCCTTCGCCCAGCGCGAGACCCTGGCGGTGGACAATTTCGGTCACGCCTCGCTGGCCACCCTGCTCGGCGGCGGCTTCGTCCCGCGCAGCCTGCTGCCGGCTTACGAGTCGGTGGCGCGCGACCTGCTGGCGCGCCTCGATCAGCTGTTCGCCCGCGTGCGCGTCCAGTCGATCCGCCTGCACGGCGACTGCCACCCCGGCAACCTGCTGTGCCGCGACGAGACCTTCCATATGGTCGACCTCGACGACTGCCGCATGGGCCCGGCGGTGCAGGACCTGTGGATGATGCTGGCAGGCCCGCGCCACGAACGCCTCGGCCAACTGGCCGAGCTGATGGACGGCTACCAGGAGTTCCACGACTTCGACGCCCGCGAACTGGCGCTGATCGAAGGCCTGCGCGCGTTGCGCCTGATGCACCACAGCGCCTGGATCGCCCGGCGCTGGGACGACCCGGCCTTCCCCCTGGCCTTCCCCTGGTTCGCCGGCGAGCGCTACTGGGGCGACCAGATCCTCTCCTTGCGCGAGCAACTGGCGGCGCTGGACGAGGAGCCGCTGCGGCTGTTCTAGCCGCAGCCCGAATGAAATCCGGGTTACACACTGACAACGACGTCCCATGGCGAACGGCGTTGGCGTAGGGTGGACATGCCGCCAGGCTTGTCCGCCACATCGACGGTGGACAAGGCTGCGCCATGTCCACCCTACGGACGGTTCTGCGGGTCGACCGATACAGTTGCCCACGCCGCGTAAACTTTACCTTACGACTTTCCCGGCACGCGGCCATGGAGAAAAACTGAACGAACAGACAAGCCCGGGGCCCGGGGACTAGAATTCCGCGGCTACCGTTAGCTGCCTAAGCAAGGACTCCGCATGGCCACCGCCAACCCGCGACGCGGGTATCTCCTCGGCCTTACCGCCTACGTCATCTGGGGCCTGTTCCCGCTCTACTTCAAGGCCATCCAGAGCGTGCCGGCACTGGAAATCATCGTCCACCGGGTGCTCTGGTCGGCGCTGTTCGGCGGCCTGCTGCTGCTCGTCTGGAAACACCCCGGCTGGTGGCGCGAGCTGCGCGACCATCCCAAGCGCCTGGCGGTGCTGGCAGGCTGCGGCCTGCTGATCGCCACCAACTGGCTGGTCTACGTCTGGGCGGTGAACAACGAGCGGATGATCGAGGCCAGCCTGGGTTACTACATCAACCCGCTGATCAACGTGCTGCTCGGCCTGCTGATCCTCGGCGAGCGTCTGCGCCGCCTGCAGTGGCTGGCGGTCGGCCTGGCCGCCCTCGGCGTGCTGCAGCAGGTCTGGCAGCTGGGCAGCCTGCCCTGGGTGTCGCTGGTGCTGGCGCTGACCTTCGGCTTCTACGGGCTGATCCGCAAACAGGCGCCGGTCGCCGCCCTGCCCGGCCTGGTGGTGGAAACCTGGCTGCTGCTGCCGGTGGCGCTGGCCTGGCTGGCCCTGCACCCGGCGGCGGCGAGCAGCCAGGCGAGCTTCTGGAGCAGCAGCGAGGCGCTGTGGCTGGCGGCCGCCGGACCCATCACCCTGGTGCCGCTGGTGTGCTTCAACGCCGCGGCGCGCCACCTGCCCTACACCACCCTGGGCTTTCTCCAGTACATCGCGCCGACCCTGGTGCTGCTGCAGGCGATCCTGCTGTTCGACGAGCACTTCGCCCCCAGCACCCTGCTGGCCTTCGCCTGCATCTGGGCCGGGTTGGCGGTGTACAGCCTGGATATCTGGCTGAGCCTGCGCAAGCGTTCGAGCGCATGACGCGGCGGTGCGCACAGCGCACCCTACAGGGGAGCCGATCGCAGGGTGCGCCGTGCGCACCGGCGTCGAGAGGCACTGAGCAGAAAACGCTCAACCATCCCCGGGCTGCACCAGCCCTGACGTGGCACCTGCAGCCCCCGGCTTAGCCACAGAGCCATCCCCGGTATTTGTGCACAAGTCGTTGATCCTGCTGATTCTTTAGCCAGGCAAAGAAAAGCCCCGGGGCACTAGAGGGTGCGCCGGGGCTCCCCAGCTTATCCACAGGCTGATCCACGCCAGCGGTGGATATCAGTCTTCCTGACGCAGATTCAGCTCCACCATCAGGTCGTCGGCCAGGGTCTCCAGGCGCGCCTGCAACTGCTCCAGCGGCAGCGTCTCCGGCACCGCCAGCAGCGCCTCGGCGGTGAACAGCAACTCGCCGCTCATCGGCGCCGGTGCCACTTCGGTCAGCAGGCTTTCCAGGTTGACGCCCTGCTCGGCCAGCAAGCGGGTGATGTCGCGGACGATGCCGGGGCGGTCGTTGCCCACCAGTTCCAGGCGGATCGCGGTGAAGCGCCCCGCCGGCTCGCTGCCGCTGGCCGCCAGTTGCACACGAATGCCCTGCGCGCCGAGCGCGTCCAGCGCCTTGATCAGGCCGCCGTGCGCCTCACCCGGCACGTCCACCCGCACGATCCCGGCGAACTGCCCGGCCATGCGCGCCATGCGGCTTTCCAGCCAGTTGCCGCCGTGCTCGGCGACGCAGGCGGCGAGGCGCTCGACCAGCCCCGGTTGATCCTCGGCAATCACCGTCAGTACCAGATGATCCATGTACTACCTCACTCGTTCACAGGATTGGAAAGGCTCAGCCGCGCAGCGCCAGCCAGTAGGTGAGAAATTGCTCGTCGCGCACATAGCCCAGGCGCTCGTACAGGCGCTGCCCGGCCAGGTTGCTCTTCGCCGTTTCCAACTGCAGGCCGCAGGCGCCGCTGGCCTCGGCATGAGCACGGGCGGCGTTCATCAGCGCCGCGCCGACGCCGACGCGGCGCGCCGGCTCGTCGACATACAGATCGCTGAGCAGCCAGGCCGGTTCCAGCGCCAGGGACGAATGGAAGGGATAGAGCTGGACGAAGCCCTGGGCCGCGCCCCGCTCGTCGCGGGCGATCAGCAGCTGCGCGTCGCCGCGCTGCAGGCGCTCGCCGAGAAAGGCGGCGATCTCCGTCTCGGCCCGCGGCACCTGGTAGAAGGCCAGGTAGCCGGCGAACAGGCGGGTGAGGTCGACGAGGTCGGCGGCAACGGCGGCGGATACCGGCATGGCAGGCTCCAGAACGGGTCAGCGCAGTATAGGCGAAGGCGGCGTAGGCCATATTCGCCCCCTTGTCAGTAGCCCGCGCAATTAATCGTGTACGTTTTTACAAATTTTATGGAACAATAGCGCACTTTTTTGCACACACAGCGTATTCAACGTGACCGTACAGAGCCTTCCGGTCGCAGACTGACGCACACCCACTGCATTTCCCCGGAATCTTGATGTAGTATGCCGCGCCTCGGACTACAAGACGGTAGACCCGTCTCCGACGAGCCCCTCTAAAAACGTAGGCGAGGTAGCCAGCGCAAGGCAGAAGCAGGCGAAGAAGCGGAGTTTACTTGTTGTAAATGAGCATTCTGAGCCTGCGTCTAACGCAGCGATGGCAACGCAGGTAGTTTTTAGAGGTGCCCGAAGCGGCTATTGAGTAGAGCTCAGAGAGAGTGAGGCAAGTGATGACTGAACGCGTTCAAGTCGGTGGCCTGCAGGTCGCCAAAGTCCTGTACGACTTCGTGAACAACGAAGCCATCCCCGGTACCGGCATCGCTGCCGACCAGTTCTGGGCCGGTGCCGCCGCGGTCATCAAGGACCTGGCGCCGAAGAACCGTGCCCTGCTGGCCAAACGCGACGAACTGCAGGCGCAGATCGATGCCTGGCACCAGGCGCGCCAGGGTCAGGCCCATGACGCCGCTGCCTACAAGGCCTTCCTCCAGGAAATCGGCTACCTGCTGCCGGAGCCGCAAGACTTCCAGGCCAGCACCGCCAACGTCGACGAAGAGATCGCCCGCCTGGCCGGCCCGCAGCTGGTGGTGCCGGTGATGAACGCGCGCTTCGCCCTGAACGCCTCCAACGCCCGCTGGGGCTCGCTGTACGACGCGCTCTATGGCACCGACGTGATCAGCGAGGAAGGCGGCGCCGAGAAAGGCCGCGGCTACAACAAGGTGCGTGGCGACAAGGTCATCGCCTTCGCCCGCGCCTTCCTCGACGAGGCCGCGCCGCTGGCCGCCGGCTCGCATGTCGACTCCACCGGTTACCGCATCGAAGGCGGCAAGCTGGTGGTTTCGCTCAAGGGCGGCAGCAACAGCGGCCTGCGCGACGACGCCCAGCTGATCGGCTTCCAGGGCGAGGCCGGCGCGCCGGTCGCCGTGCTGCTCAAGCACAACGGCCTGCACTTCGAGATCCAGATCGACGCCTCCAGCCCCATCGGCAGCACCGACGCCGCTGGCGTGAAAGACGTGCTGATGGAAGCCGCGCTGACCACCATCATGGACTGCGAAGACTCCGTCGCGGCCGTCGATGCCGATGACAAGGTGGTGGTCTACAAGAACTGGTTGGGCCTGATGAAGGGCGACCTGGCCGAGGAAGTGTCCAAGGGCGGCAGCACCTTCACCCGCACCATGAACCCGGATCGCGTCTACACCCAGCCGGACGGTTCCGAACTGACCCTGCATGGCCGCTCGCTGCTGTTCGTGCGCAACGTCGGCCATCTGATGACCAACCCGGCCATCCTCGACGCCGAGGGCAACGAGATTCCGGAAGGCATCCAGGACGCGCTGTTCACCAGCCTGATCGCGGTGCACAACCTGATCGGCAACACCAGCCGCAAGAACACCCGCACCGGCAGCGTGTACATCGTCAAGCCGAAGATGCATGGCCCGGAAGAAGTCGCCTTCACCAGCGAAATCTTCGCCCGCGTCGAGGATGTGCTAGGCCTGGCCCGCAACACCCTGAAAGTCGGCATCATGGACGAAGAGCGTCGCACCACCGTCAACCTCAAGGCCTGTATCAAAGCGGCTTCGGAGCGCGTGGTGTTCATCAACACCGGCTTCCTCGACCGCACCGGTGACGAGATTCACACCTCCATGGAAGCCGGCGCCGTGGTGCGCAAGGCCGCCATGAAGAGCGAAGCCTGGATCGGTGCCTACGAGAACAACAACGTCGACGTCGGCCTGGCCACCGGCCTGCAAGGCCGCGCGCAGATAGGCAAGGGCATGTGGGCCATGCCGGACCTGATGGCGGCGATGGTCGAGCAAAAGATCGCTCACCCGCTGTCCGGCGCCAACACCGCCTGGGTTCCCTCGCCGACCGCCGCCACCCTGCACGCCCTGCACTACCACAAGGTCGACGTGTTCGCCCGTCAGGCCGAACTGGCCAAGCGCACCCCGGCTTCGGTGGACGACATCCTGACCATCCCGCTGGCCAAGGATACCAACTGGAGCCAGGAAGAGATCCGCAACGAGCTGGATAACAACGCGCAAGGCATCCTCGGCTACGTGGTGCGCTGGATCGACCAGGGCGTCGGCTGCTCCAAGGTGCCGGACATCAACGACGTCGGCCTGATGGAAGACCGCGCCACCCTGCGCATCTCCAGCCAGCTGCTGGCCAACTGGCTGCGCCACGGCATCGTCAGCGAAGCGCAGATCGTCGAGAGCCTCAAGCGCATGGCGCCGGTGGTCGACCGGCAGAACGCCAATGACCCGCTGTACCGCCCGCTGGCCCCGGACTTCGACAACAACATCGCCTTCCAGGCCGCGCTGGAGCTGGTGGTCGAAGGCAGCAAGCAGCCCAACGGCTACACCGAGCCGGTGCTGCACCGCCGCCGCCGCGAGTTCAAAGCCAAGAACGGCCTCTGATTCGCGCCCCGGGCTCGGCACAAAGAAATCCCTGCAGCGACTGCTCGCTGCGGGGATTTTTCTTTTTCCGTGGCGCCATACTCGTCGGCGCCTGGCACTCCCTCAGCCCTCCAGCGGCTCGGCGCTCAGCGCCTCTTCGCTGCGCAGCGACTCGAGCAGCTCATCGCTGGCCAGGGCCGGCAGGCGCAGCGCGGTACCAGGGAACTCGATGGCAGCCAGCGCACCGTCCTCGCGATTGTGCAGAATCAGCACCTGCTGACGTTGCAGGCAATCGAGGATCCCCAGGGAGACCTGGAAATTGGCCGCCAGAGTCTCCTCGGTGATGTCCGGCATGCGCGAACGGCGCTGGTACCAGCCGGCGCGGCGTTCGTTGTACTTGGCCCAGGCCAGCAGGATGGCGCCGAGCCCCAGTGCCACCAGCAGGTAGACCAGCAGGGTATCGAGCGTCGGCATGATTTCCACTACCAGGGCCGGCCGCGGCCCATGCCGGCCGCTGGCCAGCAGCGAGGCCACGCCCTGCACCAGCAAGTAGGCCATCGCCGCCCAGGCGGCCAGCGTCAATAGCACGTCGACGGCGCGCGCCAGGCGGCCCTGCTGGCTACGAACCAGCAGGCTCATGATGGCTTCCTTGCGTTGAGAGTATTGATCCCACGATCCGGGCTGACCCAGCGCGCCCGTTGCTGACGCCGCTTGAGCATGACCCTGGGGAAGCTGACCAGCGTGGTGAACAGGGTGACCATCCAGAACGCCAGCGGGTACCAGATGATCCAGAACAGCGAGCGGGCCAGCCCGCGCTCGTAGCGTCGCTCGATGAACAGGCTGAGGCTGAACTGCAGCAGGCATACGCAGGCCAGCACCAGGCCGGTAAAGGCCGGCGGCAGGATGCTGCTGACCTGCAACCCGGGCGGCAGCTCCACCAGTTGGCCGAGCAGCCATAGCAGGATCGACAGGGCGAAGGTGAAGGCCCAGATCGCCGACAGGGCGAACTCGATCAACAGCGGCCACATGTAGCGCAGGCGCCAGGCCCAGATGGTGCCGATGTTCTTCAGCAACACCTCGGCGCCGCCCTGTGCCCAGCGCAGGCGCTGCTTCCACAGACCACGCAGGGTTTCCGGCATAAGGATCCAGCACAGGGCGCGCGGCTCGTAGAAGATCGACCAGTGATCAAGCTGCAGCTTCCAGCTGACGTCGATGTCCTCGGTGATCATGTCCGCGCTCCAGTAGTCGATGCGGTTCAGTGCGCTGCGGCGGAACGCGGCTATCACCCCGGAAACAGTGAAGACCCGGCCATAGACCCGCTGGGTGCGCTTGATCAGACCGATGATGGAGGAGAACTCGCCGACCTGGATGCGTCCCACCAGCGTCGAGCGGGTACGAATGCGTGGGTTGCCGGTAACGGCGCCGACCCGCGGGTTATCGATCAGCGGCGCCACCAGGTAGGCCACGGCGTCCTGCTCAAGCAAGGCATCGCCATCGATGCACACCAGGTATTCGCTGCGCGCCGCCAGGGCGCCCATGCGCAGGGCCACGGCCTTGCCCTGGTTCTGCGCCAGGTGCAGCACGCGCAGGCGCGGCTCGTCGGCGGCCAGGCGATCGAGCACCGCGGCAGTGTCGTCGCGCGAGCCGTCGTTGATGGCGATCACCTCGATGGCCGGGTAACGCTGCGCCAGGGCCGCGCCTATGGTTTCCCGGGCGTGCTCGCCCTCGTTGAAGCAGGGCACCAGGATCGACACCAGCGGTTCGCCGACCAGCGGCGGCGGCAGCACCTCCCCGCTGTCGGACCAGGGCCAGTGGCGCTCCCAGTGCAGCCAGAAGTAGCTGCCGCCGGCCATCCACAGCGCCGACATGAACAGCGGGTAGAAGAAGACGAAGTCCAGCAGCACGTCCCCGGTCAGGGCCAGGGCCACCCCGACCGGGGCGCCGAGCACCAGCAGCAGGATCAGCAGGGCATAGATGCGGTCGATCATGGCAGGGGATACCAGGCATTGGAGAGCGCCGGCCGAACCGTCTGCAGACGCGGCTGGTCGCTATGAAAGTCGTCCGGGTAGTAGCCGAAGTGGCGCACGCCGTGCCATTGCAGGCGGCGCATCCACTGGGCCAACAGCTGCGAGTCGATCGGCCCCTGGCTGCCGCCACGCCAGTCGCGCGCCTGCAACTCGAACACCGTGCGCTGCAGCGCGCCCGGACGCCGGGCGATCTGCTGCACCAGCTGGTCCAGCCAGGCCTCGGCCTGCTGCGCCTCGACGCCCTCCATGAAGGGCATGGCCATGGGCGCGGTCCAGTCGTAGCTGGCGAGGAAATCGTCGAGGTTCTGCGCGAACCAGGTCTCGCTGTAGGGGTTGATGACCGGCTGCGCATAGAGGTTGCGCGCGGTCTTCACCTGCGGGCCACGGATGGCGCGAACCTTGGCCGTCAGCTCGGCGGTGAAGTCGATCAGGTAGCGGCTCTTGAAGCGCGTCCAGCGCTGCAGGCTGTCCTCGTCGGCGCGCAGCAGCGCGATATCGCCGGGCAGACCGGCGCCGCGATAGGCCGCCAGGGCCGCCGGGCCGGCGTCCTCGAAATCCGAGAGCAGGGCGTCGTCGTGATACAGCACGCCGGCGAAGCTGGCGTGACGCGCCAGGTCCTCGTAGATCTCGCCGATCTGCCGGCGCACCTCGGGGTCGAAGGGCGACAGCCGGCGGTACTGCACCTCGTCCACCACCGGCGCGGCATCGGCGGACCAGCGCTGCACCCGCGGCAGGGCGGGATCGAGGTCGAAGCTGAGCACCGGCATCCAGGCGTACACCTCGACCTTGGCGCGGGTACGCAGCTGCCAGGCGACGCGGTTGAACAAGTCGGCGCGCACCGGCAGGTGGCGGTTGGGGAAATACAGCGACCTGACCAGGCCGTCGCCCTCGGGGTCGGCGTAGGCCTGCAGGAACACCGTGCTGATACGCAGATCGGCGATGCGCTGCACCAGCTTGCCGAGGTTGGCGTCCATCTGCTGCGGGTCGGGGTCGTAGACGTAGTCCAGGTCGACATGGGCGACGCGCATCAGCTTCTGCTCCTCGACCCGGCTAACCGCCAGGGCCAGGTTGCTGGTATCCGGGTCGCCGCTGAGCAACATGCGCGGCCCCTGCTGCAGGCTGGCGAAATCACCCAGGCCGTTCTCCAGGGTCAGCGCCAGCTCGTAGCCGTTGTCGCCGACGATGCGCAGGGCGCTGCCGCTGGCCTCGCCGTAGGGCCAGACCCAGACACGCGGCGCACGGCCGCTGGCGGCCTGGATCTTGGCGCTGATGCGCTCGACATCGCGGGCGATGCGCGCGTCGTGCTCGGCATCGTTTTCGTAGCGGCGGCTTAGCGGGTCGTAGAGGCGCGTGGCCGCCGCCGGCTGCAGGTTGCCCTGCGGATTGGCCTGCGCTCCGTAGTGCAGGGCGTCGGTATGCGCGGCGATCTCCACCAGACCGCTGGCGGCGATCTCGCCGATCTGCTGCCAGCCCAGGAAGCGCTCGCGCGCCACCGGCTCGCCGCCGAAATCCACCGGCCGCTCTGCCGGCGTATCCAGCCAGACGCCCACCGGGGCCAGCACCGCCGGCCACCCATAGGCGCGGAGGATGGGCAGCACGCGCTCGTAGAAGCTAACGTAGCCGTCGTCGAAGCTGAGCAGCAGCGGCTTGTCCGGCAACGCCGGGCCACCCTGACGGGCAGCCAGCAGCTGATCCACCGACACGGCCTGGAAGCCGCTGGCCTTGAGCCAGGCCAGCTGCTCGATCAGGTTGGCGGTGCGTACCGACATGAAGCGCTGGTCGGCCTCGCCGTCCTCGACATCGTGATAGGCCAGCGCCAGGACACGCCCCTGCGGCCAGGGATTCTCCGCAGCGGCCAGCGGGCGCTGCTGCGGCGGTGTGAAGGGTGGCGCTTCGACGGCGCAGGCGGCGAGCAGCAGGGCGCTCAGCCCGAGCAGCAGCCAACGAGGAAAATAGGCCATGGGATGGTCCTTAGAAGCGGTAATTGAGATCGAGCAGCACGCTCACTTCGCGCTCGCGGTCGCCGTCGTACTCGCGGCTCAGGGCCGAGACGGCGATGCCGCCATCGAAACGGTCGTCCAGGCGCAGGCGCTGGCCGTAGCGGATCAGGCCGACCGCCGCGCTGCCGTAGTCGCGCTGGTGGTTGCTGCCGAGGCCCAGTTGCACCTGCTGGCTCCAGACGGTCTGGTAGCGCCGGTAGAGGCTGTGCGACAGGTTCAGGCTGGGCAGCACGCCGAACTCGGCCCTGGGATTGAAGTAGGGCACGTCGGCCGAGCCGCTGTTGTGGGCGCCGGAGAATTCCAGCCCCAGGTCGGCCTGCCAGGTCGGCGCGGTGTACAGGCGCTCGCTGCCGGCCAGCAGCAGGCCCAGGCGGTCGTTGCCGTCGCTGAAATGCGCGGCAGCGAAGGAGCCCCGCCATTCGCGCCGCTCGTCGGCACGCCAGCGCAGGAAGCCGCTCAGGCTGTCGGCGCTGATGTCGGCGTTCAGCGCCCGCAACGGCGTCTCGCTCGACAACGACTGCGCCGACCAGCCGTACTGCCAGTGGTCATCGATGTCGTGCCAGCCGTTCAGGCGCAGGCCCAGCTTGTCGCCGTGGTCGTAATCGTGGCGCGACACCTCGGCCTCCAGGCGGTGGTTGCGTACCCGCCACTCGAGTCCGCCGCGCTGCCAGCGATGATGGCCGCGCCCTTCCTCGAAGTCCGCGCTGGCATAGCCGGCGCCGCCGAACAGGCGCCAGTCGTCGTGCAGCGGCTCGCTGTAGAGGACGCTGTCGATGCCCAGGTCATGGCCGCCGGATACGCTGCTGCCCGAGCCCAGGCCGCGGTAGGCGGAAATCCGCAGCTCGGCCATGTGATGCACCCGGCGCAGCTTCTCCAGGCGCTGTGCCTGGAGGTTTTCCGGATAGCGGCGGATCACGTCGTCGGCGAGCAGATCGAGCTGGCGCCATTCCTGCAATTCCAGCGCCCCCAGGCCCTGCTGCACCTCCAGACCCAGATGCCGTGGTGCCGTGCTTTCCACCACCTTCAGCTCGTCCTCGGCACGCCGCGGCCAGCCGCGAGCCTGGTACAGGCTGGCCAGCGAGGTGCGCAACGAACTGTTGTTCGGCGCGTTCCCGGCCAACTGGGCGAATGCCTGCGTGGCGGCCGGAGTGTTGTTCAGGTACAGCTCGGCGTTGGCCTGCATGGCCTGCGCCTCCAGCCAGCGCGCATTGGGCTCGGCCTCGGGGTTGCCCAGCCGGTACAGCCGTGGCGGCTGCTGCGCCGCCAGCCGCGTGGCGAGCCCATGGGCCTCCTGCAGCTGCTCGCTTTCCACCAGCGCATAGAACAGCCCTTGATGGTCGGCCAGCCAGAGCGGGTGCTTGTCGTTCTCCCCGGCGATCACCTGGCGGTACAGCGCGGCCGCCTGCTCCGGCTCGCGCAGGTACAGCAGCGCGGAGGCGACCCAGCGCTGGGCATAGCCCGGCAGCTCGACGCCTTCGGCCTGCAACTGCCGGTAGTCCTCCAGCAGCTCGGCCATGCGCACCCGCGCATGCAGCGCGCCCAGCCGGTCGATACGCACCCGCAGGCCGTCGGCGCGCGCCTGCGGCACCTCGGCCCAGGCCTGGAGCAGGCGTTCGGCATCGGCCAGGGCCTGGTCGGCGAGGCGAAAGCGCTCGGCCTCGCTGCGCGTGGCCATGTCCGCCATGCGCACCAGGGCGGCCAGCGCGTCGGCCTGCAGCTGGCGCTGCCGAGCGGCGTCGAGCAGCCCGGGCTGAGCCCGGGCGAACGCCAGCGCCTGCTCGGCCAGGCCGGCGCGCTGCAAGGCGGTAAGGTACTCGCGAGCGACATCGCCGCGCTGCGGCGCCAGCTCGCGGGCACGGTCGATCTGAAACAGCGCCGCATAGGGCTGGCCATCGCGCAGATGGGCGTAGCCCAGCGCCAGGCGCCGCTCGGCGTCCTGCGGGGCCTGCTGCACCAGGCGCAGGCCGCGGCTCACCGCCTGCTGCGTCTGGCCGGCATCGGCCATCACCAGCACCTGCCCGAGCGCCAGCTGCGGATGGCCGGGGAAACGCGCCCGGCCCCGCTCGTAGACCGCCAGCGCCGACTGCCACTGGTGCAGATTGCGATAGGCCCGGGCCACACCGGTCAGCACATCGGCCGACAGGGCGGCCTGCGCAGCATGGCCCTCATAGAGCCTGACGACCTCGGCATCCTCGCCGGCCCAACCGGCGATCAGCAGGTGATCGGACAGATAGCGGGGCGAGGCCCAGGCCCCCTCCTGCCCGCGCAGATAGTTCAGCGCCGGCTGGTAGCGCCCGCTGCGGGCCTGCTCGAGCAAGGCATCGTAATGCGGTTGGGCCTGCAGGCAAGTACTCAGCAGCAGGGTGTTGACAAACAGCGCGGCGCGGCGCCTCCCACACGGCGCGACGCGCCCTCTTCTCTTGCTCAGGTTCACGAACTACATCCAGACCAGATATGTTCGGGCGGCCGCGGCAATGCGAAAAGGCGAGTCGGCCGGCGAAAGATGGCATTTTGACACACCTCTTCGATCTATCACATACCAGTATTTCATGCGCCATTTCTATGACAAAACAGAGAAGAGCGTGACCGCCCCCTACTTAGGTGCAATGGCCAGGGCGCGTGCGCGCGGCCACACTGGCAGCATCTCGAAACTGCGAGGCGCAAGCCCATGAGCAAGGCCGACGCCCTGGCCGATGCGGGCAAGACCGCGGTGCTGCAGAACATTCACGGCACCATGGAGTTCCTGCAGAAGTTTCCGCCCTTCAACCAGATGGACACCGCCCACCTGGCGTTTCTGGTCGAGCATTGCCAGCTGCGCTTCTACGGCGAGGGCGAGTCGATCATCAAGCCGAGCGACGGCCCGGTCGAGCACTTCTACATCGTCAAGCAGGGCCGGGTGCACGGCGAGCGCCCGCACAGCGCGCGGCGCGGCACCGAGACCACCTTCGAGATCGCCGCCGGCGAGTGCTTTCCGCTGGCCGCACTGATCGGCGAACGCGCCACCCGCACCGAACACCTGGCCGCCGAGGACAGCTTCTGTCTGCTGCTGGCCAAGCACGCCTTCGTCAAGCTGTTCGCCGTGTCCAACCCGCTGCGCGACTTCGCCCTGCGCGGGGTCAGCAGCCTGCTCGACCAGGTCAACCAGCAGGTGCAGCTGCGCGCGGTGGAGACCCTCGGCGCGCAGTACTCGCTGGATACCCGCCTGGGCGAACTGGCCATGCGCCAACCCATCGGCTGCGCCCCCGTCACGCCGCTGCGCGAGGCGGTGCGGCTGATGCACGAACAGCACGTCGGCAGCATCGTCATCGTCGACCCGAGCGAGCGGCCGCTGGGCATCTTCACCCTGCGCGACCTGCGCCGGGTGGTGGCCGACGGCGTCGACCTGGCCCAGCCGATCAGCAACCTGATGACGCCCAGGCCCTTCCACCTGGCGCCGGACGCCAGCGCCTTCGACGCCGCCATCGCCATGACCGAGCGGCATATCGCCCACGTCTGCCTGGTGGAACACGAGCGGCTGTGCGGGGTGATTTCCGAGCGCGACCTGTTCAGCCTGCAGCGCGTCGACCTGGTGCACCTGGCGCGCACCATCCGCCACGCCGGCAAGGTCGAGACCCTGGCCGGGCTGCGCAGCGACATCCGCCTGCTGGTCGACCGCATGCTGGCCCACGGCGCCAGCTCGACGCAGATCACCCATATCGTCACCCTGCTCAACGACCACACCGTGTGCCGGGTGATCGAGCTGACGATCGAGGAAATGGGCGACCCCGGCGTGCCCTTCACCTGGCTGTGCTTCGGCAGCGAAGGCCGCCGCGAGCAGACCCTGCACACCGACCAGGACAACGGCATCCTGTTCGAGGCGGCCGACGCCGCCGAGGCCGCCGCCATCCGCGGGCGCCTGCTGCCGCTGGCCGCCACCATCAACCAGCGCCTGGCGCAGTGCGGCTTCACCCTGTGCAAGGGCAATATCATGGCCAGCAACCCGGAGCTGTGCCTGTCGCGCCAGGAGTGGTCGCGGCGTTTCGCCCGTTTCGTCCTCGAAGCCACCCCGGAAAACCTGCTGAGCTCGACCATCTATTTCGACCTGCGCGCGATCTGGGGCCCGGACGAGGGCTGCGAGCAGCTGCGCGAGGAGCTGCTCGGGCGCATCGGCAACAACAGCCTGTTCCAGCAGATGCTGGCCGAGAACGCCCTGCGCCAGCGTCCGCCGGTGGGGCGTTTCCGCGATTTCGTGGTGGCCCGCTCCGGCGCCGACAAGGACACCCTGGACCTCAAGGTGCAGGGCCTGACCCCCTTCGTCGACGGCGCCCGCCTACTCGCCCTGGCCCATAACGTCGCCGCGGTCGGCACCCTCGAGCGCCTGCGCGCGCTGGTGGCCAAGGGCGTGATCGAGGCGCAGGACGGCGCCGCGTTCGAGGAGGCCTACCACTTCATCCAGCAGACCCGCATGCAGCAGCACCAGCTGCAGGCGCGCGACGAGCTGCCCTACTCCAACCGGGTCGACCCCGACCGCCTCAACCACCTGGACCGGCGCATCCTGCGCGAGTCCTTGCGCCAGGCGCAGCGGCTGCAGAGCAGCCTGGCCCTGAGGTATCAGCTATGAGCAAGTTCACCTGGTTCACCGGGCGCGGCCCGGCCCTGACCCAGCGCCAGCTGGAACGCCGCCGCGAGCTGGCGGCCTCGGCCGCGCTCGACGAGCGGCCGCTGCACGCGCAACGCTTGGTCGTCCTCGACCTGGAGACCAGCGGCCTGAATATGCGCCGCGACCAGGTGCTGTCGATTGGCGCGGTGGTGATCGAGCACGGCGCCATCGACCTCAGCCAGCAGTTCGAGTGCACCCTGCAGCGCGACGGCCACCAGGCCGGGGTCAGCACCCTGATCCACGGCATCGCCCCCAGCGAGATCGCCCGCGGCGAGGAGCCGGCCGAGGCCCTGCTGGCCTTTATGGAGTTCGTCGGCGACAGCCCGCTGCTGGCCTACCACGCCGAGTTCGACCAGCGCATGCTCGCCCGCGCGCTCAAGGAGAGCCTGGGCCAGCGCCTGCAGCACGCCTTCTTCGACGTCGCCGAACTGGCCCCGCTGCTGTGCCCCAAGGCCAAGCTGGCACACGCCGGGCTGGACGACTGGACCCGGCATTTCGGCCTGCAGGTGCAGCAGCGCCACCACGCCAGCGCCGACGCCCTGGTCACCGCCGAGCTGGCCCTGATCCTGCTGAGCAAGGCCCGCCAGCAGGGCCTCGACAGCCTGCCGGCGCTGCTCCAGGCGCTCAACAGCCGGCGCCGCCAGCGCGCCTATTCGCTGTAGCCGGCACCCTTGCCCCGGATTGCATCCGGGCTACAGCTGCCCCCCTGTAGGAGCCGGCTTGCCGGCGGTCCACGTAGGGTGGATAACGCTCTTTTTATCCACCACGGCGAAGCCGCAACGCCACCGGTGGATGGAGAAAGCGCCATCCACCCTACAGGTCGCGCATCAACAGGCCGTATTCCAGTTGCAACTCTGCCGGCAACGGCAGATAGAGCACGTGGCCGTCGCCCGGGGCCACGTCCACCGCCTGACCGTGGCGGTTCTCCAGCTGCGCCAGGGAAAAGCGCCGATTGCCCTGCGGGGTCATCAGCTCCAGCCAGTCGCCCATGGCGAAGCGGTTCTTCACCCGCACCTCGGCCAGCTCGCCGCGGCGCTCGCCGGTCAGCTCGCCGACGAACTGCTGGCGCTCGGCGCGCGAACTGCCGCGCCCATAGTTCTGGTACTCGTCGTGCACATGGCGACGGAGGAAACCCTCGGTGTAGCCGCGGTTGGCCAGCGATTCCAGGCGCTGCATCAGGCCCCCGTCGAAGGGCCGCCCGGCCAGGGCGTCGTCGATGGCCTGGCGGTAGGCCTGGGCGGTGCGTGCCACATAGAAGTGGCTCTTGGTGCGCCCCTCGATCTTCAGCGAATGCACGCCCATGCGCAGCAGGCGCTCGACGTGCTGCACCGCGCGCAGATCCTTGGAGTTCATGATGTAGGTGCCGTGCTCGTCTTCGAAGGCGGCCAGATGCTCGCCCGGACGACCGGCCTCCTCCAGCAGGAAGGCCTGGGCGGTGGGCGCACCGACGCCCAGGGTCGGCTCGACCAGGCGCACCATGTCGCCCGCCTCGTTCTCGGCAGCCGGGGTGGCCTGGTACTGCCAGCGGCAGGCGTTGGTGCAGCTGCCCTGGTTGGGGTCGCGTCGGTTGATATAGCCCGACAGCAGGCAGCGCCCGGAATAGGCCATGCACAGCGCGCCGTGGACGAACACCTCCAGCTCCATCTCCGGCACCTCGGCGCGGATCTCCTCGATCTCTTCCAGTGCCAGCTCGCGCGAGAGGATCACCCGGCTCAGCCCCTGCTGCTGCCAGAACCGCACGCTGGCCCAGTTCACCGCGTTAGCCTGCACCGACAGGTGGATCGGCATCTGCGCGAAGTGCTCGCGCACCAGCATGATCAGCCCGGGGTCGGACATGATCAGCGCATCCGGGCCCATCGCGATCACCGGTTCCAGGTCCTTGAGGAAGGTCCTGAGCTTGGCGTTGTGCGGGGCGATATTGACCACCACGTAGAAGCGCTTGCCCTGGGCATGGGCCTCGACAATGCCCAGGGCCAGGTTGGCGTGGTCGAACTCGTTGTTGCGCACGCGCAGGCTGTAGCGCGGCTGCCCGGCATAGACCGCGTCGGCGCCGTAGGCGAAGGCGTAGCGCATGTTCTTCAGGCTGCCGGCCGGGGACAGCAGTTCGGGACGCGAGCGCATGGGAAAGTCCTGCTTGCAAGGCAAAGCCGGCGATTCTAGGGGCGCGCCGCGCCGCGCTTATTGACCTGCATCTATGTCGCGGCGCGAACCATCCATCGCCCATGCAACATGGCGATTGCGGGCAGGGGCCGGCCTCTGCAATCATATGCGAATCATTATCAACTCAACTCCCATCCTCGCGAGGTGCGCGTGTCGGTCCAGGATTCCAGCAACCAGCAACTGGTCGGTCTGCTCTACCGCGACCACCGCGACTGGCTGTTCGGCTGGCTGCGCAAGAGCCTGAGCTGCCCGCAGCGCGCCGAGGACCTGAGCCAGGACACCTTCGTCCGCCTGCTCGGCCGCCCCGACCTGCACACGCCGCGCGAGCCACGCGCCCTGCTGACCACCATCGCCAAGGGCCTGCTGGTCGACCAGTTCCGCCGCAGCGCCCTGGAGCGCGCCTACCTCGACGAGCTGGCGCAGGCGCCCGAGGCCGTGCACCCCAGCCCCGAGGAACAGGCTCTGGCGCTGGAACAACTGAGCGAGATCGACCGCCTGCTCGGCCAGCTGTCGAGCAAGGCGCGCGCCGCCTTCCTCTATAACCGCCTGGACGGCCTCGGCCACGCCGAGATCGCCGAACGCCTCGGCGTGTCGCCCTCGCGCGTGCGCCAATACCTGACCCAGGGCCTGCGCCAGTGCTACATCGCCCTCTACGGAGCGCCGCGATGAGCCAGGTGTCCGCCCGCGCCCTCGACGAGGCCATCGCCTGGCAGCTGTGCCTGGATTCGGGCGAGGCCAGCGAACAGCAGCGCCGCGAATTCGGCCAGTGGCTGAGCGCCCACCCCGAACACGCGCTGGTCTGGCATCGGCTCGGCGGCATCGACCAGCAACTGAGCGCCGCCGCCCCGCCCCTGGCGCGGCGCGCCCTGCTGCAGGGCGGCACGCGGCGACGCAGCCTGCGCCGCCTGAACGGCAGCGCCCTGGGCCTGCTGCTGGCCAGCGGCATCGCGCTGGCCCTGCTGGCCCAGCAACGCCCACTCGGCGACTACCTGGCCGACCACCGCACCGCCGCCGGCGAGCAGCGCGACCTGCTGCTGAGCGACCGCAGCCAGATCAAGCTGAACAGCCGCAGCGCGCTGGACGTGGATTTCAGCGGCGACGAACGCCGGCTGTTCCTGCGCAGCGGCGAGATCCTGGTGCAGACCGCCAAGGGCGACCCGCGGCCGTTCGTCGTCGACACCCCCCAGGGCCGCCTGCGCGCCCTCGGCACCCGCTTCCTGGTGCGCCGCGACGGCGCGGCCACCGAGCTGATCGTGCTGCAGTCGGCGGTCGCCGCGCGGCCGCTGGCCGGCCCGCAGGAGCGCATCGTCGAGGCCGGCGAGCAGGTGCGCATGGAACGCCGGCAGTTGGGCGACAGCGAGCCCGCGCCCGTCGGCGCCGAAGCCTGGAGCCGCGGCATGCTGGTCGCCGACAACCTGCCGCTGGCGCAGCTGATCGAACGCCTCGGCGAGTACCGCAGCGGCTATCTCGGCCTCGACCCGCGCCTGGCCGCGCTGCGCATCAGCGGCAGCTTCCCGCTGCTCGACAGCGACAAGGCGCTGGCCGCCCTGCCGCCGAGCCTGCCGGTGCGCATCGAACGCTTCGGCCCCTGGTGGACGCGGGTGGTGCCGGCGCCCTGATCCGCGGCCGTCATGCGCCCTGCTGACAACCCTCCCCCGCCGGGAGAGGGTGCCCGCAGGGCGGGAGAGGGTGATTCAGCCAGCACCTACCCCAACAACGAATTTTTTCGCCCCGCCCCTGTCATTTTTCCTTTTTGCTTCGGTAACAGGACATTGAGACACATTCCCGCTTAGGAGAAATTCGCAATGTCCGCCCCCTTCCGCCGCCCGCTGCTGGCCCTGACCATCGCCCTCGCCGGCCACGTCGGCCTGGCCCAGGCCGAGGCCTACCAGCTGCCCGCCGGGCCGCTGGCCGCCACCCTCAACCAGATCGCCAGCCAGGCCGGCATCGCCCTGAGCATCGATCCGGCGCTGACCGCCGGCAAGAGCGCGCCAGCGGTGCAGGGCGAGTACGACGCCCTCGGCGCGCTGCACGCGGCGCTGCGCGGCAGCGGCCTGCAGCTGCAGGAAAGCGCCGCCGGGGTCTACAGCCTGGCGCCGCTGCCGGACGGCGCGGTGGCGCTGCCGGACGTCACCGTCAGCGCGGCCCGGGCCAGCGAGGGCAGCGAAGCGGCCGGCTACCGCAGCGAGAAGGTGAAGCACGTCGGCGCCCTCGGCGGCATGCGCCTGCAGGACGCGCCCTACTCGGTCAGCGTGATTCCCCAGGCGTTGCTGCAGAACATCCAGGCCAAGTCGCTGGACGACGTGTTCAAGCTCAGCCCGGCGACCCAGTTCACCTCGCCGACCAGCGCCGGCTACGCCAGCGCGGTGAGCATGCGCGGCTTCAGCGGCTCCGGTAACCTGAGCATCGCCAACGACGGCCTGCGCTTCTCCAACGGCTACGACAGCGGCAACTTCATCGAAGAGATGGAGCAGCTGGAAGTGCTCACCGGCCTGTCCGGCTTTCTCTACGGCCCGGCCAGCCCCGGCGGCCTGGTCAACTACGTGCTGAAACGCCCCACCTACGAGCGCTACAACAGCGTCACCCTGGGCAATGCCGGCGGCGAGAACTACTACCTGCACGGCGACTTCGGCGGCCCGCTCGACGACGCAGGGCGCTTCGCCTACCGCCTCAACCTGCTGAGCCAGGACGGCGAGACCGCCATCGACCTGCAGCAGAAGCGCCGGCAGATGATCAGCCTGGCGCTGGATTGGAACCTCAGCGACGACCTGCTGATCCAGTTCGACGCCTCGCACAAGAAGAGCGAGACCCGCGGCCTGACCAGCTACTGGTACTTCTTCGACCAGGCGCTGCGCCCGGACGCCAAGGACCTCGACAACGACAAGCTGTACAGCCAGCGCTGGGCCTTCTCCGACAGCGAGCACGACCGCCTCGGCAGCCGCTTCAACTGGCGCCTGGACGAGGTCTTCAGCCTGCGCGGCGCGCTCGCCTACAGCCAGTACACCAGCGAATACACCTACACCGGCCCCACCGTCGACAGCGCCGGCCAGTACAGCCAGCCGCTGTACGCCTTCGCCCCGGTGGAAACCGAGGAAACCTCGGCCTACCTGTTCCTCGACGCCGCCTTCGCCACCGGCGCCATCCGCCACCAGACCACCCTCGGCTACCAGGGCAACGTCGCCCGCGTGCGCGACTACGAGGACCACATCCCCTACCCCGGCCCGCAGTACCAGGACGTGGTCGGCATGCCCTCGCCGTTCGGCGAGCGGCCGCAGGTCGGCAAGCCCGACTACTCCATCGGCAACGGCGAGCAGCGCCTGTCCTCGCGCACCCAGGCCGACAACTTCCTGATCGGCGACGTGATCAGCTTCAACGAGCAGTGGTCGAGCATCCTCGGCCTGACCCACAGCCGCATCAAGACCTACAGCAACGACTTCGTCTGGGCCGAGGCCTTCGGCTACGCGGAGAGCGCCAGCCGTTACGACGAGAGCGAGACCTCGCCGAACCTCTCGCTGATCTACAAGCCGCTGCCCTGGCTGACCACCTACGTCAGCTACATCGAAGGCCTGCAGGCCGGCGGCATCGCCCCCAACACCGCGCTGAATGCCGGCCAGGCGCTGGCACCGCAGGTCAGCGAGCAGTACGAAGTGGGCGTCAAGGCCAGCCTCGGCGACACCCTGCTGACCCTGGCGCTGTTCAATATCGACAAGCCCAACAGCTACACCAACGGCGCCGGCATCTACACCCAGGACGGCCGCCAGGAAAACAACGGCCTGGAGTTCGGCATCACCGGCAAGCCGCTGCCCGAACTGACCCTGGTCGGCGGCATCACCCTGCTCGACCCCGAGGTGAAGAAAACCGCCAACGCCGCCCACGAAGGCAACAAGCCGACCGACGTCGCCAGCCAGTTGGCCAAGCTCTACGCCGAGTACGAGATCGGCGCCCTGCCCGGCCTGGCCCTGACCGGCGGCGCCTTCTACACCGGCAAGCAGTACAGCGACGAAGCCAACCGGCACAGCCTGCCGTCCTTCACCACCTTCGACGCCGGCGCCCGCTACCGCATGCCGGTGGCCGACAACCAGCTGACCCTGCGCGCCAACGTCAGCAACCTGGCGGACAAGCAGTACTGGCTGAGCAGCCACTACCTGGGCGCGCCGCGCACCCTGACCTTCTCCGCCCAGCTGGAGTTCTGAGCCCGGGGCGCGGCACGCGCACGCTGCGCGTGCCGCGTCGGGCGCCTCCTGCCCGCATGACAGAAGCCGAATAACGCGATGAACAGCACCACCATCCGCCGCTGGTCCTTCGTGCACACCTGGACCAGCCTGATCTGCACCCTGTTCCTGCTGATGCTGGCCGTCACCGGCCTGCCGCTGATCTTCCACCACGAACTCGAGCACCTGCTCGGCGAGGCGCCCGAACTGCGCGCGCTACCGGCAGGCACGCCACATCTGCGCCTGCAACAGCTGGTGGACGCCGCCGAGCGCCAGCGGCCGGGCGAGGTGCTGCAGTACCTCGGTTACGACAAGGACGAGCCGCACGGGGTGATCGCCATCACCGCCGCCAGCGCCGCCAGCGAACCCAACGCCTCGCACAGCTTCATGCTCGACGCGCGCAGCGGCGAGGCGCTGGCCATGCCGGCGGCCAACGGCGGCGTGCTGATGTTCATCCTGCGCCTGCACGTGGACCTGTTCGCCGGCCTGCCGGGCAAGCTGCTGCTGGCGGCGATGGGCCTGCTGTTCGTCGCCGCCATGGTCTCCGGCGCGGTGCTCTACGCACCCTTTATGCGCCGCCTGCGCTTTGCCGAAGTACGCCGGCACAAATCGACGCGCACGCGCTGGCTCGACCTGCACAACCTGATCGGCATCGTCACCCTGACCTGGGCGCTGGCGGTGGGCATCACCGGCGTCATCAGCGCCAGTGCCGACCTGCTGATCGAGGCCTGGCGCGAGGAGGCCCTCGGCGCACTGATGCAGCCTTATCGCGACGCGCCGCCGCTGCAGCAGCGCGCGTCCGCGGACCAGTTGCTGGAGATCGCCGCAGCGGCGCTACCCGGCATGCGCCCCGACTTCATCGCCTTCCCCGGCACGCGCTTTTCCACCGAACACCATTACACGGTGTTCATGGTCGGCAACACGCAGCTGACCGCCTACCTGTGGGCGCCGCTGCTGATCGATGCGCAAAGCCTGGCAGTCAGCGCCATCGCCGAACGGCCCTGGTACATGGATGCGCTGTCGATGTCGCAGCCGCTGCACTTCGGCGACTACGGCGGGCGGCCGATGCAGATCCTCTGGGCGCTGCTGGACGTGCTGACCATCGTCGTGCTGCTCAGCGGCCTGTACCTCTGGTGGGCACGTCGCCGCACAGCGCGGGCCGCGGTGCGCGGCGAGGCGCGGGCATGAACTGGCGCGCCTCGACCTTCGCCCTGCCGGCGCTGATCGCCCTGCTCGGCGCCGGCGGCTTGTTCGCCGCACTGCTCGGCGACGGCTGGTGGGACGCCCTGGCCTGGCTCGGCCTGGGCCTGCCCGCGCTGCTGGGGTGCTGGCCGTTGCTGGCGCCGCGTCGGAGCGGGCGCCCTTAACAGCGGCTAACGACAGACCTGCAGGTAGAGCACATCGTCCTTGGCGATGCGCTTGAGCTGATCGAGTTGCGGCTGCTTCTGCGCATTCAGCGGCAGCAGTTCGGCGCTGTCGCAGTTGAGCAGGTGCGCCTGGTGGGCGACATGGTCGATATGCTGTTTCTCGAAGCGGTAGAGCATGAATTCGGCCACCGTGTTGCCGTCGAGTTCGCGCTTGGCCACGCTCGTGCTATCGAGCACGGTAAAAGCGGTGATCATCGGCACGAAGTAGCTCCAGGGGCGCCAGAACACGTGGCCGGCCTCGCTGGCCACCACCACCGATTCCTGCGGCTGGCGCTGCTGCTGATGCTCGAACCAGGAGTATTCGTAGAAGATCTGGTAGCCCAGCATCCCCAGGCCGCCGAACAGCGGGATGATCCACTTCGGCAGTTTGTTGCGCGTCAGCTTTCGCAGCAGCAGGGCGATACCGGCAGCGCCGAGCCCCGCCACCGCGATGGCAAGCAAAGTCCATAACATTCGACTGTTCCTGAAATAGGACGGGCCTCCACTGGAGGCCCGTCCGTTAGACCCTGGGCCATCGACCGATGGCGTCAGGCCTGGATTATGCTCAGTGGCTCAGCGCGCCACCAGCACCTTTGGGAGTCCGCACGCTTTCCACCAGGTCTTGGATTTCCTGCGGCGGAGCGGTGGTCAGCATCGCCACGGCATAGGCCACGGCGAAGTTGATCAGCGCACCGACGGTACCGAACGAAGCCGGCGAGATACCCATGAACCACTGGTCCGGGGTGTTCGGCAGCATGTTGGTACCCGGAATGAAGAACCAGCCCAGGTAGGTGAAGATGTACAGCAGGGTCACCACCAGACCGGCGACCATGCCGCAGATCGCGCCCTTGTCGTTCACCCGCTTGGAGAAGATGCCCATCATCAGCACCGGGAACAGCGTGGCCGCGGCGATACCGAAGGCCAGCGCCACCACCTGCGCGGCGAAGCCCGGCGGGTTCAGGCCCAGGTAGGTCGCCAGCAGAATCGCGCAGGCCATGGAGATCCGCGCCGCGCGCATTTCCCCCTTCTCGCTGATCTTCGGGTTGATCAAGGTCTTGATCAGGTCGTGACTGATGGCCGAGGAAATCGCCAGCAACAGCCCCGCCGCCGTCGACAGTGCCGCGGCGATGGCGCCCGCCGCGATCAGCCCCACCACCCAGCCGGGCAGGTTGGCGATCTCCGGGTTGGCCAGTACCAGGATGTCGTTGTTGACGGTCAGCTCGTTGCCGTTCCAGCCACGCTCCTGGGCGGTCGCGGTGAAGGCCGGGGCGGCGTCGTTGTACATCTGGATGCGGCCGTCGCCGTTCTTGTCTTGCCAGGCGATCAGACCGGTCTGTTCCCAGGTCTTGACCCATTCCGGACGTTCGTCGTAGGCCAGGGCCTCGGCGGTCGGGCCTTGCGGGTAGATGGTGGTCGCCAGGTTCAGGCGCGCCATCGAGGCCACGGCCGGCGCGGTGAGGTACAGCAGGGCGATGAAGATCAGGGTCCAGCCGGCGGACCAACGGGCGTCGGCCACCTTCGGCACGGTGAAGAAGCGGATGATCACGTGCGGCAGGCCGGCGGTACCGATCATCAGCGACATGGTGAACAGCACCATGTTCAGCTTGTTGTCGACATCGGCGGTGTAGGCGGCGAAGCCCAGTTCACGCACCACTTCGTCGAGCTTCTGCAGCAGCGGCACGCCGGAGTCGACGTGGTCGCCGAACAGGCCCAGCGGCGGGATCGGGTTGCCGGTCAGTTGCAGCGAGATGAAGATCGCCGGGATGGTGTAGGCGATGATCAGCACCACGTACTGCGCCACCTGGGTGTAGGTGATGCCCTTCATGCCGCCGAACACGGCGTAGGCGAACACCACGGCCGCGGCGATCCAGATGCCGGTCGAGTTGCTCACTTCGAGGAAGCGCGAGAAGGCCACGCCGGCACCGGCCATCTGCCCGATCACGTAGGTGACCGAGATGATCACCAGGCAGATCACCGCCGTCAGGCGTGCGCCGCGGCTGTAGAAGCGATCGCCGATGAAATCCGGCACGGTGAACTTGCCGAACTTGCGCAGGTAGGGCGCCAGCAGCATGGCCAGCAGCACGTAGCCGCCGGTCCAGCCCATGAGGAAGGTGGAGTTGGCGTAACCGCCGGCGGCGATCAGGCCGGCCATGGAGATGAAGGACGCGGCCGACATCCAGTCGGCGGCGGTGGCCATGCCGTTGGTGACCGGGTGCACGCCGCCGCCGGCGACGTAGAACTCCTTGGTCGAGCCCGCGCGGGCCCAGATGGCGATACCGATGTAGAGCGCGAAGGACGCACCCACGAACAGCATGTTGATGACGAATTGGCTCATGACCTCTTACTCCTCGACGCCGAATTCTTTATCGAGTCTGTTCAGTCTCCACGCGTAGTGAAAAATGAGGCCGATAAATACGAGAATGGAGCCCTGCTGGGCGAACCAGAATCCGAGGTCCGCGCCGCCGACCATGATGCCCGCGAGCAGGGGTCGGAGAATCATGGCGAAGCCGTAGGACACCAGCGCCCAGACGATCAGGCTCCAGGTGATGAGCCGCACATTGGCCTTCCAGTAGGCCGCGGCATTTGCTTTTTCAGAAGTCATAGACGCCTCCGGTTATTGTTATTCTGATGCAGCTTCAAACTAGCAGCAGGCCAGCCAAGACCGACAGATAGACATTGGTATTAGCCGCATCGCGAGGTTTCGGGCACTCAGGGCAAACGCTGAAACTGTAGAAGAAAAAACGCACCTTCCAAGCCGCCTACTGCCTTCAGAGAGGGTCTGAAACCAGTTCGATCGGCAACAGATAGCGTTCATCGCCGTATTCGATGGGCAACTGATAACGATGAGTGCTCTCCTCGACCGTCCGACATTCGCCGTCGATCAGCGCCATGCGCCGTTCGACACGAGTGTCCTTGAGCAACAGCTTGCGATACCCCTGGTTACCGACGCGGTCGGTGATGATGACCACACCCTTGGTTTCGCTGAACGCGCCTGTGCAGCTGGTATCCCACTCACCCCAGGACAGAAATACCGGTAGCTCACCCAGCAGCGGTCGAAGGCTCTGCGCCTCCAGCTCGTAAAGATCGAGGCGCGTTTCATGGGCCGGGTTAGCGCGTGACGAATTGCGCCGTGATATCCGCACACCAAACGCCAGATCATCCCCACGCAGACGATAAGGCGCAGTGTCGAAAGTCATGTCCTCGACATGGAACGCATTCCAGTCCAGTCGATTGGGTTCGACCAAACGAGCCAAGAAGCTTTGCTTGGCGCTATCGAGCACCAGGACTTCCAGCTCGGCGTCTCCGTAGTCGTCCTCTTCTTCACGCACCAGCAGCATCGCCATCAGGGTCAACTGCGGCCGCGCCGGCCAGACCTTGCAGATGCTTTGTTCGGTATCCACCCGATAGCGCCCGCGCTCGTCCTGCAGCACCTGACCCGTTGCATGGCCCGGGTGGGCCTGTTCGATCCAGGCAGGCAGTTGCTGCCGGCAATCGTCGGCCTGCGCCGCAGCGACCAGCAGCAGGCCGCAGCATTCGGCAAAAATCATGCGTTTCATCCCTGAGCTCCTTGCTATTCATCCAGGCGGCGACAGTCTAGGCCGGGCCTTGGCCGCTGCCCACCGGACGCCAGCGAAACGCCATTAATCCCCGCTCCTTCCCCACCCTACGCCCTCGCAAAACGCCGCACAGAGGATGTGCCACCCGGCCGCCCTGGCCAGTATCGCCTCGCTGGAAGAAGTACCCACAACAACAACCAGGGACGCACACCATGCACGATTCGAGATTGCCGCGGTATCTACTCGGCCTGCTGCTCGCAGGCTCCACCCTGGCCGGCGCCGAGTCGCTGCAGCCCGGCCCCGACGAGGCCCTGCTGTACTACCAGCGCAGCGACGGCGACTACGCCGGCTGGGGCCTGCACCTGTGGAACACCCCGCAATGCAGTGGTGTGCGCGACGGCACCAGCTGGGACCGACCGCTGGCGCCGGCCGGCGTCGATGCCGAGCATGGCGCCTGGTTCAGCATCCCCTTGAGCGCCGACGCCAGTTGCCTGAACCTGATCATGCACCGCGGCGACGACAAGGACCTGGGCGGCGGCGACCTGATCTGGCGCCTCGACGAGCTGGGCCGGCGCGCCTTCAGCCAGAGCGGTAGCGCGCAGCTGTCGGCGACGCCCATCGTCGGCGCGCCGCTGGCCATCGACGGCGCCCGCGCGCACTGGCTCGACCCCTTCACCCTGGTGCTGCACGGCGGCAGTGCGGCGGCGCGGCTGGAGCTGCGCTACGCGCCGCAGGCCGATATCCGCATCGACAGCGAGCAGCGCAGCGTCAGCGGTGGCCGCGCCATCGCCCTGCGCCCCGGCAGACTCAACGCAACGCTCAAGGCCAGGTTCCCGCATCTGGCCGAACAGCCGGCCTACCGCCTGGAGGTCGGCGCCAAGACCCTGCGCAGCGCGCTGAAGAGCCAGCTGCTGGTGCTCGCCTACGACCAGGACGAACGCCTGCTCAGCGCCACCCAGGTGCAGACGCCCGGCGTGCTCGATGCGCTCTATGCCTACTCCGGCCCGCTGGGCGCCGAAGTGAGCAGGCATGACGTGCGCTTTCGCCTCTGGGCACCCAGCGCCCAGCGCGTGCGTCTGCATGCCTTCGACCGCAAGAAACGCCTGCTGCCCGGCTTCCCCAAAGAGATGCGCGAGCATCACGGCGTGTGGACCTACAGCGGACCGAAACAGCTGGACCGCGCCTACTACCAGTACGAGGTGAGCGTCTATCACCCCGTCAGCGGACGCATCGAAACCAGCCTGACCAGCGACCCTTACGCCCTCAGCCTGTCGCGCAACAGTCAGTACGCTCAGGTGGTGGATCTGGACGCCGCCGACCTCAAGCCGGCCGGCTGGGACAGCCTGCGCCCGCCGCGCGCCGCCAAGCCCGAGGCGCGGGTGATCTACGAGACCCATGTGCGCGACTTCAGCGCCAGCGACAGCGCGCTGCCCGCCGCCCAGCGCGGCACCTATCTGGCCTTCACCCAGCCCACCAGCCGCGGCGTGCAGCACCTGCAGGAGCTGCGCAAGGCCGGGCTGACCGACGTGCAGCTGCTGCCGGTATTCGATATCGCCACGGTGGACGAAGACCCGGCCAAGCGCGTTGACCTGGACGAGCCCTTCGCCAAGCTCTGCGCGTTGTCGGCCAGCGCCCGGCGCAACTGGGCCGGCTACTGCAACGCCGGGAGCATCCGCGAGGTGCTGCAGGGCTTCGACCCGGCAAGCAGCGACGCCCAGGCGCTATACGCCGACCTGCGTGCGCTGGACGCCTTCAACTGGGGTTACGACCCCTTCCACTACACGGTACCGGAGGGCAGCTACGCCAGCGATGCCGAGGGCGTGGCGCGCATCCGCGAGTTCCGCCGCATGGTCCAGGCGCTGGCGGAGATGGGCCTGACCACGGTGATGGACGTGGTCTACAACCACACCCACGCCTCGGGTCTGGGCGAGCAGTCGGTGCTCGACAAGCTGGTGCCCGGCTACTACCACAGGCGTCACCCGGTAACCGGCGCGGTGGAACGCTCCACCTGCTGCGACAACACCGCGTCCGAGCACCTGATGATGGAAAAGCTGATGATCGACTCGCTGCGCGTCTGGGCGCGCGACTACAAGATCGGCGGCTTTCGCTTCGACCTGATGGGCCACCATATGCGCAGCAACCTGACCAGGGCCCACAAGGCGGTGCGCCAGATCGACCCGCAGACCTACCTCTACGGCGAGGGCTGGAACTTCGGCGAGGTGGCCGATGGCGCCCGCGGCGTCAACGCCATCCAGGCCAACATGGCCGGCACCGGTATCGGCACCTTCAACGACCGCCAGCGCGACGCCGTGCGTGGCGGCAGCCCGTTCGACGGCGGCGACAGCCTGCGGCGCTTCCAGGGCTTCGCCAACGGTCTCTACCTGCTGCCCAACGAGCTCAATAGTGGCAGCGCCGGGGAACAGGCCGAGCTGCTCAGGCTGAAGGATCTGATCCGCGTCGGCATCGCCGGCGGCCTGCGCGACTACCGCTTCGAGAGCGCCGATGGCAGCCGCCGGCGCGGCGCCGAGATCGACTACAACGGCCAGCCGGCCGGCTATACCCTCGATCCGCAGGAGACCGTCAACTACGTCTCCAAGCACGACAACCAGACCCTGTGGGACATCAACCAGTACAAGCTGCCCGCCTCCCTCTCCAGCGCCGAACGGGTGCGCCTGCAACTGCTCGGCCTGGCCGTACCGCTGTTGAGCCAGGGCGTGCCCTTCATCCACATGGGCTCGGACATCCTCCGCTCCAAGTCGATGGAGCGCGACAGCTACGATTCCGGCGACTGGTTCAACGCGGTGGACTTCACCTACCAGGACAACAGCTGGAATAGAGGATTGCCACGTGAAGACAAGGACGGCGAGAACTGGCCGCTGATCCGCCAGATCATCGCCGACGCCAACGCCAAGCCGAGCAGTGCCGATATCCTCGCGGCCAGGCGGCAGTTCCTCGAACTGCTGCGCATCCGCAGCGGCAGCCCGCTGTTCCAGCTCGACAGCGCCGCCGAGATCGACCGGCGCCTGCGCTTTCACAACACCGGCCCCGGCCAGCTGCCCGGCGTGATCGCCTTCAGCCTGGACGACGGGCGCGGCACAGGCCGCGATCTCGATCCGCGGCACGAGGCGCTGATGGTGGTGTTCAACGTCGGCGCCGAGCCGATCAGCCTGCCCGGCGCCCAACCCGGCCATCGCCTGCACCCGGTGCAACGCGACTCCAGCGACGCCCGCATCCGCCAGGCCAAGGTGGAGAACGGCCAGTTCCAGGTGCCCGGGCTGAGCGTGGCGGTATTCGTTCTGCCGCAGGAAAAGCGGCGCTAAACCCTGGCGCCGCTGGCTCGGTATTCGCTTCGTAGGGTGCGCTGTGCGCACCAGGCCTCCGCTTGCCGACGGTGGGTATGGTGGTCAAGCGGGGCTTCGGTGGCCCCAAGCAAGGACAAAAAACCCGGTTGCCAGCGGTGCGCACAGCGCACCCTACGATCTCGACCGCGTAGGGCGGGTGCAACCCGCCGGATTTCCCGCGGCTTCACGCGGCGCAAACAGCGCCGCGATCCGCTGCGCCAGGCGACGCCCGACGCGCGCGTCCTCGCGCAAGCCGATATGCCGACTCATACCCGGTACCACAGGCGCATAAAGCCCAGCGCCAGCAGCAGGCCGACCTGGCCCAGCGCCGCGCAGAGCGCCAGGAAGGAGCGCAGCGTGGCGTTGTTGGCCGCATCCGGCAGGCCGCTCAAGGCATTCCAGAAACCCTCCGGCAACAGCATCAGGCTCAAGTGAGCCAGCGGCTTGCCGGTCAGCAGCAGGCCGTCGATCAGGTCGAACCAGCCAGCGAACATCAGGCCGACGAGGATCATCAGCGCCACCACCAGGCCCAGGGCCAGGGCCAGGCAGGCGGAAAACTGCATAAACAGACGCATGGGATCAGCTCCAGAGAAGGGGCGCGGCCCACGCCGCGCCGATCGGATTCAGGCGTGCGGAGCAGTGCGGCCGACGCCGTACCAGTCCAGCTTGCGGGTCAGCACCATGACGCTGGCGAGCACGCCGAACACCAGCAGCGAACCCATCAGCAGGGCATGGTCCTCGGCGCTGAGCAGGCCGTAGAGCAGGGCGTACAGCGCCGCCAGCAAGGCGCCAAAGCCCAGGCCACGACGCCAGCTGTGCAGCACGAAGCTGACGTAGAAGCCGATCAGGCCGACGCAGGCGCTGGCGGACAGGCCATAGGCCAGGGCGAACGCCAGGTGCTCGGACAACGACAGCAGCAGCAGGTAGAACAGCGCCAGCGCCAGGCCCACCAGGGCGTACTGCACCGGGTGCACGGCCAGACGTTTGAGCACCTCGAAGAGGAAGAAGGCGGCGAAGGTCAGGGCGATAAACAGCAGCGCGTATTTGATCGCGCGGTCGGTCTTCAGGTACTGGTCGACCGGGTCGACGAAGCTGACCCCGAAGTTGCGCCCGAGCAGCGCGTGGCACTGCTCGCGGCCCACGCAGTCGGCCAGCGCCTCCTCCAGGTTGGTGGCGAAGAAGCTGGTCTGCCATTCGGCGCTAAAGCCCGTGTCGCTGACTTCGCGGCGGCTCGGCAGGTACTCGCCGACGAAGCTCGGGTGCGGCCAGTCGGAGCTCAGGCTGACCCGGCTGTCTCGCCCCACCGGCACCACGGCGAGCTGCTGGGTGCCCTGCAGCTTGAGGTCGAAGGCGAACTCCAGCAGCTGCCCGCCCTGCGCGTCGAGCGCCGGCAGCGGCGCATGCACGCCGGCGCCGAAACTGGGGTCGCCGCTGCCCGGGGCGAAGCCGAGGGTCTGGCCGTTGAGGCGCAGCTGCAGGTCGTTGCCGATGCCACGGATATCGCTGATGCCGACGGAGAGAAAGGGCTTGTCGAAGCGATAGAAACCCAGCTCGTCGCCCAGCCCCAGGCGCGGCGGCAGGCGGAACTGGCCGCTGACCTGGCTATCGCTGCGGTACAGGCGCGCCTGGTAGATGCCGCGCGAACGCAGCTCGGTGCTCACCTGGCCGTCGAGCACGAAGCGCTCCGGCAGGAAGTACAGGCGCCCACGCTTCTGCCGCTCCTCCAGGAAGCGCTCGCCGCTCTTTTCGGTGCGCCACTCCTGGGTGGTCTTGACATAGGGCAGCACCAGGATCGGCCCGGTGATCTGCTGGCGGTAGCTGGAGCTGCGGGCGATGTCCTGCAGCACCTGGTGGCGCAGGTTCTGACGTTCGTCGACCAGGCCGTCGATCATCAGCAGGGGAATCAGCAACAACAGGATCAACAGGGCGATGGCGCCCAGCTTGAAGCTCAGGGTGCGGCTCATGGCGCGGCTCTCCGTAGCGAGTGAAGGTACGGCAGAGCCTGGGCCGCGCAGGTGGGGGCTTTATGGGTGGAACGTGGAGATTGCGTGGAGAAAGCGGAAAAGCATCAGGGCGCCGAGTGCGGGCGCCCTGGTTAACTGCTGCTGTGCGGCATCGAACTGCTCCCGCCAGAAGGGTTGGCGGGTCAGGCGATGCGGTTGATACCTACGCGGTCGGCGCCGTCGGCAGCGATGCGGTTGACACCCACGCGGTCGGCACCGTCGGCGGCGATGCGGTTGACACCCACGCGGTCGGCGCCGTCGGCGGCGATGCGGTTGACACCTACGCGGTCGGCACCGTCGGCAGCGATGCGGTTGACGCCTACGCGGTCGGCACCGTCGGCGGCGATGCGGTTGACGCCTACGCGGTCGGCGCCGTCGGCAGCGATGCGGTTGACGCCTACGCGGTCGGCGCCGTCGGCAGCGATGCGGTTGACGCCTACACGGTCGGCGCCATCGGCGGCGATACGGTTGACGCCTACGCGGTCGGCACCGTCGGCGGCAACCGCCGGGGCGTTGGACTGCTCGACGGAGACCTGCGGCAGGGCGAACGCACCGGCGGACAGGCTGGCAATAACGAGGCTGGCGAGGATGTGCTTTTTCATGATCGGGCTCCTGGGTGGGGCTGGAAAGTGGCTACGGGGCCCATGTTACGCACGCCCCAATTTGGCAAAAGGGACATGTCTCGATAGCGACCATCGACGCCATCGATACCCGGAAAATTTCTTATCGATCATGGACATAGTAGTGATAGGCGGGAGCCGCCCATCCGTCCCGCCGCCGTTGCGCGACAGGGCGCACCCTGGTATCTGTACAAAAAACCAGTACCCAGCAGCGCGCCATGCCCGCCCTCGACGCCCCCGAACTCTATTACCTGGCCAACTTCCGCAAGGCCCTCGACTGGCTCGACGCCCATCACCGCGAGCTGATGGACGAGGCCGAGCAGACCTTCGTCGCGACCTTCGCCCAACTGCCGCTGCCGGCCCAGGCGCTGCTGGTGCGCCTGGTGATGCGCAAGGGCGTGCACTTTCGCGCGAGCAAGCTCAGTTATGCCGAGATCGGCGATATCGCGGCAGCGGCCGCGCCGCTATTGGCGCAGGGCTGGCTGATCGACGACGCCGCGCTGGACTTCGACGAACTCGGCGCCCTGCTGCTCAAGGACGAGCTGGCCGCGCATTTCGCCGCCGACCTCCCGGGCGGCGCGCGGAAGAAGAGCGAGCTGCTCGAGCACCTGCGCGAGCTGCACAGCGAGCCGCGCAGCCTGGCCGACTGGTGCCCGCGCCTGGAAGACCGTCTGCTGAGCCTGGCCATCGGGCCGCTGTGCGACCGCCTGCGCCTGATGTTCTTCGGCAACCTGGCGCAGGACTGGTCGGAATTCGTCCTCGCCGACCTAGGCATCTTCCGCTACGAGCAGGTGCCGATCACCCCGGGCTCGCGCGGCTTCCGCAGCCGCCAGGATGTGGACCACTACCTGCACCTGCGCGCCTGCCGCGACGCCTTCGACGCGGGTATGACGGTAACCGAGGTGCTGCAACTGCTCGGTGATTTTTCCAGCGACAACCCGCATATCGGCGAGCGCCACCAGCGTCTGCTGCTGCGCCTGGCCCAGCAGCTGGAACGCGCCGGCGAGCTGGAGTCGGCGCTGGCGCTGTACCGCGACTGCGCCGCGCTCGGCTCACGGCAGCGGCAGATCCGCGTGCTGGAGCGCCTGGGCCGCGACGCCGAGGCCCTGGTTTTGGCTGAACAGGTCATCGCTGCGCCGCACAACGGCGAGGAGGCGCAACTGGCCGAGCGGGCGCGCACCCGCCTGTGCAAGCGTCTCGCCCTGCCGGCCCCGGCCAAGGCGGCGAAGCCGGTCGAGGAGCGCGTCGAGCTGCGCCTGCCGCGCGCCGCCAGCGTCGAGCTGGCCGTGGCGCGCACCTGGCCGAGCCCGAGGCGCCGGTGCACTACGTGGAGAACACGCTGATCTGCGGGCTGTTCGGCCTGCTCTGCTGGGAGGCGATCTTCGCCCCGCTGCCCGGCGCCTTCTTCCACCCCTTCCATACCGACCCGGTAGACCTGCACCGCGCCGACTTCCACGCCCGGCGCAGCGAGCTGTTCGCCGCCTGCCTGGCGCGCCTGGACGACGGCAGCTACGTCGAGGCCATGCGCCGCACCCATGCCGAGAAGTTCGGCATCCAGTCGCCCTTCGTATTCTGGGAGCTGCTCGACGCCGAGCGCCTGGAGCAGGCGCTGGCCTGCCTGCCGCCGGCGCACCTGGCGGCCTGGTTCCGCCGCCTGCTCGCCGATATCCGCGAGAACCGCGCCGGCATGCCCGACCTGATCCAGTTCTGGCCGGGCGAAGGGCGCTACCGGATGATCGAGGTCAAGGGCCCCGGCGACCGCCTGCAGGACAACCAGAAGCGTTGGCTGGCGTTCTGCGCCGAGCACGGCATGCCGGTCAGCGTCTGCTACGTGGAGTGGAGCGATTGAGCCTGCGCATCGCCGTGCGCGAGCTGTGCGAGTTCACCGCCAAGGAGGGCGACCTCGACCTGCGATTCACCCCCTCGCCCACCGCCGCCGAAGGCATCGCCGGGCACGCCACGGTGGTCGCCAGGCGCGGCCCCGACTATATGTCCGAGTTGGCCGTAAGCGGCGAGTTCGAGGAACTGTGGGTCAGCGGCCGCATCGACGGCTTCGACCCGCAGTTTCGCCTGCTGGAAGAGATCAAGACCCACCGCGGCGACGTCGCGCGCATTCCGGCCAACCATCGCCTGCTGCACTGGGCGCAGGTCAAGGTCTACGGCTGGCTGCTGTGCCAGGCGCTGCAGCTCGATGAGCTGGACCTGGCGGTGGTGTACTTCAACATCATCAGCCAGAAGGAAACGGTGTTTCGCGAGCGCCATAGCGCCGAGGCATTGCGCCAGTTCTTCGAGTTGCAATGCCGCCGCTATATCCACTGGGCGCGCCAGGAACAGGCCCATCGCCTGGCGCGCGACGCGGCGCTGACGGCCCTGCGCTTCCCCTACGACGAGTTTCGCCATGGCCAGCGGCAGCTGGCCGAGGCCGTGTACCGCGCCGCGCGCGACGGCCACCATCTGCTGGCGCAGGCCACCACCGGCATCGGCAAGACCCTCGGCACCCTGTTCCCGCAGCTCAAGGCCATGCCCGGCCAGCAGCTCGACCGCCTGTTCTTCCTCAGCGCCAAGACCCCGGGGCGGCGCCTGGCGCTGGATGCCCTGCAGCGCCTGCGGGGGCCCGAGACGCCGCTGCGGGTGCTGGAACACGTGGCCCGCGACAAGGCCTGCGAACATCCGGACAAGGCCTGCCATGGCGACTCCTGCCCGCTGGCCAGGGGCTTCTACGACCGCCTGCCGGCGGCGCGCAGCGCGGCGCTGAAGGAACGCTGGCTGGATCAGCAGACCGTGCGCGCCATCGCCCTCGCCCACGGCATCTGCCCCTACTACCTGAGCCAGGAGCTGTGCCGCTGGAGCGACGTGGTGGTGGGCGACTACAACTACTACTTCGACCTCGGCGCCCTGCTGCACAGCCTGACCCTGGTCAACCAGTGGCGCGTCTGCCTGCTGGTGGACGAGGCGCACAACCTGGTCGAACGCGGGCGCGGCATGTATAGCGCCGAGCTGGATCAGGCGCGCTTCAAGGCCATGTGCCGTGAGGCGCCGAAGCGCCTGAAAAGTGTGCTGGAGCGGGTCGACCGCCACTGGAACCAGCTGCACCGCGAGCAGCAGCTGCCCTACCAGGTCTATCCGCTGGCGCCGGACCTGCTGCTGGCCGCGTTGGGCAAGGCGGTCAGCGCCATCACCGATCTGCTCACCGACCAGCCCGAGGGCAATGCCGGCGAGCTGCTCAGCTTTTATCTCGACGCCATGCTGTTCTGCCGCCTGGCGGAAAGCTTCGGCCCGCACTCGCTGTTCGATATCAGCCGCGTCGAGGCTGGCAACGGCCGCAGCTACTCGACCCTGTGCATCCGCAACGTGCTGCCGGCACCCTTCCTCGGCCCGCGCTTCGAGGACGCGCACAGCGCCACGCTGTTCTCCGCCACCCTCAGCCCCAGCCACTACTACCTCGACCTGCTCGGCCTGCCCGAAGAGACCCAGTGCCTGGACGTCGACTCGCCCTTCAGCGCCGAGCAGTTGCAGGTGCGCGCGGTGCGCAACCTGTCGACCCGCTACCGCGACCGCGAGGCCTCGCTGGCGCCGATCTGCCGGCTGATCGCCCGCCAGTACGGCGAACGCCCCGGCAACTACCTGGCCTTCTTCAGCAGCTACCAGTACCTGCAACAGGTGCTGGAACTGCTGGCCCGCGAGCATCCCGAGATTCCCGTGTGGGTGCAGTCGCGGCAGATGGACGAGGCGGCGCGCCAGGGTTTTCTCGAGCGTTTCCAGGTCGGCGGGCGCGGCATCGGCTTCGCCGTGCTCGGCGGGGTATTCGGCGAAGGCGTCGACCTGCCCGGCGAACGCCTGATCGGCGCCTTCGTCGCCACCCTCGGCCTGGCCCAAGTCAACCCGATCAACGAGGAAATCCGCCAGCGCATGCACGCGCTGTTCGGCAACGGTTACGACTACACCTATCTCTACCCCGGCCTGCAGAAGGTGGTGCAGGCCGCCGGCCGAGTGATCCGCACCACCGAGGACGAAGGCGTGCTCTACCTGATCGACGACCGCTTCGCCCGCCCGCAAGTGCGCGACCTGCTGCCGAGCTGGTGGCAAGTCGAGGCCATGCGCCTGCCGGCGGAAACGACGAAGGCGCCCGAGCGGGCGCCTTCAGTCGAAACCTGAGCGAGGCGGCATCAGCCGATACGGCTGGCGCCGACGCGATCCGCGCCATCGGCGGCGACACGATTGGCACCGACGCGATCCGCACCGTCGGCGGCGACACGATTGGCACCGACACGATCCGCACCATCGGCGGCGATACGATTGGCACCGACGCGATCCGCACCGTCGGCGGCGATACGATTGGCACCGACACGATCCGCGCCATCGGCGGCGATACGATTGGCACCGACGCGATCCGCACCATCGGCGGCGATGCGATTCACACCGACGCGATCCGCACCATCGGCGGCAATGCGATTCACACCGACGCGATCCGCACCATCGGCGGCGATGCGATTGACGCCTACGCGGTCGGCGCCGCCTTCGGCCACCAGCGGCGCAGCGCCGGATTGAACGGAAGACTGCGGCAAGGCGAAGGCACTGGCGGACAGGGCGGCGATAACGAGGCTGGCGAGGATGTGCTTTTTCATGGTCGGGCTCCGGGGCGGGCTGGAAGGTGGCTACGGAACCTATGCTACTCGCACGAATTTGATAAAAAAGCGCAAATAAACAATCTAAACAATCGAATCAGTAGATACAAATCTGAAACAAAACCCCGCTCCAAGGTTTCAGTCAGGTAATTCGACGGGCGGGAAGCGCAGGGCCAGGCCGTTGCTCGCCGTGCGGCTAGCAGGCTGTTGAAAAACTACCTGCGTTGCCATTGCGGCGTTAAAAACAGGCTCAAAATGCTCATTTACAACTCGTAAACTGCGCTTTTTCGCCTGTTTTTGCCTTGCACTGGCTGCCTCGCCTACGTTTTTCAACGGCCTGCTAGACGCGGCTGCCCGGGGTGCGGCGAGCGTGCTTCTGCTGCAGGATCAACGAGGCTTCGTTGTAGGCCGTCTGGAAGGCGTCGCTGCCGATCCATTCCACCGCCGCGTCCTCGTCCTCATCGTGGAAGATCCCGCGATAGACGATCAGCAGGCCCATCATAAAGTCGGTGGCCGCATCTTCCGCCTCCTCGGCGACCACCAGCTCCAGCACCGGGTATTGCAGGAACACCAGACACAGCGCCAGCAGGCTGATGCCCTCGCCGACCCGCATCGCCTGGAACAGGTCGTCGAAGTCCGCCGGGTCGAAACCGTTCTCCTCGATGTCCTTGAAGTCGAAGGTGCTCAGGTCGATGGCGACATCGTCGAACGGCTCGTCGATCAGCGGGTTGGCCAGCAGCGGATGCACCACATTGGCCTTGGGCTTGCCCATGCGGTTCTGCTTGGCCTTGGCTTTGGCCCGCTGGGCACGCTTTTTCTGTTTATCCGGGGAGGCCATGGCGGCGGGTTCCTTGTTCGAGACAGCCATATGCATGGCCCAGGTTGATCGGGGGCACTAATCCGGCACAGGACTGGTGGCTAGTCTCCTGAAGCCAATGGCTGTAGCGCATCAAGTGACAGCAACGTGAAGCGCGGTCGTCCTTGCCCTACCTGGATAACGTTCAACTTAATCCGGACTGGCTTGTGCAACCATTCGCGGTTGAGCAGATCAGGATCCTCAACAGCCGTATCGACCTTCCCTTTCAGAACCCCGGCCTGATCGCCCAATTTGAACTCGAAGGTTCTACTGGCGGGCAATACACCCTGGAACTCGCCCCGATATTCCTCCTCGGTTTCGTGGATATTGTCTTCCTGCAAGCGTGTGGCAGACAGCTTGAGCTGGTTCATATCCTGAAAGCGAAAATACTGGTTCTTGAACTCAAGACCACACCAGGCGTCCTGTTGCAGCAGATAGCCCAGAAAATCGGCGACCTTGCGCACTGCCCGTGGATGAATCTCCTCGACCAGTTCGGCAACTTCATCATCCGTGCCCTGGGCGGCTTGACGCATCAGTGCCTGAATTTTCCCCAGCGCATCCTCTGCCTTGCTCGGCTCGGGAAACAGGTCGTGGTCTTGCGGTTTGGGTAGCTCGAACTCGAAACCGAACGAGCCTATGGCCGTTCCGGTAATCAGCAGCTGATTTTTGCTTTTGTCCGGAATGGGCCCCATATAACGCAAACTCTCGCCGATGCCGGCCGCCACAGCCGCCACCGCATCGGAAAAGGCACCAGCGGCCTTGCCGGCAAAATCCGCAGCAATGCCATGGCTACCTAGCACCGGCCGGCCACGGAAGGTCAACCGAGCCTTATGTATCAAGAGATCGGAAGCAATCCCCTCGATCATCTGCTGCGCAGAAGCTAGGCGCGCCTCAAGGCCCATGCGCTCAAGCACGTTCTCCCGGGGAATCTCCGCCAACAGCGCTTGCAGTTGATCGATCTCGCCAGCGATAGCCAAGTATTCGTCGTAACTCATGACGTGGCCCCTCCGCTCTGTACCAGTTCAAGGATACGCCTTGCCGCCTGATCTTCCTCTGGTGCCAGATCCACCTGCACAAACCCCTTCCATACGCCATTACGCCGGTGCGACCACATGCTGTACCAATAGGAAATCTGCTGCACATGGTGCGGCTCGGTGGGCTGACCGAGGATGCAGGGGTAGGCATCCAGTTGATAGGTTCCCTTGGTCTGCTCAGGGATAAACAGGTGTGCGGCCTTGGATGCCAAACTGGACTGGGTTTCATTGGCTGGGAGATGGAAGAAGGTCACCACATCCATATCCCGCGGCGGGCGGGACTCCAGCACCTCCACATGCTCCATAAAGCTACCATCCAGCCACTGGAAACCATGGACAATCCCCAAGGCATGCAAAGCAGCTCGATAGTCCAGCAACCCCTGAAGGATAGATACGCGCTGTGCGGAGCCGGAAAAACCTTCGACCACCTCGACCAAGGCCGCCCGATAAGGTGAGCGGTTCGCGCTATGCCCGGCCTCGCCGGGGTGAATCGGCGGCAATACACCGGACAGGTTCCATGCTGGGATCATCAATTCATCCTTGGGTGATAGAGTTGGGCTTGGCAAGCATAGTTAGGTCACGGCCTGCTTAGCCAGTTCTTCGCTGGCTGTCGGCGGCGTTCCAGCGTTTACTCTTTAGTTCGTTGAGATATTAGTGTTCTTCATGACGGGCCGTCCCATTCGCACCTTGTATGCAGCGTCGCACCGTAAAGACGGTGCGATCGAAAAACTGGGGGCGATTTTGCCAGAGCATGAGTTGTTGGCGGGATAATTCCCTATCGGCGCAACTATATATTCGGGCGAAACCTCGCCAGCATGCTGGCTCCTACCCACTAGGCAGAGTCAGGCACACCTCCACCCCACCCTCGACATTGCCGATATGCAGCTCGCCGCCATGCAGCTCGGCCACTTCCTGGACGAAGTTGAGGCCCAGGCCGGTGCTCTTGCGGCCGCTGCCGGGGCGCGGCAGGGAGTAGAAGCGTTCGGTCAGGCGCGCCAGGGCATAGTCGGGAATCGCCTGGCCCTGGTTGAACAGGCGCAGCCACACCCGCTCGCCCTGGCGCTCGGCGGCGATGCAGATCGTGCCGCCGGGCGGGGTGAAGTCCAGGGCGTTGTCGAGCAGGTTGGCCAGCGCCTGGCGCAGCAGAAAGCGTTCGCCGCGCAGGTTCAGGTGCGCCGGCACGGCCTGCTCGACCCGCAGCTCGGCGGCGAGGATGCGCGCCTGCTGCGCCTGCAGCAGTTCGTCGACCAGCGCCGCCAGCGGCAGCGTCACTCGCTCCTCCAGGCCCTGGCGCTGTTCCACCTGGGCCAGGTGCAGCAGGCGCTCGATCAGTTGCTGCAGGCGCGCGCTTTCCTGCTGGATATTGGCCAAGAAGCGCTGGCGCTGCTCGGCAGGCATGTCGCCGTCGAGCAGTTCGGCGGCGCCGCGGATGGCGGCCAGCGGGCTCTTCAGTTCGTGGGTCAGGGTGTGCACGTAGCGCTCGACGTAGGCCTTGCCCTCCAGTTCGGTGCGCATGCGCTCCACCGCCACGGCCAGTTGGCCCAGCTCGCCGCCACGTACCTGCGGCGCCTCGGCGCGGCGGCCCTCGCTGACCGCCTGGGCGTAGCGGGTCAGCTTGCCCAGCGCCGCGCTGAGCCACCAGGACAGCGCCGCGCCGATCAGCAGGCCGAGGCCGATCAGCCCGGCGCCGAGCCAGCCCAGGCGGGTCTGCGAGCGTTCGATATAGGGCTGCAGGCTGCGGTTGGGCTTGGCCACCGAGACCACGCCGATGATCCGCTCGCCGTCCTTGATCGGCGCCGCCACGTACATCACCGAGGAGTCCGGATCGCTGGGGTCTTCCTTGGTCGAGCGTGCGCCGTACTCGCCACGCAGGGTCAGCAGCACGTCGTTCCAGCGCGAGTAGTCCTGGCCGACCGCCTGGCCGCTGGAGTCGAGCAGGACGATGCCGTTGGCGTCGGTGACGTAGATGCGGTGGTTGACCTCGGCCTTGCTCACGCCCCAGATATTCGCTCCGGGCTGGCGCCGGCCGTAGGCCTCCAACGCCTCGTGCAGCCGGCCCTGGCCCAGGTTGCCGGCCTTGACCTCGTCACGCAGGATCTCCGCCAGCAGGTTGGCGGTGTCGACCAGGGTTTCCTCGGTGCTCTGGCGTACGCCGGGGCGAATCTCGTCCATCACCGTGCTCAGCACGAACCAGCCGGCCAGGCCGACGAAGAGGAAGTAGACGAGGAAAATGCGCACGCCCAAGGGCATGGTTCAGCCCTCCGGATCGCAGCTGTAACCCAGGCCGCGGTGGGTCTGGATCGGCTCGGCGGTGGCCGCCACCGCGCGCAGCTTGGCGCGCAGGCTCTTGATATGGCTGTCGATGGTGCGCTCGTAGCCGGCCTCGCTGGCCACGCCGAGGGCGTCGAGCAGTTGCTCGCGGGAGAACACCCGCCGCGGCTGGGCCAGCAGGGTCTGCAGCAGGCGGAACTCGTGGCGGGTCAGGGCCAGGGGCTGGCCGTGGAAATGGATCTGGTAGCGCGCCAGGTCGAGGTGAAAGGGCCCGGTCGCGACGTTATCCACAGGTGCGGCGGCGCGTGGCGCCATGCGTTTGAGGATGGCCTTGACCCTGGCGGCCACCTCGCGCGGGCTGAACGGCTTGACCACGTAGTCGTCGGCGCCGATCTCCAGACCCACCACGCGGTCGATCTCCTCGCTGCGCGCGGTGAGGAAGATCACCGGCACCTCGGAGAAGCGCCGCAGCCGCTTGCAGGCCTCGAAGCCGCTGATATCCGGCAGGCCGACGTCGAGTATCGCCAGGTCGAAGGCCTGGTGTTCCAGCAATCCCAGTGCCTCGCCGGCCAGCGTCACCCAGCGGGTGGCGAAGCCTTCGGCCTGCAGCGCGTAGACCAGGGTGTCGGCAATCGCGGCTTCGTCTTCGACTATCAGTATCTGCGGCATCGGGCGTCCTGCTCGTGGGCGGTCACGGCCGGCAGACTGCGCCAGCCCGAACAGCCCGTCAAGGCGGTGCAATCGATGCACAGAAACTGGGGATGGCGCTGTGGATAAGCTTGGAGCAGTTGGCGCCGGGCCAGGCGGCGTCTGGCTCGGCGGCGGCTGGCTGATTTCTGTGCGGCAGTGAGTCGTGCGCCAACCGAGCGGTGCGCGCGGCGCACCCTACGAGTGTTCACAAACCCACAGAAGCTGGGGGCCAAGTTGTTGATAACCTTGGAGTAATCCGCTGCAGGCGGCACCAGCCGGGGGCTGCGGGCGATTGTGCGATTTCTGTACGGCGCGGGTGGCGCCGGGTTGATCACAGGTGGTGCGCACGGCGCACCCTAGGGGCCTTGGCTATGCACAGATACTGGGGACGGCGCTGTGGATAAGCTCGGGATGCTCGCCGCTAGGCCCGGCGCCACGGGGGCTGCGCCGGGCTGGCGGTTTTCTGCGCAACGGCGCTAACCGAGCTGGAAACGTCCGGTGTTCTGCGCCAATCCCTCGCTGCCGCGGCGCAGCTGTTCGGCGGCGCTGCTCACCGCCTGGGCGCCGTCGAGCAGCTGGCCGGCGGCCTGGTCGACCTGCTGGATATTGCCGCTGACCTCGTCGGCGGTGGCGGCCTGCTGCTCGGCGGCGGTGGCGATCTGCGCCAGGCGGTCGCTGACCCGCTGCACCGACTCGACTATGGCCTGCAGGTCGTCGCCCATGGCCAGCACGCTGCCGATATCGCCGTCGGCCTGGCTGCAGGCCTCCTCCATCAGGCTCACCGACTGGCCGACCACGCGCTGCAGGTTATCCACCGTCTGGGCGATTTCCTGGGTGGAATCCTGGGTGCGCTTGGACAGCGAGCGCACCTCGTCGGCGACCACGGCGAAACCGCGGCCCTGTTCGCCGGCGCGCGCCGCCTCGATCGCCGCGTTGAGCGCGAGCAGGTTGGTCTGCTCGGCGATGCCCTTGATCACCTCCACCACCCGGTTGATCTGCTGGGTCTGCTCGCGCAGCTGCTGCAGCGCCGCGGCGCTGTCGCCCAGGCGGTTGCTGAGTTGGCGCATGCTGGCGCTGGTGCGTTCGCTGCGCTGGTTGCTGCCCAGCGCCACCTCGCGGGTCTGCTGCGCCTCCACCGCGGCCTGCTCGCAGCTCTGCGCCACGCTCTGCGCGGTGGCCGCCATCTGCGTGGCGGCGGTGGCGATCTGGCTCATCTGCGCCTGCTGCTGCTCCACCGCCTCCAGCGCGTCGCGGGCCTGGCCGCCGAGCAGCTGCACCGTGCCGTCGAGCTGGCGACTCTCGCGGCCGACGCCCTGCAGCGAGTCGCGCAGCTGCGCCACGGCGCTGTTCAGCGCCTCGGCGATGGCGGCCAGGTCGTCGGCGCCGTGCACCTGCATGCGCACGCGCAGGTCGCCGTCGCGCAGGCTCTCGGCGGCCTCGATGATGCCGGCGGTGCTGCGGCGGATCGAGGCGTTGAGGCACAGCAGCACGTACAGCGCCAGCAGGGTGAGCAGGACGAAGGCGCCGATCACCTCGACCATGGTCAGCAGCGCACGCTGGCGATGCTGCCCCAGGCTGGCGGCGAACTGGTCGTAGACCGCCTGCTGCAGCCCCTGCAGCTGCGCCTCCAGGGCCTCGACGCGCTGCACGAACTGCTCGGGGGTGAGCGCCATGGGGCTGGCCTCGAACATGTCGCGGTCGATCTGCGCGAGGAACTGGTCGAAGCCAGCCAGTGCCGCCTCGAAGGGACCACTGAGCTGGCGCATGGCCTGCGGCGCCTCGCGCTGCAGGGTGCTCTGCGCCTTGATCAGCTGCGCGCGCTGCTCGTCGAGGCCGCGGCGCAGGTCGCGGATCAGCACCCGGCTCTGCAGGGTGAAATGCTGCGACACCACCGCGCCATGGCCCTGGGCGGCGAAGCTGCCGAGCTGCTCGAGCAGGCGCGGCAGGATGTAGGTGAGCTGCTCCATCATCAGGTAGGTGGCCAGGCGCGGGTCGAGGATCAGGCCGCTGTCGGTGGCTACCTGCTCGCGCAGGGCGAGCAGGTGCAGCAGGGTCTTCTGGTAACGCTCCAGCGCATCCGGTAACGCCACGCGGGCCAGGGCCTGCGCCTGAAGCCCAGCGCGTTCGCCCTGCAGCGCCTGGAAATGCTCGCGCGCCTGGGCGCCGATCAGCGCGCTCTGCAGTGGCGCGGCAGCCTGCTGCAGGGCCTCGTCGAGCTGCGCCTCGCGCTGACGCAACAGGCCCTCGGCGGCGCTGTCGGTGCCCTTCCAGCGCGCCAGCAGGCTGCGCTGGGCGATCAGCTCGCGCTGCACCAGGGCCATGGACTGCAGCGCCTGCGCGCCTTCCAGCTCGTGGTCGATGGCCTGCAGGCGACCCAGGTAGTCGCTGCCGATCACCCACAGGGCGTAGCCCAGCGGCAGGGCGAACAGCAGGAACACCAGCTGAAACTTGCGCGCAAAGCTGAACCGCTCCAGCAGCCGCACACCCGGTTTGAGTACTCCAGTCATCGCGACACCTCAACGACCTAAAGGGCCTACAGGCCTGGCAAAGAATTGCACATAGCAAAAAGCAGGCCCGACGCTAATTCCGATCAGATGAGGCTGCCAAAGCAGCCGTTCGTAGGAGCCCCGCCCCGGGGCGAAGCTTTTCGAGTCCGCTCCGCCGAGGTTCGCGGCGGGGCGCCGCTCCTACACGTTCGCTGCATCGACGCTCAACTGAGTGGCATTAGGCTCGACGCCCCTTGGGGCAAGGAAGTCGTTACTGGGCGCTCTCGACGAGTGTAATGGCCAATGGGCATCAGCCTTTTCCGAAATGCGACAATTAACTCAGCATTGGGGACGCTCGCGGGTGTAGCGTTCGGCGGGGTTCACCGCCGCGCCGAAATCGCGCAGGGCGCTGGCGCCGATCAGCAGGGGGTAGTTGAAGGTGCTGCGGTCGGTGAGGTTGACCTCGATGGTGCGCTGCTCCTCGCCCAGGCACACCGGCAGCTCGATCACCGGGCGCTGCGAGGCCGCCGCCGTCTTCAGCGGCTGGCCGGCCAGCTCCTCGCTGCGCGCCTTGATCTCGGCGATGCGCACCAGCGGGTGCTCATGGACACGCTCCTCGGCGCCGTCCACCGCCAGGCGAAAGCGCACCCAGTCCTCGCCGTCGCGCTGGAAGCGCTGGATGTCCTTGGCCGACAGCGAGGCGGTCATGGCGCCGGTGTCCAGCTTGGCCTTGAGGGTCTGGCCCAGCTCGGGCAGTTCGATCAGCTCGTAGCGACCGTACAGCGTTGGCTGTTGACTGGCCATGGCCGGCAGGCTGAGCAGCGCGGCCAGCAGGATCGGGGCATGGTTCAAGGTCGATACTCCTGTATGGGGATAGACCGGATTTCCGACCGCCCGCGGCGCCGCCCCGTTCCCCGGGCGGCGTGACAAGGTGTTACCAAGCGGCCCGCCGCCGCCCTTGGAGGCCGCGCCGCGCCTTGCTTATCATGGCCGGCCACCGCCCATCATGGAGTCGATATGCGCCCGCTGCTGACCGGCCTCGCCAACCTCCTGCTGCTGCTCGCCAACACCCTGACCCTGATCGGCCCGCTGCTGCTGATCGCCCTGGCCAAGTTCGTCCTGCCCGGCCAGACGGCGCGCGACGCCTGCTCGCGCGGGGTGATGTGGGTGGCCGAGTTCTGGGCGGAGAACTGCAAGCGCATCTTCGCCCTGACCACCCCGACCCACTGGGACATCCGCGGCAACGCCGAGCTGCGCCGCGACCGCTCCTACCTGGTGATCAGCAACCACCAGTCCTGGGTCGACATCCCGGCGCTGGTGCAGGCGTTCAACCGCAGGACGCCCTACTTCAAGTTTTTCCTCAAGCAGCAGCTGATCTGGGTGCCCTTGCTCGGCCTGGCCTTCTGGGCGCTCGACTACCCCTTTATGAAGCGCTACTCCAAGGCCTTTCTGGAGAAGAATCCGCATATGCAGGGCAAGGACCTGGAGATCACCAAGGCCGCCTGCGAGAAGTTCAAGCGCCTGCCGGTGACCGTGGTCAACTACCTCGAAGGCACCCGCTTCACCCCGGCCAAGCAGGCGCAGCAGGGCTCGCCCTACCAGCATCTGCTCAAGCCCAAGGCCGGCGGCGTGGCCTTCGTCCTCGCCACCCTGGGCGAGCAGATCGACGCGGTGCTGGACGTCACCCTGGTCTATCCGAGCCGCGGCGTGCCGGGCTTCTGGGCGCTGCTCAGCGGCCAGGTGCCGAAGGTCATAGTGGATATCCAAACCCTCAGCCTTGAGCCGGCGCTGTGGCAGGGCGACTACCAGAACGACGGCGAATTTCGCCAGTACCTGCAGGGCTGGGTGACCCAGCTGTGGCAGGACAAGGACGCGCGCATCGCGCAGATTCGCGCCGGGGGCGCGTAACGCCGGAACGAAAAAAGGGAGCCCGCAGGCTCCCGAAAAAAGGCGCGGACCAATGCGCCTGGCCGTAGCACCAACAATCAATTGGGGCAGGCGGGCACGCGGCCCGCCCGCCGTGCAGCGAAGCGCGATCAGGCCGCGCTGAAAGTCTTGTGCGGGTCGATGACGAATTTCTTCGGCACCCCGGCATCGAACTCGCCGTAACCGCGCGGCGCGTCGTCCAGGCTGATGACCTGCACGCCGACCACTTCGGCGATGTTGATGCGATCCCACATGATGGCCTGCATCAGCGCACGGTTGTACTTCATCACCGGGGTCTGGCCGGTGTGGAAGCTGTGCGACTTGGCCCAGCCGAGGCCGAAGCGGATGCTCAGGCTGCCGATCTTGGCCGCCGCGTCCACCGCACCCGGGTCTTCGGTGACGTACAGACCGGGAATACCGATCTTGCCGGCCACGCGGGTGATCTGCATCAGCGAGTTGAGCACCGTGGCCGGGGCCTCGTGCTTGGCGCCTTCGTGGCCATGGCCACGGGCCTCGAAGCCCACGCAGTCGATGGCGCAGTCCACTTCCGGCTCGCCCAGCAGCGCGGCGACCTGCTCGTGCAGCGGGGTGTCCAGCGACAGGTCGGCGATCTCGAAGCCCTGCGCCTTGGCATGCGCCAGACGGGCCGGGTTGAGGTCGCCGACTATGACCACGGCGGCGCCGAGCAGGCGCGCCGAGGCGGCGGCGGCCAGACCGACCGGGCCGGCACCGGCGACGTAGACGGTGCTGCCCGGGCCGACGCCGGCGGTGACGGCGCCGTGGTAGCCGGTCGGCAGGATGTCGGACAGGCAGGTCAGGTCACGGATCTTCTCCATGGCCTTGTCGCGATCCGGCAGTTTGAGCAGGTTGAAGTCGGCGTAGGGCACCAGCACGTACTCGGCCTGGCCGCCGGTCCAGTCGCCCATGTCGACGTAGCCGTAGGCGCCGCCGGCACGCGCCGGGTTGACGGTCAGGCACACGCCGGTGTGCTGTTCCTTGCAGCTGCGGCAGCGGCCGCAGGCGACGTTGAACGGCACCGAAACCAGATCGCCGATCTGCAGACGCTCGACGTCGCGGCCCTTCTCGATCACCTCGCCGGTGATCTCGTGGCCCAGCACCAGGCCGACCTGGGCGGTGGTACGGCCACGCACCATATGCTGGTCGGAGCCGCAGATATTGGTGGAAACGACTTTCAGGATGACCCCGTGCTCGATCTTCTTGCCGCGCGGATCCTGCATTTTCGGGTAGTCGATCTTCTGCACTTCGACCTTACCCGTACCGAGATAAACCACACCACGATTACCAGACATGCGTCACTCTCCTTTGTTGTTGTGGATACAAAGGCGCGACCGACGGCCGCGCGACCTTGCACTGGAGCTTCTCGTTCGTTGCCGGGCACCGCCGGTGAAACCTGGCAGAGCGGTGACCGCATGTAGGGTGCGCCGTGCGCACCGATGTTTGTTGCATGACCGTGGTGCGCGCGGCCTAAGCGGCCCTGCGACACGCCATGGGTCAGGGGTTGAGCACCACCGTGCGGTTGGCGTTGAGGAACACGCGGCGGTCGATGTGGTAGCCGACGGCGCGGGCCAGAGTCAGGCATTCGATGTCGCGGCCCTTGGCGATCAGGTCCTCGGGGTAGTGGGCATGGTCCACCGCCTCCACGCCCTGGGCGATGATCGGCCCCTCGTCGAGGTGGTCGTTGACATAGTGGGCGGTGGCGCCGACCAGCTTGACCCCCTTCTGGTAGGCCTGGTGGTAGGGCTTGGCGCCCTTGAAACCGGGCAGCAGCGAGTGGTGGATATTGATCGCCCAGCCGTCCAGCTTGCGGCACAGCTCCGGCGACAGCACCTGCATATAGCGGGCGAGCACCACCAGCTCGGCGCCGGTGTCCTCGATCACCTGCATGACCTTGCGCTCCTGCGCCGGCTTGTCGGCCGGGTCGAGCGGGAAGTGGTGATAGGGGATGCCATGCCAGCGCGCCAGCGGCTCCAGATCCGGGTGGTTGGACACCACCGCCACCACGTCCATGGCCAGCTGGCCGATACGCTGGCGGTAGAGCAGGTCGTTCAGGCAGTGGTCGGCCTTGGACACCATCAGCACCACCTTGGCCCGATAGCCCGGCGGGGTCAGCTCGACCTGCATGGCGAACGGCGCCAGGCGCTCGGCCACGCCGGCGCGGAACGCCGCCTCGTCGAAGCCGTCCGGCTGGCGGAACTCGACGCGGATAAAGAAGCGCGAGGACAACCGGTCATCGAAGCTGTGGTGCTCGGTGACGTAGCAGCGCTGCTCGAACAGAAAGCGCGTCACCGCATCCACCGTGCCGAGCACGCTCGGGCAGTGGGCGGTAAGTATCCAGGTATCGGGGGTGCGGCTCATGTCGATCTCCTGTGCGGCGCTAGGGTCGGCGTTCTACTCCGTGGAAGGGGCTTTAGCCGCGACTGTTTTTCGCGGCTAAAGCCCCTCCCACAGGGTGTTTATCGTCAGGCTTCGACCGCCAGCCCGTACTCGGCGCTGGCATCCTGCAGCCACAGCCAGAAGTAGTCGGAGAAGCTGCGGCGGATCAGCAGTTCCCAGGTTTCCTCGGCGGTGTGGCGGATGATCAGCTGCGACTTGGCGAACACCGTGCCCACCGCCTTGCCCACCGGGAAGTTGCTCGGGTGCACGTCGTAGCTGCTGGACTTCATCAGCAACTCGCGCACCTTGGGTCCGGACAGCTCGAGCAGGGTCTGCCCGCCGCTGACGTTGACCACCGAGATGTGCTGTCCGGCCAGCGCCTCGCGCAGCTTGGCCTCGACCTCGAACTCGCTGCCGCCGGGCACGATCAGCAGCCACTCGTCCGGGCCCAGCCACTGCAGCGAGGTGTCGCCGCTGGCCACCAGGGTCAGCGCCACCGGCAGCTCCAGGCCCAGGGCCTTGTGCACGCCGCCGGCGAACTCGGCATCGTCGGCGTCGCCGCGCAGGATCAAATGCCCCAGCAGCTTCTTCTCGCGCAGGGTCACCCCGGCGCGCTTGGGACCCTTGCCGGCCAGTTCGTGCAGACCGGCATGGTGCAGCGGCGATTGCCCGGCGATATCGGTGGGGCGTTGCTGATAAACGTTGACGTTAGACATTCTGGCGATCCCCTTTCGGGTCATAGAACACGGGGCTGACGATTTCGGCTTCGATCACGCAGCCATCGGCCAGCGGCGCGAACACGCGCTCGCCCATCCGCGACAGGCCGCCCCGAACCAGGGCCATGGCGAAGGAGTAACCCATCGCGGCGCTCATATAGCTGGAGGTGACGTGGCCGACCATGGTCATCGGCACCGACTGCTTGGGGTCGAACACCAGCTGCGCGCCTTCCGGCAGCACCTTGTTCGGGTCGACCGGCTTGAGGCCGACCAGTTGCTTGCGGTTTTCCTTGAGGCAGTCCTCACGGTTCATCCCGCGCCAGCCGATCCAGGAGAAGGGCTTGGTGCGACCGACGCACCAGCCCATGCCCAGGTCGTCCGGGGTGACCGAGCCGTCGGTGTCCTGGCCGATGATGATGAAGCCCTTCTCGGCGCGCAGCACGTGCATGGTCTCGGTGCCGTAGGGGGTCAGGCCGTGCTTCTTGCCGGCGGCGATGATCTTCTCCCACACGCCGAGGGCGTAGTTGGCCTGCACGTTGACTTCGTAGGAGAGCTCGCCGGTGAAGGAGATGCGGAACACCCGCGCCGGTACGCCGCCGACCTTGCCTTCCTTCCAGCTCATAAAGGGGAAGGCGTCCTTGTCCAGGTCGATGTCGGTGACCTCGGCCAGCAGCTTGCGGCTATTGGGGCCGGACAGGGTCATGGTCGCCCAGTGGTCGGTGACCGAGGTGAAGTACACCTTCAGCTCCGGCCACTCGGTCTGGTGGTAGATCTCCAGCCACTCCATCACCCGGGCGGCACCGCCGGTGGTGGTGGTCATGACGAAATGGTTGTCGGCCAGACAGGCGGTGACGCCGTCGTCGAAGACCATGCCGTCTTCCTTGCACATCAGGCCGTAGCGGGCCTTGCCCACGTCCAGCTTGGTCCAGGCGTTGGTGTAGACGCGGTTGAGGAACTCGCGCGCATCCGGGCCCTGGATGTCGATCTTGCCCAGGGTCGAGGCATCGAGGATGCCCACCGCGTTGCGCACCGCCAGGCACTCGCGGGCCACCGCGGCGTGCATGTCCTCGCCGTTCTTGGGGAAGTACCAGGGACGCTTCCACTGGCCGACGTCCTCGAACTCGGCGCCGTTCTCCAGGTGCCACTTGTGCATGGCGGTGTAGCGCTTGGGCTCGAACAGCTCGCCGCAGTGACGGCCGGCGATGGCGCCGAAGGTCACCGGGGTGTAGTTCGGGCGGAACATGGTGGTGCCCATCTCGGCGATGCTGATGCCCATCGACTTGGCGGCGATGGCCAGGCCGTTGATGTTGCCCAGCTTGCCCTGGTCGGTGCCGAAGCCCAGCGCGGTGTAGCGCTTGACGTGCTCGACCGACTCGAAGCCCTCGCGGGTGGCCAGTTCGATGCCGGCGGCGGTGACGTCGTTCTGCTGGTCGACGAACTGCTTCGGCGCCCGCGCGGTGCCCTTGTCGTGCGGCACCTGGAACAGCGCGACGGCGGCTTCCTCGATGCGCTTCTCGGCCTTCGGCAGGCTGCCGGTCACGGCCTTGAAGCCGGCTTCGGCGGCGGCCTTGGCGCCGGCCTCGAAACCGTCGGCGAGGCTGTCGCCGAGGCCGAACACGCCGTTGACCGCACCGGCGCAATAACGCTTCTGGAAGCCTTCGCCGGGGACGAAGGCGAGGATGTCTTCACGCCAGACGGGGCGCCCGCCGAGGTGCGAGGCCAGGTGCACCACCGGGCTGTAGCCGCCGGAGCTGGCGATCAGGTCGCAGTCGAGCACTTCGCCGGGGCTGCTGACCTTGTGCTTGGCCAGGTCGATGGCGCAGATGCGCGCACCGGTGACGCGCTTGCTGCCGCGCGCTTCGACCACCGCACTGCCGGTGAGCACCCGCACGCCACGCCGGCGCGCCTCTTCGACCCAGCTGCCGCGCGGGTTGCTGCGCGCATCGGCGACGGCCACCACCTGCAGGCCGGCGTCGAGCCAGTCGAGCACCGCGCGGTAGGCGTAATCGTTGTTGGTCGACAGCACCAGCTTGCTCCCGGGCGCCACGCCGTAGCGGCGCACGTAGGTGGAGACCGCATCGGCCAGCATGTTGCCGGGCACGTCGTTGCCCGCGTACACCAGCGGCCGCTCGTGGGCGCCGGTGGCCAGCACCACGCGACCGGCACGCACGCGGTGCATGCGCTGACGCGGCTGGCCCATGGGCGCGACTTCGCCGAGGTGGTCGGTGAGGCGCTGGTGGATGGTGAGGAAGTTGTGGTCGTGATAGCCGTTGACCGTGGCGCGCGGCAGCAGGGTCACCTCCGGCATCTTTTCCAGCTCGGCGATGGCCTTGGCGGCCCATTCGGCGGCGGGCTTGCCGTCGAGCATCTCGCGGGTGGCGAGCAGGCTGCCGCCGAACTCTTCCTGTTCGTCGGCGAGGATCACCCGCGCGCCGCTGCGCCCGGCCGCCAGGGCCGCGGCCAGGCCGGCGGGGCCGGCGCCGACCACCAGCACGTCGCAGTGCTGGTTCAGGTAGTCGTAGATGTCCGGGTCGTTTTCCTTCGGCGCACGACCCAGGCCGGCGGCCTTACGGATGTACTTCTCGTAGGTCAGCCAGAGGTTCTGCGGGTACATGAAGGTCTTGTAGTAGAAGCCGGGCGGCATCATGCCGCCGCCGACCTTGCCGAGAATGCCCATCAGGTCGGTGTTGACGCTCGGCCAGCCGTTGGTGCTGGCGGCGCTCAGGCCCTGGTACAGCGCCTGCTGGGTGGCGCGCACGTTGGGGATCTGGGTGGCTTCGCTGGAGCCGATCTGCAGCACGGCATTGGGCTCCTCGCTACCGGCGGCGACGATGCCGCGCGGACGCGAGTACTTGAAGCTGCGGCCGACCACGTCGACGCCGTTGGCCAGCAGGGCGGCGGCCAGGGTATCGCCGGCGTAACCCTGGAGGGTCTGGCCGTTGAAGCTGAAAGTCAGGGGCTGGCTGCGGTCGATGCGACCGCCCTGGGCAAGACGATTGACCTGGCTCATGCCGTTACTCCTTGGTCGACGGCCTTCTTCGCGGCGAGCGTGGCCTCAGTCACGCTGGGGCGCTCGCCGATCTTGTAGGTTTCGAGGATTTCGTAGCTCACCGTGTGACGGGTGACGTTGAAGTACTGGCGGCAGCCCGCCGCGTGGATCCACAGCTCGTGGTGGATGCCGCGCGGGTTGTCGCGGAAGAACAGGTACTCGCCCCACTCCTCGTCGGTGCAGGCGTTCGGGTCCAGCGGGCGGGCGATGTGCGCCTGGCCGCCGGCGTGGAACTCTTCTTCGGAACGCAGTTCGCCACAGTGAGGGCAGAAGATATGCAACATGGTGGAGCCTCCGCTTTGCTCCCCTCTCCCGCTTGCGGGAGAGGGGCCGGGGGAGAGGGTGCTCAGCGCACCAGCACTCCCGAACTCTGTTATCGGGAATGTGAATGCCGAACCTGGCACCCTCTCCCGCCCTTCGGGCACCCTCTCCCATAAATGGGAGAAGGCCATCAGCCGTCGCGCTACGCGCGACCTTTAGTGCGCCACACCCGCCGCGCCGTGTTCGTCGATCAGCGCGCCGTTGTGGAAGCGCTCGATGGAGAACGCCTTGGCCAGCGGGTGCATCTCGCCCTTGGCCAGGCTGGCGGCGAACACGTGGCCCGAACCTGGGGTGGCCTTGAAGCCGCCGGTGCCCCAGCCGCAGTTGAAGAACAGATTCTTCACCGGCGTCTTGGCGATGATCGGGCAGGCGTCCGGGGTGGTGTCGACGATGCCGCCCCACTGGCGGTTCATGCGCACCCGCGAGAGCACCGGGAACATCTCGACGATGGCCTGCAGGGTGTGTTCGATGGTCGGGTAGGAGCCACGCTGGCCGTAGCCGTTGTAGCCGTCGATGCCGGCGCCGATGACCAGGTCGCCCTTGTCCGACTGGCTGATATAGCCGTGCACGGCGTTGGACATGATCACGGTGTCGATGATCGGCTTGATCGGCTCGGAGACCAGCGCCTGCAGCGGGTGCGATTCCAGCGGCAGGCGGAAGCCGGCGAGCTTGGCCATATGGCCGGAGTTACCGGCGGTGACCACGCCGACGCGCTTGGCGCCGATAAAGCCCTTGCTGGTCTCCACGCCGATCACCGCGCCGTTTTCCTTGCGGAAACCGATCACCTCGGTCTGCTGGATCAGGTCGACGCCCAGGGCGTCGGCGGCGCGGGCGAAGCCCCAGGCCACCGCGTCGTGACGGGCGACGCCGCCGCGACGCTGCAGCGAGGCGCCGAGGATCGGGTAACGGGTGTTCTTCGAGCAGTCCAGGTAGGGGATCATCTCCGCCACCTGCTTGGCGTCCACCACCTCGCCGTCGATGCCGTTGAGGCGGTTGGCGCTGACCCGGCGCTCGATGTCGCGCATGTCCTGCAGGGTGTGGCCGAGGTTGAACACGCCGCGCTGGGAGAACATGACGTTGTAGTTGAGGTCCTGCGACAGGCCTTCCCACAGCTTCATGGCGTGCTCGTAGAGCTGCGCCGATTCGTCCCACAGGTAGTTGGAGCGCACGATGGTGGTGTTGCGCGCGGTGTTGCCGCCGCCCAGCCAGCCCTTCTCGACCACGGCGACGTTCTTCACGCCGAACTCCTTGGCCAGGTAGTAGGCGGTGGCCAGGCCGTGGCCGCCACCGCCGACGATGATCACGTCGTACACCGGCTTGGGCGTCGGGTTGCGCCACATGCGCTGCCAATTCTCATGGTGGCTGAACGAGTGCTTGAACAGGCCGAAGCCGGAATAACGTTGCATGGGCATGCTCCAGGGTTCTACTCCCCTCTCCCGCTTGCGGGAGAGGGGCCGGGGGAGAGGGTTGGCTTAGCGATACACCGGGTAATCCGCACACAGCCCGGCCACCAGCTTGGCCACCTGCGCCTCGACGTCGGCATCGCCGAGGTGGTCGAGGATGTCGCAGATCCAGCCGGCCAGCGCCTCGCACTGGGCGACCTTGAAGCCGCGGGTGGTGACCGCCGGGGTGCCGATACGGATGCCCGAGGTGACGAACGGCGACTGCGGGTCGTTCGGCACGGCGTTCTTGTTCACCGTGATGCCGGCGCGACCGAGGGCGGCATCGGCCTCCTTGCCGGTCAGGCCCTGCTTGATCAGGCTGAGCAGGAACAGGTGGTTGTCGGTGCCGCCGGAGACCACCTCGAAGCCGCGCTCGACGAACACCCGCGCCATGGCCTGGGCGTTGTCGATCACCTGCTGCTGGTAGGCCTTGAACTCGGGCTCCATGGCTTCCTTGAAGCACACCGCCTTGGCCGCGATCACGTGCATCAGCGGGCCACCCTGGGCGCCGGGGAATACCGCGGAGTTGAGCTTCTTCTCGATCTCTTCGTTGGCCTTGGCCAGGATCAGGCCGCCACGCGGGCCGCGCAGGGTCTTGTGGGTGGTGGTGGTGACCACGTCGGCGAAGGGGATCGGATTGGGGTACAGACCGGCCGCGACCAGACCCGCCACGTGCGCCATATCGACGAACAGGTAGGCACCAACCTTGTCGGCGATGGCGCGGAAGCGCGGGAAGTCGAGGGTCTTGGAGTAGGCGGAGAAGCCGGCGACTATCATCTTCGGCTTGTGCTCGACGGCCAGGCGCTCCACCTCGTCGTAGTCGATCAGCCCGGTGGCGGGATTCAGACCATACTGCACGGCGTTGTACAGCTTGCCCGAGGACGACACCTTGGCGCCGTGGGTCAGGTGGCCGCCGTGGGCCAGGCTCATGCCGAGGATGGTGTCGCCGGCATTGAGCAGCGCCAGGTACACGGCGCTGTTGGCCGAGGAGCCGGAGTGCGGCTGGACGTTGGCGAAGTCGGCGCCGAACAGCGCCTTGGCGCGGTCGATGGCCAGCTGCTCGACCTTGTCGACGTACTCGCAGCCACCGTAGTAGCGCTTGCCCGGGTAGCCCTCGGCGTACTTGTTGGTCAGCCCGCTGCCCTGCGCTTCCATCACGCGCTGGCTGCAGTAGTTCTCCGAGGCGATCAGCTCGATATGCTCTTCCTGACGACGCTCTTCCTGGTCGATGGCGGCGAGCAATTCATCGTCGTAACCCTGGATCTGATCCTGCTTGCTGAACATCTCGATCTCCCGGCAACCCGTCAGGGCCGCATCTGTGTTGGCGAAGCGCCCGCCGCGCTGGCTCGCGGAGCCATCGGCAGGGCGTCTGTTGGGATCGATTGTGCGAAATAGCCTGGGGGGTCATTTGCCTAATTACGACGTCAAAATGCTCAAACTGACCTAGCCCGAACGGCGCGACGGGCGGTGACCACGGCGCCTGGCGGCCCGATGCCGGGAATGTCGCGCAGAGACAGGTGGCGCCCTGGGCCACGGCGCCGGGCAGCGGGGAAATGGGTGTAAGATCGGCACAGGCCCGCCTGGGTGCCGACCAGGGCTGTCTCCGCGGTCGCGCAGGCAACGACCGGACAGGAGCACCAGATGAACTACGCCGAATATCTGCAACCGCAAGCGCCTGCCTGCGACACGCTGAAGACCTTCGGCTTCCTGCTGATCCCCAACTTCACCGCCATCGGCTTCGCCTCGGCCATCGAGACCTTGCGCATGGCCGGCCTGGCCGCCAGACGGCCGCTGTACCGTACCCTGCTGATCGCCGCCGGCAACGAGCCGGTGCCGGCCAGCAACGGCATGCGCGTGCTGGCAGACACCCACTTCGAGCAGGCGCCGCCGCTGGACACCCTGTTCGTCGTCGGCGCCAACCCGATCCCGCAGAAGTACGACCGAGCGCTGCTCGCCTGGCTGCGCCGGCTGGCCGAACAGGGCGTGCCGCTGGGCGGCATCTGCACCGGCAGCCACCTGCTGGCCTGCGCCGGCCTGCTCAAGGGTTATCGCTGCACCCTGCACTGGGAAGACATCGAGCAGGTCAAGGAGCGGTTCCCGGGGATCATCATCTCCAACCAGCTGTACGAGCTGGATCGCGATCGCTACACCTGTTCCGGCGGCACCGCCGCGATGGACATGACCCTGCAGCTGGTCAGCCGCGAGCCCGGCGGCGCCGAGATCGCCAGTCGCGCCGCCGAACTGCTGCTGTGCGACCGGGTGCGCAACGCCCGCGACCAGCAGCGCATCCCGCTGCGGCAGAAGATCGGCAACGCCCAACCCAAGCTGAGCCAGATCGTGGCGATCATGGAGGCGAATCTGGAGGAGCCGCTGGAGTTGGAGGAGCTGGCGCAGCTCAACGAGGTATCGGTGCGCCAGCTGGAGCGCCTGTTCCACAAGTACCTGGGGCGCAAGCCCAGCCAGTACTACCTGGAACTGCGCCTGAACCGGGCGCGCGAGTTGCTGCTGCGCAGCGATGCCCAGGTGCGCGACGTCGCCCTGGCCTGCGGCTTCGCCTCGCCGGCGCACTTCTCCAAGTGCTACAGCCGGCAGTTCGGCCTGTCGCCGCGCGGCGAGCGCAAGCAGAGCGGGATCGCGGTGCAGGAATAATCCCCCGCACCGCGCGGGGTCAAGCCAGGCGAGCCGCGGCTCCCGCCTTGCCGCGGGTCAGCAGGCTGACCGCCACGTAGCACAGCGACGAGGCCAGGCAACCGAGCAGCGGGCCCTCCACCCAGCCGATATCGCTGCTCAACAGCAGTCCGCCGCTGGTGAAGAAGCCGACCAGCATGGCCGCCAGCGCGCCGGCGACATTGCCGCGCCAGAAGGTGGAGATGAACACCGGGCCGATCATCGCCGCCAGCAGGGTGCCGGAACCGAGGATGCCGAGCCAGGACAGCATGAACGGCGGCGCGTACATCATCATCAGCAAGCCGAGCAGCCCCAGCGCCACCACCGCGACACGGTTGACGATCAGCGCATGCGGCGAATCCGTCTCGGCATGCTTGTTCAGTGCCAGGCGCAGGTCGTGCGAGGTCGCCGAGGCCACGGTATGCAGCATGGAGTTGGCGGTGGACTTCATGGCGAAGATGATGAACAGGGTGATCAAGCCCTGCAGCGCCGGGTGCATGAAGGTCTGCAGGTACATCGGCATGGCGTTGTCGGGATCGACCAGTGGCGGGCCGAAGGCGCGCATGTACAGGCCGACGATGGGGATCAGGCTGAGCAGGCCGCCGAGAACGGCCACGTAGATGCCGACCCTGTGCATCTTCACCTTGGGCCTGAAGGCCAGAAAGCGGATGGCCATGTAGGGCAACACCGCGGCGAACAGGAAGGCGTAGGGCAGCACCAGGAACACCGAGCCCTTGCTCGCGCCGTAGGGCGCCGCGGTGACCGGGTTGAGCAGGTTCGGGTCGATGCTGTTGAGGTTGGCCTCCCACAACCCCAGGTCGACGCTGGTGAACATCTGCAGCATGATCGCCAGCGCGGCCAGGGCCATGCCGCAGACCATCAGGGTGTCGGTCCAGGCCACCGCGGCCAGGCCGCCGAGCATGGTGTAGAGGATGATCACCGAGATCATCAGCCAGGCGCTGCTGGTCATCTCGATGTTCAGCCAGGACGCGCCGAGCATGCCCACCGCCTTGATCTGGCTGACCAGAAAGACCATCAGCAGGACGATGGTCATGACCGCCGCCACCCCCTGTAGCAGGCGCCCGCCGGCGCCGCCGCCATGGATCTGGCCGATGTACTCGGGGATGGTGTTGCTGCCCATGCACAGGGCGCGCTTCTGCATGTGATTGGCGAAGAACAGCACGGCGATCATCATCGCCGGGGCGAAGAAGAAGTTGCCCAGCAGCTCGATGGCGCCGAACTCGTAGGCCACCGCCGGCGAGCCCATGAAGCCCCAGCCGCTGAAGCCGGTGGCGACTATGGTGCTGGCGCCGACGAAGGCGCCCAGGCTGCGGCCGGCGAGCAGGAAGCCGCCTTCGTCGCTGTCCCTGACCTTGCGCGAGGAGAGAAAACCTATTCCGATCATTACCGCGAAGGTGACGATCAGCAGAGCCCAGTTGAACAGTTCATAGAAGTCCATTGCGCTTACTCCGCCGGTCGGGAGGTTTCGTGGGCGGCACGGCACACATAGGTGGCCGCCGCGATCAGGAACATGAGGATGTTGAGCGCTACGAAGAGCGTGAGTACCCAGGAGCTCATTGGTGTGGCCTCTTGTTGTCGTTATGGGCGACCCGCAGGGCGGGGTGGGGCCGGCCGCAGGACGCGGCCGGCGCCTCTCAGACGGCGGGCTGAGCGATCGCCGCTTCGGCGCGCAGAGCCTTGGTCAGGCTCAGGCACATCAGCAGCATGATCAGCGAGAACGGCAGGGCGCCGGCGATGGCCGCGGTCTGCAGGGTGGCCAGCGAGGCGGTGCCGCCGGCGACCAGCAGCACGCCGGCCACCACGCCCTGCTGCGCGCCCCAGAACACCCGATGGCGCTTGGCCGGGTGGATGCCGCCATGGGACATGATGGTGGTCAGCACCAGGGTGGCGGAGTCGGCCGAGGTGATGAAGTAGGTGGCCACCAGCAGGGTGCCCAGCCACAGTGCCAGGGTGCCGAGGCCCTCGAGCGCCATGCTGTCCACGGTGGCGAAGAAGGCGCTGGCGACGTCCTGGGACACCGCGGCGGCGACCCCGCCCTGGTCGAACAACTCGTGGCTCATGGCGGTGCCGCCGAACGCTGCGATCCACACGAAGGTCATCAGCGACGGCACCAGGATCACCCCTAGGATGAACTCGCGGATGGTCCGCCCACGGGAAACCCGGGCGATGAACACGCCGACGAAGGGCGCCCAGGACAGCCACCAGCCCCAGTAGAACACCGTCCACCAGCCCTGCCAGCTGGACTTCCAGCCCTCCCAGGCGCCCGGGTCCTGGCGGCTGGCGTCCATCCAGAAGCTCATCTCGATGAAATGCGCCAGGTAGTCGCCGGTGGCGTCGACCAGCGACATGATCAGGTAGCGGCTCGGCCCCCAGATGAAGAAGAACAGGATCAGCACGAAGCTCAGCCAGATGTTCAGCTCGCTGAGCCGCTTGATCCCGCGGGTCACGCCGGAAACCGCGGACAGCACGGCGATCAGGGTGATGCCGCCAATCAGGCTGAGCTGCACCAGGATCGAGCTGTCCAGACCGAGCAGACGGTTGAGGCCAGCGTTGATCTGCTGCGCGCCGAGACCCAGCGAGGTGGCGACGCCAAAGATGGTGGCGAGGATCGCCAGGATGTCCACCGCATGGCCGAGCGGGCCGTCCATCAGGCGGCCGAACAGCGGGCGCAGGGTGGAGCGAATGGTCAGCGGCAGGTTCTTGCGGAAGGCGGCGTAGGCCAACGCCAGGGCGACGATGCAGTAGATCGACCAGGCATGCAGGCCCCAGTGGAAGAAGGTGATGCGCATGGCGCTTTCCGCCGTCGCGGCGTTCATGCTGCCGTCGCTGAAGGGGTTGCCCTGCAGATGGAACATCGGCTCGGCGATGCTCCAGAAGATCAGGCCGATGCCCTGCCCGGCAGAGAACACCATGGCGAACCAGGAGAAGTAGCCGAACTCGGGCCGCTCGTCCTGGCGTCCCAGGCGGATGCGGCCGAAGCGGCTGAAGGCCAGCCAAGCGTTGAAGAACAGGAACAACGCGGCGATCAGCACGTAGTACCAGGTGAAGTAGTAGGTGATGCCGCTGCGCACCCGGTCGAACAGCAGCGCCGCCTGTTCCTGGAACAGCAGCAGGCCGGCCACCACCGCCACGATCACCAGCAGCGAGCCGAGGGTGACCAAGGGGTTGAGGCCCTTGAGCCAGGCGCTCTCGGATATGTCCACGCCAGCCTCCTGTGGCGGCCCGGCGAAGGTTGATGAGGGTTCCGCCACGCATTGGTGCGCTTTCATGATGCTAGCCTCTCGATCATTCTTGTCATTGTCGGAATCAGTGGGCGAAGTCATGCGGCTGTCGCGTCTGCAGCATCAGGGGACGTTCTCGAACGCCTCGCCGACCGCCTTGGCGATACCCTCCACGCACACCTCGAGAATCAGCTCGCCCTTCTCGCGGCTGGCGCCACGGGCGGAAGACAGCGTGCCGGGGGCCGGGGTGCGCGAAGGATCGATGGGATAGAGATCGTAGGGCGGGAAGGTCGCCGGCGGATGGTCCACCACGCGGCTCATGTCTACCCGCTGCGGGTAGAGGGCGAGCATCAGCGAGGTTTCGAAGACGCCGCCATGCTCGATGTCCCAGCCGAGGAAGCCGTCCGGGTAGAGCTGGGCGATCACCTGCGGATCCTTGACGAAGTCCCAGTAGGACAGCAGCACCACGCGGAAGTCGTCGATGCCGGCGTAGCGCAGCTCGCGCAGACCGAGGTCGATGCCTTCGACGAGGAACATGGCGTTCTCGTAGTGGCCGTTCATCAGCACCAGGTGGCGTACGCCGTGCCGCCCGAGCTCGCGGATGATGTCCAGCACCGTGTGGCTGAGGGTGGCCCCGTCCAGGCTGGTGGTGCCGGGGAAATGGTTGCCGCCGCCGGACTTCTGCTGCGACTTGTAGCCGTATGGCAGAGCCGGCAGCACCAGGCCGCCGATACGCTGGGCGACGCGCTGGCTGACCGCGGTGGGCAGCAGCACGTCGACATCCATACACAGGTGGTGGCCGTGCTGCTCCAGGGCGCCGACCGGCAGGAACAGCACCCGCTGACCATCGGCCACCAGGGCTTCGTATTCTTTCCAGCTCAGTTCGCCGACGAACACGCTGTCATTCATTAAGTGACCTCCTGGTCACCTGCAGGCGGCAGGCGACCCTAAAGGGGCCGTGCCCGACGGGGCACGGCGGTGACTGTGACTATTTACGGATGATGTTGCGCTCCGGGCCGTAGGGGAACTTGGTGATGTTCTCCGCACCCTGCTCGTTGACGATGAGGATGTCGTGCTCGCGGTAGCCGCCGGCGCCGGGCCGGCCTTCGGGCAGCATGATCATCGGCTCCATCGACACCACCATGCCCGGCTCCAGCACCGTGTCGATGTCCTCGCGCAGCTCCAGCCCGGCCTCGCGCCCGTAGTAGTGGCTGAGGGTGCCGAACGAGTGGCCGTAGCCGAAGGTGCGGTACTGTAGCAGGTCGTGACTGAGGAAGATCTCGTTCAGCTCCTTGGCGATGTCGCTGCAGCGTGCGCCGGGCTTGATCAGCTTGAGGCCGGCCTCGTGTACTTCGACGTTGGCCAGCCACAGGCGCAGGTGGTCGTCGGAGCAATGGTCGAGGAACAGGGTGCGCTCCAGCGCGGTGTAGTAGCCGGCGATCATCGGGAAGCAGTTGAGGCTGAGGATGTCGCCCTTGTTCACCTTGCGCGTGGTCACCGGGTTGTGCGCGCCGTCGGTGTTGATGCCGGACTGGAACCAGGTCCAGGTGTCCATCAACTCGACGTCCTCGAAGGTCTCGGCGATGGCGCGGACCATGGCCTGGGTAGCGTGCAGGGCCACCTCGTACTCCGGCACCTGGTCGCGCAGGGCCTCGACCACCGCCGCGCCACCGATGTCGGCGATGCGTGCGCCGTGGCGGATCATCACGTGCTCCTCGGCGGACTTGATCATGCGCATGCGCATGCAGGGCGCGGCGACGTCAACCAACTCGGCATCCGGATAGCGGGCGGCCAGCTTGTCGCGGTTCTGCAGGTTCAGGTGGTCGAACTCGATGCCGATGCGCCGCGCGCGTGGCAGCGCCTGCTGGATGGCGACGAAGTAGTTGTCGCGCTGCCAGTCGGTGTAGACGATGTTGTCGGTACCGACGGTGCGGCGCCAGGGCTGGCCGCCGTCGATATTGGCGCTGATGCTGACCACGTCGTCCTGGGTCACCACCAGGGCGTAGGGGCGGCCGAAGGAGCAGTAGAGGAAGTCCGAGTAGTAGTTGATGTTGTGGTACGAGGTGAAGATCGCCGCGTCGATATTCTCGGCCGCCAGGTGGGCGCGCAGCTTGGCATGACGGTTGGCGTATTCCTGGGCGGTGAACGTCGATTTGACCTTTTCGCCGTTCCGGATTCGAAGCGTTTGGGGCATCTGCATGGCGTGAATCCCTTTGCTGTCTGGGGTAAGGCGACCGGCCGGTTTGGCGGGTCGTTGCAGAGGATTGCAACAGATGCCCGGCGCGAACTTTTGTACGATTCCGACCCGAAGTTGGTCAGATCCGCTGCGGCCTATGCCCTGCCGAGCGGGCAATTTCCGCGCGCAAAAAAAGAGGCCCGTACCGCGCTGCCAGCACGGACGGGCCTCGAAAGGGTGACAGCCGGAGGGACGGCGGTCAGTGCAGCGCCACCTGCGGCGTACGCCGCTCGTCGCTGGGACAGAGGGCGAAGTGCTCGCGGTAGCAGCGCGAGAAGGTCTGCGCCGAGAGGAAGCCGCAAGCGGCTGCCACCTCGACCACGCTGAGGCGGGTACGGCGCAGCAACTGGCGCGCGCGCACCAGGCGCAGGCGCAGGTAGTAGCGCGCCGGCGAGCACTGCAGATGGCGCTCGAACAGGCGCTCCAACTGGCGCCGCGACAGCGCGACGAAGCCCGCCAGCTGGCCGAGCTCGAGCGGCTCCTCGAGGTTGCTCTCCATCAGGCTGATCACCTCGCGCAGCTTGGGGCTGGGCTCGTCGCCGCAGAGGGACAAGGGCATCTGCGCCGGCAACGGCTCGCAGCGGACCAGCTCGAACGCTAGGGTCTCGGCGATCGCTCTGACCAGCGGCTGGCCATGCCGACCAGCGATCAACTGCAGCATCAGTTCCAGCCCCGCCGCGCCGCCGGCGGCGGTACCGCGGTCGCGGTCGACGACAAAGGGCTGGGCGCTCAGCGCCACGCCGGGAAACGCGCGCTGCAGATCGACCCGGCAGCGCCAGCTGGTGCTGCACTGGTGGCCCTCCAGCAGACCGGCGCGCGCCAGCGTCCAGCTGCCGCTGCCGAGTGCGCCGAGAAAGCGCCCGGGCTGCGCCTGCTGCCGCAGGTAGCGCTCCAGTTCGGGCCGCTCGCGCGCCTGCGCGGCATCGCTGCCACAGAGGATCAGCCCGTGCAGCTCGCCCGCGGCGTCGGCGGCGCCATCCGGGGTGATCCACATGCCGTTGCTGGCGCGCAGCGGCCGGCCCTGCAGGCTGAGCGTCTGCCAGCGATACAGGCTGCGCCCGGCCAGCTGGTTGGCCAGGCGCAGCGGCTCCAGCGCGGCGGCCAGGGCTACCAGGCTGAACTGCTCATCCAGCAGAAAGCCGATGGACTCCACGGCGGCAAGGGTCGGCAGTTTCTCGAAACGGGTCATTGCGGCAGTCCTCGACAAAACCAGCGGGCAGGAGAATCAGCACTCGACCTGGCTCACCGCCAGGCCGCCGCGCGAGGTTTCCTTGTACTTGTCGTGCATGTCGGCGCCGGTGTCGCGCATGGTGCGGATCACCCGGTCGAGCGAGATGTGGTGCTCGCCGTCGCCGCGCAGGGCCATCTGCGCCGCGTTGATCGCCTTCACCGCGGCGATCGCGTTGCGCTCGATGCAGGGCACCTGCACCAGCCCGCCGACCGGGTCGCAGGTCAGCCCGAGGTTGTGTTCCAGGCCGATCTCGGCGGCGTTCTCCAGCTGCTCGGGGCTGGCGCCGAGCACTTCGGCCAGACCCGCCGCGGCCATGGCGCAGGCCGAGCCCACCTCGCCCTGGCAGCCGACTTCGGCGCCGGAGATCGAGGCGTTCTTCTTGCACAGGATGCCCACCGCCGCCGCAGCCAGGAGGAAGTCGACCACGTCGGCGTCGCTGGCATCCGGGTTGAAGCGCATGTAGTAGTGCAGCACCGCCGGGATGATCCCCGCCGCGCCGTTGGTCGGCGCGGTGACCATGCGCCCGCCGGCGGCGTTTTCCTCGTTGACCGCCAGGGCGTAGAGGTTGACCCATTCCATGGCGCTCATGGTGCTGCCGATCACGTTGGGCTTGCCCAGCTCCTGCAGGCTGCGGTGCAGCTTGGCGGCGCGCCGCCGCACATTCAGCCCGCCGGGGAGGATGCCCTCCTCGCGCAGGCCGTTGGTCACGCAGTCCTGCATGGCCTGCCACAGCTGCAGCAGGCCGGCGCGGATCTCGGCCTCGCTGCGCCAGGCCTTCTCGTTGGCCAGCATCAGTTGCGACACGCGCAGGCCGTGCTGGCGGCACAGCAGCAGCAGCTCGGCGCCGCTGGAGAAATCGTAGGGCAGCACGGTGTGGTCCTGGTCCAGCGCGCCGGTGGCGGCCTGGGCGGCATCGACGACGAAACCGCCGCCCACCGAGTAGTAGGTATCGGCATGCAGCTCGCCGTCCTCGCCCTCGGCCACCAGGGTCATGGCGTTGGGGTGGTAGGGCAGGTTCTCCTCCAGCAGGCGCATGTCGCGCGCCCAGTCGAAGGGAATCGGCAGGCGGCCGTCGAGCAGCAGCTCGCCGCGTTCGAGCAGGGTGGCGATGCGCGGGGCGATCTGCGCCGGGTCGATGCGATCCGGCCACTCGCCCATCAGGCCCATGATCACCGCACGGTCGCTGCCGTGGCCGACGCCGGTGGCCGATAGCGAGCCGTACAGGCGCACCTCGATGCGCCGCACCCGGCCCAGCAACTGACGCTCGCGCAGCGCCTCGACGAACAGTGCGGCGGCGCGCATCGGCCCCACGGTGTGCGAGCTGGACGGCCCGATGCCGATCTTGAACAGGTCGAATACGCTGATGGCCACGAGAGGACTCCTTAGCTCGGATGCGCCACGGGGCGCAGTGCGGCAGATTGTCCGGTGTCGCTCGGCAGCAAATTTGTTCAGCTTCGACGCGAAAGTGTTCAGAGTCGCCCCCTGCCGTTACGCACAGGATGGGTGGATCAAGCTGTGGATAAGCCGTGCGCAGAAGCCGCCGGGCCAGGCGCCCCAAGGCCTGCCGTGAAACGTATATTTATTGAACGATATCAAGCAGTTAACAGATAAGACCATGCACAGATACTGTGCACCAGGCTGTGCATAAGCTGTGATCAGTCGGCGCCAGCCCCTGCCGGCGCTGGACTTGCCGCGGTTGGCCGAGAAACAGCCAGGCACCAGGGCGCGGCGACTTATCCACCCGCGACAGCCGGCGCCAGGCTGCGGCGCGGTGGACTATGCACAGATGCTGTGGAGCAAACTGTGCATAGGCTGTTCGGCCTAGGCTGCAGCCCAGGCCGCGCAAGGCCTTCCGGCAATCGAGCAAAAATCGAACAGAATCAATCAGATAGAAGATGCTTGTGCACAAATGCTGTGCGTCGCTCTGTGCACAGCCTGTGGGCAGGCGGCGCCAGGCCAGGCCCTGCGAGGCCTGGGCCCGGGCGTGCGTTATTTGTGCAATGACGCGGCCGTGGCTTCCCGGATTACGCCTGCGGCAAATCCAGGCTACGGCTTGAGCTTGCCGGCGCAGCTGCCGGTGGCTTCGACCAGGCGCTGCTGCAGCGCCGCATCGGGCGGCGACTGGCGGCTGATCGCCTGCACTTCGGCCTCGCTGAACTCCTGGCTGACCTTGTCGGCGGCGCAGTCGCAATAGGCCTGCAGCTGCGGCTGCTCGTAGCCGGCCGGCGCGCCGTTGATGCATTGCTGGACGAATTCGGTTTTCGCCTGCGCCGTCCACTCGGCCGCAGACAACGGCAAGGCAACGGCCAGCGGCAGGGCGAAGGCGAGCAGGTGGCGATGGTTCATAAGACACTCCTTTTCGATGACAGGCGGCAAACCGCCGCCCTGGGGTTGTGAACCCCCGGCGCCGCCATGAGTTCCGCCGAAGGGTCGAACGGTCGTTCGCATAGCGACCGCCCAGTACGCATGAACACAACAAGTTGTCGCCTTGGCGGCCCCAGGCCAGGGCCCGCGCGGAGTAAAGTAGCGCCATCCGCCGCTGCGCCCTGCCGGCCCCGCTCAAAGAAGGAACGCCCCATGCCCGACAACGCCCAGCAATTTGCCAGCGACAACTATTCCGGCATCTGCCCCGAGGCCTGGGCCGCCATGGCCGAGGCCAACCAGGGCCACCAGCGCGCCTACGGCGACGACGACTGGACGGCGCGCGCCGCCGACCACTTCCGCCGCCTGTTCGAGACCGACTGCGAGGTGTTCTTCGCCTTCAACGGCACCGCGGCCAACTCCCTGGCCCTGGCCTCGCTGTGCCAGAGCTACCACAGCGTGATCTGCTCGGAGACCGCCCACGTCGAGACCGACGAATGCGGCGCCCCGGAATTCTTCTCCAACGGTTCCAAGCTGCTGCTGGCGCGCACCGAGCACGGCAAGCTGACCCCCGCGGCGATCCGCGAGGTGGCGCTCAAGCGCCAGGACATCCACTACCCCAAGCCGCGCGTGGTGACCCTGACCCAGGCCACCGAGGTCGGCACCGTCTATCGCCCGGACGAGGTGCGCGCGATCAGCCAGACCTGCAAGGAGCTGGGGCTGAACCTGCATATGGACGGCGCGCGTTTCTCCAACGCCTGCGCCTTCCTCGGCTGCAGCCCGGCCGAGTTGACCTGGAAGGCCGGCGTCGACGTCTTGTGCTTCGGCGGCACCAAGAACGGCATGGCGGTGGGCGAGGCGATCCTGTTCTTCAACAAGGCCCTGGCCGAGGACTTCGATTACCGCTGCAAGCAGGCCGGCCAGTTGGCCTCGAAGATGCGCTACCTGTCGGCGCCCTGGGTCGGCCTGCTGCAGGACGACGCCTGGCTGCGCTACGCCGGCCACGCTAACCGCTGCGCCCAGTTGCTGGCCTCGCTGGTCGAAGACGTGCCCGGCGTCAGCCTGATGTTCCCGGTCGAGGCCAACGGCGTGTTCCTGCAGCTGTCGGAGCCGGCCATCGCCGCGCTGACCGCCCGCGGTTGGCGCTTCTACACCTTCATCGGCGCCGGCGGTGCGCGTTTCATGTGCAGCTGGGACACCGACGAGACGCGGGTGCGCCAGCTGGCGGCCGATATCCGCGAGGTGATGAGCGCCTGAGCGCCGGCCACCGACTCAGCACAGCCGGTGCGCACGGCCTAGGCGGCCGCGCGACACCCTACGCACCGGCCTACATCTTCCAGCGCAGGTTGAAGGCGATATTGTTGGCCTCGCTGCTGTCGCTGAACACGCCGTTGTAATCCACGTCGAGGACGATGTTCGGGGTGATCGAGTAGTCGAGGTTGAGCTCGACCAGGAAGCTGTTGCGCGGCAGCTCGGTACCCAACACGCGAAACTTGTCGCCGCCCTCCAGTTGCAGGTCCAGTTCCGGGCGCAGGTCGCCGTTGATCTGCCGCCAGGTGAACGAGCCATTGAACAATAGGTCGCGTTCGGCCAGCTGGAACAACTGCTGGCCGCGCACGCCGAGGCTGGTGCTGAGCAGCTCGTTGCGCTGGCTGTCCGCCGATAGCGCGGCGGCCCCGCCCTGCTCGCTGAAGCTGTCGCTGCGCTGGTCGATCAGCAGCAGGCCGACGAAGGGCTCGACATAGGCCGGCTCGTCGAACTTCAGGTGCCAGGCCAGCTCGCCGAAGCCCTGCGCGGTGTTGACGTCGTACTGGCGGGTCAGCCGCTCCGGGCCGTCGATCAGGCGCACGTCGCGCTGGCTGTCGATCTGGTGCTGGCTGTAGCCGCCGCCGCCGAACAGCTTGAGCGTGCCGCGCGACAGTTCGACATCACGCCCGCCGTACAGCGCGTAGCGGTAGCTGTCGGAGTCGGCCTTGGCGTCGCGCGAGTCGACATCCAGCTGCTCCTGGCCGTAGCCGAAGGCGCCGCCCAGGCGCCAGTCGCCGTATACCGGCCAGTCGCCGCCGAACAGCATGCTCTCGTGATCCTGGATGATCTCGCCGGCGTTGCCGTCGTCGTCGATACGCTGGCGCCCGCCGCCGACCTGCACCCAGTAGGGCAGCGCGCGCTCGGGCGAGGCTAGGTTGCGGCGCAGGTTGCCCAGCGGCGCACGCGACAGGTTGAGGTCGTCGAACATCACCGCCGAGGCGATGCTGGCATGGGCGTCGCCGGACAGTTTGTTGAAGGTATCGGCCACCTCGTCCTCGCCCAGGTCGAGCAGGGTGCGGTAGACCTCGTTGTCCTCGCCCAGGCTCTCGGCCGCTTGAGCGAAAGCCACCTGGTTGGGCGTGCGCGCCAGGCTGGAGAAGCTGGTGTCGTTGCGCGTCAGGGTCAGGGTCACGGCGTTGCCGGCGTTGCCGGCGTAGCTCAGGCTGGGGTCGAGAAAGGCCAGGTTGGAGCTGACAGCGTCGAACTCGCCGCTCAGCTGCCCGGCACTGAGGATGCCGTAGCTGGTGGCCGGCGCGTAGGTGCCGTTTTCCGCCAGCACCTGCACGGTGCCGGCCAGACTGGCCAGCCCGCTGACCAGCACCTGGTCGGCATTGCCGGCGGCATCGGTCTCCACCAGGAAGACCGAGCCGGGGCTGAAGATCAGGTCGCCGTCGACGTTCAGCGTGCCGATGGAGTTGCCCGGCGCCAGGATGCCGCCGTCGGCGAGCTGCACGCTACCGACCGTGCCGGTGCCGCCCAGGGTGGCGCCGCTCTGCACCTGGATAGCGGACAGCAGCGAGCCGTTGACCGCCAGGGTGCCGCCGCGGACTTCGGTGGTGCCCGCAATGCCGTGGCTGCCGCCAAGATCGAGCCTGCCGGCGCCGTCCTTGATGAAGCCGCCCGAACCGAGGATGGCACCGGCGAAGCTGGTATCGCTCGCCTGATCGACCGTCAGCGTCGCGCCACTCAGCGCCACCTGCCCGCCAGCGCCCGCCAGCTCAGTCATGCTCAGATCGAAGCCGCCGAGATCCAGCACCCCGCCGCCCAGCTCATAGGCCCCGCCGGATACCAAGCCGCCGGCCGAATCCTGGCGCAAGGTGCCGGCGTCCACCCGCGTGGCGCCGCTGTAGCTGTTGTTGCCGGACAGCGTCAACGTCCCGCCGCCCTGCTTGATCAGGCCGCCGCTGCCGCTGATGGTGCCGAGGAAGCTGCCGTCGACGGCCTGCACCAGGGTCAGGTCGGCGCCGCCCAGCGCCACCTCGCCGCCGTTGCCGGACAGCGATCCCATGCTCAGGTCGAAGCCGTTGAGGTCGAGCAGGCCGGCGTCGATGACGTAGTCGCCTGCGGCGAAGCCGCCGGCACTGCCCTGCAGCAGCGTGCCGCCGCGCAGCTGAGTGGCGCCGCTGTAGGTGTTGGCGCCGGCCAGCATCAACAGGCCGTCGCCCTGTTTGATCAGGCCGCCGCTGCCGCTGATCACGCCGGCAAAACTGCCGCCCGAGGCCAGCGCCAGGGTCAGGTCGGCGCTGCCCAGCGCCACCTCGCCAGCGCCGCCGGTCAGCGCGTTCATGTTCAGGTCGAAGCCGTTGAGATCGAGCACGCCGCCATCGACCAGGTAATCGCCACCGGCGACGAACGCCCCGGCACTGCCCTGGCGCAGCGTGCCGCCGCTGACCTGGGTCACGCCGCCGTAACTGTTGGTGCCGGTCAGCAGCAGCGTCCCGTCGCCAGACTTGCGCAATCCGCCGCTGCCGCTGATGACCCCGGAGAAGGTGCCGTCCGCCGCCTGATCGATGCCTAGATTGGCGGCGCCCAGCGCCACTTCGCCGCCGCTGCCGGACAGCGAGCCCATGTCCAGGTCGAAGCCGTTGAGGTCGAGCACCCCGGCGTTGACGCTGTAGTCGCCACCGGCCAAGGCGCCGGCCGCGCCCTGGCGCAAGGTACCGCCGTCGATCCGCGTGGTGCCGCTGTAACTGTTGGCGCCGGACAGCAGCAACAGCCCATCGCCCTGCTTGATCAGGCCGCCGCTGCCGCTGATCACGCCGGAAAAACTGCTGTCCGAGGTCTGCACCAGGGTCAGCTCGGCGCCGCCCAGTGCCACCTCGCCGCCGCTGCCGGACAGCGAGCCCATGCTCAGGTCGAAGCCGTTGAGGTCGAGCACGCCGCCGCTGACCAGGTAGCTGCCACCGGCGACGAAGGCCCCGGCAGCACCCTGACGCAGCGTGCCGTCGCTCACCTGGGTGAGGCCGGCGTAGTCGTTGCTGCCTTCGAGCAACAGCAGCCCGGCCCCCAGCTTGGAAAGGCCGCCGCTGCCGCTGATCGCGCCGGCGTAGCTGCTATCGACGGCCTGATCGACCACCAGATCGGCGCTGCCCAGCAGCACCTGACCGCCGCTGCCGGACAGCGAGCCCATGCTCAGGCCGACGCTGTTGAGGTCGAGCGCGCCGCCGTCGATGACATAGGCGCCGTTCTGCACGAAGCCGCCGCTGCTGCCCTGACGCAGGGTGCCGGCCTGGACGATGGTGGCGCCGCTGTAGCTGGCCGGCCCCAGCAGGTCGAGTACGCCCGCCCCGGCTTTGGTCAGCGAGCCGCTGCCGCCGATGGCGCCCGAGAGCAGCACATCGTTGCCGTTGGTATCGAAGGTGCCGCCCGCCGCGCCCAGCGCCTCGAGCCGCGAGGAGATGTCGAAGGAGGAGGCATCGCCCCACTGCAGCCCGCCGCCATCGAGCAGGATGCTGCCGCTGCCCAGGCTGTCGCCGCCGTCGAAGTTGATCAGCCCGCCCTCGATACGAATGGCGCTGGCGAAGCTGTTGGCGTTCTCGCCGCGCACCGTCAGCGTACCGCTGCCGACCTTGATCAGGGTGCCGTCGACATCGCCGCCGAGGGAGCCGGTCGCCTGCGTATCCAGGTTATTGCTGCCGACCGCCACCACCGCCGAGCCGAGTTCGAAGCCGCCGTTGCCCTCGATCGAGCCAACGGTGAAGCGCCCCGCGCCATCGGGCCCCTGCGCCTCGGAGAAGTCGACGAAGCCGCTGTTCTCCGCCACCAGCCGGGCCGTGCCGCCGTCGCTGTTGTCGGTGAAGAGCGTGCGCCCCTCTTCGCCACTGATGATCAGCGCATTGCCGGCGCTGCTCTGCCCGGCGAAGATCGTCGCGCCGCCGTTCTCGCTGCGGATAGTCGCGCTGCCGGCCGTGCTCTGATCGTTGAAGAAGGTCAGGCCACTGAAACTGTTGTTGATGGTGGCGCTGCCGGCCGTGCTCTGGTCGTTGAAATTGACGCCTTCGATGCTGTTGTCGATGACGGCGTCGCCGGCCGATTCGTTGCCGTTGAAATCGATGGCCGCGGCCCGCAGGGCCAGCGCATTCAAGGCCACCCCGCCACACACCAGCACCGCCAAGGGAAGACGGCCGCCAGCCCGCTGCCCACGTCCTTTGTTGCACCCCATCCCGAGGCCCCCTGCACGCAATAGGGGGAAACGGCTGCGCGCCCTACGCGCCGCAGGCCTCCCCCAGCAAGAGAACGGACGCCGCCCGTTCCCGCCCATGCCCCTGGGAACACCTCTACTGCGGGATGAAGACTACGCGCCGGGAGCCCTGTGAAGACTAGTCAAATACTCGCCAGCCGCCAGCGCCAGGCGCCACTCAGTAGTCGATCGCCACATCGCCCTTGGGCACGCTGCAGCAGGACAGGATGTAGCCCTCGGCGACGTCCTCGTCGGTGATCCCGCCGTTGTGTTCCATGTCCACCTCGCCGGCGGTCTTCATCACCTTGCAGGTACCGCAGATGCCCATGCCGCAGGCCTTGGGGATGTGCAGGCCGAGCTTGGCGGCGGCGGCATGCACGGTTTCGCCGGGAGCGACGCGGATGCTCTTGCCGGTGCTGACGAACTCCACCTGGTGCAGGTCGGCCAGCGGCACCTCGGGCGCCTCGGCCGCCTCGGCGGCCAGTTCCTTGACCTCGGCGCGGATCTCCGGCGGCGTCGGGCCGAAGGCCTCCTCGTGGTAGCGGCTCATGTCGTAGCCGTTGCCCTGCAGCAGGTGCTTGACCGCGCTCATATAGGGGGTCGGGCCGCAGCAGAAGATCTCGCGCTCCATGAAGTCCGGGGCGATCAGCTCCAGCATCTTCTGGTTGAGGTAGCCGCGGTAGCCGGCCCAGGCCTCGCCCAGGCCATGCTTCTCGCAGATCAGGTGCAGGCTGAAGTTGTTGATCCGCGAGGCCATGTGCTCCAGCTCGCGGTGGTAGATGATGTCCTTGGGCGAACGCGCGCTGTGCACGAAGACCATGTCGACGTTGGCGTTGGTGTCGAAGAACCAGCGCGCCATCGACATCACCGGGGTGATGCCGACGCCGCCGGAGAGGAACAGCACCCTCTCGGCGGGGAAGTCGATGGCGTTGAACAGCCCCACCGGGCCGTGCACCGGCAGCTCGTCGCCCTCCTTGAGGTTGTCGTGCAGCCAGTTCGACACCTTGCCGCCCGGCACCCGCTTGATGGTGATGGAGAAGCTGTAAGGCACCGACGGCGAGCTGGAGATGGTGTAGGAGCGCATGATCGGCGCACCGTCGATCTCCAGCTCGAGGGTGACGAACTGCCCCGGCTTGAAGAAGAACAGCACCGGCTGTTCGGCCATAAAGCAGAAGGTGCGCACGTCCCAGGTTTCCTGGATCACCTTGACGCAACGCACCAGGTGGCGGCCGTTGGTCCAGGTCTGGGTGGTAACCGGGTTGAGGAAGGCGTTGGTGGTCATGAACGGCTCTCCACGCGGCCGGACATCGGCCTATATGGCGCCGATTGTGCGAAACGCCGCGCGCCCTCATTTATCTGCCAGCGACATCGGCATGCTCATCGCGACCTGCCGCTTGGCACGGGGCCTGGCGCGTCGGAAACGCATTCGGCCATGTCGCCCATGGATAAGGTTTCGCGGCGCGGCGAATCCACACTCAGCCTCAGAGCAACCCCCGACAACGCGCGGCCGCCGACCCGCTCGCAGCAGCCGCCACAACGCCTTGCGTCACCACCGTATCAGCCACTTTTGCGGCTGCCGCCCCCGCGCCAGCCATGAGGAGTCACCGATGGACTGCACCCACACCCTGAGCCTGGGCGACCCGCTGGAGCCCGCACGCAAGGCCACCGCCGGCATGCTGCGCGAGCGCGAGCGCACCTTCTCGCTGCCGCAACCCTTCTACAACGACGAGCGGCTGTTCCAGATCGACATGCAGGAGATCTTCCACAAGGAGTGGTTGATCGCCGGCATGACCTGCGAAATCCCGGCCAAGGGCAACTTCCTCACCCTGCAGCTCGGCGACAACCCGATCCTCGTGGTGCGCGGCGCCGAGGGGCAGATCCATGCCTTCCACAACGTCTGCCGTCACCGCGGCTCGCGCCTGTGCGTGAGCGACAAGGGCAAGGTGGCCAAGCTGGTCTGCCCCTACCACCAGTGGACCTACGAACTGGACGGCCGCCTGCTGTTCGCCGGCAGCGAGATGGGCGCCGACTTCGACCTCAAGGACTACAGCCTCAAGCCGGTGCACTGCAAGAGCGCCGGCGGCTTCATCTTCATCAGCCTGGCGGAAAACCCGCCGGCGATCGACGAGTTCCTCGCCGGCCTGGCTCACTACATGGAGCCGTACGACATGGAGAACACCAAGGTCGCGGTGCAGAGCAGCATGAAGGAGAAGGCCAACTGGAAGCTGGTGCTGGAGAACAACCGCGAGTGCTACCACTGCAACGGTTCGCACCCGGAGCTGCTCAACACCCTGCTGGAATGGGACGACACCAACGACCCGCGCGCGACCCAGGAGTTCAAGGATCACGTCGCCGAATGCGCCGCCGCCTGGGACGCGGAGAAGATTCCCTACGCGCATGCCGGCTTCGGCCTGCGCAACCGCATCGTACGCATGCCGCTGCTCAAGGGCACCGTGTCCATGACCATGGACGGCAAGCAGGGCTGCAAGAAGCTGATGGGGCGGATCCAGAACCCGGACCTGGGCTCCATGCGCATCCTCCACCTGCCCCATTCGTGGAACCACTGCATGGGCGACCACCTGATCAACTTCACCGTGTGGCCGATCAGCGCCCAGGAGTCGATCGTGATCACCAAGTGGCTGGTACACAAGGACGCGGTGGAAGGCGTCGACTACGACGTCGAGCGCCTGCGCCAGGTGTGGGACGCCACCAACGACCAGGACCGTCGCCTGGGCGAGGAGAACCAGCGCGGCATCAACTCCACCGCCTACCAGCCCGGCCCCTACTCGAAGACCTACGAGTTCGGCGTGGTCAACTTTATCGACTGGTACAGCGAGCGCATGCTCAACAACCTCGGCGAAGAGCCGGCGCAGCTGCGCCAGGTGGCCGGCGAGTGATGACGCTGAGCCTGCTGCTGGTGATCGGCTTGGCGGCCTACGGGCTGCTGGCCTGTCGGCCGCAGCGCGGCTGATAACCTGTGAAAGCCCCGGCATCCTGGCGGATGCCGGGGCTTTCTATTGGCGGCGCCACGCCCAACCCTAGGAGCGGCGCGCGGCGAGCCGGTTTAGCCGCGACAATCCCTACGCCCTGCACAACAGGCAGAGCGGGCGACCCGGATCGCGCAGAAGCTTCGCGGCTGAAGCCGCTCCTACAGGGGCGGCGCCCCAACAAAAAGCCCCGCCAGATCGCTCTGGCGGGGCTTTTCAGCTACAGCGCTAGGCTAAGCCGCATCAAGCCTTGTTGGCTTTCTTGGCAGCGCGGGTGCGCTCGCCTTCGTCCAAAATCTTTTTACGCAGGCGAATGGACTTTGGAGTCACTTCGCACAATTCATCGTCCTGGATGAACTCCAGCGCCTGCTCCAGGGTGAAGCGCACCGGCGGCACCAGGGCGATGGTTTCGTCCTTGCCCGAAGCACGCATGTTGTCGAGCTTCTTGCCCTTGGTGGGGTTCACACCCAGGTCGTTGTCGCGGCTGTTCAGGCCGACGATCTGACCGTTGTAGATTTCCTGGCCGTGCTCGACGAACAGCTTGCCGCGCGCCTGCAGGGTTTCCAGGGAATAGGTCAGCGCCTTGCCGGTATCGATCGACACCAGTACGCCGTTCTGACGGCCAGACATGCTGCCCGGCTTGACGGTGTCGTAACGGTCGAAGATCGAGGTCAGGATGCCGGCGCCGTTGGTCAGGGTCAGGAACTGGTTACGGAAACCGATCAGACCGCGAGCCGGGATGTTGTATTCCAGGCGCACGCGACCTTTGCCGTCCGGCGACATGTTGGTCAGGTCGCCCTTACGCAGGCCCATTTCTTCCATGACCTTGCCCTGGGATTCTTCCGGGATGTCGATGGTGACGTTCTCGAACGGCTCCTGCTTGACGCCGCCCACTTCACGAATGATCACTTCCGGACGGCCAACGCCCATTTCGAAGCCTTCGCGGCGCATGGTTTCGATCAGAACCGAGAGGTGCAGCTCACCACGGCCGGAGACCTTGAACTTGTCGGCGCTGTCGCCTTCTTCAACGCGCAGAGCCACGTTGTACAGCAGCTCCTTGTCCAGACGCTCCTTGATGTTGCGGCTGGTGACGAACTTGCCTTCCTTGCCGCAGAACGGCGAATCGTTGACCTGGAAGGTCATCGAGACGGTCGGCTCGTCAACGGTCAGCGGCTTCATCGCTTCGACATGGTTGATGTCGCAGAGGGTGTCGGAGATGAACAGCTGATCCATACCGCTGACGCAGACGATGTCACCGGCGGTGGCTTCTTCGACGTCCACGCGGTGCAGGCCGTGGTGGCCCATCAGCTTGAGGATACGGCCGTTACGCTTCTTGCCGTCGACGTCGATGGCAGTCACCGGGGTGTTCGGCTTGATCTTGCCACGGGCAATACGGCCGACGCCGATGATGCCGAGGAAGCTGTTGTAGTCCAGCGCGGAGATCTGCATCTGGAACGGACCGTCGAGGTCGACGTTCGGTGCCGGTACGTGGTCGACGATGGCCTGGTACAGCGGGGTCAGGTCTTCAGCCATGTCGCTGTGGTCGAGACCGGCGATGCCGTTCAGGGCGCTGGCGTAGACGACCTGGAAGTCGAGCTGCTCGTCGGTGGCGCCGAGGTTGTCGAACAGGTCGAAGATCTGGTCCATGACCCAGTCCGGACGCGCGCCCGGACGGTCGATCTTGTTGATCACGACGATCGGCTTGAGGCCAGCTTCGAAGGCCTTCTTGGTCACGAAGCGGGTTTGCGGCATCGGGCCGTCCTGGGCGTCGACCACCAGCAGCACCGAGTCGACCATCGACATCACGCGCTCGACTTCACCACCGAAGTCGGCGTGGCCGGGGGTGTCGACGATGTTGATGCGGTAGTCGTTCCACTTGATGGCGGTGTTCTTGGCCAGAATGGTGATGCCGCGCTCTTTTTCCTGGTCGTTGCTGTCCATCACGCGCTCGTCGTTGAGCTCGTTGCGTTCCAGGGTGCCGGACTGACGCAGCAGGGCGTCGACGAGGGTGGTTTTGCCATGGTCGACGTGGGCGATGATGGCGATGTTGCGCAGGTTTTCGATCACAGTAGTGGTCTCGTAGGTTGGGTTGAGCGTAGCGAAGCCCAACGCGAAAAATCAGGATTGAAGGTACAGACAGGTCGTTAAGGAAATCTGGCGGACGCGCGCCTCAGCGGCGCGATCGGTCGGGAGGCCGATGGCGGATGCTGCCGCCATTCAGCCCGGGCGTTTTATGCCGGACGATAAACGCGCACATTGGCATGCCCCTCGCTCAGCAGGTGGTGGGCATGCAGGCGGCTCATCACGCCCTTGTCGCAATACAGCAGGTACTGGCGGTTCTCATCCAGTTCCTTGAACTTGTTGTTCAGCGCATAGAACGGCAGCGCCTGCACCTCGATGCCGGGCAGCTCGAGGGGCGCGTCTTCGGCGGCATCGGGGTGGCGGATGTCGATGACGATCTGCCCGGCCAGCGCCTCGCGCACCTCCTCGACCTGCACGTCCTTGCCCAGCTCGTCGATCACCCGGTCGATGGGCAGCAGGGTGGCGCGCTCCAGGGCACGCTCGAGCACGGCCATGTCGAACTGCGCTTCTTCGCGCTCGATGCGATAACCGCGGGCCTTGGTGGTCGGGTTGACCGAAATCACCCCGCAATACTCGGGCATGTGCTTGGCGAACTCGGCGGTGCCGATGCGCGTGGCGGTGTCGATGATGTCCTGCTTGTGGCTGGCCACCAGCGGGCGCATCACCAGCATGTCGGTGGCCGCGTCGATCACCGCCAGGTTGGTCAGGGTCTGGCTGGAAACCTGGCTGATCGCCTCGCCGGTGACCAGCGCCTCGATCTCCAGGCGCTCGGCCATGCGGGTGGCGGCGCGCAGCATCATGCGCTTGAGGATCACGCCCATCTGGCTGTTGTCGACCTTGCCGAGGATCTCGCCGACCACTTCCTCGAACGGCACGCTGATAAACAGCACGCGCTGCGAACGGCCGAACTTCTGCCACAGGTAGTGGGCCACTTCCATCACGCCCAGCTCGTGGGCGCGACCGCCGAGGTTGAAGAAGCAGAAGTGGCTGACCAGGCCGCGGCGCATCATCTGGTAGGCCGCCACGGTGGAGTCGAAGCCGCCGCTCATCAGCACCAGGGTCTGCTCCAGCGAGCCCAGCGGGTAGCCGCCGAGGCCTTCGTGGCGGTGATGGACGACGAACAGGCGCTGGTCGCGGATCTCCATGCGCACTTCGACCTGCGGCTTCTTCAGGTCGATGCCGGCCGCATTGCACTCCTGGCGCAGGCGCGAGCCGACATGGCGCTCGACGTCGATGGAGCTGAAGGCGTGCTTGCCGCCGCGTTTGCAGCGCACGGCGAAGATCTTGCCCGGCAGCTGGTCGGCGTAGTGGCGCTTGCAGTGCTCGGTGATGTCGTCCAGATCGCCCAGCGGGTACTCGTTGACCTCGAGGAACAGGCCGATGCCGGGCGTATTGCGCAGGCGCTCGGTCATCTCGGCGAGCAGGCGCGGATCGTCCAGGTCGGTCTCGACCTCGAGGTTGTCCCAGACACCGGTCACCCGCAGTTCGGGGTCAAGATCACGCAGCACGGTGCGGATGTTCTTCCCCAACTGGCGGATGAACTGCTTGCGCACCGGGCGGCTCTTGATGGTGATTTCCGGGAAAACTTTGACGATCAGCTTCATGAATTGGGCGCCTGCAGGGGCGACGGAAAAACAGGGGCGCGGATTATAGCGGAAATTGCTCAAGCTTTGACCAAAAATACTGCGCACCTCGCAGAGCGCACCAAAATAGAACATTGCGATATTTGACAGCCCCTAAATGGTGCAAATATTCCTGCACATGTCCCATGCAGGCCGCGCAGCGCCTGAGTTTTCGGGCTTCCGTCCATTCCGGGGCACTGGCATGCAATTTGCTCCCTTGTGAGGCAGGTTGCCCTGGAGGACTATCCCGCCGGGCTTCACCGCACATATCGGGGCTCCACGAAGCGAGCCTTTTCCATCTGGAGGACAACATGTCTAAGGCTGTTCAACTGATCAAAGAACACGACGTGAAGTGGGTAGACCTGCGCTTCACCGATACCAAAGGCAAGCAGCACCACGTGACCATGCCGGCTCGCGATGCCCTGGACGACGATTTCTTCGAACACGGCAAGATGTTCGACGGCTCCTCCATTCATGGCTGGAAAGGCATCGAAGCCTCCGACATGATCCTGATGCCGGTCGACGACACCGCCGTGCTCGACCCCTTCACCGAAGAGCCGACCCTGATCCTGGTCTGCGACATCATCGAGCCGAGCACCATGCAAGGCTACGACCGCGACCCGCGCTCGATCGCCAAGCGCGCCGAGGAATTCCTCAAGACCACCGGCATCGGCGACACCGTGTTCGTCGGCCCGGAGCCCGAGTTCTTCATCTTCGACGAAGTGAAGTTCAAGTCCGACATCTCCGGCTCGATGTTCAAGATCTACTCCGAGCAAGGCTCCTGGATGACCGACGGCGACGTCGAAGGCGGCAACAAGGGCCACCGTCCGGCCGTCAAGGGCGGTTACTTCCCGGTTCCGCCGTGCGACCACGACCACGAAATCCGTACTGCCATGTGCAACGCCATGGAAGAAATGGGCCTGGTCGTCGAAGTGCACCACCACGAAGTGGCCACTGCCGGCCAGAACGAAATCGGCGTGAAGTTCAACACCCTGGTGGCCAAGGCTGACGAAGTTCAGACCCTGAAGTACTGCGTACACAACGTCGCCGACGCCTACGGCAAGACCGCCACCTTCATGCCGAAGCCGCTGTACGGCGACAACGGCTCGGGCATGCACGTGCACATGTCGATCTCCAAAGACGGCAAGAACACCTTCGCTGGCGAAGGCTATGCCGGCCTGTCCGAGACTGCTCTGTACTTCATCGGCGGCATCATCAAGCACGGTAAGGCCCTGAACGGCTTCACCAACCCGTCGACCAACTCCTACAAGCGCCTGGTTCCGGGTTTCGAAGCTCCGGTGATGCTGGCCTACTCGGCCCGCAACCGTTCCGCCTCGATCCGCATCCCGTACGTTGCCAGCCCGAAAGCCCGCCGTATCGAAGCGCGCTTCCCGGACCCGGCTGCCAACCCGTACCTGGCCTTCGCCGCGCTGCTGATGGCCGGCCTGGACGGCATCCAGAACAAGATCCACCCGGGCGATGCAGCCGACAAGAACCTGTACGACCTGCCGCCGGAAGAAGGCAAGCTGATCCCGCAGGTGTGCGGCAGCCTGAAAGAAGCCCTGGAAGAGCTGGACAAGGGCCGCGCGTTCCTGACCAAGGGCGGCGTGTTCTCCGACGACTTCATCGATGCCTACATCGAGCTGAAGAGCGAAGAAGAAATCAAGGTGCGCACCTTCGTGCACCCGCTGGAATACGACCTGTACTACAGCGTCTAAGCCAGCCTCGCGCCGCCCTGTGCGGCGCACTCGAAAGCCCCGCCCGGCGCTGCCTGGCGGGGCTTTTTTGTGTTGCGTATGCCGGCGCCCCTGGCCCGCCGTGCGCACCATCGAGCCCCACGGCGCTTTATTCGGTGCGCACGGCGCGCCCTACGGATTGCTGCCCGCCTCGCGCGCTGCCGGTGCGACGGAGCGTGCCGCAACGCCGCTTTCATCTTCTGCATCACAACGCCACCGCGCGGCACTTGCCAGGGCGCCTTGCCGGTGCAAGGCTTAGCCGCATCACCCAGGGAGGAAATGGCCCATGCGCCCGTTGCTCGCTTGCCTGCTGCTCGGCCTGGCCCTGCCGGTCGCCGCGCAGATCTACAAGTACACCGATGCCAACGGCAACACGGTGTTCACCAACCAGCCGCCGGACGGCACCGCCGCCGAGAGCGTCAGCCTGCCGCCGACCAACACGGTGGAAATGCAGGCGCCCAGCGTGCCGGCCGCCAGCAGCGAAGCGACCGCGCAGGCCGAGGCACCCTACTCGGTGCTGAGCCTGACCGACATCCCCGACGACGAAGCCATGCGCGCCAACAACGGCACCTTCAGCGTCGGCGTCGACATCCAGCCGCGCCTGGCCGCCGGCCACCGCCTGCGCCTGCTGCTCGATGGCCAGCCGCACGGCCAGGCGAGCAACGTGCCGCGCCTGCAGCTGGTCAACGTCGACCGCGGCGAGCACAGCCTGGCGGTCGAGGTGCTCAGCGGCGAGCGGGCGATCCAGCAGAGCGCCAGCGTCACCTTCACCGTGCAGCGGGTCAACACCAGCAGCCCGGCGCTGCGTCCGCCACCCCCACCGCCCAAACCCACTCCGAAACCGGCGAACTGACCCATGCGTGCACTGCTTCTCTGCCTGCTGCTGATCGCCCAGGGCGCCCTGGCGCAGGTCTACACCTACGTCGACGCCGAAGGTAACCGGGTGTTCACCGACAAGCCGCGCAGCAGCAGCGCGCAGCCGGTGATCCTCGCCCCCTCCAACAGCGTGCAGCTCAGCCAGCCGGGCGGCGCGGCGGCGCCCGCGGCCCCCGCCGCGGTGAGCAAGATGGCCATCCACTACCAGCTGCTGCGCATCCTGGTGCCCGAACCGGACGCCTCGGTGCACAACGCCTCGGGCGACCTGATCGTCACCGCCACCAGCGAACCCGGCCTGCTGCCCGGGCACAGCTACCGCCTGCTGCTCGACGGCCAGGTGCAGGGCGAGCCGAGCCGCAGCCCGGTGTTTCCGCTGCAGCACGTCGACCGCGGCACCCACCTGCTGGCCGTGGAGATCATCGACGCCGCCGGCCTGACCGTGGAGCGCACCCCGGCCCAGCCCTTCCACATGCACCGCATGTCGCTGGCGCAGAAGCGCAAGGTCAACCCCTGCCAGAAGGACGACTACGGCGTGCGCCCCGAGTGCCCGCTGAAGGACAAGCCGAAAGAAGACAAGGGACTGATCAGCATCCTGCCCTTCCTCTGAACGCCACCGCACCCTTATGGTGCAATGGCGCGCACCACCTCCTAAGCTGTCCCTGTTTTGGGTCGTAATTGCCCGCCTCGCCGTGCCGCAACCCCGCGAAAACCCGCCAAGGCGCAGAGAACATGCGTCTTTTCGGGGCTTTGGTTTGCTTCTTGCATTTTCCTGCCCATTGCCGGAACGCGCTGCCTATGACCATCAACGACGCTCTGCACCGCCTGCTACTCGACAACCTGACTACCGCCACCCTGCTGCTCGACAGCCAGCTGCGCCTCGAGTACATGAACCCGGCGGCGGAAATGCTCCTGGCCGTCAGCGGCCAGCGCAGCCATGGCCAGTTCATCAGCGAGCTGTTCACCGAATCGCCCGAGGCGCTGTCGTCGCTGCGCCAGGCGGTGGAACAGGCGCATCCGTTCAACAAGCGCGAGGCGGTGCTGACCTCGGTCACCGGCCAGACCCTGACCGTCGACTACGCCGTCACCCCGCTGTTCAACCGTGGCCAGACCCTGCTGCTGCTGGAGGTGCACCCACGCGACCGCCTGCTGCGCATCACCAAGGAAGAGGCGCAGCTGTCCAAGCAGGAGACCACCAAGCTGCTGGTGCGCGGCCTGGCCCACGAGATCAAGAACCCGCTCGGCGGCATCCGCGGCGCGGCGCAGTTGCTGGCGCGCGAGCTGCCGGAAGAACACCTGAAGGACTACACCAACGTCATCATCGAGGAAGCCGACCGGCTGAGAAACCTGGTCGACCGTATGCTCGGCTCGAACAAGCTGCCGTCGCTGGCGATGACCAACATCCACGAGGTGCTGGAGCGGGTCGCCAACCTGATCGAGGCGGAGAGCCAGGGCGGCATCACTTTGGTGCGCGACTACGACCCGAGCATCCCCGACCTGCTGATCGACCGCGAGCAGCTGATCCAGGCGGTGCTCAACATAGTGCGCAACGCCATGCAGGCCATCGCCGGGCAGAAGCACGACATGGGCCTGGGCCGCATCAGCCTGCGCACCCGCACCCTGCGCCAGTTCACCATCGGCCACACCCGCCACCGCCTGGTGGTCAAGGTCCAGATCATCGACAACGGCCCGGGCATCCCCGCCGAGCTGCAGGAAACCATCTTCTACCCCATGGTCAGCGGGCGGGCCGACGGCACCGGCCTGGGCCTGGCCATCACCCAGAACATCATCAGTCAGCACCAGGGCCTGATCGAATGCGAGAGCCACCCCGGCCACACCGTGTTCTCGATCTTCCTGCCGCTGGAACAAGGAGCAACCTCGCCATGAGCCGCAGTGAAACCGTCTGGATTGTCGACGACGATCGTTCCATCCGCTGGGTGCTGGAAAAGGCGCTGCAGCAGGAAGGCATGACCACCCAGAGTTTCGACAGTGCCGACGGTGTCCTCGCCCGCCTGACCCGCCAGCAGCCGGACGTGATCATCTCCGACATCCGCATGCCCGGCGCCAGCGGCCTCGACCTGCTGGCACGGATCCGCGAGCTGTACCCGCGCCTGCCGGTGATCATCATGACCGCGCACTCGGACCTCGACAGCGCGGTGGCCAGCTACCAGGGCGGCGCCTTCGAGTACCTGCCCAAGCCGTTCGACGTCGACGAGGCGGTGTCGCTGGTCAAGCGCGCCTTCCAGCACGCCCAGGAGCAGCAGAGCCTGGCCGCCCCCGCCGCCCAGGCGCGCACCCCGGAGATCATCGGCGAGGCGCCGGCGATGCAGGAGGTGTTCCGCGCCATCGGCCGCCTGTCCCACTCCAATATCACCGTGCTGATCAACGGCGAATCCGGCACCGGCAAGGAGCTGGTGGCCCACGCCCTGCACCGCCACAGCCCGCGCGCGGCGTCGCCCTTTATCGCGCTGAATATGGCGGCCATCCCCAAGGACCTGATGGAATCGGAGCTGTTCGGCCACGAGAAGGGCGCCTTCACCGGCGCCGCCAACCAGCGCCGCGGCCGCTTCGAGCAGGCCGACGGCGGCACCCTGTTCCTCGACGAGATCGGCGACATGCCGGCCGACACCCAGACGCGCCTGCTGCGCGTGCTGGCCGACGGCGAGTTCTACCGGGTCGGCGGGCATACCCCGGTCAAGGTGGACGTGCGCATCATCGCCGCCACCCACCAGAACCTGGAAACCCTGGTGCAGGCCGGCAAGTTCCGCGAAGACCTGTTCCACCGCCTCAACGTCATTCGTATCCACATTCCGCGCCTGGCCGACCGCCGCGAGGACATCCCCACCCTGGCCCACCACTTCCTCGCACGCGCCGCGCAGGAGCTGGCGGTCGAGCCCAAGCTGCTCAAGGGCGAGACCGAGGACTACCTCAAGCACCTGCCCTGGCCGGGCAACGTGCGCCAGCTGGAGAACACCTGCCGCTGGATCACGGTGATGGCCTCGGGCCGCGAAGTGCACGTCGACGACCTGCCGCCGGAGCTGCTCAGCCAGCCGCAGGACGCCGCGCCGGTGACCAACTGGGAACAGGCCCTGCGCCTGTGGGCCGACCAGGCCCTGGCGCGCGGCCAATCCAACCTGCTCGACAGCGCCGTGCCGGCGTTCGAGCGGATCATGATCGAGACCGCGCTCAAGCACACCGCCGGCCGCCGCCGCGACGCCGCCCTGCTGCTGGGCTGGGGCCGCAACACCCTGACGCGCAAGATCAAGGAACTGGGCATGAAGGTCGACGGCGCCGACGAGGACGACAACGACGACTGAGGCAGACCGCTTGTGGGAGGCGCTTCAGCGGCGACAGTCGCGGCTACGACTGCATGGATGCAGGACCAGGATGCCAGAGCCGAAAGCCCCTCCCACAGGTCAAACGCCAAACGAAAAGGGCATCCCGCGGGATGCCCTTTTGCGTAGGGTGCGCCGCGCGCACCACTGATGACTCAACCGCGCTGGGCGTTCTTGATCGAGATCTGCGTATTCAGCGTCCAGAAGTCGTAGAGCACGCCGAGCAGGAACAGGCCGCCGGTCAGCAGATAGAGGATTCCGGTGAGCCACTTGCCCTGGTACATGCGGTGCACGCCGAAGATGCCGAGGAAGGTCAGCAGGATCCAGGCGACGTTGTAGTCGGTATCGCCGGCGGTAAAGCGCAGGTCGGCCTCGCGGTCCATCGAAGGGATCAGGAACAGGTCGATGATCCAGCCGATGAACAGCAGGCCGAGGGTGAAGAACCAGATGGTGCCGGTCACCGGCCTGCCGTAGTAGAAACGGTGCGAACCGAGGAAGCCGAAAATCCACAGCAGGTAGCCGATCAGCTTGCTGTGGGTGTCCTGTCGTTGCATGGCAATCTCCTTGTGCGATGAACTGTCTCAGACGCCCCGCCCGACACAAGGTTTCCTCGGGCGAAAGCAGCGCGGCCGGCATAGAGCCGGCCACGGGGTCAGCTACGGGGGCTAGCGGAAGCGCCGCCCCGGATCTTCCTCGCTGACTTCCAACGACAACCCCTGGGACATGCTGGTCAGGTGGTCGCCATCGGTCTCCGAGCCGAGCTTGATCATCAGGCGCAGGTCGTTGGCCGAGTCGGCGTAGAGCAGCGCGTCTTCGTAGGTAATCTCGCCCTGGATATAGAGGTTGTACAGTGCCTGGTCGAAGGTCTGCATGCCCTGCTCGGTGGAGCGCTTCATCAGGCCCTTGAGCTCGTGCACCTCGCCCTTGCGGATCAGGTCGGCGGCCAGCGGGGTGTTGATCAGCACCTCGATCACCGCGCGGCGACCTTTGCCATCCGGGGTTGGAATCAGTTGCTGAGCGACGATGGCCTTGAGGTTGAGCGACAGGTCCATCCACACCTGGTTCTGCCGGTCCGCCGGGAAGAAGTTGATGATGCGGTCCAGCGCCTGGTTGGCGTTGTTGGCGTGCAGGGTGGCCAGGCACAGGTGGCCGGTTTCGGCGAAGGCCACGGCGTGGTCCATGGTCTCGCGGGTGCGCACCTCGCCGATCAGGATCACGTCCGGCGCCTGGCGCAGGGTGTTCTTCAGCGCCACCTCGAAGGACTCGGTGTCGATGCCCACCTCGCGCTGGGTGACGATGCAGTTCTGGTGCTGGTGGATGTATTCGATCGGGTCTTCGATGGAGATGATGTGGCCGCTGCTGTTCTTGTTGCGGTAGCCGATCATCGCCGCCAGCGAGGTGGACTTGCCGGTACCGGTGGCGCCGACGAACAGCACCAGGCCGCGCTTGGTCAGCGCCAGCTTCTTGAGGATTTCCGGCAGCTTGAGGTCGTCGATGGTGGGGATGTTGGTCTCGATGCGGCGCAGCACCATGCCCACCAGGTTGCGCTGGTAGAAGGCACTGACGCGGAAGCGGCCGATGCCGCGGGCGCTGATGGCGAAGTTGCACTCGTGGTTCTCGGCAAAATCGCGGCGTTGCGCCTCGTTCATCACGCCGAGCACGGTCTCGCGGGTCTGCTCCGGCGACATGGCGTTCTTGGTCACCGGCATGATCTTGCCGTTGACCTTCATCGACGGCGGCACGCCGGCGGTGATGAACAGGTCGGAGCCGCCTTTTTCCACCATCAGGCGCAGCAGTTTTTCGAATTCCATCTTCGGTCTCGCCCATCAACGACACGCACCAGGACGCGGGAGGCTCCGTGCGAAGCCCGGCGACTGCTGGCGTGCTCCGCAGTCGCTACCGCGGGCGGCCGCTGGCCGCCCCATTTCTGTTGTTAGAGGCTTTCCGGGCTCTTGGCCTTCTCTCGCGCGCTGTCGCGACTGACCAGACCCTTGGCCACCAGGTTCTTCAGGCAGGCATCGAGGGTCTGCATGCCCAGCGAACCGCCGGTCTGGATCGCCGAGTACATCTGCGCCACCTTGTCCTCGCGGATCAGGTTACGGATCGCCGGGGTGCCGATCATGATCTCGTGGGCCGCCACCCGGCCGCCGCCGATCTTCTTCAGCAGGGTCTGCGAGATCACCGCCTGCAGCGATTCCGAGAGCATGGAGCGGACCATGGATTTCTCTTCGGCGGGGAACACGTCGACGACACGGTCGATGGTCTTCGCCGCGCTGGTGGTGTGCAGGGTGCCGAACACCAGGTGACCGGTTTCCGCGGCGGTCAGCGCCAGGCGGATGGTCTCCAGATCGCGCATCTCGCCGACCAGGATGATGTCCGGGTCTTCCCGCAGCGCCGAACGCAGGGCTTCGGAGAAGCCGTGGGTGTCGCGGTGCACCTCGCGCTGGTTGACCAGGCACTTCTTCGACTCGTGAACGAATTCGATGGGGTCTTCGATGGTGAGGATGTGGTGGTACTTGTTGCTGTTGAGGTAGTCGAGCATGGCCGCCAGGGTGGTCGACTTGCCCGAACCGGTAGGGCCGGTGACCAGCACTAGGCCGCGCGGCACGTCGGTGATCTTGCGGAACACCTCGCCCATGCCGAGGTCTTCCATGGTCAGCACCTTCGACGGAATGGTCCGGAACACCGCGCCGGCGCCGCGGTTCTGGTTGAAGGCGTTGACCCGGAAACGCGCCACGCCCGGCACCTCGAAGGAGAAGTCGGTCTCGAGGAACTCCTCGAAGTCCTTGCGCTGCTTGTCGTTCATGATGTCGTAGATCAGCGCGTGCACCTGCTTGTGGTCCAGCGGCGGCAGGTTGATCCGGCGCACATCGCCGTCGACGCGGATCATCGGCGGCAGACCGGCCGAGAGGTGCAAATCCGACGCGCCTTGCTTGGCGCTGAAGGCAAGCAGCTCGGTAATATCCATGGGACTCCCCAATTACAAGCAAGCAGGTAGAATGCCGCGAACCCTCGAACGGCCGGGCTTATAGAGCGCAGGTAATGTCCACGATAGCAGAGAATATTGCAAAGGTCGGAGCGCGCATCCGTGAGGCGGCGCAAGCCTCGCAGCGCAATCCGTCGGATATCGGCCTGCTCGCGGTGAGCAAGACCAAACCCGCCGCCGCCATCCGCGAAGCCCATGCCGCCGGCCTGCGCGACTTCGGCGAGAACTACCTGCAGGAGGCCCTGGACAAGCAGGCGGAGCTGGCCGACCTGCCCTTGATCTGGCACTTTATCGGCCCCATTCAGTCGAACAAGACCCGACCCATCGCCGAGCATTTCGCCTGGGTGCACTCCGTGGATCGCCTGAAGATCGCCCAACGCCTGTCCGACCAGCGCCCGGCGCAGCTGCCGCCGTTGAATATCTGCCTGCAGGTCAACGTCAGCGGCGAGCCCAGCAAGTCCGGCTGCAGCCCGGACGAGTTGCCGGCCCTGGCACAGGCGGTTACACAACTGGCCAACCTGCGCCTGCGCGGATTGATGACAATCCCCGAGCCGACCGACGACGTCGCCGCCCAACACCAAGCCTTCGCCCGTCTGCGCCAGTTGCGCGATGATCTGGCACTGAACCTCGACTGCCTGTCCATGGGCATGAGCCATGACCTAGAAGCCGCCATCGCCGAGGGCGCCACCTGGGTGCGCATCGGCACCGCGCTGTTCGGCGCCCGCGATTACGGCCAGTCCGCCGCCCACTGAATATAAAGGAAGCCACCCCATGAGCAACCCGATCATCGCCTTCGTCGGCGCCGGCAACATGGCCGCCAGCCTGATCGGCGGCCTGCGCGCCCAGGGCACCCCGGCCAACGCGATCCGCGCCAGCGAGCCGAACGCCGAGCAGCGCCAGCGCCTGCACGCCGAGCACGGCATCGCCCTGTTCGAAAGCAACGCCGAGGCCATCGCCGGCGCCGAGCTGATCGTCCTGGCGGTCAAGCCGCAGGTGATGAAGGCGGTGTGCCTGGACCTGGCGCCGCACCTGCAACCCGGTCAGCTGATCGTCTCCATCGCCGCCGGCATCGGCTGCGCCAGCCTGGAACGCTGGCTGGGCGAGCGCCCCGTGGTGCGCTGCATGCCCAACACCCCGGCGCTGCTGCGCCAGGGCGTCTCCGGGCTGTACGCCAACGCCCGGGTCAGCAGCGCACAAAAGGCCCAGGCCGAACAGCTGCTGAGCGCCGTGGGCCTGGCCCTGTGGCTGGACGACGAGGCGCAGCTCGACGCGGTGACCGCCGTGTCCGGCAGCGGCCCGGCCTATTTCTTCCTGCTGATCGAGGCCATGACCGCCGCCGGCGAGCGGCTCGGCCTGCCGCGTGAGACCGCCGCGCGCCTGAGCATCCACACCGCGCTGGGCGCCGCGCGCATGGCCAGCGAGAGCGAGGTCGACGCCGCCGAGCTGCGCCGCCGGGTCACCTCGCCGAACGGCACCACCGAGGCGGCGATCAAGACGTTCCAGGCCGGCGGCTTCGAAGCGCTGGTGCAACAGGCGCTGAATGCCGCCGCCAACCGTTCGGCCGAACTGGCCGAGCAACTGGGTCAATAAGGAGTTTGCATGTCCGGATTCATCGAAGCCCTCATCTACATCATCCAGACCCTCGGCAGCCTGTACCTGCTGATCGTGCTGCTGCGCTTCATCCTGCAACTGGTGCGCGCCGATTTCTACAACCCGCTCAGCCAGTTCATCGTCAAGGCCACCCAGCCGCTGCTGACCCCGCTGCGCCGGGTGATCCCGGGGATCGCCGGGCTGGATCTGGCCTCGCTGGTGCTGGCCATCCTGGTGCAGCTGCTGCTGATGCTGGTGACGCTGACGCTGATGGGCTACAACGTCGGCGGCTTCCTCCTGCAACTGCTGGTGTGGTCGGTGATCGGCGTCACCTCGCTGTTCCTCAAGGTGTTCTTCTTCGCCCTGATCGTCAGCGTGATCCTCTCCTGGGTCGCCCCGGGCAGCTACAACCCCGGCGCGCAACTGGTCAACCAGATCTGCGAGCCAGTGCTGGCACCGTTCCGCAAGCTGCTGCCGAACCTCGGCGGCCTGGACATCTCGCCGATCTTCGCCTTTATCGCGATCAACCTGGTGGACCGCTTCGTCATCGGCAACCTGGCCGCCATGACCGGTCTGCCGCCGATGCTCAGCCCCTTCCTGTGAGATGAGCTGGTTCCGCTGGGACGGCGAGGACCTGATCCTCGACTGCCACCTGCAGCCCAAGGCGAGCAGCGATGCGTTCGCCGGGCTGCACGGCGAACGCCTGAAGATCCGCCTCACCGCGCCGCCGGTCGAGGGCCAGGCCAACGCCCAGCTGCAGGCCTTCCTGGCCAAGGCCTTCGGCGTGGCCAAGAGCCAGGTGAGCCTGGAGAGCGGCGAGCTGAACCGACAGAAACGTCTGCGCATCCGTGCCCCGCGCTGTCTGCCGGCGCTGCCGGGACTGGCGCGGCCCGCCAGCGCATGACCGTCCGGCGCTCCCAGCGACCGCTCGGCGGTCGCCACCGGCCGTAAGGCGGGACTGGGCAGACGGGCGATTGACGACCGCCGCGGCCACCGCATAATGCGGGGTATTCAGGCGAACGCCGTGCGTTCTGGCGGCCAACCGACGCGAACCGTCGTCCGCGCCCCAACCAGCAGCCGCCGCACGCCTTGCCCAGAGGAGAGCCAGGATGAGCATGGAACGTCTCAGCCAGCAGGTCGATGCCTACGTCGCCTGGAAGCGCGAGTTGATGCGCGAGATCACCCGCTACCGCAGCTGGCTGGAGCACAATCGGCTCAACTCCGAGGCGGTGCAGGCCAAGCTCGAACGCGCGCTCAAGCTGCTGCGCACCGACCACATCACCCTGGCCTTCGTCGGCGAGTTCTCCCGCGGCAAGACCGAACTGATCAACAGCCTGTTCTTCTCCGAATACGGCCAGCGCATGCTGCCCTCGCATGCCGGGCGCACCACCATGTGCCCCACCGAGCTGTTCTTCGACCCGCGCTCGGAACGCTCCTACATCCGCCTGCTGCCGATCGAGACGCGCACCGCCTCGGCCAGCGTCGCCCAGTTCAAGCGCATCCCGCGGCACTGGGTGAACATTCCCCTGGATACCAGCGACCCGGCCAACATGGCCCTGGCCTTCAGCCAGGTGGCCAAGACCAAGCCGATGCCGGTGGAACAGGCGATCCAGCTCGGCTTCCACCCGGACATGCTCGAAGGCACCGGCAAACGCGGCCAGGTGCTGGTGCCGGCCTGGCGCCACGCCATGGTCAACTTCGACCACCCGCTGCTGCGCCAGGGCCTGCGTATCCTCGACACCCCGGGCCTCAACGCCCTCGGCAGCGAGCCGGAACTGACCCTGTCGATGCTGCCCAGCGCCCAGGCGATCATCTTCCTGCTGGCCGCCGACACCGGCGTCACCGCCAGCGACATGAGCATCTGGCAGCAACACATTCGCCAGCTCGACGAAGACACCCAGACCTGCCTGTTCGCCGTGCTGAACAAGATCGACGTGCTGTGGGACGACCTGGCCGGCGAGGCCTTCGTGCAGAACGCCATCGGCCAGATCCAGGCCACCACCGCTCGCCAGCTGGGTATCGCCAAGGACGAGGTGCTACCACTGTCGGCCAAGCAGGCGCTGCTGGCCAAGGTGCGCAAGGACGAGGAACTGCTGGCGCGCAGCCAGATGGCCAACCTCGAGACCCTGCTCTGCGAACGCATCGTCGCGCAGAAGGAACGTCTGATCGAAGACCGCGTGGTGCGCCAGGTGCTGGCCCTGCTCAACAACAGCCAGCACGTGCTGGGCCTGCGCCTGGAGAAGGTCGGCGAACAGCTCGCCCTGCTCGGCAGCCACCAGCAGGACAACGGCCAGCTACTGTTCGAGCTGACCGCCAAGACCAAGGAAGACCACAGCCAGCACCACAAGCGCCTGCTCGGGCTGAAGACCAACCAACGCCTGGTTCAGCGCCAGGGCGAGCTGCTGCGCCACGCCGCGCGCGCCGAGCGCCTGGAAGAGCACCTGGACCAGGTGCGCAGCAACCTCACCGGCAGCTGGACCACCCTGGGCATCAACCAGGCCATCCTGCACTTCTTCCGCGCCGTGGAGCACGACCTGCACGGCCTGGAACAGGAAGCCGAGATGGCCAACAAGATGGTCGCCGCCATTTACCGCCGGCACAACGAGGACAACCCGCTGCACGGCGTCGACGCCCCGCAGTTCCAGGCCCAGCGCTACCTGCGCGAGCTGAAGAAGCTGCAGGCCAAGGGCGATCAGTTCCGCCTGCACCTCAAGACCCTGCTGACCGAGCAGCGCAGCCTGACCCGGCGCTTCTTCGCCACCCTCGCCCAGGAGGTGATCGGCCTGCACCAGCGCCTGCGCCAGGACGCCGAACAGTGGGCCGGCGACGCCCTGATGCCGCTGATGCAACACACCCTGGAACACAAGCAGATGCTGGAAACCCATATGCTGCGGCTCAAGTCCCTGGCCCAGGAAACCCAGCAGACGCGCAGGCGCAGCCAGCAACTGGCGCACTACCAGCAGGAGCTGCAACAACAACTGGCGCAGGCCGCCGACATGCTGCGCATCCTTCGTCGCCCGGCGCCGGTGCAGCGCCAGGGCAAGGTGGTCAGCCTGCCGTCGGCGGTGCGTGCGCAGGGCGGCGAATAGCCGCGAACGCTGGCCAGACCGGGCGCCAGCTCGCTTGCCGCTGCCGGCGGTGCTCTTTAGACTGGCGCCCTCCTCCGATTCGATAGCAGCGCCTTCATGCCCACTGCCTTTCCCGAAGATTCCGTCGGCCTGGTCAGCCCACAGGTGCAGCGCTTCAGCGAGCCGCTGGCGCTGGCCTGCGGGCGCAGCCTGGCCGAGTACGAACTGGTCGTCGAAACCTACGGCGAGCTGAATGCCGCCCGCAGCAACGCGGTGCTGATCTGCCACGCCCTGTCCGGCCACCACCACGCCGCCGGCTACCACAGCCCGGACGATCGCAAACCCGGCTGGTGGGACAGCTGCATCGGCCCCGGCAAGCCGATCGACACGCGCAAGTTCTTCGTCGTCAGCCTCAACAACCTCGGCGGCTGCAACGGCTCGACCGGCCCGAGCAGCGCCAACCCGGCCACCGGCAAGCCCTACGGCGCCGACTTCCCGGTGATGACCGTGGAAGACTGGGTGCACAGCCAGGCGCGCCTGGCCGACCGCCTGGGCATTGCGCAGTGGGCCGCGGTGATCGGCGGCAGCCTCGGCGGCATGCAGGCGCTGCAATGGACCATCAGCTACCCCGAGCGCGTGCGCCATTGCCTGGCGATTGCCTCGGCGCCCAAGCTGTCGGCGCAGAACATCGCCTTCAACGAAGTCGCGCGCCAGGCCATCCTCACCGATCCGGAGTTCCACGGCGGGCATTTCCAGGAGCGTGGGGTGATCCCCAAGCGCGGCCTGATGCTGGCGCGTATGGTCGGCCATATCACCTACCTGTCCGACGACGCCATGGGCGAGAAATTCGGCCGCGGCCTGAAGAGCGAGAAGCTCAACTACGACTTCCACAGCGTCGAGTTCCAGGTCGAAAGCTACCTGCGCTATCAGGGCGAAGAGTTTTCCGGGCGCTTCGACGCCAACACCTACCTGCTGATGACCAAGGCGCTGGACTACTTCGACCCGGCCGCCGCCCATGACGGCGACCTGGCCAAGACCCTGGCCGCGGCTCAGGCGGACTTCTGCGTGATGTCCTTCACCACCGACTGGCGCTTCTCCCCGGCCCGCTCGCGGGAGATAGTCGACGCCCTGACGGCGGCGAAGAAGAACGTCTGCTACCTGGAGATCGACGCGCCACAGGGCCACGACGCCTTCCTCATGCCGATCCCGCGCTACCTGCAGGCGTTCGGCAGCTACATGAAGCGGATCGAGGTATGAGCATGCGAGCGGATCTGGACATCATCCAGGAATGGATAGCCCCGGGCAGCCGCGTGCTCGACCTGGGCTGCGGCGATGGCGAGCTGCTGGCCTGGCTGCGCGAGCACAAACGGGTGGCCGGCTACGGCCTGGAGATCGACGCGGAGAAGATCGCCACCTGTATCGAGCGCGGAGTCAACGTGATCGAGCAGAACCTCGACCAGGGCCTGGGCAACTTCGCCAGCGACAGCTTCGACGTGGTGGTCATGACCCAGTCGCTGCAGGCGCTGCACTACCCGGACAAGGTGCTGGCGGAGATGCTACGCGTCGGCAAGACCTGCATCATCACCTTCCCCAACTTCGGCCACTGGCGCTGCCGCTGGTACCTGACGAGCAAGGGTCGCATGCCGGTGTCGGATTTTCTGCCCTACACCTGGTACAACACGCCGAACATCCACTTCTGCACCTTCGAGGACTTCGAGCGCCTGTGCCACGCCCAGGGCGCGCGGGTCGAGGAGCGCCTGGCGGTGGATCGCGATCATCGCCACGGTTGGGCCAGCCGAGTCTGGCCTAATCTATTGGGTGAGATCGGCATCTATCGCATCAGCGGTGCGAACTGAGCCATCGCCTGCCCGAGGAGAACCATCATGCGTCGCATCATCCCCTTCCTGATCGCCCTGTGCCTGGCCCTGCCGGCCGTCGCCGAACGCAAGCAGAGCTTCGGCGATCTCGACGTGCACTACAGCGTGTTCAACTCCAGCTTCCTGCAGCCGGACATCGCCGCGGCCGCCGGCCTGACCCGCAGCAAGACCCAGGGCGTGGTCAACGTCGCCGTGCTCAAGGCCGGCAAGGCCAGCACCGCGCAGGTGGGCGGCCAGGTGAAGAACCTGCTCGGCCAGGTCACGCCGCTGAGCTTCAAGCAGGTCACGGAAAGCGGCGCCATCTACTACCTGGCGCAGTTCCCCTTCTCCAGCCGCGAGGTGCTGAGCTTCACCCTCGACGTGCAGCAGGGCGGCAACCCGCACAGTTTCAGCTTTAACCAGGAAATGTTCCCCGACGAATGACAGCCTTCAACGAACTGGTGCTGGCCAGCCACAACGCCGGCAAACTCAAGGAACTGCAGGCCATGCTCGGCGATGCCGTGCGCCTGCGCTCGATCGGCGAATTCTCCAGCGTCGAGCCGGAGGAAACCGGCCTGTCGTTCGTCGAGAACGCCATCCTCAAGGCGCGCAACGCCGCACGCCTCTCCGGCCTGCCGGCGCTGGCCGACGATTCCGGTCTGGCGGTGGATCATCTCGGCGGCGCCCCCGGCATCTACTCGGCGCGCTACGCGGACGGCCAGGGCGATGCGGCGAACAACGCCAAGCTGCTCGATGCCCTGAAAGATGTGCCGGACGCCCAGCGCGGCGCCCAGTTCGTCTGCGCCCTGGCCCTGGTGCGGCACGCCGACGACCCGCTGCCGATTCTCTGCGAGGGCCTGTGGCACGGCCGCATCCTGCACCAGGCGCGCGGCGAACAGGGCTTCGGCTACGACCCGCTGTTCTGGGTGGAAGACTGCCAGCGCTCGGCCGCCGAACTGCCGGCGGCGGAAAAGAACCGCCTGAGCCACCGCGCCCGCGCCATGGCCCTGCTCAAGCAGCGGCTGGGGCTGGCGTGAGCCAGCACTCCCCCGCCGCCGGGGAGCGGAGTTTCGCGCTGCCGCCGCTGGCGCTCTATATCCATATCCCCTGGTGCGTGAAAAAGTGCCCCTACTGCGACTTCAACTCCCACGCGGCCGGGCCGACGCTGCCGGAAGCTGAGTACGTCGACGCCCTGCTGGCCGACCTCGACGCCGACCTGGGTCACGTCCACGGCCGGCCGCTGAGCTCGATCTTCTTCGGCGGCGGCACCCCCAGCCTGTTCTCCGACCGCGCCCTCGGCCGCCTGCTGGAAGGCGTCGAGCGCCGCGTGGCGTTCGCCGGCGACATCGAGATCACCCTGGAGGCCAACCCCGGCACCTTCGAGCAGGCCAAGTTCAAGGGCTACCGGGCGCTGGGCATCAATCGCCTGTCGATCGGCGTGCAGAGTTTCCAGGAGGCCAAGCTCAAGGCGCTGGGGCGCATCCACGACGGCAGCGAGGCGATCCGCGCCGCCGATATGGCGCGCGCCGCCGGCTTCGACAACTTCAACCTCGACCTGATGCACGGCCTGCCCGAGCAAAGCCTCGAGGACGCGCTGTTCGACCTGCGCACCGCCATCGCCCAGGCGCCGACGCACCTGTCCTGGTACCAGCTGACCATGGAGCCGAACACGCTGTTCTGGAGCCAGCCGCCGACGCTGCCCGAGGACGATCTGCTGTGGGACATCCAGGAGGCCGGCCAGGCGCTGCTGGCGGCCGAGGGCTACGCCCAGTACGAGGTGTCCGCCTACGCCCAGGCGGGCAAGCAGGCGCGGCACAACCTCAACTACTGGACCTTCGGCGACTTTCTCGGCATCGGCGCCGGCGCCCACGCCAAGCTCAGCGACCCGCACGGGCGCATCCTGCGCAGCTGGAAGACCCGCCTGCCCAAGGACTACCTGGACGCGGCCAAGGCCTTCCAGGCCGGCGAGCGCGTGCTCGGCGCCGACGAGCTGCCCTTCGAATTTCTCATGAACGTGCTGCGCCTCAGCGACGGCGTGCCGGCGAGCCTGTTCACCGAGCGCACCGGTCTGCCCCTGGCCAGCCTGGACGCCGCCCGCACCGAGGCGCAGGCGCGCAAGCTGCTGCGCAGCGAGCCCGAGCGGCTGTGCGCCACCGCCGAGGGCCAGCTGTTTCTCAACGATCTGCTGCAACACTTCCTGCCCTGATGGCTAAGGACCCCGGATGGATCTCGTACTGGACCTGATCGTCACCCTCTCGCGCTGGAGCCGCAGCCACCTCGGCGACATCTCCCTGGCCATCATGGCCACCCTGCTGGTGCTGTTTGGCCCGGCCATCAACGCCTGGGTCCAGCGCACCATCGGCAACCTCAACTTCGTCCTGCGCACCCTGCTGTTCGTGGTGTTCTGCGCGGTCGGCTACGGCCTGGCGATCGTCTTCCTCACCCCCTGGCTGGCCAAGGGCCTGGCGCATTTCAACAACTTCACCCTGGCGCCGGTGCTGATCCTGATCTTCGTGGTGATCGGCATATTGGCCGACCGCAACTAAGAAGTGCGCACCACACATCCAGTCGCCGGCGGTGCGCGCAGCGCACCCTACGCGCGGCGCCAACCAGCCCCAACGGCATAAAAAACGCCGCGACCCGGTCAAGGCGTCGCGGCGCTTCGCTCGAACATGCGGCCTGCGGCCGCGTGCCTCAGTTGCCTTCGCGGCGCAGCGCCTGCGGGGTGAAGTCGCGCGGGCTCAGCTTGGCGTCGAAGTCGTACATCTTCTCGTTGTTGTCCAGACCGTCGACGAAGTAGCGGCTGCCCTTGAAGTCGTAGATGGTCTCCAGGGTCGAGCCGAACATTGGCACGTCGTAGTAGCTGATCGGGTGGGCTTCCTGTAGGCCGATCAGTTCGCCGTGCTTGTCGTACAGGTCGACGGCGAGGATCTGCCAGCTGTCCTCGTCCAGGTAGAAGCGGCGCTTGCCGTAGGGATGGCTGAAACCGGTACGCAGATCCGCTTCGACCACCCAGACGCGGTGCAGCTCGTAGCGCAGCAGCTCGGGATTGACGTGCTTGGCCTGGAGGATATCGCCGTAGGCGATGCCCTTCTGGTGCACGGCGTAGCTGTTGTAGGGCACCAGCATCTCGCGCTTGCCCAGCAACTGCCACTCGTAGCGATCCGGCGCGCCGTTGTAGGCGTCGACCTGGTCGGCGGTGGCCATGCCGTTGGTGTCCGGCTGCAGGGTGTCGTAGGCCAGCATCGGCAGGCGCCGCACGCGACGCTCGCCGCGGTTGAAGCGCCAGGCCTTGCGGATGGCGAGCACCTGGTCGAGGGTCTCCTGCACCACCAGGGCCGAACCGGCCAGCTTGGCCGGCGCCACCACCTTGTACTTGTAGTAGAACAGGGTGTTGTCCAGGTCCTGCGGCGCCACGCCGTCGCGGCCGTAGAGGAAATAAATGTCGCGCTCGAGCTTGAGCAGGTTGTAGCTGCCGTTGCTGAGCACCGCGGCCTGGTTGGTGGCCATGCTGATCTGGTCGCCACGGTAGCGCATGATGTGGTTCCAGATCGCTTCCTGGCCATTCTGCGGCAGCGGGAAGGGCACACCGGAGGCGGCGCCCTGCACGCCGTTGCCGCCGGAGATCAGCTCAGCGTTGAGCGCGTTGAAGCGGGTGGCGTCGTAGATGCGCTGCGGCGCCGCGGCGCTGCGCCGGGTGGGGAACACCCGCAGATGGTAGCCGGGGTTCTGCTGCAGCAGGGCCTTGAGCCCCAGCGGCAGCTGTTGTTCATGCTGCGCCAGGTTGCCGGCGTCGACCCGGTACTGCACGGCGTCGGCGGCATAGGGGTCGGGGTGGTGCATGCCCGGCTGGTAATTGGCCGGCGGCGTGGCCAGACCGCCGTTCCAGGCGGGAATCGTGCCGGCGGCATTGCCGCCGCGTTCGCCGCCCAGCGGCGTCAGCTCCTGGCCCAGGCGCGCGGCCTGGCTGGCATCGACCTTGGCCTGGGCCTGCAGGGCCAGGGCGCTCAGCAGCAGAATGGAAACCGATCTCAACACAATGCTCTCCTCACGGCGCCGTGGCAGCGGCGTCGCTGTTATCCGCGCGGCCCGCGGCCGCGCTTATCGTTTTGTTGTGTCTGCGGTGAGGTGCCGTCCTGGCCGCCGGGTTATCCCGATCTGCTTAGGCGTCCTGCCATTTTTTGGCGAAGCGGTGGGGATGTGCAGCGACGATCACTCCTGGCGCTGGAACTTCAGGTCCCATACGCCATGACCGAGGCGTTCGCCGCGGCGCTCGAACTTGGTTACCGGACGCTCCTCGGGGCGCGGCACGTAGCTGCCGTCGGCGGCCAGGTTGCGGTAGCCCGGCGCGGCGCTCATCACCTCGAGCATATGCTCGGCGTAGTTCTGCCAGTCGGTGGCCATGTGCAGCACGCCGCCGATCTTCAGCTTGCTGCGCACCAGCTCGGCAAAGGCCGGCTGAACGATGCGCCGCTTGTGGTGCCGGGCCTTGTGCCAGGGATCGGGGAAGAACAGCAGCACGCGGTCCAGGCTGGCATCGGCCACGCACTGGCGCAGCACCTCCAGCGCATCGCAGCTGTACACCCGGACGTTGCTCAGGTTCTGCGCCATCGCCCCGCTCAGCAGGGCGCCGACGCCGGGCTTGTGCACCTCGACGCCGATGAAGTCCTGCTCCGGCGCCGCCGCGGCCATCTCCAGGGTGGAATGGCCCATGCCGAAGCCGATCTCGAAGGTGCGCGGCGCGCGGCGCCCGAACACCTGGTCGAAATCGCGCAGGCCGTCTTCCAGCGCCAGGCCGAACAGCGGCCAGCCCTTGTCCAGGCCGCGCTGCTGACCCTCGGTCATGCGCCCGGCGCGCATCACGAAGCTCTTGATGGTGCGGAGCCGGCGACCGTCTTCGGTTGTTTCGGGCTGTTGCGTGTCAGTCATGTGGAGCTCTTGTAGAGTGCTTTACGATTTTGCGAGCTAGAGCCTGTTTTTAACGCAGCAGGGCAGACGCGCAGCAAATCGTCATCGTTATTTGATCAGGCCATCCAGCGGAGAAGAAGCGCTGGCATAGAGTTTCTTCGGCATGCGCCCGGCCAGATAGGCCAGGCGCCCGGCTTCCACCGCGTACTTCATGGCCTGGGCCATGAGCACGGGGTTGTCGGCATGGGCGATGGCGCTGTTCATCAGCACCGCCTCGCAGCCCAGCTCCATGGCGATGGTGGCGTCGGAGGCGGTGCCCACGCCGGCATCGACCAGCACCGGCACCTTGGCCTCTTCGAGGATGATGCGCAGGTTGTAGGGGTTGCAGATGCCCAGGCCGGAGCCGATCAGGCCGGCCAGCGGCATCACCGCGACGCAGCCCATGTCCGCCAGCTGACGGGCGATGATCGGGTCGTCGCTGGTGTAGACCATCACGTCGAAGCCGTCCTTGACCAGTATCTCGGCGGCCTTGAGAGTCTCGATGACATTGGGGAACAGGGTCTTCTGGTCGGCCAGCACTTCCAGCTTGACCAGCTTGTGGCCGTCGAGCAGCTCGCGCGCCAGGCGGCAGGTGCGCACGGCGTCGGCGGCGTCATAGCAGCCGGCGGTGTTGGGCAGGATGGTGTACTGGTCGGGGCTGATCACGTCGAGCAGATTCGGCTCGCCCGGATTCTGGCCGATATTGGTGCGGCGCACCGCCACGGTGACGATCTCAGCGCCGGAGGCGGCAATGGCGTCGCGGGTCTCGTCCATATCCTTGTACTTGCCGGTGCCGACCAGCAGACGCGACTGGTAGGTGCGGCCGGCCAGGGTGAAGGGCTTGTCGCTGCGAACTTGGCTCATGGAGAAACTCCTCAAGGGGATCAACCGCCGCCGATGGCGTGCACCACTTCCACCTGGTCGCCCTCGGCGAGCCGGGTGCTGTCGTGCTGGCTGCGTGGAACTATGTCCAGATTGAGCTCGACCGCCACGCGGCGCCCGGCCAGATCGAGACGGGCCAGCAGGTCCGCGACGCTCTGGTTGTCGGGCAGCTCGAAGGGTTCACCATTCAACTGAATGTGCATGACGGCTCGGTCACAACTAGGAAGAGGGCCGGCATTCTAGCCCGATAGCCAGCCGCGACCAAGGCTAAAAGGCGCCATTCGTCCTCAAATCTGACGCCCGGGTCAGGTCTGTCGTAGGGTGCGCCGTGCGCACCGCTGGACATAGCAGCGACTCAACGGGGACGCACCACAGCCCCTACGCCAGCTTCCAAGCCGCCAGCCCCAGGCACAGCCAGCCGAGCAGAAAGGCGAGGCCGCCGAAGGGGGTGACGATGCCGAGCTTGCCGATGCCGCTGAGGGTCAGCAGATAGAGGCTGCCGGAGAACAGCAGGATACCCAGGGCGAAGGCGCCGCCGGCCAGGTTGACCAGGCGCCCCGGTGCCTGCAGCGCCAGCAGGCCGACGCCGAACAGGGCCAGGGCATGGATCAGCTGGTAGTGGCTGCCGGTCTGGAACACCGCCAGGTACTCGGGCGTCAGCCGGTTCTTCAAGCCATGGGCGGCGAAAGCGCCGAGGGCGACGCCGGTAAAGCCGGCGAAGGCCGATAGCAACAACCAGAGACGAGCCATGGAGCCTCCAGGCATGAGGGGCGATGCCGCGCAGTGTAACCCCTGGCGCCACGGGACAAATGCGCGGCGTTGTCACAGGCAGCGATGCTGCAGGAGCGAGGGGGCGCCTGGCCTTTAGTCGCGATTTCGCCGGGAGTTTTCGCGGATAAATCCGCTCCTACAGACACCACGCGCCCTTTGTGCCTAGCCTCCAGCGCTACCGACAAGGACGCCCAAAAACTTCTCCCGCAGGTTTTTTGTTTTAATGCCCCTCCCAGCCGCCATCGCCAGCCACTCATGCTCCGCACCCTGACCCGCCGCCTGCTGAAACTCGTGCTCTGGCTGATGCTGGCCAGCGCGCTGCTGGTGCTCGCCCTGCGCTGGCTGCCGCCGCCCGGCACGGCGCTGATGCTCGAGCGCAAGATCGAGTCCTGGGACCGCGGCCAAGCGCTGGAGCTCAAGCGCCAGTGGCGGCCCTGGAAGCAGCTGCCGGATCACCTGAAGATGGCGGTGATCGCCGCCGAAGACCAGAAATTCGCCGAACACTGGGGCTTCGACCTCGGCGCCATCCAGGCCGCGCTGGCGCACAACCAGGGCGGCGGCTCGCTGCGCGGCGCCAGCACCCTCAGCCAGCAGGTGGCCAAGAACCTGTTTCTCTGGTCCGGCCGCAGCTGGCTGCGCAAGGGCCTGGAGGCCTGGTTCACCGCGCTGATCGAGCTGCTCTGGTCGAAGGAGCGCATCCTCGAGGTCTACCTCAACAGCGTCGAATGGGGCGACGGTATCTTCGGCGCCGAGGCGGCCGCGCAGCATCACTTCGGCGTCGGCGCGCCCTACCTCAATCGCCAGCAGGCCAGCCAGCTGGCGGCGGTGCTGCCCAACCCGCTGCGCTGGAGCGCCGGCCGCCCGGATCGCTATGTCGCCCGCCGCGCCGCCTGGATTCGCCAGCAGATGACGCAGCTGGGCGGCGGGCACTACCTCAATCGGCTCAAGCCGGTCAGGCCGCATTGGTGGCCGAACTGGCTGTAGCTCTTCAAACGCTCACGATCGATGTAGGGTGCGCCGTGCGCACCTGAGGTGACGCTGGACTATCGGTGCGCGCGGCGCACCCTACGGGCCACCGCCCCACCGGAGCGCCACGCTTAGGGTGCGCCGTACGCACCGGGGTGTCGCCGCTTTGCCGGTGCGCACTGCCTAGGCGCCCCGTGGCGCTCTACGGGCGCGGCGCGAACGCGCGCTTGGGCACGGCATGCAGCAGTTCGACCTCATCACCCTGCAGATGCACCGTCAGCCCCCATTGTGGATAGACCCAGGCCTGTCCCGCGGCTAGTTCCAGACTCAGCCGCGGCTGACCCAGCGTCGCCGCCACGCGCTCGGCGGCCAGAGCAGCCGGCGGTTTGAGACTCACCGCGCGTACGGCAAAACCCGCCATCTGCTCGGCCAGCGCCGCACCCAGCAGTTGCTCGGCATCGCCGGCGCGCAGGCCCTGGGCGGCAAGCAGGCTGTCGCGCTGGGCCTCGCTGAGCGCCAGCTCCGTCTCCAGCACCCAGCCGCCCTCCTCGCCATCCAGCTCGGCGCGATAGAGCACACGGGCGCCATCCAGACGCAGCTGCAGCCAAAGCTCGCCAGGCGCCAGCGCCTGCACCTCGCGCAGCGCCAGGCGCTCTTCCGCCAGCGGCTGCAGCAGGGCGTCGCGCCACCCCGGCAGATCGGCCAGCGGCGTCACCTCGCCGCTGCGCATCAGCCAGGCGCCCCAGGCGAAGAACAGCGCGGCGACGAGGCCGAACAGCAGCCAGTGCTGCGCTTTCAGGGGCGCTCTGTTCACAGGTATTTTCTCCAGGCAGAAAAAAGCCGCACCCGGGTGCGGCTTGATTCGCGTGCATGACTCAAGCGGCGATGGAGCCCTTGAGCTTGTTCATCGCGTTCTTCTCCAGCTGACGGATACGCTCGGCGGAGACGTTGTACTTGGCGGCCAGGTCGTGCAGGGTCGCCTTCTCCTCGGCCAGCCAGCGCTGATAGAGGATGTCGCGGCTGCGCTCGTCGAGGCTTTCCAGCGCTTCGTGCAGGTTGCTGCTGGAACTGTCGCTCCAGTCGGCGTCCTCGAGCTGGCGGGCCGGGTCGTAGCGGTGGTCTTCCAGGTAATGCGCCGGCGACTGGAAGGCGCTGTCGTCGTCGGCGTCGGCCGCCGGGTCGAAGGCCATGTCCTGGCCGGTCAGGCGGCTTTCCATCTCGCGCACTTCGTGCGGCTCGACCCCCAGGCTCTCGGCCACGGCGGTGACTTCGTCGTTGTTCAGCCAGGCCAGGCGCTTCTTCTGGCTGCGCAGGTTGAAGAACAGCTTGCGCTGCGCCTTGGTGGTGGCGACCTTGACGATGCGCCAGTTCTTCAGGATGAACTCGTGGATCTCGGCGCGGATCCAGTGCACGGCGAAGGACACCAGGCGCACGCCCATCTCCGGGTTGAAGCGCTTGACCGCCTTCATCAGGCCGACGTTGCCTTCCTGGATCAGGTCGGCCTGGGCCAGGCCGTAGCCGGCGTAGCTGCGGGCGATATGCACGACGAACCGCAGGTGGGCCAGCACCATCTGCCGGGCGGCCTCGAGATCCTGCTGGTAGTAAAGACTCTCGGCCAGCTCGCGCTCCTGCTCCGGCGTCAGCAGCGGGATGCTGTTGACCGCATGCACGTAAGCCTCCAGGTTGGCGCCTGGAACCAGAGCATGAACAGGTTGCAAGGAAGTGGACATTCGAATCCTCCGATTCACGAAACTCGCGCAGTGTAGCACTGCGCCATCTGACGCGGAGCCTGTGGATAAGTTCCGTTACAGATAGTCGATATCAATGAAAACAATGGCTTATCACCGCGGCGCCAATTCGTTGAGATGACGCGCCACGGCCAGCCAGGCGCCAATATAGCCCAAGAGTAAGGCGCCGAGCAGCAGGGATAGACCATCGGACGGGGGCACCCCGCCGAGGGCAAAATCGCTGCCGTACAAGCCGGCCAACCGTACCACCGCATCGTTCAGCCAATCCAGGCCGAAAGCCAGCAGCAGCCAGGCGAATACGCCGGCGCCGCTGCCGTACAGCGCACCCATATAAAGGAAGGGCCGGCGCACGTAGCCGTCGGTGCCGCCGACCAGCTTGATCACCTCGATCTCGGCGCGGCGGTTCTCGATATGCAGGCGGATGGTGTTGCCGATCACCAACAGCAGGGCGAGGATCAGCAGCAGGCTGAGGCCGAAGACGAAACGGTCGCCGAGCTTGAGGATGGCCGTCAGGCGCTCGACCCAGACCAGGTCGAGCTGCGCCTGCTGCACCCGCGGCAACTCGGCCAGGCGCAGGCGCAGGGCCTCCAGCTTGGCCTTGTCGACCTCCACCGGGGTCACCAGGATCACTCCCGGCAGCGGGTTCTGCGGCAGCTCCTTGAGCGCCTCGCCCAGCCCGGAGAGCTGCTGGAACTCCTCCAGCGCCTGCTCGCGGCTGATCCACTCGACCTCGGCGACGTCATCCAGCGCCGCGATCTGCTCGCGCAGGGCCTGGCCCTCGCGCTCGCCGGCCTCCAGTTCGAGGAACAGGGAAATCTGCGCCGCACGCTGCCAGGAGCCGCCGAGCTTCTCGACGTTGTCCAGCAGCAGCGCCAGGCCCATGGGCAGGCTCAGCGCCACGGCCATCACCAGGCAGGTGAAGAAGCTGCCGATGGGCTGGCGGGCCAGGCGGCGCAGGCTGTCGACCAGACTGGCGCGGTGGCTTTCCAGCCAGGCATGCAGCAGGGTGCGAAAATCCGGGCCGTCTTCCGGCAGCTGGTCGCTGACCTTGTTGCGTGGCGCCGCGCCGACCCGTTCGGCCGGCTGCGGTGGCGGCATCTTCGACGCGCTCATCAGGCGGCCTCCCCGTCGCCGATCAGGCGACCGCGTTGCAGGGTGAGCATGCGGTGGCGCATGCGCGCGATCAGCGCCAGGTCGTGGCTGGCGATCAATACGGTGGTGCCCAGGCGGTTGATATCCTCGAACACCCCCATGATCTCCGCGGCCAGGCGCGGGTCGAGGTTGCCGGTGGGTTCGTCCGCCAGCAGCAGGGCCGGGCGGTGGACGATGGCGCGGGCGATGCCGACGCGCTGTTGCTGGCCGGTGGACAGATCGCCGGGCGCCTGCGCGGCCTTGTCGCTGAGGCTGACCCGCTCCAGCGCGGCGCCGACCCGTTTGGCGATCTCCGGCTTGGCCAGGCCGAGGATCTGCAGCGGCAGGGCGACGTTGTCGTACACGCTGCGGTCGAACAGCAGCTGGTGGTTCTGGAACACCACGCCGATCTGCCGACGCAGGAAGGGAATCTGCGCATTGGTGATGGTGGAGAGGTCATGCCCGGCCAGCATCAGCTTGCCGCTGGTGGGCCGCTCCATCGCCAGCAGCAGGCGCAGCAAGGTGCTCTTGCCGGCGCCGGAGTGACCGGTGACGAAGAGGAATTCGCCGGGGCGAACGCGAAAACTCAGCTCGTGCAGCCCGACATGGCCATTGGCATAACGCTTGGCGACCTGCTCGAATCGGATCATCCCTGTTCGCGCTCCTCGAAAAGTGCCTGGACGAACGCCTGCGCCTGGAACGGCCGCAGGTCGTCGATACCCTCGCCGACGCCGATATAGCGGATCGGCAGGCCGAACTGCTTGGCCAGGGCGAAGATCACCCCGCCCTTGGCGGTGCCGTCCAGCTTGGTCAGCGCCAGGCCGGTGAGGCTCACCGTCTGGTCGAACTGCTTGGCCTGGTTGATGGCGTTCTGCCCGGTGCCGGCGTCGAGCACCAGCAGCACCTCGTGCGGCGCCGTGTCGTCCAGCTTGCCGATCACCCGACGGACCTTCTTCAGCTCTTCCATCAGGTTGTCCTTGGTGTGCAGGCGCCCGGCGGTGTCGGCGATCAGCACGTCGATGCCGCGCGACTTGGCGGCCTGCACCGCGTCGAAGATCACCGAGGCCGAGTCGGCGCCGGTGTGCTGGGCGATCACCGCGATGTTGTTACGCTCGCCCCAGACCTGCAGCTGCTCCACGGCGGCGGCGCGGAAGGTGTCGCCGGCGGCGAGCATGACCTTCTTGCCTTCCAGCTGCAGCTTCTTGGCCAGCTTGCCGATGGTGGTGGTCTTGCCCACACCGTTCACCCCGACCACCAGGATCACGTAGGGCTGCTTGGCGACGTCGATCGCCAGCGGCTGCTCGACCGGCTTGAGCAGGCCGACCAGCTCCTCCTGCAGCGCCTTGTACAGCGCGCCGCTGTCGGCCAACTCCTTGCGCGCGACACGCTTGGTCAGGTTGCCGATGATCGCGGTGGTGGCCTCGACGCCGACGTCGGCGGTGAGCAGGCGAGTCTCCAGCTCGTCGAGCAGCTCGTCGTCGATGGCCTTCTTGCCGAGGAACAGGCTGGCCATACCCTCGCCGAGGCTGGCGCTGGTCTTGCTCAGGCCCTGCTTGAGGCGAGCGAAGAAACTGGGTTTGTCCTGGGTCGCCGGCAGCGGCGCGGCGACCGCTGGCTCGCTGGGCGCAGCAACGGGTACGGCCACCGGCTCAGGGGCGACGGGCGCCTCGGCAGCCGGCGGCACGGGGGCATTGTCGCCGCCGAGCAGGCGCGAGAAGAAGCCGGGCTTGTCGTCGGCGCGCGGCGCAGAGGCTGCGCCGGCGGCCGCTTCGTCGATGGCGGCGGGCTGCGTAGGAAGGCTGGGCGCAATTTCGACAGGCACCGGTTCGGCCGGCGCTTGCGGCTGCGCTTCGGCGACCGGCAGCGGCGCGGGCTCGGCCGCCGGCTGGGCGGGGGCCTGCGGCTCGATGGCGAGCGACTCGATGCTCGGCGCCGGCACCGCATCTGGCGCGTTCGAGGGCGCTTCGGCGGCGGGCGCGGCGGGCTCGGCCGGCTTCTTGCGCAGCCAGCCGAACAGGGATTTCTTTTCTTCGGTCACAGGCGGGGTCTGCGCGCCGGCCGCGGCCGGCGACTTCTTGTCGTCATTGGAACCAAACATGGGTCGCTTGCATCTCAAGGGGGCGGTCGCTTACAGCCTGATACGCCCGGCTGCGCCGCCCCGGAAAAGGATGGGGTATCCTAGCACCTCTTCGCCCGCCGGCGGTACGACCGCCCAGGCCATCCGACAGGTCAGACTCTCGATGAATGCCATTGCCCGCCGCTCTCTCGGCCTGCTGTTCGGCGCCCTCTGCGTGCCCCTGACGGCGCTGGCCGCCGCCGCCCAACCGACCCACGAATTCAGCCTGGACAACGGCCTCAAGGTCATAGTCCGCGAGGATCACCGCGCCCCGGTGGTGGTCAGTCAGCTCTGGTACAAGGTCGGCTCCAGCTACGAGACCGCCGGCTCCACCGGCCTGTCCCACGCCCTCGAGCACATGATGTTCAAGGGCAGCCGCAAGCTCGGCCCCGGCGAAGCCTCACGCATCCTGCGCGAACTGGGCGCCGAGGAGAACGCCTTCACCAGCGACGACTACACCGCCTACTACCAGGTGCTGGCGCGCGACCGCCTGGGCGTCGCCCTGGAGCTGGAGGCCGACCGACTGGCCAGCCTGCAGCTGCCGGCCGCGGAGTTCGAAAAGGAGATCGAGGTGATCAAGGAGGAGCGCCGCCTGCGCACCGACGACCGTCCCTCCTCGCTGGCCTTCGAGCGCTTCAAGGCCATGGCCTATCCGGCCAGCGGCTACAGCATCCCCACCATCGGCTGGATGGCCGACCTCGAGCGCATGCAGATCGACGAGCTGCGCGCCTGGTATCGGCAGTGGTACGCGCCGAACAACGCCACCCTGGTGGTGGTCGGCGACGTCAGCGCCGCCGAGGTGAAGATTCTCGCCGAACGCTATTTCGGCACCATCGAACGCCGCGAGGTGCCCAGCGCCAAGCTGCCGCTGGAACTGCCGGCCGCCGGCGAGCGGCGCACCACGCTGTATCTGAAGACCCAGCTGCCGAGCCTGCTGATGGGCTTCAACGTGCCGGGCCTGGCCACCGCCGAAACGCCACGCCAGGCCCATGCCCTGCGCCTGGCCGCGGCCCTGCTCGACGGCGGCTACAGCGCACGGCTGTCCAGCCGCCTGGAGCGCGGCGAGGAGCTGGTCTCCGGCGCCAGCGCCTGGTACAACGCCTTCGCCCGCGGCGACAGCCTGTTCGTCCTCAGCGCCACGCCCAATGTGCAGAAACAGCGCAGCCTGGCCGAGGCCGAGGCCGGCCTGTGGCGCGAGCTGGAAGAGCTGAAGAGCAATCCGCCGTCCGCCGCGGAGCTGGCCCGGGTGCGCGCCCAGGTGATCGCCGGGCTGGTCTACGAGCGCGACTCCATCACCAGCCAGGCCACCAGCATCGGCCAGCTGGAAACCGTCGGCCTGTCCTGGCAGCTGATCGACCAGGAGCTGGCCGAGCTGGAAGCCGTCACCCCCGAGGATATCCAGCAGGCCGCCCGCACCTTCTTCGTCCGCGACCGCCTGAGCGTCGCCCATGTATTGCCCGAGGACGCTCGCCATGAGGAGTCTCGCCATGAAGACTGAGCACCTGCGCAGCGCCCTGCTCGGCCTGGCCCTGAGCAGCGCCCTGGCCCTGAGCGGCTGCGGCCCGCAACCCGATGAAGCCAAGGCGACGACCAGCGCCGCCGAGCCGGCCAAGCTGGAGTCGCTCGCCGGGCTGAACGGCCAGGCGCCGACCCGGCGCAGCCTGGACATCCAGACCTGGCACACCGAACAGGGCGCCAAGGTGCTGTTCGTGGAGGCCCGCGAGCTGCCGATGTTCGACCTGCGCCTGACCTTCGCCGCCGGCAGCAGCCAGGACGACGGCGTACCCGGCCTGGCCATGCTGACCAACGCCATGCTCAACGAGGGCGTGCCGGGCAAGGACGTCGGCGCCATCGCCGCCGGCTTCGAGGGCCTCGGCGCCGAGTTCGGCAACGGCGCCTACCGCGACATGGCGGTGGCCAGCCTGCGCAGCCTGAGCGCCGCCGAGCAGCGCGAGCCGGCGCTGGCGCTGTTCGCCGAGGTGCTCGGCCAGCCGACCTTCCCCGCCGACGCCCTGGCGCGGATCAAGAACCAGCTGCTGGCCGGCTTCGAGTTCCAGAAGCAGAACCCCGGCAAGCTGGCCAGCCTGGAGCTGTTCCAGCGCCTGTACGGCGAACACCCCTACGCCCACCCGAGCGACGGCAACGCCGAGTCCATCCCGGCGATCGAGCGCGAGCAGCTCGCCGCCTTCCACGCCCGCGCCTATGCCGCCGGCAACGCGGTGATCGCCCTGGTCGGCGACCTGTCGCGCGAGCAGGCCGAGGCCATCGCCGCGCAGGTCTCCGCCGCCCTGCCGCAGGGCCCGGCGCTGCCGCGCATCGCCCAGCCGCAGGAGCCGGCGCCCGGCCCCAGCCATATCGAGTTCCCCTCCAACCAGACCCACCTGATGATCGCCCAGCTCGGCATCGACCGCCGCGATCCGGACTACGCCGCGCTCTACCTGGGCAACCAGATCTTCGGCGGCGGCGGCTTCGGCACCCGCCTGATGAGCGAGGTGCGCGAGAAGCGCGGGCTGACCTACGGCGTCTACTCCGGCTTCAGCGCCATGCAGGCGCGCGGCCCGTTCATGATCAACCTGCAGACCCGCGCCGAGCTGAGCCAAGGCACCCTCGCGCTGGTCAAGCAGTTGCTCGCCGACTACCTGCAGAGCGGCCCGACCCAGGACGAGCTGGACAACGCCAAGCGCGAGCTGGCCGGCAGCTTCCCGCTGTCGACCGCGAGCAACGCCGATATCGTCGGCCAGCTGGCCAGCATGGGCTTCTACGACCTGCCGCTGAGCTATCTGGACGACTTTATGCGCGACGTGCAGGCGCTGAGCGTCGAACAGGTGAAAGCGGCCATGGCCAAGCACCTCGACCCCGAGGCGCTGTTGGTGGTGACGGCCGGCCCGACCGTGACCCAGCAGGAACTGCCGCCGCCCAGCGACAAGCCGGCCGAGCTGCCCAGCGCGGTGCCGCACTGATGCGCGGCCGCACTCCGCCCAAGCCGGCCGCCAAGCCCCACGGCGGCCAGGGCCAGCTGCGCATCATCGGCGGCCAGTGGCGCTCGCGGCGCTTCGCCTTCCCCGACGGCCCGGGCCTGCGCCCGACGCCGGACCGGGTGCGCGAGACCCTGTTCAACTGGCTGGCGCCCCATGTCGAGGGCGCTCATGTGCTCGACCCCTTCGCCGGCAGCGGCGCCCTGCTGCTCGAGGCGCTGTCGCGCGGCGCCGCCAGCGGCCTGGCCTGCGACCTCAACCCGGCCTCGGTGGCGGCGTTGCGCGGCCATCTGGCGACGCTGCAGTGCACGGATGGCGAGATCCAGCAGGGCGACGCCCTGCAGCTGCTGACCCGCCCGGCGCCGCGGCGTTTCGATATCGTCCTGCTCGACCCGCCGTTCCACCAGGACCTGCTGCAGAATGCCTGCAAGCTGCTGGAAAGCCAGGGCTGGCTGGCCGACGCCGCCTGGGTCTACACCGAAAGCGAAACGGCGCCCTCGACCCTCGGCCTGCCCGGCAACTGGCGCCTGCACCGCGAGAAGCACACCGGCCAGGTGCATTACGCGCTATGGCAGCGTGCGGGATCGCCATCGGCCTGACCAACCAGCGCATCGCCGCCCTACTGGTAATGGCCTGGTGCACCTGGCGCATACTGCGCACGCGTCGGCGGTGAAACCTGTAGGTTGGGTTGAGTCGCGCAGCGACGAAGCCCAACGTCGGCAACCCACGCCCCCCTGTTGGGCTTCGCTGCGCTCAGCCCAACCTACGGCCCTGAAGACGCCGGCATTGCCGCGAGTTCGGAGCGGCGGGCACAATTCGGAAACGTCGCTCCGGATCACATTAGCGGCCAGATTTCAGCTTGCAGACACGCTCCATGCCCACAACCTTCCAACCAGCCTGGTGGCTCCCCGGCCCGCATCTGCAGACGCTGTGGAACCCGCTGTGCCGCAAGCCGCCACACCTGGAGCGCCGGCGCGAGCGGTTGTGGCTGGACGACGGCGATTTTCTCGACCTCGACTGGCACGGCCCGCACGAGGCCCGCACGCCGCTGGTGCTGGTGCTGCACGGGCTGACCGGCAGTTCCAGCTCGCTCTACGTGCTGGGTCTGCAGCAGGCGCTGGCCGCGCGCGGCTGGGCCAGCGTGGCGCTGAACTGGCGCGGCTGCTCCGGCGAGCCCAACCTGCTGCCGCGCGGCTACCATTCCGGCGCCAGCGAGGACCTGGCCGCCGCCGTGGCCCATCTGCGCGCGCAGCGGCCGATGGCGCCGCTCTATGCGGTGGGCTATTCGCTGGGCGGCAACGTGCTGCTCAAGTACCTCGGCGAGAGCGGCGCGCAAAGCCAGGTGCAGGGCGCGGTGGCGGTGTCGGTGCCGTTTCGCCTGGATCAGTGCGCCGACCGCATCGGCCTGGGCTTTTCGCGGGTGTACCAGGCGCACTTCATGCGCGAGATGGTCGCCTACGTCAGCAACAAGCAGCGCCTGTTCGCCGCCCAGGGCCAGGGCGAACGCCTGTCGGTGCTGGAACGCCTCGGCCCGCTGCACGGCATGCGCACCTTCTGGGACTTCGACGGCCGCGTCACCGCCCCGCTGCACGGCTACGCCGACGCCCAGGACTACTACCGGCGCGCCTCCAGCCGTTTCTACCTCGGCGCCATCCGCACGCGCACGCTGATCATCCAGGCCGAGGACGATCCCTTCATCTTCCGCCACAGCCTGCCGGAGGCCGGCGAACTGGCGCCCGGCACCGAGTTCGAACTACATACCAAGGGCGGCCATGTCGGCTTCGTCGACGGCAGCCCGCGCCGGCCCGGGTACTACCTGGAACGGCGGATTCCCGAGTGGTTGGCAGCACTGGGCGCCTGACCTGCCGTAGCCCGGATTGCATCCGGACTACAACGATCGCTGCAGATTGTGGGAAGCGCTGTAGCGGCGAAAAGCTCGCGGCTAAAGCCCCTCCCACAGAGGCCGTGCGCGCGCCCCGGGAAACCGAGGTAGCGCAGATCGGCGCCGAGCCGATCACCCCAACACCTGCTCCAGCGGCACGTGCAGACGGCCGTACAGCGCTTCGACCGCCTCGCGCGCGGCGGGGGCGATATAGCCGCCTTCCAGCGCCAGCACCTGATAGATGCCGCGGCGCAGCATGTCCTGGCTGAGGTTGTCCGGGCTGGCGCCTGCGGTGCAGAGAAAGCGCACCCAGGAGGTCATGATGATCCAGCTGTTGAGGGTCAGCGCCTCGATCTGCGCCGGGCTCATCAGCAGGATGTCGGCCTCGACGAAGCCCTGGTAGATCGACTGCGCCCCCACCAGGCAGCGGCGGGCGAAGGCGCGGTAGCGCGCGGCCAGCTCGGCGTCGGCATCCAGCAGGTGTTCGAGGTCGCGGTGCAGGAAGCGGTAGTGCCACATCGCCGCCAGCAGCGCCTCCAGATAGTAGGTCTTGTCCTCCACCGTCAGCGCGCGCCCCTCGGGCCGGCGCAGGAAGCCGTCGACCTGCGCCTCGTACTGGGCGAACAGCTCGGCGATGATCGCCTGCTTGTTACGGAAGTGGTAGTACAGGTTGCCCGGCGAAATGCCCAGGTGCGCGGCGATATGGTTGGTGGTGACGCTGCGTTCGCCCTGGCTGTTGAACAGCTCCAGGCTGGCTTGAACGATGCGCTCGCGGGTCTTGGGTGGCGCCATGGCGCGGCTCGGTCTCAAAGTGGGAAAGCGGCAAAGGTACAGGCAGAAGCGGTGGAAGTGTTACCCCGCCAGCAGGCGATAAACACCGGCTGACCTTTGGTTAGGCTGCGGCAACGCGCATGGCGCGGCATGCTATTTGACACATTAGAGCAATTGCTCTAAAAATCCAGCACACCCACGCGCCGCGTCGCGCATCGCCCAGCTGGACCGTCGAGGAGAACCCCATGGTCGCCGACATCGCCTACCTGCAGCACAGCCAACAGCAGATCAACCAGCTGGACGCCACCTTCGCCCTGCAGCGCGCGGCCTTCGCCGCCAACCCCATGCCGCCTGCCGAACAGCGCATGCAGTGGCTGAAATCCCTGCGCGAGTTGCTGACCGAGCAGCAGGACGCGCTGGTGGCGGCGATCTCCGCAGACTTCAGCAACCGTTCCGCCGACGAAACCCTGCTCGCCGAGCTGATGCCCAGCCTGCATGGCATCCACTACGCGAGCAAACGCATCAGGAAATGGATGAAGCCGTCGCGGCGCAGCGTCGGCCTGCAGTTCATGCCCGCCGCGGCCCAGGTCGTCTACCAGCCGCTGGGTGTGGTCGGCGTCATCGTGCCGTGGAACTACCCGCTGTTTCTCGCCATCGGCCCGCTGACCGGCGCGCTGGCCGCCGGCAACCGGGTGATGATCAAGATGAGCGAGTCCACCCCGGCCACCTCGCAGCTGCTCAAGGACCTGCTGGCGCGGATCTTCCCCGAGGACCTGGTCAGCGTCGCCCTGGGCGAGGCGGAAGTCGGCATGGCCTTCTCCAAGCTGCCGTTCGACCACCTGTTGTTCACCGGCGCCACCAGCATCGGTAAACATGTAATGCGCGCGGCCGCGGAGAACCTCACCCCGGTGACCCTGGAGCTGGGCGGCAAGTCGCCTGCCATCGTCAGCGCCGACGTGCCGCTGGCGGACGCCGCCGAGCGTATCGCCTTCGGCAAGACCCTCAACGCCGGGCAGACCTGCGTGGCACCGGACTATGTGCTGGTGCCGAGGGATCGGGTGGAGGGCTTTGTCAGCGCCTACCGCGAGACGGTGCAGCGCTTCTACCCGGCGCTCAAGGACAACCCGGACTACACCGCGATCATCAACGAGCGCCAGCTGGCCCGCCTCAACGGCTACCTGCAGGACGCCCAGGCCAAGGGCGCGCGCATCGTCCCGCTGTACCCCGAGGCCCAGGGCCGGCGCCTGCCGCAGAGCCTGGTGCTGGACGTCAACGACGAGATGAAGCTGATGCAGGACGAGATCTTCGGCCCGCTGCTGCCGGTGGTGCCCTACGACCGCCTGGAAGACGCCTTCGCCTACGTCAACGCGCGCCCGCGGCCGCTGGCGCTGTACTACTTCGGCTACGACAGGCGCGAGCAGCAGCGCGTGCTGCACGAGACCCACTCCGGCGGCGTGTGCCTGAACGACACGTTGCTGCACGTGGCCCAGGACGACATGCCGTTCGGCGGCATCGGCCCGTCCGGCATGGGCCACTACCACGGCCACGAGGGCTTCCTGACCTTCAGCAAGGCCAAGGGCGTATTTATCAAGCAGCGCTTCAACGCCGCGCGGCTGATCTACCCACCCTACGGCAAGGCGATCCAGAAGCTGGTCTACAAGCTGTTCGTACGCTGATCCCTCGCCTACTTCCTGGTGACAACAACAATGAACGACACCACCCTAAACGCGCCGCAGCTGTCGCGGCGCGGCCTGCTCAAGGTCGGCCTGCTGGGCACCGCGCTGCTCGGCACCGCCGGGCTGACCGCCAGCCTGAGCGGCTGCTCGGCCAGCACGCCGGCCAGCGGCTACCTGATCCTGCGCAGCAGCGACATGCCCTTTCTACGCGCGCTGATCCCGGTGATGCTCGACGGTGCCGTGACCGCACAGCAGATGCCGCAGGCCATCGACGGCACGCTGAAGAGCCTCGACAACAGCCTGGCGCACCTGTCGCCGGAGATGCTCAAACTGACGGTGCAGCTGTTCGACGTGCTGGCCCTGCCCGTCACCCGCGGCCCGCTGACCGGGGTCTGGGGCAGCTGGGACAACGCCAGCGCCGACGACGTGCGCAACTTCCTCGCGCGCTGGCAGAACAGCAGCCTGAGCCTGCTGCGCATGGGCCATGCCTCGCTGCTGCAGCTGGTGATGATGGCCTGGTACAGCCGCCAGGAGGCCTGGGCCCATTGCGGTTATCCGGGGCCGCCTAAAGTCTGACGGTCGCTCAGTAGGGTGCGCCATGCGCACCGCGGCCTCATCCCCACTTCACGGTGCGCGCGGCGCACCCTACGCAACCGCGGCCAGTCAGGGCCGTCTGCTCTCTGACCACAAGAGAACGTGAAATGCCCGTACCCGATCTGTTCAAGCAAGGCCTGGCCCGCGGCTGGAAGACATACGACGGCTCGCGCCTGGAGGCCGACCTGACCCTGGAAGCCGATGTCGCCATAGTCGGCAGCGGCGCCGGCGGCGGCACCAGCGCGGAAATCCTCAGCGCCGCCGGCTACAGGGTGCTGCTGATCGAGGAAGGCCCGCTGAAGACCAGCGACGACTTCAGGATGCAGGAGGCCGAGGCCTACCCGTCGTTGTACCAGGAAGGCATCGGCCGCATGAGCAAGGACGGCGCCATCACCATCCTCCAGGGCCGCGCCGTCGGCGGCACGACCCTGGTCAACTGGACCAGCAGCTTCCGTACCCCGGCGCAGACCCTGGCGCACTGGGCCGAGGTGCACGGCGTCGAGGGGCATGACGCCGAGTCCATGGCGCCCTGGTTCGAGCAGATGGAACGGCGCCTGGGCGTCGCCCCCTGGGCGGTGCCGCCGAACGCCAACAACGAGGTGATCCGCGCCGGCTGCGACAAGCTCGGCTACCACTGGGCGGCGATCCCGCGCAACGTGCGCGGCTGCTGGAACCTCGGCTACTGCGGCATGGGCTGCCCGACCAACGCCAAGCAGTCGATGCTGGTCACCACCATCCCCGCCACCCTCGACGCCGGCGGCGAGCTGCTCTATCTGGCGCGCGCCGACAAGCTGCTGATCGAAGGCGATAAGGTGATCGGCCTCGACTGCCTGGGCATGGACCCGCGCTGCGTGACGCCCAACGGCAAGCGCATCCGGGTCAAGGCGCGGCACTACGTGCTGGCCGGCGGCGGCATCAACACCCCCGGCATCCTGCTGCGTTCCAACGCGCCCGATCCGCACCAGCGCGTGGGCCGGCGCACCTACCTGCATCTGGTGAATTTCTCCGCCGCGCAGTTCGAGCAGGTGATCAACCCCTTCTATGGCGCGCCGCAGTCGCTCTACTCCGACCACTTCCAATGGGACGACGGCACCGCCGGACGCCTCTCCTACAAGCTGGAGGTACCGCCGCTGCAACCGGCGCTGACCGCCACATTGCTCGGCGGTTTCGGCCGCGACAACGCCCTGCGCATGGAGCAGCTGCCGCACACCAACGTCATGCTCGCCCTGCTGCGCGACGGCTTCCACCCCGAGAGCGCCGAAGGCCGGGTGGAGCTGCGCGGCGACGGCAGCCCGGTGCTCGACTACCGGATGACCGACTACACTTGGGACGGCGTGCGCCGTGCCTACCTGAGCATGGCCGAAATCCAGTTCGCCGCCGGTGCCAAGGCGGTGATGCCGACCCACGCCGATGCGAAGTTCGTCAGCTCCTGGCACGAGGCCAAGGCCATGATCGAGAACCTCGACCTGGCGCTGTACCGCACCCGCCTGGGCAGCGCCCATGTGATGGGCGGCTGCGCCATGGGCGAAGACCCGCAGCAGGCGGTGGTCGACAGCCTCGGCCGGCATCACCAGCTGGCCAACCTGTCGATCCACGACGGTTCGCTGTTCCCCACCAGCATCGGCGCCAACCCGCAGCTGTCGATCTACGGCCTGACCGCCAAGCTCGCCACGTTGCTGGGCGAACGCCTGAAGGCCTGAGATGAGCAAGCTGATCGCCGCTCTGCTGCTGGTGGCGGGCGTCATCCATCTGCTGCCGCTGATCGGCGTTGTGGGCGGCGAACGCCTCAACGCGCTGTACGGCATCGCCCTGGACGAGCCCAACCTGCAGATTCTCATGCGCCACCGCGCCGTGCTGTTCGGCCTGCTCGGCGCCCTACTGGTCGCCGCGGCGTTCGTCCCGACGCTACGCGGCGCGGCTCTGATCGGCGGCCTGGTCAGCGTCCTCGCCTTCCTCCTGCTGGCATGGAGCGCCCCCGTCTACAACGAGGCTTTGCGCCGCGTGGTGAGCGCCGACTGGATCGCCCTCGCCTGCCTGCTGCCCGCACTCGTCCTGCACCTGCGCAGCGGCTGAGCCGTCGTCGCGCTTGGCCCCGAGGGAAGCGCTGCGCTACCATCCGACTCCCTTTCGACCCGCCAGGACGTCCCGATGAATCGAGTGTTATACCCCGGCACCTTCGACCCCATCACCAAGGGCCATGGCGATCTGGTCGAGCGCGCCGCGCGCCTGTTCGATCACGTCATCATCGCCGTCGCCGCCAGCCCGAAGAAGAACCCGCTGTTCCCCCTGGAACAACGCGTCGAGCTGGCCCGCGAGGTCACCAAGCACCTGCCCAACGTCGAAGTGGTGGGCTTCTCCACCCTGCTCGCGCACTTCGCCAAGGAACAGGGCGCCAACGTGCTGCTGCGCGGCCTGCGCGCGGTGTCCGACTTCGAGTACGAATTCCAGCTGGCCAATATGAACCGCCAGCTGGCGCCGGACGTGGAAAGCCTGTTCCTCACCCCGTCGGAGAAATACTCCTTTATCTCCTCGACCCTGGTGCGCGAGATCGCCGCCCTCGGCGGCGACATCTCCAAGTTCGTCCATCCGGCCGTGGCCGCTGCGCTGAACGAGCGCTTTCGCCAGCGCTGACCAGCCCTGTGGGAGCGGCTTCAGCCGCGAATGACTCGGCCGCTCGCGGCTGAAGCCGCTCCCACAAAGGCCGCGCCCACAGACTCCGCCTTTCGCCCAGCACATGGCGCGCCACCGCCCAATCCGGCACAATTCGCCTACCGTTGTCCGATAGTGTCGCGGCGTCCCGCCTCGACAGGAGTTGTTCCATGTCCCTGATCATCACCGACGACTGCATCAACTGCGACGTCTGCGAACCCGAGTGCCCCAACGGCGCGATATCCCAGGGCGAGGAGATCTACGTGATCGACCCCAACCTGTGCACCGAATGCGTCGGCCACTACGACGAGCCGCAGTGCCAGCAGGTGTGCCCGGTGGACTGCATCCCACTCGACGAGAACAACGTCGAGAGCAAGGACGAGCTGATGCAGAAGTACCGGATCATCACCGGCAAGGCCTGACCGCCCACTGGGCGAACCGCCGCGCGAGCGGTTCGCCCGCACGACAAACCAAGGCTGCTAAGCTTCGCCCTTTCCCCAGCCGCCTTCGGTAGATCGCATGTTGCGCCCCCTCCTGCTCTCGACCCTGCTGCTCGCCGCCAGCCTGCTGGCCCAGGCCGCGCCGCAGCAGGCCGCCATCGCCACCGCCCACCCCGCCGCCACGGCCGCCGCGCAGCAGATGCTGGACGCCGGCGGCAACGCCTTCGATGCCGCGGTGGCGGCCAGCGCCGCCCTGGCGGTGGTCGAGCCCTATGGCTCGGGCCTCGGCGGCGGCGGCTTCTTCCTCCTGCGCACGGCCGGCGACAGGCCGAGCTACGACTTTCTCGACGCCCGCGAACGCGCGCCGCTGCAGGCCAAGGCCGATATGTACCAGCGCCAAGGCCAGGCGCAGCGCGAGCTGTCGCTCAACGGCGCCCTGGCCGCCGCCATCCCGGGGCTGCCGGCGGCACTGGTGGAGTTGGCCGAACGCCACGGCCGCCTGCCACTGAAAACCAGCCTGGCCCCGGCCATTGCCCTGGCCAACGAAGGCTTCGCCGTCGACCGCGTCTACCGCGAACGCGCCGCCTGGCGCCTGGCGGCGCTGCGCGACGATAGTGAAAGCGCGCGGCTGTTCCTCGACCGCGGCGAAGTGCCGGCCGAGGGCTATCGGCTGCGCCAACCGGAGCTGGCCGCCACCCTGCAGACGATCGCCGCCCAGGGCCACGCCGGGTTCTACTCCGGCCACCTGGCCGAGCGCCTGGTCGCCGGCGTGCGCAAGGCCGGCGGCATCTGGAGCCTGGACGATCTGAGGGAGTACCGCAGCGTGCGCCGCGCACCGCTGCGTTTCCCCCTGGAAGACGGTCGCGAGCTGATCAGCGCGCCGCCGCCCTCGGCCGGCGGCGTGGCCCTGGCGCAGAGCCTGGCGATTCTCGGTCAGCTGCCCTGGCGCGAGGCCGAGCCGCTGCAGCGCGTGCACTATGTGGTCGAGGCGCTACGCCGCGCCTACCGCGACCGCGGCCTGCTGGGCGATCCGGATTTCGTCGCCAACCCGCTGGAGCAACTGCTGTCGCCCGGCCACCTGGCGGTGCTGGCCGGCAGCATCGACCCCGAACGCGCCACCCCCAGCGCCAGCCTGCCGCCGGCCGGCACCTGGCACGAAGGCGACCACACCACCCACTTCGCCGTGCTCGACGCCGAGGGCAATGCGGTGGCCGCCACCCTGTCGATCAACCTGCCGTTCGGCGCCGCCTTCACCGTGCCCGGTACCGGCGTGCTGCTCAACGACGAGATGGACGACTTCGCCGCCGATATCCAGGGCGCCAACGCCTACGGCCTGGCCGGCAGCCAGGCCAACGCCATCGCCGCCGGCAAGCGGCCGCTGTCGTCCATGAGCCCGAGCTTTATCGAGAGCGACGCGGCCTTCGCCGCCTTCGGCACGCCGGGCGGCAGCCGCATCCCCAGCATGGTGCTGCTGGCCATGCTCGAGTACCTGGACGGCCAGCCCATCGCGCGCTGGCCGGCGGTGGCGCGCTACCACCACCAGTTCCTGCCGGATGTGATCGAGCACGAACCGGATACCTTCAGCGCCGCGCAGATCGCCGCGCTGCAGGCCCGCGGCCACCAGCTCAAGGCACTGGAGCGGCAGTACGGCAACCAGCAGGTGCTGCTGTGGGACAAGGTCAGCGGCGAGGTGCAGGCCGCGAGCGATCCTCGCGGGATTGGAACGGCGATCCCTTGATGCACACCGACCGAATGTGGCCGTAGCCCGGATGAAATCCGGGGTGACGAGGTCCGAAGGTCCCGGATTTCATCCGGGCTACCGAGCATCATGTCAGGAGAGCCTGATCAGGCTCTCCTCCTCGTCCCCCAGCCGCCGCAATTCGCGGAACAACGCCTGCTCGTCGCCGAGCATCAGCACGTTGCGCAGGCTCTGGAAGATGCGGCTGACGTAGCCCAGGTCGTTCATCAGCGAGCTGGTCTGCAGGCCGTCCAGGCGACCGCTGCGCACCTCGGCGAACAGGCGCTGGCGAAACTTCGCGTCGAACTCCGCCGCCTGCTCGTCGAGCCAGCGCAGGCGCGCCTGCCAGGCCTCCTCGGGCAGCTCCGAGCGGGCCAGCTCGCGCACCTCGTGCAGGGTGACGAGCAGGTGGCGACGCAGTTCCACATAGGCCTCGCGCACCGCCGAGGGCGGCGCATCGAGGTAGTGGCCGAGGTTCTTCTGCAGGTGCTTGGCGTCCTTGACCGCGTCCACCAGTTGCAACGCGGCCAGCTGGCAGCTGACCCAGAAGCGCTGGTGCGCCTCGTCCATCGGCAGCTCCATGCGCCCCATAAAGCTCAGCAGGTCGCCGTACACCCCCTTGATATGGAACTGGTAGAGGTGCTCGGCATCGAAGCCGCCGCGCGCCGGCCCGGCCTGCAGCAACTGGTCGTCGACCCGGCTGCGCGCCAGCTGATCCACCGGCAGGTAGAGCGCGTGACAGATCACCTCCAGGCTCAGCCGGCCGAGGTGGCCGAGCTCCTGCACCACCGCGCCGGAGGCGGCGTCCACCGAATCCAGGGCGCGCTCGCTGAGGTAGCGGGCGCGGGTGCGCTCGGGCTCGGCGACCGGCTCGGCCGCCAGTTCGGTGATCAGCACCTGCGGCTCGGCCCGCTCCGGCAGCCAGCGGATCAGCCGCTGCGCCAGGCGTCCCTGCAGCGGCCAGAACAGCGCCACGCCCATGGCGTTGAACAGGGTGTGAAACATCGCCAGCTGGATCAGGCTGTTGTCGCCGAGGCCCAGGGGCTCGGCCAGGGCCTGCACCAGCCAGGTCAGCGGGCCGAGCAGACAAAAAGCGAGAATGCCAGTGGTGATATTGAACAGCACATGGGCCAGGGCCAGACGCTGACCGCTGCGGTTGCCGCCCAGCGAGCCGACGAAGGCGGTGGTGACGCTGCTGCCGATATTGGAGCCGATGGCGATCGCCAGGCTCTGGCCCAGCTCCAGCTGGCCGCCGGCCAGCGCCGCCAGGGTCAGCATCAGGGCGGCGTGGCTCGATTGCAGCACCACGGTGATCGCCAGGCCGATGGCGGTGAACAGCAGCGCGCCGCGCAGACCGCTGGCCTGATAGCCGCTCATGTCCAGGCCGTCGCCGAAGCTGGCGAAGCCGTCCTTGATCTGGTCGATGCCGATAAAGATGAAGGCGACGCCCAGCACGATGCGCCCGGCCGCCTTGCTCTTCGGCCCGGCGAAGCCGGCCAGCACGCCGAACACCAGCAGCGGCAAGGCGAAGGGGCTGAGGCTGAGGTTCTGCCCGGCCAGCGCCAGCAACCAGATGCCGCTGGTGGCGCCGAGGTTGGCGCCGAACAGGATGGCGATGCCGCCGGCCAGTTGGATCAGCCCGGTGCTGATAAAGGCGATGGTCAGCAGCGAGACCAGGGTGCTGGACTGCAGCAGCAGGGTGCCGCCGACGCCGAACAGCAGGCTCTTGAAGGGCGTCGCGGTGCTGCGCCCGAGGATCTGCTCCAGCTTGCTGCCGGCCAGCTGACGCAGCCCCTCCTCCAGGCACTGCATGCCGAAGAGGAACACCGCCAGCCCGGCGCACAGCTGCAGCCAGCCGCCGCTGAACCAGAACGAGGCCGCCAGCCCCAGCACCACCAGCAGCAGGGTCACCCCGCGCAGATAACGCATCGCCCGCCCTCCCTAACGCAAACGGCCCCTCGCCCCGTTAGGGAGCGAGAGGCCGCGATGGTACTGCCGAAGAATCAGTCGTGCTTGTAGCCGCTGCTGGTGCAGCCCAGGCAGCGCACGAAGGCTTCCTTGCCCGGCTCGACCACCAGCGCCTCGGCCGCCTCGCCGACGTTGCCGCCCAGGGCGGTGAACGGCAGGCTGACGACGAAGGCCACGGCGCCGATGGCGGTGGCGCCGATCAGCAGAGGACGGGCGATCACCAGGTCGCCGATCATGGAGAAGGCCTTGGGCGCCTCGACGGTATACAGGGGGTCGCCGCTGACGTTCTGCTGCACCACTTCCGCCTGCGCCGGCAGCGCCAGCAGGCCAGAGGTCAGCGCCAGGACAGCAGCGGTCGTGCGAAACGGTTTCATGGGGCGATCCTTCAGGTTATTCGGGAAAGTGCCAGTAACTATAACAGCGCATTGGCAATTGTCAGCGTGACGGGCGTCAATCGCCATGAAAGGCGTATTGCGGCTTTTTCGGCACGTAGGGGCGGAAAAACGCCAGCATTGCCGCCAGATCGGCCTGCTCGTCGCCGCTGGGCTGGAAGGTCGGGCCGATCACCACGCGGCGGTTCTGGTAGTCCAGCGCGCCCAGCACTATGGGCACGCCCGCGCCCAGGGCGATATGGTAGAAGCCCATCTTCCAGCGCTCGACCTTCTTGCGCGTGCCCTCGGGCGACAGCACCAGGATGAATTCGCGGTTGTCGCGAAACGCCTGCACCGCCTGCTCCACGGTATTGAGCTGGCGGTCGCGACGGATCGGGATGCCGCCCCAGGCGCGCATCAGGCCGCCGAACGGCCAGCGGAAGAGGCTGTGCTTGCCGAACCAGCGGGCGTTCAGGCGCAGGACGAACTTCAGCGCGATAAAGATCACGAAGTCCCAGTTGGAGGTGTGGTGGGCGCCGATGGCGACGAACTTGTCGAGCGCAGGCAACTGCCCCTCGATGCGCCAGCCCATGAGCTTCAGCACGCTGCGCCCCAGCCACTCGGCGGCCGGATTGCGCGGCAGGTAGTTAGCGGACATCGATCAACCTCGGTATTTCTTGTTGTTATTACACGCCGACGAGCAGCGCTCAGCGTTGGCACTTGGGACAGTAGACGCTGGCGCGCTGGCCCAGCTTGACCTCGCGCAGACTGCTGCCGCACAGCTTGCAGAACTCGCCGCCGCGACCGTAGACGAACAGCTCCTGCTGGAAATAGCCGGGCTGGCCATCGCCGCCGACGAAGTCGCGCAAGGTGGTGCCGCCACGCTCGATGGCGTGGGCGAGGATGCGCTTGATCGCCTCCGCCAGCTTCAGGTAGCGTGCCCGCGAGATCGAGCCGGCCGCGCGGCGCGGGTCGATGCCGGCGGCGAACAGCGCCTCGCTGGCGTAGATATTGCCGACCCCGACCACCACGGCGTTGTCCATGATGAACGGCTTGACCGCCATGCTGCGCCCGCGCGACAGCTGGAACAGGCGCTCGCCGTCGAACGCCGCGCCCAGCGGCTCCGGGCCGAGCTTGCTGAGCAGTTCGTGGTGCAGCGGGTCCTCGCACCACAGCAGGGCGCCGAAACGCCGCGGATCGGTGTAGCGCAGGGCCAGGCCCGATTCGAGCTCGATATCGACGTGTTCGTGCTTGGCCGCCGGCAGGCCGCACTCGACCAGGCGCAGGCTGCCGGACATGCCCAGGTGGCCGATCAGGCTGCCGCTTTCGGCCTTGATCAGCAGGTACTTGGCGCGCCGCTCGACGCATTCGATGCGCTGGCCGGACAGGCGCACGTCCAGATCCTCGGGGATAGGCCAACGCAAGCGGCGCTCGCGCACTATCACGCGGCTGACGCGCTGCCCCTCGAGATAGGGGGCGATACCGCGGCGGGTGGTTTCGACTTCGGGCAGTTCGGGCATGGCAGTACGGCTGGGAGAACGGCGGAGCGCCACCTTAGCAGGAGCGGCGCGTGCAACGGTAGGTATGCCACTGGGCCGGCGACAATTCAGGTGCGCACGGCGCACCCTACATCATCAGCCCGTCGAGCCTACCCGGCCGGCGATATGCCGGTACCGGTGGGGTGCGCTGCGCGCACCGGCTGTTGCAGGGCTATTGGCCCCGGTGCGCGCGGCGCACCCTACGGGCAACGGCGCTACAGCACCGCCAGGTCGCGAATGCTTTCGCGCAGGTTCTCGAAGTCGTAGGCGGACAGCCCCACGTACTCCAGGATCGGCTGCTCGATATGCCGCCACTCCAGGTCCTCCGGCTGGCCGCCGAGCACCCGGTGGCTCTCGCAGATGTGCTCGGCCATCTTGAGGATCGCCAGCAGGGTCTTCAGCGGCGCGTCGCGGCCGGTTTCGTCGGCGAAGATCGACAGCGCGTTGTGGTGGTTGGCGATCACCTCGCACAGCGCTTCGGGCAGGCGCCAGGAGCGTGCGGTGAAGTAGCCGACCACCGCATGGTTGGTGTTGAGCAGGCGGTTCTCGGTGTCGACCACGCGGCGCTCGTCGCTGGCGCTGGCGTAGGCCTCCTCCAGCACCGTCATGTAGCTGGGGAAGCGCTTGATCATCAGCGGGATGCCGCAGTTGTGGAACAGCCCGAGGGTGTAGGCCTCGTCCGGCGAGTGGTAACCGAGGCGCTTGGCCAGGGTCAGGCAGGTCATGGCCACGTCCTGGGCGGTGTCCCAGAACCGGTTGAGCACCAGGATCGCCTCGTCGGTCAGCTCGCCCTTGATCGACTGCGCGTTGATCAGGTTGATCACCGTGTGGCAGCCGAGCAGGTTGACCGCCTGCTGGATCGAGGCGATGCGGTTGGCCAGGCCGAAGTGCGGCGAGTTGACGATCTTCAACAGCGCGCCGGACAGCCCGGGGTCCTGGCTGATCAGCTTGGCGATGCTCTTCAGATCCGGGTTGGGCATGACCTGCTCCATCTGCAGGTCCACCATGATCTGCGGCTGCGGCGGCACGCTGATGCCCTGGAGGACTTGCTGGATCTGTTCGGCGGTGAGTTCGTAGGCCATGGGACGCAGGTGCCAAGTGAGAAATGCGCCACAGTTTAGCCAAAGCACCGGGTCCCCCGCAGCCGACTTTTGCAACTGCCGGGCGCCCGCGCGAGCCGCTATAATCCCGCTCTTTTCCCCGGAGCCCGCCCATGTCCCTGCCCAGCCTGCGCCTGAAAGCCAACGCCGATCGACGCCTGCGCGCCGGCCACCTGTGGGTCTACAGCAACGAGATCGATGTCGCCGCCACCCCGCTGCACGGCTTTGCCGCCGGCGACCAGGCCGTGCTCGAAGCCGCCGGCGGCAAACCGCTGGGCGTGGTCGCCATGAGCCCGAACAACCTGATCTGCGCCCGCCTGCTGTCGCGCGACACCAAGCACCTGCTGGACAAGTCCCTGCTGGTGCACCGGCTCAACGTCGCCCGGAGCCTGCGCGAGCGCCTGTTCGAGCAGCCCTGCTACCGCCTGGTGTATGGCGACTCCGACCTGCTGCCGGGGCTGGTGGTCGACCGCTTCTTCGACATCCTCGTCGTGCAGCTGGCCTCGGCCACCATGGAAGCGCACAAGGACGAGGTGCTCGCCGCGCTGATCCAGGTGTGCAAGCCCAGCGGCGTGCTGTTCAAGAACGACTCCAGCGCGCGCGACGCCGAGGGCCTGCAGTGCTACGTGGAAACCGCCTACGGCCAGGTGCCGGAATGGGTCGCCCTGGAAGAGAACGGGGTGAAATTCGAGGCACCGGTGATCGCGGGGCAGAAGACCGGCTGGTTCTACGACCACCGCATGAACCGCGCGCGCCTGGCACCCTACGTCAAGGGCAAGCGGGTGCTCGACCTGTTCAGCTATATCGGCGGCTGGGGCGTGCAGGCCGCGGCCTTCGGCGCCAGCGAGGTGTACTGCGTCGACGCCTCGGCCTTCGCCCTCGACGGCGTCGAGCGCAACGCCGCGCTCAACGGCGTGGCCGAGCGGGTCACCTGCGTCGAGGGCGACGCCTTCGCCGCCCTGCGCGAGCTGAAGAGCGCCGAGGAGCGCTTCGATGTGGTGATCGCCGATCCGCCCGCCTTCATCAAGCGCAAGAAGGATCTCAAAAATGGCGAGGCCGCCTACCGGCGCCTCAACGAGACCGCCATGCGCCTGCTCAGCAAGGACGGCATCCTGGTCAGCGCCAGCTGCTCCATGCACCTGCCCGAGGACGACCTGCAGAACATCCTGCTGACCAGTGCCCGCCACCTGGACCGCAATATCCAGCTGCTCGAACGCGGCGCCCAGGGCCCGGATCACCCGGTGCACCCGGCCATCGCCGAGACCCGCTACATCAAGAGCCTGACCGTGCGCCTGCTGCCCAACAGCTGAGCAATGCGGCCGTGGGTTGGGCTGAGGAGCCTGCGACGAAGCCCAACGGAGCATTATCGGGACGCCTGGGCTCGCCGGGCGAAGCCCTTCGGGCGTCCTGTTGGGCTTCGCTGCGCTCGGCGCCAACCTACCCCGCGCATGTGGCGTGGCGGGCGTGCGACTTGCACGGGCGTAGGTTGGGCTGAGGAGCCTGCGACGAAGCCCAACGGGGTGATCGGGGAGCCAGGGAGCGTCGGGCGAAGCCCAACCTGGTCGCGCAGTTCGTCCGGATCGGCCTCCCCGTTGGGCTTCGCTGCGCTCAGCGCCAACCTACCGGGCCACACAGGCGGCGCGGCGGGCCAAGCGGGTGCGCCGCATCGCCCACCACGCGATCACGCGTCGTACCGATCAGCGCCCCGCCGCCCAACGTTCGAGCGGCGTGCACCTGCCGAGTGCGTGTCGGCAGGTGCCGCCCGCCCCGCTCGCTGTTACCTCCCCCCACACCGTCCTCGCATCCCGCCCAGGCTGGACTAGGCTTTAACCTGCGGAGCAGAGCGCCGCCGGTCAGCCGTTCGTCGGCTGGCGTGCTTATTGCTTTTGGTTATTTACATAACGATCGGACCACACGACAGGGACGAATCGACTCAAGCAGTACGGGCGAGGCCACGAGCCAAGCCGGTCTTGATGGGCAATGGGGAGGACTATGGCTGCGCAGGCTGGGAACGACGCGTTCCTGCGATTCACCAATGTGAAGAAGACCTACGACCACAAGACGCTGGTGGTCAAGGACTTCAACCTCAACGTGGCCAAGGGCGAGTTCATCACCCTGCTCGGCCCCTCCGGTTCGGGCAAGACCACCTGCCTGATGATGCTCGCCGGCTTCGAGGACGTGACCAGCGGCGAGATCCTGATCAACGGCCGCAACGTCACCAGCATCGCCCCCTACGACCGCAACATCGGCATGGTCTTCCAGCAGTACGCGCTGTTCCCGCACATGACCATCCGCGAGAACCTCGCCTACCCGCTGAAGATCCGCAAGCTGGCCAAGGACGAGATCCGCGCCAAGGTCGAGGACTACCTCGCCCTGGTCGAGCTGCAGGCCTTCGGCGGCCGCTACCCCGGCCAGCTCTCCGGCGGCCAGCGCCAACGCGTGGCCCTGGCCCGCGCGCTGATCTTCGCCCCGGACATCGTGCTGATGGACGAGCCGCTCGGCGCCCTGGACAAGAAGCTGCGCGAGCAGATGCAGTTCGAGATCAAGCGCCTGCACGAGCAGCTCGGCTTCACCGTGATCTACGTCACCCACGACCAGACCGAAGCGCTGACCATGAGCGACCGCATCGCCGTGTTCAACAACGGCGTGGTGCAGCAGTGTGCGCCGCCCCACGTGCTCTACGAGCGCCCGGCCAACCTGTTCGTCGCCGACTTCATCGGCGAGAGCAACAAGCTGGCCGGGGTGATCGAGAGCGTCGGCGAGGAACGCGTCGAGGTGCGCCTGGCCGACGGCGGCCTGGTCAGCACGCTGAAGGCCAACTGCACCGAGGTCGGCCAGCCGACCACGGTGTCGGTGCGCCCGGAGAAGCTCAATTTCACCGACCGCCTGGGCGGCGCCGGCAACCAGGTCAAGGCGCGCTTCGTCACCCGTCACTACGTCGGCGAGTACATCCGCTACCACTTCCAGACCGCCAGCGGCAGCGAGCTGGTGGTGAAGAACCTGAACGACAGTTCAGCCCCCAGGCTCAGCGCCCAGGAAGAGGTCGATCTGGCCTGGCTGCCGGAAGACAGCCAGGCCCTGGATCGCCCCGCAGTGCCGACGACGCCCTGACCCCACAACTAGAAGCAAATGGAGCACAGCAATGGCTAGATCACTGACTACCAGCTTTTCCACCTTCGCCCTGGTGGCGGCCCTGGGCCTGGCGGCGAGCAGCGCCAGCGCCCAGGACAGCCTCACCGTGGTCTCCTGGGGCGGCGCCTACGGCGCGGCGCAGCAGAAACACGTGATCGATCCCTATATGAAGGACAGCGGGGTCAAGGTGCTGTTCGAGGACTATTCCGGCGGCGTGGCCGAGATCAAGGCCCAGGTCGAGTCCGGCAATATCCAGTGGGACGTGGTCGACTTCGAGGTGATCGACCTCGAGCGCGCCTGCTCCGAAGGCCTGCTGGAAAGCCTCGACCACGGCGCCCTGCCGCCGGGCATCGACGGCACCGCAGCCGCCCAGGACTTCATCCCCGAGGCCCTGGCCAGCGAATGCGCGGTGGGCAATATCGTCTGGTCGGTGGTGTTCGCCTATAACGAGAACACCATAGGCGCGACCAAGGCGGCGAGCATCGAGGACTTCTTCGACACCGCCAAGATTCCCGGCAAGCGCGCCATGCGCAAGCGTCCGCAGGTGAACCTGGAGTGGGCGCTGCTGGCCGACGGCGTGGCCCCGGAAGAGGTCTACGAAGTGCTGGCCACCCCGGAAGGCCAGCAACGCGCCTTCGACAAGCTGGCCAGCATCAAGAAGGACATCGTCTGGTTCGACTCCTGGTCGCAGGCGCCGCAGTTGCTCAACGACGGCGGCGCGGTGCTGGTGCAGTCGGCCAACGGGCGTTTCTACGACTCCATCGTGCGCGAGAACAAGCCGTTCGAGATCGTCTGGGACGGCCACGTCTACGACCTCGACGCCTGGGCCATCGTCAAGGGCTCGAAGAAGAAGGACCTGGCGATGGAGTTCATCAAGTACGCCACCGGTTCCAAGCCGCTGGCCGGCATGCCGGACGTGGCCTACGGCCCGACCCGCAAGTCGTCCATGCCGCTGGCCGACCAGAGCGCCACGCCGCACCTGCCCACCGCGCACCTGGACAAGGGCATCCAGGCCGGCTCGGAGTTCTGGGCCGACTACGGCGAATCGCTCGGCGAGAAGTTCAACGAGTGGCTGTTGAAGTAAGCACCCCACCATCCCCACGGGCCACCTGTGGGAGGCGCTTCAGCGGCGACGGTCGCGGCTGAAGCCCCTCCCACGGGTACCGAGGTTCAACGGAGCAGGTGCTGATACCGGAGTAACGCCTTGACCTCTCTTACCACCAGCGAAGCCGGCCAAGCCGCCAGCGCCCGTCGCAAGAAACGCCTCGCCGCCTTTCTCTTCGTGGTGCCGCTGCTGGCCTTTATCCTGCTGACCTTCGTCGCCCCGATCGGCAGCATGCTGTGGCGCAGCGTGCACCACCCGACCGTGGCCGAACTGATTCCGCTGACCCTGGCCGAACTCGAGCGCTGGGAAGATCAAAGGCAACTGCCGGACGAACAGACCCTGCGGGTGTTCGCCGGCGAGCTGCACAGCCTCGACGAGCAGCGCCTGTCCGGCAAGCTGGCCGAGGAGTTCAACCGCGCCTTCGCCGGCATGTCCAGCGTGGTCAAGTCCAGCGCCCGGCGCATCGGCCGGCTGGATGCCGAGGCCCTGCCGGAGCGCGGCGTCGAGACCCTGCTCGGCGCCCACAAGAACTGGAGCAAGCCCGAGCTGTGGTACGCCATCGCCCGCGCCGGCCAGGTCTACACCTACGACTACTACCTCACCGCGCTGGACCTGGAGTTGCACCCTGAGCAGGGCATCCAGGTGCGCGAGGACACGCAGATCTACCTGCAGCTGTATTCCAAGACCCTGAACATGGCGTTGGTCATCACCCTGCTCTGCGCCCTGCTCGGCTACCCGCTGGCCTACTACCTGGCGCAGCTGCCGGAAAACCGCGCCAACCTGCTGCTGGTGCTGGTGCTGCTGCCGTTCTGGACCTCGCTCTTGGTACGCACCACCGCCTGGATCGCCCTGCTGCAGACCAACGGCGTGATCAACTCCTTCCTCATCGGCATCGGTGCCATCGGCCAGCCCTTCGAGATGCTCTACACCTCGTTCGCCACAGTCGTGGCGATGACCCATATCCTCCTGCCGTTCATGATCCTGCCGCTGTACAGCGTGATGCGCGGCATCGACCCCAGCTACCTGCGCGCCGCCCTGAGCCTGGGCGACAAGCCGATCCCGGCGTTCGCCCGCATCTACTTCCCGATGACCCTGCCCGGCCTGAGCGCCGGCGCGCTGCTGGTATTCATCATCTCGGTGGGCTACTACATCACCCCGGCGCTGGTCGGCGGCACCGACGGCCAGATGATCAGCAACATCATCGCCTTCCACATGCAGCGCTCGAACAACTGGGAGCTGGCCGCCGCGCTCGGCTCGCTGCTGCTGGGGCTGATCCTGCTGCTGTACTGGGTCTACGACCGCTTCGTCGGCGCCAGCAATATCAAGTTGGGATAAACACAGGATGAAGACCCCCGCCTACTACGGCTTCTGGCATCACCTCGGCAGTTGGCTGCTCAAGGCCAGCTCCTGGCTGGTGCTGCTGTTTCTGATCCTGCCGATCCTGGTCATCGTGCCGCTGTCGTTCAACGCCGAGCCCTTCTTCAGCTTCACCGAGGGCATGCTCACCCTGCAGCCGGAGGCCTACTCGCTGCGCTGGTACGAGCAGATCCTCAACGACCCGAAATGGATCCTGGCGATCCAGAACAGCTTCTTCATCGGCATTCTCGCCACCGTCATCGCCACCGCCCTGGGCACCTGCGCCGCGGTGGGCCTGGCCCGCGACGACATGCCCTATCGCCGCTTCATCACCGCGCTGCTGCTGTCGCCGATGATCGTGCCCTTGATCATCACCGCCGCCGGCATGTTCTTCTTCTACTCCAACCTCGGCCTGGCCGGCAGCTACCTGGGGGTGATCCTGGCGCACGCGGCGCTCGGCACGCCCTTCGTGATCATCACCGTCACCGCCACCCTCACCGGCTTCGACTACAGCCTGGCGCGCGCCGCGCTGAACCTCGGCGCCACGCCGGTCAAGGTGTTCTTCGACATCATCATGCCGCTGATCCGCCCCGGGGTGATTTCCGGCGCGCTGTTCGCCTTCATCACCTCCTTCGACGAGGTGGTGGTGATCCTGTTCATGGCCGGCCCGCAGCAACGCACCATCCCGCGGCAGATGTTCTCGGGCCTGCGCGAGCAGATCAACCCGAGCATCCTGGCCATTGCCACCCTGCTGATCCTGGTGTCCATCGCCCTGCTGGTGACCATCGAACTGCTGCGCCGCCGCGCCGAGCGCCTGCGCGGCATCGAAATTCCGCACTGAGCCACGTGCGGCTACGCCGGCAATCGCCCGCGCCTTGGCTCGGCGGCGACGGCGGGCGTAGAATCGTGGCATTTCTCGCCATCCATCCCCTGGCGGGCCCTGAGCACGGGTCAGACGCGCGGCCACCCCGCGACGTCCGGTGACCCCGCCGAACGCACGGCCATCTCCCGTTTGCATCCGGTTCAGTCGACGCTCACCATACGAACATCACCTGATCAGCCGCAGGAACCGTGTCATGCCCGATTACCGCTCGAAAACCTCCACCCAAGGCCGCAACATGGCCGGCGCCCGCGCCCTGTGGCGCGCCACCGGGATGAAGGACGAAGACTTCAAGAAACCGATCATCGCCGTCGCCAACTCCTTCACCCAGTTCGTGCCCGGCCACGTGCACCTGAAGGACATGGGCCAGCTGGTCGCCCGCGAGATCGAGAAAGCCGGCGGCGTGGCCAAGGAGTTCAACACCATCGCCGTCGACGACGGCATCGCCATGGGCCACGACGGCATGCTCTATTCGCTGCCGAGCCGCGAGATCATCGCCGACTCGGTGGAATATATGGTCAACGCCCATTGTGCCGATGCGATTGTCTGCATCAGCAACTGCGACAAGATCACCCCCGGCATGCTGATGGCCGCCCTGCGCCTGAACATCCCGGTGGTGTTCGTCTCCGGCGGGCCGATGGAAGCCGGCAAGACCAAGCTGGCCAACCACGGCCTCGACCTGGTCGACGCCATGGTCATCGCCGCCGACGACAGCGCCTCCGACGAGAAGGTCGCCGAGTACGAGCGCAGCGCCTGCCCGACCTGCGGCAGCTGCTCCGGCATGTTCACCGCCAACTCGATGAACTGCCTGACCGAGGCCCTCGGCCTGTCGCTGCCGGGCAACGGCTCGACCCTGGCCACCCACAACGACCGCGAGCAGCTGTTCCTGCGCGCCGGGCGCCTGGCGGTGGAGCTGTGCCAGCGCTACTACGGCGAGAACGACGACTCCGTGCTGCCGCGCAATATCGCCAACTTCAAGGCGTTCGAGAACGCCATGATGCTGGACATCGCCATGGGCGGCTCGACCAACACCATCCTCCACCTGCTGGCCGCCGCCCAGGAAGCCGAGATCGATTTCGACCTGCGCGATATCGACCGCCTGTCCCGCGTCGTGCCGCAGCTGTGCAAGGTGGCGCCGAACATCCAGAAGTACCACATGGAAGACGTGCACCGCGCCGGCGGCGTCTTCAGCATCCTCGGCGAGCTGGCGCGCGGCGGCCTGCTGCACACCGACGTGGCCACCGTGCACAGCCCGAGCATGGCGGATGCGATTTCGCAGTGGGATATCACCCAGACCCGCGACGAGCAGGTGCACACCTTCTTCAAGGCCGGCCCGGCCGGTATCCCCACCCAGACCGCGTTCAGCCAGAGCACCCGCTGGCCGAGCCTGGACGATGACCGCGAGAACGGCTGCATCCGCAGCGTCGAGCACGCCTACTCCCAGGAAGGCGGCCTGGCGGTGCTGTACGGCAATATCGCCCTCGACGGCTGCGTGGTGAAGACCGCCGGCGTGGATGAATCGATCCACGTGTTCGAAGGCACCGCGAAGATTTTCGAGAGCCAGGACGCCGCCGTGAGAGGCATTCTCGCCGACGAGGTCAAGGCCGGCGATGTGGTGATCATCCGCTACGAAGGCCCGAAAGGTGGCCCGGGCATGCAGGAAATGCTCTACCCGACCAGCTACCTGAAATCCAAGGGACTGGGCAAGGCCTGCGCCCTGCTCACCGATGGCCGTTTCTCCGGCGGCACCAGCGGCCTGTCCATCGGCCACGCCTCGCCGGAAGCCGCGGCCGGCGGCGCCATCGGGCTGGTGGAAGACGGCGACAAGATCCATATCGACATCCACAATCGCACCATCCAACTGCTGGTCAGCGATGAAGAGCTATCGCACCGCCGCCACGTCCAGGACAAGAAGGGCTGGAAGCCGGTGGAACAGCGTCCGCGCAAGGTCACCACGGCGCTCAAGGCCTACGCCCTGCTCGCCACCAGCGCCGACAAGGGCGCGGTGCGCAACAAGGCGATGCTGGACCAATAAGGCACGGCAACACTCCATGAGCCCGGCCCTGCGCCGGGCTCATGCTTTGTAGGGTGCGCCGTGCGCACCAGACGCATTCGGTGCGCACGGCGCACCCTACGGAGCGAGGCGCATGAAAATCGGCCTGATCGGCGACACCCACGGCCTGCTGCGCCCCGAGGCGCTGGATGCCCTGCAGGGCTGCGATCACATCCTGCATGCCGGCGATATCGGCAAGCCGGAGATTCTCGACGCATTAGGCAAAATTGCGCCGCTCAGCGCGGTGCGCGGCAATAACGACGAGGGCCTGGACTGGGCGACGGAACTGCCGCAATCGCTCGAGCTGGACCTGGCCGGGGTGCGTCTGTTCATGACTCACGACGCCGCCCAGCTGCCCGGCGACCTGGCCAGCCGCGGGGTTCGCCTGGCCGTCTGCGGCCATAGCCACAAGCCGCTGGTGGAAGCGCGCGCCGGCCTGCTGCTGGTCAACCCCGGCAGCGCCGGGCCGCGGCGCTTCAAGCTGCCGATCTGCCTGGCGCTGCTGCATCTTGAAAATGGGCAGATCCGCGTGGAGCACATCGATCTGGCGTAGGGTGCGCCGCGCGCACCAATGTCATTGCGCCGAACGCCGTTCCCACACCTCGAAATCGTAGGCCGGCGACTCTGCCGTGGCCGGATGTTCCTCATGGGCCTCGCGCGTCCACTCGGCTTCACTAAATTCGGGAAACCAGGCATCGCCGATCGGACGCAGGCCAACCCGCGTCAGGTAGAGGCGCTCGGCCAGAACCAAGCCCTGCTCGTAGAGTTGGGCACCACCAATCAGCATCAGCTCGTCCATGCCCTGCTCGCGTGCCCATTGGTCGGCGCGTGTAATCGCCGCGTCCAGAGTCGGAAAGACTTCAGCGCCGTCGAGCCGAAGATCTGCCTGGCGGCTGACCACCAGATTGAGCCGACCCGGCAGCGGCCGACCGAGCGAATCCCAGGTCTTGCGCCCCATGATGATCGGCTTGCCCAGGGTCAGGGCCTTGAAGTGTTTGAGGTCCGCCGGCAGGTGCCAGGGCAGCTGGTTGTCGCGACCGATCACGCGGTTGTCGGCGAGGGCCGCGATCAGGCAGAGGGGAAGAGTCGTTTTCATGGCTGGGAGCATAGCAGAGCGCTCGGCACGGACGCAGCCCGGCTGCAGCGGTGCCGACCAACGCACAGAACCGTCTAGGCTTGGACCTCTGTAGCAACATCGTCACCCTCGCCGGTGCAGGCTGGGGACTCCATCCCTGTGCAAGGAGGTACCGCCATGTTGACCAAACCGCTTCGCAGCTGGCTGCTCTGTGCCGGTCTGTTGCTACCGAGCCTGAGCCTCGCCGCGCCCGCCACGCCCGATAGCGTGCAGGCCGCCATCGACTGGGCCCAGCAGCAGCCCGGCGCCCACCAGGGCAAACCCCGCGGCGAGGCCAGGCCGCTGGTCATCGCCCACCGCGGCGCCAGTGGCTACGTGCCCGAGCACACCCTGGCGGCCTACGCCCTGGCCGTGCTGCAGGGCGCCGACTATATCGAGCCGGATCTGGTGATGACCCGCGACGGCCAGCTGGTGGCGCGCCACGACAACGAGCTGGGGCTGACCACCGACGTCGCCCAGCGCCCCGAGTTCGCCAGTCGCAAGCGCACCCAGACGGTCGACGGCGTCAGCCTGGAGGGCTGGTTCAGCGAGGACTTCAGCCTGGCCGAACTCAAGACCCTGCGCGCCATCGAGCGCATCCCGCAGCTGCGCCCGGGCAACACGCGCTTCGACGGCCAGTTCGAGATTCCCAGCCTGCAGGAGATCATCGACCTGGTGAAGAGCCTGCAGCTCAGCCAGCAACGGGTGATCGGCCTGTACCCGGAGACCAAGCACCCGACCCACTTCCAACAGCTCGGCCTGGCCATGGAGCGGCCGCTGGTCAAGGTGCTCAAGCGCAACGGCTACCACAGCGCCAAGGCGCCGGTGTATATCCAGTCGTTCGAGGTGGAGAACCTCAAGACCCTCAGCCGTCTGACGCCGGTACGCCTGGTGCAGCTGCTGTGGACCGAGGGCCAGCCCTACGACCAGCAGGTGCTCGGCAGCGGCCTGAGCTACGCGCAGATGATCACGCCCCAGGGCCTGCAAGCCATCGCCCGCTACGCCAGCGGCATCGGCCCGGAGAAGGGCATGGTCATCCCGCGCGACGCCACCGGCAAGCTGACCACGCCGACCAGCCTGGTGCGCGACGCCCATGCCGCCAAGCTCAAGGTCCACCCCTACACCTTCCGCGCCGAGAACGCCTTCCTGCCGACCGACCTGCGCAGCGGCGGCGAACCGGCCGAGCGCGGCGATATCGAGGCCGAGCTGCGCGCCTTCCTCGCCAGCGGCATCGACGGCCTGTTTATCGACCAGCCGGATATCGCCGTGCGTCTGCGCGAGGGCAACTGACCTCGAGGGGCCGACAGCCCAGCGCAGCAGTTCCGGCCATTCGCACCCGACCGGATCAGGGGTTATCCTCAGGCCCTGATCTGGCCGACGAGACGCCGCGTGACTGACGCCGCCCCGCAACCCGACACCCTGCAGCGCCTCTGGCTCAGCGAGGCGATCCGCCTGCGCGAGGAACACGCCGGCGCGCTGGACGACGCCGAGGCCAATCGCCTGGCCCGCGCCAGCGGTGGCGACCTGAGCGCACGTATCCAGCAACGCGCCCTGCTGCTGGCGCGCCGCGACGGCCAGTGGCAGGCCCTGCTGCATTGGCTGCAGGGCGCCCGCCTGGCCCTCTTCGCCCTCGCCGCCCTGGCCCTGCTCAGCGGTATCGGCCTGGCCCTGGCCGGCCTCGGCGACGGCAGCCGGCCGGTCAACGTGTTCTGGGCCCTGGGCAGCCTGCTCGGCCTCAACCTGCTGCTGCTACTCGGCTGGCTGCTCGGCCTGCTGCCGGCCCGCGACAGCGCCGGTGCCCTCGCTCGTCTGTGGCTGTGGCTCAGCGAAAAACTCGCCCGCGACGCCGCCGCCGTGCAGCTGGCCCCCGCCCTGCTGCTGCTCCTGCAACGTCGGCGCCTGAGCCGCTGGGGCCTCGGCGTGCTGGTGCATGGCCTGTGGGCCCTGGCCATGCTCGCCGCACTGGCCAGCCTGCTGCTGCTGCTCGCCACCCGCCGCTACGGTTTCGTCTGGGAAACCACCATCCTCGGCGGCGACAGCTTTATCGCCCTGACCCAGGCCCTCGGCGCCCTGCCCGCCCTGCTCGGCTTCAGCCTGCCGGACGCCGAGCTGATCCGCGCCAGCGGCGAGGCCGCCCTGCTCGACGAGGCCGCGCGGCAGAGCTGGGCCGGCTGGCTGGTCGGCGTGGTGCTGGTCTACGGCCTGCTGCCGCGCCTGCTGCTGATGCTGCTGTGCCTGTGGCGCTGGCAATCGGGCAAGGCGGCGCTGCGCCTGGACCTCGACCTGCCCGGCTACGGCCTGCTGCGCCAGCGCCTGCAGCCGGACAGCGAGCGTCTCGGCGTCTGCGACCTGGCGCCGGCGGCCCTGCACCAGCCGGCAGGCGGCGCCCACCCGGACGGCGGCAGCGGCGCCCTGCTGCTCGGCCTGGAGCTGGACGAGCGCCGCCCCTGGCCGCCGGCTCAGCTGCCCAAGGGCGTGCTGGACGCCGGGGTGATCGACAGCCGCGAGCAGCGCCGCCAGCTGCTCGAACAGCTGACCCGCTTTCCCCCCGAGCGCCTGGCCATCGCCTGCGACCCGCGCCGCTCGCCGGACCGCGGCAGCCTGGCGCTGCTCGGCGAACTGGCGCGCTCGGCCTGCGCCACGCGCATCTGGCTGCTGCCGCCCGCGCCCGGCGAAACCCTGGACAGCGCACGCCTGGCCGACTGGCACCAGGCGCTGGACAAATTGCAACTGGCGCACGGCGATACGGCGCCGTTGAACTGGCTGGAGAGCGGGCATGATTAGATCCGTAGCCCGGATGCAATCCGGGAATGGCCCTTATCCCCTCCCCGGATTGCATCCGGGCTACCTGGCTGGCACAAACCGCCCCCTCTCCCATTTATGGGAGAGGACTGGGGAGAGGGTCTTATGGTTAAACCGCTGAAACTCGCCCTGGTCGGCCACACCAACGTCGGCAAGACCTCGCTGCTGCGCACCCTGACCCGCGACGTGGAGTTCGGCGAGGTGTCGCCGCGCGCCAGCACCACCCGCCATGTCGAGGGCGCGCGGCTGTCGGTGAACGGCGAGCCGCTGCTGGAGCTGTACGACACCCCCGGCCTGGAAGACGCCATCGCCCTGCTCGACCACCTGGAGCGCCTCGACCGCCCCGGCGAGCGCCTGGACGGCCCGGCGCGCCTGGCCCGCTTTCTCGAGAGCAGCGAGGCGCGCCAGCGCTACGAGCAGGAGGCCAAGGTGCTGCGCCAGCTGCTGGCTTCCGACGCGGGGCTGTACGTGATCGACGTGCGCGAGCCGGTGCTGGCCAAGTACCGCGACGAGCTGGCGGTGCTGGCCATGTGCGGCCGGCCGCTGCTGCCGGTGCTGAACTTCGTCGCCAGCGGCGAACACCGCGCTGCCGACTGGCGCGAGGCCCTGGCCCGTCTCGGCCTGCATGCCCTGGTGGCCTTCGACAGCGTGGCCCCGCCCGAGGACGGCGAACGCCGCCTGTACGAGAGCCTAGCCCTGCTGCTGGAGCGCTCGCGCCCGCAATTGCAGCGCCTGATCGAGGATCACCAGGCGCAGCGCCGGGCGCGGCGCCAGGCCGGCGCGCGGCTGATCGCCGAACTGCTGCTCGACTGCGCCGCCTGCCGCCGCAGCGTCGCCGCCCAGCCAGTGCTGGAACAGGGCGCCATCGCCGAACTGCGCGAAACCATCCGCCAGCGCGAGCAACGCTGCGTCGAGGCCCTGCTGCGCCTCTACGCCTTCCGCAGCAGCGACGCCAAGGCGGCCGATCTGCCGCTGCTGGACGGGCGCTGGGGCGACGACCTGTTCAATCCGGAAACCCTCAAGCAGCTCGGCATCAAGGTCGGCGGCGGCATGGCGGCGGGTGCGGCCACCGGCGTCGGCGTCGATCTGCTGGTCGGCGGCCTCACCCTGGGGGCGGCCGCCGCGCTGGGCGCGGTGATCGGCGGCAGCGCACAGACCCTGCGCAATTACGGGCAAAGGCTTAAAGGCAAATTGAAGGGCCAGCGCGAACTGACCGTCGACGACGCCGTGCTACGCCTGCTCGCCCTGCGCCAGCAGCAACTGCTGCGCGCCCTGGACGCCCGCGGCCATGCGGCGATGGAGGCGATCCAGCTCAGCGCGCCGCAGGAAGCGCTATGGCGCCAGGGCAAGCTGCCGCAGCCGCTGAACCTGGCACGCGCCCATCCCGAATGGTCGTCGCTCAACCCCGGTGCTCGTCTGGAAGACGGCGAACGCCAGGAGCAGCTGCAGCGCTTGGCGGCGGAGTTGCTCTAGGGAGGTTCTGAAAAAGCCATTTATCGTCACTCCCGCGAAAGCGGGAGCCCAGGGACTACGCAGGTTCTGGATTCCCGCCTGCGCGGGAATGACGGTTAATTCAGAGTTTCCCTAGCTCTTTTCAGGCGGCGCAGCTAAGGAAGTTCTGAAAAAGCCATATACCGTCACTCCCGCGAAGGCGGGAGCCCAGGTACTACGGAGGATCTGGATTATTTCCCTCCGGGCCGACGCAAGCGCTGTTCAGCGATGAAGCCGCTGTCACGCCTGCGCCCGACTATTTCAGAGGTTCGCTAAAGCGGAACGCCGCCCGGCCCCTCCCACAGGCAGACCGCTGTCACCGTGGGAGGGGCTTTAGCCGCGACAGCGTTTAAGACCACCCCAGCCGTGCCCGGCCATGGCCAAAGCGCAGTAGAATCACCGCCATTACGCAGACAGCCCCGTCCAAGGATCAGCAGTGGAACACCAGGATCTCTTCAAGAAACACAGCGACTTCATCTGGGATATCGCCAACCTGCTGCGCGGCCCCTACCGCCCGCCGCAATACCGCCGGGTAATGATTCCGCTGACCGTGCTGCGCCGCCTGGACTGCGTGCTGGAGGCCAGCAAGGATGAAGTGCTGGCCGAGTACAAGCTGCGCAAGATGAGCACCAAGTTCGACGAGGAGATGATCGAAGGCATCATCTGCCGCAAGTTCGGCCTGAACTTCTACAACACCAGCGAATTCACCTTCAAAAAGCTGCTGGCCGACCCCAATAACCTGGCGCGCAACCTCGCCCATTACCTCGCCGGTTTCTCCAGCAAGGCTCGTCGGATTCTCGACAAGTTCAACTTCGGCATCGAGATCGAAAAGCTCGAAGACGCCAACCGCCTGTTCGAAGTCATCATGCGGGTCGCCGCCATCGACCTGCACCCCGGCCGCGTGCCGAACATGGCCATGGGCTACATCTTCGAAGACCTGGTGCGGCGCTTTAACGAACAGGCCAACGAGGAAGCAGGGGATCACTTCACCCCGCGCGAAGTGATCAAGCTGATGGTCAACCTGCTGTTCAACGGCCAGGAAGAGGTCTACGCCGAAGGCAAGCACCTACGTATCTACGACCCCACCTGCGGCACCGGCGGCATGCTCTCGGAGTCGGAAAAATACATCCTCGCCGCAAACCCGCGGGCGGACGTCAGGCTCTACGGCCAGGAATACAACCCCGAGTCCTTCGCCATCTGCGGCTCCGACCTGATGATCAAGGCCGAAGACACCAACCACATCGTCTTCGGCGACACCCTCGGCACCGGGCGCGGCAAAGAAGGCGTGGTCGACGGCGACGGCCACCCTGACGAGACCTTCCACTACATGCTGGCCAACCCGCCGTTCGGCGTGGAGTGGAAGCCCGAGCAGGATTACGTCACTCACGAGCACAACAAGCTCGGCTTCAACGGCCGCTTCGGCGCCGGCCTGCCGCGCATCAACGACGGCGCCCTGCTGTTTCTCCAGCATATGCTTAGCAAGCGCGTGCCGAGCGAGGCCGAAGGTGGCGGCTCGCGCATTGCCGTGGTATTCAACGGCTCGCCGCTGTTTACCGGCGACGCCGGCAGCGGCGAGAGCAATATCCGCCGCTGGATCATCGAGAACGACTGGCTGGAAGCCGTGGTCGGGCTGCCCGACCAGCTGTTCTACAACACCGGCATCTCCACCTATATCTGGATAGTGACCAACCGCAAGAGCGCCAAGCGCAAGGGCAAGGTGCAGTTGATCAACGCCGCCGACTTCGCCTGGAAGATGAAGAAAAGCCTGGGCGACAAGCGCAAGAAGCTCGGCGAGGGTGAGAGCGAAAACGGCAGCTTCGAGCCCAATCATATCGACGCGCTGACCCGCATCCATGGCGAGTTCCAGCACGACCAGCGCCTGCGCATCAATGAGATCCAGACCAATATCGAGCCGGATCGCAAGAAGAAGCGCGACCCGAACAAGAGCGTGCTGGTCAGCAAGGTTTTCGACAACCGCGACTTCGGCTACCTGAAGATCACCGTCGAGCGCCCGCTGCGCCTTAACTTCGCGGTGACCGATGTGCGTATCGATCAGGTGAAGGAAGGCAGCTTCTTTACCGGACTGGCCAGCAGCAAGAAGCGCAAGGACCTGGCCGGCAGCACCGCCGAAATCGCCGCCGGCAAGGCCCAGCAGGCGGAAATCCTCGCCATCCTCGAAGGGCTCAAGCCGCGCTTCGCCGCAGGCGAAGTGATCCGCAACCGCGACCACTTCGAGAAACTGCTGAAAGCCGCCTTTAAGGGCAGCGCTATCGGCTGGAGCGCGCCGCTGAAGAAGGCCCTGCTGGCCAAGGGCGCCCTGGGCGAGCAGGACCCCGAGGCGGATATCTGCCTGGATGCCAAGGGCAACCCCGAACCGGATGCCGACCTGCGCGATACCGAGAATGTCAGCCTGCCCGCCGGTATCGCCCTGCCCCTGCCGCTGGACTACGAAAGCAACGCCAACAAGGGCAAGGTGGATAAAAGCGCTCTGCTTAGACTGGTGCACCAGCACTGCCAAGACTACCTGGCCCGCGAGGTGCTGCCCTACCGCGCGGATGCCTGGATCGACTTCGACAAGACCAAGGTCGGCTACGAAATCCCCTTTAATCGCCACTTCTATGAGTATGAAGCCCCGCGCCCACTGGCCGAGATCGAAGCGGAGATCAAGGCGCTGGAAGGCGAGATTATGGCCATGCTCAGTGAGGTGGTTTGATGGGGTATAGGGCGTATCCGGAATATAAGGAGTCGGGGGTTGAGTGGTTGTCCGCTATTCCTAAGCACTGGGAAATTCGCCGTCTGAAGTTCATGGCGAACATTCAGAATGGTCGCGACTACAAAGAAGTCGAGAGCGATGAGGGGTTTCCGGTTATAGGCTCTGGTGGCCAGTTCACATTTGCCTCTGAATTTTTATACGACGGAGAGTCCGTGCTCTTTGGCAGAAAGGGCACCATTGATAAACCGCTCCATATCAACGGCAAGTTTTGGACCGTGGATACGATGTTTTACAGCATCATCAGCCAAGATGTTTTTGGTCGCTACTTGTACTATTTTTCGACAATCTTTCAGTACGAAAAACTAGCCACTCAAACAGCGCTTCCCAGCATTACCCAGTACGACCTTGGGAACTATTTGCTTTGCTATCCGTACCTTAATGAACAAAAAGCGATCGCCAACTTCCTCGACCACAAAACCGCACAAGTCGACCGCCTGATCGAGAAAAAGCAGGAATTTATCGGAAAACTCCAAGAGATGAGGCGTGCCTTCATTACTCATGCCGTAACTAGCGGCATAGAAAATGGAGTGACGATGAAAGACCCTGACATTGAATGGCTGGGGGCTATACCTGCGCACTGGAGAACCAGCAAGCTTAAATTTGAGTCAACAATTGTAGATTGCAAGAATAGAACTCCTGAATATTTTCCCGATGGAGAATATTTGGTAGTCAGAACTAGCAACGTGCGAAATGGAGAACTCCTCACGGAACCTGCGCTCCATACTGATCAAGAGAACTTTGAAGAGTGGACGAAGCGCGGCATACCGCCAGCGGGGAGCATTCTTTTCACTCGTGAAGCTCCTGCAGGGGAGGTCTGCCTAGTTCCTGCCGAGATAAAATTGTGCCTTGGCCAAAGGATGATGAACTTCATCATTGATGATCATGCAATGACGGAGTTCATCCTGTACTTCCTGATGAGCAATAAATTTCAGCAATATATAGAGGCTGAGTCTTCTGGTAGCACAGTGACTCATCTGCGTGTAGAGCAGGTTCACAATATCCCTGTGTGTCTGCCTGAGAGCCGGGAAGCCGAAAAGATCGTGTCCAAAATAAAATGTATTGAAGGAAGATGTTTCTCTCTCATACAGCACGCAGAAGCTGCCATTGCCCGCCTCCAGGAATACCGCACCGCCCTAATTACCGCCGCCGTGACCGGCCAGATCGATATACGCGACTGGCAGGCGCCGGCAGCCGCCGAAGCGTCCGAGCAGGACAAGGAAGTCGCCTGATGCAAGTCGAACAGTTCAGCTCCGGCCACTGGCTGCAGCAATACCAGTACAAGAGCTTTTCGCCGACGCCGATCAACTGCGAATGGCAGTGGCTAGACCCGCAGCTCAACACCCTGCTGGAACGCGCCTCGCGGGCGTTGGCGGAGCTCAATGCGCTGTCGCTGATGGTGCCGGACGTGGATCTGTTTATCCGTATGCATATCGCCAAGGAGGCCAACACCTCCAGCCGCATCGAGGGCACCCAGACGCAGATGGACGAGGCGCTGATGCGCAAGGAGCAGGTGGCGCCGGAGAAGCGCGACGACTGGCAGGAGGTGCAGAACTATATCGAGGCGATCAATACCGCCGTCGAGGACCTCAAGCAGTTGCCGCTGTCCATCCGCGTGCTCAAGCAGACCCATGCGGTGCTGATGCAGGGCGTGCGCGGCGATCACAAGCTGCCGGGGGAGTTTCGCAGCTCGCAGAACTGGATCGGCGGCAGCAACCTGAACAATGCCGTGTTCGTGCCGCCGCATCCACAGGAAGTACCTGAGCTGATGGGCGACCTGGAGAAGTTCTGGCACAACGAGCAGGTGCAGGTGCCGGACCTGATCCGCATCGCCCTGAGCCATTACCAGTTCGAGACCATCCACCCCTTTCTCGACGGCAATGGGCGGATCGGCCGTCTGCTGATCACCCTGTATCTGGTGGACAAGGGCCTGCTACACAAGCCGGCGCTGTACCTGTCGGACTTTTTCGAGCGTAACCGCGGCGCCTATTACGACGCGCTGACCGTGGTGCGCAGCTCCAACGACCTGTTGCACTGGCTGCGCTTCTTCCTCACCGCCGTGGTGGAGACCGCCACCAGCAGCAAGAACACCTTTATGGCGATCATGACCCTGCGCCATGAGGTGGAGCACCAGATTCTGACCCTGGGCAAACGGGCGGAAAACGCCAAGAAGCTGCTGCTGCACCTGTACCAGCGGCCCATGGTCAGCATTGGCGATGTCACGGAGATACTAGGTTTGACGCACCCGAGCGCCACTGCCTTGGTGAAGCAACTGGAAAGCCTGGACATCCTGGTTGAAACCACCGGCTATGGGCGCAACCGGCTTTACCTGTTCCAGCGCTATTTCGACCTGTTTATGGCTTAAGGATAATCTGGAAAAGCCATTTATCGTCACTCCCGCGAAGGCGGGAGCCCAGGAAATCCGCAGGTTATGGATTCCCGCCTGCGCGGGAATGACGGCTTTCTCAGAGCTTCCTTAACAGCCCAAGCTGGCTTACACACAGAAATTCATATGTAAGAAACAGGCATTCAACCTTACATATGTATTTATGTATGTAAGGATCAAACGACCAGCCTTACACATAATGTGCGCTATGTAAGAAAGCGCCATCCAAGCTCACAGAAGGATCGACCGTGGCCAAGAAGCACAGCGAAGCGCAGTTCGAAGACGCCATCGAGTACTCCCTGTTGCACGAGGGCGGGCTGAGCCAGGGCCACAGCCAGGATTTCGATCCCGCCCGCGCCCTGGAGCCGATCCAGGTGCTGGACTTTATCCAGCGCACCCAGCCCAAGGTGTGGCAGGCGCTGCAAGCCATCCAAGGCGAAGGCGCCGGCGCCCTGGTGCTCGATGGCCTGTGCAAGGAGCTCGACACCAAGGGCATGCTCAAGGTGCTGCGCCATGGCTTCAAGTGCTACGGCAAGCTGCTGCGGGTGGCTTTCTTCGCGCCGAGCAACGGCCTCAACCCCGACACCCTGGCGCTCTATGCGCAGAACCGCGTATCGGTGACCCGCCAGCTGTACTTCTCCGAGAAGGACAACAAGTCGCTGGACCTGGTGCTGTTTATCAACGGCCTGCCCATCGTCACCGCCGAGCTGAAAAACTCGCTGTCCGGGCAGAGCGTCGAAGACGCCAAGCTGCAGTACAAGCACAAGCGCGACCCGCAGGAGAAGCTGTTCGAGTTCAAGAAGCGCGCCCTGGTGCATTTCGCCGTGGATCAGGACCTGGCCTTTATGACCACCCGCCTGTCCGGCGGCAAGACGGTGTTTTTGCCGTTCAACCTGGGTTGCCCGATCACCCCGACGGAAACCGGCGCCGGCAACCCACCGGCCGCCGACGGCGGCTACCGCACCAGCTACCTGTGGCGCGAGGTGTGGCAACGCGACAGCCTGCTGGATATCGTCGGCCAGTTCATGCACCTGCAGGAGGACGAGAAGCGCATCGTCGTCGATGGTGCGATCAAGAAGATCCGCAAGGAGACCATGATCTTCCCGCGCTACCACCAGCTCGATGCGGTACGCCGGCTGATCGATCACAGCCGCCGGCATGGCAGCGGGCGCAATTATCTGGTGGAACATTCGGCCGGTTCGGGCAAGTCCAACTCCATCGCCTGGCTGGCCCACCGTCTGTCCAGCCTGCATGACGCCCGTGACGCCAAGGTGTTCGACTCGGTGGTGGTGATCACCGACCGCCGAGTGCTGGATCAGCAGCTGCAGGACTGCATCTACCAGTTCGAGCACAAACAGGGCGTGGTGCAGAAGATCAACGAGGACACCAAGCAGCTGGTGCAGGCGCTGGCCGGCGGCACGCCGATCGTCATCACCACGCTGCAGAAATTCCCCTTCGTCAGCGAAACCCTGGAAAAGCTCAACCAGCAGGGCAACCCGAACACCCTGGCGATCAGCACCCAGGGCAAGCGTTACGCGGTGATCATCGACGAGGCGCACAGCTCGCAGTCCGGCGAAACGGCGATGGACATGAAGTACGTGCTCAACCAGCACGGCATCGAGGAAGCCGCCGCGCAGTACCGTGCGGAGAACCCCGACGAGGAGAACGATGGTGTGCTGCGCGAGATGCTCAAGCGCGGCCGCCAGGCCAATATCAGCTTCTACGCCTTCACCGCCACGCCCAAGTACAAGACCAAGCACGTGTTCGACGAGCCGGGGCCAAGCGGCACGGCGCCTTTCCACAAGTACGGTATGCGCCAGGCCATCGAAGAACGCTTCATCCTCGATGTGCTGGCGCACTACACGACCTACCAGACCTACTACAAGCTGACCCAATCCGCCGTCAACGACCCGCAGGTGCAGCGCAAGAAGGCGGCGCTGGCGCTGGCGCGCTTCCTGACCCTGAACCCGCACAACATCAACCAAAAGACCGAGGTGATGGTGGAGCACTTCCGCACCCACGTGCGGCACAAGATAGGCCAGCGGGCCAAGGCCATGGTAGTCACCGACTCGCGCCTGCACGCGGTGCGCTACAAGCTGGCCTTCGATGCCTATATCGCCAGCAAGGGCTACACCGACGTGAAGTCCCTGGTGGCCTTTTCCGGCAGCGTGGAAGACCCGGACTTCAAGGACAAGACCTACACGGAAGTGAGCATGAACGGCGGTATTTCCGAGCGCGAGCTGCCGGAAACCTTCGCCGGCGAGGAATACCGCGTATTGCTGGTGGCGGAGAAATACCAGACCGGCTTCGACCAGCCGCTGCTGCACAGCATGTACGTGGACAAGAAGCTCTCAGGCATCCAGGCGGTGCAGACCCTGTCGCGCCTCAACCGCATGGCGCCGGGCAAGGAAGACACCTTCGTGCTGGATTTCCGCAACAAGCCCGAGGAAATCTTCGCGGCGTTCAAGCCCTATTACGGCGAGACGCCCTATGAGGAGCTGACCGATCCGCAGCACCTGTACCGCCTGCAGCACCAGATCGAGGAACTGCAGCTGATCTACGCCGACGAGGTGCACGACTACTGTGCGCTGTACTTCGCCGGCAAGCGCAAGGAGAGCGTGCACGACCAGGCCAGGATGAACGGCATCCTCGATCTGGCGGTGGAGCGCTTCAAGCGTCTCGACGAGGAAGATCAGCTGGAATGCAAGGGGCTGCTGGTCAACTTCCGCAACCTGTATGGCTTTCTCTCCCAGGTGATGCCCTATCAGGACTCGGAGCTGGAGCGCCTGTACACCTACCTACGCTTCCTGCTGACCAAGCTGCCGCGAGATGCCAGCGGCCCCGGCTACCAGGTGGATGATGAAGTCACCCTGGAGTACTACCGGCTGCAGAAAATCAGCGAGGGCAGCATCGACCTGACCCAAGGCGAAGCCACCGCGCTGAAGGGCCCCAGCGATGTCGGCACCGGCCGACCGGGCGACGAGGAAGTGCCGCTATCGGAGCTGGTCAAGGCGCTGAACGAGCGTTTCGGCACCAACTTCACCGAGGCGGATCAGCTGTTCTTCGACCAGATCGAAGCCGAGGCCATTGCCAACGAGGACCTGGAAAAGGCGGTCAACGCCAACTCGCTGGAAGACTTCGGCTATGTGTTCCGCAAGGCCTTCGAGGGCTTGGTGATCGACCGCATGGAGGGCAACGAGGAAATCTTCACCCGGCTGATGGCCGATGGCGATTTCCGCGATCTGGCCTCCGAGCACCTGCTGAAAAAAGTCTATAGGGCGTTACGCAAGTGACGCCTGAGCAAGAACACACCACCGGTCCCTTGATATGCACATCCGTCTCATAGCCGAGCGGCTCGAGAACCGAGGAGCGAAGCGCGCACAGACCATTCACGTAGGGTCGCGCAGCGACCATTTCAATCGTGAGCGCTCATCGACATGACGGAGTGGATAAAAGGATTTCGCCAATGGCTGGAGCGGCGGCGGCTTGAACGCGAACCGGTTTGGACGGCGGACCATGTGACGCTGGAGATGATCGACACCGAGGTCGGCAACGGGATTCTGGATAATCTGAAAGCCGAGGGTTGGAGACAGGTCGCGCAGTACAGTCCGCTGGCTTTCGACAAAGGCATCGATCACGACAGCTACCGGCTGCGTCGTGGGCGGGACGAGCTAAATCTGGAGTGGGACAACTGGCTGGAGTGGAAAATCAGCGGGCCAGGCGACGTCGTCGAGGAAATCGCGCAACGTTTTTCATTGAAAAAGTAAACGACTGCACTCCCGGGTTACGCCTTCGGCTAACCCAGGCTACGGTGAGGTCCGTAGCCTGGGTTGAGCGTAGCGATACCCGGGGATTGAACGCGCGATAATCGGCCCCCAAGCGGGCCCTACACCGCCACCGGCGCCTTGATATGCGGGTGGGCCTGGTAGCCGACCAGCTCGAAGTCCTCGAACTTGAAGGCCAGCAGATCCTTCACCGCGGGGTTGAGCTGCATGGTCGGCAGCGGCAGCGGCTGGCGAGTCAGCTGCAGGTCGGTCTGCTCGATATGGTTGGCGTACAGGTGGCAGTCGCCGCCGGTCCAGATGAACTCGCCCGGCTGCAGGTTGCACACCTGAGCCACCATCAGCGTCAGCAGCGCGTAGCTGGCGATATTGAAGGGCACGCCCAGGAAGATGTCGGCCGAGCGCTGGTACAGCTGGCAGCTGAGCTTGCCGTTCGCCACGTAGAACTGGAACAGCGCATGGCACGGCGGCAGGGCCATCTGCTCGACCAGCGCCGGATTCCAGGCCGAGACGATCAGCCGGCGCGAGTCCGGGTTGCTCTTGAGCATCGCGATCAGCTTGGCGATCTGGTCGATCGACTCGCCGTTGGGCGCCGGCCAGCTGCGCCACTGGTAGCCGTACACCGGGCCGAGGTCGCCGTTCTCGTCGGCCCATTCGTCCCAGATGGACACGCCGTTTTCCTTCAGGTAACGGATGTTGGTGTCGCCCTGCAGGAACCACAGCAGCTCGTGGATGATCGAGCGCAGGTGGCATTTCTTGGTGGTGACCAGGGGGAAGCCGTCGGCCAGGTCGAAGCGCATCTGGTAGCCGAACAGGCTGTAGGTGCCGGTGCCGGTGCGGTCTTCCTTGAAGGTGCCGTGCTCGCGCACGTGGCGCATCAGGTCGAGGTACTGTTTCATCGGGCGGCTCCTTGTACGGGCTGGCGCTTGTAGGCGTAGGCGATCAGGCCGATACCGCCGAGGATCATCGGCAGGCACAGCACCTGGCCCATGGTCAGCCAGTTCCAGGCCAGGTAGCCGAGCTGGACGTCCGGCACGCGGACGAACTCGACGATAAAGCGGAACAGCCCGTAGCAGGCGGCGAACATGCCGGACACCGCCATGGTCGGGCGCGGCTTGCGCGAGTAGAACCAGAGGATGGCGAACAGCGCCACGCCCTCCAGGGCGAACTGGTACAGCTGCGAGGGATGCCGCGCCAGTTGCTGCGGGTCGGTGGGGAACACCATGGCCCAGGGCAGGTCGGTGGCCTTGCCCCACAGCTCGGCGTTGATAAAGTTGCCGATCCGGCCCGCACCCAGCCCAATCGGAACGAGAGGCGCGATAAAGTCCATCAGCTCGAAGAAGCTCTTGCCGTTGCGCTTGCCGAACCACCAGCTGGCCAGCATCACCCCGAGCAGCCCGCCGTGGAACGACATGCCGCCCTCCCACACCCGCAGGATCTTCGCCGGTTCGGCGATATAGGCCGCAAAGTCGTAGAACAACACGTAGCCCAGGCGACCGCCGAGTATCACCCCCATGGCCACCCAGAACACCAGGTCGGAGAGCTTCTCCTTGTTCCAGCCGGCGTCGAAGCGGGCCAGCCGGCGCGACGCCAGCCACCAGGCGCCACCGATGCCGACCAGGTACATCAGGCCGTACCAGTGGATTTTCAGCGGGCCCAGGGCGATGGCCACCGGGTCGATCTGCGGGTAAGGCAGCATCAATCACTCCTTAGATCAGAAAACTCAGGCCCACGCCGAACAGCAGCAGGGCGAACAGACGCTTGAGCAGACGCGGCGACAGGCGATGGGCCAGGCGCGCGCCGAAGCGGGCGAAAAACATGCTGGTCACGGCGATCCCGACCAGCGCCGGCAGGTACACGAAACCGATGCTCCACGGCGGCAGATTCGGATTCTCCCAGCCGGTGAACATGAAACTCAGCGCACCGGCGATGGCGATCGGTAGGCCGCAGGCCGCCGAGGTGGCCACCGCCTGCTGCATCGGCACGCTGCGCCAGACCAGGAAGGGCACGGTCAGCGAGCCGCCGCCGATGCCGAAGATCGCCGAGGCCCAGCCGATCACCCCGCCGGCCGCCGTCAGCAGCGGCCTGCCTGGGACAGCGCCTTCGGCCTTGGGTTTCAGATCGAGCGCCATCTGCGCGGCGATCACCAGGGCGAACACACCGATGATCTTCTGCAACCAGTCGCCCTCGATGGCCGCCGCGGTCAGCGCGCCCAGCGCCGCGCCGAACAGGATGCCCAGGCTCAGCCAGCGAAACAGCGGCCAGCGCACCGCGCCGCGACGCTGATGCTCGAGCGCGGAATTGATCGAGGTGAAGACGATGGTGGCCAGCGAGGTGCCCACCGCCAGGTGGGTGAGAATCTCCGCCGGCATACCCTGCGCGGCGAAGCTGAACACCAGCACCGGCACTATGATCAACCCGCCGCCCACGCCGAACAGGCCGGCCAGCACGCCGGCGGCCGCGCCTAGCAGCAGGTAGAGCAGCAGTTCCATCGATACCCCCGAAAACAAAGCGGCATGGTAGCGGAATTGCCCCGACAGCGGCAGGTTCCGGGCGTCGGCCACGGTGCGCCGGGGCGGATTTACTCCGCCGTTTCGGCTTCGTGCTAGCCTGCAAGGCAAACTCCGTACAAGGATCGTCCCATGTGCCTGATCGTTTTCGCCTGGCGCCCGGATCACCCGCAGCCGCTGCTGCTGGCGGCCAACCGCGACGAGTTCTACGCCCGCCCCAGCTGGCCGCTGCGCGAGTGGGACGATGCGCCGGGGCTGTTCGCCGGGCGTGACCTGCAGGCCGGCGGCACCTGGCTGGGGATGAGCGCGGACGGCCGCTTCGCCGCGCTGACCAATATCCGCGACCCTGGCCAGGAGCCCGGCCAGCGCTCGCGCGGCGAGCTGCCGGTGGCCTTCCTGCGTGGCCAGGCGACGCCGCAGGCCTACCTCGCGCAGCTCGCGGCCAGGGCCGGGGACTACGGCGGCTTCAACCTGTTGCTCGGCGATGCGCGCCAGCTCTGGTACTACAACAGCCGCGAGGGCGAGCCGCGCCCCCTGGCGGAAGGGCTCTATGGCCTGTCGAACGCCAGTCTCGACAGCCCCTGGCCCAAGCTGCAGCGGGCCAAGGCGACGCTGGAGAACTGTCTCGACGCGCCCGACAGCCAGCGTCTGCTGGCCCTGCTGGCCGACACCACGCAACCGCCCGAGCACCTGCTGCCCGATACCGGCGTCGGCCCGGCGGTGGAGCGCCTGCTGGCCACCGCCTTTATCGCCAGCGCCAACTACGGCACCCGCGCCAGCACCGCGCTGCTGCTCAACGCCGACGACAGCTGGGAACTGGTCGAACGCAGCTTCGGTCCGCAGGGCAGGCCGCTGGGCGAGGTTGCCGTACGCCGGTAGGCGGGGCGTAGGGTGGATGACGCTTAATCCATCCACATAAACGGTGAATGAGCAGCGTAGGCGGAGGGGCCGCTGGTGCGCACGGCGCACCCTACGATGACGCCGACGTTTGGGGCATCACCGGTTTTTTCTTGACGCTTGTAGCTTGCAGCTACTTTTTTCAGGCCTGGATATTCGACGCGGGGTTGATCACCCGGCCCAGGCCGAGGTTGCGCAGGGCCAGGTGCAGGGTGCTGTAGATCAGGTGCGGGTTGTCCATGGTCATCACCTGGCCGAGCAGCTCCTTGGCCTTGCTCTGGGTGATCTGGCGCAGCAGCCACTTGACCTTGGGCAGGTTGGTGGCGTTCATCGACAAGGAGTCGAAACCCATCGCCAGCAGCAGCACGGCGGCGGCCGGGTCGCCGGCCATCTCGCCGCAGATGCTCACCGGCTTGCCTTCGGCATGGGCGTCGTGGATCACCTTCTGCAGCGCCTGCAGCACCGCCGGGTGGAGGAAGTCGTAGAGGTCGGCGACCCGCGGGTTGTTGCGGTCCACCGCCAGCAGGTACTGGGTCAGGTCGTTGGAGCCGACCGAGAGGAAGTCCACCTGGCGCGCCAGCTCGCGGGTCTGGTAGACCGCGGCGGGAATCTCGATCATCACGCCGATCGGCGGCAGCGGCACGTCGGTGCCTTCGTCGCGCACCTCGCCCCAGGCGCGGTGGATCAGGTGCAGCGCCTCCTCCAGCTCCTGGGTACCGGAAATCATCGGCAGCAGGATGCGCAGGTTGTTCAGCCCCTCGCTGGCCTTGAGCATGGCGCGGGTCTGCACCAAGAAGATCTCCGGGTGGTCGAGGGTGACGCGGATGCCGCGCCAGCCGAGGAAGGGATTCTCTTCCTTGATCGGAAAGTAGGACAGCGCCTTATCGCCGCCGATATCCAGGGTGCGCATGGTCACCGGCAGCGGGTGGAAGGCCTGCAGCTGCTCGCGGTAGGTGGCCAGCTGCTCCTTCTCGCTGGGGAAGCGCTCGTTGACCATGAACGGCACTTCAGTGCGGTACAGGCCGACGCCCTCGGCGCCACGCTGCTGGGCACGGGCCACATCGGCGAGCAGCCCGGTATTGACCCACAGCGGCATGCGCTGGCCGTCGAGGGTCTCGCAGGGCAGCGCGCGCAGGGCGTCGAGGCCCTCGGTAAGCTGACGCTCCTCCTCGACCACGTCGGCGTACTGCTTGCTCAGCAGTTCGCTGGGGTTGGTGAACACTTCGCCGTGGTAGCCGTCGACGATCAGCTTGATGCCGTCGATCTTCGAATAGGGCAGGTCGACCACCCCCATCACCGTGGGGATACCCATGGCGCGGGCGAAGATCGCCACGTGCGAGTTGCCCGAGCCGGTCACCGAGATCAGGCCGGCCAGCTTGCCCTCCGGCACCTCGCCGAGCATCGCCGGCGACAGCTCCTCGCTGACCAGGATGGTGTTGTCGGGGTAGACCAGGGCGCTCTTGCGCTCCTCCTGCAGGTAGGCGAGCAGGCGCCGGCCGAGGTCGCGCACGTCGCTGGCGCGCTCGCGCAGGTAGGCGTCGTCCATCAGCTCGAAACGCTGCACGTGGTCGAGCACCACCTGGCGCAGGGCGCCCTGCGCCCACTGGCCGGTCTTGATGACCTTGCGCACCTCGTTACCCAGGGCGGCGTCGTCGAGCATCATCAGGTAGACGTCGAACAGCGCGCGTTCTTCCTTGCGCAGCTGGGTGGCGAGCTTGGCGGACAGCTCGTGCATGTCCTCGCGCACCCAGCCCAGGGCCTTGTCGAACAGCTCCAGTTCGGCGGCGATGTCGTCCACCGCACGATCCGGCACCACGTTGAGGTCGGCCGGCGGCAGCACCACCACCGCGGTGCCGACGCCGGCGCCGGGGGCGCCCGGCACGCCGACGAACTTGGCCTCCTGTACCCCCTTGCCCTGACGGCCGAGACCGCGGATCGAACCGGTGGCCTCGGCATGGGCGATAACGCCGGCGAGCTGGGCGCTCATGGTGACCAGGAAGGCTTCCTCGCCCTCGTCGAACTGGCGGCGCTCCTTCTGCTGCACCACCAGCACGCCCATCACCCGCCGGTGGTGGATGATCGGCGCGCCGAGGAAGGAGGCGTAGCGTTCCTCGCCGGTCTCGGCGAAGTAGCGGTAGCGCGGGTGGTCGGCGGCGTTTTCCAGGTTCAACGGCTCCTCGCGGGTGCCGACCAGGCCGACCAGACCTTCGCTGGGGGCCATGCTGACCTTGCCGATGGAACGCTTGTTGAGGCCCTCGGTGGCCATCAGCACGAAGCGGTTGGTTTCCGGGTCGAGCAGGTAGACCGAGCACACCTGGCTGCCCATGGCCTCCTTGACCCGCTGCACGATGATCGACAACGCCGCCTTGAGATCCTTGGCGGCGTTAACTTCCTGGACGATCTTGCGCAGCGTATTGAGCATGCTCGGTTCTAGTCCGTATCAGTCGCGCACCAGCAGGCGCGGCGCGAGTTCCTTGAGGGCGCGGCGGTACACCTCGCGCTTGAATGTGACCACCTGACCCAGCGGATACCAGTAACTGACCCAGCGCCAGCCGTCGAACTCGGGCTTGCCGGTCAGGTCCATGCGCACCCGCTCTTCGGCGCCGGTCAGGCGCAGCAGGAACCACTTCTGCTTCTGGCCGATGCACAGCGGCTGGCTGTGGGTGCGCACCAGGCGCTGCGGCAGACGATAACGCAACCAGCCGCGGGTGCAGGCGAGGATCTTCACATCCTGCTCCTCGAGGCCAACTTCTTCGTTGAGTTCGCGGTACAGCGCCTCTTCCGGCGATTCGCGGTCGTTGATCCCGCCCTGGGGAAACTGCCAGGCATCCTGGTTGATGCGCCGCGCCCAGAGCACCTGGCCGACATCATTGGTCAGGATGATGCCGACATTCGGGCGGAAACCATCAGAATCGATCACGGCAAGCAACCTCGTACGCGCAAGTTCCGGCATTGTTCCACAAAGCCGGCGACAGCGGCAACGCGGCCGGCGGCGCGGTAGGAAAGGTCGTGCAAAGCCGCTATTCTGGCGCGCCCAACCGGTTTCCCACGAAGGTACTCAAGGTGCGCCTGGCCCTATTCGATCTCGACAATACCCTGCTCGCCGGCGACAGCGATCACAGCTGGGGCGACTTCATCTGCCAGCGCGGCCTGGTCGACGCCGACGAATACCAGGCGCGCAACGATGCCTTCTATGCCGACTACTGCGCCGGCAAGCTGGACGTGGTGGCCTACCAGAACTTCAGCCAGGCGATTCTCGGTCGCACCGGCATGGAACAGCTGGCGCAGTGGCACCGCGAGTTCATGGCCGAGGTGATCGAGCCGATCATCCTGGCCAAGGGCGAGGCGCTGCTGGAAGAACACCGCAAGGCCGGCGACAAGCTGGTGATCATCACCGCCACCAACCGTTTCGTCACCGCGCCCATCGCCGCGCGCCTGGGCGTCGAGACGCTGATCGCCACCGAATGCGGCATGCAAGGCGACCGTTACACCGGGCAGATTGCCGGCATCCCCTGCTACCAGCAGGGCAAGGTGACCAGGTTGAACGAGTGGCTGGCGCAGACCGGCCACAGCCTGGACGGCAGCTATTTCTACAGCGACTCGCGCAACGACCTGCCGCTGCTGGAAGTCGCCAGCCAGCCGGTGGCGGTGGACCCGGACGAGGTGCTGCGCGCCACCGCCGTCGAACGCGGCTGGCCGGTGATTTCGCTGCGCTAAGCGCAAGCCGGATCGCGCAATGACGTAGGGTGCGCCGTGCGCACCACGGTTTACATCATTCGTAGCCGGTGCGCACGGCCTGGGCGGCCCCGCGCGCGCTACACGAGGCGCATAGCGCCACAATCCCTCTCCCGCCCTGCGGGCAGGGAGAGGGTCATCAGAAGCCGCCATGGCGGCTGTTTTTAAGCCGGCTTGGCGCCCATCAGCGCCATGATGGCGATCAGCAGCAGCAGAATCAGCCCGGCATAGATCAAACACAGACGCTTGAGCGAAGAGGGCGCCGGGGCGTCGCCCAGCGCGCGCCAGGCGGCCAGACGCCCGGCCAGCAGCAGGCCGAGCAGCATCAGCACGGCGTAGAGGATGCTGCCCAGCAGCAGCCAGGTCTGTCCCAGCGGCCAGCCGACGTTGTCCACCAGCCACCAGCCGGTCAGCGGCAGGCTCAGCGCCAGCACGGCGAAGGCCGGCAGGCTGTACAGCAGGGTCACGCGCAGCTTGCGCGCCAGCACGGCGGCATCGCCTGCGCGCTGCGCCTTGAACAGCATCACGGCGTGGGCGATCAGGCCGAGCAGCAGCAGGATGCCCGGGGCGCCGTGGAGAATGCGGACCAGCAGGTAGTGTTCCATCACGTGCTCCTTGTTCAGCCCAAGAACAGGCTGTAGGCGGGGTTGTCGCTCTCGTCCCAATAGGGGTAGCCGATGGCGTCCAGCGCCTCGGCCACCAGGTGGCGCTCGCTGTCCGGCACCTGCAGGCCGGCCACCACGCGGCCGTCGGCGGCGCCGTGGTTGCGGTAGTGGAACATCGAGATATTCCAGCGCCCACCGAGTTTCTGCAGGAAGTTGAACAGCGCGCCGGGGCGCTCGGGAAATTCGAAGCGAAACACCATCTCGTCGCTGACCCGCGCCGCGTGGCCGCCGACCATATGACGGATATGCAGCTTGGCCAGCTCGTTGTCGGTCAGGTCCAGCACCGGGAAGCCTTGGCCGCGCAGCCCTTCGACCAGCGCCGCACGCGGGTCGCTGTCGGGGTGGGTCTGCACGCCGACAAAGATGTGCGCCTCGCGGTCGGTGTGGTAGCGGTAGTTGAACTCGGTGATCTGGCGCTTGCCGATGGCCTCGCAGAAGGCCTTGAAGCTGCCCGGCTGCTCGGGGATGGTCACGGCGATGATCGCCTCGCGCTTCTCGCCCAGCTCGGCGCGCTCGGCGACGTGACGCAGGCGGTCGAAGTTGACGTTGGCGCCCGAGTCGATGCCCACCAGCACCTTGCCCTGGGCGCGCTCGCGCTCGACGTACTTCTTGATCCCGGCCACGGCCAGGGCGCCGGCCGGCTCGGTGATGGAGCGGGTGTCGTCGTAGATGTCCTTGATCGCCGCGCAGATCTCGTCGCTGCTGACGGTGATCACCTCGTCGACATGCTGCCGGCAGATGTCGAAGCAGTGCGCGCCGATCTGCGCCACCGCCACGCCGTCGGCGAACAGCCCGACGCTCGGCAGCACCACCCGAGAGCCTGCGGCCATGGCGGCCTGCAGGCAGTTGGAATCGTCCGGCTCGACGCCGATCACCTTGATCTCCGGGCGCAGGTACTTGACGTAGGCGGCGATGCCGGCGATCAGGCCGCCGCCGCCCACCGGCACGAAGATGGCGTCCAGTTGGCCCGGGTGCTGGCGCAGCACCTCCATGGCCACGGTGCCCTGGCCGGCGATCACCAGTGGGTCGTCATAGGGGTGGATATAGGTGTAGCCCTTCTCCTCCACCAATTTGAGCGAATGCGCCAGCGCCTCGGGGAAGGCGTCGCCGTGCAGCACCACCTTGCCGCCGCGCGAGCGCACGCCCTGCACCTTCAATTCCGGCGTGGTGCGCGGCATGACGATGGTCGCCTTCACCCCCAGGTGCTTGGCCGCCAGGGCCAGGCCCTGGGCGTGGTTGCCGGCCGAGGCGGTGACCACGCCGCGTTCCAGCTCCTCGGCCGACAGCTGGGCCAGCTTGTTGTAGGCGCCGCGAATCTTGAACGAGTACACCGGCTGCAGATCCTCGCGCTTGAGCAGAATCTGGTTACCGAGCCGCTCGGACAGCTGGCGGGCCGGTTGCAGCGGGGTTTCCACCGCGACGTCGTAGACGCGCGAGGTGAGGATCTTCTTCACGTACTGTTCGAGCATGGCGGGTTCGCAGGCGGTCGGGCTTGGAGGGGACTGCCGAGTCTACCCCAGCGCTTCGCCGTGCGACCACAGAGAGTGCGGGGTTTTTGCCGGCCATGCGGCTATAATTCGCGGCTCTTTTCCCTCCCTTGCCAGGCGCACCCCCGCGATGAACCAGGATCAGCTGAAACAGGCCGTGGCCCAGGCCGCCGTCGACCACATTCTTCCCCGCCTCGACAGCAAGAGCGTCATCGGCGTGGGCACCGGCTCCACCGCTAACTTCTTCATCGACGCCCTGGCCAAGCACCGGATGGAATTCGATGGCGCGGTGGCCAGCTCCGAAGCCACCGCCGCGCGGCTCAAGGGCCACGGCATCCCGGTGTACGACCTGAACACGGTGAGCGAACTGGAGTTCTACGTCGACGGCGCCGACGAGAGCGACGAGCACCTGAACCTGATCAAGGGCGGCGGCGCCGCGCTGACCCGCGAGAAGATAGTCGCCGCGGTGGCGCGCACCTTCATCTGCATCGCCGACGCCAGCAAGCTGGTGCCGGTGCTCGGCGCCTTCCCGCTGCCGGTGGAGGTGATCCCCATGGCACGCAGCCATGTGGCGCGCGAGCTGGTCAAGCTGGGCGGCGACCCGGTGTACCGCGAGGGCGTGCTGACCGACAACGGCAACATCATCCTCGACGTGCACAACATGAGCATCGTCGACCCGGTGAAGCTGGAGGCGGACATCAACGCCATAGTCGGGGTGGTCACCAACGGCCTGTTCGCCGCGCGCCCGGCCGACCTGCTGCTGCTCGGCACCGCCGAGGGCGTCAAGCGCATCAGCCGCTGAAACTGGTCGGATAGGCAGGAGGGGCTAGGCTAAAGCCGAATCCCCCACACCAGGAGTGCCTCATGTCCGGCAAGTTCGAGCTGAAGAAGGCCAAAGACGGCCAGTTCCATTTCAACCTGCTGGCCGGCAACGGCCAGGTCATCCTCACCAGCGAGCTGTACAAGGCCAAGGATTCGGCCCTGAACGGCATCGACTCGGTGCGCAAGAACGCGCAGCGCGCCGGCGCCTTCGAGAGCAAGACCGCGAGCAACGACAAGCACCATTTCGTGCTCAAGGCCACTAACGGCCAGGTGGTCGGCCAGAGCCAGATGTACGCCAGCGCCGCCAGCTGCCAGAACGGCATCGAATCGGTGCAGAAGAACGCGCCGGACGCCGCGCTGGACGATCAGACGGCCTAATCGGCTGCCTTCCTGAACAGATAGAACAGGTTCGGCTCGCTGATCAGGTAGAGGTTGCCGGCGTCGTCGGTGGCCACCCCCTCGGCCTGCGGCACGCCGCGCTGCAGGCCATGCTGGCCGGCCAGCAGCGACAGGGTGCTGACCGGCTTGCCCTGAGCGTCCAGCTCGATCACCAGGCGCGACTCGTCCGACAGCGCCAGCAGGTGGCCGCTGGCGCTGTCGAAATCCAGGCTCGACAGGTCGCGCACGAACAGCCGCGCATCGCGCTTGGGGTCGGTGTTAACCTGCAGCGCCAGCGGCTTGCCCGTATCGACATGGGGGAAGCCGAGCACCTCGAAGATGCGCACCGGGTCGCGCTCCTTGGCCACCAGCAGGCGCTGGTTCTTGGCGTCGTAGGCCAGCCCCTCGAAGCCCTTGTTGCCACCCGCGCCAATGCCCAGCGACAGCTGCTGGAAATCGCCGGCGTCGAGCACCCGGGTGGCGTCGTCGATGCGCACCTTGACCAGGCGCTGCTCACGCTCGTCGGCGATCACGTAGGTGCCCGGCGCCACGTACTCGATGGCCTCGGGGTCGCCGAAGCCTTGCAGGTCGATGCTGCGCTTGAGCTGCCCGTCCAGGCTCAGCTCGATCACCCGCGCCGGTTTGTTGGTGACGCTGAACAGGCTGGCGCGATCCGGGTCGTAGGTCAGCGCCGAGACGTCGCTGATGTCGCCGATCGGCTTGGCGTCGATCACCACCCGGTAGTCGCCCAGCCACAGCGAGCGCTCGCGCCACTCGCCGCCGTGCCGCCACTCCTGCACCAGGAACCAGGCGCGCTCGAACAGACGGTATTGCTGGCCCAGCACGGCGCCGACCAACAGCACAAACAGCAGGACGTAGAGCCAGGGGTGGAAACTCAGCAGACGGCGCATGACGACTCTCTCTGACGACAACGAAAAAGCCCGCCACGGAGCGGGCCGTGGCGGGTTAGCAGAAAACCTTCGATCAGTTGATCAGCTCGACGCGGTCGACATCGATCTCGCGGCTGTTGAAATCCTTGTCCACTTCGCCGGTAAGGCGCACCTTGGCGGTTTCCGAGACGGTCTGGTTCGGCCAGTCTTCGTCGTCGATCTCCACCTGGATGGTGCCGCTGGCATCCTTGAATTCGTAGAGTTCGTCCTGCAGACGCTTGACGATCTGGCCTTCGAGCACCACCTGGGTGTCGTCGGCCGCCTGCAGCGCGGCGGAAACGCTGGTGACCTGCGGCGTGGCGCCCGGACCGGTGTAGCCGGTGGCGAAGGCGGCGGAGCTGAGCAGCGGCAGAACCAGCAGAGCGAGAGCGGTAGGTTTCATGGTGTTGACCTCGTTGTTCGTAAGTGACGGGGTCAGATTAGGGCGGCAAGCTGAAGCCAGACTGAATCGGCGCTTAAGCCAAGCTGAACGGCTCAGCCGGCGTCCGGCGCCGACTTGCTGAACACATAGAACAGGTTGGGCTCGGCGACGATATAGATGTTGCCCTGCTCGTCCATGGTCACCCCTTCGGCCTGCTCGATGGCCCGCTCCAGGCCATTGCGGCCGCCGCTGAGGCTGAGGAAGCTGACCGGCTGGCCGGCGCGGTCGAGCTCCAGCAGCATGCGCGATTCGTCGGACAGCACCAGGGTATGGCCGGTGCGCGCATCGATGCTCAGCGAGGAGATGTCGCGCATGCCCAGGTGCTGGTAGCTCAGCGGCTGCAGTACGCCGGCGGCGCCGTCCTCGCCGGGGAACGGCAGGCTGAACAGGCCCAGCGGGCTGCGCTCCTTGCCCAGCAGCAGGCTGCGGCTGCGCGCATCCCAGGCTATGCCCTCGAAGCCCTTGTTGCCGGCATCGACGAAACCCAGGTCGAAACCGGGGAAGTCGGCGGCGTCCAGACTCAGTTCGTCCTCGCCGAGGGTGAAGGCGGTGAGCTGGCGGCGGCGCTCGTCGATGATCGCCATGCGCCCGCCGTCGAGCATCTCCACCCCTTCCGGGTCGGCGAAGCCGGTCAGCTCGATGCGCCGCAGCACCTCGCCCTCGCGTGACAGTTCGACCAGCAGCGGATGCCTGCCGGTGACGGTGAACAGGGTGCCCGTGGCGGGGTTGTAGGTCAGCCCGGAGGTTTCGTCCTCCTCCAGGCCGGCCAGCGTCTTGGCCTGGATCACCGCGCGGTAGCCGGGCAGCCAGACGCTGGCCAGACGATCCACCAGGGGCGTGCGGCCCTCCTGCCACCAGAGCAGCGCGCGGTCGTCCCAGTGCAGGGCATGCACCGCCAGCGCCAGCGTTGCCGCGGCAGCGCCGGCGAGCCAGTAGCGAGGACGGAACAGGGGGGAACGGCGAGAGGACATGGGCGACGGCTCGGCTGCTTGATGGCAATCCGACATCCGCTGTCGAATGGAGTTCCGCCGCCCGTCGGGCGGCGGAGCGCGTTCTATAGCACGCGGCTGGTGAAGCTGCTGTGACCGAGCAACTCCAGCACCAGCTCGTCGCCCTTGTGCAGCGCGCCGACGCCCACCGGGGTGCCGGTGAGGATGACGTCGCCCGGCTGCAGGGCGAAGTGCCCGGCCATGTGCTGGATCATCGCGACTATGGGGTTGAGCATGTCGCGGCTGTTACCGTCCTGACGGGTTTCGCCGTTGATCGACAGGCGAATGCCGATATCGGCCAGGTCCTCGATGGCATCGCCGGGCACGAAGGGTGCCAGCACGCAGGCGCCGTCGAAACTCTTGGCGATTTCCCAGGGGTAGCCCTTCTCCTTGAGCTTGCTCTGCAGGTCGCGCAGGGTCAGGTCCAGGGCCGGGGCGAAGCCGCTGATGGCGTCGCGCACTTCCTCGGCGTCCGGCTTCTTCGACAGCGGCTTGCCGATCAGCACGGCGATTTCCGCCTCGTAGTGCACCGCGCCGCGGTCGTCGGGAATGGCGAAGCCCTCGTCCAGCGGCACCACGCAGGAGCCCGGCTTGATAAACAGCAGCGGTTCGCTGGGCACCGGGTTGTTCAGTTCCTTGGCGTGTTCGGCGTAGTTGCGACCGATGCACACGACCTTGCCGAGGGGAAAGTGGACGGTGGTTCCGTCGACGTACTGGTGCTGATAGCTCATCGGGGACTCCTGATCAGTAGGGTGCGCCGTGCGCACCAAAACGCGTTCTGTGCCTGATCGCTGGTGCGCACAGCGCACCCTAAGGGATCAAACCGGGAAGATCTTGCCGGGGTTCATGATGCCGTTGGGGTCGAACACCGCCTTGACCGCCTTCATGCAGGCGATCTCGGCCTCGCTGCGGCTGTAGTGCAGATAATCGCGCTTGGTCATGCCCACGCCGTGCTCGGCGCTGATCGAGCCGTTGTACTTCTGCACGGTCTCGAACACCCACTTGTTGACCACTGCGCACTTGGCGAAGAACTCGTCCTTCGACAGGTTCTCGGGCTTCAAGATATTCAGGTGCAGGTTGCCGTCGCCGATATGGCCGAACCACACCACCTCGAAGTCCGGGTAGTTGGCCTCGACTATGGCGTCGATGTCCTTGAGGAAGGCCGGCACCTGGCTGACGGTAACCGAGATGTCGTTCTTGTACGGCGTCCAGTGGCTGATGGTCTCGGAGATGTACTCGCGCAGCTTCCACAGGTTGTGCAGCTGCTGCTCGCTTTGGCTCATCACGCCGTCGACCACCCAGCCCTGCTCGACGCAGTGCTCGAAGGTCTCCAAGGCCTGGTTGGCCACCTCCTCGGTGGTCGCCTCGAATTCCAGCAGGGCGTAGAAGGGGCACTCGCTGTCGAACGGCGCCGGCACGTCGCCACGGGCGAGGATCTTGGCCAGGGCCTTGTCGGAGAAGAATTCGAAGGCGGTCAGATCCAGCTTGCCCTGGAAGGCGTGCAGCACCGGCATGATCGAGTCGAAATCCGGGGTGCCGAGCACCATCGCGGTGAGGTTCTTCGGCGCCCGGTCCAGACGCATGGTCGCCTCGACCACGAAGCCCAGCGTCCCTTCGGCGCCGATAAACAGCTGGCGCAGGTCGTAGCCGGTGGCGTTCTTGATCAGGTCGCGGTTCAGCTCCAGCAGCTCGCCGGTGCCGGTGACCACCTTCAGGCCGGCCACCCAGTTGCGGGTCATGCCGTAGCGAATCACCTTGATCCCGCCAGCATTGGTACCGATATTGCCGCCAATCTGGCTGGAACCCGAGGAAGCGAAGTCCACCGGGTAGTACAGGCCCTTGTCCTCGGCGAACAGCTGCAGCTGCTTGGTCACCACGCCCGGCTGGCACACCGCGGTGCGGTCGTACTCGTTGAAGGCGAGAATCTGGTTCATATAGTCGAACGCCACCACCACCTCGCCATTGGCCGCCACCGCGGCCGCCGACAGGCCGGTGCGACCACCCGAGGGCACCAGGGCGATCTGGTGCGCATTGGCCCAACGGACGATGGCCTGCACCTGTTCGATGCTCTTGGGGAAGACGATGGCCGAAGGCGCCGGGGCGAAATGCTTGGTCCAGTCCTTGCCGTAGGCCTCGAGGGAATCGGCGTCGGTCAACACCTTGCCGGGCTCAACCAGGGTCTTCAGCTCTTCGATCTGGGCAGGGGTGGTCATCTACGGAACTCTCAAAGGATTCATGGTCGCCCTGAGAACCATTCAGGTCGCGACCGAGCATTGAAAAAGGCGAACATGCTAGCATACGCACCCCGTGAATCGAGCCATGCAGCGATCTACGGGCGCTGGCTGAATTTCTCGGCCCTTCCCTGAAAACATCCCTGGGACAACAGGTACTCCGATGAGCAAGACCTCTCTCGACAAGAGCAAGATCAAGTTCCTTCTTCTCGAAGGCGTCCACCAGAATGCCGTGGACACCCTGAAGGCCGCCGGCTACAGCAACATCGAGTACCTCAAGGGCGCGCTGTCGGGCGAAGAGCTCAAGGAAAAGATCGCCGAAGCCCACTTCATCGGTATTCGCTCGCGCACCCAGCTGACCGCCGAGGTCTTCGACTGCGCGAAGAAGCTGGTCGCCGTCGGCTGCTTCTGCATCGGCACCAACCAGGTCGACCTGGACGCCGCCCGCGAGCGCGGCATCGCCGTGTTCAACGCGCCCTATTCCAACACCCGCTCGGTGGCCGAGCTGGTACTGGCCCAGGCCATCCTGCTGCTGCGCGGCATCCCCGAGAAGAACGCCTCCTGCCATCGCGGCGGCTGGATCAAGTCGGCGGCCAACTCCTTCGAGATCCGCGGCAAGAAGCTGGGCATCATCGGCTACGGTTCCATCGGCACCCAGCTCTCGGTGCTGGCCGAGGCCCTCGGCATGCAGGTGTTCTTCTACGACACCGTGACCAAACTGCCGCTGGGCAACGCCACGCAGATCGGCGACCTGTACGAGCTGCTGGGCCTGTGCGACATCGTCTCCCTGCACGTGCCGGAGCTGCCGTCCACCCAGTGGATGATCGGCGAGAAGGAAATCCGCGCCATGAAGAAGGGCGGCATCCTGATCAACGCCGCGCGCGGCACTGTGGTCGAGCTGGATCACCTGGCCCAGGCGATCAAGGACGAGCACCTGATCGGCGCCGCCATCGACGTGTTCCCGGTCGAGCCCAAGTCCAACGACGAAGAGTTCGAGAGCCCGCTGCGTGGCCTGGATCGGGTGATCCTCACCCCGCACATCGGTGGCTCGACTGCCGAAGCGCAGGCCAATATCGGCCTGGAAGTGGCCGAGAAGCTGGTCAAGTACAGCGACAACGGCACCTCGGTGTCCTCGGTCAACTTCCCTGAAGTGGCGCTGCCGGCGCATCCGGGCAAACACCGCCTGCTGCACATCCACGCCAACATTCCGGGCGTGATGAGCGAGATCAACAAGGTGTTCGCCGACAACGGCATCAACATCTCCGGCCAGTTCCTGCAGACCAACGACAAGGTCGGCTACGTGGTGATCGACGTAGACGCCGAGTACTCCGACCTGGCGCTGGAGAAGCTGCAGCACGTCAACGGCACCATCCGCAGCCGCGTGCTGTTCTAAAAGAGCAGCCGCAAGCTTCAAGCCACAAGCGGCAAGACACAGGGAGACTTCGGTCTCCCTTGTTCATGGGACCGTAGGGTGCGCCGTGCGCACCAATTACGGACGGCGATCGTTTCGTGCCCCGGATCGCATCCGGGCTACATCACGCCTGCTCCAGCCGCGCCAGCTCGGCGGCGGCCTCATCCAGTTGCGCCTCGTTGAACACCTTGATTCCGGCACGGCGCAACAAGGCGGCAGTCACGCCTTCGCCCGGCACGCGCACGCCGCCGAAGCTGCCATCGTAGTTCTCCAGATTGCCGCAGGACGGGCTGCGCGCCTTGAGCAGGGCCAGGCGGATGCCGTGCTCGCGCACCAGCGCCAGCGCCTGCTCGGCCCCACTGACGAAAGCGGCGGTGACGTCCGCGCCCTCCACCGTCAGCACCGGCAGTTGCCCGTCCAGCACCAGGGCGCCCTGACCGCCGCGGATTTCCGCCGGCGGCCGCGGCGTTGGCAGGCCGCCGGCCACCTCCGGGCACAGCGCCACTACCCGGCCCTCGTCCAGCCAGCGTTGCAGCTGGTCGAAGGGACCATGGGCGCCGCCGTCGTAACGCACCCGATGGCCGAGCAGGCAGCGACTGACCAATATCTTGTGCATCGACTCTCTCCATTGCCGCCACCAGAGTAACCGCCGGTAACAGCGCCGTCAGCCCTCGCTCCGACACTCGGCAAAGCGGCCGCACGCCGCCGTTTTCCGGGCCTGGCGGCCTATCCTTCGGCGGGAAACGGCATTGCCCCATGGCGCAGCGGGCAGCGTCCCAGCAGACTGACGCGGCCAACCAGGGAGGTTACCGCTCATGTCCCATCCGCTTCGTACGTTCGTCCTGCCACTGCTGTGCAGTGCGGTACTGCTTGCCCCTTCGGCCCAGGCCGCCCTGCAGGCGCTGGAGGACGACAGCCTGAGCCAGATCAGCGGCCAGGCCGGCATCAGCATCCGCCTCGACCTGATGGCGCGCATCGACGAGGTGCGCTGGCAGGACGACGGCGGCAGCCTGTCGCTGCGCAACGTCAAGATCGACAACGGCTGCCTCAAACCCGGCGATTGCGACGGCTATGCCCTGGGCCCGGCACAGCTGGGCGCCAGCGTGCCGATCCTCGGCATCGAGGTGCCGACCCTGGAGGTGGACGTGGTCAAGGGCGGCAACGGCCAGAGCCAGCTGCAGCTCAAGCTGCCCAACCTCACCGCGATCAACCAGCAGCTCGGTCCGCTGGGCAAGCTGATGATCCGAGCCCGCGTGGCCAGCGACCTGTATATCGGCGACACCAGCATCGGCAACGTCGCCCTGCGCGATATCCGCGATATCAACGGCACCATCAAGGTCTGGGGCCACTGAGCGGAGCGAGTCCTCAGATCGGGTCACCACCGCGGCGCCTGAACCAGCCGGTCAGCGACAGCCGCTCGCGCGTGGCCGGCAGCACCTCGTGGGGCATCTCGGCGGAGAGGAACAACGCCAGGGTGCCGGCCTGCGGCAGCACGTCATGCTCGCGGCCGTCGGCCAGGTACAGGCGCAACGCGCCGCCCTGCTCGGCCTGCCAATCCTCGTTGAGGTAGAACACCGCCGACACGCTGCGGCGGTCGTCGTCGCGAAAGCGGTCCAGGTGCCTCTGGTAGTAGGCGCCCGGCGCATAGCACGCGAAGTGGCTCTCGTAGTCCTCGAGGCCCAGATACAGCGCCTGGTTCAGCGCCCGGCGCAAACCGTCCATCAGCTGCAGATACTGGTCGCAGGCGTCGCTCTGGCCAGGCTCCAGCCATTGGATGCGATCCCCGCGAATCCCCTCCTGCACCTGCTGGGCGCTGCCGCGGCCGACACCGGCGGCGCTGAGTTCACCAGTCTGCGCACGTCTACGGCACTCGGCGGCCAGTTCGCGGGTCAGAAGCTCGGGGGCGAAAAGCGCCCGTTGCGACCAGCCCCGGCTGGCGAGGTCGTCGATAAGGCTGGCGAAGCAGTGGTGCTGGCTGGACTCGGTCATGGCGGCGATTGTATCAGCGCCAGCCAGCCCGCTCGACAAGCCCCGGCCGGCCGCCGAAAATAGCCGCCCGCTGCCCCCAGCGGACGGCCAGGCCCGTTTGCCAAGGAGTTCTCGATGCGCCTTCTGTTTGCCCTGTTGCTGTTCGGCCTGGCCCTGCCGAGCCTGGCCGACGACCACCTGCGCCTGTACCAGGCGGCCGGCTGGCCGCAACAACGCGAGCACTTCAACCAGGCCCTCGACGCCGCCCAGCAGCGCTACCGCAGCAGCCTGCCGCCGGCGGTGTATCAGGCGCTGGTGGACAACAGCAACCGCCGCTTCGACGCCGCCGCCATCGACCGCCGCGCCCAGCACAGCCTGCGCATGCAGCTGGCCGATCCGCAGCCGGCGCTGGCCTTCTTCCAGTCCGAACTGGGGCGCAAGATAGTCGCCGCCGAGCAGTTGGCCACCCGCAGCGACCAGCTGGCGCGCTACGCCGACGGCCTGCCGCGCAGCGAGGCCGACGCCACCCGGCGCCTGCTGATCCGGCACCTGGCCCAGGCCCTGCCGGCCAAGGAGGCCGGCGCCGAGGTCAGCCTGGCGCTGGCCGGCGTCGCCGCCGACAGCCTCAGCCAGATGCTCCCCGGCCTGCTCGGCGGCGCCCAGGCGCAGAGCCTGCTCAACGGCCAGCGCCAACGCCTGATGGCGCAGATCGAACAGGATCTCGACAACACCCTGCTACACGTCTACCGCGAGCTGAGCGATCCGGAGCTGGAGCAGTTCGTCGAGTTCGCCCAGTCGGCGGACGGCCAGGCCTACTACCAGGCCGCGCTGGAAGCGTTGCGAGCCGGGCTGGCGGTGGGCATGAGCACCGCCGAGCTGGAGCCGGCGCCGCAGGGGATCTAAAGCGGCACCGGCGCAAGGCAGACGATAGCCAGGCTGGGTTGGCGCCTGCCGCTGCCCTCGATGCACCGAACCATTCGTTGCGCCGTAACCCAGCGATGGCGCACGCCAGTATATCGCCTGGCGAGCGGACGCCGGGCGGAGCGCTACGCGCTCCCCGTTGGGCTTCGCTGCGCTCAGCGGATCGCCGCCCGGCCCAACCTACGTCAACCGCTCACGCGACCTGTAGGCTGGGTTAGGCGCCTGTCGCTATCGTCGATGCACCGAACCATCCGTTGCGCCGTAACCCAGCGATGGCGCACGCCGGTATATCGCCGGGCGGAGCGGGCGCCCGTCACGCGGACGCCGGGCGGAGCGCTACGCGCTCCCCGTTGGGCTTCGCTGCGCTCAGCGCCAACCTACGCCAACCGCTCACGCAGACCTGTAGGCTGGGTTAGGCGCCTGTCGCTATCGTCGATGCACCGAACCATCCGTTGCGCCGTAACCCAGCGCTGGCGCACGCCGGTATATCGCCTGGCAGAGCGGGCGCCCGTCGAGCGGACGCCGGGCGGAGCGCTACGCGCTCCCCGTTGGGATTCGCTGCGCTCAACGGATCGCCGCCCGGCCCAACCTACGCCAACCGCTCGCCCAGGAACTCAAAATAACGCCGGCGCAGCGCCTCGCTTTCGTTGGCCAGGTGATGGCGCGCCTCGGGCAGGCGCAGGATGCTCGGCCGGCTGAACTTGTCCTGCAGCACCTCGAGGTTGTGCCGCCAGTCCACCGTCATGTCCGCCTCGCCCTGCACGATCAGCGGGCTGTGCGCGCTGCGCGGCGCCGCCTCGATGCGCGGCACCCACTGCGCCAGGGCGCCGACCCAGGCGGTGGGCAGGTTGCGCGGCTGCAGCGGGTCGAGGTTATGGACGAAGTCGATGAACGCGGCGTCGCTGGAGTTCTCGCTGAAGCGCCGCGGAATCTCGCGCACGAAGGGGCGCAGCAGGCGGTAGCTGAGCTGCGACCAGGCCCAGGCGCGCGGCCGCACCAGCGGCGCCAGCAGGATGCCCTGGCCCAGTTCGGGACGCGGCTCGCCGGTCAGCAGGTAGTCCAGCAGGATCGCCCCGCCGGTGCTCTGCCCACAGAGATGCCAGGGCTGCGGCAGCTGCAGTTCGGCGGCCTGCTCGAACAGCCCGGCAAGCACCCGCTGGTACTCGGCGAAGTCGCCGATGCTGGCGCGCGCGCCGCTGGACAGGCCATGGCCGGGCAGGTCGCAGGCCAGCACGGCCAGATTCAGCGCCAACGCCCAGTCGATCACGTGGCGGTACAGGCCCATATGGTCGTAGTAACCGTGCAGCAGCAGCAGGGTGCCGCGCGGCTCGGCCGGCGCCCACAGCTGCACGGCGATCTGGTAGCCGGCGGCGGCGAAGCTGCCGAGGCGATGATCCAGCCCGGCGTGGCGGCCGCCCAGGTCGAGGCCGTAGAAGCTGCGGTAGGCCTGCACCGCCGGCAGCTCCAGGCGCGCTGCGGCCAAGGGTCGCAGCAGGGGGCGCAGTTGTTCGGGGTGAAACGGCTCTGGCATGGGGCCTTCCCTAGAGCGCGGGGCGAACCGCGGGGCATTCCTCGAAAGGTCGATCTTCAGCTGCCACACGCGGCGTGGCAAGCTACACGCCCTTTTCGCCCGCCGCCGTCCATGCCTCGTCCCTCACCCAAGACCCTGCTCGCCACCCTGCTCGCCCTCGTCTGGCTGGGCGGCATGCTGCTGGCCTTCTGGTGGTTCGAGGCGCGCTACCTGCGCCCCTTCGACGAGCGCGCCGCGCTGTTTTCCGGCGCCGAGCTGCGTCTGCCGGCCGAACTGGCCGGCCCCGGGGCAATCCGCCTGGTGCACTTCTGGGACCCGGCCTGCCCATGCAACGTCGGCAACCAGCAGCACCTGGCCGAGCTGGTCGCGCGTTACGCGCCGCGCGGCGTCCAGTTCCATGCCGTGCAGAAGCCCGGCAGCCAGGGCCGCCTGCCGGCCGAACTGGCCGCGCTCGAACCGCTCGCGGCCCTGCCCGGCAGCGCCGGCCTGCCCGCCAGCCCGGCGGTGGCGATCTGGGACAAACAGGGCCGGCTGGCCTACTTCGGCCCCTACAGCGAAGGCCTGACCTGCAACTCGAGCAACAGCTTTATCGAGCCGATTCTCGAGGCCCTGGCCGCAGGACGCACAGTCGACGCCAGCAATACCCTGGCGGTGGGCTGCTTCTGCGACTGGGCCGAGCCCGGCAACGACTGAACCCGTAGGCTGGGTTAGCGACGCGGACGCGGACGAACAGACACCGCGGTCGTCGAGCGTCGCGTAGCCCAGCAGAGGATAGAGCGCATGGCGCCGATGCCGGGTTACGCCGCAGCCAACAGGGCGAAACGCCCGATCAGTGCGACAGGCGGCTAACCCAGCCTACGAGCGCCCTTCACCCGCCAGTTGCTCCGCGGCGCGATACAGGCCGCGCGGCGTGCCGCCCTGCCAGCGGCGAAAGGCGCGGTAGAAGGGCGACAGCTCGGCGAAGCCGCAGGCCCGCGCCACCTCGCGCACACCCAGGCCCTGCTCCAGCAGACGCAGGGCGCGCAGCCGGCGCACCTCGTCGTGCAGCGCGCGAAAGCTGCTGCCCTGCTCGCTCAGCGCCCGCTGCAAGGCGCCGCGGCTGCTGTCCAGGGCGCCAGCGCAGGCCGTCAAACTGCAGCCGGCGCCGCCCAGATTGAGCTCCAGCCAGTAGCGCACGCGGGCCAGCAACTGGTTTTCCACCAGCTCGGCCAGCTGCCTTTCGGCTTCCGCGCCGAGCACCTCGAACAGCCGCGGACTGGCGCTGCGCGACGGCCGCGCGAGCAACGCCCGCGGCAGGATCAGCGCGTCGTGGGCCTGGGCGAAGCGCGGCGCGACGCCGAGCAGGCGGCGGTGCTCGTGCACACGCCGGGGCGCGGCATGGCGAAAGTCGACGCCGCGCAGCGGCAGCTCGCCGCCGGCCGCCGCCAGCATCTTCGGCAGCAACACCGCCAGGCATTCCATCTGCTGACGCAGCGAGCCGACGCCGCGGTAGTTGAGGTCGATCACCAGGCGCGCTTCGTCGCCCTCCTCCTCCAGGCGCGCGGCGAAGCCGCCGGAAAGGATGTGCTGGAAGCGCACGAAGGCCTGCAGCCCCTGGCGCAGGTCGCGCGCCGCCAGCAGCAGGTAGCCGACCACGTCCATCGGCCGCGGGCGCATCACTTCGCCCAGGTGCAGACCGATATCGGCGTCGCCGCTGATGCCTTCCAGCGCCTGCCAGAAGCGCGGCGCGTTGTCATGCTCCTCGCGCGCCTCCAGCAGCGGCGCGGTCAATGGCGCACCGGCATAGGCGCGGCGGTAGGTGTCGGTAGGGTCCAGGCCCAGCTCGGCCAGCGCCTCGTAGAGCAGGCGGCGCAGGGTCGAGGAGTGGGTCAGGGCGACCCGGGGGGCTTCGCTCATGACGTCTCCATGCGCTGATTGACCATAGACTTTCAGTGCTGCGGCATTTGGTCAATGCCGCGAGCGCCGCGCCTGCGCAGAATGCGGGCCGACCATAACAACAAGGATCGCCTGCGATGAAACGCTCCCTGACTGCCCTCGCCCTGCTGGTCGCCGCCACAGCCGGCGGCCTGACCTGGTACCTGCACGGCAAGCAGCCGCTGCGCGACGGCGAACTGCGCCTGAGTGCGCTGCAGGCGCCGGTCACGGTGCGCTTTGACGAGCGCGGCGTGCCGCATATCCGCGCCGAGCACGAGGCCGATATGTACCGCGCGCTGGGCTACGTGCACGCCCAGGACCGCCTGTTCCAGATGGAAATGCTGCGCCGCCTGGCCCGCGGCGAACTGGCCGAGGTGCTCGGCGAACAGCTGGTGGATACCGACCGCCTGTTCCGCACCCTGGGCATTCGCGCCCATGCCGACGACTACGCCGGCCGCTTCGACGGCGACAGCCCGGCCGGCCGCGCCCTGCTGGCCTACCTCGACGGCATCAACCAGTACCAGGCCAGCCGCCCGCGGCCGCTGGAATTCGACCTGCTGGGCATCGAGCCGCGCCCCTTCACGGTCGCCGACACCCTCAGCGTCGCCGGCTATATGGCCTACAGCTTCGCCGCCGCCTTCCGCACCGAGCCGGTGCTGAGCCATGTGCGCGAGCGCCTCGGCGCCGACTACCTCAAGGTCTTCGACCTCGACTGGCACCCGCAGGGCGTGGTCGGCACGCCGCTGGCCGCCGGCGACTGGCAGGACCTGGCCGCCGTCGCCCGCCTCAGCCACGCGGCACTGGAAGGCAGCGGCCTGCCGCAGTTCGAAGGCAGCAACGCCTGGGCCGTGGCCGGCAGCCGCACCGCCAGCGGCAAGCCGCTGCTGGCCGGCGACCCGCATATCCGCTTCGCCGTGCCGGCGGTGTGGTACGAGGCGCACCTGCAGGCGCCCGGCTTCGAGCTGTACGGCTACCACCAGGCGCTCAACCCGGTCGCCTCGCTGGGCCACAACCGCGACTTCGCCTGGAGCCTGACCATGTTCCAGAACGACGACCTCGACCTGATCGCCGAGCGGGTCAACCCGGACAACCCCGAACAGGTCTGGTACCAGGGGCGCTGGGTGGAGCTCGAACGCCGCACGGAAAGTATCGCGGTCAAGGGCGCCGCGCCGGTCGAGCTGAGCCTGCGCCGCTCGCCGCACGGGCCGATCGTCAACGACGCCCTCGGCCAGACCGCCGGCAGCACGCCGATCGCCCTGTGGTGGGCCTTCCTCGAGACCGACAACCCGATCCTCGACGCCTTCTACCAGCTCAACCGCGCCGACAGCCTGGACAAGGCCCGCGCCGCCGCCGAGCTGATCGAGGCGCCCGGGCTCAACGTGATCTGGGCCAGCGCCGCCGGCGATATCGGCTGGTGGGCCGCGGCCAAGCTGCCGCTGCGCCCGGCCGGGGTCAACCCTAGCTTTATCCTCGACGGCGCCAGCGGCGAGGCGGACAAGCCCGGCTGGCATCCGTTCAGCGCCAACCCGCAGGAAGAGAACCCGGCGCGCGGCTATATCCTCTCGGCCAACTACCAGCCGCTGGCGGCCAGCGACATCGAGATTCCCGGCTACTACAACCTGGCCGACCGCGGCCAGCGCCTGGACCGGCATTTGAGCGACGCCGCGGTGAAATGGGATAGCGCCAACAGCCAGGCGCTGCAGCTCGACAGCGGCAGCGGCTACGGCCCGCGCCTGCTGGCGCCGATCCTGGGCGAGCTGCGTGCGGCCGCGGCGAACGACCGCGAGCGCGCGCTGGTCGAGCAGTTGGCGGCCTGGGATGGCGACCACCGCCTCGACTCGCTGGCCGCCACCCTGTTCAACCAGCTGACCTACCAGCTGGCCCGCGAAGCCATGGCCGACGAGCTGGGCGAAGCCTTCTTCGACAGCCTGCTGTACACCCGCGTGCTGGACAGTGCCCTGCCGCGCCTGAGCGGCGACGCCGACTCGCCCTGGTGGAACCGCCAGGGCAGCGCAACGCGCGAGAGCCGCGCGCAGATAGTCGCCGACGCCTGGCGCGCCAGCCTCGAGCACCTGCGCGGCCAGTTCGGCGATGACCCCGGCGACTGGGCCTGGGGCCGCGCCCATACCCTGACCCACGGCCACCCGCTGGGCCAGCAGCCGCTGCTGGCCAGGCTGCTCAACGTCGGCCCGTTCGCCGCGCCGGGCGGCCACGAGATGCCGAACAACCTGTCGCACAAGGTCGGCCCGGCGCCCTGGCCGGTGGTCTACGGGCCCTCGACCCGGCGCCTGGTCGATCTGGCCGATGCCGAGCGCGCCCTCGGCGGCATTCCGGTGGGGCAGAGCGGCGTGCCTTTCGACGCCCACTACGACGACCAGGCCGCCGCCCACGTGGCCGGCCAGTACCAGCCGCAGCACCTGAGCGACGCGGACGTGGCGGCGCACAGTCGCGGCACGCTGCGCCTGCTGCCGCACTGAGAGCGGCCGATAGCGGCTAGCGGAGACAGGACGGACAGCGCGACGCTGATCCGCCGCCGCACCTGGCGGACAAGCCTTCGACATGTCCGCCCTACGCGCTGAGGGCGGCCGATAGCGGCTAGCGGAGGCAGGGCGGACAGCGTGACGCGGGTCCGCCCTGCCCGACGGCATACGCGCGCGATTCGACGCCGCGTGCACCATTCGGTGCGCAGGGCGCACCCTACTGAGGCGTGCCGGCGGCGCCGCGAAACGCCGCAACCGACCGGCCAGCCCAGCAAAACCGCGGCTTTCGGCCTTGGTAACAAAATTGGCACACAGCCTGCATAAGCTAAGGCAAGCCCAGTTTCGGGGACCTTGGTACAGGCAGGCCGGGGAATCCCCTCTTTTATTCGCGGCGCAGGGTCAGACGTACCCGCCAGCGCCCATCCACCTCCGCACCGCGCCACGCCCCGCCCAACGGGCGGGCCGCCACCAGCATCAGGCGCAGATCCCGTCCCTCCCGCTGAATCCGCCAGTTGACCGGGGTGCCGTCCAGGTCGAGGCGACCCTGGCGTTCGCGGCCGTAGGCATCGACGAAGCGATAGCTCAGCGCGCCCTGGACGTGCTCGGCGAGCGCCTGCGGCTCACGGTTGAACCAGACCTGCAGGCCCGCGGCCCAGGGCTCGGCGCCCTCGATGCGCAGCGGCGCCGGCTCGAACAGGCGACCGAGCAGGCTGCCGAGGAGAAAGGCCAGCAACGCCAGCGAGGCCATGAAGCGCCAGCGAAGTCGCGGCCTGGGGTCCTCGACCGGCGTAGAATGGCGGTCGTCCCTGTGCTCGGAGCCCTGCATGTTCCACGTCATCCTCTTTCAACCGGAAATCCCGCCCAACACCGGCAACATTATCAGGCTGTGCGCCAACAGCGGCTGCCAGCTGCACCTGATCGAGCCGCTGGGCTTCGAGCTGGACGACAAGCGCCTGCGCCGCGCCGGTCTGGACTACCACGAGTACGCCACCCTCGAGCGCCACCCGGATCTGTCGAGCTGCCTGGCCAGCCTCGGCCAGCCGCGCCTGTTCGCCTTCACCACCAAGGGTTCGCACGCCTTTCACGAGGTCGCCTACCGGCCCGGCGACGCCTTCCTGTTCGGCCCGGAGAGCCGCGGCCTGCCGGAGGAGGTGCGCAACGCCCTGCCGCCCGAGCAACGCCTGCGCCTGCCGATGCGCGCCGGCTGCCGCAGCCTGAACCTGTCCAATACCGTGGCGGTGACCGTCTACGAGGCCTGGCGGCAGAACGGCTTCGCCGGGGCGTAGGGTGTACTGTGCGCACCGGCATCGTATTGATGGTGCGCACGGCGCACCCTACGAAAAAGCGCCCCGTGGGGCGCTTTTTCCGTGCGGCCTAGCGCGCTTAGTGCGCGGTGGCTTCGCCCTGCGCCGCCTGCTGCTGACGCTGCAGCTCCTGGGCGTACAGCGCATCGAAGTTCACCGGGGCCAGCATCAGCGCCGGGAAGGAGCCGCGGATGACCAGGCTGTCCAGCGCCTCGCGGGCGTAGGGGAAGAGGATGTTCGGGCAGAAGGCGCCGAGGGTGTGGCTCATCGAGGCGGCGTCCAGGCCCTTGATCAGGAAGATGCCGGCCTGCTGCACTTCGGCGATAAAGGCCACTTCTTCACCGTTCTTCACGGTGACCGAGAGGGTCAGCACCACTTCGTGGAAATCGCCGTCCAGGGTCTTCTGCCGGGTGTTGAGGTCCAGGCCGACGCTCGGCGTCCACTCCTGACGGAAGATTTCCGGGCTCTTCGGCGCCTCGAAGGACAGATCCTTGACGTAGATGCGCTGCAGGGAGAATTGCGGGTTCTGCTGTTCGGCGGCGCCGTTGTTTGCTTGTTCGGTCATGGCCTTTGCCTGCTTGTCTTGAGGTTTATGCGGGGCTCTGCAGCAGCGCATCGAGCTTGCCGGCGCGCTCCAGGGCGTAGAGGTCGTCGCAGCCACCGACATGGGTGCTGCCGATCCAGATCTGCGGTACCGAGCTGCGCCCGGCCTTGCGGGTCATCTCGGCGCGCAGCGCGGGCTGGCCGTCGACGCGCACTTCGTCGAAGTCCACGCCCTTGCGTGCCAGCAGCTGCTTGGCGCGGATGCAGTAGGGGCACCAGTCGCTGGAATAGATGACCACGCCTGTCATGTCACTTCACCAGCGGCAGGTTGTCGCCACGCCAGCTGGCGATGCCGCCGGACAGCTTGGCCGCGGTGTAGCCGGCCTTCTTCAGCTCGCGGGCGATGCTGCCGGCGTGCTGGCCCATGGCGTCGACCACCACTATGGTCTTGGCCTTGTGCTTCTCCAGCTCGGCGATACGCGCCGACACCTTTTCATAGGGAATATGCAGGGAATCGACGATATGCCCGGCGGAGAAGTCCTTCTGCGCACGCACGTCGAGCACCACGCCCTGCTCGCTGTTGACCAGCGCGGTGAGTTCGCGGCTGGACAGGTTCTGCCCGCCCTTGCGCATCTCGGTGACGATCAGCGCCACCAGCAGGACGACGAACAATCCGCTCAATACATAGTGGTTAACGACGAATTCAATCAGGTTGGCGAGCATCTATATGACCCAGGACGGTAAAATGCCGGCCAGTATACACAGGCCCACAGGTCGGCCAAACCCCGTCCGGCAGTGACGCGCCAGGCGCTTGACCGTAAAATGCCCGGCCTTGTTTCCCGCCCATCGACCCAGAGCGAGCCAGCTTAATGAGCGCCACGCCCAAACCCTTGGTTCTGATCATCCTCGACGGCTTCGGTCACAGCGACAACCCCGAGCACAACGCCATCCACGCCGCCAACACGCCGGTCTACGACCGCCTGCGCGCCAGCTATCCGCACGGCCTGATCTCAGGCTCAGGCATGGACGTCGGCCTGCCGGACGGACAGATGGGCAACTCCGAGGTCGGCCATATGAACCTCGGCGCCGGCCGCGTGGTGTACCAGGACTTCACCCGGGTGACCAAGGCCATCCGCGACGGCGAGTTCTTCGACAACGCCGCGATCAACCGGGCGGTGGACCAGGCCGTGGCCGCCGGCAAGGCCGTGCATATCCTCGGCCTGCTGTCCGACGGCGGCGTGCACAGCCACCAGGACCACCTGGTGGCCATGGCCGAGCTGGCCGTGCGCCGCGGCGCCGAGAAGATCTACCTGCACGCCTTCCTCGACGGCCGCGACACCCCGCCGAAAAGCGCGCAGGGCCCCATCGAGCTGCTCGACGCCGCCTTCGCCAAACTTGGCAAGGGCCGCATCGCCAGCCTGATCGGCCGCTACTTCGCCATGGACCGCGACAACCGCTGGGACCGCGTCGAGCAGGCCTACCAGCTGATCGTCGAGGGCAACGCCCAGTTCAGCGCCGCCAGCGCCGTGGAAGGGCTGAACGCCGCCTACGCACGCGGCGAGAGCGACGAGTTCGTCAAGGCCACCAGCATCGGCGCGCCGGTTCGGGTGGAAGACGGCGACGCCGTGGTGTTTATGAACTTCCGCGCCGACCGCGCGCGCGAGCTGACCCGCACCTTCGTCGAGCCCGCCTTCAAGGAGTTCGCGCGCCAGCGCGCGCCGCAGGTCGGCTTCGTCATGCTCACCCAGTACGCGGCGAGCATCCCGGCACCGGCCGCCTTCGCCCCCGAGGCGCTGACCAACGTGCTCGGCGAATACCTGGCGAAGCACGGCAAGACCCAGTTGCGTATCGCCGAAACCGAGAAATACGCCCACGTCACCTTCTTCTTCTCCGGCGGCCGCGAAGAGCCGTTCGCGGGCGAAGAACGCATCCTCATCCCCTCGCCGAACGTCGCCACCTACGACCTCAAGCCGGAGATGAGCGCGCCGGAAGTCACCGACAGGATCGTCGAGGCAATCGAGCAGCAGCGTTATGACGTGATCGTCGTCAACTACGCCAACGGCGATATGGTCGGCCACACCGGCGTGTTCGAGGCCGCGGTCAAGGCCGTGGAATGCCTCGACGCCTGCGTCGGCCGCATCGTCGAAGCGCTGGACAAGGTCGGCGGCGAAGCGCTGATCACCGCCGACCACGGCAACGTCGAGCAGATGGAGGACGAGTGCACCGGCCAGGCGCACACCGCGCACACCTGCGAGCCGGTGCCGTTCATCTACGTCGGCAAGCGCCCGGCGCGCATCCGCGAAGGCGGCGTGCTGGCCGACGTGGCGCCGACCCTGCTGAGCCTGATGGGCCTGGAAAAACCGGCGGAAATGACCGGCACCTCCATCGTCCTGCTCGACTGAACCTCGATAATCCGCCAAACGCCCCGCGCCTTGAGGCCTGGGGCGTTTTTTTTGCCCGGCGGCGCGGGCATACTAGGGCCCATTCCACCGCCAGGTGTCGCCCCACCCATGCTCCGCATCCTCGCCCTGATCCTGCTCAGCAGCCTGATCGCCCCCGCCCTTGCCGACCAGCGCGCCGACACCCAGCGCCAGCTGGAAGCCGCACGCCAGGACGTGGCCGAGCTGAAGAAGCTGCTGGAGAAACTGCAGCAGGAGAAATCCGGCGTGCAGCAACAGCTGAAGAAGACCGAAACCGAGATGGGCGCGCTGGAAGGCCAGGTCAAGGAGCTGCAGCGCGAACTCAAGGGCAGTGAACAGGAAATCCAGCGCCTGGATCAGGAGAAAAAAAAACTCCAGAGCGCACGCACTGAACAGCAGCGGCTGATCGCCATCCAGGCCCGCGCCGCCTACCAGAGCGGCCGCCAGGAGTACGTCAAGCTGCTGCTCAACCAGCAGAACCCGGAAAAGTTCTCGCGCACCCTGACCTACTACGACTATCTCAGCCAGGCGCGCCTGGAACAGCTCGCGGCGTTCAACGAGACCCTGCGCCAGCTGGCCAACGTCGAGCAGGAAATCGCCAACCACCAGGCCCAGCTGCAGGCGCAGAAGGCCGGCCTCGACGAGCGCCACGCCAAGCTCGCCGAGGCGCGCAAGGAGCGCCAGCAGGCGCTGGCCAAGCTCAACAGCGAATTCGCCAGCCGCGACCAGCGGCTCAAGGCGCGCCAGCAGGAACAGGCCGAGCTGGGCCGCGTGCTGAAGACCATCGAAGAGACCCTGGCGCGTCAGGCGCGCGAGGCCGAGGAGGCGCGCAAACGCGCTCTGCTGGCGCAGCAGGCAGAGCAACCGCGACCGGGCAACCCGCAGCCGAGCGGCCCGCAGGTCAGCTCCGGCGCCACCTATGGCGGGCCTTTCGCCAACGCCCGCGGCAAGTTGCCCTGGCCGGTCGATGGCCGTTTGGTGGCACGCTACGGAACCCCGCGCGGCGGCGACGCTCGTACTAAATGGGACGGCGTGCTGATCGGAGCGCCGGCCGGCAGCCAGGTGCGCGCCGTACACGGCGGCCGCGTGGTGTTCGCCGACTGGTTGCGCGGCGCCGGTCTACTGGTCATTCTCGACCATGGCAACGGCTACCTGAGCCTCTACGGCCACAACCAGAACCTGCTGAAGAATGCCGGTGACCTGGTCAAGGCCGGCGAAGCCATCGCCACCGTGGGTACCAGCGGCGGCCAGGATACGCCGGCACTGTATTTCGCCATTCGCCAGCAGGGTCGCCCCAGCGACCCGGCGCAATGGTGCCGCGCGCAGGGATAGGCGCCGTTTTCCGCTAATTAGGAGTTCGACATGTCGCATCGCTTCCGTCCCACCTGCCTGGCCCTGGCCCTCGGCCTGCTGCTCGGCGCGCCCGCCCTGCAGGCGGCCGAGCCCGCCCCCGCGGCGGCGAGCAGCAAGGCGCCGCTGCCGCTGGACGACCTGCGTACCTTCGCCGAGGTGATGGACCGGATCAAGGCCGCCTATGTCGAACCGGTCAGCGACAAGACCCTGCTGGAGAACGCCATCAAGGGCATGCTCAGCAACCTCGACCCGCACTCGGCCTACCTCGAGCCGGAAGCCTTCCTCGAACTGCAGGAGAGCACCAGCGGCGAGTTCGGCGGCCTGGGCATCGAGGTCGGCATGGAAGACGGCTTCGTCAAGGTGGTCTCGCCGATCGACGACACCCCGGCCTCCAAGGCCGGCATCCAGCCCGGCGATCTGATCGTCAAGATCGACGGCCAGCCGACCAAGGGCCTGTCGATGATGGAAGCGGTGGACAAGATGCGCGGCAAGGCCGGCAGCAAGATCGAGCTGACCCTGGTGCGCGACGGCGGCCGCCCCTTCGACCTGACCCTGACCCGCGCGGTGATCAAGGTGCGCAGCGTCAAGAGCCAGATGCTCGAGGACGGCTACGGCTACCTGCGCATCTCGCAGTTCCAGGTCAACACCGGCGAGGAAGTCGGCAAGGCGTTGAACAGGCTGCGCAAGGACAACGGCGACAAGAAGCTGCGCGGCCTGGTCATGGACCTGCGCAACAACCCCGGCGGCGTGCTGCAGGCGGCGGTGGAGGTCACCGACCATTTCCTCAAGAAGGGCCTGATCGTCTACACCGAGGGCCGCCTGGCCAACTCCGAGCTGCGCTTCAACGCCGACCCGGCCGACGCCAGCGAAGGCGTGCCGCTGGTGGTGCTGATCAACGGCGGCAGTGCCTCGGCCTCGGAGATCGTCGCCGGCGCCCTGCAGGACCACAAGCGCGCGGTGCTGATGGGCACCGACAGCTTCGGCAAGGGCTCGGTGCAGACCGTGCTGCCGCTGAACAACGACCGCGCGCTGAAACTGACCACGGCGCTGTACTTCACCCCCAACGGCCGCTCGATCCAGGCCCAGGGCATCGTTCCCGATATCGAGGTGGCGCGCGCCAAGCTGACCCGCGAACAGGACAACGAGGGCATCAAGGAAGCCGACCTGCAGGGCCACCTGGGCAACGGCAACGGCGGCGCCGACCGCCCGAGCAAGGCCAAAGCGGCCCAACCGCAGCGCCCGCAGGACGACGACTACCAGCTGAGCCAGGCGCTCAACCTGCTCAAGGGCCTGAGCGTGACCCGCGGCGGCTAAGGCGAAGCGGCGAAATGAAAAAGCCCGGACCTGTCCGGGCTTTTTTCTTGGCTTTGTCCTAGGGTGCGCCGTGCGCACCGAAAAACGGCTGGTGCGCGCGGCGCACCCTAGGTTCCGAGCCGAGCGTTACAGGTAGTTCTCGGTGATGTCGTCGATATAACCCTCGGCGCGCAGCTCGTCCAGGGCCTTCTGCAGGCGCTCGACCACCTCGTCCGGGGTGTCCTTGTTCAGCGCCAGATAGAGCTCGGCGTCGTTGAAGCGCAGCACGGTGGTCAGGCCGCTGACATCTTCCTGCTTGGCCAGGTAGCGGCCCACCGGGTCGGTGGTGGCCCACAGGTCGATCTGCCCGCGCACCAGCTTCTTCACGTTCTCCTGATCGCGCAGGGCGTTGACCGGCTGCAGGCCCTGGCTCTCCAGGTGCTGGCTGACCGCGTCGTTCTTGTAGGCGCCGATGCGGTACTGCGCGGCGTCCTTGAGGCTGGCCACGCTGAGGTTGTTGCCGGGCGCGGCGAGCAGCACCCAGCCGGTCTTGGCGATCGGCCCGACCCACTTGAACAGCGGCTGGCGCTCGGGCGTGAAGGTGGTGGAGAACAGGCCGTAGTTGGGCTTGTCCAGGGTCAGGCGGTAGAGGCGATCCCAGGGGAAACGCAGGGTCAGGGTGTAGTCGATGCCGGCACGCTTGAACATCTCGCGCACGATATCGGCGCTGATGCCGTCGATGCCGTCGTCGCGGGCGAAGTTCTTGTCGTCCACCGCCATGTTGAAGGGCGGGAAGTTCTCGGTCAGCAGCACCACCTTGTAGTCCGGCGGCAGCTGCGCATGGGCGAAACTGCTGCCGAGCAGCAGGGCGACAAACAGGCTTTTCTTCAGAGTGTTCAGCATAAGACGTACCGCTCGCATGATTTGTGGTTATGGCTAGCGACATCCTTGCGTGGACCCGAGTCCGGTGATTGGCACTCGAAGGTTCTGCCGTCCATGGCAAGCGACCGGCTTTTGGCCGGTCGCAGGGTCTTACAGGTAGCTATTGAGGATATCGTCGACGAAGCCCTCGGCGCGCATCTGGTCCAGCGCGGCCTGCAGCTTGGCGACTAGCTCGTCGGGCATTTCCTTGTTCAGCGCCAGGTACAGCTCGGCGCTGTCGAAGCGCAGCACCGTTTTCAGCCCGGAGATGCCTTCCTGCTTGGCCAGGTAGCGCCCGGCCGGATCGCCGGTGGCCCAGAGGTCGATCTGCCCGGCCATCAGCTTCTTGGCGTTCTCCTGATCGCGCAGCGCGGTCAGCGGCTGCAGGCCCTTCTCCACCAGGTGTTCGGCGATGGCGTCGCCCTTGTAGGCGCCGACCTTGTATTGCTTGGCTTCGTCCAGGTTGTTCAGGCTGATCGGGCTGTCGCCCTTGGCCAGCATCACCCAGTCGTCCGGACCGATCGGGCCGACCCACTTGAACAGCTGCTCGCGCTCGGGCAAACGAGCAGTGACGAACACGCCGTAGCCGGGTTTCTCCAGCGCCAGCTTGTAGATGCGATCCCAGGGGAAGCGCAGGGTCAGGCTGTACTTGACCCCGGCACGCTGGAACATCTCCCTGACGATATCCACGGCGATGCCGTCGATATTGTCTTCCTGGGCGAAGTTCTTGCCGTTGATGGCCATGTTGTAGGGCGGGAAATTCTCGGTCAGCAGTACCACGCTGTAGTCCGGGTCCACTTCGGCGCGCGCGGCAGCGGTCAGCACCACAAGGGTGCCGCCAAGCGCGAGGAGCAGGCGTTTGAACATAGATCTTCTCGTTCTTCTGAAAAGGCAGACCCCGCCAGAATAACCAGCACTTATGCCGCAGCACAGTGCCGGCGTGACAATCCTGGCAAATTGCCTCAATACCGGGCCTCGATGGCCTGCAGCACACCCTCGGCGCGCAACGCGTCCAGAGCCGTCTGCAACTTCTGCACCAGCTCGTCGGGGGTCTGCCTGTTCAGCGCCAGGTAGAGCTCGGCGGTATGCAGGCGCTGCACCACCCTGAGGTTGTCGATGCCTTCCTGACGGGCCATGTAGCGCCCCGCCTGGTCGGAGGTGACCCACAGGTCGATCTGCCCCTTGTCCAGTTTCCGGGCGTTCTCGTTGTCGCGCAGCGTGGTCTGCACGCTCAGGCCGCGGTCGAGGAGGAACTGAGTCTTGGCATCGCCCTTATAGCCGCCGATGCGGTAACGCGCGGCGTCCTGCAGGTTGGCCAGTTGGATCGGGCTGTCGCCCCTGGCCAGCAGCACCCAGTGATTGGTGGCGATGGGGCCGACCCACTTGAACAGCGCCTCGCGCTCCTGGGTGCGCGCGGTGGAGAACAGGCCGTAGCCGCCGTCCTCGAGGGTCTGCTGGTAGACCCGCTGCCAGGGGAAGCGCAGGATCTGCTGGCACTCGACCTCGGCGCGCTGGCACACCGCGCGCAGGATATCGGCACTGATGCCGCTGACCCCCTCGCCCTTGGCGAAGTTGCTGCCGTTAACCGACATGTTGAACGGCGCCAGGTTCTCGGTAAGCAGCACCAGCGCCTCCGCGCGCGCCAGACTGGCGCCGCAGAACAGGAAAACAACGGCAAATAGCCGGAAAGCGGACATAGGGACTCCGTGTCGGGAAAGTTCGGGATGCAGGGCGCGCAGCCGCACCGGGCGGCGGCCGAAGGGCCTGGGCGCAGGGGCGCCATGCTAGCGCCATCGATGGCATTGTGCCGTCGACTCGCCCGCAGCTTTGGCCGGCAGAACGCCGGCCAGCAGGAGATCAGCGCACGACGATGCCGCGGCTGGCCAGATAGGCCTTGGCCTCCGGCACTGTGTACTCGCCGAAGTGGAAGATGCTCGCCGCCAGCACCGCGTCGGCCTTGCCTTCGAGGATGCCGTCGGCCAGGTGCTGCAGGTTGCCGACGCCGCCGGAGGCGATCACCGGCACGCGCACCGCCTCGCTGATGGCGCGGGTCACGCCGAGGTCGTAGCCGCTCTTGACGCCGTCCTGATCCATGCTGGTGAGCAGGATCTCGCCGGCGCCCAGGCCTTCCATCTTGCGCGCCCACTCCACGGCATCCAGGCCGGTGGGCTTGCGCCCGCCATGGGTGAAGATTTCCCAGCGGCCCGGCTCGCCCGGCGCGGAAACCCGCTTGGCGTCGATGGCGACGACTATGCACTGCGAGCCGAAACGCGCCGCGGCCTCGCCGACGAACTCGGGGTTGAACACCGCGGCGGTGTTGATCGAAACCTTGTCGGCGCCGGCATTGAGCAGGTTGCGGATATCCTGCACGGTCCTGACCCCGCCCCCCACCGTCAGCGGGATAAATACCTGGCTGGCCATGCGCTCGACGGTGTGCAGGGTGGTGTCGCGACCGTCGACGCTGGCGGTGATGTCGAGGAAGGTGATCTCGTCGGCGCCCTGCTCGTCGTAGCGCCGGGCGATTTCGACGGGGTCACCGGCGTCGCGGATATTCTCGAACTTGACGCCCTTGACCACGCGGCCGTTGTCCACGTCGAGGCAGGGGATGATGCGTTTGGCCAGTGCCATGGCGACTTCTCTCGTAGGGTGCGCCGTGCGCACCGGTAACCCGTCAGGGGTGCGCACGGCGCACCCTGCCCAACTCTCAGCCCTTGAAGCTGTCGCAGAAGGCCTGCGCCTCGGCCACGTCCAGGGTGCCCTCGTAGATGGCGCGGCCGGTGATGGCGCCGATGATGCCGGGCGAGCGCGCCAACAGCAGCTTCTCGATATCACCGAGGTTGTGGATGCCGCCGGAGGCGATCACCGGAATCTTGCTCGCGGCGGCCAGGGCGGCGGTGGCCTCGACGTTGCAGCCCTGCATCATGCCGTCCTTGGCGATGTCGGTATAAACGATGGCGGAGACGCCGTCGGCCTCGAAACGCTTGGCCAGGTCGGTGGCCTGCACGCTGGACACTTCAGCCCAGCCGTCGGTGGCGACGAAACCGTCCTTGGCGTCCAGGCCGACGATGACCTTGCCGGGGAAGGCCTTGCACGCCTCGGCGACGAACTCGGGTTCCTTGACCGCCTTGGTGCCGATGATCACGTAGCTGACCCCGGCGCGCACGTAGTGCTCGATGGTTTCCAGGGTGCGAATGCCGCCGCCGATCTGGATCGGCAGGTTCGGGTAACGCTTGGCGATGGCGGTGACGACTTCACCGTTGACCGGCTGCCCCTCGAAGGCGCCATTGAGGTCGACCAGGTGCAGACGACGGCAACCGCCCTCGACCCACTTGGCGGCCATGCTCACCGGGTCATCGGAGAACACCGTGGAGTCTTCCATGCGGCCCTGGCGCAGGCGCACGCAGGCGCCGTCCTTCAGATCGATAGCGGGGATAATCAGCATCGGTTGAACCTGCTCAAGTCTTGGAATTCGGAAAAAGGCGCTCAGCTCTTCTCGAGCGCCCAGAGGTCGCTCTCGATGCTGTCGAACCTGTCCTTCAGGTGCGCCTGCACGTCGAGAATCGCCTTGTTGTAGTAGTGCGGTGCCAGCTCGCGGGTGATCAGGTCGAGCACTTCCTGCACCTCGAAGGTGCCCAGCTCGAGCTCGAAACGCTGGTCGAGAAAGCGCTGCAGCAGCAATAGCGCGGCCTGCTCCTGGGCAGGCTCGAGCGCCAGGCTGGGGACCTTGCTGCGCGCCATTACCAGCGGCCATCCCAGGCGGCGAAGTTCTGCAGCAGCTGCAGGCCGTGGGTATGGCTCTTCTCCGGGTGGAACTGCACGGCGAAGCGCGAACCCTCGGCCAGCGCGGCGGCGAAGTCCTTGCCGTAGTGACCGCGACCGACCACCTGCTGCGGCTTGCCGGCCTCGATGTAATAGCTGTGCACGAAGTAGAAGCGCGCGTGATCCGGAATGTCGTGCCAGAGCGGGTGCTTGACCGCCTGCGCCACCTCGTTCCAGCCCATATGCGGCACTTTCAGGCGCTCGCCGTCTTCGCTCAGGTCCTTGCCGAAGAAGCGCACCTGGCCGGGGAACAGGCCGATGCAGTCGACGCCGTCGTTCTCCTCGCTACGCTCGAGCAGCGCCTGCATGCCGACGCAGATGCCAAGGAAGGGACGGTCGGCGCTGACCTCGCGCACCAGCTCGTCGAAACCCAGGCGCTTGATCTCGGCCATGCAGTCGCGGATCGCGCCGACGCCGGGGAACACCACGCGGTCGGCCTCGCGGATCACCTTGGCGTCCGAGGTCACCAGCACCCGGCCGGCGCCGACGTGCTCCAGCGCCTTGGCCACCGAGTGCAGGTTGCCCATGCCATAGTCGATTACGGCTACGGTCTGCATTTATAAACAACCCTTGGTCGACGGCATCTGCCCAGCCATGCGCGGGTCCAGCTCCACGGCCATGCGCAGCGCGCGGCCGAAGGCCTTGAACACGGTTTCGATCTGGTGGTGGGTGTTGTGCCCGCGCAGGTTGTCGATGTGCAGGCTGACCAGGGCGTGGTTGACGAAGCCCTGGAAGAATTCCTGGAACAGGTCGACGTCGAAGTTGCCGACCACGGCGCGGGTGAAGGGCACGTGCATCTGCAGGCCGGGACGACCGGAGAAATCGATCACCACGCGCGACAGCGCCTCGTCCAGCGGCACGTAGGAATGGCCGTAGCGGGTCATGCCCTTCTTGTCGCCGATGGCCTTGGCGAAGGCCTGGCCGAGGGTGATACCGACGTCCTCGACGGTGTGGTGGTCGTCGATATGCAGATCGCCCTTGCACTCGATATCGAGGTCGATCAGGCCATGGCGGGCGATCTGGTCGAGCATGTGCTCGAGGAAGGGCACGCCGATGTCGAAGCGCGCCTTGCCGCTGCCATCCAGGTTGATCGAGACCTTGACCTGGGTCTCCAGGGTGTTGCGCTCGACGAATGCCGTACGTTCGGCCATCACCAGCTCCACAAATTGCCAACGGAAAAAGGCCAGCATTATAGGCGGGCCAGGGGCCGCGCGGCTACCGGCGGCGGTCGGATCGCCAGGCCAGGGGCGCAATCGCCAGTCGTGACCAGTCATGTAGGGTGCGCCGCGCGCACCAATGGCCCTCAATCAGGCAGACGCACTCGCAGCGGCCGCGCCAGCAAGCGCCACAGCCAGCCCAGACTGGCCAGGCCAGCGAGCGCGACCGCCAGCGCCCAGCCCCACTGCCCCGGCGCCAGCCACTGCGCCCAGACCAGCGCCAACGCGGCCATGGCCAGCTGGCGCGCCAGCTCCAGGCGCCAGAAGGCGTGCCCCTCGAACAGCAGGCCGAGACTGACGCAGCCGGCGAGGCTCAGCCCGGCCAACAGCCAGGGCTCCCAGAACGCGGCGCGCGCCAGGCTGAGCAGAAAGCCCAGGGCCAGCGCGTTGATCAGCAGGAACTGCACCAGGGCGTAGGCCCTGAGCGCGGCCGGGTAGGCGCAGTCGAATTTCTCCGCGCCCATCTTCGGCCAGGGCAGCTGGCGCACGTCGGCCGGGCGCCAGCCGGTGGGCATCCACCACAGGCGCAGGCGATCCCACCAGGAGCGGGTGGCCCGCGCATCGGCCCAGAGCAGGCGCCACCAGGAGAACTGCAGGCGGATCGGGTCGAAGGTGCGCACCGGCGTGGTCACCCCGTAGCGCACCGGCTCGCGCTCCTCGGCGAAGGTGCCGAACAGCTTGTCCCAGAGGATAAATACGCCGCCGTGGTTCTTGTCGATGTAGCAGTCGTTCTGCCCGTGGTGCACGCGATGCAGCGAGGGCGTGACCAGCACCCGCTCCAGCCAGCCGAGGCGGCCGACGTGCTGGCTGTGAATCCAGAACTGATAGCCCAGCTGCACGCCGAGCAGCAGCAGGAACAGCGGCAGGGGCAGGCCGAGCAGCGCCAGCGGCAGGTAGAAGGGCCAGTCGAAGGCGGTCTGGAAAGCGCCCTTGCGCAGCGCGGTGGAGAGGTTGAAGTCCTCGCTGGAATGATGCGGCTGGTGCGCGCCCCACAGCAGGTTGTAGCGATGCAGGCTGCGGTGCGCCCAGTAGAAGCACAGGTCCACCGCGACGAAGCCGAGCAGCCAGGTCCAGGGCGAGCTCGCGTCCAGCGTCCACAGCCGCGCATGTTCATAGAGCCAGGCATAGGGCAGGATCAGCAACAGGCGCAGCGGCCCCTCCAGCAGCAGGCGCAGCACCGCGGTGTTGACGCTGGTGGCGGCGTCGGCCAGGCGCCAGGTGTGGCGGCCGCTGTGCCGCTCGTAGGCCAGCTCCAGCAGGATCAGCAGGATGTACAGGGGCAAGGCGAGTACCGCGACGTTCATGGCCACCTCGTGCTTCTTGTTATGCTGCCAGCCTAATCCGCGAACGCCGCCCGCGCGGCAGCCAAACCCGCCAAACAGCAGCACCGAACACGCCATGCACAGCATCGACACCCTGATCATCGGCGCCGGCGCCCTCGGCCTGGCCTGCGCCGCGCGCCTGGCCGAAGCCGGCCGCGACACGCTGATCCTCGAAGCCGAGGGCCTGATCGGCAGCCACGCCTCCAGCCGCAACTCCGAGGTGATCCACGCCGGCCTCTACTACCCGCCCGGCTCGCTCAAGGCCGAGCTGTGCCTGGAGGGTCGCGAGCGCCTGTACGCCTGGTGCGCGCAGCACGGCGTGGCGCAGCGGCGTATCGGCAAGCTGCTGGTGGCGGTGGAAGAAGACGAGATCGCCAGGCTCGACGCCCTCGCGGCCAACGCCGAGGCCTGCGGTGTGCGCGACCTGCAGGCCGTCGACCAGGCCCGCCTGCGCGAGCTGGAACCGGCGCTGCGCGGCGTGCGCGCGCTGCTCTCGCCGAGCACCGGGATCATCGACAGCCACGCCTATCTGCAGTCGCTGCTGGCGGTGGCCGAGAGTCGCGGCGCGCAGCTGATCCTGCACAGCCGCGTCGAGCGCCTGCGCCGCGACGACGACGCCTGGCTCGCCAGCGGCCACAGCGCCGGCGAGCCGTTCGAGCTGCGCGCGCAACGGGTGGTCAACGCCGGCGGCCCGTTCGCCCAGCGCCTCGCCGCCACCATCGACGGCCTGCCGGTGCCGCCGCTGCACCTGTGCCAGGGTCGCTACTTCGGCTACAGCGGCCGCTCGCCGTTTTCCCGGCTGATCTACCCCATGCCGGAAGCCAACACCGCCGGCCTGGGCATCCACGCCACCCTCGACCTGGCCGGCCAGCTGCGCTTCGGCCCCGACGTGCACTGGCTGGACGCCCTCGACTACCGGGTCGACGAGCGCCTGCGCGCGCCCTTCGCCACCGCCATCGGTCGCTACTTCCCGGCGCTCGATCCGGCGCGCCTGCAGCCCGGCTACGCCGGCGTGCGCGCCAAGCTCAGCGGCCCGGGGGGAACCGCCCGCCGACTTCCTGATCCAAACCCCTGCCGATCACCGCCTGCCCGGCCTGGTCAATCTGTTCGGCATCGAGTCGCCGGGGCTGACCGCCAGCCTGGCCATCGCCGAACGGGTCGCCGCGGCCCTGTAACGCTATACTCGGCGCCCATTATCGACGGCCGCCCGCGCCCGGCGCGCAGGCCGCCCGCAATCCGTAATCGAAACAAGGACTCGTCCATGAAAGCGCTCGGCAAGATCCTGGGTCTCTTCCTCCTCGGGCTGCTGCTGCTCATAGTGGCGCTGCTGTTCGCCCTGACCCACCTGTTCGACCCCAACGACTACAAGGACGAGATCCGCCAGCTGGCCCGCGACAAGGCCAACCTGGAGCTGCAGCTCAACGGCGATATCGGCTGGAGCCTGTTCCCCTGGCTGGGCCTGGAGCTGACCGACGCCACCCTGGCCAGCGCCGACACCCCGGAGCAGCCGTTCGCCGACCTGCGCCTGCTCGGCCTGTCGGTGCGGGTGCTGCCGCTGCTGCGCAAGGAAGTGCAGATGAGCGATATCCGCGTCGACGGCCTCAACCTCAACCTGCAACGCGACGCCAAGGGCCGCGGCAACTGGGAAGGCATCGGCAAGCCGGCGCAGGCCAGCGCAGCGGCGCAAACGCCGAGCGAACAGCCGCCAGCCAGCGACGCCGCCAGCGAGACGACGACCGACAAGCCCGCCGGCCAGCCGATCAAGCTGGATATCGACAGCCTGACCCTGAGCAACTCGCGCATCGACTACCACGACGCGCAGCAGGACCAGCAGTTCACCCTGGAAAACATCGAGCTGAAGACCGGCGCCATCCGCGAGGGCGCAGCCATCCCGCTCAAGCTCGGCGCCTTCTTCGGCACCAACCAGCCGCTGCTGCGCGCGCGCAGCGAGCTGGAGGGCCAGCTGCGCTTCGACCGCGCGCTCAAGCGCTACCAGTTCGAAGACCTCAAGCTGGCCGGCGAAGCCTCGGGCGAGCCACTCAAGGGCAAGACGCTGAACTTCGCCGCCCAGGGGCAGCTGCTGGTCGACCTGGCGGCCAACGTCGCCGAATGGAACGGCCTGAAACTGTCCGCCAACCAGCTGCGCGCGCTCGGCGAGCTGAAACTGCGCGAGCTGGACAAGGACGCCAAGCTGGCCGGTGGCCTGTCCATCGCCCCGCTCAACCTGCGCGAATTTCTCACCGGCATCGGCGTCGAACTGCCGGCCATGCAGGACGCCGGCAGCCTCGGCCAGTTCGAGCTGGCCAGCCGCCTGAGCGGCTCGACCAAGGGCGTGATGCTGGAAGAACTCAACCTCAAGCTGGACGGCAGCACCTTCACCGGCAGCCTCGGCGTGGCCGACTTCGCCCGCCAGGCGCTGCGCGCCGACCTCAAGGGCGACAAGCTCGACCTCGACCGCTACCTGCCGCCGAAAACCCAGGACAGCGCCGGCGCCGCACGTAAGGCCGAGGTCAAGGAAAGCGTTGCCAGCGCCGGCGGCAACGGCACCACGCCGCTGCCCAAGGCGCCCACCCAGCAGGCCTGGAGCGACGAGAAGGTGCTGCCGGTGGACCAGCTGCGCAAGCTCGACCTGCAACTGGCGCTCAGCCTGGGCCAGCTCACCTACGACAAGCAGCAGTTCGCGGACGTCCGCATCAAGGCCAACGGCCGCGGCGGCCTGATCAGCCTGGAAGAGGCCCGCGGCAAGCTGCAGGGCGGCAGCTTCGTCAGTACCGGCCGCATCGACGTGCGCCAGGCCGAGCCGATGCTCAGCCTGGAGCAGCGCCTCAGCCGTATGCCGCTGGAGCCGCTGCTGAAGAAGGACGGCCAGCCCTCGCCGATCAAGGGCCTGCTCGACCTGGACGCCAAGTTCAACAGCCGCGGCAACAGCCAGAAAGCCTGGATCGAAGCGCTCAACGGCAACGCCAGCTTCGTCCTCAACGACGGCGTGCTGGTCGACGCCAACCTCGAACAGCAGCTGTGCCGCGGCATCGCCACCCTCAACCGCAAGGTGCCGAGCAACCCGCCGACCGGCAAGGACACGCCGTTCCGCGAACTCAAGGGCAGTCTCAACGTGCGTGACGGCGTCGCCCACAACCCCGATCTCAAGGCGCTGGTACCGGGCCTGGCGGTTAGCGGCAAGGGCGACCTCGACCTGCGCGTGCTCGGCCTCGACTACCAGGTCGGCATCACCCTCGAGGGCGACCAGCGCGAAATGCCCGACCCGGCCTGCCAGGTCAACGAGCGCTACGTCGGCATCGAATGGCCGCTGCGCTGCCGCGGCCCGCTGGAGCTGGGCGCCAAGGCCTGCCGCCTGGACCAGGATGGCCTCGGCAAGATCGCCGCGCGCCTGGCCGGCAACAAGCTGACCGAGAAGCTGGAAGAGAAGCTCGGCGACAAGGTCAGCCCGGATCTGAAAGACGCACTCAAGGGCCTGTTCAACCGATGAGCCCCGAGCAGTTCAACGGCGCCGTGCTGGCCTGGTACGACCAGCACGGGCGCAAGGATCTGCCCTGGCAGCAGAACATCACGCCCTACCGTGTCTGGGTGTCGGAAATCATGCTGCAGCAGACCCAGGTCAGCACCGTGCTCGGCTACTTCGACCGTTTTATGGCCGCATTACCCACGGTACGCGACCTAGCCGAAGCTCCCGAGGATGAAGTACTGCACCTGTGGACCGGCCTGGGTTACTACACCCGCGCGCGCAACCTGCAGAAGACCGCACAGATCGTCATGCGTGAGCACGGTGGCGAGTTCCCGCGCAGCGTCGAGGCGCTGGCCGAACTGCCCGGCATTGGTCGCTCCACCGCCGGCGCCATCGCCAGCCTGAGCATGGGCCTGCGTGCGCCGATCCTCGACGGCAACGTCAAGCGTGTGCTGGCGCGCTACGTGGCGCAGGAGGGCTACCCAGGCGAGCCGAAAGTGGCCAAGCAGCTGTGGGACGTGGCCGAGCGCTTCACCCCGCATGAACGCGTCAACCACTACACCCAGGCGATGATGGACCTCGGCGCCACCCTCTGCACACGAAGCAAACCCACCTGCCTGCTGTGCCCGGTGCGCAGCGGCTGCCAGGCGCATCTGCTCGGCCTGGAAATCCGCTACCCGATAGCCAAACCGCGCAAGGCACTGCCGCAGAAGCGCACGCTGATGCCGCTGCTGGTCAACGCCGCCGGCGACATACTGCTCTATCGCCGCCCGTCGACAGGCCTGTGGGGCGGGCTGTGGAGCCTGCCGGAGCTGGACGACCTCGAACAGCTCGCAGGCCTCGGCCAGCAACAGCAGCTCGAACTGGGCCAACGCCGCGAACTGGAAGGCCTGACCCACACCTTCAGCCATTTCCAGCTGGCCATCGAACCCTGGCTGGTGCAGGTGACCGAGCAGCCGAGTCGCGTGGCCGAGGCCGACTGGCTCTGGTATAACCTCGCCACCCCGCCGCGCCTGGGCCTCGCCGCCCCGGTGAAGAAGCTGCTGAAACGCGCGGCGCAAGCCATCAATGCTGGAGAACCGACATGACCCGCACCGTGCTGTGCCGCAAATACAAACAGGAACTGCCCGGCCTGGATCGCGCGCCCTACCCCGGCCCCAAGGGCGAAGACATCTTCACCAACGTTTCCAAGCAGGCCTGGGACGAGTGGCAAAAGCACCAGACCATGCTGATCAACGAACGCCGGCTGAACATGATGAACGCCGAGGACCGCAAGTTCCTGCAGACCGAGATGGACAAGTTCCTCTCTGGCGAGGAATACGCCCAGGCCGAAGGCTACGTGCCGCCGAGCGAATAAGAATGCTTGTGGGAGGGGCTTCAGCCGCGACAGCGTGCTGGTAACCCTGCATGCCAGGCACCAGGCGCTTGAGCGCGGTGCGCGCGGCGCACCCTACCCGTCGCGAACCTAAGCGCCCGAAATAATTAAATATTTTTCAAACCTGCGCTTGACACTGATCCTGCAAATCCGTCTAATAGCGCCCCGTTGGCCCAGGTAGCTCAGTTGGTAGAGCAGGGGATTGAAAATCCCCGTGTCGGCGGTTCGATTCCGTCCCTGGGCACCATGAATATTGATCAAAGGCTCACAGCGATGTGGGCCTTTTTTCTATCTGCAGAAAAAACTGGCGACCTCGCTCGCCCTGCGCCATGTTCAGCACCGTCAGCCACCAAGGACGCCCGCTGCCATGCATGATCTGATCATCTACCGCACCGACGACGGCAAAGTCACGCTGCAACTGCGCGCCAGCGACGGCACGGTATGGCTCAGCCAGCTGGAAATCGCCGAGCTGTTCGCCAGCAGCAAACAGAACGTCAGCCTGCATATCCGCAATATTCTTGCCGAAGGCGAACTAGCCGAGGCAGTTGTCAAGGAATCCTTGACAACTGCCAGCGACGGCAAGAATTACCGCACCCAGCTCTACAACCTCGACATGATCCTCGCTATCGGCTACAGGGTGCGTTCGCCGCGTGGCACGCAGTTCCGCCAGTGGGCCACCACCCACCTGCGCGAGCTGCTGGTCAAGGGCTTCGTCATGGACGATCAGCGCCTGAAGAATCCCGGTGGCTGGGACTACTTCGACGAGTTGCTGGAGCGCATCCGCGAGATCCGCGCCAGCGAGAAGCGCTTCTACCAGAAGATTCGCGATCTCTACGCCACCGCAGTGGATTACCAGAGCAGCAGCGAAGCCGCCCGCCTGTTTTTCCAGAAGGTGCAGAACAAGATGCTCTGGGCCGTTACCGGGCACACCGCCGCCGAGCTGATCAGCCAGCGTGCCAACCCCGAGTTGCCGAATATGGGCCTCACCACCTGGGAAGGCAGTCGGGTGCGCAAGAAGGACGTCACCACCGCCAAGAACTACCTGAGCAACGACGAAGTCCGCGAGCTCGACCGTATCGTGGTGATGTACCTCGACTACGCCGAAGACCAAGCCCGCCGCGGCAAGACCATGACCATGCAGGACTGGGCCAGCAAGCTCGACGCCTTCCTCAGCTTCAACGAGCGCGAGTTGCTCGACCACGCCGGCAGTATCAGCGCCAAGGTCGCCGAGCAACTGGCCCAGGAGCGTTACCAGCAGTTCGACAGCCAGCGCCGCGAAACCGAGCGACAAAACGCAGACGCCGCCGACCTGCAGAGCCTCGAACAACTGCAGCGGCAGCTACCGCGCAGGCGCCCCGAATAATCCGGGAGTGCCCCGCAGCAGCTATCGCCCATCCCGGGGCTACCACAAGCAGCCGCGATAGGCCGATAATCGCCGCGCATTGCGACCTAGACGTACTGCCAGGGCCAAAGGGAAGTGTCGCAATCGCCTACCCCCGCCAGACCCGGCAGCCCAATTTGGTGCCGTCCGTGACTCCTGAAAAATTCATTGCCACCTGGAAAAACAACTCGCTTTCCGAAAAGGGCGGTGCCCAGGCGCATTTCGAAGATCTCTGCCGGCTGCTCGGCGTCGAGCCACCACGCCAGAGCGGCGACTACTGCTACGAGCAGGGGCTGGAGAAACTGCTTGGCGGCAAGGGTTTTGCCGACGTCTGGAAACGCGGTTGCTTCGCCTGGGAAAACAAAGGCCCGGACAAGGATCTTGGCCCGGCATTGATACAGCTGAAACACTATGAAGGAGCCTTGGACAATCCACCGGTGCTGGTGGTGTGCAACCGCGAACGCATCGAACTGCACCCCCGCTTCATTGGCTATCCAGGAGCCCCACGCATCATTGCCCTGGACGATATCGGCCAACCCGACAATCTCAACGCCCTGCGCTGGCTGTTCTCCAGCGAGGACGTCCACAAGCTGCGTCCGCTCAAGTCCAATGCCGCCATCACCGCCGAGGCCGCGGGCGAATTCGCCCGCGTGGCCGAATCCATGCGCCAGCGCGGGCTGGATAGTCAGCAAGTCGCACACTTCCTGATCCAGTGCATCTTTTGCATGTACGCCGAGGACGAGGGCCTGCTGCACCAGGGCAGCAGCGACAATCCGCAAATTTTCACCAGCATCCTGAAAAGCGCTCGCGAGGATGTCGAACGCGCCGGCAAACGCATCGCCAACCTGTTCGCCGCCATGCAGAACGGCGGCGCCTACGGCAACGACGATATCGCCTGGTTCAACGGCGGCCTGTTCAAGACCATCGACATTCCCGCACTGACCGGCGACGACCTGGCCGTGCTGCGTCAGGCCGCCGAAAGCCTCGACTGGCGCGCCATCGACCCGACCATCTTCGGCACCCTGTTCGAACGCGGCCTCGACCCCAACGCCCGCGCGCCGCTGGGCGCGCACTACACCGACACCGCCACCATCGCCAAACTGATCGAGCCGCTGATCGTCGAGCCGCTGGCCGCGGAGTGGGCGGCCATTAAACCGACCCTGGAGAAAGCCCAGGGCAAGGGCGTGAAAAGCGCTCCGTACAAGGCCGCAGTGGCGGCCTACCAAGGCTATTTCGAGCGCCTGCGCAACTTTCGCGTGCTCGACCCGGCCTGTGGCTCCGGCAACTTCCTCTACCTCTCCCTGCATGCCCTGAAAGACCTGGAGCATGCCGCACAGATCGACCTGGAACTGCTCGGCTTCGGCCGCCAGATGCATGTCGAAACCGGGCCGGCCAACGTGCTCGGCCTGGAGATCAACGAGTACGCCGCCGAGCTGGCGCGGGTCACCGTATGGATCGGCGACCTGCAGTGGAGCCAGCGCAATGGCCGGCCGATTGCGCAGAACCCCATCCTGCGCTCGCTCGACAGCATCGAACACCGCGACGCGCTGATTAACGACGACGGCAGCGAGGCGCAGTGGCCGACGGCGGACGTGATCATTGGCAACCCGCCGTTTCTTGGTGATCGAAAGATGATCCGGGAACTGGGCGAACCCTATACAAAGGCCTTGCGAAAGCTCTACGACGGCCGCGTACCGGGTGGTGCCGATCTGGTCTGCTACTGGTTTCTCAAGGCTCGCCAGCAGATCCAGGCCGGCCAGACGCAACGCGCCGGGCTGGTATCCACCAACTCCATCCGTGGCGGCGCCAACCGCAAGGTACTGGATGCCATTGCCGATCAACTGGCGATCTTCAATGCCTGGAGTGATGAGTCTTGGATCAATGATGGTGCGGCGGTGAGAGTCTCGCTGGTCAGCTTCGCACCGAGCACCGAGCACCGAGCACCGAGCACCGAGCATTGGCGTGGCTCGACGGCCACCCAGTCAAGCGAATCAATGCAGATTTAACCAGCGCCGCAGAGACAGGCGAGCACTCACTGGATCTGACACAGGCTCAGAAATTATCGGAAAACGCCGAAACGTCGTTTATTGGCACGCAGAAAAATGGTCCTTTTGACCTTCCAGGCGACATTGCGCGAGCATGGTTGACGCTACCCAACCCAAATAACAAACCGAATAGTGATGTAATCCGTCGATGGGCAAATGGCCTAGACATTACTCGACGCCCCTCGGACACATGGGTAATCGACTTCGGCAAAATGTCTGAAGACGAAGCATCGCTTTATGAAAAACCGTTCGAACATGTGACTGCCAGGGTCAAACCCACTCGTGTGCATCTACGCCGAGAATGGCATCGCACCCACTGGTGGTGTTTTGGTGATCCACGCCCGGCACTCAAGCGTTCAGTGCATGGTATCGGCCGGTTTATCACAACACCGATGGTTGCCAAGCATCGGGTTTTTACCTGGCTCCCCGAGAAGCAGATTCCTGAAAACTTGTGCGTGGCGATCATTCGCGCCGACGACACCACCTTCGGTATCCTGCACTCGCGCTTCCACGAACTCTGGTCGCTCGGTCTCTGCACCTTTCTCGGCGTTGGCAATGACCCGCGCTATACGCCGAGCAGCACCTTCGAGACCTTCCCTTTTCCCGAGGGACTGACGCCAGCCGACACCCGAGGCCAACCGCAGGCCGAAGGCGAGGTGCAATTGCCGCCGGTGGCTGCCGACTATCTGCCGGCGGCGCACGCCATCGCCGCTGCCGCTCAGCGCCTGCATAGCCTGCGGGAAAACTGGCTGAACCCGGCCGAATGGGTCGAGCGCGTGCCCGAAGTGGTGGCCGGCTACCCGGAACGCATCCTGGCCAAGCCCGAATACGCCGCCGAACTGAAGAAACGCACCCTGACCAATCTCTACAACGCCCGCCCGGCCTGGCTGGACAATGCCCACAAAGCCCTAGACCTGGCCGTAGCCAAGGCCTACGGCTGGCAGGACTACAGCGCGGAGATGAGCGACGAAGAAATCCTCCGGCGCCTGCTGACGCTTAACCTGGCACGCAGCCAATAGGCTCCACACGCCACTCGGTCGGCCTCAGCGGCCGCCCGATGCCGGCAAATTGCATCTGCGCGACAACCTGCTGCAGCCAGGCGACACCCTGACCATAGAGCAAGCCATAGGCCAGCAAACGGCTTGGCGGTCACGGAAACGCTATGCTAGCTTGGCCGCCAGCCAGGATGGCCCGCTGCACGCCGGAGCGCTTTCGAAGAAGAAGAGGATCACACCCCATGGCCGAGGCGACGCCCGCGCTGGAAATCCGCAACCTGCACAAACGCTACGGCGACCTCGAAGTGCTCAAGGGCATTTCCCTGACGGCCAAAGACGGCGACGTCATCTCCATTCTCGGCTCCTCCGGCTCCGGCAAGTCCACCTTCCTGCGCTGCATCAACCTGCTGGAAAACCCGCACCAGGGGCAGATTTTCGTCGCCGGCGAGGAGCTCAAGCTCAAGGCCGCGAAGAACGGCGACCTGGTCGCCGCCGACAACAGGCAGATCAACCGCCTGCGCAGCGAGATCGGTTTCGTCTTCCAGAATTTCAATCTGTGGCCGCACATGAGCGTGCTCGACAACATCATCGAGGCGCCGCGCCGCGTGCTCGGCCAGAGCAAGGCCGAGGCAATCGAGGTGGCCGAAGCGCTGCTGGCCAAGGTCGGTATCGCCGACAAACGTCACGTTTATCCCAACCAGCTGTCCGGCGGCCAGCAGCAGCGCGCGGCCATCGCCCGCACCCTGGCCATGCAGCCGAAGGTGATACTGTTCGACGAGCCTACCTCGGCGCTCGACCCGGAGATGGTACAAGAAGTGCTTAATGTGATCCGCGCGCTTGCCGAAGAGGGTCGCACCATGCTGCTGGTCACCCACGAGATGGGCTTCGCCCGCCAGGTCTCCAGCGAGGTGGTGTTCCTCCACCAGGGCCTGGTCGAAGAACAGGGGCCACCGGCCCAGGTATTTGACAACCCGCTTTCGGCACGCTGTAAACAATTCATGTCCAGCAATCGCTAACACGGAGCAACATGCATGCAGAACTATAAGAAGATCCTGCTGGCCGCGGCCGCCACCCTGGCCTTCGGCACCAGCGCTGTCGCCGCCGACAAGCTGAAACTCGGTACCGAAGGCGCCTACCCACCCTTCAACCTGATCGACGCCAGCGGCAAGGTCACCGGCTTCGACGTGGAAATCGGCCAGGCGCTGTGCGCCAAGATGCAGGCCGAGTGCGAGGTGGTCACCTCCGACTGGGATGGCATCATCCCGGCGCTGAACGCCAAGAAGTTCGACTTCCTGATCGCCTCGATGTCGATCACCGAGGAGCGCAAGGCGGCGGTGGACTTCACCGAGCCCTACTACACCAACAAGCTGCAGTTCATCGCGCCCAAGTCGGCCGACTTCAAGACCGACGAAGCCAGCCTCAAGGGCAAGGTGATCGGCGCCCAGCGCGCCACCATCGCCGGCACCTGGCTGGAGGACAACCTGGACAAGGTGGTCGACATCAAGCTCTACGACACCCAGGAGAACGCCTACCTCGACCTGGCTTCCGGCCGTCTCGACGGCGTGCTGGCCGACACCTTCGTCAACTGGGAATGGCTCAAGAGCGACGCCGGCAAGGACTTCGAGTTCAAGGGCGACCCGGTGTTCGACAACGACAAGATCGGCATCGCCGTGCGCAAGGGCGACCCGCTGCGCGAGAAGCTGAACACTGCGCTGCAGGCCATCATCGAAGACGGTACCTACAAGCAGATCAACGACAAGTACTTCCCGTTCAGCATCTACTGATGACCTGACGGCTCTGCGCCGCCAGCAGGCGGCGCAGCGGCCCGAGCCCTCCGATGATTTTCGACCTCCACGGATTCGGCCCCGCCCTGGCCGCCGGCACCCTGATGACCATCCAACTGGCGCTCTCCGCGCTGGCGGTGGGCCTGGTGCTCGGCCTGCTCGGCGCGCTGGCCAAGACTTCGCCGTACAAGCCGCTGCAGTGGCTCGGCGGCAGCTATTCGACCATCGTGCGCGGCGTGCCCGAACTGCTCTGGGTGCTGCTGATCTACTTCGGCACGGTCAACCTGATGCGCACCCTGGCCGACCTGCTCGGTGTCGAGAGCCTCGAACTCTCCGCCTTCGCCGCCGGCACCATCGCCCTCGGCCTGTGCTTCGGCGCCTACGCCACCGAGGTGTTCCGCGGCGCCATCCTGGCCATTCCCAAGGGCCACCGCGAAGCGGGCCTGGCCCTCGGCATGTCCAAGGGACGCATCCTCTGGAAGCTGATCCTGCCGCAGATGTGGCGCATCGCCCTGCCCGGCCTGGGCAATCTGTTCATGATCCTGATGAAGGACACCGCGCTGGTCTCGGTGATCGGCCTGGAAGAGATCATGCGCCGCTCGCAGATCGCCGTGACCGCCAGCAAAGAGCCCTTCACCTTCTATATGGTCGCCGCCTTCATCTACCTGGGCCTGACCATTCTCGCCATGATCGGCCTGCATTTCCTCGAGAAGCGCGCCAGTCGCGGCTTCGTCCGGAGCGCCTGATGAACTGGGAAGTCATCCTCAAGTGGCTGCCACGCCTGTCCGAAGGCGCGCTGCTGACCCTGGAGCTGGTGGCCATCGCCGTGGTCGCCGGTCTGATCCTCGCCCTGCCCATGGGCATCGCTCGCGCCTCCAAGCACTGGTACGTGCGCGCTCTGCCCTACGGCTACATCTTCTTCTTCCGCGGCACGCCGCTGCTGGTGCAGCTGTTTCTGGTCTACTACGGCCTGGCGCAGTTCGACGCCGTGCGCCAGGGCCCGCTCTGGCCCTACCTGCGCGACCCCTACTGGTGCGCGATCATCACCATGACCCTGCACACCGCCGCCTATATCGCCGAGATACTGCGCGGCGCCATCCAGGCGGTGCCGCCGGGCGAGGTGGAGGCCGCGCGCGCGCTGGGCATGTCGCGGGCCAAGACCCTGTTCTACATCGTCCTGCCACGCGCCGCGCGCATCGGCCTGCCGGCCTACAGCAACGAGGTGATCCTGATGCTCAAGGCCAGCGCCCTGGCCAGCACCGTGACCCTGCTGGAGCTGACCGGCATGGCACGCACCATCATCGCCCGCACCTACCTGCCGGTGGAGATCTTCTTCGCCGCCGGGCTGTTCTACCTGGCCATCGCCTTCGTCCTGGTACGCGCTTTCCGCCTGCTGGAACGCTGGCTGCGCGTCGACGCCTGCCAGGGCCGCTGAGCAGCGCCGGGCCGTCGCCCCTCGACGGCCCGCCGCGCAAAACCTAGAATCCGCGGCTCCCGGTTCCGCCCGCCGCGCACCATGACCGAGCCCATCCTCTCCACCGAGCAGCTGCTCGCCCGCTTCCAGGCGCTGGACGTCTTTCTCGTCCGTCACCAGGCGCTGTGGCGGCCCAAGCCCTTCGTCCAGCTGCAACTGCCCTGGGAGCGCGAACTGCCGCAACTGGCCGCCTGGCTGCGCACGCGCACGCTGCAGCAGGCCGAAGCCAGCCACGGCAGGCCCTGGGAGCTGGACGCACCGGCGCCCTTCGCCGCACTGGCGGCCCAGGCCAAGGCGCTCGCCGCATTGGGCGAGCTGCCGCAGACGCCAGTCGACGCGCGCCCGGCCCGCCTTGGCGTCGACGTGCCCGGACGCAAGCTGGAGCAGATCCAGGCCTTCGCCAGCCGCCTGCAGTTCGCCACGCTGGCCAGCCACTGGCTCGACTGGTGCGCAGGCAAGGGCCACCTCGGCCGCTGGCTGGCGCATGAGGGCCAGCGTCTGACCTGCCTGGAATACGACCCCGCACTGGTGGCGTCCGGCGCCGCCCTGAGTCACCGCCAGGGCCTGGATGCCCGCCACCTGCAACAGGATGTGCTCGCGGCAAACTGCAGCGAGCGCGTGCTGGCGGAACATACGCCGGTGGCCCTGCACGCCTGCGGCGACCTGCACGTGCGCCTGCTGCAACTGGCCAGCGCGCGTGGCTGCCGACAGCTGGCGCTGGCGCCCTGCTGCTACAACCGCATCGCCACGCCGCACTACCAGCCGCTGTCCACGACTGCCCAGGCCTCGCCCCTGCAATTGTCGCGCGACGACCTCGGTCTGCCGCTGAGCGAAACCGTCACCGCCGGCGCCCGCGTGCGCCGCCAGCGCGACCAGTCAATGGCCTGGCGCCTGGCCTTCGACCTGCTGCAGCGCCAGTTGCGCGGCGTCGATCAATACCTGCCCACCCCGCCGCTGGCCGCCGACTGGCTGGCCAAGCCCTTCTCCAGCTTCTGCCGCGATCTCGCCGCCCTGCGCGGCGTGCCAGCACCCGGCGAGCAGGACTGGGCCGAACTGCAAGCCCGCGGCTGGCAGCGCCTGGCCGAGGTACGCAACCTGGAGCTGCTGCGCAACCTGTTCCGCCGCCCGCTGGAGCTATGGCTGTTGCTCGACCGCGCCCTGTATCTGCAGGAGCAGGGCTACGCGGTGAGATTGGGCAGCTTCTGCGACTACCGGCTGAGCCCGCGCAACCTGCTGCTGCTGGCCGAGCGTACCTGAGTTGCTCACAGAAGCTGTGGATAACTCTGTTGATGCTTTCTGGGCAAATGCCGCAAGCGCCCTGCCGAATGGCCCCGGAAACGACTGATCATTTATTGATCAGTATTTTTAGCCCAGTAAAAACAATAACTTGCATAAATCCGTGACGCACCGCACAGAGACCGTGCACGAGCGTATCAAGTGCATCGCCATTGTGCATAAGCGAAACCCTGCTGATAGCCGAGCCCGCAACCAAGCGCCCCGCACAAGCTTTACTCGCCCTGGCGAATGGATATAATGGCGGCCCTTCTGCGCCGGTATAGCTCAGCTGGTAGAGCAACTGACTTGTAATCAGTAGGTCCCGGGTTCGACTCCTGGTGCCGGCACCACTTAGTATCCTAGGCCTGCATCGATGCAGGCCTTTTTCATTTTTGCAGCGACCAATCTTCTGTAGCTTGCTCGTTACGTTTCCTGGTTCCGCAAGCTCTTATAGCGAAGGCTGTATAACTAGAGGACGAGTACATGCGCATCCTGATCACCGGCGGCGCCGGCTTTATCGGCTCGGCTCTGATCCGTCATCTGTTGCAGCACACCGAGCACCAGGTGCTCAATCTCGACAAGCTGACCTATGCCGGCAACCTGGAGTCGCTCGCCGAAGTGGCCGCCAGCCCGCGCTACCGCTTCGTCCAGGCCGATATCGCCGACAGCGAGCAGGTGGCGCAGACCCTGGCCGAATTTCAGCCGGACGCGATCATGCACCTGGCCGCCGAATCCCACGTCGACCGCTCCATCGACGGCCCCGCCGCCTTTATCCAGACCAATATCGTCGGCACCTACGCCCTGCTGGAAAGCACCCGCGCCTACTGGCTCGGCCTGAGCGAGGAACGCAAGGCGGCGTTTCGCTTCCACCATATTTCCACCGACGAGGTGTACGGCGACCTGCATGGTGTCGATGACCTCTTCACCGAAACCACTCCCTACGCGCCCAGCTCGCCTTATTCGGCGAGCAAGGCGGCGTCCGATCACCTGGTGCGCGCCTGGCAGCGCACCTACGGCCTGCCGGTGCTGCTCACCAACTGCTCGAACAACTACGGCCCCTACCATTTCCCCGAGAAGCTGATCCCGCTGATGATCCTCAATGCCCTGGCGGGCAAGCCGCTGCCGGTGTACGGCAACGGTCAGCAGGTGCGCGACTGGCTCTATGTCGAAGACCACGCCCGCGCCCTGCTCAAGGTGGTGACGGAAGGCCAGGTCGGCGAGACCTACAACATCGGCGGCCACAACGAACAGAAGAACCTCGAGGTGGTGCAGGCCATCTGCGCCCTGCTGGAAGAACTGGCCCCCAGCAAGCCGGCCGGCGTGGCGCACTACGCCGAGCTGATCACCTATGTGCAGGATCGGCCTGGGCACGATCTGCGCTACGCCATCGACGCCGGCAAGATCCAGCGCGAACTGGGCTGGGTGCCGCAGGAGACCTTCGAGTCCGGCCTGCGCAAGACCGTGCAGTGGTACCTGGCCAACCTCGACTGGTGCCGCCGCGTGCAGGATGGCAGCTATCAGGGACAACGACTCGGCACCTTCTAAGGAGCAATACCCATGAAAGGCATCATCCTCGCCGGCGGTTCCGGCACCCGGCTGCACCCCATCACCCTCGGCGTGTCCAAGCAGCTGCTGCCGATCTACGACAAGCCGATGATCTACTACCCGCTGTCGGTGCTGATGCTCGCCGGCATCCGCGAGATCCTGATCATCTCCACCCCGGAAGACCTGCCCAACTTCCAGAAGATGCTCGGCGACGGCAGCCCGTTCGGCGTCCGCCTGCAGTATGCCGAGCAGCCCTCGCCGGACGGCCTGGCCCAGGCCTTCCTGATCGGCGAAGCCTTTATCGGCAACGATTCGGTGTGCCTGATCCTCGGCGACAACATCTTCCACGGCCAGCACTTCACCGAGATGCTGCTGCGCGCCGCCAGCCATGACAGCGGCGCCACGGTGTTCGGCTACTGGGTCAGCGACCCCGAGCGCTTCGGCGTGGTGGAGTTCGACGCCGCCGGCAACGCCCTGTCGATCGAGGAGAAGCCGAGCCAGCCGAAGTCCAGCTACGCGGTCACCGGCCTGTACTTCTACGACAACGACGTGGTGCGCATCGCCAAGGCGGTCAAGCCCTCGCCGCGCGGCGAACTGGAGATCACCGACGTCAACAATGCCTACCTGGCTCGCGGCGACCTGCGCGTGGAGCGCTTCGGCCGCGGCTTCGCCTGGCTCGACACCGGTACCCACGACAGCCTGCTGGACGCCTCGCAGTACGTGCAGACCATCGAGCACCGCCAGGGCCTGAAGGTCGCCTGCCTCGAGGAGATCGCCTACCAGCACGGCTGGATCGACCGCGAGCAGCTGCTCGCGCGCGCCAAGGCGTTCGGCAAGACCGGCTACGGCCAGTACCTGTACCAGCTGGCGGAGGAATGAGCATGCGCGTGATCCAGACCCGCCTGCCCGAGGTGCTGATCCTCGAACCCCAGGTGTTCGGCGACGAACGCGGCTTCTTCTACGAGAGCTTCAATGCCCGGCGTTTCGCCGAGGCCACCGGGGTGAACCGTGACTTCGTCCAGGACAACCACTCGCGCTCGGCGCGCGGCGTGCTGCGCGGCCTGCACTATCAGCTGCAGCAAGCCCAGGGCAAGCTGGTGCGGGTCAGCGCCGGCGAGGTCTACGATGTCGCCGTCGATATCCGCCGCAGCTCGGCGACCTTCGGCCAGTGGGTCGGCGTGCACCTGTCGGCCGAGAACAAGCGCCAGCTGTGGGTGCCGGAAGGTTTCGCCCACGGTTTCCTGGTGCTCAGCGAATACGCCGAGTTCCTCTACAAGACCACCGATTACTACGCCCCGGCCCATGAGCGCTGCATTCGCTGGGACGATGCCAGCCTGGCCATCGACTGGCCGCTGGATGGCCTGACGCCGCAACTGTCGGCCAAGGACCAGCAGGGCCTGAGCCTGCAGGACGCCGAGACCTTCCCATGAAGATCCTTATCAGCGGCCACACCGGCCAGGTCGCCCGCGAGCTGCAGCGCACCCTCGCCGGCCACAAGCTGCTCAGCCTGGGCCGTCAGCATTTCGACCTGGCGCGCCCGGCCAGCCTGCGCGAGACCATCCTGCGCGAACGTCCACAGCTGCTGATCAACGCCGCCGCCCATACCGCGGTGGATCAGGCCGAGCAGGAGCGCGAGCTGGCCTTCGCCATCAATGCCGAGGCGCCTGGGGTCATGGCGCAGACCTGCGCCGAGCTGGGTATCCCGCTGATTCACTACTCGACCGACTACGTGTTCGACGGCAGCAAAGGTGCGCCTTACGTCGAGAGCGACGCACCCAACCCGCTGGGCGTCTACGGCGCCAGCAAGCTGGCCGGCGAACGGGCGGTGGCGGCCAGCGGCTGCGACCACCTGATCCTGCGCACCAGCTGGGTCTATTCCCGCCACGGGCGCAACTTCCTGCTGACCATGCAGCGCCTGCTGCAGGAGCGCGAGCAGCTAAGGGTGGTCGCCGACCAGATCGGCGCGCCGACCTGGGCCGGCAGCATCGCCGCCGCCAGCGCCGAGCTGATAGTGGCCTGGCAGGCGGGCAACCGCCACTGGGGCACCTATCACCTGAGCTGCCAGGGCGAGACCAGCTGGTTCGGCTTCGCCCAGGCCATCGGCGAACGCCTGCGCGCCGCCGGCAAGCCCTGCGCCGAGCTGCTGCCGATTCCGTCGAGCGACTACCCGACGCCGGCGCGCCGGCCGCTCAACTCGCGACTGGACGGCGCCAAGCTGGCGCGCGACTGGCAGGTGCGCCTGCCCGACTGGCAGGCGGCGCTGGACGCCTGCCTGCAGCGCATGAACTGAAGGCTCCCGGCGGAACGTGCATAATGCGCCGATCATCCCGGCGCAGTTTTCCATGAGCACGACCCCCACCACTCCTCGCCGCCCGCGCTGGCGCAGCCTGCTGCTGCTGGCGCTGCTGCTCGCGCCGCTGCTGTGGCCGGTGCATTACCTGGCCGAGCGCTACTACCGCGGCGTGCTGATCGAGCAGAACCGGCAGACCCTCGACCTCTATGTCGCCAACCTGCTCGGCACCCTGCGTCGCTACGAGGTGCTGCCGCAGATCCTCGGCGACCTGCCCGGCCTGCGCGCCGCCCTGCACGCCCCCGACGACCCCGCCGCGCTGGACGGTGCCAACCGCCTGCTGGCGCGGGTGCGCGAGCAGACCGGTGCCGATGTGATCTACCTGATGAACCCGCGCGGCGTCACCCTGGCCGCCTCCAACTGGGACAAGCCGGACAGCTTCGTCGCCGGCAACTTCGCCTTCCGCCCCTACTTCCGCGAGGCACTGGCCGGCCGCCTGGGGCGTTTCTTCGGCCTCGGCACCACCTCTGGCAAGCGCGGTTACTACTTCGCCTACGCGGTGCGTGAGGAGGGGCACAACATCGGCGCACTGGTGGTCAAGGTCGACCTCGACCACACCGAAACCCTGTGGGGCAACACCCCGGAACAGCTGCTGGTGACCGACACCAACGGCGTGGTGATCCTCACCTCGCGCCCGGACTGGCGCTTCCACGCCAGCCGCCCGCTGGACCGGGTCGAGCAGGCCGCCATCGCCGCCAACCAGCCCTACCCGACCCAAGCGCCGCCGGCGCTGAACCTCGACCCCGGCACCTGGCTGACGCAGAGCCGCGCGCTGGAGGAAACCGGCTGGACGGTGAGCATCCTCGCCCCGCGCCTCCTCCTCGATCGCCCGGTGCGCAGCGCCGTGGCGGTCGGTGCCGCGGCGCTGCTGGCGCTGCTGCTGCTGCTCGGCCTGCTGATGCAGCGCCGTCGCCACTACCTCGAACGCATCGCCCTGGACAGCCGCGCCAAGGCCGAACTGGAGCAGCGCGTGGCCGAGCGCACCCAGGACCTGGAGTTGCTCAACAGCCGCCTCAAGCAGGAGGTGCTGGAACGCGAACAGGCCCAGCAGGAACTGGTGCGCGCCCAGGACGAGCTGGTCCAGGCCGGCAAGCTGTCGGCCCTCGGCACCATGAGTGCGAGCATCAGCCACGAGCTCAACCAGCCGCTGGCGGCGATCCGCAGCTACGCCGAGAACGCCGCCACCCTGCTCGACCACCAGCGCGGCGAGGACGCCCGCGCCAACCTCAAGCTGATCAGCGAATTGACCGAGCGCATGGCCTCGATCATCGCCCACCTGCGCGCCTTCGCCCGCCGCGACCACCACGCCCCGGAGCGGGTGGCCCTGCAGCCGGCGCTGGACGATGCCCTGGCGCTGCTGGCCAAGCGTCGCCGGGCCATGGACGTGGAGCTGATCCGCGACCTGCCGGACGCCACTCTGTGGGTCCAGGCCGGCGAGACGCGCCTGCGCCAGGTGCTCGGCAACCTGCTCGGCAACGCCCTCGACGCCCTCGCCGGCAAGGCGCCGCCGCGGCGCATCTGGATCAGCGCCAGGCAGCAGGACGACCAGCTCGAACTGCTGTTGCGCGACAATGGCCCGGGCTTCTCCGCCGAATCCCTGGCCCGCGCCCGCGAGCCCTTCTTCACCACCAAGACCAGCGCCCAGGGCCTGGGGCTGGGCCTGGCCATCTGCGACAGCCTGATGCGCGCCCTGGGCGGCGAGCTGTTGCTGGCCAACCACCCGGACGGCGGCGCGCAGATCACCCTGCGCCTGCGTCTGGCCAGCCCCGGCGTCAACCTGCAACCCCCGGAGGATCCCTCGCCATGACCAGCGACAGCGCCATCGACAGCCGCATCCAGGTCCTGCTGATCGACGACGACGCCCACCTGCGTCAGGCGCTCAGCCAGACCCTCGACCTGGCCGGGCTCAAGGTGCTCAGCCTGGGCGACGCCCAGGGCCTGGCCGCGCGCATTCCGTCCGGCTGGCCGGGGGTGGTGGTCAGCGATATCCGCATGCCCGGCATCGACGGCCTCGAGTTGCTCGAACAGCTGCGCGAGCGCGACGCCGAGCTGCCGGTGCTGCTGATCACCGGCCACGGCGACGTGCCGCTGGCGGTGCAGGCGATGCGCGCCGGCGCCTACGATTTCCTGGAAAAGCCCTTCGCCAACGACGACCTGCTCGATAGCGTGCGCCGCGCCCTCGACCTGCGCCGCCTGGTGCTGGACAACCGCAGCCTGCGCCTGGCCCTGGCCGATCGCCAGCAGCTGGCCGCACGCCTGGTCGGCCAGTCGCCGGCGATGCAGCGCCTGCGCGAGCAGATCGGCGCCCTGGCCGGGATCGCCACCGACGTGCTGATCCTCGGTGAAACCGGCGCCGGCAAGGAGGTGGTGGCGCGCGCCCTGCACGACCTGTCCAGCCGCCGCGACGGCCCCTTCGTCGCCATCAACGCCGGCGCCCTGGCCGAGTCGGTGGTGGAAAGCGAGCTGTTCGGCCACGAGGCCGGCGCCTTCACCGGCGCGCAGAAACGTCGCATCGGCAAGTTCGAGTTCGCCAATGGCGGCACCCTGTTTCTCGACGAGATCGAGAGCATGAGCCTGGACGTGCAGGTCAAGCTGCTGCGCCTGCTGCAGGAACGGGTGGTCGAGCGCCTCGGCGGCAACCAGCTGATCCCGCTGGACATCCGGGTGATCGCCGCGACCAAGGAAGACCTGCGCCAGGCCGCCGATGCCGGGCGCTTCCGCGCCGACCTGTACTACCGGCTGAACGTCGCGCCGCTGTCCATCCCGCCGCTGCGCGAGCGCGGCGAGGATGCCCTGCTGCTGTTCCAGCACTTCGCCGAAGGCGCCGCCGCGCGTCACGGCCTGCCGTCCCGCGAACTGCAGCCGGGACAGCGCGCCCTGCTGCTGCGCCACCCCTGGCCGGGCAACGTGCGCGAGCTGCAGAACGCCGCCGAGCGCTTCGCCCTCGGCCTGGAGCTGGCGCTGGACAGCAACGCGCCGAACCTGCCGCCGGTCAGCGGCGGCCTCGGTGAACAGGTCGAAGCCTTCGAGCGGGCGCTGATCGCCGCCGAACTCAGCCGCCCGCACGGCTCGCTGCGCAGCCTGGCCGAGGCCCTCGGCCTGCCGCGCAAGACCCTGCACGACAAATTACGCAAGCACGGCCTGCATTTCTCCGGCGCTGGCGGAAGCTCGCCAGAGGACTTCGACTGACTGGCGAGAAACCGCCAACGCCAGCCTCGCCCACCGCCATTTGCAGCCGCCGGCCGCCGGCGCCGGCCGCTCACGCAACGCCAGACAGGCCCCTGACCACGGGCCCTGGCGCCTTCCCCCCGACTTACCGCGCGATCGCCTACGGCAGCCTGGCACAAGGGTTGCTCTAGGCAATGCCCAAGCGAACCCACAAGTACAAGTCCAGGCCTCGCTGCCCTCAGCCGGCGTTTTCCCCCAAGCCGCCTAGACTTGCTCTTGTCCGTTCGTCAGCAGCGCCCCTGGCGCCAATGCGATAAACACAACAAGAGGAAGCATCCGCATGTTCAAACTGACTGCCAAGGCACTGGCTTGCGCCCTGTCCCTGTCCATCGCCGGCATGGCCCAGGCCGCCGACCCCATTGTCATCAAGTTCTCCCACGTGGTTGCCGAGCACACCCCGAAAGGTCAGGGTGCGCTGCTGTTCAAGCAACTGGCCGAAGAGCGCCTGGGCGACAAGGTGCGCGTGGAGGTCTACCCGAACTCCTCGCTGTTCGGCGACGGCAAGGAAATGGAAGCGCTGCTGCTCGGCGACGTGCAGATCATCGCCCCGTCGCTGGCCAAGTTCGAGCACTACACCAAGCAGATCCAGATCTTCGACCTGCCGTTCCTGTTCGACGACATGGCCGCGGTCGACCGCTTCCAGAAGGGCCCGGAAGGCCAGAAGCTGCTGACCTCCATGACCGACAAGGGCATCACCGGCCTGGGCTACTGGCACAACGGCCTCAAGCAGCTGTCGGCCAACAAGGCGCTGCTCGAGCCCAAGGATGCCCGCGGCCTGAAGTTCCGCGTACAGGCTTCCGCGGTGCTGGAAGAGCAGTTCAAGGCGGTGCGCGCCAACCCGCGCAAGATGAGCTTCGCCGAGGTCTATCAGGGCCTGCAGACCGGCGTGGTCAACGGTGCCGAGAACCCCTACTCGAACATCTACAGCCAGAAGATGCACGAGGTGCAGAAGTTCATCACCGAGTCCAACCACGGCCTGCTCGACTACATGGTGATCACCAACACCAAGTTCTGGGACGGTCTGCCGGCGGACGTGCGTGACGAGCTGAGCAAGATCATGGCCGAGGTCACCGTCGAGGTGAACAAGCAGGCCGACGCCCTCAACGAAGGCGACAAGCAGCGCATCCTCGAGGCCGGCACCACCGAAATCCTCACCCTGACCCCGGAGCAGCGTGCCCTGTGGCGCGACGCCATGCAGCCGGTGTGGAAGAAGTTCGAAGGCGAGATCGGTGCCGACCTGATCAAAGCCGCTCAGGCCGCCAACCAGCAGTAAGAGTCTGTTTGCGATCTAGCGAGCTAGAGCCATGCAAGGCAAAAACAGGCGAGGAAGCGGAGTTTACGAGTTGTAAATGAGCATTCCGAGCCTGTTTTTAACGCCGCAGGGCCGACGCGCAGCAGATCACAAACTGGCTCTTAGGCCGGAGAGCCGTAGGGTGGGCGACGCCGCGACCAGCGCCAGCCCACCGCGATGCCCACTGGGCATCGCCACGCTGCAACCGGTGGGTCGGCCGCACATGGCCGCCCCGCCCTACGCCCTTTCCATTCGGGAGAACCGACCATGAACGCCTTGCGGCGCGTCTGGGAGCACTTCGAGGAAGGCTTTATCGCCTTTCTCCTGGCGGCCATGACGCTGATCACCTTCGTCTACGTGATCCTCAACAACCTCTACACCGTTTTCTACTGGCTGGGCGACAGCTTCGGCGGCAACGAGTTTCTGCTCGGTATCGGCGACGCCATCCTCGACATGGCCCAGGCGATGACCTGGAGCAACGCCCTGACCAAGGCCCTGTTCGGCTGGCTGATCTTCTTCGGCCTGGCCTACGGCGTGCGCACCGCCGGCCATATCGGCGTCGACGCCCTGGTCAAACTGGCCAGCCGGCCGGTGCAGCGCGCCATCGGCATAGTCGCCTGCCTGTGCTGCCTGGGCTACGCCGGGCTGATCGCGGTCGGCAGCTTCGACTGGGTACGCACCCTGTTCATCGCCGGCATCGGTGCCGAAGACCTCGGCCACTACGGCATCGCCCAATGGCATATCGCGATGATCGTGCCCTTCGGCTACGCCATGGTGTTCGTCCGCTTCCTGGAAATCTTCGTGCGCATCCTGCGCAACGAGCAGACCGGCCTGGGCCTGGCCGACGAAGCCGCCGACGCCCTGAAGATCAATGAGCACGAGGAGCCCAAGAAATGACCGTTCTGTTCCTCTTCCTCCTGCTGTTCCTGCTGATGTTCATCGGCGTGCCGATCGCCGCCTCGCTCGGCCTGGCCGGCTCGGTCACCATCATGCTGTTCAGCCCCGACTCGGTGCGTTCGCTGGCGATCAAGCTGTTCGAGACCAGCGAGCACTACACCCTGCTGGCGATTCCGTTCTTCCTGCTGTCCGGCGCCTTCATGACCACCGGCGGCGTGGCCAAGCGCCTGATCGACTTCGCCAACGCCTGCGTCGGCCATATTCGCGGCGGCCTGGCCATCGGCGCGGTGCTGGCGTGCATGCTGTTCGCCGCGCTGTCCGGCTCGTCGCCGGCCACCGTGGCCGCGGTCGGCTCCATCGCCATCGCCGGCATGGTGCGCTCCGGCTACCCGCAGGCGTTCGGCGCCGGCATCGTCTGCAACGCCGGCACCCTGGGCATCCTGATTCCGCCGTCGATCGTCATGGTGGTGTACGCCGCCGCCACCGAGCAGTCGGTGGGCAAGCTGTTTATGGCCGGGGTGATCCCGGGCGTGATGCTCGGCCTGGCGCTGATGGTGGCGATCTACATAGTCGCAAGGGTCAAGAAGCTGCCGGCCCTGCCGCGCGCCAGCCTGCGCGAATGGCTGCGCTCGGCGCGCGAGGCGATCTGGGGCCTGTCGCTGATGGTGATCATCCTCGGCGGTATCTACAGCGGCATGTTCACCCCCACCGAGGCGGCCGCGGTGGCCGCGGTCTATGCCGGCTTCGTCGCCCTGTTTATCTACAAGGACCTGACCTGGCGCGAGTGCCCGAAGGTGCTGCTGGAGTCCGGCAAGCTGACCATCATGCTGATGTTCATCATCGCCAACGCCATGCTCTTCGCCCACGTGCTGACCACCGAGCAGATCCCGCAGACCATCACCGCCTGGGTGGTCGACCTGGGCCTGCAGCCCTGGCAGTTCCTGCTGGTGGTGAACATCGTGCTGCTGATCGCCGGCGCCTTCATGGAGCCCTCGGCGATCATCCTGATCCTCGCGCCGATCCTGTTCCCCATCGCCATCCAGCTAGGCATCGACCCGATCCACCTGGGCATCATCATGGTGGTGAACATGGAGATCGGTCTGATCACCCCACCGGTGGGGCTCAACCTGTTCGTCACCTCGGCGGTGACCGGCATGCCGCTGACCCACGTGATCCGCGCCGCCCTGCCGTGGCTGATGATGCTGATCGGCTTCCTTATGGTGATCACCTACATCCCGGCCGTGTCCCTGGCCCTGCCGAACTGGCTGGGCATGAGCTAGGCCGTATCCACGCTGCTACTTTGGTACTTTGTGTACCCACTCCGCCCGGCCTTAGCGCCGGGCTTTTTTTGCCTTGGCGCAAGGCGGCCCCGCGACATCCGGCAGCGGGTGCGCTACGCCGCAATGCAGTCCCGTAGGGTGGGCTTCAGCCCACCAACGCTGATCAGCCTGGGCTAAGGCGGATCGCCAGGCCCCCGAGCCTGCCCCGGAGCGCCTGGCCACAGCTCACTCAGACACAGCCATAAAAAACGGGCCCATCGGGCCCGTTCTTTATCGCTAGCGGTCGTTTAGCTGCGGCTATCGGCCGGCTGCCAGACGGTCTCGTCCATGGCCTGCTGCAGGGCCTTCTTGCGCCGTTCCTCGGCGCGCTGGGCGAAGAACCAGGCGAGGAAGGTGGCGAAGGACACAGCCAGCAGGATCAGGCTGGCCACCGCGTTGATCTCCGGTTTCACCCCCAGGCGCACGGCGGAGAAGATCTCCATCGGCAGGGTGGTGGAGCCGGGGCCGGAGACGAAGCTGGCCAGCACCAGGTCGTCCAGCGACAGGGCGAAGGACATCATCGCCCCCGCCGCCAGCGACGGCGCGATCATCGGCACGGTGATCAGGAAGAACACCTTCCACGGCTTGGCGCCCAGGTCCATGGCCGCCTCCTCGATGGACAGGTCCAGCTCGCGCAGGCGCGCCGACACCACCACCGCCACGTAGGCCGAGCAGAAGGTGGTGTGGGCGATCCAGATGGTGGTCATGCCGCGCTGCGCCGGCCAGCCGATCAGCTGCGCCATCAGCACGAACAGCAGCAGCAGCGACAGACCGGTGATCACCTCGGGCATCACCAACGGCGCGGTGACCAGGCCGCCGAACAGGGTGCGGCCCTTGAAGTGGGTCACCCGGGTCAGCACGAAGGCCGCCAGGGTGCCCAGCGCCACCGCGGCGATGGCGGTGTACAGGGCGATCTCCAGCGAGCGCATCACCGAGTTCATCAGCTGGGTGTTGTCGAGCAGGCCGACGTACCACTTCAGCGACCAGCCGCCCCACACCGTCACCAGGCGCGAGGCGTTGAACGAGTAGATGACCAGGATGACCATGGGCAGGTAGATGAACAGCAGGCCCGCCCAGAGCATGATGTTGGAGAAACTGAAGCGCTTCATGGGCGACCCTCCAGTTCTTTGGCCACGCTTCTGGTTAAAAAGCCGGTTGAACAGAATGATGGGCTCATCGTGAGTGAACGAGTCATGGCCGCCCCTCCAGTTCTTTCGCCCCGCTTCTGGTTGGAAAGCCGGTTGAACAGAATGCTGGGGGCATTGCGATTGGGGATCATGGCCGCCCCTCCAGCTCTTTGGCTTGGTTACGGTTGAACAGGATGATGGGCACGATCAGGATCGCCAGCATCACCACCGCCAGGGCCGAGGCCACCGGCCAGTCGCGGTTGTTGAAGAACTCCTGCCACAGCACCTTGCCGATCATCAGGGTCTCCGGGCCGCCGAGCAGTTCGGGGATGACGAATTCGCCGACCACCGGAATGAACACCAGCATGGAGCCGGCGATGATGCCGTTCTTCGACAGCGGCACGGTGATCTTCCAGAAGTTGTTGAAGTTGCTCGAACCCAGGTCCGACGCCGCCTCCAGCAGGCTGAGGTCGTGCTTCACCAGGTTGGCGTAGAGCGGCAGGATCATGAATGGCAAATACGAGTACACCACGCCGATATAGACCGCCACGTTGGTATTGAGGATCTGCAGCGGCGTGTCGATCAGACCGATGCCCATCAGCAGGCTGTTGAGCAGGCCGTTGTTGCCGAGAATGCCCATCCAGGCGTAGACGCGGATCAGGATCGCGGTCCAGGTCGGCATCATGATCAGCAGCAGCAGCACCGTCTGGTGCTCCTTCGGCGCGCGGGCGATGGCGTAGGCCATGGGATAACCGATCAGCAGGCACAGCAGGGTGCTGAACAAGGCGACCTGCAGCGAGCCGAGGTAGGCCGACAGGTACAGCGCGTCCTCGGTGAGGAAGATGTAGTTGCCCAGGTTCAGCACGATCTGCAACTGGTTGTTGGCCCAGCTGTAGATCTCGGTGTAGGGCGGAATCGCCACGTCGGCTTCGGCGAAGCTGATCTTCAGCACGATGACGAAGGGCAGCAGGAAGAACAGGAACAACCAGAGAAAGGGCACGCCGATCACGGCATGCCGCCCCTTGGGCAGGTAGCGCGAGAGTTTGGCCAGTTTCATGATTGCAGTACCACGCCGCTGTCGTCTTCCCAGTACACCACCACCGGATCGTCCCAGGTCGGGCGCTTGCCGCGGCGCTCGGCGTTGGCGATGAAGCACTGCACGATCTGCCCGGAGGTGAGTTTGACGTGGTACACCGAGTGGCCGCCGAGGTAGGCGATGTCGTGCACGTGGCCGCGGCTCCAGTTGTACTCGGGGTGCTCGTGATCGGCCGGCAGCTCGCTGGCCATCAGCAGTTTTTCCGGACGCAGGGCGTAGCTGACCTTCTTCTCCTCGGCGCGGGTGGTGACGCCATGGCCGATGTAGATCGGCTTGTCCAGCTGCGGGCAGTCGATGATGGCGTGGTCGGCCTCGTCGCTGCTGATCTGCCCGTCGAACAGGTTGACGCTGCCGATGAACTCGCACACCAGGCGGCTGGCCGGGGTCTCGTAGATGTCCACCGGGCTGCCGGTCTGGGCGATCCAGCCGAGGTGCATGATGGCGATGCGCTGGGCCATGGTCATGGCCTCTTCCTGGTCGTGGGTGACCATCACGCAGGTCACGCCGACCCGCTCGATGATCTCCACCAGCTCCAGCTGCATCTGCGAGCGCAGCTTCTTGTCCAGCGCGCCCATGGGCTCGTCGAGCAGCAGCAGCTTGGGGCGCTTGGCCAGCGAGCGGGCCAGGGCCACGCGCTGACGCTGGCCGCCGGACAGCTGGTGCGGCTTGCGCTTGGCGTACTGGGTCATGTGTACCAGCTTGAGCATCTCGGCCACGCGCGCCTCGATCTCGGCCTTGGGCAGGCCGTCCTGCTTGAGACCGAAGGCGATGTTGTCGGCCACGCTCATATGCGGGAACAGCGCGTAGGACTGGAACATCATGTTGATCGGCCGCTGGTAGGGCGGCATGTCGGTGATGTCGACGCCATCGAGGATGATGCGTCCCTCGGTGGGCCGCTCGAAGCCGGCGAGCATGCGCAGCAGGGTCGACTTGCCCGAGCCGGAGCCGCCGAGCAGGGCGAAGATCTCGCCCTTGTTGATGGTCAGCGAAACGTCGTCGACGGCGATGGTCTCATCGAACTTCTTGGTCACCCGATCGATCTTGACCAGCACCTCTTTCGGTGTCTGGTCCCCCTCGAGGGCTTTTTTGTAGGCGCTGGAGGCAACAGCCATTATTGGAAAACTCCCGGAAGATTGCGCCCGGCCCCCACGGCCGGGCGAGAAGGATTACTGACCCGACTTGATCTTGGTCCAGCTACGGGTCATCAGGCGCTGCACCTTGACCGGCAATTCGGCCGAGATGAACAGCTTGTCCAGTACCGCCTGCGGCGGGTACACGGACGGGTCGTTGCGCACCTCCTGGTCCATCAGCGCGCCCGCCTGGGTATTGGGGTTGGCGTAGCCGACGTAGTCGCTGACTTCGGCTATCACCTGCGGCTGGAGGAGGAAATCGATAAAGGCATGGGCCTGCTCGACGTTCGCTGCGTCGGCCGGAATGGCCAGCATGTCGAACCACAGGTTGCCGCCTTCCTTGGGAATGCTGTAGGCGATCTCGATGCCCTTGCCGGCTTCCTCGGCGCGATCGGCGGCCTGCAGGATGTCGCCGGAAAAGCCGGCGGCAACGCAGATCTCGCCGTTGGCCAGGTCGCCGATGTACTTGGAGCTGTGGAAGTAGGTGACATGGGGACGCACCGCCAGCAGCTTGGCCTCGGCCTTGGCATAGTCATCCGGATTGGTGCTGTTGGGGTCGAGGCCCAGGTAGTTGAGCACCGAGGGGATCATCTCGTCGGCCGAATCGAGGAAGGCCACGCCGCACTGGCTGAGCTTGGCCATGTTCTCCGGCTCGAAGAGCACCGCCCAGGAGTCGATCTGCTCGACGCCCAGAACCGCCTTGACCTTCTCGACGTTGTAGCCGATGCCGTTGGTGCCCCACAGGTAGGGCACGGCGTACTGGTTGCCGGGGTCGTTGGTTTCCAGCTGCTTGAGCAGCGCCGGGTCGAGGTTGCTCCAGTTCGGCAGCTTGGCCTTGTCCAGCTTCTGGAAGGCGCCGGCCTTGATCTGCTTGCCGAGGAAATGGTTGGAAGGCACCACGATGTCGTAGCCGGAGCGGCCGGCGAGCAGCTTGCCTTCGAGGGTCTCGTTGGAGTCGAACACGTCGTACAGCGGCTTGATGGCGGTGGCCGCCTCGAACTGGGCCAGGGTGTCCTCGCCGATGTAGTCGCTCCAGTTGTAGATGTGTACCGTCCCCGCCGCCTGGGCCAGGGTATTCAGGCCCAGCGCCAGGGCACTGGTGATCAGGGTCTTGCCGCAGGAAATTCGCACACGCAGATCCTCTTTCTATCGGGCCGCCCGAAAAAGGGCCGGCACTTTAGCGGAAATATCCGTCCTGTTCAGCGTTTCGCGCAGGGCGCTATCCCGCGCGGGAAACGACTGCCGGGTCGCACAGGGACATTCCGATCGGCTCGGCCAGACGGCCCGCCGCAAGGGTCGAACAACGCATACAAGCTTCCTTTTATTGTTAGGGTCTGCGGCGGGCATGCCCACCGCAGACGGGGGTTGCTGCTGCCGTTAGCGGCCGGACTTGACCTTGGTCCAGCTGCGGGTGATGGCGCGCTGCACCGAGGGGCTCAGCTCGGAGAAGGTGTAGAGCTTCTTCGAGGCTTCCTCGGTCGGGTAGATGCCCGGGTTGTTGCGGATTTCCTCGTCCACCAGCTCCGTGGCCTTGGCGTTGCCATTGGGGTAGGCGACGTAGTTGGAGATCGGCGCGATCACTTCCGGGGTCAGGATGTAGTTGAGGAAGGTGTGCGCGGCTTCGACGTTCTTGGCATCGGCGGGGATGGCCATCATGTCGAAGAAGGAGGCGGCGCCTTCCTTGGGAATGGCGTAGGCCACCGGCACGCCGTTCTTCGCTTCCTCGGCGCGGGCCTGCGCCTGGAACACGTCGCCGGACCAGCCCAGGGCCACGCAGATGTTGCCGTTGGCCAGGTCGGAGATGTACTTGGAGCTGTGGAAGTAGGTGATGTACGGGCGCACCTTCATCAGCAGCTCTTCGGCCTTGGCCACGTCGTCGGTGCTGGTCGGGTTGGGATTCAGGCCCTGGTAGTGCAGCGCGGCGGCATAGACTTCGTCCGGAGCGTCGAGCATGGCCACGCCACAGGATTTCAGCTTCTCCATGTTCTCCGGCTTGAACAGCACGTCCCAGGAGTCGATGGTGTCCACGCCGAGGGCGGCCTTGACCTTCTCCGGGTTGTAGCCGATACCGGTGGTGCCCCACAGGTAGGGGAAGGCGTACTGGTTGCCCGGGTCGGCGTTGTCCAGCGCCTTCATCAGGTCGGGGTTGAGGTTCTGCCAGTTGGGCAGCTTGGACTTGTCCAGCTTCTGGAATACGCCGGCCTTGATCTGCTTGGCGAGGAACTGGTTGGACGGCACCACCACGTCGTAGCCCGAGCCGCCGGAGAGCAGCTTGGCTTCCAGCACTTCGTTGCTGTCGAAGACGTCGTAGACCACCTTGATGCCGGTTTCCTTCTGGAAGTTGTCCAGAGTGTCCTCGGCGATGTAGTCGGACCAGTTGTAAACGTGCAGCACCTTGTCATCGGCCTGAGCGGTGCCGGCCACGGCGGCGGCCAGGGACAACGCTAGAAGGGTTTTGCCGAATGTTTTCATGCGTACAGCTCCTGTTGTTGTGTCGGTATTCCGGAAGGTGCGCAGGCCCTTCCGGTGAGGCTGGCCAACGCACTGGCGCAGTCTGGCAAGGTCATGGCACCGCTGACAACTTTCCGTGGCCATCGGCCACTCAGGCCGACAGGTCACGCAGGGTCAGGTCCAGGCACTTGCGCGCCTTCTCCACCAGTTCGTCGATCTCCGCACGGCTGATCACCAGCGGTGGCGCGATGATCATGGTGTCGCCCACGGCGCGCATGATCAGACCATTAGTAAAGCAGTGTCCGCGGCAGACCATGCCCGCCGCCACCTCATCCGGGTAGCGCGTGCGCGTGGCCTTGTCCCGCACCAACTCGATGGCGCCGAGCATGCCGACGCCGCGCACCTCGCCCACCAGCGGATGCTCGGCCAGCTCGCGCAGACGACTCTGCAAATAGGGTGCCGTTTCCGCCCTGACCCGCTCGACTATGCCCTCCTCCTTGAGGATGCGCAGGTTCTCCAGGCCCACCGCCGCCGCCACCGGGTGGCCGGAATAGGTGAAACCGTGGTTGAAGTCGCCGTGCGCCTCGATGGCGTCGAACACCTTGTCGCCGACGATCAGTCCGCCCATGGGCACGTAGCCCGAGGTCAGGCCCTTGGCGATGGTCATCAGGTCGGGCTTGAGCCCGTAGTAGTCGCTGCCGAACCACTGGCCGGTACGGCCGAAACCGCAGATCACCTCGTCGGCGACGAACAGGATGTCGTACTTGGCGAGGATCTCCTTGATCCGCGGCCAGTAGCTCTCGGGCGGAATGATCACGCCGCCGGCGCCCTGGATCGGCTCGGCGATAAAGGCCGCGACATTCTCCACGCCCAGCTCGAGAATCTTCGCCTCCAGCTGGTCGGCGGCCCACAGGCCGAACTCCTCCGGCGACTTGTCGCCACCCTCGCCGAACCAGTAGGGCTGCGGGATATGAGTGATGCCGGGGATCGGCAGGTCGCCCTGCTCGTGCATGCCCTTCATCCCGCCGAGGCTGGCACCGGCCACGGTGGAGCCGTGGTAGCCGTTCTCGCGGGCGATGATGATCTTCTTGTTCGGCTGGCCCTGGCACGCCCAGTAGTGGCGCACCAGGCGCAGCATGGTGTCGTTGCCCTCCGAGCCGGAACCAGTGAAGAACAGGTGGTTCATGCCGGGCGGGGCCAGTTCGGCGATGGCCTGGGCCAGTTCCAGCACCGGCGGGTGGGCGGTCTGGAAGAAGGTGTTGTAGAACGGCAGCTGGCGCATCTGCGTCGCCGCCGCCTCGACCAGCTCCTCACGGCCGTAGCCGACGGCCACGCACCAGAGCCCGGCCATGCCGTCGAGGATCTTGTGGCCCTCGCTATCCCACAGGTACACGCCCTTGGCCTCGGTGATGATGCGCGGGCCCTTCTCGGCCAGCTGTTTGTAGTCGCTGAACGGCGCCAGGTGATGGGCGCGGCTCATGGCCTGCCACTGGGCGGTTTTCGGGTTGTTCACGTGCTTGCTCATTACCAACACCTTATCTGTGGGCTGCCCATTCCTCGTGGGAGGCGCTTCAGCGGCGATTGTCGCGGCTGAAGCCCCTCCCACAGAGGCCTGAGAAGCGCCGGGAAACTACACCGACAGCAGCAGGAACTCGCGCTCCCAGGAACTGATCACGCGCTTGAAGTTCTCGTGCTCGGCGCGTTTCACCGCGACATAGCCGCGCATGAACTTCTCGCCCAGGTACTTCTCGGCGGCCTTGCACGCCTCCATGCGCTCCAGCGCCGCCTCGATGGTCAGCGGCAGGCGCAGGTTGCGCCGCTCGTAGCCGCGGCCCTTGACCGGCGCGCTGGGCTTGATGCCCTCGACCATGCCGATGTAGCCGCACAGCAGGGAGGCGGCCAGCACCAGATAGGGGTTGGCGTCGGCGCCGGCCAGGCGATTCTCCACCCGGCGGTTCTGCGGCCCGGCTTCCGGCACGCGCAGGCCCACGGTGCGGTTCTCCTCGCCCCACTCGACGTTGACCGGCGCCGAGGTATCGGGCAGGAAGCGGCGGAACGAGTTGACGTTCGGCGCGAACAGCGGCAGCACCTCGGGGATGTACTTCTGCAGGCCGCCGATGTGCTGCATGAACAGCTCGCTCATGCTGCCGTCGTCGTTGGAGAAGATGTTCTTGCCGGTCTTGATGTCCACCACGCTCTGGTGGATGTGCATGGCGCTGCCCGGCTGGTCGGTGATCGGCTTGGCCATGAAGGTCGCCGCCACGTCGTGCTTGAGCGCGGCCTCGCGCATGGTGCGCTTGAACACGGTGATCTGGTCGGCCAGGTGCAGGGCCTCGCCGTGACGGAAGTTGATTTCCATCTGCGCCGGGCCGTCTTCGTGGATCAGCGTGTCGAGATCCAGATCCTGCAGCTCGCACCAATCGTAGACGTCCTCGAACAGCGGATCGAATTCGTTGGCGGCGTCGATGGAGAACGACTGCCGGCCCACTTCCGGGCGCCCGGAGCGGCCCATCGGCGCCACCAGGGGGAAGTCCGGGTCGCTGTTGCGCTTGGTCAGGTAGAACTCCATCTCCGGCGCGACGATCGGCCGCCAGCCCTTGTCGGCATAGAGCTTGAGCACGTTCTTGAGGATGTTGCGCGGAGACAGCTCGATCGGGTTGCCCTGCTTGTCGAAGGTGTCGTGGATCACCATTGCGGTCGGCTCGATGGCCCAGGGCACGAGGAACACGGCGTTCTCGTCGGGGCGGCAGAACATGTCGATGTCCGCCTCGTCGAGCAGCTCGTAATAGATGTCGTCCTCGACGTAGTCGCCGGTGACGGTCTGCAGCAGCACGCTCTCGGGGAGGCGCATGCCCTTCTCGTCGAGGAACTTGTTGGTCGGCGAGATCTTGCCGCGGGCAATGCCGGTCAGGTCGCTGACCAGGCATTCGACTTCGGTGATTTTGCGTTCTTTCAGCCAGCTCGTGAGCTGGTCTAGCTTGGTACTCATAGAGACCTCAGGGTTGGAGAATCCGACTAGATATAGTCGGTTCAGCGTTGCCCCGCCCTCTCCCTGCAAGCCTCACCAAAGGCCTGGAAGATGGCGAGATAATTCGGGTTGGATCGTACCTGCCATTCGGGGTGCCATTGCACCCCCAAGGCAAAGCTTTTGGCACCCTCGACGGAGAAGGCTTCGATCAACCCGTCAGGCGCCAGTGCTTCTACGCGAAGGCCCGGCGCCAGACGCTCAACGCCCTGGCCATGAATGGAATTGATAAGGAACTCGCTCGGCAAGCCGATGCCGTCGAGCAGCCCGCCCGGCTGCACCTGCAGCAGGTGGCGCAGGCCGTATTGCTGATCCGCCGGCAGCCCTTCGGGCTCGCGGTGGTCCATATAGCCTGCGACTTCCTGCACCTTCTGGTGCAGGGTGCCGCCGAAGGCCACGTTCATCTCCTGAAAGCCGCGGCAGATGCCGAGCAACGGAATGCCCCGGGCAATTGCTGCTTTAATCAAGGGAAGGGTGGTGCTGTCGCGGGCCGCATCGTGCAGGGTGCCGGGCTCGCTGGCCGGGCCGCTGTAGTGATGGGGCTCGACATTGGACGGCGAACCGGGAAAGACCAGGCCGTCGAGCATGTCCAGCAGGCGCTCCTGATCGAGCGAGTCGCCCAGGGCCGGGATAATGATCGGCATGCCGCCGGCGGCGTACACAACGGCCTGCAGGTACTTGTCACCCGCGGTGTGATAGAGGTTGTGACCGATCTGCTTGGTGCAGGCACTGACGCCGACTATCGGCAGGCGAGACATGGGACACCCGTTTTATTGCTGTTATGGGTTTGAGCCGAGCTTAGCCTTGTTCATTTTATTACACAATAGCTCTGTAAAAAATTGAACACACCCGACTGAGCACCCCGGCGGGCCAGGCGTTTCAGCCGGGCGCAATGCCCTGAAACGCCCCAAAACTGGCCGTACAGCCCTCTTTTAGGGCATCATAGGGCTCTCTTGACAGCCATGGGTGTTTCCGATTGACTCACACCCATGCAGTTGCATGATTGATATTTTTAACAATAAAGGTGTTGCATCATGTCGGTACCCCCGCGTGCCGTTCAGCTTAACGAAGCGAACGCGTTCCTTAAGGAACATCCTGAGGTCCTGTTCGTCGACCTTCTTATTGCAGATATGAATGGCGTGGTGCGCGGCAAGCGCATCGACCGTAACGCCCTGCACAAGGTGTACGAGAAAGGCATCAACCTGCCGGCGTCTCTGTTCGCCCTCGACATCAATGGCGCCACCGTGGAGAGCACCGGCCTGGGCCTGGACATCGGCGATGCCGACCGCATCTGCTTCCCCATCCCCAGCACCCTGTGTAACGAACCCTGGCAGAAGCGCCCCACCGCGCAGCTGCTGATGACCATGCACGAACTGGATGGCACCCCCTTCTTCGCCGACCCGCGCGAAGTGCTGCGCCAGGTGGTGCAGAAGTTCGACGACATGGGCCTGAAGATCTGCGCCGCCTTCGAACTGGAGTTCTACCTGATCGACCAGGAGAACGTGAACGGCCGGCCGCAACCGCCGCGCTCGCCGATTTCCGGCAAGCGCCCGCATTCGACCCAGGTGTACCTGATCGACGACCTCGACGAATACGTCGACTGCCTGCAGGACATGCTCGAAGCCGCCAAGGAACAGGGCATCCCGGCCGACGCCATCGTCAAGGAAAGCGCCCCGGCGCAGTTCGAGGTCAACCTGCACCACGTCGAGGACGCCATCAAGGCCTGCGACTACGCGCTGCTGCTCAAGCGCCTGATCAAGAACATCGCCTACGACCACGAGATGGACAGCACCTTTATGGCCAAGCCCTACCCGGGCCAGGCCGGCAACGGCCTGCACGTGCACATCTCGCTGCTGGACAAGAAGACCGGCAAGAACATCTTCGCCTCCGACGACCCGCTGCAGAACCAGCCGCTGCGCCACGCCATCGGCGGCATTCTCGACACCATGGCCGCGAGCATGGCCTTCCTCTGCCCCAACGTGAACTCCTACCGCCGCTTCGGCGCGCAGTTCTACGTGCCCAACGCGCCGAGCTGGGCGCTGGACAACCGCACCGTGGCCGTGCGCGTGCCCACCGGCAGCGCCGACGCCGTGCGCATCGAACACCGGGTGGCCGGCGCCGACGCCAACCCCTACCTGATGCTGGCCTCGATCCTCGCCGGCATCCACCATGGCCTGACCAACCAGATCGAGCCGGGCGAGCCGATCGAAGGCAACGCCTACGAACAGCTGGAACCCAGCCTGCCGAACAACCTGCGCGACGCGCTGCGCGAGCTGGACGACAGTGAGGTGCTGAACAAGTACATCAGCCCGGACTACATCGACATCTTCGTCGCCTGCAAGGAAGCCGAGCTGCAGGAGTTCGAGACCACTATCTCCGACCTGGAATACAACTGGTACCTGCATACCGTTTGACGCAATGCCCGACGCCGGCCCCAGTGCCGGCGTCGTTCTATCTGCCACTCACGCTCTGCCGAGCCGCCCACGCTGCGCGGACCGGCGAAGCCATGCCTCGAGGAGGTCGTCATGTTCCGCGTTCTCGCTCCGCTACTGCTGGCCCTCGCCCCTGGACTGACGGTTGCCGCCGACAGCATCCGCGTCTACAACTGGAACGACTACATCGCCCCGCAAGTGCTGGAGAGTTTTACCCGCGATACCGGCATCGCCGTGGAGTACCGCACTTTCAGCAGCGCCGAGGAGCTGGCCGACGCCCTGGCCAGCGGCGAGCCCATCGACGTCGCGGTGCCCTCGCACAACGACCTGCCGGCGCTGATCGCCACCGGCGGCCTCCAGCCGCTGGACCTGCGCCTGTTGCCCAACCGCAAGCACCTGGACAAGCAGCTGCTGAGCAAGCTGGCCGCGGTCGACCCGCAGAACCGTCACGCCGTGCCCTACCTGTGGGGCGCGGTCGGCCTGGCGATCAACGTGCCGCAGGCCGAGGCCGCCTATGGCGGGCCGCTGCCGGACAGCTGGAGCCTGCTGTTCGACGCCGCGCAGAGCGCGCGCCTGGCCAGCTGCGGCATCAGCGTGCTGGACGCGCCCGACGAGACCCTGGCGCTGCTGCTCAACTACCAGGGCCGCAGCCTGGCACGCAGCGCACCGAGCCGCATCGAACGCGCCGGAAACCTGCTCGAGAACCTGCGCCCGCACCTGCGCTACGTCGACAGCGAACGCTATATCGACGACCTCAACCATGGCCGTCTGTGCCTGGCCATGGCCTGGGTCGGCGATGCCCTGGCCGCCGCCGATGCCGGCCAGCCGGTGCGTTTCCTGGTGCCCGAGGAAGGTTCGGTGCTGTTTATCGACAACCTGGTGATTCCCAGCAGCGCACGCCGCGCCGACCTAGCGCACAGGTTCATCGACTACCTGATGCAGCCGCAGGTGGCCGCACTGATCACCGCCGAGACCCTCTACCCCAACGGCAACGCCGACTCCGCGCAGTTCCTCGACGCCGCCCTGCTCAATCAGCCCGGGCTCTACCCGGACCAGGACACCAAGCGCCGCCTGCACGCCGTGGAGGTGCTGCCGGAGAAGCACGCCAAAGTGCGCGACCGGGTCTGGCAGCGCTTTCGCGCCGGCAGTTGAAGGGCTGACGCCGGAGCCAGGCACAACCGCGGCTCGAGTGACGCACATTGCTGCCGCGAACGGCTTGCCTCGGCAGCACCGCCTGGCATCCAATAGCGCCTCCTCGACCCCGGAGTTCGTCATGTCGCGCCCCGCCAGCCCCCGCAAACTGCGCGCCAGCAGCCAGGCGCGGATCGCCGTGATCCTCCAGGCCGCGCGCGAGCTGCTGGCCGAACAGGGCGTGGCCAACCTGTCGATCTATGCCGTGGCCGAGCGTGCGGCGATTCCGCCGTCCTCGGTCTACCACTTCTTCGCCAGCGTGCCGGCGCTGCTCGAAGGCCTCACCGCCGACGTCCACGCCGCCTTCCGCGCCTGCCTGCAGCAGCCGGTGGAACACGCCGCGCTGGGCAGCTGGCACGACCTGTCGCGCATCGTCGAGCAGCGCATGCTGGCGATCTACGCCCAGGATGCCGCCGCGCGCCAGCTGATCCTCGCCCAGCACGGCCTGGCCGAGGTGACCCAGGCCGACCGCCAGCACGATGTGGAACTGGGCCGGCTGATGCAGGCGCTGTTCGACCGCCACTTCCCCCTGCCGCAGTTGCCGGACGATATCGAGGTGTTCGCCCTGGCCATGGAGCTGGGCGACCGCGTCTACGCCCGCTCGGTGCAGCTGCACGGCGCCATCACTCCGCGCCTGGCCGAGGAAGGCATGCGCGTGTTCGACGCCTACCTCGGCCTGTACCTGCCCGCCGCCCTGCCGAAACGCCCCGCGCCGCTGGCGTAGGGTGTCGCGGGACCACCTAGGCCGCGCGCACCGCCGACACCTTGGGTGCGCCGGCGCCGCCCACAGCGCTGTAGCAGCGAATTTATTCGCGAAGGACCCTGGTCCGGCGCTCGGCCCTTCTCGCGGATAAATCCGCGCCTACCCCATGCGGGCCCAAGCAAGACTCAGCGTGCCGGATATTTATTCGATAAAAATCCGAAATATTTTCGGTTTAATCCCGCCAGCATCTTCTAAATTCGATTTTTATCGGATATAAATCGAACATCTCGCCATGACCGATGTCCTTGCATGGCTTCCCGAACAGGCCTCCGCGAGCGCGGAGACGCCTGTCCACACGTCCAAGAGGTGCTGTATGTCCCGTATCGTCACCGTCGCCGCGACCCAGATGGCCTGCTCCTGGGATGTCGCCGGCAATATCGCCAACGCCGAGAAGCTGGTGCGCCAGGCCGCCGCCCGGGGTGCGCAGATCATCCTGATCCAGGAGCTGTTCGAGACCCCCTACTTCTGCCAGAAGCCCAATGCCGACTACACCCAGCTGGCCACCCCGGTGGAGGAGAACCCGGCGATCCTGCACTTCCAGCAGGTCGCCGCGGAACTGCGAGTGGTGCTGCCGATCAGCTTCTTCGAGCGCGCCGGCCGCGCCCGTTTCAACAGCATCGCGATCATCGACGCCGACGGCAGCAACCTCGGGATTTATCGGAAAAGCCATATCCCCGACGGCCCCGGCTACCACGAGAAGTACTATTTCAACCCGGGCGACAGTGGCTTCAAGGTGTGGGACACCGCCTACGCCAGGATCGGCGTCGGCATCTGCTGGGACCAGTGGTTCCCCGAATGCGCGCGCAGCATGGCGCTGATGGGCGCGGAGATCCTCTTCTACCCCACCGCCATCGGCAGCGAGCCGCACGACCCGGCCATCAACTCGCGCGAGCACTGGCAGCGCGTGCAGCAGGGCCACGCCGGCGCCAACCTGATGCCGCTGGTGGCCAGCAACCGCATCGGCCGCGAGGAACAGGACGGCTACGCCATCAGCTTCTACGGCAGTTCCTTTATCGCCAACCAGTTCGGCGAGAAGGTCGAGGAGTTGGATCAGAACGAGGAAGGCGTGCTGGTGCACAGTTTCGACCTGACCGAACTGGAGAAGGTGCGCAGCGCCTGGGGCGTGTTCCGCGACCGCCGACCGAACCTATACTGGCCGCTGGCGACCCTCGACGGCGAGCTGCCGTCGGCGTAAACGCCCTAACCCCCCTCTCCCATTTATGAGAGAGGGGCTGGGGGAGAGGGCCAGGTCTCAACCACCCTCTCCCCGACCCTCTCCCGCAAGCGGGAGAGGGAGCCCGAACCACAGCCCCCGGTAGCCATTATGACCACCCTGAACACCACTCCACGCGCCGACGGTTTCCGCATGCCGGCCGAATGGGAACCCCACAGCCAGACCTGGATGGTCTGGCCCGAGCGCCCGGACAACTGGCGCCTCGGCGGCAAGCCGGCGCAGGCCGCCTTCGCCGCGGTGGCCCGCGCCATCGCCGAGTTCGAGCCGGTGACCGTCTGCGTGTCCGCCGGCCAGTACGACAACGCCCGCGCGCGCCTGGATCACGCGCGCATCCGCCTGGTGGAAATCAGCACGGACGACGCCTGGGTGCGCGACACCGGGCCGACCTTCGTCACCGACGCCGCCGGCGAAGTGCGCGGCGTGGACTGGACCTTCAACGCCTGGGGCGGCTTCGACGGCGGCCTGTACTGGCCCTGGCAGCGCGACGACCAGGTGGCGCGCAAGATCCTCGAGATCGAACGCTGCCCGCGCTACCGCACCGAAGGCTTCGTGCTCGAAGGCGGCTCGATCCACGTCGACGGCGAAGGCACCCTGATCACCACCGAGGAATGCCTGCTCAACCAGAACCGCAACCCGCACCTGTCCCGCGAGCAGATCGAGGCGGTGCTGCGCGAGCAGCTGGCCATCGATACGGTGATCTGGCTGCCGGACGGCCTGTACAACGACGAGACCGACGGCCACGTCGACAACTTCTGCTGCTACGTGCGCCCCGGCGAGGTGCTGCTGGCCTGGACCGACGATCAGAACGATCCCAACTACCCGCGCTGCCAGGCCGCCATGCGCGTGCTGGAAGGCGCGCGCGACGCCAAGGGCCGCCAGCTGATCGTGCACAAGATGCCGATCCCCGGACCGATCCACGCCACTGAGGAAGAATGCGCCGGCGTCGACGCCGCCGAGGGCAGCCAGGCGCGCGATCCGTCGATCCGCCTGGCCGGCTCCTACGTCAACTTCCTGATCGTCAACGGCGGCATCGTCGCGCCGAGCTTCGACGACGCCAAGGACGCCGAGGCCCGCGCCATCCTGGAAAAGCTCTTCCCCGCCCACCGCGTGGTGATGGTGCCCGGCCGCGAGATCCTCCTCGGCGGCGGCAATATCCACTGCATCACCCAGCAGCAGCCGGCGCCGCAAGGGCGCTGAAGTTTCGGGCGGGCCGCGCTCAACGGCCCGCCTGCAACGCCCGCCGGGTGCTCAGTGGGTCCAGCTGGCGCAGCGCCTGGTAGTGGCTGACGAACACCTGGCCGCCGAACCGCTGGAGAAAGTCCGAACGGCCGAGCTGGTCCATCACCGGCCCCTTGACCTCCGACAGGTGCAGCTGCACCCCGGCGGCGCGCAGGCGCTCGGCGATGGCCTCCAGCGACTCCAGGGCGCTGGCGTCGATCAGGTTGATCCCCGGGCACATCAGCACCAGGTGACGCACCTGCGGCCGCGCGGCGACCAGCGCGGCGACGCGGTCCTCGAGATAGCGCGCATTGGGAAAGTACAGGCTCTCGTCGACCCGCAGCGACAGCACGCTGGGGCTCTCGATCACCTGGAAACGCTCGACGTTGCGAAAGTGCTCGCTGCCCGGCACCTGGCCGACCACCGCCATATGCGGGCGGCTGGTGCGCCAGAGAAACAGCAGCAGCGACAGGCCGACGCCGAGGACGATGCCGGTCTCGACGCCGAGCAGCAGCACCGCGGCCAGGGTCGCCGCCTGCGCCGCGCCGTCCTGCCGCGAATAGCGCCAGGTGCGCGCCAGCCCGCGCAGGTCGATCAGCCCCCACACCGCGACGACGATGATCGCCGCCAGCGCCGCCTGTGGCAGCCGCTGCAGCAGCGGCGCCAGCAGCAGCGCGCCGAGGGCGATGCCGACGGCGCTGAACACCCCGGCCATGGGCGTGCGCGCGCCGGCCTCGAAGTTGACCTGGGAACGGGCGATGCCGCCGGTCACCGGCAGGCCGCCGCTGCAGGCCGCCGCCAGGTTGGCCGCGCCGAGGCCGAGCAGCTCGCTGTCCGGCTCGATGCGCTGGCGCCGCCTGGCCGCCAGGGTCTGCGCCACCGCCATCGATTCGACGAAACCCACCAGGCTGATCAGCAGCGCCGCCGGCAGCAGCTGCCGCGCCAGCTCGAAATCCAGCGGCGGCAGGCTCGGTAGCGGCAGGCCGGCGGCGATGCTGCCGACCACCCGCACGCCGCGCTCATCCAGTTGCCACAGCCACACCGCGCCGGTGGCCAGGATCATCGCCAGCACCGGCACCGCCCGGCTCAGGTTGCCGGCCCAGGCCTGGTCCAGGCCGCAGCGGCGCAACAGCGGCGGCAAGCCGCGCCGCGCCCAGAACAGCAGCCCCAGGCAGCCGAGGCCGAGCAGCAGGGTCGGCCCGTGACTGGCCGGCAGGCCCCGCGCCAGCGCCGGCAGCAGCTGAGCCAGGGTGGCGCCGGCGGCGGCGATGCCGAGCAGCGGCGCCAGTTGACCGAGGACGATCAGCAGCGCGGCGCCGCTGATAAAGCCGGAGATCACCGGGTGGCTGAGGAAGTTGGCGATAAAGCCCAGGCGCAGCAGCGCCATGCCGCAGAGCAGCGCGCCGGACAGCAGCGCCAGCAGCAGGGCGGCGCCGGCGTACTCGGCGCTGCCGGCGGGAAACAGCGGCTGCAGGGCCGCCGCGGTCATCAGCGAGACCACCGCCACCGGGCCCACGGCCAGGCTGCGGCTGCTGCCGAACAAGGCGTAGGCCAGCAGCGGCAGCATGCTGGCATAGAGCCCGGCGGCCGGCGGCAGGCCGGCGAGCATGGCGTAGGCCAGGCTCTGCGGAATCAGCAGCAGGGTGACGATCAGCGCCGCCAGGGCATCGCCGGCCGCGGTCTGCCGGTCGTAGTGCCGGCCCCACTCCAGCCAGGGCAGCCAGCGGCGCAGCGACGAGGCTTTCATAGGCGGTCCAGGGGAATCTTCAGGTAGCGCACACCGTTGTCCTCGGCCGGCGGCAGCTGCCCGGCGCGCATATTGACCTGCACCGCCGGCAGCATCAGCGCCGGCATCTCCAGCGTGGCATCGCGCGCCTGGCGCATGGCGACGAAGGCGTCCTCGCCGATGCCCTCGCGCACGTGCAGGTTGTGCGCGCGCTGCTCGGCCACCGTGGTCTCGCAGCAGAAATCGGCGCGCCCCGGCGCCTTGTAGTCGTGGCAGAGAAACAGCCGGGTGGCGTCCGGCAGCGCGAACAGGCGGCGGATCGAACGGTACAGGCTGCGCGCATCGCCGCCGGGGAAATCGCAGCGCGCCGTGCCGTAGTCCGGCATGAACAGGGTGTCGCCGACGAAGGCGGCGTCGCCGATCACGTAGCTCATGCAGGCCGGCGTGTGCCCCGGGGTGTGCAGGGCGCAGGCCTCGATGGCGCCGATCCGGAAGCGCTCGCCGTCGCCCAGCAGGCGGTCGAACTGGGAACCGTCGGTGGCGAACTCGCGGCCGGCGTTGAACAGCTGGCCGAAGGTGTTCTGCACCTGGGTGATGCGCTCGCCGATGGCCAGCCGGCCGCCCAACTCGCGCTGCAGGTAGGGCGCGGCCGACAGGTGGTCGGCGTGCACATGGGTTTCCAGCAGCCAGTCCACCGTCAGGCCCTGCTCGCGCACGTGGGCGACGATGCGGGCGGCGCCGGCAGGCGAGGTGCGCCCGGCGGCCGGGTCGTAATCCAGCACCGAATCGACGATGGCGCAGCGCCGGCTGAGCGGGTCGGCGACCACATAGCTGTAGGTGAAGGTGGCGGGATCGAAGAAGGGGGTGATGACGGGCGACATGCCGGCTCCCGGGCGGGCGACGGCGAGTCGCCCGCCCCTTGCGATTCAGGATTTGGACTTACAAGTATTGACGCCTAACAGCGGATAGGCCGGACAGAAGCGGAAGATTTCGCTGGCCAGCGGCAGCAGACCGATGACGCCGGACAGGCTGGGGCCGATCAGGATCAGCCCGGCGGCGATGCGCAGGCTGCGGTCGAACTTTCCCACATTGCGTTGCATGACGACCTCCTCGGTCAGCGGCCGCGTCGGCGCTCCAGCACGGCAAAGATCAGCATCCCGGCGAGCAGCGCGGCGACGAACAATAGCGCCTGCCAGTGCCCGCTGAGCAGAATGGCCACGGCCGGCCCCGGGCACACGCCGGCGATGCCCCAGCCGGCACCGAACAGCAGGCTGCCGCCGATCAGCCGGGCATCCAGCTCGCGCCGCGTCGGCAGCTGCATGGCAGCGCCCAGCAGCGTACGGGAACGTTTGCCCGCCAGGTGCAAGGGCAGGGCCGCGACCGCAATGGCGCCGACCATCACCAGCGCCAGCGAGGGGTCCCAGGCGCCGGCCAGGTCGAGAAAGGCCAGCACCTTGGCCGGGTTGGCCATGCCGGCCAGCAGCAACCCCAGGCCGAACAACAGGCCGCAGGCGAATGCACTGAGTCTGGCCATGTTCAGCCCCCCAACAGATGACGCAGGACAAATACCGTGGCGAAACCCGCGGCCATAAAGCACAGGGTCGCCACCAACGAGCGCGGCGACAGGCGCGAAACGCCGCACACGCCATGGCCGCTGGTGCAACCCGAGCCGTAGCGCGTGCCGATACCGACCAGCAGGCCGGCAGCGATCAGGCCAAGGGCACCGCTGGCGAACTCAATCTCGGGCAAGACCGCGAACAGACCCCACAGCAGCGGCGCGAGCAACAGGCCGAGAAGAAACAGCGCCGCTTCGCCACGGCCCTGCGCCCCCGGCTGCAGCAGGCTGCCGAGCAGGCCGCTGATGCCGGCGATGCGGCCGTTGGCCAGGGCGAAGAGGGCCGCCGCCAGGCCGATCAGCGCGCCGCCGGCCAGCGCGCTCCAGGGGGTGAAGGCGTTCCAGTCGATGCTCATTGCTCCTGGCCCTCGCAGAACAGCCGGTACAGCGTCTCGATCACCGCCAGCGCCGCCGGGCTGCTGATGCGATAGAAGATCTGCTTGCCGTCGCGACGGGTTTCCACCAACCCCTCGCGACGCAGCACGGCCAGCTGCTGCGACAGGGTCGGTTGCTGGATGCCGAGCAAGGCCTCCAGCTCGCTGACGTTGCGCTCGCCCTGGGCCAGCTGGCACAGCAGCAGCAGACGGTCCGGGTTGGCCAGGGCCTTGAGCAGCTGGCCGGCGGCATCGGCATTGGCGCGCAGCTGCTGGATATCGAGGGCATCGCTCATGGCTACACCTTAGACAAATACAATATGTATTTTTATATATTGTATTTTTGAAAAGTGTTAACCACGACGACCAACGGTCAAGGCCTAGCCCGGATGTACCGCCATAAACGCAAAAACCCGCCGAAGCGGGTTCTCTGGGCGTTGCCGCCGATCAGGAATCGGCGTCGGCAGCGGCCTGGTAGGCGGCGGCGTCGAGCAGCTTGTTCAGCTCGCTGGCATCGCTCGGCTTGAGCTTGAAGAACCAGCTGCCGTAGGGGTCGCTGTTGACGCTCTCGGGGCTGTCGGCCAGCGCCTCGTTGATGGCGATCACCTCGCCGCCGATCGGCGCGTAGATGTCGGAGGCGGCCTTGACCGACTCCACCACCCCGGCTTCCTGGCCGGCGTCCAGCTGCTTGCCGATCTCCGGCAGCTCGATGAACACCACATCGCCGAGGGCTTCCTGGGCGTGGTCGGAAATGCCCACGGTCACGCTGCCGTCGGCCTCCAGGCGCGCCCACTCGTGGCTGGCGGCGTAACGCAGATCGGCGGGAATATTGCTCATGTGTGCTTCCTCGTAAGCGATGACGGCAAGCGGGCCGTCAGGACAATTTAGCAGGCCGCGGCGGGAGCGAAAGTCCGCGCCGCGGTCAGGGGATTCAGATCAGGGTCTTGCCGTTACGTACAAAGCTCGGCTTGACCACCCGCACCGGGTACCACTTGCCGCGGATCTCCACCTCGGCGCGCTCGCCGGTGGCCGCCGGCACGCGGGCCAGGGCGATGGACTTGTTCAGCGTCGGCGAGAAGCTGCCGCTGGTGATCTCACCGTCGCCGATGCCCTCGACGCGCACCACCTGATGCGCGCGCAGCACGCCGCGCTCCTCCAGCACCAGGCCGACCAGCTTGCTCGGGCAACCGGCGGCGCGCTGCGCCTGCAGCGCGGCGCGGCCGATGAAATCGCGCGCGGCCGGTTCCCAGGCGATGGTCCAGGCCAGGTTGGCGGCCAGCGGCGAGACGCTCTCGTCCATGTCCTGGCCGTAGAGGTTCATCCCCGCCTCCAGGCGCAGGGTGTCGCGCGCGCCGAGGCCGATGGGGGCGATGCCGGCGCCGACCAGTTCGTTGAGCAAGGCGACGACTTCGCTGGCCGGCAGGATGATCTCCAGGCCGTCCTCGCCGGTGTAGCCGGTGCGGGCGATAAACCAGTCGCCCTCGGGCAGGCCCTGGAACGGCTTGAGCTCGTGGATCAGCGCGGCGCGCGCCTGGGTCGTCAGCTCGGCGACGCGGGCACGGGCGCGCGGGCCCTGGATGGCGAGCATGGCCAGGTCGCGGCGCTCGCGCAGTTCGACCTCATAGTCGCCGGCCTGGGCGTGCATCCAGGCCAGGTCCTTGTCACGGGTGCCGGCGTTGACCACCAGGCGGTAGCCCTGCTCCTGGGCAGCAGAGCTGGTGAGGTAGACGATGAGGTCGTCGATCACCCCGCCCTGCTCGTTGAGCATGGCGCTGTACAGCGCCTTGCCGACGCCCTCCAGGCGCGCCACGTCGCCTGCCAGCAGGCGCTGCAGATAGGCCTGCGCCTGGCTGCCGGCGACGTCCACCACGCACATGTGCGAGACGTCGAACACGCCGCACTCGCGGCGCACCTGATGATGCTCCTCCACCTGCGAGCCGTAGTGCAGCGGCATGTCCCAGCCGCCGAAATCGACCATCTTGGCGCCCAGCGCCAGATGCAGGTCATAGAGGGGGGTACGCTGTCCCATGGGTTTCTCCTTCCGGGCTTGGCGAAGCGATTCAGGCCCCCGAGAAGCTGGCTGCGTTGCCATTGCTGCGTTGCAGCCAGGCTCAAAATGCTCATGTGCAAAAGCACACTGCGCTTTCTCGCCTGTCTGCGCCTTGCACTGGCCGCCTCGCTGACGCTTCTCGACACACCTGCCGGTTACCCCGGCTCGCGAATGGCGCGCATTGTAGCCGCAAGGTCGGCAGGGGTCATCCTGACCGAAGGTCGCCCTCGGTTAGCCGATCCGCCGCGCCGAACGGCGGATCAGCAGGATCACCGGCAGCAGGCCGACCAGTATCAGGGTCAGCGCCGGCAACGCCGCACGGGCCCACTCGCCCTCGCTGGTCATCTCGAATACCCGCACCGACAGGGTGTCCCAGCCGAAGGGGCGCATCAGCAGGGTGGCCGGCATCTCCTTGAGCACGTCGACGAACACCAGCAGCGCGGCGGACAGGGTGCCCGGCAGCAGCAGCGGCAGATAGACCCGCAAGAACAGGCCGATGCCGCCGACGCCGAGGCTGCGCGAAGCCTCCGGCAGCGACGGGCGGATACGCGCCAGGCTGGTTTCCAGCGGGCCGAAGGCCACCGCCATGAAGCGGATCAGGTAGGCCACCAACAGCGCCGCCAGGCTGCCCAGCAGCAGCGGCTTGCCGGCGCCGCCGAGGGCGCCGGACAGCGGGATCACCAGCTCGCGGTCGAGGAAACTGAACGCCAGCATGATCGCCACCGCCAGCACCGAGCCCGGCAGGGCGTAGCCGATATTGCCCAGGGCCACGCCGACGCGCACCCCGCGGGTCGGCGCCTGGCGCCGGGCGAAGGCCAGCAGCATGGCCACCGCGACCGTGATCAGCGCCGCCATGCCGCCCAGGTAGAGGGTATGCAGGATCAGCCCGGCGTAGCGCTCGTCGAGGTCGAAGCGGCCGCGCTGCCAGAACCACACCAACAGCTGCAGCAGCGGGATGACGAAGGCGCAGGCGAACACCAGGCCGCACCAGGCGCTGGCGGCGAAGGCCCGCCAGCCGTGCAACTGGTACAACGCCTGGCCGCGCGGGCGTTCGTTGGCCGGGCGCGCGGCGCCGCGGGCGCGGCGCTCGCCGTAGAGCACCAGCGCCACCGCCAGCAGCAGCAGGCTGGCCAGCTGGGTGGCGCTGGTCAGGCTGTAGAAGCTGTACCAGGTCTTGTAGATGGCGGTGGTGAAGGTGTCGAAGTTGAACACCGAGACCGCGCCGAAATCGGCCAGGGTCTCCATGATCGCCAGGGCCAGGCCGGCGCCGATGGCCGGCCGCGCCATGGGCAGGGCGACGCGCCAGAAGGCCTGCCAGGGGCTCTGGCCGAGCACCCGCGCGGCCTCCATCAAGCCCTTGCCCTGGGCCAGGAAGGCGCCGCGGGCGAGCAGGTAGACGTAGGGGTAGAACACCAGCACCAGAACGACGATTACCCCGCCGGTGGAACGCACCCGCGGCAGCCGCAGGCCACTGCCGAACCAGTCGCGCAGCAGGGTCTGCAGCGGCCCGGCGAAATCCAGCAGGCCGACGAAGACGAAGGCCAGCACATAGGCGGGAATGGCGAAGGGCAGCATCAGCGCCCAGTCCAGCCAGCGCCGCCCGGGAAACTCGCAGAGGCTGGTGAGCCAGGCCAGGCTGACGCCCAGCAGGGTCACGCCGACGCCGACACCGAGCACCAGGGTCAGGGTATTGCCGATCAGCCGCGCCATCTGCGTCTGCCACAGGTGCGTCCAGATCTGCCGGTCCACCTCGTGCCAACTGAGCAGCAACACCGACAGCGGCAGCAGCACCAGCAGGACGACGGCGAAGACGATGGGGTACCAGCGACGCTGGACGGGATGCGGCACGTGGATTCCTCGACGGCGGAAAAGACGACGCCCCGGCTAGGCGGGGCGTCGCAGTATAACCGTAAGCTTCAAGCCACAAGCTTCAAGCTACAAAAGAGCCGGCCCTCTTGCAGCTTGACGCTTGCGGCTTGCCGCTTATTGCCAGCCGGCGCGGTCCATCAGCATGGTCGCTTCGGCCTGGCGCTTGCCGGCCACTTCGGTGGCGATGGAGTCGGCCTTGAAGCTGCCCCAGGCGGCCACTTCCTCGGACGGCGCAACTGCCGGGTTGGCCGGGAACTCCTGGTTGACGCCGGCGAAGATGCTCTGCGCTTCCGCGGTGGTCATCCACTCCAGCAGCTTGCGGGCCTGCTCCGGGTGCGGCGCGTGCTTGGTCACGCCGGCGCCGGCCAGGTTGACGTGCACGCCACGGTCGTTCTGGTTCGGCCAGAACGGCTTGACCTTCAGATCCGGCTGCTGCTTGTGCAGGCGGCCGTAGTAGTAGGTGTTGGTGATGCCGACGTCGCACTGGCCGGCGTCGATGGCCTGCAGCAGCGCGGTGTCGTCGGCGAACACGTCGGTGGCCAGGTTGTTCACCCAACCCTTGACGATCTGCTCGGTCTTCTCGGCGCCGTGGGTCTCGATCAGGGTGGCGGTCAGCGACTGGTTGTAGACCTTCTTGCTGGTGCGCAGGCACAGGCGGCCTTCCCAGTTCTTGTCGGCCAGCGCCTCGTAGGTGGACAGCTCTTCCGGCTTGACCCGCTCGGTGGAGTAGAAGATGGTCCGCGCGCGCAGCGACAGGCCGGTCCAGCTGTCGCTGCTGGAACGGTACTGGGCGGGGATATTGGCGCTGATGACATCGGATTTGGTCGGCTGCAGCACGCCTTCCTGCTCGGCCTGCCAGAGGTTGCCGGCGTCGACGGTGATCAGCAGGTCAGCCGGGGTGTTGGCACCTTCGGCCTTGAGACGGGCGATCAGCGGGGCTTCCTTGTCGGTGATGAACTTCACCTTGACCCCGGTCTTCTCGGTGTAGAGATCGAATACCGGCTTGATCAGCTCGTCGATACGGGCGGAGTAGACCACCACCTCGTCTGCGGCCTGGACGGCGGTTGCCAGGGTGCCGAGGGTGAATGCAGCGAGTAGTGCGTTGCGAGCCTTCATGGGATCAGCCTCTTGTGGGTGAACAAAGTGGCTGAATAGTAGTGAATGTTATTTGCCTTCTCAACGTAAACACATCAACAAAAGTCAACGAGTGTTACAGGGCACGCGCCAGCGCCGGCAGGTCGCCGCTCAGCCCCAGCGCCTGGCGCACGAACAGCGCCTTGGCCTCGGCCTGGCCGTCGACCAGATCGAGGCCGACGTTGCGCAGCAGCCGCAGCGGCAAGGGGTCGGCCTGAAACAGGCGCTGGAAGCCCTCCATCGCCGCCATCATCGCCAGGTTGTGCGGCATGCGCCGACGTTCGAAGCGGCTCAGCACGCGCTCCTCGCTCAGGTTCTCGCCACGCCCGGCGGCGTGCAGCAGCACCTCGGCCAGCACCGCGGCGTCGAGAAAGCCCAGGTTGACCCCCTGCCCCGCCAGCGGGTGGATGGTATGCGCGGCGTCGCCGATCAGCGCCAGCCCCGGCTCGACGTAACGCTTGGCGTGACGCTGACGCAGCGGGATGCACAGGCGGCGGTCGGCATGCAGCACCTGGCCGAGGCGGTGCTCGAAGGCCTTGCCCAGCTCGACGCAGAAGCCGTCGTCGTCCAGCGCCATCAGGCGTTCGGCCTCGGCCGGTACGGTGGACCAGACGATCGAGCACCAGTGCTCGCCGGCAGGCCCTGCCAGCGGCAGGAAGGCCAGCGGGCCGTCGTCGGTGAAGCGCTGCCAGGCGGTGGCCTGGTGCGGGCGCTCGACCCGCACGCTGGTGACGATGGCGTGGTGCAGGTAATCCCACTCGCGGCTGGCGCAGCCGGCCAGGCGGCGCACCGCCGAGTTGCCGCCATCGGCCGCCACCAGCAACGGCGCGCGCAGCTGGCGGCCGCCCTCCAGGGTCAGCAGCCAGTCGTCGCCGCTGCGGCGCAGCTGCTCCAGACGTGCGCCGGGCAGCAGGCCGAGCTGGCTGTCGTGCAGGCGTTCGAGCAGGGCGTCCTGCACCACACGATTCTCGACTATGTGGCCGAGCGCCTCGGCATGCACGCTGGCCGCGGCGAAATGGATGCTGCCGGTGCCGCTGCCGTCCCACACGCGCATCTCGCCATAGGCGCAGGCGCGCCGCGCGGCGATGCCGTCCCAGGCGCCGAGGCGCGCAAGGATGCGCTGGCTGGCCATGGACAGGGCGCTGACCCGCGGCTCGAAGGCGGCAGCCGGGTCGAACGGCGCCAGGCGCAACGGGCTGCCGTCCACCAGCAGAATTTCCAGGCCGCTGTGCTCCAGGGCCAGCGCCAGGGCGCTGCCGACCATACCGGCACCGACGATGATCAGATCCGCGCGCATATCCATTTTCTCAATCCGTAGGGTGCGCTGTGCGCACCATCCTCGAAACCACGGTGCGCACGGCACACCCTACACAGCCCCGAATGCATCGATGCGCCGGCATTTCAGGCCTAGTAGAACCGGCGCACAGCAGGTCATGCAGCGCTCTCACAGACTACGAGTCCCCAGGCCCATGGCCTGGCGAGCGAACCAGCGCTTGGCCGGCGGCAGCAGGTCGAGACCGAGCAGGCCGAGGTTGCGCCCGGCGGTGAGCAACGGCTGGGCATTGCTGAACAGCCGGGTGACCCGGTCGGAGAAGCCGACGGTCAGCTGCTGGTCCAGTTGCTGGCGCTGCAGGTAGCCCTGCAGGGTGGCGAAGTCGCCGAGCGGCGCGCTGGCGGCCTGCAGCGCCTCGGCCAGCGCCAGGGTGTCGCGCAGCGACAGGTTGTAGCCCTGCCCGGCGATGGGGTGCAGGCTGTGCGCGGCGTTGCCCAACACCACCAGGTGCGGCCGCACCTGCTCCTGCGCCTCGACCAGGCTCAGCGGATAGAGATGGCGTGCGCCGACCTGGCGCAAGGCGCCTAGGCGGTAGCCGAAGGCCTGCTGCAGCTCGGCGAGAAAGGCCGCGTCGCTCAGCTCGAGCAGGCGCTCGGCATCGGCGCTGGCGCGGGTCCAGACCAGGGCGCAACGGTTGCCTTCCAGCGGCAGCAGGGCCATCGGCCCGTCGTCGGTGAAGCGTTCGAAGGCCTGGCCGCGATGGGCCTCCAGCGGCGTGACATTGGCGATCAGCGCGCTCTGCCCGTAGGGCTTGAGGCTAACGCCTATGCCCAGCTGCTCGCGCAGGCCGGAACGGCCGCCATCGGCCAGCACGGCCAGGTCGCAGTCGAGCTGGCGCTCGTCGCTCAGACTCAGGCGGTAGCCGTCGTCCAGACGCTGCAACGCGGTGACCTCGGCCGGGCAGTACCACTGCACCACCTCGGCGTCGAGCGCCTGCCACAGGCAGTGGCCGATCCAGGCATTCTCCACCACGTAGCCGAGCGCCGGCACGCCCTCCTCGATGGCTTGCAGGCGCGCGGCGCCGAAACGGCCGCGGTCGGAGACGTGAATCTGCTGGATCGCCTCGGCGCGCTGGGCGATGGCCTGCCACAGGCCCAGGCGTTCGTAGATCAGCCGGCTGCCGTAGGACAGCGCGGTGGAACGCGCGTCGTAGCTGGGCTGATAGCTGCTGCCGGGGGCGAAGGGCTCGATCAGGGCGATGCGCCAGCCGCGCTGGCGCGCCGTGTCCTGTAGCGCCAGGGCCAGGCTCGCGCCGACCAGGCCGCCGCCGATAATGGCCAACTGCACTCGCGTCATCGGCACGTCTCCACCACCTGGGCCAGGCTCGCGCCGAGCGCTCCATCCATAGCCCCACCGTCGATGATCGCCAGCTGCACGCGACTCATCGGCTCAGGCGGCCTGACTGCGCGCGGCGGCCATCAGCGCCTCGATCTCGGCGACGGTCTTGGGCACGCCGTGGGTGAGAATCTCGCAGCCGCTCTTGGTCACCACCACGTCGTCCTCGATGCGCACGCCGATGCCGCGCCACTTCTTGGCGACCTTTTCATTGTCCACGCCGATATAGATGCCCGGCTCCACGGTCATCGCCATGCCCGGCTCGAGCACGCGCCACTCGCCGCCGACCTTGTAGTCGCCGACATCGTGCACGTCCATGCCCAGCCAGTGGCCGGCGCGGTGCATGTAGAAGGCCTTGTAGGCCTCGCTGGCGATCAGCGCCTCGACCTCGCCCTCGAGCAGGCCGAGTTCGACCAGGCCGGCGGTGATAACCCGCACGGTGGCCTCGTGCGCCTCGTTCCAGTGCTTGCCCGGGGCGATCTCCTTGAAGGCGGCCTCCTGCGCGGCCAGCACCAGCTCGTAGATGGCCTTCTGCTCGGCGGAGAACTTGCCGCCGACCGGGAAGGTACGGGTGATGTCGCTGGCGTAGCAGTCGATCTCGCAACCGGCGTCGATCAGCACCAGATCGCCGTCCTTGAGCGCCGCGTCGTTCTCGCGGTAGTGCAGGATGCAGGCGTTCTTGCCGGCGGCGACGATGCTGCCGTAGGCCGGCATCTTCGCCCCGCCCTTGCGGAACTCGTAATCCAGTTCGGCTTCCAGGTGGTACTCGAACAGCCCGGCGCGGCTGGCCTGCATGGCACGCACGTGGGCGCGCGCGCTGATCTCGGCGGCCTCGCGCATCACCTTCACTTCGGCGGCCGACTTGTACAGGCGCATGTCGTGCAGCAGGTGGTCGAGGGCGACGAACTCGTTGGGCGGCGTGGCGCCCTGGCGAGCCTTGGCGCGGATATGGTTGATCCACTCCATCAGCCGGTGATCGAACTCCTGGTTGCAACCGATGGCGTAGTAGACCCGCTCGCGCCCCTCGATCAGGCCGGGCAGGATGTCGTCGATATCGCCGATGGGGAAGGCGTCGTCGGCGCCGTAGTTGGCGATCGCCCCGTCCTGGCCGGCGCGCAGGCCGTCCCACAGCTCGCGCTCGGGGTCGCGCTCGCGGCAGAACAACACGTACTCGCCATGCTCGCGACCGGGGATCAGCGCCATCACCGCTTCCGGCTCGGGGAAGCCGGTGAGGTACTGGAAGTCACTGTCCTGGCGGTAGACGTGCTCGACGTCGCGGTTGCGGATATACACCGGCGCCGCCGGCAGGATGGCGATGCTGTTGGGCTCCATCTGCGCCATCAGCGCCTTGCGCCGACGGGCATATTCGGACTTGGGGATGCTGATCAAGACGGGCTCCGGAAGAACTCAGTGCAGGGAGGGTTTGGCCGCGGGCGCCGCAGGTTTGGCGCACTCGGCGAACAGCAGCAGCGGTGCCACGCGCAGGTATTCCATGACTTCCATGTAATCGCTCTCGCCATCCTCGGATTCCTCCAGGGCGCTCTGCACCTGGGCGATGGCGGACAGGTCCTGCAACACTTCCATGGCCTCGCCGCTCAGCGCGCCGTCGCGGGCGGTCAGGCCGAAGCCGCCGAGAAAGCCCTGGCACCACTGGCCGAGGGCGACGGCGCGCTGCGCCAGCGGCGCCTCGTCGTCCGGCAACAGCAGAACCAGGGTGACGTCTTCGCTGCACAGCTCGCCCTTGACCATCTCCTGCAGGCCGATCAGCGCCTGGCGCACGTTGTCCTGCGGCTCGCTGCCGAGCAACTCGGCGGCGTCGAGCAGCCAGGCCTCGGCGTCGAAGCCGGCGCCGGCGCAACTGCGGCCAAGCAGCAGGCCGTGCAGTTCGGCGGGAGAAACGGAATGCCCGGCGCTGCTCAGCAGGGCGGCGAAGGCGGCGTAAGGGGAGCTGGGAGTCGACATAGATAGCTAGGCGCCAGACGGCGCAATCTCTAGAATGGAGGCCTCGTATCCTAGCACCGGCAGGCGCGCCAAGACCATCCGAGGCCGCCGGGGCGCCAGCGACGTGCTGGTCACGCCGCGGCCGCCAGGGTTTGACCCGCCGCCGCGACACGCCTATATAGTCCAGCCATTCCCTCCCGAAGCGAGAGCCCATGGAAGACGCCGATCTGCACGTATTGACCGCCAAGCTGGAACTGCTGATCCAGCGCGTCGAGCAGCTCAAGGCTCACAACCGACTCCTGCTGGCGAATGAACAGGCCTGGCGCGAGGAACGCGCCCATCTGATCGAAAAGAACGAATTGGCCCGGCACAAGGTCGAATCGATGATTTCGCGCCTCAAAGCCCTGGAGCAGGACACATGACCCAGTCGAACACCGTGACCGTCCATATCCTGGACAAAGAATATTGCATCGCCTGCCCGCAGGACGAACGCGCCAACCTGGAAAGCGCCGCCCGTTATCTGGACGGCAAGATGCGCGAGATCCGCACCAGCGGCAAGGTGATCGGCGCCGACCGCGTGGCGGTGATGGCCGCGCTGAACATCACCCACGACCTGCTGCACAAGCAGCAGCGCCTGGATCAGGACGCCAGTTCGACGCGCCAGCAGGTGCGCGACCTGCTCGACCGCGTCGACCAGGCGCTGACCGACGACCAGGCCTCCTGAGCCGCCATGCCTGCCACTTCGTCGCAGGCCGCCCCTCGGCCGTGGGCTTCGGGTATACTGGCCGCCACTTCCTGGGGTGTGCGCCAGTTGGGGATGTCCCTGAGCCGATACGCACAACCACGGGGGTTGCATGTTGGGGCCGGTGTGCATGTCCGCCTGACGGAAAGCCTTAACGCCTCCTGCATCCTCCACCTTGAACTTTCGGGTTCAAGGGCTAAACCGACAGCGGCACGCCGGGAAGTCATCCTTTCAGCCAGCGCCCACCCGGGCCGCTGCGCCTCGCTCCGCAGCCTTCCTTCATGACCGCCAGCGCCGCCCCCAGTCGCCCGCAATTGCGCCGCCTGCTGCGCCAGCGCCGCCGCGCGCTTAGCCGCAGCCAGCAACGCCTGGCGGCGCGCAATCTGTATCGCCAGCTGGCGCAACACCCGCGCTTTCGCCGCGCCCGCGATATCGCCCTGTACCTGCCCAGCGACGGCGAGATCGATCCGCGACCGCTGCTGGCCGCGGCGCAGCAGCGCGGCAAGCGCACCTACCTGCCGGTGCTCAGCGCCTGGCCGCGCACCAAGATGGTGTTCCAGCGCATCGATCGGCACGAGAAGCTGGCCGGCAATCGCTTCCGCATCCTCGAGCCACGCCCGCAGCCGGCGCGCCAACGCAAGGTCTGGGCGCTGGACCTGGTGCTGCTGCCGCTGGTGGGCTTCGACGCGCGTGGCGGCCGCCTGGGCATGGGCGGCGGCTTCTACGACCGCAGCCTGGCCTACCTGCACAGGCGCAAAAATTGGCACAAGCCGACGCTATTGGGTCTGGCGCACGAATGTCAGCGGGTGGACGAACTGACGCTGGCCAGCTGGGACGTGCCCTTGCAGGCGACGGTAACGGACAGGGCTTGGTACTAGATCGAAGGCTGGAGGTTAGGCTGATCACGGTGCGCGCGGCGCACCCTACCTGGGGGAAGTGGCACCGCGTTCCCTGCGGCGCTGGAGGCGGGCGACCCGAAACTCAGGGCTGCTGCGACACGTTGACCGGGACGTCCTGCTGACGCTCCCAAAGGCTCTGGGTGTAACCCGTGGTAACCACGCCCAGGCTGAACAGTACTACGAGAACCCACAAAAGATCTGGCTTGCGTTTCATCTATTGCCTCCCCCTTCAAGGCAACTGCGCACGTTGATCGCGGCGTTATTGTTTTATGCAATCCGACGTCGCCAAGCGTTAAGCCGGGCATTTTCCGCCAGTGCCGAGCACTGTGCAATTTCCGGCGCCAACCGGCCGTCGGAGATCTCCACTCAAACGAGCGTCCGCTTACGGACCGGTCTGCAGGAGCAAAGTTCATGCCTTATTGGCTGATGAAGTCCGAACCCGACGAATTATCCATCCACGACCTGCAGCGCCTGGGCCGCGCGCGCTGGGACGGCGTGCGCAACTACCAGGCGCGCAACTTCCTGCGCGCCATGGCGCCGGGCGAGCTGTTCTTCTTCTACCACTCCAGCTGCCCGCAGCCGGGCATCGCCGGCATCGGCCGCATCGCCGGGCCGGTCTACCCCGATCCCACCGCGCTGGAGCCAGACAGCCACTACTTCGACGCCAAGGCCAGTGCCGAGAAGAATCCCTGGAGCGCACTGGACGTCGAGTTCGTCGAGGCCTTCGCCGAAGTGCTGCCGCTGCCGCAGCTGAAGAACAATCCACTGCTGGCCGAACTGGCGCTGGTGCAGCGCGGCAGCCGGCTGTCGGTGATGCCGGTGGGCGCGGCCGAATGGGCGGCGATTCTCGCCATGCGTTGAGTCGCAGCCGGCACTGTGCTATCACCACAGGGAAGCCTTCGGAGTCCGCCCATGCCGGCACCTTCCGCCTGGCCGGCGCGCCTGGCGTTGGCCCTCCTCCTCGTGGTGCTGAGCAGCGCCAGCGTGCTGCTCTGGCGTCAGCTCGAAGGCGAGCAGCGGCAGCGCCTGGACGAGCGCCTCGGTTACCAGGCGCGCAGCCTGGCCCGGCAGCTGGAAAGCACCCTGCACCTGGAAGTGGCCAGCCTCGAACGCATCGCCCGCCTGTGGAACAGCCTGGGTCGGCTGCCGCGCGCCAGCTGGGAAGAGGAGGTGGCCCACGCGCTGCGCGGCTTCCCCGCCTATCAGTCGATCCAATGGGTCGGCGACGACCTGCGCATGCGCTGGCTGCTGCCACTGGCCGGTAACGAGGCGGCGCGCAACTTCCGTCTGTTTCCCGAGCACCCCAACTACCCGCTGGCCATGCAGGCGCGCGACAGCGGCGAACAGCGTTTCTCCAACAGCTTCGAGCTGGTCCAGGGCGGCCGCGGCTTCGTCCTCTACACCCCGCTGTACCGCGACGAGGGCGGCGCGCGGGTATTCGACGGCTTCCTCCAGGGGGTGTTTCGCGTCGAGCCGCTGATGCTGCAGCTGCTCGGCCAGATCGACCGCGACGCCTTCAACCTGGAGCTGCTGGAAAACGGCCACAGCCTGTTTCGCCACGGCCAGGTCGACGCCACGCCAGGGCTGAGCCAGCGAGTCGAGCTGCAGCTGCTCAACAACCGCGGCTTCAGTTTGCGCCTGAGCCCTACCGATCAGTTGCTCGCCCAGCTGAACACGCCGCTGCCCGGCGTGGTGCTCGGCGCCGGCCTGGCGATCAGCCTGCTGCTGGTCGCCGCCCTGGCCCTGGCCCTGGAGAACAGCCAGCGCGCCCACGCCCTGCAGGCGGCCAACCGGCGTTTCAAGGTGGAGGCGACGCGCCGCGAGGAAACCGAGCAGCGCCTGTCGGAGAACCGCGAACGCCTGCAGCTGGTGCTCGACCTGACCGACTCCAGCCACGACGGCCTGTTCATCTTCGACAGCGCCAGCCGCGAGCTGCTGCATATGAACCAGGCCACCTACGCCAGCCTCGGCTATCGCCCCGAGCAGTTCGCCCAGCTGCTGCGCGACGACCCGGAAAAACTCCTGCCCGGCTTTCACCGCTGGCTGGAGCAGGCGCGCCAGGCGCAGCGCGACAACCTCTCGCGAATCTTCCAGCGCGAGCTGATCCGCCGCGACGGCAGCCGCCAGCCGGCCGAGATCAACACCCAGCTGGTGCAGCTGCACGGCCGCGAGTACTTGATCGCGGTGTCGCGCGACAACAGCGAGCGCCTGCAACTGGAGGCCCAGCTGCAGCGCCTGTCGCAGCTCGACGGCCTGACCGGGCTGTACAACCGGCGCTACTTCGACCAGCAGCTACAGGCCGAATGGCGCCGCCTGCGGCGCATCGGCGCGCCGCTGGCGCTGCTGATGCTGGATATCGACCACTTCAAGGCCTACAACGACGCGCTCGGCCACCTGGCCGGCGACGACGCCCTGCGCAGGGTCAGCACGGTGCTGCAGGAGAGCCTGCAACGCGAGGGCGACGTGGCCTGCCGCTACGGCGGCGAGGAGTTCGCCATTATCCTCGCCAACACCGGTCTGGAGGGCGGCGAGCACGTCGCCGCGCGCATCCACGCGGCCATCGCCCGCCTCGACATCGCCCACCCGGGCAGCCCGCTGGGCCGCCTGAGCCTGAGCATCGGCCTGACCGTGGTCGACCCGGTCAGCGACGAGGCGCCCGGCGAGCTGCTCGCCCAGGGCGACCAGGCGCTGTACCGGGCCAAGCACGAGGGGCGCAACCGCACCTGCCTGTGGCAGCCCGCGGCGGCGCCGGAATGAGCGCTACTGGATGATCAGGTTGTTGAACAGCAGGTCTTCCACCACCGGCTTGCCCTCCTCCGCCTCGAGCGCCTGCTGCACCTGGGTGAGCGCCTGCTGGCGCAGCTTCTCGCGGCCGTCGGGGGCGTTGATGGTTTCGCTGGTCTGGGCGGAGAACAGCAGCACCAGCTGATGGCGGATCAGCGGGTCGTGGTGCTTGATCCGCGCCTCGGCCTCGGCGCCGCTGACGCGCAGGGCCACGTCGGCCTTGAAGAACTTCAGCCGATTGCCGCCGTCGCCGAGGTTGCCGATCAGTGCCGGCACCAGGTTGTAATAGAGCGTCTGCGGCGCTTCTTCTTTCTGCGCCTCCTCGGCCAGGGCGGGCAGGCACAGCGACAGGCTCAGCAACAGGGCGCTCATCAGTTTCACGGGCAATCACTCCATCGGGGGTGCGCCTAGCATAGCCATCCGCACGCCCGCACCCAAGGCTTATGCCGGCCTATCAGGCGCGAGCATGCTCGTTGACCGCCCCGGACACCCTCCTACACTGCAAGCCACCTTTGTAAAGGAAGCCATCCGATGAAAGCCCTGCTGTGCAAAGCCTTCGGCCCCGCCGAAACCCTGGTGCTGGAAGAGATCGCCAGCCCCGAGCCGAAAAAGAACGAGGTGCTGATCGAGGTTCACGCCGCCGGGGTCAACTTCCCCGACACCCTGATCATCGAGGGCAAGTACCAGTTCAAGCCGCCCTTCCCCTTCGCCCCGGGCGGCGAGGCGGCCGGCGTGGTCAAGGCGGTGGGCGAGAAGGTCAGTCACCTGCGCGCCGGCGACCGGGTGATGGCGCTGACCGGTTGGGGCGGCTTCGCCGAGGAAGTGGCGGTGCCGGCCTACAACGTGCTGCCGGTACCCAAGAGCATGGACCTGACCACCGCGGCCGCCTTCGGCATGACCTACGGCACCTCGATGCACGCGCTGAAGCAGCGCGCCAACCTGCAGCCGGGCGAAACCCTGCTGGTGCTCGGCGCCTCCGGCGGCGTCGGCCTGGCGGCGGTGGAAATCGGCAAGGCCATGGGCGCCAAGGTGATCGCCGCGGCCAGCACGGCGGAGAAACTGGAGGTGGCGCGCCAGGCCGGCGCCGACCAGCTGATCAACTACAGCGAGCAGAGCCTGAAGGACGAGGTGAAGAAGCTCACCAATGGTCAGGGCGTCGACGTGATCTACGACCCGGTGGGCGGCACGCTGTTCGAGGAGGCCTTCCGCAGCATCGCCTGGAACGGCCGCTTCCTGGTGGTCGGCTTCGCCGCCGGCGGCGGCATCCCGGCGCTGCCGGCCAACCTGCCGCTGCTCAAGGGCGCATCGCTGGTCGGCGTGTTCTGGGGCTCCTTCGCCCAGCGCCAGCCGCAGGACAACGCCGAGAACTTCCAGCAGCTGTTCGCCTGGCACGCCGAAGGCAAACTCAAGCCGCTGGTGTCGCAGAGCTTCCCGCTGGCGCGCGGCGGCGAAGCGATCAATGCACTCGGCCAGCGCAAGGCGGTGGGCAAGGTGGTGGTGCAGGTTCGCTAGGGTGCGCTATGCGCACCGAGCCCGGCTCGATGCGCACGCCGACATGAGCAAAGCCGCCCTCGGGCGGCTTTTTCAGTTCAGCCCCGCGGCGCGTAGGCGAATACGTCGGCGCGCATCTGGTGGGCGTCCATGCCGGCTTCGACCAGGGCATCCAGCGTGGCATAGACCATCGCCGGCGAGCCGCTGGCATAGACGTGCAGCGTCTTGAGGTCGGCGAAATCCTCGCGCACCGCCTCGTGCAACAGGCCGCAGCGCCCCGCCCAGACGCCCGAATCGCTGACCACCTGATGCAGGTGCAGGTTGGTCAGGCGCTGCCAGTCGCTCCAGTGCGGCAGCTCATAGAAATCGTCGGGCCGGCGCGCGCCCCAGTACAGGTGCACCGGATGGGCGAAGCCGGCGGCGCGGCAGTGTTCGATCAGGCTGTGCATCTGCGCCATGCCGGTGCCGGCGGCGATCAGCACCAGCGGCCCGTCCGGCAGCTCGGCCAGGTGGGTGTCGCCGAACGGCAGCTGCACGCGGGCGAAGCCCTGCGCGCGCAGGTGCGCCAGCAGCGTCCGGGTATTGTCGTCGCGCGCCAGGATATGCAGCTCCAGCTCGCGCCCACCATGCGGCGCCGAGGCCAGGGAGAAGGCCGCCAGTTCGCCGTCGTGCCGCTGCAGCAGCAGGTACTGCCCGGCGTGGTAGCGCGGCGCCTTGCCGGCCGGCGCACGCAGGCGCACACGGAACACGTCGCCGCCGACGTCCTGGCATTCGATCAGTTGGCAGCTGAGTTCGCGCACCGGCAGCTCGCCGGGCGCCAGCACGCCATCCCAGTGCAGCACGCAGTCCTGCAGCGGCTCGGCCAGGCAGGTGAACAGCTCGCCGTGATCCAGCTCGGCGCCGTTCTGCCGCACCCGCCCGTCCACCAGCAAGGCGGCGCAGATATGGCAGTTGCCGTTGCGGCAGCTCTGCGGGCAGTCGTAGCCGAGGCGGCGGGCGCCGTCGAGGATGCGTTCGCCCGGCTGCAGGGCGAGGGTGACGCCGGAGGGTTGCAGGGTGACCTTCATCAATCGATTCCCAGCTCGCCCCAGAGTGCGTCGACGCGCGCCACCACGGCCGCATCCTTCTCGATCACCCGACCCCATTCGCGACTGGTCTCGCCCGGCCACTTGTGGGTGGCGTCCAGGCCCATCTTCGAGCCCAGGCCGGAGATCGGCGAGGCGAAGTCGAGGTAGTCGATCGGCGTATTGTCGATCATCACCGTGTCGCGCTTGGGGTCCATGCGCGTGGTAATCGCCCAGATCACGTCGTTCCAGTCCCGTGCGTTGATGTCGTCGTCGGTGACGATAACGAACTTGGTGTACATGAACTGTCGCAGGAACGACCACACCCCCAGCATTACGCGCTTGGCGTGGCCCGGGTACTGCTTCTTCATGGTCACCACCGCCATGCGGTAGGAACAGCCTTCGGGCGGCAGGTAGAAGTCGGTGATCTCGGGGAACTGCTTCTGCAGGATCGGCACGAACACCTCGTTCAGCGCCACGCCGAGAATCGCCGGCTCATCCGGCGGCCGCCCGGTGTAGGTGCTGTGGTAGATCGGCTGCTGTCTGCGGGTGATGCGCTCGACGGTGAACACCGGGAAGCTGTCGACCTCGTTGTAGTAGCCGGTGTGGTCGCCGTAGGGGCCTTCCGGCGCGGTCTCGCCCGGATGGATCACCCCTTCGAGCACGATCTCGGCGCTGGCCGGCACCTGCAGCTCGCTGCCACGCGCCTTGATCAGCTCGGTGCGATGACCGCGCAAGAGGCCGGCGAAGGCGTATTCGGACAGGGTATCCGGCACCGGGGTGACCGCGCCGAGAATGGTTGCCGGATCGGCACCCAGCGCGACACAGACCGGATAGGGTTTGTCCGGATGCTTCTGGCACCACTCGCGGTAATCCAGCGCGCCGCCGCGGTGGCTGAGCCAGCGCATGATCAGCTTGTTGCGGCCGATCACCTGCTGGCGGTAGATGCCGAGGTTCTGCCGTTCCTTGTTCGGCCCCTTGGTGATGGTCAGGCCCCAGGTGATCAGCGGCGCCACGTCGCCCGGCCAGCAGTGCTGGATCGGCAGCTGGCTCAGGTCGACCTCGTCGCCCTCCTCGATCACCTCGTGGCAGGGCGCGTCCTTGACCACCTTGGGCGCCATGGCAATGACCTTCTTGAAGATCGGCAGCTTGCTCCAGGCATCCTTGAGCCCCTTGGGCGGCTCCGGTTCCTTGAGAAAGGCCAGCAGCCGGCCTATCTCGCGCAGCTCGCTCACATCCTCGGCGCCCATGCCCAGGGCCACCCGTTTTGGGGTGCCGAACAGGTTGCCGAGCACCGGCACGTCGAAGCCGCTGGGCTTTTCGAACAGCAGCGCCGGGCCGCCCTTGCGCAGGGTGCGGTCGCAGATTTCGGTCATTTCCAGGATGGGCGAAACCGGGGTCTGGATGCGCTTGAGTTCGCCGCGCTGTTCAAGTTCGCGGATGAAGTCGCGTAGATCGCGATACTGCATGCAGGAGCCTCGTGTCGGGCTGGCTGGAGTCGGGCGCAAAGTTTAGCGCCGAAGTCGGGCTTTCAGAAGGCGCGGCGGGAGCGCAGATAGCAAAAGGCCGGGTTTCCCCGGCCTCATGACAAGACGCGACGCTTACTTGCGCTTCATCGACAGGAAGAACTCGTCGTTGGTCTTGGTCGCTTTCAGCTTGTCGATAAGGAACTCGATGGCGGCGATCTCGTCCATCGGGTGCAGCAGCTTGCGCAGGATCCACATGCGCGACAGCTCTTCCTCGCCGGTCAGCAGCTCTTCGCGACGGGTGCCCGACTTGTTGATGTTGATCGCCGGGAACACGCGCTTCTCGGAGACGCGACGGTCGAGGATCAGCTCCATGTTGCCGGTGCCCTTGAATTCCTCGTAGATCACCTCGTCCATCTTCGAGCCGGTTTCGATCAGCGCGGTGGCGAGGATGGTCAGGCTGCCGCCTTCCTCGATGTTACGCGCGGCGCCGAAGAAGCGCTTCGGCTTCTCCAGGGCGTGGGCGTCGACACCACCGGTGAGCACCTTGCCGGAGCTCGGGATCACGGTGTTGTAGGCACGCGCCAGGCGGGTGATGGAGTCGAGCAGGATGACCACGTCCTTCTTGTGCTCGACCAGGCGCTTGGCCTTCTCGATCACCATCTCGGCGACCTGCACGTGGCGGGTCGGCGGCTCGTCGAAGGTGGAGGCAACCACTTCGCCGCGCACGGTGCGCTGCATCTCGGTCACTTCCTCCGGGCGCTCGTCGATCAGCAGGACGATCAGGTGCACTTCCGGGTTGTTGCGCGTGATGTTCGAGGCGATGTTCTGCAGCATGATGGTCTTGCCCGCTTTCGGCGGGGCGACGATCAGGCCGCGCTGGCCCTTGCCGATCGGCGCGCAGAGGTCGATCACGCGGCCGGTGATGTCCTCGGTGGAGCCGTTGCCGGCCTCCATGGTCAGGCGCTTGTTGGGGAACAGCGGCGTCAGGTTCTCGAACAGGATTTTGTTCTTGGCGTTTTCCGGACGGTCGAAGTTGATGCTGTCGACCTTGAGCAGGGCGAAGTAACGCTCGCCTTCCTTCGGCGGGCGGATCTTGCCGACAATGGTGTCGCCGGTACGCAGGTTGAAACGGCGGATCTGGCTGGGCGAGACGTAGATATCGTCAGGGCCGGCCAGGTAGGAGGAATCGGCGCTACGGAGGAAGCCGAAACCGTCCTGGAGAATCTCCAGCACGCCGTCGCCGGAAATTTCCTCGCCGCCTTTGGCATGCTTTTTCAGCAGGGCGAAGATGATGTCCTGCTTGCGCGAACGAGCCATGTTTTCCAGGCCCATCTGTTCGGCCATGTCCAGCAGTTCGGCAATCGGCTTTTGCTTGAGTTCGGTCAGATTCATAGGAATGACGTGATCATCGAGAGGAGAAGAAAGCTGTTAGCTTGAGAGGCCGCGCCGCAGGGAAGGCGACAGGATCGCGAACGAGTTCGTATAGGAATGAGTCGGCGACGGCATGCAGAGGGCTGCGTAGGAAACGCAGCGAGGCCGAATTTAACACCGTGAAAAATCAGCGTCTAGCCCGAAAAACGAAAAAAGCCCGCACAGGGCAGGGCTTCTTCAGAGCGGTAGGGTGGGCTTCAGCCCACCACCACGCCAACTGCAACCAGCTCGGTGGGCTGAAGCCCACCCTACTTCTTCAGCCCCCTCAGATATTGCTGTCGAGGAAGGCCGCCAGTTGCGACTTGGACAGCGCGCCGACCTTGGTCGCCTCGACGTTGCCGTTCTTGAACAGCATCAGGGTCGGGATGCCGCGCACGCCGAACTTCGGCGGGGTTTCCTGGTTCTCGTCGATGTTCAGCTTGCACACCTTGAGCTTGCCCTGGTAGTCCTTGGCGATCTCGTCGAGCACTGGGGCGATCATCTTGCACGGGCCGCACCACTCAGCCCAGTAGTCGACCAGAACCGGACCCTCGGCCTGGAGGACATCCTGGTCGAAGCTGGCATCGCTGACGTTGGTGATGAATTCGCTCATGGGGAGTCTCCGTATATTCGGAAGCAAAAAATTGCCGGGAGGAATTTTTGACGTCGCTTGCGACGGCCCGAAGGGTTGCCGCCAGGGATGGCCGGCAACCAAAAAGTGGCGCCATCATAGCCCGGCTTGAGTGACACCGAAAGGCGCGGACAATTGAGTCACTCAATAGTTTCAATCACCAAGTGTGATGAAGGCGATGCCGGTGCGCAGCGCGGCGGCGCGAATGTGCTGCTGCATGGCCTTCTGCGCCGGCCCCGCGGCATGCCGGGCCAGGGCCTTGAGGATCTTGCGATGCTCCTGCCAGGTCTCCATGGCCCGCTCCGGGCGGATAAACGGCAGTTTCTGGCTTTCCAGGAAGATCTCCGCACTGGAGGCCACCAGGGCGAACATCGCCTGGTTGCCGCTGGCGGCTAGGATGCGCTGGTGGAATTCGAAGTCCAGCCGCGCGGCGCGCTCGAAATCGCCGGCGCGCAGCTCGCGGCGCATCTGCTCGACGTTGTCTTCGAGCAGATCCAGCTCCTGCGCGGTCAGCACCCCGGCGGCCAGGCCACAGGCGAAGCCCTCCAGGGCGAAGCGCAGCTGGAAGGTATCGGCCGCCGACACCTGCGCGTCGAAGGGCCAGACGAAGCCGCTCGCCGCCTCGGCCTTGGCCGGCTCCTGCACGAACACCCCCTTGCCGGCCTGCACGCTGACCAGGCCCAGCGCGCTGAGCGAGGACAGCGCCTCGCGCAAGGACGCGCGACTGACCCCCAGGCGCTCGGCCAGGTCGCGCTGCGACGGCAGCGCATCGCCCGGGCGATAGCCCTCGCTCTCGATCAGCTGACGGATCGCCTGCAGGGCGTATTCGGGTACGGCGCGGGGAGCGGTGGCGTGCATGACTGTTCGGGCCGGTCAGTCCAGTGAAGCCGCCTTTGTACGGCCAGACGCCCACTCCAGGCAAGCGACGCCCCCTTGTGGAACAGCACTCCGCGCGAACGCACCGAGATGGTCCAGAAACCCTTCTGACCAATTGGTCAGCTACGCCAACTGTTCAGACCAGTAAGACCTTGTTTCCACTCGCCTGCAGCGACGCAAGCCCCGATTTTATTGAATTTGGCACAGGCGATGCACTGCACGAACCCAGCAAAACGCTGCAGTTTTCGTTTATTCATCGGGAGTTCGACATGCGCACATTTCACCGCACCCTGCTGGCTACCCTGTTCGCCGCCCTGGCCTTCGGCGCCAGCACCGTTCACGCCGATGCGCTCGACGACATCGGCAAGGCCGGCGTGCTGAAGGTCGCCGTGCCGCAGGATTTCCCGCCCTTCGGCTCGGTCGGCCCGGACCTGCAGCCGCGCGGCCTGGATATCGACACCGCGCAGCTGCTGGCCGACAAGCTGGCGGTGAAGCTGGAGCTGACCCCGGTCAACAGCACCAACCGCATTCCCTTCCTCACCACCGGCAAGGTCGACCTGGTGATTTCCAGCCTCGGCAAGAACCCGGAGCGCGAGGCGGTGATCGACTTCTCTGCCGCCTACGCGCCCTTCTACCTCGGCGTGTTCGGCCCGGAGGACGCCGCCATCGCCGGCCTCGACGACCTGACCGGCAAGACCATCAGCGTCACCCGCGGCTCGGTGGAGGACATCGAACTGAGCAAGGTCGCGCCGCAAGGCGCCACCCTCAAGCGCTTCGAGGACAACAACTCGACTATCGCCGCCTACCTCTCCGGCCAGGTCGAGCTGATCGCCAGCGGCAACGTGGTGATGGTGGCCATCGCCGAACGCAATCCCAAGCGCATTCCGAGCATGAAACTCAAGCTCAAGGACTCGCCGGTCTACGTCGGCGTGAACAAGAACCAGGCCGCGTTGCTGGACAAGGTCAATGCCGTCATCGCCGCCGCCAAGGCCGACGGCAGCCTCGAGGCGATCAGCCAGAAGTGGCTGAAGCAGCCGCTGCCGGCCGGCCTCTGAGCCGCGCGGAGCGCTGAGCCATGACCTACCAGTTCGACTTCGCCGCCGTCCTGCAGCAGGCCGACCTGCTGCTGCAGGGCGCGGCCTTCACCCTCGGCCTGACCGCGGTCGGCACAGTGCTCGGCGTCGGCCTGGGCATAGTCGGGGCGGTGCTGCGCGCCTGGCGCATCCGCCCGTTCGACCGCCTGTTCGGCGTCTACGTGGAGCTGATCCGCAACACGCCGTTTATCGTCCAGCTGTTCTTCATCTTCTTCGGCCTGCCCTCGCTCGGCGTGCGCCTGAGCGAGTGGGAAGCCGCGGTACTGGCGATGGTGATCAACCTCGGCGCCTACTCCACTGAGATCGTCCGCGCCGGCATCCAGGCCATTCCCCACGGCCAGCTGGAAGCCGCGGCGGCGCTGGCCATGAGCCGCTTCGAGACCTTCCGCCACGTGGTGCTGCGCCCGGCCCTGGGCAAGGTGTGGCCGGCGCTGTCGAGCCAGATCATCATCGTCATGCTGGGTTCGGCGGTGTGCTCGCAGATTTCCACCGAGGAACTGTCGTTCGCCGCCAACTTCATCCAGTCGCGCAACTTCCGCGCCTTCGAAACCTACCTGCTGACCACCGCGCTGTACCTGCTCATGGCCATCCTGATTCGCCAACTGCTGGCCTGGATCGGCCGCCGCATCGTCATGGGAGAGCGCTGATGGACTTCACCCTCTGGGACATCCTGCGCAACCTGCTCACCGGCCTGCAATGGACGCTGCTGCTGTCGCTGGTGGCCTTCGTCTGCGGTGGCATCGCCGGCCTGCTGGTATTGCTGGCGCGGCTGTCGCCGCTGTCGGCGCCGCGCGTCCTGGCCCGTGGCTATATCGAACTGTTCCAGGGCACGCCGCTGCTGATGCAGCTGTTTCTGGTGTTCTTCGGCATCGCCCTGCTCGGCATCGACGTGTCGCCCTGGCTGGCCGCCGCCTGCGCCCTGACCCTGTTCACCAGCGCCTTTCTGGCCGAGATCTGGCGCGGCTGCGTCGAGGCCATCGGCCGCGGCCAGTGGGAGGCCGCCGAAAGCCTGGCCATGAGCCGCCTGGAAACCTTGCGCCATGTGGTGCTGCCGCAGGCGCTGCGCATCGCCGTGGCGCCCACCGTGGGCTTCTCGGTGCAGGTGGTCAAGGGCACCGCGGTGACCTCGATCATCGGCTTCACCGAGCTGACCAAGACCGGCAGCATGCTGGCCAACGCCACCTTCGAGCCCTTCATGGTCTACGGCCTGGTGGCGCTCGGCTACTTCCTGCTCTGCTACCCGCTCTCGCTCGCCGCATACCGCCTGGAAAGGAGGCTGAATGTCACTGCTTAACGTCACCGCCCTGCACAAGTATTACGGCGACAACCACGTGCTCAAGGGCATCGACCTGGCGGTCGAGGAAGGCGAAGTGGTCGCCATCATCGGCCGCAGCGGCTCGGGCAAGAGCACCCTGCTGCGCACCCTCAACGGCCTGGAATCGATCAACAACGGGGTGATCGAGGTCGACGGCAACTACATCGACGCCGCCCGCGCCGACCTGCGCAGCCTGCGGCAGAAGGTCGGCATGGTGTTCCAGCAGTTCAACCTGTTCCCCCACCTGAGGGTCGGCGAGAACGTCATGCTGGCGCCGCAGGTGGTGAAGAAGATCCCGCGTGCCGAAGCCGAGCAAGTCGCGCGGCAGATGCTCGAACGGGTCGGCCTGGCGGAGAAGTTCGACGCCTACCCCGAGCGCCTGTCCGGCGGCCAGCAGCAGCGCGTGGCCATCGCCCGCGCCCTGGCCATGTCGCCCAGGGTGCTGCTGTGCGACGAGATCACCTCGGCGCTCGACCCCGAGCTGGTCAACGAGGTGCTGGCGGTGGTCAAGCAGCTGGCCAGCGAGGGCATGACCCTGATCATGGTCACCCACGAGATGCGCTTCGCCCGCGAGGTCGGCGACAAGCTGGTGTTTATGCACCAGGGCAAGGTGCACGAGATCGGCGACCCGAAAGCCTTGTTCGCCGCGCCACAGACCGAGGAGCTGCGCAACTTTATCGGCTCGGTGAACCAGTGAACGCGCCGGCGCCCCTGGCGCTGCGCATCGAGCCGCTGAGCCGCGAAGCCTTCGCGCCCTTCGGCGAGGTGATCGAAACGGCCGGCGCCACATCCTTTGCGATCAACGCCGGCACCACCACCCGCTATCACGACCTGGCCCGCATCGAGACGGCCGGGAGCGCATCGCGGGTGCTGCTGAGCCTGTTCGAGGGCCAGGCCTGGCACGCGCCCATCGCCATCCGCATGCTCGAACGCCCCCCGCTGGGCAGCCAGGCCTTCTACCCGGTGGACGGCGCGCGCATGCTGATCGTCGTCGCCCCGCCCGGCGCGCTGGACGAGTCGCAGATCCGCGCCTTCGTCAGCGCACCGGAGCAGGGCGTCAACTACGCCCGCGGCACCTGGCACCACCCGCTGCTGTGCCTGGAGCGCCCCGGGCGCTTCCTGGTGGTGGATCGCGGCGGCGCCGGGTTCAACTGCGACGAGCAGCGCCTGCGGCAGCCCTTGCTGGCGCTGGCGCTCGGGGCGCCAGCGGTCTAGACCAGTTTCATGCGACATCCGTATGCGTTGGCTCATCCGCTCAGTCGTGGCAGGATGGCGCGGATATCGACCGAGATGCCGCCACCATGCCCCAAGCCCCCACCGAGAGTTTTCCCCTGATCGCCGCCATCGACCTGGGCTCGAACAGCTTCCATATGGTGCTGGCCAAGGCCGACCATGGCGAGATCCGCATCCTCGAGCGCCTCGGCGACAAGGTGCAGCTGGCCGCCGGCATCGACGACGAGCGCCAGCTCAGCGAAGAAGCCATGCAACGCGGGCTCGACTGCCTGCGCCGCTTCGCCCAGCTCACCGCCAGCCTGCCGGAAGGCGCGGTGCGCATCGTCGGCACCAACGCCCTGCGCGAGGCGCGCAACCGCGCGGTATTTATCCGTCGCGCCGAGGAGATTCTCGGCCACCAGGTGGAGGTGATCTCCGGCCGCGAGGAAGCGCGGCTGATCTACCTCGGCGTGTCGCACAGCATCGCCGACACCCCCGGCCGGCGCCTGGTCGCCGATATCGGCGGCGGCAGCACCGAGTTCATCATCGGCCAGCGCTTCGAGCCGCTGCTGCGCGAGAGCCTGCAGATGGGCTGCGTCAGCTACACCCAGCGCTATTTCAAGGACGGCAAGATCACCCCGGCGCGCTACGCCCAGGCCTATACCGCGGCGCGCCTGGAACTGATGGGCATCGAGCAGGGCCTGCGCCGCCTGGGCTGGGAGGACGCCGTCGGCGCCTCCGGCACCATCAAGGCCATCGGCCTGACCGTCAAGGCCGCCGGCCTGGGCAACGGCGAGGTCAACGCCGAGGGCCTGGCCTGGCTCAAGCGCAAGGTGTTCAAGCTGGGCGAGGTGGACAAGCTCGAACTCGACGGGATCAAACCGGACCGGCGCAGCATCTTCCCCGCCGGCCTGGCGATCCTCGAGGCGATCTTCGACGCCTGCGAGATCCAGCGCATGAGCCACTCCGAGGGCGCGCTGCGCGAAGGCGTGCTCTACGACCTGCTCGGCCGTCACCAGCACGAGGACGTGCGCGAGCGCACCCTGTCGGCCTTTATGGAGCGCTACCACGTCGACCTGGATCAGGCCGCACGGGTCGAAGCCAAGGCGCTGTCGGCGCTGGACAAGGTGGCCGCCGACTGGGGGCTGAACGACGACTGGCACCGCGAACTGCTGAGCTGGGGCGCCAAGGTGCACGAGGTGGGCCTGGATATCGCCCACTACCAATACCACAAGCACGGCGCCTACCTGATCGAGCACTCCGACCTGTCCGGCTTCTCCCGCCAGGATCAGCAGATGCTCGCCCTGCTGGTGCGCGGCCACCGGCGCAACATCCCCAAGGACAAGTTCGCCGAGTTCGGCGAGGAAGGCGTCAAGCTGATGCGCCTGTGCGTGCTGCTGCGCTTCGCCATCCTCTTCCACCATATCCGCGGCAGCCAGGACATGCCGCAGGTGCAGCTCAAGGCCGGCGACAGCAGCCTGGAGATTCACTTCCCCGGCGGCTGGCTGGCGGCCAACCCGCTGACCCAGGCCGACTTCGAGGCCGAAGCGGCCTGGCTCAAGCGCATCGACCTGGACCTGAGCGTCAGCTGATTATGCGGTGCGCATGGCGCACCCTACGCCAGCAGCCCGCCAGCACTGCTGAACCGGGGCCACGAGGCCCTAGCCCTCTCCCGCCCTGCGGGCACCCTCTCCCGCATGCGGGAGAGGGTCATCAGATGGCTGCAAGCAGCCGCTTTTAGCGAGCGCTGATCAGCGGTGCGGTGAGCTTGTCCAGCAGCCCGGACTGGGCGCTGCGCGGGTTCTGGTTGCCGGTGGGCTGCAGGCGTTGGTAGCGGCCGTCGGGCTGCAGCACCCAGGCCTGGGTGTTGTCGGTCAGGTAGGCCTCCAGCTCCTTCTTCACCCGCAGGATCAGCTTCTTGCCCTCCACCGGGAAACAGGTCTCGACGCGCTTGTCGAGGTTGCGCTCCATCCAGTCGGCGCTGGACAGGTAGATCTTCTCGTCGCCGCCGTTGAGGAAGTAGAACACCCGGGTGTGCTCGAGGAAGCGGCCGATGATCGAGCGCACCTGGATGTTGTGCGACACCCCGGCGATGCCCGGGCGCAGGCAGCACATGCCGCGCACCACCAGGTCGATCTTCACCCCGGTCTGGCTGGCCTTGTACAGCGCGCGGATCACCTTGGGGTCGGTCAGCGAGTTGAACTTGGCGATGATCTGCGCCGGCTTGCCCTCGGCGGCGGCCGCGGTCTCCTTGGCGATCAGGTCGAGCAGGGTCTTCTTCAGGGTGAAGGGCGCGTGCAGCAGCTTCTTCATGCGCAGGGTCTTGCCCATGCCGATCAGCTGGCTGAACAGCTTGGCCACGTCCTCGCCGAGCGCCACGTCGGCGGTCAGCAGGCTGTAGTCGGTATACAGGCGGGCGTTGCCGGCGTGGTAGTTGCCGGTGCCGAGGTGGGCGTAGCGGACGATCTCGCCGTTCTCGCGGCGCAGGATCAGCATCATCTTGGCGTGGGTCTTGAAGCCGACCACGCCGTAGATCACCACCGCGCCGGCCTGCTGCAGGCGGCTGGCCAGCTGCAGGTTGGACTCCTCGTCGAAGCGCGCGCGCAGCTCGATCACCGCGGTGACCTCCTTGCCGTTGCGCGCCGCTTCCACCAGGGCATCGACTATCTCCGAGTTGGCCCCGGAGCGGTACAGGGTCTGCTTGATCGCCAGCACGTGCGGGTCCTTGGCGGCCTGGCGCAGCAGGTCGACCACCGGGGTGAAGGACTCGAAGGGGTGCAGCAGGAGGATGTCCTGCTTGCTGACCACGCTGAAAATGTTCTCGGCGTTCTGCAGCAGCTTGGGGATCACCGGGGTGAACGGCGTGTACTGCAGCTCCGGGTGGCTGTCCAGGCCGGTGATGCTGAACAACCGGGTCAGGTTGACCGGGCCGTTGACCTGGTACAGCTCGTGCTCGGTCAGGCCGAACTGCTTGAGCAGGTGGTCGCGCAGGTGTTTCGGGCAGGTGTCGACCACCTCCAGGCGCACCGCATCGCCGTAGCGACGGGAAAACAGCTCGCCGCGCAGGGCGCGGGCCAGGTCCTCGACGTCCTCGGTGTCCACCGACAGGTCGGCGTTGCGGGTCAGGCGGAACTGGTAGCAACCCTTGACCTTCATGCCCTGGAACAGATCGTCGGCGTGGGCATGGATCATCGAGGAGAGGAACACGTAGTTGGCGCCGGGGCCGCCGACCTCTTCCGGCACGCGGATGATCCGCGGCAGCAGGCGCGGCGCCGGGATGATCGCCAGACCGGAATCGCGGCCGAAGGCATCGACGCCCTCCAGCTCGACGATGAAGTTCAGGCTCTTGTTCACCAGCAGCGGGAAGGGGTGCGTCGGGTCGAGGCCGATGGGGGTGATGATCGGCGCGATCTCGTCGCGGAAATAACGCCGTACCCAGGCCTTGAGCTTGGTGGTCCAGAAGCGCCGGCGGATGAAGTTGATATGGTGCTTGGCCAGGGCCGGGAACAGGGTGTCGTTGAGGATGGCGTACTGCCGCTCGACCTGTTCGTGCACCAGCTCGCTGATGCGCGCCAGCGCCTGGTGCGGTTGCAGGCCGTCGGCGCCGGCCTGCTCGCGAGCGAAGTTGATCTGCTTCTTCAGGCCGGCGACGCGGATCTCGAAGAACTCGTCGAGGTTGCTGGAGAAGATCAGCAAAAACTTCAGGCGTTCGAGCAGCGGGTAGGACTCGTCCAGCGCCTGCTCCAGCACGCGAATATTGAACTGCAGCTGCGACAGCTCGCGGTGGATGTACAGGCTGCTGTCGTCCAGGCTGGGCACCACCACCGGCGCCGGCGGCGGGCTTTCCACCACGGGCGGCTCGACCGCCACCTCCGCCGGCACCAGGGGTGCGTCGAGCAATTCGCTACTGAGTCCTTCGGTGTTCATTGCTGGGTTCCTGGGGGCGTCAGCGCCCCTGTTGCAAGAGTTCTGCCGCACGTACGGCGAAATAGGTGAGGATGCCATCGGCGCCGGCGCGTTTGAAGGCGGTCAGCGATTCCAATATGACCGCCTCGGACAGCCAGCCGTTCTGGATAGCCGCCATGTGCATGGCGTACTCACCGCTGACCTGGTAGACGAAGGTCGGCACCTTGTAGGCGTCCTTCACCCGCCAGAGGATGTCCAGGTAGGGCATGCCGGGCTTGACCATGACCATATCGGCGCCCTCCGCGAGATCCGCCGCCACTTCGTGCAGCGCCTCGTCGCCGTTGGCCGGGTCCATCTGGTAGCCGAGCTTGTTGCCCTTGCCGAGGTTGGCGGCCGAGCCCACCGCATCGCGGAACGGGCCGTAGTAGGCGCTGGCGTACTTGGCCGAGTAGGCCATGATGCGCACGTTGGGGTGATCGGCCAGCTCCAGCGCCTCGCGGATCGCCTGCACGCGGCCGTCCATCATGTCCGAGGGGGCGACCACCTGGGCGCCGGCCTCGGCGTGCGACAGCGCCTGCTTGACCAGGGCATCGACGGTGATGTCGTTCTGCACGTAGCCGGACTCGTCGAGGATGCCGTCCTGGCCGTGGGTGGTGAAGGGATCGAGGGCCACGTCGCTGATCACCCCCAGCTCGGGGAATCTGGCGCGCAGGGCGCGAATCGCGCGCTGGGCGATGCCGTCCGGGTTCCAGGCCTCGGCGCCGTCGAGCGACTTCTTCTCCAGTGGGGTGACCGGGAACAGCGCCAGCGCCGGAATGCCCAGCGCCACCCAGTGCTCGGCCTGTTGCAGCAGCAGGTCGATGGACAGCCGCTCGACGCCCGGCATCGACGGCACGACCTCGCGGCGGTTGTCGCCGTCGAGGACGAACACCGGCAGGATCAGGTCGTCGACGCTCAGGCGATGCTCGCGCACCAGGCGGCGGGAGAATTCGTCGCGGCGGTTGCGGCGCAGGCGGGTGGCGGGGAACAGGCGATTGGCGGGGGTAACGCTCACGGCAGACTCCAGAGCCCGCACGGGCGGGCCAGTGTGACGGTTATAAGCGGCCATTATGACCAAATGATGACAGCCGGATGACCGGATGCGACGGCGGGTCGCACGCTTTGCCGGCCATTGTGGCATGCGCCGGCGCTTTTCGGGCGCAACGCGGCAGGAGTAGGCTGAGCGCCTTTCCCCTAGGCGCAGACCGTCCATGCTGCACGACCTGATCCGCCAGTTCGGCTACCCGGCGCTGATCCTCGGCACCTTCCTCGAAGGCGAGGTGTCGCTGCTGCTGGCCGCCTACCTGGCGGTGCGCGACCTGCTGCAGATCGAGTGGGTGGCGCTGTGCGCCTTCCTCGGCACCTTCGCCAGCGACCAGCTGTGGTTCCACCTCGGCCGCCGTCACGGCCGCACGCTGCTGCAGCGGCGGCCGCGCTGGCAGCCGCTGGGCGAACGTGCCAGCGCCCTGCTCAGGCGCCATCCGGACCTGTGGGTACTGGGCTTTCGCTTCCTCTACGGGCTGCGCACGGTGATGCCGCTGGCCATCGGCCTGTCCGGCTACTCCTGGCGCCGCTACCTGCTGCTCGACGCCATCGGTGCCGGGCTCTGGGCTGGCAGCCTGAGCCTGCTGGCCTACAGCCTGGGCCACGCCGTGGAAGGCCTGCTCGACGAGCTGCGCCGCTACCAGCTGTACCTGCTCGGCGGCCTGGCCCTGCTGCTGACGCTGACCTGGCTATACCGGTGGCGCCAGCGCCGCAGTGGCTGAGCCGCGCGAGCGCGCCAGCCACATCCCCAGCAGGCTGGCCAGGCTGTAGGCGGCCAGCCCGCTCCAGGCGGCCAGGTCCATGCGCAGCAAACCGAGCGCCTCGGCAAGCCAGAACGCCGGCAGATTCAATCCCAGCCGCAAACACTCCAGGCGCACGGCCCCGCCGCGATTCTCCAGCCACAGGCCGATGCTGCACAGCCCCAGGCCTAGCCACAGACACGCCAGCAGCACGCCGCCCACTGCCAGCGAATCGCCCTGCGCCAGCAGCCACACCCCGGCCAGCAGGTAGCAGACGAACTGCAGCCAGGCATAGAGCTGCGCACCGCGCCCCAGCGCCACCTCGAACTTGCGAAAGCGACTCAGGTCCGGCTTCTCCTGCGGGTAGCGCGCCGCCACATCGGCCGGGCGCCAGCCGGTGGGCATAAACCAGATGCGCAGCCGGTCCCACCAGGAGCTGGCCCGCCGCGCGTCGTGCCAGAGCCCCGCGTAAACCTGCAGGTTGGCCCATAGCGGATTCCAGCTGGCCAGCGGCGTGGTCACGCCGAAGATCACCGGCTGCTCGTCCAGCTCCTCCTGGAAGGTGGCGAAAATTCGATCCCAGACAATGAACACGCCGCCGTAATTGCGATCCATGTACACAGGATTCTGCGCATGATGCACGCGGTGGTTGGACGGGGTGATCAATAGCCACTCGAGCCAGCCGAGCTTGGGGATATGCCGGGTATGCACCCAGAACTGATAGAGCAGGTTGAGCGCCGCCACCGTGAGGAACACCAGCGGCGGCACGCCGGCCACCGCCAGCGGCAGGTAGAACAGCCAGCCGAAGACGAAGCCGGTGCTGGTCTGGCGCAGCGCGGTGGAGAGGTTGTAGTCCTCGCTCTGGTGGTGCACCGCATGGGCCGCCCACAGCACGTTGCGCTCGTGGCCCAGGCGATGGTTCCAGTAGTAGCAGAAGTCGTAGAGGACGAAGGCGAAAACCCACACCCAGAGGCTGCCTTCGGCGAGTTCGAACAACGCCAGCCATTCCCAGGCGAAGGCGTAGGTGAGCAGGCCGACCGCCTTGGTCAGCAGCCCGGTGGCCTGCGACAGCACCCCGGTGCTGAGGCTGTTGACGGCATCGGCCAGGCGATAGCTGCGCATGCCGCGCCAGCGATCGGCGAGCAGCTCCAGGCCGATCAGGAGAAAGAAGAAGGGCACCGCATAGAGGACGTAATTCATGGCCGAGCCGTATCGTTGTGCTTGTCTTGGGGCTAGTCTGTTATTCATCCTAGTCCCCGGACCGCCGCGGCTCGCGGCGGCAAATGACAGTCTGAGCGGCATTTGACGACAGCATGCGCACGCCTCGCCGCCACCCCGCATTGGCAACAACCGCCGCCCGCCGCACCCAGGTGCCGGCGCGGGCGGCGTTTACCCTCACCAGGAGTCGAGCATGAACAAAAAAGTCGCAGTGATTCTGTCCGGCTGCGGCGTCTACGACGGCGCCGAAATCCATGAAAGCGTGATCACCCTGCTGCGCCTCGACCAGCGCGGCGCCACGGTGCAGTGCTTCGCCCCCAACGTGACGCAGCTGCACGTGGTCGATCACTACAGCGGCGACGAGATGGACGAGACGCGCAACGTGCTGGTGGAGTCCGCGCGCATCGCCCGCGGCCAGATCAAGGACGTCAAGGAGCTGCACGTGGCCGACTTCGACGCGCTGATCCTGCCCGGCGGCTTCGGCGTGGCCAAGAACCTCTCCGACTTCGCCATCAGCGGCGCCGCCTGCAGCGTGCAGCCCGACGTGCTGGCCGCGTGCAAGGCCTTCGCCAGCGCCGGCAAGCCGCTAGGCCTGATCTGCATCGCCCCGGCCCTGGCGGCGAAGATCTTCGGCGCCGGGGTGGTCTGCACCATCGGCACCGACCACGACACCGCCGCCGCGCTGACCCAGATGGGCGCCGAGCACCATGAGTGCGAAGTCAGCGAAATCGTCGAGGACCACGCGCGCAAGCTGGTCACCACCCCCGCGTACATGCTCGCCCAGTCCATCGCCGAGGCGGCGTCGGGCATCAACAAGCTGGTCGACCGGGTGCTGGAGCTGGCTCACCACTGACCTGGGTGGCGTTGCGCTTTGATTGGCGCCGGGGCCCTGTAGGGTGGGCTTTAGCCCACATTGAGCACCATTGGCGGGCTAAAGCGGAACGCCGCCCGGCCCACCCTACCGGCTGCCAGCGAGCTTCCCAGGCCGATCCGGCCAATGCCCGCGGCACTCCGGCCGCGCCCCTGGCCAAGCCCATCGCATTGCGGCAGCGTGGCGACACGCCTTCCCGGAGCCTCCGCCATGTCCCAGCCCTTCGTTCTCAGCGCCGAACTGCAGCAAGCGGTGGCCGGTTTCTTCCAGCGCATCCCGTTCAACCAGGTGCTCGGCATCGAACTGGACGAGCTGAGCCTGGAGCGGGTGACCATGCACCTGCCGATGAAGCCCGAGCTGATCGGCAACTTCGTCCACGGCATCCTCCACGGCGGGGTGATCTCCTCGCTGCTCGACGTCTGCGGCGGTGCCATGGCGCTGATCGGCGCCTTCGCCAAGCACCAGCACCTGCCGGCCGCCGAACGCATGGCCAAGCTGTCCAAGCTGGGCACCATCGACCTGCGCATCGACTACCTGCGCCCCGGCCGTGGCCAGCGCTTCACCGCCACCGCCATGCCGCTGCGCGCCGGCAACAAGGTAGCGGTGGTGCGCATGGAGCTGCATAGCGACGACGGCAGCCTGGTGGCGGTGGGCACCGGCACCTATCTGTGTGGGTAGCGATGTCCAAGCATTGTGGGAGGGGCTTTAGCCGCGACTGGCTCCACCTCGATCGCCGCTAAAGCGCCTCCCACCGAAGCAGTCCGTAGCCCGGATGCAAGCCGGGACGAGTTACCGGCTCAAGCGGGTCAGGATCCGATCCAGCGCATTGGCGAAGGCCTGCCGGTCCTTCTCCGCGTAAGGCGCTTGACCACCGCCGACCTGGCCCTGCTCGCGCAGGTCGGTGAACAGGTTGCGCACCGCCAGGCGCTCGCCCATGTTGCGCTCGTCGAACTCGCGGCCGCGCGGATCGAGCGCCGCCACGCCCTTCTTCACCAGGCGGTCGGCCAGCGGCACGTCGCTGCAGATCACCAGCTCGCCGGGCTGGGCCTGTTCGACCAGATGATCGTCGGCGGCGTCCGGGCCGCTGGGCACCACGATCAGTTTGACGCAGGCGAAATTCGGCCGCACCACCGCCTGCCCGGCCACCAGCACCACCTCGAACCCCCGTTTGAGGGCGAACTTCACCACCTGGTCCCGCGCCGCCCGAGGGCAGGCGTCGGCATCGATCCACACGCGCATGCTGCACTATCCTGAACAAGCCAGCGGCCAGTATGCCAGCTGCGCGCCCATCAGCAGGAGCACCCCATGACGTTCTGGCAGCGCCTGTCCGCCCCCGCCGAAGTGCTGATCTGCGGCGCCAGCCGCGGCATCGGCCTGGCCCTGACCGAGCAATTGCTGGCACGTGGCGACGTCGCCCGGGTGTGGGCGCTGGCGCGCCATGCCAGCCGCTCGGCGCCGCTCGACGACCTCGCCGGGCGCCACGGCGAACGCCTGCAATGCCTGGACGTGGACGCCTGCGACGAGGACGAACTGCACAGCCTGAGCCGCCACCTGCAGAACGCCGAGGTACGCCTGAACCTGCTGCTGTGCAGCGTCGGCACCCTGCAGGAAGGCGCCAGCCGTGCCGAGAAGAACCTCGCCCAACTCGATCTGGCCGGCCTGCAGGCGACCTTCGAGCGCAATACCTTCGCCCCCATCCTGCTGCTCAAGCACCTGCTGCCGCTGCTGCGCGGCCAGCATCCCTGCACCGTGGCGGCGCTGTCGGCGCGGGTCGGCTCGATCGGCGACAACCGCCTCGGCGGCTGGTACAGCTACCGCGCCAGTAAGGCAGCGCTGAACCAGCTACTGCGCAGCGCCAGCATCGAACTGCGCCGGCTCAACCCGCAGAGCTGCGTGCTGGCCCTGCACCCCGGCACCACCGACACCGAGCTGTCGCGGCCATTCCAGGCCAACGTGCCGGCGGACAAACTGTTCACCCCGGTCTTCGCCGCCGAACGCCTGCTCGCCGTGCTGGAACGCCAGGGCCCTGAGCAGAGCGGCAGCTTCTGGGCCTGGGACGGCCAGCCGATTCCCTGGTGACTCAGGCCGGGTAGAAGGCCTGGCAGCGCTCGCGCACCGCGCGCGACAGGTTGTCGTCGGCCAGTTCGATCAGATCCAGCTCGACCTCGTCCGGCAGCAGCTCGGCCACCAGCGCCGCCAGGCGCCGCTGCACCCGCACATCGGCGCCGGCCACCGCCAGCAGCAGGCGCGGCTGCGAGCCGATGGCCGGATCGCGCAGCGCCGCCAGATAAGCCTGCTGCACCGCCAACTCGGCACAGGCAGCCGCCAGCGCCTGCTCCAGCGGCGGATGACGCAACGCCGCCAGCGCCAGGTCGGGACTGTCGGCGTAATGGGTGGAATGAATGGTGGAGGACATGCGCGCACTCGCCGGAAGGAAATCGGATCAGCCTAGGCGCACTGAGACCGGCTGTCGTGGCGGCGGTTCACGCTCTGTCGCGGCAATCCGCAGGCGAATGCCGGGATGCCTGCCAGCAAGCTGGCCATACAACATCTTTTTGATATCAAAATAATGATAAGTGGCCATCACTCATGACGGAATTGTGAATATACTCACGCCCCCACCATATATGCCCAAAAGGTATTTTGGCCCTCAGCTTTATGAGGGATTGGCAGGATAGCCAAAAGCCATGCATGCCAAGCGGACCTCGTCCAGCCGACCGCAAGAGTCGGCAGCTTCTTCGAACCCCTATGGATATGTGAGTCTCCGATGCAATCTCGTGCCCTAGTCGCGCTCATGCTGTGCGGCGCTTTGCTCCTGAGTGGCTGCGCGGCCTTCCGCAGCTATGAAAGCGAGCTGACACAAACCAACCTCCACCTGCAGTCCGGCGATATCGACGCGGCCATCGCGCTGCTGGAAAAGCACAACGGCGGGGAAAACAAGGACCTTCTCTACTACTTCGAGAAGGGCGAACTGCTGCGCAGCAAGGGCGACCTGCAGGGCAGCCTGGAGGCCTGGGCTCAGGCCGACCGCCAGGTATTCGAGTGGGAAGAGGCGGTGCGCGGCGACCCGGCCAAGTACCTGGGCGAGTTCGGCAGCGTCCTGGTCAACGACCGCGTGCGCCGCTACGAAGGCTACGACTACGAAAAGGTCATGCTGACCACCCAGATGGCGATCAATCACCTGGCCCTGGGCGATTTCGAGGCCGCACGCATCGAGATCAAGAAAACCCACGAGCGCGAGGCGCTGATCGCCGAACTGCGCGACCAGCAATACCTCAAGCGCGAGGAGGAAGCCGAGAAGCAGGGCATCACCGCCGAGCTCAAGGACCTGCAGGGCTACCCCGTGGAGTCGCTCAACGCCCCGGAAGTGATCGGCCTGAAGAACAGCTACCAGAGCGCCTTCAGCCACTACCTCTCCGGCTTCGTCTACGAGGCCCTGGGCGAACGCGGCATGGCCGCGCCGGGCTACCGCAAGGCCGCCGAACTGCGCCCCGACACCCCGCTGCTGGAACAGGCCCTGCTCGACCTGGACAACCCGGGCGCCCGCGGCGCCGACGAAAGCGACGTGCTGCTGGTGCTGCAGACCGGCCTGGCGCCGGCGCGCGACTCGGTGCGCATTCCCCTGCCGATCCCCACCAGCAACGGCCTGATCATCACCCCGCTGTCCTTCCCGGTGATCAGGGACGACACCTCCACCGCCGTGCTCGACAGCCTGGCGCTGAACGGCGAGGAGCTGCCCCTCACCGAGCTCAACAGCACCGAGGCCATGTCGCGCCGCGCCCTGCGCGACGACATGCCCGGCATCATCCTGCGCACCAGCGTGCGCGCCGCCACCCGCAGCGTGGCGCAGAAGCAGCTCAACGACGTCAACCCGCTGGCCGGCCTGGCCCTGGGTATCGCCTCGGCCATCACCGAGGGCGCCGACGAACGCACCTGGCGCACCCTGCCCGACAGCACGCGGATCGTGCGCCTGCGCCTGAAGAAGGGCGAGCACCAGCTGCAGCTGCCCGGCGCCCAGCTGCGTCTGACGATCGCGCAGGACTATCAGGTCGTGCCGCTGCGCCTGGTCGGTAACCAGGTCTTCACCAGCGGCACCGCCGCCAACCTGATCCCCCTCGCGCCGCTGCCCACCGTGGCCCAGGCCAACAGTCTGTAAGGAGTTAGACGATGTCCCGTCCGCTTTTCGCCATCCTCGCCCTGGCCCTGCTGGCCGGCTGCGCCACCCCGCCGCCGCCGGCCCCCGGCAGCGCCGCGAGCAAGGTAGTGTCGCTCGGCAGCATGCAGCACATCGAGGTCGGCGCCATGCGCGTAGCCCGCGAGAACGGTTTCCTCACCGTCAAGGTGGAACTGAGCAACAGCAGCCACAAGAACAAGTCGATGTACTACCGCTTCGCCTGGCTGGGCAACGACGGCTTCCCGGTCGCCGCCGAGGAGAGCTGGAAGAGCCTGACCCTGTACGGCACCCAGACCACCTACCTGCCGGCCATCGCCCCGGTGCCGCAGGCCACCGACTTCCGCCTGGAAGTGCAAACCCCCGAAAACACCGTCAACCTGTTCCGCTGAGAGAGACCACCATGCTGTTTGCACGCCTTTCCTTCGTCGCCGCCCTCGCCCTGCTGGCCAGCGGCTGCGCCTCCACCTCCTCGCCGGTGCTCGGCGGCGGCAACATCGGCTACGGCGACAGCAAGGCCGTGGAGCTGATCACCAACGAATTCGGCTCCACCGACCTGCAGCTGATCGCCGAGTCGATGACCCGCTCGCTGGCCCAGTCCGGCGTGCTCCAGGGCCGCCCGGTGGTGCAGGTGTACGACGTGAAGAACAAGACCAGCGAGTACATCGACACCCGCGAGATCACCACCTCGATCAAGACCCAGCTGATGAAGAGCGGCGTCGCCCGCTTCGCCAGCGACAACGTCGACATGCAGAGCCAGATCGATCAGCTCAAGCTGCAGAACCAGAGCGGCCTGTACAAGAACGCCACGGTCGCCAAGACCGGCAACATGGTCGCCGCGCAGTACCGCTTGGAAGGCTCTATCAGCTCCATCGTCAAGCGCAGCAGCGACTACAAGGACGTGTTCTACAAGTTCAGCCTGCAGCTGATCGAGGTCGAAAGCGGCCTGGCCGAGTGGATGGACGAGAAAGAAATCCGCAAGACCACGGAGCGCTGAGATGAAACAGCTGATCGCATTGCTGCTACTCGGCCTCGCCGGCCTGGCCCAGGCCGCGCCCAAGGTCGCCGTCACCGATCTCGCCTACGAGGAGCGGGTACGCGAGTACATCCGCATCGTCAGCGCGCACAGCCAGGCCCAGGCCAGCGGCTTTGCCGCCAGCGCCTCGTCCAGCTACAACGAGATCGAGGGCACCTACAGCTACGTCGAGCGTGGCGAGCTGCGCAAGTTCACCGGCGATATCAAGGGCGAGATCCTCAAGTCGCGGATGTTCCAGCTGATCCAGGGCAAGCCCTATACCGCCAAGGAGAACGAAGGCCTCTACGACGTGATCGCGCGGATCAAGCAGGGCCACTTCCGGGGCGCCGACTACGTGCTGTTCGGCACCCTGGCGGACATCGACTTCCGCCAGGACCTCAACGACATCGCCAACACCGACAGCTACTCCAAGGTGCTTGGCCTGACCCTGGTGGCGGACTTCAGCCTGATCAACACCCGCACCTACGAGATCACCTCGGCGTTCACCGCCATGGGCGAGGCGCAGGACGTCAAGCTGGTCAACGGCCAAGACATCCGCGTCACCCCCAACCGCGGGCGCGTGGTGCGCGAGGTGTCCAAGGCGCTGGGCGAAGACGTCGCCGCGCAGCTGCAGGAGCAACTGCTCGGCAACCGTCCGGCAGACTTCGGCAACCCGCCCGGTGGCAGCCCGCTGCCGGCGGACGAGGCGCCGGTGATTCTGCGCTGAAACGGAGGCGGCCTACGGGCCGCCTCTTGCTTTAGCAGGGTTGCCGACGCCGCTCGGCCAGCCGGCTGCGCCCGTAGAGCAGGGCGATGGCGGCCAGCGCCAGGCCTTGGGCCGACAGGCTCCAGGCGTCGGCGTGGATGCCCAGCCAGTCGAACTCGACGAAGGCCAGCGGCCGCGTGCCGAGCACCCCGGCCTCCTGCAGCGCCGCCACGCCGTGGCCGGCGAACACCACCGAGAGCAGGCACAGCAGCACCGCGTTGACGCCGAAGAAGGTCGCCAGCGGCAGCCTGCGCGAGCCGCGCAGGATCGCCCAGGCCAGGCCGAGCAGCAGCACCAGCGCCGCCGCTGCACCGGCCAGCACCGCGCCGTGGCCCTGCGGCCCGGCCTGCAGCCAGAGCGCCTGGTAGAACAGGATGACCTCGAACAGCTCGCGATAGACCGCGAAGAACGCCAGCACGGCGAAGCCGAAGCGGCCGCCGCCGATCAGGCTGCTGTTGATGTAGTCCTGCCAGGCCGCCGCATGACGACGGTCATGCATCCACACCCCGACCCACAGCAGCACCGCGCTGGCGAACAACGCCGTGGCGCCTTCCAGCAGTTCGCGCTGGGCGCCGCCGATGTCGATCAGGTAGGCCGCCACCGCCCAGGTGGCGAGGCCGGCCAGCAGCGCCAGGCCCCAGCCGATATGCACGCTGCGCAGCGCCTGCGGCTGGCCGGTGTTGCGCAGGAAGGCGAGGATCGCCGCCAGCACCAGGATCGCCTCCAGGCCCTCGCGCAGCAGGATCAGCAGGCTGGCGAAGAAGCTCAAGGTGTTATCCATGGCGCCGTCGGCCAGCAGCGCGGCGGACTTGTCCAGCTCCACCCTGGCCCGCTCCAGCGCCTGCGCCGCCTGCGCCACGCTGGCGCCGTCCTGCAGCGTCTGGCGGTAGGCCAGCAAGGCGCGCTCGGTGGTCTTGCGCTGGACGGCGTCGAGGTTGTCGAGGGCGCTTTCCACCAGCTCGAAGCCTTCCAGGTAGGCGCCGACGGCGAGGTCGTAGGCCTGCTCCCGGTCGCCCGCGCGATAGGCCGCCAGGCTGCTCTGCAGGGTGCTGCGGCTGTAGTCGATCAGCGCCTGCGGGCTGCGCTGCTGCAGCGGCGGATGGCTGCGCTGGGCGCGGAAGGCGGCCGCATCGCCGCCGTCGGCCGCCGTTGCGGCGGCCGAACGGGGGCAGGCGTCACACCGCGGCGCGCTTGACCGTGGCCAGCAGCCCGGCGGCGGCGACGAACAGCGCGGCGAAGCTGCGGTTCATCAGGCGCTGCTGACGCGGCGTGCGCAGCACCCGCAGCACGCGCGAGGCGAGGCCGGTGTAGCCGGCCATGACGATCAGGTCGACCACTATCATGGTCGCGCCCATCAGCAGGTACTGCGGCAGCAGCGGCTGCTGCGGGGCGATGAACTGCGGCAGCACGGCGAGCATGAAGACGATCGCCTTGGGGTTGCTGGCGTTGACCAGAAAGCCACGCAGCACCAGGGTCAGCGGCCGGCCGCTGGGGCGCTCGGCGGCGCCGGTGGCGAGGTCGCTGGGCAGCGCGATCCACTGCCGGTAGGCCAGGTACACCAGGTAGGCGACGCCGAACCACTTGATCAGGCTGAAGGCCAGCGCCGAGGCGGCGAGGATGGCGCCGACGCCGGCGGCGACGATGGCGATCTGCAGGGCCAGGCCCAGTTGCAGGCCGAGGGCGTTCCAGTAGCCGCGCCAGAAACCGTATTGCAGGCCGGCGGACATGGAGGCCACGGCACCGGCGCCGGGCGACAGGCTGATCACCCAGCAGGCGACGAAGAAAGCGAGCCAGGTTTCCAGGGCCATGGCGAATTACCTCGGGAGGGAAGAGCGGGAGCAGGCCCTACAGCCTACTCCCGGCCGCTCAATCCGGCGAGCCCTTGCGCAGCTGCACCGGCTCCATCTCCTCCTGGCGCGCCCGCGCCTGGGCGCTGCGCAGGCGGATGTTGATCGCCTCCACGGCCAGCGAGAAGGCCATGGCGAAGTAGACGTAGCCCTTGGGCACGTGCACGCCGAAGCTCTCGGCGATCAGCACGGTGCCGACCACGATGAGGAACGACAGCGCCAGCATCTTCAGGCTCGGGTGCTTGTCGATAAAGGCGCTGATGGTGCCGGCCGACAGCATCATGACGATCACCGAGATGACGATGGCCGCCACCATCACCGGCACGTGCTGCACCAGGCCGACGGCGGTGATCACCGAGTCGAGGCTGAAGACGATGTCGATGATGGCGATCTGGATGATGATGCCCATGAAGCCGTAGCTCTTCTTCGGCCCGCCCTGCGCGGCCTCCTCGGCGCCTTCCAGGCTGTGGTAGATCTCCGCGGTGCTCTTGAACAGCAGGAACAGGCCGCCGAAGAACAGGATCAGGTCGCGCCCGGAAATGCCCTGCTCGAAGACGTGGAACAGGTCGTCGGTCAGGCGCATCACCCAGGTGATCGACAGCAGCAGCAGGATGCGCGTGCCCATGGCCAGGGCCAGGCCGAAGAAGCGTGCCTTCGGCTGCTGCTCGACCGGCAGGCGGCTGACCAGGATCGAGATGAAGATGATGTTGTCAATGCCGAGGACGATTTCCAGGGCGGTCAGGGTCAGAAACGCGACCCAGATTTCCGGGTTGCTCAGCCATTCCATTCAGGGATGCTCCAATGAGTTCAGGTTGTGTAGGAAAGGTGCCGCAGGCGGGGCAGCTTTCGTGCAAAACCTAGCGCCAGCGGCGCACGGATTTCTGGAAGAACAGGCTGTTGGGCACCTGCAGCAGCGCGCCGGCGGCCTCTTCGCTGACATCCTGCAGCGTGGTGTAGAACAGGTTGATGGCCAGCACCCGCCCCTTCACGCCCGGTTTGTCGGCGCTGTCGATCACCTCCACGGTATCGCCCAGGCGGAACGGCCCCATGGCGAAGATCAGCAGCGCGCAGAACATGTTCGACAGCACGCTCCAGATGGCGAAGAAGGCCACCGCCGCCACGGCGGTGAAGCCGGTGATGGCGGTCCACAGCACCGTGGCCGACACGCCCAGGCGCTCGAGCACCAGCATGAAGGCGCTGCCCAGGATCAACCAGCGCAGCAGACCGCGCAGCGGCAGCAGCACCTCCTGCGGCAGCAGGCTGTAGCGCGCGCCGAGGCGGCTGATGGCGCGGGTCAGGATGCGCTGGGCGAGCCACGCCAGCAGCAGGATCAAGAGCACCTGGCCGGCGCGGATCAGCGGTTCGCGCCAGGCCGTGAGCAGTTCCAGCGACTCCATCACTCGGCCTCCTCCAGTTGCTGCTGCAGCGCTTCGAGCGTCTCCAGGGCCAGCAGCCAGCTTTCCTCCAGCTCGGCTTCGCGCGCCTTGAGCGTCGCCTGCTCGGCCAGGCGCTGGCGCAGCTCGTCCTTGCGCGCCGCCTCGTACAGGCCGCTATCGCCCAACTGCGCTTCCACCTTGGCTAGGGCCTGGTGCAGCTTGTTCAACTCCTGCTCGAGCTTGTCGGCCTGCTTCTTGTGCGGCGCCAGCTGCTGGCGCAGGGCGGCGGCGGCCTGGCGCTGGGCGCGCTTGTCGGTCTTGTCCGCCGCCGGGGTCGCCGCGCTCGGCGGCTGCTGGCGGGCGCGGAAGTCGATCAGCCAGCGCGCGTAGTCGTCGAGATCGCCCTCGAACGGCTGGATGCGCCCGTCGGCCACCAGGAGGAATTCGTCGGTGGTGCTCTTCAGCAGGTGGCGGTCGTGCGACACCACCAGCACCGCGCCGGCGAACTCCTGCAACGCCATGGTCAGGGCCAGGCGCATTTCCAGGTCGAGGTGGTTGGTCGGTTCGTCGAGCAGCAGCAGGTTGGGCTTGCCCCAGGCGATCAGGGCCAGGGCCAGGCGCGCCTTCTCGCCGCCGGAGAAATTCAGCACCGGCTCGTCGCAGCGCTCGCCGCGGAAATCGAAGCCGCCGAGGAAGTCGCGCAGGGTCTGCTCGCGCTCGCTCGGCGCCAGGCGCTGCACGTGCAGCAGCGGGCTGGCCTTGGGGTCCAGGGCGTCGAGCTGGTGCTGGGCGAAGTAGCCGATGGCCAGGTTCTCGCCGCGGGCCAGCTCGCCGCCGAGCGCGGCGAGGTCGCCGGCCAGGGTCTTGATCAGGGTCGACTTGCCGGCGCCGTTGGGCCCGAGCAGGCCGATGCGCGCGCCGGGGGCGAGGCTCAGCTTGACCTTGTCCAGCACCACCTTGTCGCCGTAACCGAGGCGCGCCTCGGACAGGTTGAGCAGCGGACTGGAGACCTTGTCGGCCTCGCGGAAGACGAAGTCGAACGGCGAGTCGACGTGCGCCGGGGCCAGTTCCTCCAGGCGCTCCAGGGCCTTGATTCGGCTCTGCGCCTGGCGCGCCTTGGTCGCCTGGGCCTTGAAGCGGGCGATGTACTTCTCCATGTGCGCGCGCTGCGCCTGCTGCTTCTCGAAGGCCTGCTGCTGCTGCGCCAGGCGCTCGGCGCGGGTGCGCTCGAAGGCCGAGTAGCCGCCGCGGTAGAGGGTCAGCTTCTGCTGCTCCAGGTGCGCCACATGGTCGACCACGGCGTCGAGGAAGTCGCGGTCGTGGGAGATCAGCAGCAAGGTACCGGGATAGACCTTGAGCCAGTCCTCCAGCCAGAGGATGGCGTCCAGATCCAGGTGGTTGGTCGGCTCGTCGAGCAGCAGCAGCTCGGACGGGCACATCAGCGCCTGGGCCAGGTTCAGGCGCATGCGCCAACCGCCGGAGAAGTCGCCGACGCGCCTGTCCATCTGCTCGGCGGTGAAGCCGAGGCCGGCCAGCAGCTTGCGCGCGCGGGCGTCGGCGGTGTAGCCCTGGGCGTTGTCCAGTTCGGTGTGCAGGCGGGCGATCGCGGCGCCGTCGTGGGCCGCCTCGGCCCCGGCCAGCTCGGCCTGGATCGCGCGCAGGTGCAGGTCGCCGTCGAGCACGTAGTCCACCGCCAGGCGCTCGAGGTTGTCCACCTCCTGGCGCATATGGGCGATGCGCCAGTTGGCCGGCAGCCGGCAGTCGCCGGCGTCGGGGCCGAGCTCGCCGCGCAGCAGGGCGAACAGGCTGGACTTGCCGGCGCCGTTGGCGCCGATCAGGCCGACCTTCTGGCCGGCGTGCAGGGTCAGCTCGGCGCCTTCGAGCAGGCGCTGCGGACCACGCTGTAGAGTGAGGTTCTGGAGTCGGATCATAATGGCGGCGGAGTCTACCAAATCGCCCTGGAGGCCGCGTGCAGGATCTGTGGAATTTCGCCGTACGGCTCTATGCCCGACCGGGCGTGGAAGACGCCTGCCTGCAGCTGCAGGAGGGTGGCGGCGACGTCTGCCTGTTGCTCGCCGGCGCCTGGCTGCAACGCCGCGGCGTGCCCTGTCGCGAGCCCTACCTCAAGGCGCTGCAGGCGCTGGCCGAACCCTGGCAGCGCGAGGTGGTCGCGCCGCTGCGCCAGCTGCGGCGCGACTGGCGCACGACCGCTGCCGCGGACGCCGAGTTGGCGACGCTGCGCGAACGGATCAAGACGCTGGAGCTGGAAGCCGAACGGCTGCTGTTGCAGCGGATCGAGACGCTGGCGCAGAACTGGCCGAGCGAGGACGGCGAAGACGACTGGCTGAGTCGCCTGGCGGGAGACGACAGCGCCGCGCTGCAGGTGCTGCGCGGCGCCGCCGATTCTTAAGAGCCGCTCGGCGCCGTCGCGCCATTGCCGGCGACGGGTGCCACGGCGGCTGTCGGGACCTCCGGCTTGGCCGGCGCGGCAGCGGCTGCGGCGGCTGCCGGTTTCGCCGCGGGCTTGGCCGGAGCCTTCTTCACAGCGGCCTTGGGCACCGCCGGCTTCTTCACCGCGACCGGCTTGCTGGCGGCCTTGGCTGCCGGTTTGGCAGGTGCGGTCTTGGTCGCCGCTTTGGCGGCAGACGGCTTGGCGACAGGCTTGGCCGGTGCTTTGGCGGCGGGTTTACCGGCAGCAGGCTTGGCAGCGGCTTTGGCGGCCACGGGTTTCGCCGCGGTCTTAGTTGCCGCGGCTTTGCTCGCAACCGCTTTGCTAGCCGCCGCCTTGCTGGCTACCGGCTTGGCGGCGGATTTGCTGGCAACCGGCTTGGCCGCAGCCTTGGCGGCCACCGGCTTCTTCGCCGCAGCCGGCTTGGTAGCCGCTTTGGCCGCGGGTTTGGCAGCCGGCGCCGGTTTGGCGGCAGGCTTGGCGACGGCGGGCTTGGCCGGCGCCTTCTTCACCGCGGCGGCCTTCGCAACCGGCTTGGCGGCCGGCGCTGCGGCCTTGGCCTCGCGACCATCCAGCACCTTGCCGGCGGCTTCCTTGACCTTGCCCACGCCCTGGGCCAGCTTCAGGCTCTCCTGGGCGTCGCGCTTGAGCTGCAGGATATAGGCGCGGGTCTCGCTCTGACGGGCCTTGAGGGCATCGAGCAGTTCTTCCAGCTCGGCCACCGCGTCCTTGGCCTTGGCCTGTGCCTTGGCCTTGCCGGCGACGGCGGCGTCCTGCAGCTTGCTGCGTGCCTTGTGCAGTTTTTCCTGGGCCTTGCCGCGCTGCTTCTCCAGCTTGGCGAGGAGTTTCTCGGCATCGACCAGCGCTTGCGAGCAGGCGTTTTCCAGGTGCTCGAGCAGGCTGGTGGAGAGTTGGTGCAGCAGGTGCAAAGGGGTACTGATGGTCTTCTTCTTGGCCGACATGGCGCGCCTCCTGGCGGATGTGGATGCGCCCATACTAGACGCCCGCGCCTGGCCCCGCCATAGGCCTTTTGGCGACCCGGGCAGGCAGCCGCGCGGGCTGGCATAATCGCCGCCATCTTGATCGGGAGACATCGCCATGAGCCGCGCCGCCTTCGCCCTCTTCGTTCTCTGCGCAAGCCTCGCGGCACAGGCCGACAGTCACCAGCAGGATCTGGCCTACAGCCTCGGCGCACGCCTGGGCGAACGCCTGCGCGAGGAAGTGCCGCAACTGCCGCTGAGCGACCTGCTGGAAGGCCTGCGCCAGGCCTACGCCGGCCAGCCGCTGCGCCTGGAAGAGGCGCGCATCGAAGCGTTGCTCGACCAGCACGAGGCGCGCATCGCCGCCGACCCGCAGCGCCATGCCCAGGCCATCGCCGCGCAGCGACGCTTTCTCGCCGAGCAGCGGATCCGCCCCAATGTGCGAGTGATCGAGGGCGGCGTGCTGGTCAGCGAGCTGCGCGCCGGCAGCGGCGCCAAGCCCGGTCCCGGCAGCCGGGTGCAGGTGCGTTACCGCGGCACCCTGGCCGACGGCAGCCCGTTCGACGAGAGCAGCGAACCGCAGTGGTTTCGCCTGGACAGCCTGATCGCCGGCTGGCGCAGCGCGCTGCTGCAGATGCCCACCGGGGCACGCTGGCGCCTGGTGGTACCGTCGGATCAGGCTTACGGGGAAGAGGGCGCGGGCGATCTGATTCCGCCCCATGCGCCGCTGGTATTCGATCTGGAGCTGCTCGACGTGACCGACTGAGCGTCGGCCCGGCAGACAGATTCTGGCCCGGATGCAAGCCAGGGCCGTCGACCTGTTGCCCGGAATGCATCCGGGCTACGCGGCCGCCGCAGGCTCAGAGCGCCGGCGCGGCCTGCTCCTGGTGGGCGTTGTGCAGCACCTCGATCAGGCAGTCTTCCAGCTCGAAGCGTTCGTGCAGCAACTGCCCCAGGCGACCCAACTCGGCCACCAGCGACACGCTGTCGCGGCAGTCGCCGTTGTCGCAGTGATCGTTGAAGGCCAGCGCCACCTCGGTGATGGCTTCGATGCGCGGGTAGATCTGCTTGGCCAGCTCCAGGCCGCGCTGGTCGTTGAACGCCTTGGCCTCGCTGGTGAGCTGCTCGTAGACCTCGAAGTGACCGGCCGAGACGTAATCCACCAGGATTTCGCAGAAGCCCTGCAGGGCCTCGCCGTTGGCCGCCGGCGCCTGTGGCGACTCGACCAGGGCACTATAGGCCTGCACCAGTTCATGGCGCTCGCCCAGCCAGCGATCGATCAGTTGGTGGACCCCACCCCAGCGTTCCTGTGCGTTCTGGCAACTTTCGAGCATGATGGACCTCGCTTCCCTTATCGCTGATGCCTGTTATACGTCCGTTCCCGAGACGATTTTCTGTGGCCTAGCCTCCCTGGCGGCCAGCCTGCGGGACGTCGCATTCGACGCCACAAATCGCCCCCGACGCTTTTTTGTCAACCGGGGCTTGGCTTTGCGAAGGCAACCGCGAAACGGCGTTTTTCCGGCGGTGCGTGCGAGCCAGATTATGCCCGTGGGCAGGCGCCATCAAGGCACCGCCGGGAGATAATTTCATACGAGCGTTTAATCGACACCCCGCGACAGCCGTGGCCTGGGCGATGGGCCGCAATCAGCTGCGGCGCAGCAACTGGAACAGGCAGAAACCGAGCATGGCGACGAAACCGAGCAGGCTCCACTCGGGAATGCTCATGCCGAACAGGCTCCACTTGACCTCGGCGCAGTCGGCGCTGCCTTGGAACACCAGGCGCACAATGTCCTGCATCGGCAGGGCCTGCATCATGAATTCCAGGCTCGGCAGGCAGGCCTCCAACTGGTCGGCCGGCACGCTCTGCAGCCAGATCTGCCGACCGGCCGTGGCGGCGCCGGCAGCGGCGAACAGCAGCGCCAGCAGCGCATAGACCCGCCGGCCGAGGCGCGCCGGGCCGTGCACGGCGGCCACCAGGCAGACCAGGCCGAAGGCGATCACGCAGATGCGCTGCAGCACGCACATCGGGCAGGGTTCCAGGCCGACCACGTGTTCCAGGTACAGGGCCGCCGCCATCAGCAGCAGACAGCCGACGAATGCCAGGAAGAACAGGGGACGCGGACTGGCCAGGTACATGGAGGCTCCGAGGGAGAGAAATCGAGGGCAGTTACGGTAGAGGAAAGCGCGGGCGCCTTTCAAGGCGCCTCACGTGCTGCCGCGCGCTATTCGTCCAGGCAGCGCGCCCCTTCGTCCGCTGCGCGACGATCGGCCGCAGCAGCTCAGGCGCGCACGCCCTGCGGCTGCGGCAGCGCCGGCAGGCCCTGATGGAGCAGGCCGAGGCTCTCCTGCAACAGCTGGTTGCTGCGCTCCAGCTCGCCCAACTGGGCCAGCAGGCGCGCCAGCTCGGCGCAGGTCTCCGGGTGGCGCTCCAGCTTCAGGCTGGTCTCGAAGTAGTCGCGCGCCTTGCCCCACAGCTGGTTCTGCAGGCACAGGCGACCGAGGCTCAACAGCAGCGCCGGGTCCTGCGGATGCTGCTTGAGCCAGAGCTCGGCGGTGTGCAGCTGCTGCGCCGGGTCGGCGCCGCGCAGCACGCCGTAGAAGCGCGCCAGGCGGCTGTCGTAGGCGCGTTTGAGGGCACTGCGCAGCACCTGTTCGGCCTCATCCTGGGCGCCCAGGCGCCGCAGTTGCTCGACGTAGGCGGCGATCAGCTCGGGCTCCTGGCGCAGCGGCGCGGAGAGCTGCTGCCAGGCCTGGGTCAGCGGCTGCAGAGCGGTTTCGCCATGGCCCAGACCGGCGTGCCCGGCATCGCCCAGGCGACCGCGCCAGGTCGCGCGCTCCAGCTCGTCCAGCTCGGCGGCCGGCAGAGCCTTCTCCTTGCGCAGCTCCGGCAGCAGGCCGAGCAGCGCCGACCAATCCTGGCGCTGCAGGTACAGGCGCTGCAGCTGGCGCAACACCAGGTGATGGCCGGGATGACGCTCGCGCATCGCCTGCAGGGTCTCCAACGCCGCGTCGCTCTCGCCGCGACCCTGCTGCAGTTCGGCATGGGCCAGGGCGACGGCCAGTTCGGCCTGCGGTTGGCGCGCCAGGGCGCGCTCGAGCATGGCGTCGCTCTGTTCGTGCTGACCCAGCTTGTGCGCCGCGCGGGCGGCGCCGAGGTAGTACATCAGCGGCTGCGGTTCGTCTTCGGCGGCCCGCTCCAGCTGGCGCAACGCACGCGCCCAGCGGCCCTCGGCCAGGTCGAGCAGGCCCTGCTGCGAGGCCAGCCGCGCCCGGCGGTGACGATGCAGGCGCGACCAGGGGTTGGCCAGGCGCGTCGAGGCGAGCAGCAGGCGCAGGCTGGCGCGCAGCAGGTAGATCAGCAGGCCGACCACCAGCACCAGGGCGAGGAAGGCCCACAGCCCGGACTGGTAACGGAAGCCCTGATAGGCGAACAGCACGTAGCCGCGGTCGGCCTGGATCGCCAGGCCGAGCAGATACAGCAGGCCGCCGACGGCGAGCAGGAGCAGCAACCAGAGCAGGCGTTTCATTGCGCCTCCCCGGCCGCGGCGGCCCCCTGCCGGCGCTGCGCCTGCTTGCGCTGCAGGTAGGCCTGCAGCGCCTCGAGCGACTCGCTCAGGTCCGGCACCTGCACCTCGACCCGCTCGTCGGCCAGCTCGGCGAAGCGCTGACGCAGGGCGCGACTATCGGGGTTGTCCAGATTGAAATGGGCGTCGAGGATCTCCCCGGCCTGCTTCAACGCCTGCCGATAGACCCCGCTCTGGCCATGCAGCGCGGCCCACTGCGCCTGCTCCAGAGCCAGCGACAGGCTCAGGCGCACCTGGCTCAGGCTCTGCCCGGAGAGCAGCGGACGGATGTTGCGGTCGGCGTCGAACTCGATGCGGAAGTACTGCGCCAGGGTCGCCAGCCATTCGCTCCACCAGGCACGGCCGTCGCCCTCGGCCGCCAGGTCGGCGAGCACGTCGCCCTGCCCCGCGAAACTCGGCGCCAGCGGGTTGAGGCTGGCGGCCTGCTCGCGCAGCGCACCCAGTTGCAGGAACAGGCCGACGCGATCCGGCCGCTGGGTGGTGCGCAACGCTTCCAGGCTGCGGCTGAGCTGCTCGCGGGCGGCGAAGGCGGCGGGGTCGTCCTGCTCGCGGAGGATCTCGTCGGCGGCCAGCACCAGGGCCTCGGCGCTGGCCACGTCCTGCAGCGCGGACAGACGCAGGGTGGCCAGGCGCAGCAGGTGCTCGGCCTCGTCCAGGCGCCAGTCCTGGCGGCTGCCGTCGAGCACGCTTTCCAGACGCTGGCTGAGGCGCTGCTGATCGCCCTGCAGGTTAGCCAGCAGACGCCGGCGCTCGTCCAGCTCATCGGCGCTGGGCAGCTGGTTCAGGCGGCCTTCGAGTTGCCCGATCAGTTCGCCGACCTTGCCGCTCTCGGCGCGCGCGCTCTGCAGCTGCTCGCGCTGCTGCCGATCCTGCTGCTGCAACTGCTGCAGCTGCCACAGGCTCCAGCCACCGGCGCCGACGCCGCCCAGGCCGACCAGCAGGGCGAACGCGGCGAGACCGCGGCCGGCGCTGCGCGGGGCCTTGGCAGTGGCTGCAGGGGGAGTGGCGGTGGCCTCGCTGGCCGGCGTTTGGTCTTGCGGGGTGGCTGCTTCGCTCACGTATCCATCCTTTCTAGAGGGCTGCGGCCGGGTGTCGCTCCAGCGCTGCCAGCAAGGCCGCGGCACTGGCACCGCGACAGTCCACGACGATCTGTGCTCCCGCATGGCGTGCCTGCTCGGCGACCCGCGGGCTGGGTACGAACAAGGGTAGCCGAGCCAGCGTCGGCCAGTCAGCGCCGGCCAGCTGCAGCAGGTGTTCGAGCCCCTGCCCACTGCTGACCACCAGGGCGTTCAGGCGCTGCGCGCGCACCCGCGCGGCCAGCTCGCCCGGCGCATAGCTGGGTAGCAGGCGGCGGTACAGTGGCAGATAGTCGACCGTCGCACCTTGGCCGCGCAAGCGTTCGGCGAGGAATTCTCGGCCACCCTCGCCGCGCAGGATCAGTACCCGCGGCGCCGACGCGGCGGCCAGCGCCTGCTGCAGGCGCGGCAGGCCCAGCAGCGCCTCGCTGTCGTCGCCGTCGTCCGGGCAGTGGGCGTTCAGGCCATGCTCGGCGAGCACCGCGGCGGTCGCCGCGCCGACCGCGAACCAGGGCTGCTCGGCCGGCGCCGGCACGCGGTGGCGTTCGAGCAGGGCCAGGCCCAGGCGCGCGGCCGGCTTGCTCACCGCGATCACCGCGCTGTAGCGCGCCAGCTCGAGGATGGCGGCGCGCTGCGCGGGCGTTTCCGGCAGTGCCTCGATGGCCAGCAACGGCAGGCTGTGACTGTCGATGCCGCGCTCGACCAGGGTCTGCGCCAGCGCCGCGCACTCCTCGGCCGGCCGCGTCAGCAGCAGGCGCCAGGCACTCACGGGTGACCGGCCTCGCCGTAGACCGCCTTGAGGATGGCCTCGGCACCCTGCGCCAGCAGCGCTTCGGCCACCTGCACGCCGAGCGCTTCGGCGTCGCCGGCGGCGGCACGCGCCTCGGCGCGCAGCAGCTGGCCGCCGTCGGGCTGGCCGACCAGGCCGCGCAGCCACAGCTGTTCGCCTTCGAGCAGGGCGTAGCAGGCGATGGGCACCTGGCAGCCGCCGTTGAGGCGTTTGTTCAGCGCGCGCTCGGCGGTGACCCGCAGCGCGGTCTCACGGTGGTGCAAAGGCGCCAGCAGGGCGTGGATCTCGGCGTCGGCGCTGCGGCACTCGATGCCGACGGCGCCCTGGCCGCCGGCCGGCAGGCTGTCCTCGGCGCTGAGCGAGCTGCGGATGCGCTCCTCGAAGCCGAGGCGGATCAGCCCGGCGGCGGCGAGAATGATGGCGTCGTACTCGCCGGCATCCAGCTTGGCCAGGCGGGTGTTGACGTTGCCGCGCAGGAACTGGATCTTCAGGTCCGGCCGGCGCGCCAGCAGCTGGGCCTGGCGGCGCAGGCTGGAAGTGCCGACCACACTGCCGGCCGGCAGCGCATCGAGGCTGGCGTAGCGGTTGGAGACGAAGGCGTCGCGCGGGTCCTCACGCTCGCAGATGCAGTACAGGCCCAGGCCCTCGGGGAAGTCCATGGGCACGTCCTTCATCGAGTGCACGGCGATGTCGGCCTGATTCTCCAGCAGCGCGTTTTCCAGCTCCTTGACGAACAGGCCCTTGCCGCCAATCTTCGCCAGCGGCGCGTCGAGCAGTTTGTCGCCGCGGCTGACCATGGGCACCAGGCTAACCTTGAGGCCAGGGTGGGCCGCTTCGAGACGGGCTTTGACGTGCTCGGCCTGCCACAGGGCCAGGGCGCTCTTACGGGTGGCGATACGGATTTCGCGGGACATGGGGCAAATTCCAGAAAACGGATTGCCGCGAATCATAACAGGCTCGCCCGGTGCCAGCTGATGGGTGGCGGCTATCGGCCGCAGCCGGCACCCGGCGCTACAGCGACTGCATCAGCTTGCGCACCCCCGCCACATGGCGCCGGCTGACCACCAGCGAATCGCCCTCCAGCCCCTTGAGGAACAGCTGGAAGTGCCCCAGCGGCGTGCGCTGCAGGCGCTCGATGCGCTCGCGGGCGACCAGGGCGTTGCGGTGGATGCGCACGAAACGCTCGCCGAACTCGTCTTCCAAGGCCTTCAGCGGCTCGTCCAGCAGCACCTCGCCGCCCTCGTGGCGCAGGGTCACGTACTTGTGATCGGCGATGAAATAGACCACGTGATCCAGCGGGATCAGCTCGATGCCCTTGCGCGTGCGCGCGCTGATATGGCTGCGCGGGCCGCTGCCGCTCTCGGCGGCCGGACGGGTCAGCGCCGCCAGCTGCACCCGGTTGGGCCGCTCGGCCTTCTTCAGCGCCTCGCTGAGGCTCTCGGCGCGCACCGGCTTGACCAGGTAGCCGACCGCGCTGACCTGGAAGGCTTCCAGGGCGAATTCGTCGTGCGCCGTGCAGAAGATCACCGCCGGCGGCGCCTCGCGCTCGCACAGTTTGGCGGCGACCTGCAGACCGTCCAGCCCGGGCATGCGGATATCCAGCAGGACCACGTCCGGCTTGAGGCTATCGATCAGGGTCAGGGCCTCCTCGCCATTGCTGGCGGCGGGCTCCAGGACCCGGTAGCCCTCGAGTTCGCCGACCATGCGGCTGAGGCGCTCGCGGGCGAGGGGTTCGTCGTCGACGATCAGGACATTCATATTGCTCTGGCTTCCTGCGTGAGTCTCGCACAAGGATAGCGTAGACAGCTGTAATGGCGGCCGTCACGGCGCTCCACGCTGAGACTGGCGCGCGGCCCGAAAAGTGCCGCCAGGCGCGCGTCGATATTGCTCAGCGCTTGGTGCGTTCCCCGCGACGGGTGCTGCTCGCCCCGGTCTTCATACGGATTGCTGACACACAAGCTGAACACACCATCCTGGTAATCCGCCTCGATCCGCACCAAGCCACCCTCGATGCGCGGCTGAATGCCATAGATCAACGCATTTTCCAACAGCGGCTGCAGGGTCAGCTGGGGAATCGGCAGATCCTCCGGCACGCCCTCGACCTCCCATTGCAACTGTAGTCGCTCGCCGAGCCGATAGTGCTCGATGGACAAATATCGTTTCGCCAGTTCCAGTTCCTCCCTCCAGGGGACCAGGCTGCCGGGCTTGGCCAGGCTGGCGCGGAACAGGTCGGATAAATCCAGCACCGCCTGCTCGGCCTTGGACGGGTCGACGGTCACCAGGCTGGCGATGCTGTTCAGGCTGTTGAACAGAAAATGCGGGCGAATGCGCGCCTGCAGCGACTCGATGCGTGCGCGCAGCTCGGCCTGCTCCTGCCGCCGCCATTGGCTCTGCAGGTAGAAATAGCGTAGCAGCAGTGCAGACATGATCAGACCGATCAGCGCATGGCGCAGATAGAGATTGACCTCGCCGCTGCGTGGCAGCGGCCCGCCCAGCTCGTAGTAGTCGGCCACCGCCGTGCAGCCCAGGGTCAGCAGCAGCACCAGGGCGCAGCATAGGCCGCCGGCCAGCGCCGGGCGCAGACGCGCCAGCAGCGGCCGCAGGCGGCACAGCAGCGCCGCCGAAAGCAGCACGATCCACTGCACGAACAGCGAGGTCAGCGCCAGGCGCACCCAGTCGAAGCCGGGCAGCATCGGCTCGGACAGCACCAGCACCAACACCAGCAGCTCGGCCAGCAGCACCATGCTCAGCAGCGCTTCCGGCTGGCACAGTTCGGGGACGAAGAAGTCGTCGGCAGACGCGTTGTGGTGGTTCTTGGCAGGGACTTGTTTTGGCATCGACGCAGTTTCCGTGTCGCCCGGCGGGCCGGCAAGCCAGACGGCTCCGGCCGGGCAAAATAAAGCACCGAAATGCCGCTTGCGCGACAAAACTGTGAAGCAGCCGACAGCGCCGGCGCCCGCCGGCGGCAAACGCGGCGCGGCGAAAGGGCCGCCGACCCTGTTATTATCGGCGCACTTTGTCCGCCACGCCGGCCGCCGCAAGCGGCCCGCCCGATCCAGAGCACGTGCCATGAGCAGCGAAAAAACCAACCAATCCTGGGGCGGCCGCTTCAGCGAGCCCGTCGACGCCTTCGTCGCCCGCTTCACCGCCTCGGTCGAATTCGACAAGCGCCTGTATCGCCACGACATCATGGGCTCCATCGCCCACGCCAGCATGCTGGCCAAGGTCGGCGTGCTGACCGATGCCGAGCGCGATGCGATCGTCGACGGCCTGGGGCAGATCCAGACCGAGATCGAAGCCGGTAGCTTCGACTGGCGCGTCGACCTGGAAGACGTGCACATGAATATCGAGGCGCGCCTGACCGAGCGCATCGGCGTCACCGGCAAGAAGCTGCACACCGGGCGCTCGCGCAACGACCAGGTGGCCACCGACATCCGCCTGTGGCTGCGCGACGAGATCGACCTGATCCTCGCCGAGATCACCCGCCTGCAGCAGGGCCTGCTGGGTCTGGCCGAAGCCGAGGCGGACTGCATCATGCCCGGCTTCACCCACCTGCAGACCGCCCAGCCGGTGACCTTCGGCCACCACCTGCTGGCCTGGTTCGAGATGCTGTCGCGCGACTACGAGCGCCTGGTGGACTGCCGCAAGCGCACCAACCGCATGCCCCTGGGCAGCGCCGCGCTGGCCGGCACCACCTACCCGATCCAGCGCGAGATCACCGCACAATTGCTGGGTTTCGACGCCGTTGGCGGCAACTCCCTGGACGGCGTGTCGGATCGCGACTTCGCCATCGAATTCTGCGCCGCCGCCTCCCTGGCGATGATGCACCTGTCGCGCTTCTCCGAAGAGCTGGTGCTGTGGACCAGCGCGCAGTTCCAGTTCATCGACCTGCCGGATCGCTTCTGCACCGGCAGCTCGATCATGCCGCAGAAGAAGAACCCGGACGTGCCGGAGTTGGTGCGCGGCAAATCCGGCCGGGTGTTCGGCGCGCTGATGGGCCTGCTGACCCTGATGAAGGGCCAGCCGCTGGCCTACAACAAGGACAACCAGGAAGACAAGGAGCCGCTGTTCGACGCCGCCGATACCCTGCGCGATTCGCTGCGCGCCTTCGCCGACATGGTCCCGGCGATCAAGCCCAAGCGCGCGATCATGCGCGAGGCGGCGCTGCGCGGCTTCTCCACCGCCACCGACCTGGCCGACTACCTGGTGCGCAAGGGCCTGCCATTCCGCGACTGTCACGAGATTGTCGGTCATGCGGTGAAATACGGCGTGGACAGCGGCAAGGACCTGGCCGAGATGAGCCTGGACGAGCTGCGCCAGTTCAGCGACCAGATCGAGCAGGACGTGTTCGCCGTGCTGACCCTGGAAGGCTCGGTGAATGCCCGCGACCATATCGGCGGCACCGCGCCGAACCAGGTGCGCGCCGCCGTGGTGCGTGGCCGCGAACTGCTGGCGGCACGCTGAGCGCCCCGTGATCGACGACCTCGATGGCCTGGGCAACCTGCTCGGACGCCTGTTGCAGGGCCTCCTGGCGCTGCTGCGCATGGCCATCGGGCTGATCGTCGAGGGCGCACTGGACCTGCTGTTCAACCGCCTGACTTACTGCCTGGGCTGGCTGACGCTGCGCGGCCTCAGCCTGGGCCAACGCCCGCGCATGCCCTGGTGGCCGGCCGACCTGGATCGCCAGGTCGGCGCACGCCGCCTGCAGTTACTGGGCGGCGCCTGCCTGCTCGGTCTCATCGCCTGGGCGATGCTCGCCTTGCTCGACTAGCTAACACCGGAGACTCCCCCCGCATGAGCGACCACGACGACAACGAAGAAGACTTCGCCGAAGCCACCCTGGTCCAGGCCATCGAGAACCAGCTGGAAGCGGGCGAGCCGGCCGCCGCGCAGGCGGTGTACAACAAGCTCAGCCTGGTCGGCTACGCGCGCGAGGAAATCCTCCAGCTGATGGCCCTGGTGCTGGCCCACGAGGTCGACGCCATGCTGCGCGACGACCGCCCGTTCGACGCCGCCTGGTACGAGCAGGCCCTGCGCGCCCTGCCGGAGCTGCCCGAGCAGCAGGACTGAATGCGGCGAAGGTCGCACAGGCGAGCGCGCCAATCCCTCACTACACTGCATAGACCCAAGCCCGGCAGTCGCGTCGGGCCCATAACAACAAGAGCGGAGTCGCCATGAAATCCTTTACCCCCGAACTGATCGACGAGCTGGAAATCCTCGCCCTGTACAACCTGGACAATCACCAGGAGGGGCTCAAGGTGCACAACAACGCCTCGTTCAAGGCCCAGGGCGCCATCACTCGCCTGCATGAGAAGGGCCTGGTCAGCCAGGCCGACGGCGGCTACCTGACCAGCCTGGGCATCGATGCCGCCGAACACGCGCAGAGCCTGCTGACCATTCTCAGCACCAGCAAGACCCCCGCTTAAGCAAAATCCTTCGCCCGCCGCCCTACACTATCGGGCGCGGCGGGCGATATAGCGTCAGGCACTGCAGTGGATGCGCGCCGCTGATAGGCTTGCACCATTCCCCGTAGAGCTCGAGCATGACGCGCACCCTGGAAATTCGCCCGGACATCGACGACGGCATCGACCGCAAGGTGCTGGCGCAGCTGCGCGCGCGCTTTCTGCAGATCAACCAGGGCCGCCTGCAGCGTGCGCGGCAGGGCCTGTCGACGCGCCAGCAGCTGGTGCTCAAGCTGCTGCCACTGCTGCTGCACGTCAACCATCCGCTGCTGCCGGGCTACGTGTCGGCCAGCGCGCCGGCGGGCCTGAGCGGCTTCGAGCCGGACGACGAGGTGCTCGCCGAAGTCCAGCGCCTGACCCGCTCCTTCGCCTACAAGCCGCGCCGCGGCCAAGGCGCCGCGCCGCTGCACGGCCTGTTCCTGATGGGCAGCCTGGGCACCGTGGCACAGGCCGAGCAGAGCGACATGGACCTGTGGCTATGCCACTCGCCCAATCTCACCGCGCAGGAACTGCAGGACCTGCGCAAGAAGTGCGACCAGCTGGAAAGCTGGGCCGCCACCCAGGGCGCCGAGGTGCACCTGTTCCTGGTCGACCCGCAGCGCTTCGCCCAAGGCGCGCGCGAGGCGCAGTTGAGCTCCGACGACTGCGGCACCACCCAGCACTACCTGCTGCTTGACGAGTTCTACCGCACGGCGATCTGGCTCGGCGGACGCACGCCGATCTGGTGGCTGGTGCCGGTCTACGAGGAGCCGCGCTACCACGACTACTGCCGCACCCTGCTGAGCAAGCGCTTCGTGCGCGCCGAGGACGTGCTCGACCTCGGCCACCTGGCGCACATCCCGCCGGAGGAGTTCATCGGCGCCGGCATGTGGCAGCTGTACAAGGGCATCGAGTCGCCCTACAAGTCGGTGCTCAAGCTGCTGCTCACCGAGGTCTACGCCAGCGAGCACCCCAGGGTCGAGTGCCTGTCGCTGCGCTTCAAGCAGGCGGTGTTCGAGGGCCGCCTCGACCTCGACGAGCTCGACCCCTATATCGTCGTCTACCGGCGCCTGGAGGAGTACCTGAGCGCGCGCGGCGACCGCGAGCGCCTGGAGCTGGTGCGCCGCTGCCTGTACCTGAAGGTGAACAAGAAGATCAGCCGGCCGCCGGCCCGCGGCCGCGCCAAGAGCTGGCAGCGCCTGCTGCTCGAACGCCTGACCGGCGAGTGGGGCTGGGATGCGCGCCAGCTCGCCCTGCTCGACAGCCGCAGCCAGTGGAAGGTGCGCCAGGTCGGCGCCGAACGGCGCGTGCTGGTCAACGAACTGACCTACAGCTACCGCTTCCTCTCCCAGTTCGCCCGCAGCGCACAGACCGGCAGTTCGCTGAACAACCGCGACCTCAACGTGCTCGGCCGGCGCCTGTACGCCGCCTTCGAGCGCAAGGCCGGCAAGGTCGAGTTCATCAACCCGGGCATCGCCCCGGACCTGGCCGAGGACACCCTGACCCTGGTGCGCCACCCCAGCCCGGAATCGCCCGAGGAACATCAGTGGGCACTGTTCAACGGCAGCCTGGGCAGCCAGGAGTGGCCCGACTTCGCCCCGCTCAAACGCGCCCGCGAGCTGATCGAACTGCTCGCCTGGTGCCACCGCAACGGCGTGATCGACGCCAGCACGCGGCTGTCGCTGCACCCGGGCGGCAGCGATCTCAGCGAGTTCGAACTGTCCAACCTGATCGCCAGCCTGCAGCAGGCCTTCCCCCTGCCGCTGCCCAGCGTGGCGGAGGCCGCCCTGCTGCGCGCCAGCCGACCCAGCCGGGTGCTGCTGCTGGTCAACGTCGGCGTCGACCCGCTGCCGCAGCACAGCCAGATGAACCTGCACATGACCAGCGGACGCACCGACGCCCTGGGTTATTCCGGGGTACGCGAGAATCTGGTGCTGACCCTCGACCAGATCGTCCTCAACAGCTGGAACGAGTTGCAGGTCAGCCGCTACGACGGCGCCGACGCCCTGCTCGACTGCCTGCGCGACCTGCTCAACAGCCTGCCGGCGGACGCCGCGCAACCTCAGGTGCAGGTGCGCTGCTTCTGCCGCAACCGCGCGACGGCCATCGCCGAGCGGGTCGAGGAACTGCTGCGCGACCTGCTCGCCACCTACGCCGAGGGCCGCCAGGCGCGCTATCTGGTGCAGATCCGCCAGCACTACCACGTACTGCAGCTGACCCCGGGCCAGGTCAGCCATGCCGTGCTCGGCGATTTGCCGGCGCTGCTCGATCACCTCGGCGGCGAGCAGGGGCGGTACAGCCCGCTGCACCTGGATCGCCATGCCTTGGACGGCGACGACCTGGCGCTAATCCTGCCCATGGGCCGGCCGCAGTGCATCCAGCTGTTCTACCGCCTGCACGAGAGCAGCGGCGAAGCCGAGCTGACCCTGCTCGACGAGCACAACGCGCTGTGGCGCCGGCGCCTGCCGTTTCGCGACGAACAGAGCCTGCTCACCCCGCTGCAGCGCTTCCTGCAGTCGCTGCTGTACCGGCGCAACGCCATGCTGCCGCTGGACAGCGGCGATGCCGGGCCGGCGCTGGAAATCCTCTACTACCAACTGCTGCCCGCCGCGCCGCTGCGCGCCCAGCGCCTGGAACGCCGGCCGCCGCCGCAGGCGCCGGTCAGCCACCCGTTCTACGACGTGCAGGCGATCCTCGAACCGGGCGACGGCCGCCAGCCGCACGTCACCCTGTACTGCAACCACCGCGAGTTTTCCGAACTGGAATACGGCCGCGAACTGTACCGCGCCGTGGCCCGGCATATCCTCGCCCAGCGCGCCGGTGGCGAGCGCTACCCCTGCTACATCACCGACCTCGACCTGTCCGCCCTGCTCGCCGGGCAGCAGGCGCAGACCGTGCATTACCTGCGCTACAAGAGCGAGCTGGAAGACGCGCTGAACGCCGCGCTGCAGAGCGCGTAGGTTGGGCTGCGGAGCCCGCGACGAAGCCCAACGGGCGATGGTAGACGCAACGGCCAGGCCGGGCATCGGCGATTTAGGGACGGAGCGGCGTGGCCGACGGCAAGCGCCGGGCGGAGCGCGATCGTCGAGCGGAGCGCCTTGCGCTCCCTGTTGGGCTTCGCTGCGCTCAGCACCAACCTACGGCCGTAAACCGATCAGCGCAGCTGATACTCCCCGGCGGCCTCCGGCTGGTATTCCACCGCCAGCAGGGTCAGTCGTAGGTTGGGCTGAGGAGCTCGCGACGAAGCCCAACGGGGATGCTGGACGCAACGGCCAGGCCGGGCATCGGCGATTTATGGACGCCGGGCGGAGCGTCGTGGCCGACGGCAAGCGCCGGGCGGAGCGCGATCGTCGAGCGGAGCGCCTTGCGCTCCCTGCTGAGGAGCCCGCGACGAAGCCCAACGGGGATGCTGGACACAACGGCCAGGCCGGGCATCGGCGATTTAGGGACGCCGGGCGGAGCATCGTGGCCGACGGCAATAGCCGGGCGGAGCGCGATCGTCGAGCGGAGCGCCTTGCGCTCCCTGTTGGGCTTCGCTGCGCTCAGCGCCAACCTACGGCCGTAAACCGATCAGCGCAGCTGATACTCCCCGGCCGCCTCCGGCTGGTATTCCACCGCCAGCAGGGTCAGCTTGAGCAGCTTGCCGCCGGGCGCCGGCCAGTCGATATGCTGGCCGACGGACAGGCCGAGCAGGGCGCAGCCGATCGGCGCGAGGATGCTGACGGTGCCCTCGCCGCCGGCGTCCTGCGGGTAGACCAGGGTCAGGTGGTAATCCTTGCCGCTACCTTCCTCGCGGCAGTGCACGCGCGAGTTCATGGTCACCACGCCAGCCGGTACCTCGTCGTGGCCGACCACCTCGGCACGATCCAGCTCGGCCTGCAGCGCAGCGGCGCCGGGGCCGAAATCCTCCAGGCTGTCGAGCAGACGCTCGAGGCGCTGCAGGTCGAGACGGGTAATGGTGATAGCGGGCGTGTTGCTCATGATGGCGGCCTGACTCCTCGTACTGAACGCAGAAAAAGCAAAACCCCGCCCGAAGGCGGGGTTTTGCGAAACGTTAGGCCGACCCTAACACAGCCGGGCAAATAAACAAGACCGCCCGGTCAGGGCGCCGCCTTGCGCTGGCGCTGGCGCAGGCGCTGCTCGGCGTCGCGGCAGATCTGCCGGCGCCGGGCGTCGTCGGCCGCGCCCCAGTCGAGGATGTCCTGCAGGCTGCGGCCACAGCCGAGGCAGACGTCGCCGTCGTCCAGGCAGCACTGGCGCCGGCACGGCGAGGCCTGCGGCGCCGCGTTGCCCGAGGCGGGCTCAGAGCTCATCGAACTCCAGCTCGGTGCCGCTCTGCTCGAGGGTGATGCGCACCAGCATCTCGCCCAGCTGTTCGTCGCTGCTGTCGCAGATCCAGCGTTCGCTGGCTTCGTCGAAGTCGAAGTGGAAGCCGCCGGAGCGCGCCGCCAGCCACAGCTGACGGATCGGTTCCTGGCGGCTGAAGATCAGCTGGCTGCCGTTGTCGAAACGCACGGTGAGCACTCCGCCGCTGTTCTCCAGGTCGACGTCCAGACCGCTGTCGTCAAAGATGTCTTCCACCGCCTGCTGGGTGGCATCGACCAGGTCGTGGAAGCGGGCTTCGCTCAGGCTCATCGGGGTGTCCTCACAAGGTGCAGCGACTGCAGAAAAATAGGCGAAAACGCCGGACCGGGGTAGCCGGCCTAGCCGAGAAGGTGGCGACGGTACTCGCCCGGGCTGGCTCCCGTCCAGCGGCGAAAGGCGCGGGCCAGCGAACCCGGCTCGCTGAAACCGACCAGAAAGGCGATTTCCGCCAGCTCCAGCGCCGGGTCGCGCAGGTAGTTCAGCGCCAGTTGCTGGCGCGTCTCGTCGACCAGCTGGCTGAACGACAAGCCGCCTTCGCGCAGGCGCCGCTGCAGGGTGCGCGGGCTGAGCGCCAGGGCGCCGGCGATGGCCTGCAGATCCGGCCCCTGCTCGGGTAGCTGGCGCGCCAGCTCCAGCCGCGCCCGATCCAGCACGCTGTGGCCCTGACGCAGTTCGCCGAGCAGGCGATCGGCGTAGGCGTCGAGCGTCAGCCGCACTTGGGCATCGGCCTGGCCCAGCGGCACCGCCAGCAGGCGCTTGGGGAACACCAGGGCGTTGTCGGCCTGACCGAACAGCACCGGGCAGCGGAAGATCCGCGCGTGCTCGGAGGTATCGGCCGGCGCCGGGTGCTGAAAGCGCACCTCGCTGGGCGGGATGTCCAGGCCGCTGATCCAGCGGCCGAAGCTGACCCAACCGGCCAGGGTCTCCTCGCTGAGCTGGCGTTGCTGCTGCGCCAGCAGCGGCTGCCAGCTGTGCGCCACCAATGCCTCGCACCCCAGGCGCGGCGGCTCGTCGTCGAGGCCGACCAGGCCCAGGTTGCCGACCAGGGCGGCATAACGCGCCTGGCGATGCAGGGCGTCGGCCAGGGTCGCGCAGCTCATGATCAGGTAGCCGAGCACGCCGTAGTAGCCCGGCCGTACCGCCTCGCCCAGGTGCAGGCCGAGGCAGTCGTCGCCGCTCAGCCGCACGCCCTCGCCGAGCAGGCTCAGGTAGGCACTGGCGGCGATGCGCTGGTCGCGCTGGCCGAGCACCTCGGGGGTCAGTTGGGCATGGGCGAGCAGCGCCGCAGGGGCTATGCCCTGACGCTGCAGGTGATCGACCAGGCCCTGCAGGTAGGCGACCGAGACCGAACTGGCCAGTGTGGCGGGATTGTCCATCGAGGCTCCTTGGGCTTGCCCCATGCTAACCCAGGCGTCGGCAAACGCCGCGCGAGCAGGCGCCAGGGGCACGCACGGATCGAGCCAGCCCCCGCCAGGCGGGCGCCTGGCGCATAGGCAAGGGGGCGGGGGGTCGGTATACTCCGGCGCAATTCACGCTTATTTCAAGGACCGTCCCATGAAGCGACTGACCCTCGCGCTCCTCGCCGCCGTCTGCCTGCTGGCCGGCTGCGGACAGAAAGGCCCGCTGTACCTGCCGGGCGACGAAAACGCCGGTAACAGCCGAGACCGTTTCGAACTCTGAAGGAGCACCCCATGGAAGCCTTTACCTACCGCGACGGCGAGCTGTTCGCGGAAGGTGTCGCCCTGTCCGCGCTGGCCCAGCGCTTCGGCACACCGACCTACGTCTACTCGCGCGCCCATATCGAGGCGCAGTACCGCGCCTATGCCGATGCCCTGGCCGGCCTGCCGCACCTGGTCTGCTTCGCCGTCAAGGCCAACTCCAACCTCGGCGTGCTGAACGTGCTGGCGCGCCTCGGCGCCGGTTTCGACATCGTCTCCAGCGGTGAACTGGAGCGCGTCCTGGCCGCCGGTGGCGAACCCAGCCGCATCGTCTTCTCCGGCGTCGGCAAGAGCCGCGACGACATGCGCCGCGCCCTGGAAGTGGGCGTGCACTGCTTCAACGTCGAATCCAGCGTCGAGCTGGAACGCCTGCAAAAAGTGGCGGCCGAACTGGGCGTCAAGGCGCCGGTTTCGCTGCGGGTCAACCCGGACGTGGACGCCGGCACCCACCCCTACATCTCCACCGGCCTCAAGGAAAACAAGTTCGGCATCGACATCGAGCAGGCCGAGGCGGTCTACGCCCGCGCCGCCGAACTGGCGAACCTGGAAGTGATCGGCGTCGACTGCCATATCGGCTCGCAGCTGACCACCCTCGAGCCCTTCCTCGATGCCCTGGATCGCCTGCTGCTGCTGGTCGACAAGCTGGCCGGCCGCGGCATCCACATCCGCCACCTGGACCTGGGCGGCGGCCTCGGCGTGCAGTACCGCGACGAGCAGCCGCCGCTGGCCGGCGACTACATCAAGGCCGTGCGCGAGCGCATCAAGGGCCGCGACCTGGCCCTGGTATTCGAGCCGGGCCGCTTCATCGTCGCCAACGCCGGCGTGCTGCTGACCCAGGTGGAATACCTCAAGCACACCGAGCACAAGGACTTCGCCATCGTCGATGCGGCGATGAACGACCTGATCCGCCCGGCGCTGTACCAGGCCTGGATGGACGTCGCGCCGGTGCAGCCGCGCGCCGGCGAGCCGCGCAACTACGACCTGGTCGGGCCGATCTGCGAGACCGGCGACTTCCTGGCCAAGGATCGCCAACTGGTGCTGGCCGAAGGCGACCTGCTGGCCGTGCGCTCGGCCGGCGCCTACGGCTTCGTCATGAGCTCCAACTACAACACCCGCGGCCGCGCCGCCGAGGTGCTGGTGGACGGCGAGCAGGCCTATGAAGTGCGTCGGCGCGAGACCGTCCAAGAGCTCTATGCCGGCGAAAGCCTGCTGCCGGCCTGAGGGCGACGCCATGCTATTGCGCTTTACCAAGATGCACGGCCTGGGCAACGACTTCATGGTCCTCGACCTGATCAGTCAGCACGCCCACGTGCAGCCCAAGCACGCCAAGCAATGGGGCGACCGCCACACCGGCGTCGGCTTCGATCAGCTGCTGATCGTCGAGCCGCCGAGCCACCCGGACGTCGACTTCCGCTACCGCATCTTCAACTCCGACGGCTCGGAAGTGGAGCAGTGCGGCAACGGCGCGCGCTGCTTCGCCCGTTTCGTGCTGGACAAGCGCCTGACCACCAAGAAGGTGATCCGCGTCGAGACCAAGAGCGGCGTGATCGAGCTGCGCGTACAGAGCGACGGCCAGGTCTGCGTCGACATGGGCGCGCCGCGCCTACAGCCGGCGCAGGTGCCGTTCCAGGCCGAACAGGCGGCGCTCAGCTATCGCGTCGAGGTGGATGGCCAAGAGGTCGAGCTGGCCGCATTGTCCATGGGCAACCCGCATGCCGTGCTGCGCGTCGACAGCGTCGACGCCGCGCCGGTGCATGAGCTGGGGCCGAAGCTGGAGCACCACCCACGCTTCCCGCAGCGGGTCAACGTTGGCTTCCTGCAGGTGCAGGACCGCCAGCATGCGCGCCTGCGCGTGTGGGAGCGTGGCGCCGGCGAAACCCAGGCCTGCGGCACCGGCGCCTGCGCCGCGGCGGTCGCGGCGATCCGCCAGGGCTGGATGGATTCGCCGCTGCAGCTGGAGCTGCCGGGCGGCAAGCTGTCCATCGAGTGGGCAGGCGAAGGGCAGCCGGTTATGATGACCGGGCCCGCTGCGCGCGTATACGAAGGACAGGTTCGCCTATGACTGACCAGCAGGACTCCCCCAAACCGCTCGACTCGGAGACGGTCGCTGCCTACCTGCGCCTGCACCCGGAGTTCTTTATCGACCATGAAGAACTCATTCCCGAGCTGCGTATCCCCCACCAGCCGGGCAACGCCGTGTCGCTGGTCGAGCGCCAGGTCAAGCTGCTGCGCGAACGCAACATCGAGATGCGTCACCGCCTCGGCCAGCTGATGGACGTGGCGCGCGACAACGACCGCCTGTTCGACAAGACCCGTCGCCTGGTGCTCGACCTGCTCGACGCCGGCAGCCTGGAAGAGGTGGTCGGCGCGGTGGAAGACAGCCTGCGCCACGAGTTCCAGGTGCCCTTCGTCGGCCTGATCCTGTTCAGCGACAACAAGCTGCCGGTCGGCCGCTCGGCCACCCTGGCCGAAGCGCATGCGCAGATCGGCGGCCTGCTCAGCGGTGGCAAGACCGTCTGCGGCGTGCTGCGTCCGCACGAGCTGGAGTTCCTCTTCGGCAAGGACGACGCCGCCCGGGTCGGCTCGGCCGCCGTGGTTTCGCTCAGCCATCAGGGCCTGCACGGCGTGCTGGCCATCGGCAGCCTCGATCCGCAACACTACAAGAGCTCGCTGGGCACCCTGTTCCTCGGCTATATCGCCGAGGTACTGGCGCGCGTGCTGCCCGGCTTCGCCACGCCGCTGCGCTCGGTACGCTGAAGCAGCTGCAAGCCGCAAGCTTCAAGCTGCAAGAAAAGCAAAGGCTGATTGAAGCGTGCGCTGCGATTCATTCACTTGGAGCTTGAAGCTTGAAGCTTGCCGCTGCCCTTGACGCCTACCTCGAATACCTGCGCCGCGAGCGCCAGGTATCGCCGCACACCCTCGACGGCTACCGCCGCGACCTCGGCAAGCTGCTGGCCTTCTGCGAGGCGGAAGGCCTGAGCGACTGGGCCGCGCTGGATACCCGCAACCTGCGCCGCCTGATCGCCCGCCTGCACCAGCAGGGCCTGGCCAGCCGCAGCCTGGCGCGCCTGCTCTCGGCCACCCGCGGCCTGTACCAGTACCTGTTGCGCGAAGGCCTGTGTCGTCACGACCCGGCCACTGGCCTGAGCCCGCCCAAGCGCGAACGGCGCCTGCCGCGCACCCTGGACGCCGACCGCAGCGCCCAGTTGCTCGACGGCGCGGTGGAGGACGACTTCATCGCCCGCCGCGACCAGGCCATGCTCGAACTGTTCTATTCCTCCGGCCTGCGCCTGTCCGAATTGGTCGGCCTGGATCTCGACGGCCTCGACTTGGCCGCCGGCCTGGTGCGGGTGCGCGGCAAGGGCAACAAGGTGCGCGAGCTGCCGGTCGGCCGTATGGCACGCCAGGCGCTGGAGCAGTGGCTGGCGTTGCGCAAACTGGCCAATCCCGGCGACGGCGCGGTGTTCGTCAGCCAGCAAGGCCGCCGCCTCGGCGCCCGCGCGGTGCAGCTGCGGGTACGCCAGGCCGGCGTGCGCGAACTGGGCCAGCACCTGCACCCGCACATGCTGCGCCACAGCTTCGCCAGCCATATGCTGGAGTCTTCGCAGGATTTGCGCGCGGTGCAGGAGCTGCTCGGCCACGCCGATATCGCCACCACGCAGATCTACACCCACCTGGATTTCCAGCACCTGGCCAAGGTCTACGACCAGGCCCATCCGCGCGCCAAGCGCAAAGGCGGTTCCGCATGAGCATTGAGCTGATCACCTTCGACCTCGACGACACCCTGTGGGACGTCACTCCGGTGATGCAGGACGCCGAGGCCGCCCTGCGCAACTGGCTGGCGCTGCACGCGCCGCGCCTGGGCGCGGTGCCGGTGGAACACCTGTGGCAGATCCGCAGCGGCCTGCTGAGCGCCGAGCCGATGCTCAAGCACCGTCTCAGCGAACTGCGCCGGCGCATCCTCCTGCATGCCCTGGAAGGTGCCGGCTACAGCCATGGCGAGGCCCTGGCACTGGCCGAGGCGGGTTTCCAGGTGTTTCTCAACGCGCGCCACCAGGTCGAGCTGTTCGCCGAGGTGCACCCCACGCTGGAAGCCCTGGCCGAGCGCTTCCAGCTCGGCGTGATCACCAACGGCAACGCCGACGTGCGCCGCCTGGGGCTGTCGGAATACTTCCGCTTCGCCCTCTGCGCCGAGGAGCTGGGCGTCGGCAAGCCCGACCCCAAGCCCTTCCGCGAGGCGCTCAGGCGCGCCGGGGTGGCGGCCGAGCAGGCGGTGCATATCGGCGACCACCCCAGCGACGATATCGCCGGCGCCCAGGCCGCCGGCCTGCGCGCGATCTGGTTCAACCCGCAGGGGCTGAGCTGGCAGGCCGAGGCCACGCCGGACGCGCAGATCGCCAGCCTGGCCGAACTGCCGGCGCTGCTCGCTAGCTGGTAAGCCCTAGCCCGGATGCGATCCGGGACTGTCCCAACCAGCATTCCCCGGATTTCATCCGGGCTACGGGCTCGTGACCTGGTGCGCACGGCGCACCCTTCGATGCCACACCGCCGAACACAAAAAATCGCCGGGAGCGATTTTTGACGTCGCGTAGCGACGGCCCGCAGGGTTGCCGCCAGGGATGGTGGGCAACAAAAAACCCGCCACAGGGGCGGGTTCCTTGCAGCGTGCCGTCCTCAGATGGGACGGCTGCCATATTTGCTGTCGGGCTTCTTGGGCGGATCGGCGACCACGTTGGGTTCCACCTCCTGCACCTTGCCGCCACGCGCGAGGAAATCCTCCATCGCCTTGGCCAGCGCGTCGCGCTCTTTCTGTTTGGCTTCGATGCTCGGCAGCTCGTCGACTTCGACGGCCTTGGCCTTGCTCTTCTTGCCGCTGGCTACGACTTCGCCGTCGCCCTCGTCGCCGCTGTCGCCGTCGTCGGCAGCCGCCAGCTCCTCACCGTCGTCCTCGTCGGCCCCTTCCAGGTCGTCTTGTTCCAGGTCTTCGTCGCTCATGTTCAACCTCATGACTTGCGAAAAGCAGGTTAGTTATAGCCCAGTCGCGCAGGCTTCACTGCCCGACCGGAAAAAATTCAAATGACCTCGCCGTGCAAGGTCGCCAGCACCCGCCGGGCGCCGCCATGGTCGCGGTGCTCGCCGAGGTAGATGCCCTGCCAGCTGCCCAGCGCCAGGTGCCCGTTGTGTATCGGCAGCTGCAGCTGACAGCCCAGCAGGCTGGCCTTGAAGTGCGCCGGCAGGTCGTCCGGGCCTTCGTCGTCGTGTTCGTAGCCGCCCTCGCCCTGCGGCACCAGGCGGTTGAAGAAACGCTCGAAATCGCGGCGCACCGCGGGGTCGGCGTTCTCGTTGACGCTCAGCGACGCCGAGCTGTGCTGCAACCACAGGTGCAACAGACCGACGCGATAACGCGCCAGTTCCGGCAAGGCGGCCAGCAGTTCCTCGGTCACCAGGTGGAAACCGCGACTGCGCGGCCGCAGGCTGAGGGTGCGTTGCTGCCACATCCGACTCTCGCTCCCGATGGCTCCAGCGCGCGCATTCTAGCGCGCCGTCAGAAAAAACAAAGGGCGCCCGAAGGCGCCCTTTGCGATTACCGGGAAAATCACTTGTTGGTGAATTCCGGGTAGGCCTCCATACCGCACTCGGCGATATCCACGCCCTCGTACTCTTCCTCTTCGCTGACGCGCAGGCCGATCACCGCCTTGATGATGCTCCAGACGATCAGGCTGGCGCCGAAGACCCAGGCGAAGATGCTGGCGATACCCAGCAGCTGGGCGCCCAGCGTGGCGTCGCCGTTGGTCAGGCACACCGCCAGCAAGCCCCAGATGCCGACCACGCCGTGCACCGAGATGGCACCGACCGGATCGTCGATCTTCAGCTTGTCCAGGCCGAGGATGGAGAACACCACCAGCAGGCCGCCGACGCCGCCGATCAGGGTCGCCTGCAGGGCGCTCGGGGTCAGCGGTTCGGCGGTGATGGCGACCAGGCCGGCCAGGGCGCCGTTCAGCGCCATGGTCAGGTCGGCCTTGCCGAACAGGATGCGCGCCACGATCATCGCCACGATCAGGCCACCGGCAGCGGCCATGTTGGTGTTGACGAATACCTGGGCCACGGCGTTGGCGTCTTCGATGGTGCTCATCTTCAACTGCGAACCGCCGTTGAAGCCGAACCAGCCCATCCACAGGATGAAGGTGCCGAGGGTGGCCAGCGGCAGGTTGCAGCCGGGGATGGCGTTGACCTGGCCATTGGCGCCGTACTTGCCCTTACGCGCACCGAGCAGCAGCACGCCAGCCAGGGCCGCCGAAGCGCCGGCCATGTGCACCACGCCGGAGCCGGCGAAGTCGAGGAAGCCGGCTTCGTTGAGGAAGCCCGAGCCCCACTTCCAGAAGCCCTGCACCGGGTAGATGAAACCGGTCATGACCACGGCGAAGGCGAGGAAGGCCCACAGCTTCATGCGCTCGGCCACCGCACCGGAAACCACCGACATGCAGGTCGCGGCGAACACGATCTGGAAGAAGAAGTCGGAACGGGCCGAGTAGTAGGGCGCATCGTCGCCGCCGGCAAGTACCGAGTCGACGCTGTTCTCGTCGCCGATCAGGAAGCCCAGGCTCGGCAAGATGCCGCCTTCCGGGCTGGAGTACATGATGTGGTAACCGATCACCAGGTACATCACGCTAGCCACCGCGTACAGGGCGATGTTCTTGGTCAGGATCTCGGTGGTGTTCTTGGCGCGGACCAGGCCGGATTCGAGCATGGCGAAGCCTGCCGCCATCCACATCACCAGGGCACCGCAGATCAGAAAGTAGAAGGTATCGAAGCCGTACTGCAGTGCAGTCAATGCTGTGTTGTCCATTTTTCACCTCTTGCCGGCGCTTATTGTGCGCTGTTCGGTTAAGACGCCCGGGTTGGCGCCGGACGCGTTCCGTATGCTTTACAGGTAGTTGCCACGCTCGATCTGGATCGCTGAACCCCTTGCACCGCAAGGCGACCAGGCGTTCCCATCGCGGAGCGCGAGACCTGCGAGGGTCAGGCACAGCGGGGCGGCGAGGACTTCGCCGACACCGGCATTCGTCGTCGACAGCGGCGCGAGGCCGCAAATCGAGGGCAAAAGGGCTCCTAGCCCTGCGAAAGTTCGCAGAGTCATGGGTTTACTCCTGGGGCGTGGGGTTCGGAGGGTTTAGATCGCGTCGGTATCGGTTTCGCCGGTACGGATGCGGATCGCCTGTTCCAGATTGACCACGAAAATCTTGCCGTCGCCGATCTTGCCGGTGTTGGCCGCCTTGGTGATGGCCTCGATGACGCGATCGAGCTGATCGTCGGCGATGGCCACGTCGATCTTCACCTTGGGCAGGAAGTCGACCACGTACTCGGCGCCGCGATACAGCTCGGTGTGGCCCTTCTGGCGGCCGAAGCCCTTGACCTCGGTGACGGTAATGCCCTGCACGCCGATCTCCGACAGCGACTCGCGCACGTCGTCCAACTTGAACGGCTTGATGATGGCAGTGACTAGCTTCATGAAACTTTCTCCCGTGTAAGGTGGACTTGCCCCAGGAATTGCGAACCCGGCTCAAGTCTAAGCGCAGTGTCTGGCTTTTGTAATGCACCGACCGCCCCAGCCTGGCGTGGCCGATACCCACCAACCGCTCCCGACGAAACACTCCCCCGCTCCGTCCGACGCACCGGTACTGCATCGGTGCATGAGTCGCTAGGCCCTAAGCAGAAAGCTTGCCAGCTCCCATAAAAGCGCCGCGATTCAGGGTTTTACCTGCAGTCTGGGGCAGCCGGGGCGAGCCCGCGACGGCACTTACGCACAAGATTGGTGCGCCATGCGCGCCGACCGTGCGCAAAAATCGTGCAACTGCCGGGGGCGGCGCCCCGCCGCCGACCGCGTGCTACACTGCCGGCCGTCTGTACTCGGAACCCGACCATGCTGCCGCCCAAAGCCCTGCTCGACACCCTCAGTAGCCACGCCTCGCGTCTGTTCGGCGGCGACAGCCCGCTGCCGCGCGCGGAACTGGAGGCCCAGTTCAAGGCCCTGCTGCAGAGCGGCTTCAGCAAGCTCGAGCTGGTCAGCCGCGAGGAGTTCGACAGCCAGATGGTGGTCTTGGCCCGCACCCGCGCGCGCCTGGAGGCGCTGGAAGCCAAGGTTGCCGAGCTGGAAGCCAAGCTCAACCCACCCGCCGACTGATTCAGCGGCGGGACCGATCAAGGAGCGATCATGTCCCTGGCCCTCGTCCACAGCCGCGCCCAGGTCGGCGTCGAAGCGCCGGCCGTCACCGTCGAGGCGCACCTGGCCAACGGCCTGCCCTCCCTGACCCTGGTCGGCCTGCCGGAAACCGCGGTCAAGGAAAGCAAGGACCGCGTGCGCAGCGCTATCCTCAATGCCGCCTTCGAATTTCCCAGCAAACGCATCACCCTCAATCTGGCCCCCGCCGATTTGCCTAAGGACGGTGGGCGCTTCGACCTGGCCATCGCCCTGGGCATTCTCGCCGCCAGCGGTCAGGTACCGGCCCCATCTCTCGATGAATACGAATGTCTCGGCGAACTGGCGCTATCCGGCGCCGTGCGCCCGGTGCAGGGCGTGTTGCCGGCGGCGCTGGCCGCCCGCGAAGCCGGGCGCACCCTGCTGGTGCCGGCGGCCAATGCCGAAGAGGCCAGCCTGGCCTCCGGGCTCAGGGTGATCGCCGTCGAGCATCTGCTGCAGATCGCCGCGCACCTCAACGGCACCGCCCCCCTCGAACCCTATGCGGCCCGGGGCCTGCTCCGGCAGAGCCTGCCCTACCCCGACCTGGCCGAAGTGCAGGGCCAGCTGGCGGCCAAGCGCGCCCTGCTGGTGGCCGCCGCCGGCTCGCACAACCTGCTGCTCAGCGGCCCGCCCGGCACCGGCAAGACCCTGCTCGCCAGCCGCCTGCCCGGCCTGCTGCCGCCGCTGGACGAAAGCGAGGCGCTGCAGGTGGCGGCGATCCACTCGGTGGCCAGCCATACGCCGTTGCAGCACTGGCCGCAGCGCCCCTTCAGAACCCCTCACCACAGCGCCTCGGGTCCGGCGCTGGTCGGCGGCGGCAGTCGCCCGCAACCCGGCGAGATCACCCTGGCGCATCAGGGCGTGCTGTTTCTCGACGAGCTCCCCGAGTTCGACAGGAAGGTCCTGGAGGTGCTGCGCGAACCGCTGGAAAGCGGCCATATCGTCATCGCCCGGGCCCGCGACAAGGTGCGTTTCCCCGCGCGCTTCCAGCTGGTGGCGGCGATGAACCCCTGCCCCTGCGGCTACCTGGGCGACCCCAGCAACCGCTGTCGCTGCACCCCGGAGCAGATCCAGCGCTACCGCGCCAAGCTGTCCGGGCCGCTGCTCGACCGCATCGACCTGCACCTGACCGTGGCGCGCGAAAGCACCGCGCTGCAGGTACCGGTGGCGGACGGCGAAAGCACCGCAGAGGCCGCCGCCAAGGTGGCCGCCGCGCGCCAGCGCCAGCTGCGGCGCCAGGGCGTGGCCAACGCCTTTCTCGACCTGCCGGGGCTGCGTCGGCACTGCGCCTTGAGCGAAACGGATCGCCACTGGCTGGAAAGCGCCTGCGAGCGCCTCGGCCTGTCGCTGCGCGCCGCGCACCGGGTGCTCAAGGTGGCACGCACCCTGGCCGACCTGGCGGACGAGCCGCAGATCGTCCGCGGCCATCTGGCCGAGGCCCTGCAATATCGGCCGGGGACGGGGTGAGGACTTCCCGGTGCGCGCGGCCTAGGCGGCCCCGCGACCCCTACGCGATGGAGCGGGCTCCGTAGGGTGCGCCGCGCGCACCAGGGATGCGTTGCATCGTGCCTCCTACAACCGCTGCACCTGCGGCAGGCGCATCGCCGCCACCTCCGCCAGCAGGTAGTCGCGCAGCCGCTGCAGGCGCGCCTGGGCGCGGTGCGCCCGGGGCCACACCAGGTAGTAGCTGTCGCCGCTGCGCACCGCACTTGGCCAGGGCAGGCCGAGGCGGCCAGCCTGCACGTCCTCGGCCACCATCAGCAGATCGCCAATCGAGACGCCATAACCACGGGCGGCGGCGACTATGCCCTGCTCCAGCATGTCGAACAGCTGGCCGCTCTTCAGCGGCACCTGCTCGCTCAGGCCGGTGGCCTGCAACCAGCGCCGCCAGTCGCGGCGGTCCGGGGTCGGGTGCAGCTGCTCGGCGGCCTGCAGACGCGCCAGCGGCCAGGGCCCGGCGGCGACATCGGCGGCGGCGCAGACCGGGATCAGCCATTCCTCGAACAGCAGCACGCTGTCCCATTCCTCCGGGAACTGGCCGCCGGCCAGCAGCACCGCGCAGTCGAAGGGTTCGTGGCGAAAATCCACCTTGTCCACGTCCATCCAGGCGCTGGTCAGCTGCACCTCGCTGTCCGGGTGGGCCAGGCGAAAGTGCGACAGCCGCGCCAGCAGCCAGCGCATGGTCAGGGTCGAGGGCGCCTTCAGGCGCAGCACGCCGTCGTCGGCGCGCAGCGCGGCGCAGGCCCGTTCCAGCGCCTCGAAGCCGTCGCGCAGGCCGGGCAGCAGGGCGCGCGCCGGGTCGGTCAGCTGCAGGCTGCGGCCGTGGCGCTCGAACAGGCGACAGGCGAAATGCGCCTCGAGGGTGCGGATATGCCGGCTCACCGCGCTCTGGGTGATGGCCAGTTCCTCGGCCGCGCGCGTGAAGGAGGCATGCCGCGCCGCCGCCTCGAAGGCGCGCAGGGCATAGAGCGGCGGCAGACGCCGGTTCATCGCGTCAAACCATGAGTTTTAATCATGTCTGGCATGGCTATTTTCCTTTTGTGGACAAGCGGATCAAGCCAGAGAATAACGGTCATCGCTTATCCCTAGACAGTCTGGGGAAGCTTATCCTGCCGAAGTTTTACTCATCATGAAGAATGCCCTTGGCCACGAGCTGGGCGCGCTGCTGCGCCTGGCCGGCCCGCTGATTTCCGCCCAGCTGGCCCACGCGCTGATGATTTTCACCGACACGCTGATGATGGCGATGCTCGGCCCGCAGCAACTGGCCGGCGGCGCGCTGGGCGCCACCTGCTATTTCATCTTCTCGATCTTCTGCAGCGGGGTGATCGCCGCGGTGGGCAGCCTGGTCGCCATCCGCCACGGCGCCGGCGACCCGGGCGGCGTCGCCCGCCTGCTGCACAACGGCCTGTGGCTGGCGCTGCTGCTGGGCATGGTCAGCGCGCTGTGCCTCAACGGCCTGGGCCCGCTGCTGCCGCACCTGGGCCAGGCGCCTGACGCCGCCAGCCTGGCCATGGAGTTGCTGCGCCCACTGTCGCTGGCCCTGCCCGGTTACCTGTGCTTCATGGCCTTGCGCGGCTTCACCAGCGCCATCGGTCATCCCGGCCCGGTGATGGCCATCAGCATCGTCGGCACGGCGGCCAACTTCGTCATCAACTATGCGCTGATCGAGGGCTGGTTCGGCCTGCCCAGCCTGGGCCTGGGCGGTATCGGCATGACCACCGCGCTGGTCAGCAGCGGCATGGCCCTGGCCTTGGCGCTGTATATCCTGCTCGCGCCGCACTACCGCCGCTACAAGCTGCGCGGCGGCCTGGGCCGTCCGCAGCGCGCGGAGCTGCGCGCCCTGCTGCGCCTGGGCCTGCCCATCGGCGGCACCTATGCCGCCGAGCAAGGGCTGTTCACCTTCGCCACCCTGTGCATGGGCGCGCTGGGCGGCGTGCAGCTGGCGGCGCACCAGATCGCCATGCAGACGGTGGCGCTGGCCTTTATCGTGCCGCAGGGGCTGTCCTACGCGGTGACCTTCCGCGTCGGCCTGCACTACGGCGCCGGGCGCCTGCCGCTGTCGCGCCTCAGCGGCCATCTGGGCATGGCCCTGGGCGCGGCGTTGATGCTGCTGTTCGCCCTGCTGTTCTGGCTGCTGCCGGAATGGATCATCGGCCTGTTCCTCGACCGCCACGATCCGGCCTTCGCCGAGATCGTCACTCTCGCGGTGAGCCTGCTGGCGATCGCCGCCTGGTTCGAGTTGTTCGATGGTTTGCAGAGCATCGCCATGGGCGCGATCCGCGGGCTGAACGACGGCCGCACCACCCTGCTGATCGGCCTGGCCGGCTACTGGTGCGTCGGTGCGCCGCTGGCCTGGCTGCTCGCCTTCGCCCTCGGCTGGGGAGCGCAGGGTGTCTGGTGGGGACTGGCGGCCGGCCTGGCGGTGACGGCGAGTGGCCTGGTGCTGGGCTTTCAGTGGAAGACGGCGCAGTTGCAGCGGCCGCAGGTTGAGGAAGGCGAGGCCTGTCTGTCGTAACGGCTGGTGCGCACGGCGCACCCTACGAGGGCGTACCGGTCAGCAGCGGCTGGCGCTGGCCGAACACCAGGAAACGCGCCAGCTCGGCCAGCGGCACGGCCTTGCTGATCAGGTAGCCCTGCACCTGGTCGCAGCCGAACTGACGCAGCATGTCCAGCTGCTCGATATTCTCCACCCCTTCGGCGACCACCTCGAGGTTGAGGTTGTGCGCCAGGTTGATCATCGCCCGCACCAGTTGGCGGTTCTCGGCGCGCTCGCCCATGCCGCCGACGAAGCTCTTGTCGATCTTCAGCAGGGTGATCGGCAGGTTGTTGAGGTGGACGAAGGAGGAGAAACCGGTACCGAAGTCGTCCAGCGAGAAGCGCACGCCGAGCCGCCCCAGGGCCAGCATGGTCTGCTGCACCTGGTCGCTGCGACGCATCACCGCGGTCTCGGTCAGCTCGAACTCCAGCCACTGCGCGTCCACCCCGCGCTCCTCGATCAGGCGGCTGAGGGTGGGCAGCAGCTGGCTGTCCTGGAACTGGCGGAACGACAGGTTGATCGCCATGTGCAGCGCCGGCAGGCCGCGCCCACGCAGCCACTGCATGTCACGCAGGGCGCGGGAAATCACCCAGTAACCGAGCGGCACGATCAGCCCGGTCTCCTCGGCCAGCGGCACGAACTCGTTGGGCGCCAGCAGGCCGCGCTCGCCGTGCTGCCAGCGCACCAGCGCCTCCAGGCCGACGATGCGCCCGCTCTGCAGGCACAGGCGCGGCTGATAATGCAGCTCCAGCTCGTCGCGGCGCAGGGCGCGGCGCAGCTCGCTTTCCAGATCGGCCTGACTGCGGGCGCTGCGGTTGAGGCGTTCGTCGTAGACATGGAACACGCAGCCCTGCTGACTCTTGGCCTGCTGCATGGCGATATGCGCGTGCCACAGCAGCGGGTCGGCGCCCTCGCCGGCGCGGGCATGGGCCAGGCCCAGGCTGCAGCCGATCAGCAGGCTCTCGCCGTCGACCCAGTAGGGCTCGGCCAGTACCTCGGTGATGCGTTCGGCCAGGCGCTCGCCGCGCTGCGGGTCGCGGCGGGTGTCGAGGAGCAGGGCGAACTCGTCGCTGCCCAGCCGCGCGAGCTGGTCGCAGGGCTGCAGCAGGCTCTTCAGGCGCGCCACCACATGCAGGATCAGGCGGTCGCCGGCCTGGTAGCCGAGGGCGTCGTTGGCGTGGCGGAAGTTGTCCAGGTCGAGATGGCCGAGCACCAGGCCGCGCCCACCGCACTCGGCCAGGCGCGCGGCGAGCAGGGTCTGGAAGCCCTGGCGGTTGGCGATGCCGGTCAGCGGGTCCTGCTCGGCCAGGCGCTGCAGGGTCTGCTTGAGATTGCCCTGCTCGCGCACGTAGCGCAGGCAGCGGCGCAGCACGTCGAGGTTGAGGCTGCCACGCACCAGCCAGTCGCTGACGCCGCTGGGCTCTTCGGCAGGTTCCTCGTCGAGCAGCAGCACCACCGGCAACGGGCATTGGCCCGGCGCGGGCAGGCGTGCGGTGGTGCTCAGCAGCAAACCGCTGGCGTGGTCGTCGAACAGGTTGCTGGCCGCCTCCCAGGACGGCGCAGTGATCAACGGGGACGGGCTGCCCAGGGCGCTCAGCTGCTCGCGCAACAATTCGGCCCAGTCCGGCGTTTCCGCCAGCAGAACCAACCGCAAGGGTTCGACGAGCGTGGACAAGCAACCTCCCCCAATGACCACAGAATGATGGCGAATCGCGTCGCCTGAGCGCGTCGTAATCGACGTCTAATCAAACACATCCATGTGAAAGGTAGTGCACATCCTGAGGTATAGCCAAAAAACCGGCAAGTGGTACCAGAGTACTGCAATCGACCGAATAACCAAGCGCGGCGAGCGGCGATTGCGTGCGCCAGGCCACAGTTCCGGACGGTCGCGGCAGAACCGGCCAGGCCTGTTAAAATGCGCGGCCTTTTTCCTGCGAACGATCCCATGTCCCGACTGAACCCCCGGCAACAAGAGGCCGTGAACTACGTCGGCGGCCCGCTTCTGGTGCTCGCCGGTGCCGGTTCCGGCAAGACCAGCGTGATCACGCGCAAGATCGCCCACCTGGTGCAGAACTGCGGCATCCAGGCCCGTCATATCGTCGCCATGACCTTCACCAACAAGGCCGCGCGCGAGATGAAGGAGCGCGTCGGCAGCCTGCTCAAGGGCGCCGAGGCACGCGGCCTGACCGTGTCCACCTTCCACAACCTGGGCATGAACATCATCCGCAAGGAATACGCGCGCCTGGGCTACAAGCCCGGCTTCTCGATCTTCGACGACGGCGACATCAAGGCGCTGCTGTCGGACATCATGCAGAAGGAGTACGCCGGAGACGACGGCGCCGACGAGATCAAGAACTACATCGACAGCTGGAAGAACGACCTGATCCTGCCCGACGAGGCCCTGGCCAAGGCGCGCAATCCCAAGGAACAGACCGCCGCCATCGTCTATCTGCACTACCAGCGCACGCTCAAGGCCTACAACGCGGTGGACTTCAACGACCTGATCCTGCTGCCGGTGAAACTCTTCCAGGAGCACGCCGACATCCTGGAAAAATGGCAGAACCGCATCCGCTACCTGCTGGTCGACGAATACCAGGACACCAACGCCAGCCAGTACCTGCTGGTGAAAATGCTGGTGGGCATGCGCAACCAGTTCACCGTGGTCGGCGACGACGACCAGTCGATCTACGCCTGGCGCGGCGCGCGCCCGGAAAACCTGATGCTGCTGAAAGAGGACTATCCGTCGCTCAAGGTGGTGATGCTGGAGCAGAACTACCGCTCCACCAGCCGCATCCTCAAATGCGCCAACGTGCTGATCGCCAACAACCCCCACGTGTTCGAGAAGCAGCTGTGGTCGGAGATGGGCGTGGGCGACGAGATCCGCGTGATCCGCACGCGCAACGAAGACGCCGAGTGCGAACGGGTGGCGCTGGAGATCCTCACCGAGCACCTGCGCACCCAGCGCCCCTACAGCGAGTTCGCCATCCTCTACCGCGGCAACTACCAGGCCAAGCTGATGGAGCTCAAGCTGCAGCACCACCAGATTCCCTATCGCCTGTCCGGCGGTACCAGCTTCTTCGCCCGCCAGGAGGTGAAGGACCTGATGAGCTACTTCCGCCTGCTGGTCAACCCGGACGACGACAACGCCTTCCTGCGGGTGATCAACGTGCCGCGCCGCGAGATCGGCTCGACCACCCTGGAAAAGCTCGGCAACTACGCCACCGAGCGCCAGATCAGCATGTACGCCGCCAGCGACGAGATCGGCCTCGGTGAACAGCTCGACAGCCGCTACACCGAGCGCCTGGCGCGCTTCAAGCGCTGGATGGACGGCGTGCGCCAGCAGTGCGCGCAGAACGACCCGATCGCCGCGATCCGCAGCATGGTGATGGACATCGACTACGAGAACTGGCTGCGGCAGAACGCCTCCAGCGACAAGGTCGCCGACGCGCGCATGGGCAACGTCTGGTTCCTCGTCGATGCGCTGAAGAACACCCTGGAGCGCGACGAAGACGGCGACATGACCATCGAGGACGCCATCGGCAAGCTGGTGCTGCGCGACATGCTCGAGCGCCAGCAGGAGGAGGAAGAAGGCGCCGAGGGCGTGCAGATGATGACCATGCACGCCTCCAAGGGCCTGGAATTTCCCTCGGTGTACATCATCGGCTTCGAGGAGGAGATTCTCCCGCACCGTTCCAGTATCGAGGCCGACACCATCGAGGAGGAGCGGCGCCTGGCCTACGTCGGCATCACCCGCGCCAAGCGCAACCTGGCGCTGACCTTCGCCGCCAAGCGCAAGCAGTACGGCGAGGTGATCGACTGCTCGCCGAGCCGCTTCCTCGACGAGCTGCCGCCCGAGGATCTGGTCTGGGAAGGCCAGGAGGAGGCGCCGGTGGAGGTCAAGACCGCGCGCGGCAACGACGCGCTGGCCAATATGCGGGCGCTGCTAAGAAAATGACCGGCGCCCGGCGACGGCCCGCAAGGCCATCGAATAGCGTCACTTCGTAGCCCGGATGCAATCCGGGGAAACCGTCCCGGATTGCATCCGGGCTACGTTCAGCATGAGGACAACCGCGTGGAAGCGCTAAAACAGAAGATTCGCGACGAAGGCATCGTACTGTCCGAGCAGGTGCTCAAGGTCGACGCCTTTCTCAACCACCAGATCGACCCGGCGCTGATGCAGCAGATCGGCCACGAGTTCGCCCGGCGCTTCGCCGGCCAGGGCATCAGCAAGATCGTCACCATCGAGGCCTCCGGCATCGCCCCGGCGATCATGGCCGGCCTGGAGCTGGGCATTCCGGTGATCTTCGCGCGCAAGTTCCAGTCGCTGACGCTCAAGGACGACCTGCTGATCTCCAAGGTGTTCTCCTTCACCAAGCAGACCGAGAGCACCATCGCTATTTCCTCGCGCCACCTCACCGCCGCCGACACCGTGCTGGTGATCGACGACTTCCTCGCCAACGGCCACGCCGCCAAGGCGCTGATCGACCTGATCCAGCAGGCCGGCGCGCGGATCGCCGGCATCGGCATCGTCATCGAGAAGTCGTTCCAGGAAGGCCGCACGCTGCTGGAGAGCGAAGGCTACCGGGTCGAGTCGCTGGCGCGCGTCGCCGCCCTGGAAAATGGCCAGGTGCGCTTTCTCGACTAGATCGCAGGCGCGGGCCGCTGGCCTGGCCGGACGTAGGGTGGATCGCGCTTCACCGATCCACCATGGCGGCGCTGATGGTGGATGAAAAAGCGTCATCCACAAGGCTGGACAGCAGCCATAAAAAAACCGCCTGCAAGAGGCGGTTTTTTTATCGAGCGCCGGGTCTTACAGACCGGACATCTTCTTGATCGCGTCGCGCAGCTCGTCGTCGGAGCAGTCGGCGCAGGTGCCTTTCGGCGGCATGGCGTTGATGCCGGAGATGGCCTTGGCCAGGATGCCGTCGAGGCCGCCCTGGTGGTCGGCGCGCTCTTTCCAGGCGGCGGTGTCGCCGATCTTCGGCGCGCCCAGCACGCCGGCGCCATGGCAGGCGTTGCAGTGCTTGGCGATGATGTCGTCGGTGCTGCGCGCGCCGCCGGCGGCCACGGCAACGGCGCCGACGCCCTTGCATTCTTCGCCCATGATGCACACTTCGCCGACCGGCTTGAGGCGTTCGGCGATGGCTTCATCGGTCGTGGCCTGAGCAGTCACTGCCCACAGGGCCAATACGGCAGCCGGTGCCACCAGCATTTTCTTAATTAGATTCACGGTACACCCTCATCGTGGCTAGTCACGCCCGCGGCCACGGTTTCGCGAGCGGGCGACAGTATAACGGCAAGCCGCCCGGGCCGAAACAACCCAGATTGTCGCAGGAGAACAGCCACAAGCCACAAGCTGGAGGCTTGCGCATGCTTTTACTTGTCGCTTGAAGCTTGCGGCTTGTAGCTGCTTTTTTAGAAATTCGCCGGCGTGGTGGCGCTGATCAGCCGCGCCGGCGCGTCGAAGGGGTTGCGGAAGCGGTGCGGCTTGCTGCTCTCGAAGTAGTAGCTGTCGCCCGGTTCGAGGATGAACACCTCGCTGCCCACGGTCAGTTCCAGCTTGCCCTCGACCAGCATGCCGGCTTCCTCGCCCTCGTGGGCGTACATCTCGTCGCCGGTGTCGGCGCCGACCGGGTAGGTCTCGTCGAGGAAGGCGATGGCACGGCTCGGGTGGGCCTTGCCGATCAGCTTCATGGTGATGGCGCCGCTGCAGATATCGGTCAGTTCCGAGGCCCGGTAGACCACCTGGGCCTGGTTCTCCTGCTCCAGGTCGAGGGAGAAGAACTCCACCAGCGACATGGGGATGCCGCCGAGCACCTTCTTCAGCGAGCTGATCGAAGGGCTCACGCTGTTCTTCTCGATCATCGAGATGGTGCTGTTGGTGACCCCCGCACGCTTGGCGAGTTCACGTTGGGAAAGGCCTTTGAGCTTACGAATCGATTGCAGTCGAACGCCGACGTCCAATGCTGGTGTCCCCCCTGGGGCAGATGCGGAAAAAGTGTCCGTATCATGGCACAGCGTTCGGAATTTACAACACTGGCGTTCGCGCTCGCCTACACCGCCCCCGTTAGAGCCTATGCAAAGGCTCGCGAGCTAGAGCCATGCAAGGCAAAAACAGGCGAGGAAGCGGAGTTTACGAGTTGTAAATGAGCATTCCGAGCCTGTTTTTAACGCAGCAGGGCCGACGCGCAGCAGCCTTTGAACAGGCTCTCAGCCGCCGAGATAGAGCAGCGGCGCCCGCCGCACATTGCAGAACAGCTGATAGGGAATGCTGCCGGCGGCCAGGGCCACGTCGCTGGCCAGCACCTGCTTGCCCCACAGCTCCACGCGGCTGCCGAGGCCGGCTTGCGGCAGGTCGGTGAGATCGACGGTAAGCATGTCCATCGACACCCGGCCGATCAGCCGGGTCAGCTGGCCGTCCACCGCCACCGGCGTGCCGGTCGGCGCGTGGCGCGGATAGCCGTCGGCGTAGCCCATGGCGACCACGCCGACGCGGGTCGGGCGCTCGCTGACGAAGCGCGCGCCATAGCCCACCGGCTCGCCGGCCGGCAGTTCGCGCAGGCTGATGACCTTCGACTCCAGGGTCATCACCGGCTTGAGCCGCGCCGCCTGCGCCTGCGCCTGCTCGAAGGGGGTGGCACCGTACAGCATGATGCCGGGGCGCACCCAGTCGCTGGGCACCTGTGGCCAGCCGAGCACGGCCGGCGAGTTGCGCAGGCTGACCTCGGCGGTCAGGCCCTCGCGGGCCTGCTGGAACACCGCCAGCTGCTCGGCGGTGCGCGGACAATCGGGTTCGTCGGCGCGGGCGAAGTGGCTCATCAGCACTATCTTGCTCACCTTGCCGCTGGCCAGCAGCCTGCGGTAGGCAACCGGGTAGTCGGCCGGGTGCAGGCCGACGCGGTGCATGCCCGAGTCCAGCTTGAGCCAGACATTCAAGGGTGTGCCCAGACTCGCCTGCTCGATGGCCTCGACCTGCCACAGCGCGTGGACCACGCACCACAGCTGGTGCTGCTCGATCAGCGCCAGCTCGGCCGCCTCGAAGAAGCCCTCCAGCAGCAGGATCGGCGCGCGGATGCCGGCCTCGCGCAGGGCCAGCGCCTCCTCGATGCAGGCCACGGCGAAGCCGTCGGCCTCGCGCTCCAGGGCCTGGGCGCAGCGCACCGCGCCATGCCCATAGGCATCGGCCTTGACCACGGCGAGGGCGCGGGCGCCGCTCAGTTCGCGGGCCAATTGGTAATTGTGACGCAGGGCGTCGAGGTCGATCAGGGCACGGGCGGGACGCATGGTTCGCGGTCTCTCGATGCTTCGCCGAGGCGAGGTGTTTGGCGTAGCCCGGATGCCACCCGGGCTACGCGCTACCAGTCAAAAAAAGCCCGGCGGGACAGCCGGGCGAAAAGCCAACACAATTCGAGTCGAGCCTGCTCTCAGAGGGCCGCCACCACCATCATCTCCACCAGCACCTCGGGCTTGTACATCTTCGCCTCGACGCAGGCGCGGGCCGCGGCGGCGCCCTCGGCGACCCAGGCGTCGTACTCGGCGTTGAGGCCGTCGTAGTGGGCGTCCATGTCCTTGAGGTAGATGGTCACAGAGAGAATCTTGCTCTTGTCGCTGCCGGCCTCGGCCAGCATGCGGTCAATATTGGCCAGGGTCTCGCGGGTCTGCTGGCGGATGTCGCCGCTGTAATCGTCGGCCAGCTGGCCGGCGAGGTAGACGGTGCCGTTGTGGATCACCACTTCGCTGTAGCGTTTTTCCACATGCAGGCGCTGGATCGACATAGGGGTAAAGCTCCTTCGATTACGGGACGCGCAGCCTATCAGGTGCGCAGCGGCTGCAGCGCGGCCTCGAGCTCACGGGTCTTGCCCGAGTAACGCGAGATATCCAGGCCTTCGGCGCTGATCTGCGGGCGCTTGTTGCCGATCAGATCCGCCAGCAGGCGACCGGAGCCGCAGGCCATGGTCCAGCCCAGGGTGCCGTGGCCGGTGTTGAGGAACAGGTTGCGGTAGGCGCTGGCGCCGACGATCGGCGTGCCGTCCGGGGTGGCCGGGCGCAGGCCGGTCCAGAACTCGGCCTGCTTGAGGTCGCCGCCCTCGGGATAGAGGTCGGCGGTGATCATTTCCAGGGTGGCGCGGCGCTTGGGGTTGAGGCTCAGGTCGAAGCCGGCGATCTCGGCCATGCCGCCGACGCGGATGCGGCCGTCGAAGCGGGTGATCGCCACCTTATAGGTCTCGTCGAGGATGGTCGAGGTCGGCGCCATCTCGGCGTTGACGATCGGCACGGTCAGCGAGTAGCCCTTGAGCGGGTAGACCGGCGCACGCACGCCCAGCGGTTTGAGCAGCTGCGGGCTGTAGCTGCCCAGCGCCAGCACGTAACGGTCGGCGGTTTCCAGCTTGCCGTCGATCCATACGCCGTTGATGCGGTCGCCGACGGCGTCCAGGCGCTGGATGTTCTGCCCGAAGCGGAATTCCACCCCCAGCTTGATGCACATCTCCGCCAGCTTGGCGGTGAACAGCTGGCAGTCGCCGGTCTGGTCGTTGGGCAGGCGCAGGGCGCCGGCCAGCTTGTGCTTGACCCCGGCCAGGGCCGGTTCGACGCGAGCGATGGCGTCGCGGTCGAGCAGCTCGAAGGGCACGCCGGAGGCTTGCAGCACGGCGATGTCCTTGGCCGCGGCATCGACCTGGGCCTGGCTGCGGAACAGCTGGGTGGTGCCGAGCTGGCGACCTTCGTAGGCGATGCCGGTCTCGGCACGCAGCTCGTCGAGGCAGTCGCGGCTGTACTCGGACAGGCGCACCATGCGCTCCTTGTTCACCGCATAACGGCTGGCGGTGCAGTTGCGCAGCATCTGCGCCATCCACAGGTATTGGTCGATGTCGCCGGTGGCCTTGATCGCCAGCGGCGCGTGCTGCTGCAGCAGCCACTTGATGGCCTTCAGCGGGATGCCCGGGGCGGCCCAGGGCGAGGCGTAGCCGGGGGAGACCTGGCCGGCGTTGGCGAAGCTGGTTTCCAGGGCCGGGCCGTTCTGACGGTCGACCACCACCACCTCGAAGCCCTGACGGGCCAGGTAGTACGCACTGGCGGTACCGATCACACCGCTGCCGAGAACCAGAACACGCATGCTTTTCTCCCCGCCGCGCCAGAGCACGGACGTCAAAGACCAGAGTTGTCGTTGGGGCGCAGTATAGGGAGAGCCGCGCAGTGCTTTTCACCATATACACAGCTATATTTGGCGAGAATTCTTGGCAAAAATCGCTTTTACAGAGGCGGATTCCCCATGAGAACCCAGCATCAGAGTCGTCGCGAACTGGACAAGATCGACCGCAACATCCTCCGCATCCTGCAGGAGGACGGGCGCATCAGCTTCACCGAACTGGGCGAGCGGGTGGGCCTGTCGACCACGCCCTGCACCGAGCGGGTACGGCGCCTGGAGCGCGAGGGGATCATCATGGGCTATCACGCCCGGCTCAATCCGCAGAACCTCAAGGCCAACCTGCTGGTGTTCGTCGAGATCAGCCTGGACTACAAGTCCGGCGACACCTTCGAGGAATTCCGCCGCGCCGTGCTCAAGCTGCCGCACGTGCTGGAATGCCACCTGGTGTCCGGCGACTTCGATTACCTGGTCAAGGCGCGGATCAACGAGATGGCCAGCTACCGCAAGCTGCTCGGCGACATCCTGCTCAAGCTGCCGCACGTGCGCGAGTCGAAGAGCTATATCGTCATGGAAGAGGTGAAGGAGAGCCTGGCGCTGCCGGTGCCGGAGTGAAAACCTCGTAGGGTGCGCCGTGCGCACCAATGCCTGGAACGCCGGTGCACCTGGCTTAGGTGGCGCTTGCCGCCCTATTGCGCGGAAAGCTGGTGCGCACAGCGCACCCTACACGAGCCGCTGGCGGGTCGTGGCGATCAGCCGATGCACCTGGCGCTCCACCGCCGGCTCGATCGGCTGCTCGGGGCCGCGACCGTGCGGACAGGGCAGGTTCGGCGTGGTACCGAACAACCGGCAGATCAGCGGGCGTTGCTCGTACACCTCGCAGCCGTTCGGCCCCAGGTGCACGCAGTTGTACTCGGCCAGCGCCGCGTCGTGCGCAGCGATGCTTTTCACCGGCAGCCGCGCCAGTTCCTCCGCGGAGGCGGTGACCGGCCCGCAGCAGTCGTGGCAGCCGGGCACGCAGGCGAAGCGCGGGATCTGTCGGCGCAGGTGGTCGATCTTGCGGTCGGTGCAGCTCATGTTCGGGCATCCGGGAAACGATGCCGGCAGTGTACTGCGCCGCGCGGGCAGGTGCTGTAGGAGCGGCTTCAGCCGCGAAACTACGCGTCATGTTCGCGGCTAAAGCCGCTCCTACATCGATTTTTCCGGCGCCCCCCCTTGGCGTCATGCAGATTCCGCGCTTATGCTGCGTTGAATTTTCCACACACAAAAATCAGGATTTCACACATGAACGCCCGCGTTCACCAGCCGGTTCACGGCCCCCAGCACGCCGCCTCCTACTACGCCGCCAGCGTCAATCGCCAGCTGGCCTACCCGCCGTTGGGCGGCGAGCTGCAGGTGGACGTGTGCATAGTCGGCGGCGGCTTTTCCGGCCTGAACACCGCCATCGAGCTGGCGCGCAAGGGCCTGACGGTGGCGCTGCTGGAGGCGCACAAGATCGGCTGGGGCGCCAGCGGGCGTAACGGCGGCCAGCTGATCCGCGGCGTCGGCCACGGCGTCGAGCAGTTCGAGAACCTGATAGGCGCCGATGGCGTGCGTGAGCTCAAGCTGATGGGCCTGGAGGCGGTGGAGCTGGTGCGCCGGCGCGTCGAAGAGTTCCAGATCGACTGCGACCTGACCTGGGGCTACTGCGACCTGGCCAACAAACCCGAGCACCTGGCCGGTTTCGCCGAGGACAAGGCCGAGCTGGAGAGCCTCGGCTACCGCCACCCGCTGCGCCTGCTGCAGCCGGAGCAGATGCACGAGGTGGTCGGCTCCGACAACTATGTCGGCGGCATGATCGACATGGGCTCGGGCCACCTGCACCCGCTCAACCTGGCCCTGGGCGAAGCGGCGGCGGCGGCGAGCCTGGGCGTGCAGCTGTTCGAGGACTCGCCGGTGAGCCGCATCGACCATGGCCGCGAGGTGCGCGTGCACGCCGCCCGCGGCCAGGTGCGCGCCAAGTACCTGGTGCTGGCCTGCAACGCCTATATCAACGGCCTGGAGCCGACCCTGAGCGGCAAGGTGCTGCCGGCCGGCAGCTACGTGATCGCCACCGAGCCGCTGTCCGAGGCCCAGGCGCGTTCGCTCATTCCGCAGAACATGGCCCTGTGCGACCAGCGCGTGGCGCTGGACTACTACCGCCTCTCGGCCGACCGGCGCCTGCTGTTCGGCGGCGCCTGCCACTATTCCGGGCGCGATCCGGCGGACATCGCCGCCTATATGCGGCCGAAAATGCTCAAGGTGTTCCCGCAGCTGGCCGACGTGCGCATCGACTACCAGTGGGGCGGCATGATCGGCATCGGCGCCAACCGCCTGCCACAGATCGGCCGACTCAAGGATCAGGCCAACGTGTTCCACGCCCAGGCCTACGCCGGCCACGGGGTCAACGCCACCCACCTGGCCGGCAAGCTGCTCGCCGAGGCCATCGCCGGCCAGGAGAGCCGCGGCTTCGAGCTGTTCGCCCAGGTGCCGCATATGACCTTCCCCGGCGGCAAGTACCTGCGCTCGCCGCTGCTGGCCCTCGGCATGGCCTGGCATCGGCTCAAGGAGCTGCTGTAGGCCCTGTCACCGGCCAGAACGTAGCCCGGATGCAATCCGGGAGCGGCTCGCCAGACAGGACGATTTCCCCGGATTGCATCCGGGCCCAGGGGCGCGCTGGAAGCGCCGGCTGGCCTGTGTAGGGTGCGCTGTGCGCACCGCTGACAACCGCGGGCCTGGTGCGCACGGCGCACCTTACGAACCGGAGTCACCAAAACATAACGCTGAGACAGCACCCTAGGCCGCCAGCTCGGCGGCGCGCTGGCTGTAGCGCCGGGCTACGCCGTTGTGCGGCTTGGCCTGCAGGCGCTCGGCTGCCAGCGCCCGGCCCAGGGCCAGCTGGCCGCCGCGCAGGGCCGCTTCCAGCAGGGTCAGGTCGAGCAGGTCGCGCTGCGCGTGGCTGCCGCCGAAGCGCTGGGCGATGGAGCGGATCGGCCGCAGCAGCTCGACGCAGCGGCGGTAGTCGCCCTGGCCGAACGCCTGCAGCGCCAGGCACAGCGGCTGACCGACCTCGGCGGTGAAGCGCCGGTTGTCGGCGTCGCCCTGCAGGGCCCGCTGCTGTGCGGCGAGCAGCGCTTCGGCGGCCTCGTCGCGGCCGGCGCCGACGAAGGCCATCATCGCGTGGGCATCGTTGAAGGCGTACTGGCCGGCCGTGGCCAGCGGCGTCCAGCCGTCGGCCACCGCCTGCCAGCGCGTGCCCAGTTCGACGCCCTGCAGGTGCAGGCGCCAGAGCAGCGCGGCGGCGTCCACCAGATCCAGCACCAGGCTCGAACGGGCGCCGAAGATCGGCCCGTCGAACAGCGCCAGCGCCTCGTCGACCTCGCCCAGATCCAGGTAGTAGAGCGCCAGGTGCCACCAGTTGTGGCCCTGGAAGAAGCTGTCGCCGGTCCAGTGCTGTTGGTTGCCGCGCATCCAGGCAATGCCCTCGCGCTGGCGGTTCTGCATCTCCAGCACATGGGCCACGGCGTGCTGCGCCCAGCCGTCGCGCGGCTGCAGCTGCACCGCGCTGCGCCCGGTGGCCTCGGCCGCGGCGTAATCGCCGTTCTCCTCCAGGCCGAAGGCGTACATGCCGAGCAACGCGTGATAGCCGGGCATGCCCATCCGCCAGTGCGGCAGGGCGCGGGCGATGCGGTCGCGCAGCATGCGCGAGTGGCCGCTGAAGAAGTCCACCTGGTGCCCGGCCTGCAGGGCCAGGATGTCCTGTGGCGCGTCGATGGCGACGTCTTCGAGGATCAGCCCGGCGCGGCTCCAGTGGCCGTCGAGCAGCGCCGCGATGGCGGCCAGGTGGCCGCGCTCGCGGGCATCGGCCTGCAGGCCCTGGGCTTGCTGCAGGCACTGCCGCGCCACCGCCAGGCCCTCGGGCTCGGTGCCCAGCAGGTGCAGGTAGGCACGCAGGACATGGGCCATGACGAAGTCCGGACGCAGCGCCAGGGCCGCCTCGACCGCGGCCAGCGGATCGCCGGCATAGCACTGGAACTGGGCCAGCCCCCTTTCGTAGTGTTCCAGGCTGTGCGGGTCGGCGCCGCTCAGGTTCAGGCCCAGGTTGTCGCGCAGGCTGTTCATGGCTGTCCTCTGCTGGTTGTCTACCGGTCATCGCGGACGCCGCCGACTGCCGGGCTGCGGCTTCACACCGGTGCTACGGTAAGAGGGACCGGGAGGGACGGATATAGCCCGGCCGCCGTCATTCTTGATCCAGCCGCCGCCCGGAGGATCAATGGACGCACTTTCTCACGTACTCGCCGCCGTCCATCTGTCGGCCGGGGCCTTCCTGCACGCCGAATTCAGCGCGCCCTGGTGCATCCGCGCCCAGGTCAACGCCGAGGACTGCCGCCTGGCCGGCGGCCAGCCGGCACACCTGATGGCCTATCACTACGTGCTCGACGGACGCTTGCTGCTGGGGATCGACGACGCCCCGCTGCTGCCGCTGGAGGCCGGCGAGATCGTCCTGCTGCCGCGCAACGACCCGCACCTGCTGGCCAGTGCCAGCGGGCTGCCGGCGCGGGTGATCGACCACCTGATCCAGTCGCCCGCTCAGGGCAGCGGCCTGGCCAGCCTGCGTCACGGCGGCGGCGGCGCCAGGACCCACCTGATCTGTGGCTTTCTCGGCTGCGCGGTGCCGGACAACCCGCTGGTGCAGACCCTGCCCAGCGTGCTCAAGCTGCAGGTCGGCAACAGCCCGGGCGGCGCCTGGATCGAACAGGCCTTTCGCCTCGCCGCGGTGGAGAGCGCCGGCCAGCGCCAGGGCGCCGGCACGGCGCTGAACAAGCTGGCCGAGCTGCTATTTATCGAGGCGGTGCGGCGGTACCTGGAGGCGCTGCCGAGCGACCGCCACGGCTGGCTCGCCGGCCTGTGCGACCCGCAGGTGGGCAAGGCCCTGGCGCTGCTACACCGACGCCCGGCCGAACACTGGACCACCGAGGCCCTGGCCCGCGCCGTGGGCCTGTCGCGCTCGGCCTTCGCCGAACGCTTCAGCCGCCTGATCGGCCAGCCGCCGATTCGCTACCTGGCGCACTGGCGCCTGCAACTGGCCGCCGCGCAGCTGCGCGAAGGGCGCAGCCTGGCGCAGATCGCCTACGACATCGGCTACGGTTCGGAGGCCGCGCTCAACCGCGCCTTCCGCCAGCACTACGGGCAGCCGCCCGGCAGCTGGCGCAAGGAGCACGCCGCGGCCTGAGGCGCTACAGCCGCCAGAACGGCAGGCGCGCCTCGCGCTCGGCCTCGGCGCGGCTCAGGCCGATATCGGCGAGCTGGCGCTCGTTGAGCCGCAGCAGGGCGCGGCGGGTGTGCAGGCGGCGCCAGAACGCCGGCCAGTCGCGGCCGAAATGGCGCAGCGCGCCCGTCGCCTGTGGCGGCGCAGCCCGCCGCGCCCTGTCGATACCTATCTCGCTGAAGCCGTTCATCGTCCTCTCCTGCCGCCAGTGCTCATGGGAACTCAGGATGACCCGGGGGAAAAAGCCATGACAGATTCAATAAAACCTTATTTACTCCATACAGTTTTCGCCGAATCCCGGCTGAATCGGAATTTTCGCCGGCATCTGTACCGGTCACTGCATTCCTGAACGAGGCAACTGTCATGACCCTCTACCTCAATCTGGCCGAACTGCTCGGCGCGCGCATCGAGCAGGGCCTGTACCGTCCCGGCGACCGCCTGCCCTCGGTGCGCAGCCTCAGCCAGGAGCACGGCGTCAGCCTGAGCACGGTGCAGCAGGCCTACCGCCACCTGGAGGATCAGGGTCTGGCCACGCCGCGGCCGAAGTCCGGCTACTTCGTCCCGGCCGAGCGCCAGGTGCCGGCGCTGCCGCAGGTCAGCCGGGCGGCGCAGCGGCCGGTGGAGGTGTCGCAGTGGGATCACGTGCTGGCGCTGATCAGCAGCTCGCCGCAGCGCGAGCTGCTGCAGCTCGGCCGCGGCCGTCCGGATATCGGCAGCCCGACGCTCAAGCCGCTGCTGCGCATGCTGGCGCGCCAGGCGCGGCGCCAGGACCCGGAGGTGCTGACCTATGGCTGCATCCGCGGCGAGCTGCGCCTGCGCGAGCAGATCGCGCGGCTGCTGCTCGACTCCGGCTGCTGCATCCCCGCCGAGGACCTGGTGATCACCACCGGCTGCCACGAGGCGCTGTCGGCGGCGATCCGTGCCATCTGCCAGCCCGGCGACATAGTCGCGGTGGACTCGCCGAGCTTCCACGGGGTGATGCAGGCGCTCAAGGGCTTCGGCATGAAGGCCCTGGAGCTGCCCACCGACCCGCTCACCGGGATCAACCTCGAGGCCCTGGAGATGGCCCTGGAGCAGTGGCCGATCAAGGCCATCCAGCTCACTCCGAACTGCAACAACCCGCTCGGCTACATCATGCCCGAGGCCAACAAGCGCGCCCTGCTGCAGCTGGCGCAGCGCCACGACGTGGCGATCATCGAGGACGACGTGTACGGCGAGCTGGCCTACGCCTACCCGCGCCCGCGCACCATCAAGTCCTATGACGAGGACGGCCGCGTGCTGCTCTGCAGCTCCTTCTCCAAGACCCTGGCGCCGGGCCTGCGGGTCGGCTGGATCGCCCCCGGGCGCTACCTGGAGCAGGTGCTGCACATGAAGTACCTGGGCACCGGCAGCACCGCCCAACTGCCGCAGCTGGCGCTGGCCGAGTACCTCGAGGCCGGCCACTACGAGCCGCACCTGCGGCGCATGCGCGCCCAGTACCTGCGCAGCCGCGACCTGATGGTGGACTGGGTGTGCCGCTACTTTCCGCCCGGCACCCGCGCCAGCCGGCCGCAGGGCAGCTTTATGCTGTGGGTGGAGATGCCCAGCGGCTTCGATAGCCAGCGGCTCAACCGCGCGCTGCTGCCGCACAAGATCCAGGTGGCGCCGGGCAGCATCTTTTCCGCCGCCGGCAAGTACCGCAACTGCATCCGCCTGAACTACGCCGAGCCGCCCAGCGCGGCCATCGAGGCGGCCGTGCGCCAGGTCGGCGCGACCATCGCCGAGCTGCTCGCCGAAGCCCCCTGAATCAGCGCGGGGCGGCCCCCGGCATGGCCTCGTTGCCGGTTTCGACCTCGCTGAAGGCACCGCGGCGCCAGGCCAGGACGATGAACACCAGCGCGCCGAGGGCCATCAGCAGCGGCAGCGCGTGGCCGCTCAGCCACTGGCTGGCGGCGCCGGTGGACAGCGGCCCGAGCAGGCAGCCGACGCCCCACAGCAGGGCGATATGGGCATTGGCGCGCACCAGCGCATCGTCGCGGTAGCGCTGGCCGACCAGGATCAGCGACAGGGTGTAGAGGCCGCCGGCGCTGGCGCCGAAGCTGAGCAGCAGTGGCCAGATCAGCGGCGTGTGCAGCGCCGCCGGGATGCACAGGCTGGAGCCGAGCAGGATCACCCCGCAGGCGCGCATCAGCGCCTGCCGCGGCACGCGGTCGGCCAGCCAGCCGATCGGCAGCTGCAGCGCGGCGTCGCCCACCACCACGGTGCTGACCATGATCAGCGCCATCTGCTGGGCGAAGCCCTCGCGCAGCAGGTAGATCGGCAGCAGGGTCAGCACCATGGCCTCGAACGCGGCGAACAGCACCACCGCCCAGGCAATCGCCGGCAACTTGCGGCAGAACAGCCCCAGGCCCTTGCCCGAGGCGCTGTGGGCATCCACCGCCGGCGCCCCGGTGCGGCCGATCAGCAGCAGGCTGCCGGCCACCAGCAGGCTGGCGGAGACCCAGAAGCCGCGGTCGCTGGCGGTGCCCAGGGCGGTCAGCAGCAGCGGCCCGCACAGCTGGCTCAAGGCGAAGCCGGTGCCGTACAGCGCCACCAGGCGGCCGCGCAGGCGATCTTCCACCAGTTGGTTGATCCAGCTCTCGCCGAGCACGAAGACCACGGTCAGCGACACGCCGATCAGCAGGCGCAGCAGCAGCCACAGCGGGTAGCTCGGCCACACCGCCAGCAGGCTGACCGACACCGCGCTGGCCAGCAGGCACAGGCGCAGCGTCTGCGGCGAGCCGAACCAGCCGGCCAGGCGGCCGGTCAGGCGCGCGCCGAGCAGCACGCCGATGGCCGGCATCGCCGCCATCACGCCGATGGCGAAGGGCCCGTAGCCCCAGGCCTCGAGACGCAGGGACACCAGCGGCAGGGTCACCCCCAGCGCCAGGCCGACTATCACCACCGCCGCACTGACGGCGAAATAGGTCATCCAGTTCATCGTTCCACTCCAGTCCATGGCGCGCGCGGCGCCGGTCGCAATGCCCGGCGCGCAAATGCAAGGCGGCCGGGTTCCAGGGGAACCCGGCCGCAGGTGTGGCTCGCAGGGAGCCGGCCCCTCAGTTCGGGGGCTGACCTAAAGGGAGAACAGAAACGCTCTCCCCACAAACAGATTTTCGGCCAAATCCAGCGCCGAAAAAGATCTTCTGGGCTAAGGCCAGGCAGGCGCCCCGGAGCTTTCAAGCGCAGCGTACTGCAGTACGTGAGCATTAAAAGCGAGGACGCAACGCCGTATGGCCGACGGCCAGGAGATCGTCCCGCTACCGTTAGAGCTTGATCCAGGTAGCCTTGAGTTCGGTGTACTTGTCGAACGCATGCAGCGACTTGTCGCGGCCGTTGCCGGACTGCTTGAAGCCGCCGAACGGCGCGGTCATGTCGCCGCCGTCGTACTGGTTGATCCACACGCTGCCGGCGCGCAGGGCCTTGCCCACCAGATGCGCCTTGGACAGGTTGCTGGTCCACACCGCCGCCGCCAGGCCGTAGACGGTGTCGTTGGCGATGGCCACCGCTTCCTCTTCGCTGTCGAAGCCGATCACCGACAGCACCGGGCCGAAGATCTCTTCCTTGGCGATGCGCATGGCGTTGCTCACGCCGTCGAAGATGGTCGGCTCGACGTAGGTGCCGCCGCTCTCTTCCAGCACCCGCTTGCCGCCGGCCACCAGCTTGGCGCCATCGTCGTGGCCGGCCTGGATGTAGCTCAGCACGTTGTTCATCTGGGTGGTATCGACCAGTGCGCCGACGTTGGTTTCCGGGTCCAGCGGGTTGCCCGGCTTCCAGCTCTTGATCGCCTCGACCACCATGGGCACGAACTTGTCCTTGATCGAGTTTTCCACCAGCAGGCGCGAACCGGCGGTGCACACCTCGCCCTGGTTGAAGGCGATGGCACCGGCGGCCGCTTCGGCGGCGGCCTGCAGGTCCGGGGCGTCGGCGAAGACGATGTTCGGGCTCTTGCCGCCGGCCTCCAGCCAGACGCGCTTCATGTTCGATTCGCCGGCGTAGATCATCAGCTGCTTGGCGATCTTGGTCGAGCCGGTGAACACCAGGGTGTCGACGTCCATATGCAGGGCCAGGGCCTTGCCGACGGTGTGGCCGAAGCCCGGCAGCACGTTGAACACGCCGGCCGGGATGCCGGCCTCGATGGCCAGCTGGGCGATGCGGATGGCGGTCAGCGGCGATTTTTCCGACGGTTTGAGCACCACCGAGTTGCCGGTGGACAGCGCCGGGCCGAGCTTCCAGCAGGTCATCAGCAGGGGGAAGTTCCACGGCACGATGGCGGCAACCACGCCGACCGGCTCGCGGGTCACCAGGCCCAGCTGGTCGTGGCTGGTGGCGGCCACTTCGTCGTAGATCTTGTCAATCGCCTCGCCGCTCCAGCGCAAGGCGTTGGCGGCGCTGGACACGTCGATGTTCAGCGAGTCACTGATCGGTTTGCCCATGTCCAGGGTTTCCAGCAGGGCCAGCTCCTCGCCGTGCTGCTCGATCAGTTCGGCGAAGCGGATCATCACCTGCTTGCGCTTGGCCGGCGCCAGGCGCGACCAGGCGCCGGAGTCGAAGGCGGCGCGGGCATCGCTCACGGCGATCTCGGCGTCGGCGGCGTCGCAGCTGGCGACCAGGCCGAGCAGGCGACCGTCCACCGGGCTGATGCATTCGAAGGTGGCGCCGGACTCCGCCGCGCGGTACTCACCATGCACGAAGGCGCGGGTTTCGATGGTCAGGGTCTTGGCGCGCTGTTCCCAGTCGGCACGAGTCAGGCTAGTCATTCCGGCATCCTCTAGGGTGGAAGTGGCGCCTCGCCGAGACGCGCACTGTAAATAATTCTGCAAGGCCAACGAAGTGGCCAAATCCTGTGCGCCACACTAAACCAGAGGGCTGCACCTTTTCAATATTTTTGACAAAGGACAGGAAAACCCCCTTGTCATGTTCATTTTATTAAACATAGACTGCCGCCACGCGCACCCTCCTCACCTCGCGTTTCGGTAGCTGCCATGACAATAGACAACACCCGGCTCGATGATTTCTGGATGCCCTTTACCGCCAATCGCCAATTCAAGGCCAAGCCGCGCCTGCTGGAAAGCGCCGAGGGCATGTATTTCACCGCCAGTGACGGGCGCCAGGTATTGGACGGCACCGCCGGCCTGTGGTGCTGCAACGCCGGCCACGGCCGCCGCGAGATCACCGAGGCGGTGAGCAAGCAGATCGCCAAGCTGGATTTCGCCCCCACCTTCCAGATGGGCCACCCGCTGCCGTTCGAGCTGGCCAGCCGCCTGGCCTCGATCGCCCCGGCCGGGCTGAACAAGGTGTTCTTCACCAACTCCGGCTCGGAGTCGGCCGACACCGCGCTGAAGATCGCCCTGGCCTACCAGCGCGCCATCGGCCAGAGCAGCCGCACCCGCCTGATCGGCCGCGAGCTGGGCTACCACGGCGTCGGCTTCGGCGGCATCTCGGTCGGCGGCATGGTCAACAACCGCCGCGCCTTCCCCCTGCAACTGCCGGGCGTCGACCACCTGCCGCACACCCTGGACATCGCCCGCAACGCCTTCAGCCGCGGCCTGCCCGAGTTCGGCGTGGACAAGGCCGACGAACTGGAGCGCCTGGTGACCCTGCACGGCGCCGAGAACATCGCCGCGGTGATAGTCGAACCGATGTCCGGCTCGGCCGGCGTGGTGCTGCCGCCGGTGGGCTACCTGCAGCGCCTGCGCGAGATCACCCGCAGGCACGGCATCCTGCTGATCTTCGACGAGGTGATCACCGGTTTCGGCCGCGTCGGCCAGGCCTTCGCCGCGCAGCGCTGGGGCGTCACCCCGGACATCATCACCTGCGCCAAGGGCCTGACCAACGGCGCCATCCCCATGGGCGCGGTGCTGGTCGATGAAAAAATTCACGACGCCTTTATGCAGGGCCCGGACGGCATCGAGCTGTTCCACGGCTACACCTACTCCGGCCATCCGGTGGCCTGCGCCGCCGCCCTGGCGACCCTGGATATCTACCGGGACGAGCGTCTGTTCGAGCAGGCCATCGAACTGGAAAGCTACTGGCAGGACGGCCTGCACAGCCTGCGCGAGCTGCCCAACGTCATCGACATCCGCGCCGTCGGCCTGGTCGGCGGCGTGCAGCTGGCGCCGAGCGAGGCCGGTGCCGGCAAACGCGGCTACCAGGTGTTCGAGCGCTGCTACCAGGACGACCTGCTGGTGCGGGTGACCGGCGACACCATCGCCCTGTCGCCGCCGCTGATCGTCGAGAAGGCGCATATCGACAGCCTGGTGGAGAAGCTCGCCGACGCCATCCGCCAGGCCGCCCACTGACCCCCACCCACGGAAAGCAGAAGATGAAAATCGAGCAGATCCTCGACTTCGCCCAGGCCGCCAGCGCCGCCGAGCACTACCGCCCGGCGCCGGAGAAGGTGCTCAAGGGCGACCCCGAGCAGAGCGTTCGCAACCACTACGCCAGCCCCTGCGGCCAATTCAACGCCGGCATCTGGGAGGGCGCGGTGGGCCAGTGGACGGTGAACTACACCGAGCACGAATACTGCGAGATTCTCCAGGGCGTGTCGGTGCTGCGCGACGCCGAGGGCAACGCCAAGACCGTGCGCGCCGGCGACCGCTTCGTCATCCCCGCCGGCTTTTCCGGCACCTGGGAAGTGCTGGAAGCCTGCCGCAAGGTCTACGTGATCTTCGAGCAGGCCAAGTAGAGATTCCTGTTGCTTGTCACCCTTTGGCCCGCCTCGTGCGGGCTTTTTTCTGCGCGAAGAAAATGTGGGAGGGGCTTTAGCCGCGATGCTTGCAGAGCCGATGGACCTGTAGCCCGGATGCCATCCGGGAACGCTCCCGCGCCAGGCCTAGGGGTTGTGGGAGCCCCAAACAAGAAGACCCGCTTGCGCGGGTCTTGGGTACAGCATCCGGACTGCGTGGAAGCGTCAGGCCAGCTCGTCGAAGCACTCTTTGATGATCGCCAGGCCCTTGTCCAGCTGGGCGTCCGGCGCGGTCACCGGCACCAGCACGCGCAGCACGTTGCCATAGGTGCCGCAGGACAGCAGGATCAGGCCCTTGTCCCGCGCCTTGGCGACGATCTGCCCGGTCAGCGCGGCGTTCGGCTTGTGCAGGTCGCCGCCTTCGAACAGCTCGACGGCGATCATCGAACCCAGCGCGCGCACGTCGCCGATGGTCTTGTGCTGGGCGGCGATGGCCTTGAGGCCGGTGACCAGGCGCTCGCCGACCGCCTTGGAGCGATCCAGCAGGTTCTCCTCGTCGAATACCTCCATCACCGCCAGGGCCGCGGCGCAGGCGATCGGGCTACCGGCGTAGGTGCCACCCAGGCCGCCGGGGGCGATGGCATCCATGTATTCGGCCTTGCCGCACACGCCCGCCAGCGGGAAGCCACCGGCGATGGACTTGGCGAAGGTGGTCAGGTCGGCGGCGACGCCCATCTGCTCCATGGCGAAGAAGGTACCGGTACGACCGGCGCCGGTCTGCACTTCGTCAGCGATCAAGAGGATGCCGTGCTGGTCGCACAGGGCGCGCAGGCGCTGCATGAATTCCTTGGGCGCGACGTAGAAACCGCCCTCGCCCTGCACCGGCTCGATGATGATCGCGGCGATGTCGCGCGGCTCGGCATCGTTCTTGAAGATGCGCTCGATGCTGGCCATGGCGTCGTCGACGCTGACGCCGTGCAGCGCGCAGGGATACTGGGCGCGGAACACGCCGCCGGGCATCAGGCCCATGCCGGCCGAGTAGGGGTTGACCTTGCCGGTCAGGCTCAGGGTCATCATGGTGCGACCGTGGTAGCCGCCGGTGAAGGCGATCACCCCGGCGCGGCCGGTGGCGGCGCGGGCGATCTTCACGGCGTTCTCGACGGCCTCGGAGCCGGTGGTGACCAGCAGGGTCTTCTTGGCGAAGTCGCCCGGCACGCGCGCGGCGACCTTCTCCGCCACTTCCACGTAGGGCTCATAGGCCAGCACCTGGAAGCAGGTGTGAGTCAGCTTGGTCAGCTGCTCCTGCACGGCGGCGATGATCTTCGGGTGCAGGTGGCCGGTGTTGAGCACGGCGATGCCACCGGCGAAGTCGATGAATTCGCGGCCTTCGACGTCGGTAACCGTGGCATTCTCCGCCGTGTCGGCGAAGATCGGGTGGATCTGCCCCACGCCACGCGGGACGGCGGCGGTGCGGCGTTGCATCAGGGATTCGTTGGTCTTGCTCATGGTGTCCTCATGGCCGTCATCGCGGCGCAGGTAAAGGATGAAACGCCCCCGGATTGGCCAGGGCAGCATGCGATGATCGACTGCCACGGCCGCGGAGGCTCGGTGAATTCGGGCTCGTTACAGCCTAGAGCAAAGCGCTAGGCGCGTCGCGAGCGATGGCCGGGCGAGGCGGCGGGATCGGGAAAGGCGCAGTTGGCTGCAGCCAATGAGCATTTTCCCGGTTCCGCCAACAACGCCCGGCCGAGTGCAGCAGCGACTAGATGCCGCCCAGGCACATATATTTGATCTCGAGATAGTCCTCGATCCCGTACTTGGAACCTTCGCGGCCCAGGCCCGAGGCCTTGACCCCGCCGAACGGCGCCACTTCGTTGGAGATCAGCCCGGTGTTGATGCCGACCATGCCGTACTCCAGCGCCTCGGCCACACGGAACACGCGGCCCAGGTCGCGGGCATAGAAGTAGGAGGCCAGGCCGAACTCGGTATCGTTGGCCATGGCGATCACTTCGGCCTCGTCCTTGAAGCGGAACAGCGGCGCCAGCGGGCCGAAGGTCTCTTCCTTGGCCACCGCGGCGGTTTTCGGCACGTCGAGCAGAATGGTTGGCTCGAAGAAGGTGCCGCCGAGGGCATGCGGCTTGCCGCCCAGGGCCAGCTTGGCGCCCTTGCTCAGGGCATCGGCGATATGTTCCTCGACCTTGGCCACGGCCTTGCTGTCGATCAGCGGGCCGGTGGTGGTGCCCTCGTCGAGGCCGTTGCCGATCTTCAGCTTGGCCACGGCGGCGGCCAGCTTCTCGGCGAAGGCGTCATAGACACCGTCCTGCACGTAGATACGGTTGGCGCAGACGCAGGTCTGACCGTTGTTGCGGTACTTGGAGATCAGCGCGCCTTCGACGGCCGCATCCAGGTCGGCGTCGTCGAAAACGATGAACGGCGCGTTGCCGCCCAGCTCCAGCGACACCTTCTTGATGTCCTGGGCGCATTCGGCCATCAGCTGGCGACCGATCTCGGTGGAGCCGGTGAACGACAGCTTGCGCACGATGGGGTTGCTGGTCAGCTCACCGCCGACTTCGCCGGCGCTGCCGGTGACCACGCTGAGCACGCCCTTGGGAATGCCGGCGCGCTCGGCCAGCTCGACCAGGGCCAGGGCGGAGAACGGCGTCTGCGAGGCCGGCTTGATCACCATGGTGCAGCCGGCGGCCAGGGCCGGGCCAGCCTTGCGGGTGATCATCGCAGCGGGGAAGTTCCACGGGGTGATGGCCGCGGTGACGCCGATCGGCTGCTTGATCACGATCAGGCGCTTGTCTGGCTGGTGGCCGGGGATCACGTCGCCGTAGACGCGCTTGGCTTCCTCGGCGAACCACTCGATAAAGGAGGCGGCGTAGGCGATCTCGCCCTTGGCCTCGGCCAGCGGCTTGCCCTGCTCCAGGGTCATCAGACGGCCGAGGTCGTCCTGGTTCTCGATCAGCAGCTCGAACCAGCGGCGCAGCTTGTTGGCGCGCTCCTTGGCGGTCAGTGCGCGCCAGGCCGGCAGCGCCTGCTCGGCGGCCTCGACGGCACGACGGGTCTCGGCGCGGCCCATCTTCGGCACATGACCGATGATCTCGCCGGTGGCCGGGTTGTTCACCGCGATGGTCTGGCCGCTGTCGGCATCCAGCCACTGGCCGTCGATATAGGCCTGCTGGCGGAACAGCTGGGTGTCTTTCAGTTGCATGGCAGTCTCCTTCAGTCCCGACACCCAGGCGTCGGCGTAAGTCGTGGGCAAGGCCCGGGAAGCGCTGCGAGCGCACGTCTCAAGGGTTAGGAGCCGCCGCCAGGCCGGTTGTTCCGGATAAGCCAGCAGCCCGTTTGAAATCTCAAACGAATCCTAGGGTCGAAGGGGGTAAAGGGCAAGAGCCTGTTCGAAAAAATTAACGAAATATTCAGTGCCATAATGCACCGGCACAGGCACCGACGGCTTTTGCACGTCCGTTCGATATCGCGAACGGGGCGGGCATGGACGCCCAGGGCCGAGATGCGTATGATTGCGCCCCGCAACGCATCCGTAGCTCAGCTGGATAGAGTACTGCCCTCCGAAGGCAAAGGTCGTGGGTTCGAATCCCGCCGGATGCGCCAGATAGCGAAAGGCCCCAGGTGCAAACCTGGGGCCTTTTCTTTTGTTCGGGCCGTCCACACAGGGCTCAGATCACTCCCAAGGTCAGCGCCTTCAAGGTCGCGGCGGCGCGGGTGGAGCACTGCAGTTTGCGGAACAGGCTCTCGACATGGGTGCGCACCGTGCTCGGGCTGATGCCCAGGTCGCGCGCCACTTACTTGTTGCTCGCCCCGCTGCTGATGCGCCGCAGGATCTGCGTCTCGCGCTCGCTCAAGAAGCCGTTGCCCGCCCTGGCAGCGATTGGCCGTTGCTCGCCGCGCGCCGTGGCGATCACCGCCTGGCAAGCCAGCGGGTCGAAGCGGCCCTGCTGCGCCTCGTCCTGCAACAACCGCGCGGCCTGTTCCTCGCTGAACGCCGGGCGCCAGGGGCGTGCGCCACGCAGCGCCTGCCAGGCCAGGCTGGCGGCCAGCAGGCGGTGCTCGGCCTGCAGCGCATCGCCGGCGAGGGCGCGGAAGTAGCCGCTGCCATCGAGCCGCTCGTAGGCATGCGCGGCCAGTTGGCCCGCTTCGACCAGGCCGTCCGTGTGGGCGCAGGCGCGCTGGGTCCAGTAGGGCACCAGGCGTACCGGCTCCAGGTCACCGGCGAGCAGCGGCCCCGGCAGGTTCCAGATGCGGTTGGCCACCGAAGCGCGGCCGATGCCGTGGAGCAGCGCCGCCCGGCGCCAGCCAGATCGCCGCCGCCAACAACGGCTATCTGTACCTGACCGCGCAGGGCATGGCCAAGGATTTCGCCCAGGAGCTGCCACCCGCGCAGACCGCGGTGATGAGCGCCACCCAGGGCCCGATCCGCGCCGCCGCCTTCGAGGAGCGCACCAGCGTCGCCGCCTGGCAGCAGAAGCCGTCCTGGTACATCGTCGCCAGCGACGACCGCATGATCGTGCCGCAGATGCAGCGCGATTTCGCCAAAAAGATCGGCGCCCACACCACCGAGCTCGCCGCCAGCCACGTACCGCAGCAATCGCGCCCCGAGGAGGTGGCCAAGGTGATCATCCAGGCGGTGCAGGAGAGCCAGGCGCAAGCCGGCAACTGAGGTCCGCGCCTGCCGCAGCGAGCCAGACGCGCGCCAGCGATGGCGCGCGTTTGATCGTTGTAGCGCAAGGCGGCGGCGGGCGCCCCACATGCCGCCAGATGCGGCACAATCGGCTATCGCTCCAAACAGGCCGCGCCCCCGATGCTGATCGACGAAGAACTGACCCTGAAGAAGCTGGAAGTCTTCCTGGCCTTTATGCGCAGCGGCAACCTGGCGCGGGCCGCCAGTGAGCTGCAGACCAGCAACGTCAGCGTGCACCGCGCCATCCATTCGCTGGAAAGCGCGCTGCGCTGCCCGCTGTTCAAGCACGAGGGGCGCAACCTGATTCCACTGGAAAGCGCCTATGTGCTGGAAGAGAAGGCGCAGAAGCTGATCCAGGATGCCCAGGAGATGGTGCGCCTGACCCGCGAAGCGGCGGGCTTCGGCGCCGAGCGTTTCAAACTCGGTGCGCTCTACTCGCTGACGGTGAAGACCGTGCCGCAACTGATCATGGGCCTGAAGCTGCGCCGTAGCGAGCTGAACATCGACCTGGTGCTCGGCTCCAACGTCGACCTGCTGTACAAGCTGAAGAACATGGAGCTGGACGCCATCCTCATCGCCCTCGACGACAGCGTCAGCGACCCGGATTGCGAGCAGCTGGCGCTGTTCTCCGACGACATCTTCCTCGCCGCGCCCAACGACTCGCCCTTCGCCGATCACGCCGAGGTGGACCTGGCCGATCTGCGCGATTCGACCTTCATCACTCTGACCCAGGGCTACGCCACCTTCCGCGACGGCGAGCGCGTGTTCAAGCAGGCCGGCTTCGAGCCCAAGGTGGCGATGCAGGTGAAGGACATCTTCACCCTGCTCAGCATGGTCAGTTCGGGCGTCGGTTATGCCCTGCTACCCGGGCGCGTGGCGGCGGTATACGAGAACCGGGTGAAGCTGATCCCGCTGCAGGCCAAGTACCACCTGCAGCAGCATATCGGCGTGGTCTTTCTCAAGGCCAAGGAACGCGACCCCAACCTGCTGGCGCTGCTCGCCGAATGCCGGATGTATAGCCGGCAGTCGTAGTCGCAAGCGTCGCCGCTGAAGCGCCTCCCACAGGGCAGCGCGTTCAGCCCGAATAAAAAGCCCGCCATGACGGCGGGCAAAGGTCAGCCTAGAAGGCCGCGCATCAGAAAGTAGAGCAAGGATGGGCCGAGCAGGCAGCCCAGGGCGGTGTAGAAGGCGGCAGTCAGGCAACCGTATGGCACCAGCTTCGGATCGGTTGCCGCCAGGCCGCCGGCCACCCCGCTGGAAGTGCCCATCAGGCCGCCGAAGATCACCGCACTGCGCGGGTTGTTCAGGCCGATATAGGGGGCGACGAAGGGCGTCGCCACCATCACCAGGATCGCCTTGATCAGCCCGGCGGCAATCGACAGCGCCATCACGTCGGAGCTGGCGCCGATGGCGGCACCGGTCACCGGGCCGACGATGTAGGTCACCGCGCCAGTGCCGATGGTGGTCAGGCTGACCACGTCGGTGTAACCAAAGGCCATGGCTACCCCGACACCGGCCACGAAGGAGGCGAAGACGCCGACGAACAGCGCCAGCACCCCGGCGAAACCGGCGCGTTTGAGCTCCTCGACACTGACGCCGAAGCCGGTGGCGACGATGGCGAAGTCACGCAGCATGGCGCCGCCGAGCAGGCCGATGCCGGCGAACAGCGGGATGTCCACCAGGCCCTTCTGCCCGCCGGTATAGGCGCCGCCGATATAGGACAGCAGCAGGCCGAGCAGAATGGCGATGGCCGAGCCGTGCAGGCGGCCCTTGGTGAACTTGTCGGAAATCCAGTACGACAGCCACATGGTGATGCCGATGATGGCGAAGCCGCTGAGCAGGCCGTAGCCGGTAATGACCTTCATCAAGGATTCGTACATGGCAGTCACCGTGGCGCTTTGTTCAGGGAGGGGGCAACGTCGGTTTCAGGCTTCTTTTGCCCGATACGGCTCAATGCGGGGACCAGTGCAAAACCGATGGCGACGGCGGCGGTGCCGGCGAGAATCGCCATCGGGCCGCCGCTGAGGGCGCCGTAGACGTTCTGCTGGGCGGCCATGGCGACCACGATGGGGATATAGATGGCGCTCCAGAACTCCACGCCCTGTTCCGACTTGCCGGTGAGCAGGCCGCGCTTGTTCAGGTAACTGCCGAGGAAGATCAGCAGGATCATGGCGATACCGACACCGCCGACGTTGGCGGGTACGCCGATGAGTTTGCCCAGCAGTTCACCGATAAAGATGCCTGCCAGGGTGCAGAACGCCAGGAAGGCGACACCGTAGATAATCATTGTTGTTGTCCTCGTCTTACGTATCGAAGTTGTTGTTCTTGTGCTTCGGTAAAGGCTACGGCTCAGCGGTCGCGGCTTACCTCCTGACGCAACATGGCGTCGAGTGTATCCAGACGTGCGCCCTCGAAGGCGATGGCCTGGCCGGCGTCGAAGATGCGCCGGGCGAGCCCGCTCAGCACGCCGCCGGGCGGCAGTTCCAGGTGCAGGCGCACACCGCGTTCATAGGCGGTGACGAGCGTGGCCTGCCAGTCGACGACGCGGCTCATGTTGTAAGCCAGGTCGTCGCGCAGGGTTTGGGGATCACGGATCAGCCGCGCCGAGCTGCTGCTCAGGTAACGCACCCGCGGGGTACGCAGTTCGACGCCCGAGAAAGCCTCGGCCAGCGCACGCGCCGAGCCATCGAGCAGCGCGCAGTGCGACGGCACGCTTATGGCCAGACGTTTGGTGCCGCCGGCACCAAGCGCGCGCGCGCGCTCGGCCACGGCGGCCATGGCGGCATCGCTGCCGGCGATCACCAGCTGGGTTTCGGCGTTGATATTGCCCAGGTACACCGGGCCGTCGACTTCGCCCAGCAGGCGCTCGACGCTGGCCTGGTCGAGGCCGAGGATAGCGGTCATGCCGTAGCCGCTGGGGTAGGCGCGTTGCATCAGTTCGCCACGCAGGGCGACCAGGCGCACGGCATCGGCAAAATCCAGCGCACCGGCCACCACCGCGGCAGCGTAGGCGCCGATGGACAGGCCGGCGACATAGTCCGGGCGATGCCCGCGTTCGCTCAGCAAACGCGACGCCGCGACACCTGCAACCAACAGGCAGAGCTGCACGGCGCGGGTGCTTTGCAGGGCTTCGGCCGAATCCAGCAGGCGTACGTCCTCACCCAGCGCGGCGCTGGCCTGCTCGATACAGGCCTGTACCACCGGCGCATCGGGCAATACCTGCAGCATGCCGGGCTGCTGCGCGCCCTGGCCGGGGAAGGCCCAGAGCGTGCTCATGCCGCCACCTGCTGCTGCCAAGGGTCGCCAACCAGCAGCGGCCCGTTCTGGGTTTTCAGCAACACGCGCGGCGCCTCGCTGGCCCATTCGCGCAGCGCCACGGCGCCGTATGGGGTTTCCAGCTGCAGGTCGATACGGCCCGGCGCTTGATCCAATAGCGCGCACAATGTCCGCGCCGCCGCGCGCGAAAGCGGATGGGGCACACGTAGCGACAGGTCGAGATCGCTATCCGGGTGCGCGGCGTTGATACCGCTGGCCAGTTCGAAGCCCAGGCTGCCGGTGACGCCCCAGGCCAGGCCGAGGGCATCGAGACGCGGCGCCAGTTGGCTCAGAGCATGCAACGCCGGCCACTGCGGCTGCGCGTGGCTGCGCCAGCGCCCGGCCCTGGCCACCGCCTGCGGACTGAGCAGACGGCTGATATCGCTCAGGCGCATCCAGGTGGCATGTCGCTGTTCACGCGCCGCGCCACGGATACCGACCGCAACCCAACCGGGCTCAGCGGGAGCACGGCGCACCACCACCGGCACATGCCCGCCCAGGGCGGCACGAGCCCAGGCCGGCGCCTCCTGCGGCAGGTGCTCGGGGCGCAGGCCCCAGAGCAGGTCATGTGGCCGGGGGGTGTGATGCATCGAATGATTCTCGGACGTAGGGTGCGCCGTGCGCACCGATTCGGTTAATGGTGCGCGCGGCGCACCCTACGGTGGCCGTGCGCAACCTGTTCACCACTGCGCGCGCAAGGCCTCGCGCACCTGGCTGGATGCCGCGCGGTTGGCGGCGCCCAGACGGTTGCGCAGATCACGTGGGCTGGCGGCGATATCGCTCAGGGTACGGCCCAGAGCGTCCTGCACGCGGGCCAGGTCGGCCGTCGTCGGCTGCGTCACCTGCTCCACATCGAGCACCTCCGCGAGCAGGCCGAGCGAGGCGTAGTTGTCCAGGTCGTAGGCCATCGGCGGCACGCTGGCGGCCAGCGCCTCCAGCTCGTCGACGCTGCGCAGGGTGATGCGCGCGGCGGCAGCCTTGCCCATGGCGTGCACCATCACCCCGGCATCGCGCAGGGCGATCAGGCGGTTGGCCTGGTAGCCGTGGGCGAGGAAGGCGCCGGACATGGCCTTGCCCACCAGCAGGCCGATCACCGCGTGACCGGCCAGGCGGGCACGGGCGTAAGCATCCACCGCGCCGGCCAGCGCCTGATGAATGCCGTAGGCTTCCTCGCGGCGGCCATAGGCCTGGCTCGGTACGTCGACGATGGCGATCAACGCGCGCTTGTGCGCCTGATCGCGGTCGGCCTCGATGGCTTCATCCACGGCCTGGGCCAGGCCCCAGCCTTCGAGCAGGCCGACCTCGCCATTGCGCGCGCGGGGAAAGGGATTGTTGGCGTCGGCGATCACGGCGATGTAGCGCACCGCCTGGCCGGCCAGCTCGCCATCGGCCACCCGCAGCGAGGCAGGCAAACCCTGTTGCGGCTGGGCAGCGCCGGCCAGGGCCTGGAACCAGTGCAGGCCGCGTTGTTGCTGTGCAGTTGTCATGTTCATGCTCCCTGGTAGGCGCTGCGCACGGCAGCGGCATCGGCCTGGACGGCGGTATCGACAGCGCGCAGGCGCTGCAGGAACCAGGCGTGGCGACGGCTGCGTTCCAGCGCCGGTTTGCCTTGGGCGAACAGCCCATGCAGTTCGCCGCGGATCGCCTCCACGTCATCACTCACATAGCCGTCGACCAGACCGCTGGCGTGACGCTGCTCGCCACCGGTCAGGCTCCAGATAAAGGGGCGGTCGCGCGAGTCGTATTCGTCCAGCCCGGCTTCCTGCTCGATCACCTGCGGGCCGTTGAGGCCCAGGCGCGCCTCGCGGGTCACCAGCAGGTAGCTGCACAGCCCGGCGGCGATCGACATGCCGCCAAAGCAGCCGACCGGGCCGGCCACCAGGCCGATCACCGGCTGATACTGGCGCAGCTCGACAATGGCAGCCTGGATCTCGGCGATGGCCGCCAGGCCCAGGTTGGCCTCCTGCAGACGCACGCCGCCGGTTTCCAGCAGCAGCACGGCGCGGGTCGGCGTACCGTTACGGTTGTCTTCGGCGGCCAGCTCCAAGCTGCCGGCGATCTTCGCCCCACCCACTTCGCCGAGGCTGCCGCCCTGGAAGGCACCTTCGATGGCGATCACCACCGCAGGCTGGCCGTCGATCAGGCCCTTGGCCACCACCACGCCGTCATCGGCCTGCGGCACGATGCCCTGCTTGGGCAGCCAGGGCGACATCAGCCGGGCGAACGGATCGAGCAGCTCGCGGAAGCTGCCGGCATCGAGCAGTGCGCGAGCCCGCTCGCGGGCACCGAGTTCAGTGAAGCTGCGCTGCGCCAACAGGCGCGCAATGTTTTGCTCAGCCATGGTTCAGTTCCTCCAGGCCCTGTTCCAGGCGCAGGCGCACCACGCCGGGCGTGGCGCCAAAATCATGAATGGCGATGTTCAGCGCGGGCAGCTGCTGCTCGCGGAACATGCGTTCGAACAGCAGTTGCCAGCGCGGCGCGCTGCCGTTGACCGAGGTGACCACTTCGATGGCCAGGGTGCCGGCCTGGCCGGGTTCGAGCAGCACTTCCAGGTCGCCGGAGCCAACGCAGCCCACCAGCGCGCGGCCCTTGGCCGGTTGCCCGGCGGGGAATTGAAAAGACAGGGTTTCCATTTCACAGACTCCCAAGCTGCGCCGGCAGGCCATGCTGCAGGCGGTCGAGGAACAGGGTGGCGGCAAGCAGATCGGCAGCGCCGCCAGGCGAGGCACGCAGGCGCAGCATGTCGCGTTCGAGGTCGCGCAAATGGCGACGGCCGTCGAGGCTGGCACAGCCGCCGGCGGCGAGCACCGCACGGGCGCCGCTCTGCATGCGGGTCAGCCCGGCCATGCCGGCGCGGTAGAGCACGCAGGTGTCGGCCAGCTGGGTCATGATCGCCAGCAGCGCATCCAGGCGAGCGTTCTGCTCCCCTGCCCCGGCGGCGCGGCTGCGCGCCAGTTGCGGCAGCGCCTGCTGGATCACTGCGGGAAAACCAAGCTGCGCTTCCTCACGGGCGCCATGCACACCGTACAAGCGGCAGACCTGGGCGCCATGGCTGTCGCCAGTGACGGGCGCGGCGCGGTCGTTGAGCAGGGCAAGGCGTGCGGCGCGCACCGCGACCTGGGCGGGCGCCAGCATGTTCACGTCCAGCGCCGCTGCGCTGCTGAGTAAGCCGAGCGCCCAGATCGCGCCGCGATGGGTGTTGACGCCGCCAGTGACGCGCAGCATCTCCACCTCACCTTCGCGACCGATGCGGCCGACGTCCTCACGCAGTGCCTGGTCGATGGCACCGCGTTGCTGCGCGGCCTCGGCCATGGCCTTGAAGCTCGGCCACAGCGCCAGCGCCGAGGCGTGCATCAGGCCCAGGTGCAGATCGGTGTGGGCGCCGCTGCCGCGACGGTCGACCAGGCCCGGCTTGGGCGACAGGTCGGCCTCGTCGATCAGCGCGTCGACGACCAGATCCGCCAGCCAATCGCTCAGAGAAAGCTGCGGCTGAATTGCAGTGAGTGCATTCATCACCAGCTCCTGAACTTGGCGGGCGGGTTGTACAGGCCGCCCGACCACTCGACCAGCTCGGCGATGCTCTTGGCCGCGAGCAGTTCGCGACTGGCATCGGTGCGACGGATGCCGAGGTCTTCAGGCAGGGCGATCAGCCCTTCGCGGCGCATGCGCTCGGTGTCTTTCGGGTTATGCCGCAGGCCGATGGCGGTGACGCCGGCCACCGCGGCGATCATCGCCTGGCGCTCTTCCACGGTGCGCGCCTTGTACAGGTAGGCGATGCCTTCCTCGGTGAGCAGGTGGGTAACGTCGTCGCCGTAGATCATGATCGGCGCCAGCGGCATGCCGACCTTCTTCGCCACCTCTACCGCATCGAGCTGCTCGACGAAGGTGGGCTTGCCGCCCTCCTGGAAGGTCTCGACCATCTGCACCACCAGCTTCTTGCCGCGCTCGAGCAGCGGCGCTTCACTGTCGCCTGGGCGCATGTCCAGCCAGGCAGGCGTCGAATGACGCCGACCGCGCGGATCGTGGCCCATGTTCGGCGCACCGCCGAAACCGGCCAGGCGGCCACGGGTCACGGTCGAAGAATGGCCATCGCCGTCCACCTGCAGGGTGGCACCGATAAACAGGTCGACCGCGTACTGCCCGGCTAGCTGGCACATCATGCGGTTGGAACGCATCGAGCCGTCACGGCCAGTGAAGAACACATCCGGGCGCTGGGCGATGTAGTTCTCCATGCCCAGTTCGGTGCCGAAGCAGTGCACGCTCTCGACCCAGCCGGTCTCGATGGCCGGGATCAGCGTCGGGTGTGGGTTGAGCGTCCAGTTGCGGCAGATCTTGCCCTTCAGGCCCAGCGACTCGCCGTAGGTCGGCAGGATCAGCTCGATGGCGGCGGTGTTGAAGCCGATGCCATGGTTGAGCGACTGCACCTTGTGTTTCTCGTAGATGCCGCGGATCGCCATCATCGCCATCAGCACGTGCACCGGCTTGATATGGCGCGGGTCGCGGGTAAACAGCGGTTCGATATAGAAGGGCTTGTCCGCCACCACCACGAAGTCGACCCAGGAGGCGGGGATGTCCACCCGCGGCAGCTGGTCGACGATCTCGTTGACCTGGAAGATCACGATGCCGTCGGAGAAGGCGGTGGGTTCGACCAGCGCCGGAGTGTCCTCGGTGCTCGGGCCGGTGTAGATGTTGCCGTGGCGGTCGGCCTGGAAGCCGGCGACCAGGGCGACGTTGGGGATCAGGTCCACCAGCAGGCGCGAATACAGTTCGATGTAGGTGTGGATGGCGCCGACTTCCATCTGCCCGTCTTCGAGCAGTTGGCCGATGCGCAGGCTTTGCGGCCCGGCGAAGGAGAAATCGAGCTTGCGGGCGATGCCGCGTTCGAACAAATCGAGGTGCTCGGCGCGGCTGACGCTGGGCATGATCATGTGCAGGTCGTGCAGGCGGCCGGGGTCAGCCTTGGCCAGCGAGCGGGAGAGAAAATCCGCCTGCTTCTGGTTGTTGCCTTCGAGCACCACGCGATCGCCGGGGGCGATCAACGCTTCGAGGGCCGCGACGATCTTGTCGCTGGGCAGGACCACGCCATCGGCGAGGGTGCGCACCTGATCGAGTCGCCGGGCCTTTTCAGCGCGACGACGCGACCACTGCGGCGGTGGGGATATTGTTGTTGTCATCGATGACTCCACGAGTTCCGCTGTCGTGGAGGCACCTTAGGGGCGTGACCTGGTGGTCATCAATCAAGCAGGTCGCTCGATAGTTACGCTGAGGTTAACGATTGCACCAGGACGCGGCGCTAACCCGAGCCGCGCTCCTGCTCGGGCAACGATTGACCCTGCGCCGGCGCCATTTCCAGGCGATCGCGGCCGCGCTGCTTGGCGCGATAGAGCAGCTTGTCCACCGCGTTGAGGAAGTCCACCGCGCGATCCTGGGCCGCGGGCACCGTGGTGCCGACGCCGAGGCTGATGGTCAGCAGCGGCGCCACCGTGGATTTCTCGTGGGGGATGCGCCGCTGGCGCACCAGCTGGCGGCAGCGCTCGGCGATATGGCGGGCGGCGGCGGCGTCGGTTTCCGGCAGCACCAGGACGAATTCCTCGCCGCCGAAACGGCCGACGAAATCCCGCGGCCGGCTGGCGGCGCCGCTCAGCGCCTGGCCGACGCTCTTCAGGCAGTCGTCGCCCTGGATATGCCCGTAGTGGTCGTTGTACTGCTTGAAGTGGTCGATATCCAGCAGGATCAGCGACAGCGGCTGGCGACTGCGCTGGGCGTTGGCCCATTCGCTGGCCAGCACCGAGTCGAACATGCGCCGGTTGGCCACGCCGGTCAGGCCGTCCTTGTAGGACAGTTCCTCGAGCTGCTGCTGCAGACTGAGCAGCTGCTGCTCGGTCTGCTTGCGCTCGCTGATGTCGAACATGAAGCCGATCAGCGAATCCACCTCGCCCTTGTCGTCGCGCACCACGTGCACCACGTCGCGGATCCACACGTAGTCGCCGGCGGCGGTCAGCGCGCGGTAGTCGGCCTCGTGGTCGACGCCGTTCTGCGACTGCGCCACGCAGAAGGCCACCACCTGCTCGCGGTCCTCCGGGTGCATGCGCGCCGCCCAGTCCTCGGCGCTGACCCAGCTGGACTGCGCCCAGCCCAGCAGGCTTTCGATCTGCGGGCCGATATAGGCGAAGGTCATGGTCTTCCAGTCGATCTTCCAGGGGATCGCCTTGGTCGATTCGAGCAGGGTCTTGTAGACCGCGCTATCGGTCTCGATGGGTTGGTTCACGGGCAATCCTCCGGCGGCGGATACGGCTGCCCGTCCCTTATACACCAGGCGCCGTTACTCACGACAAGCACCAGGATCCAGCCGCTGCGCCAGGCCGCGCAGAACCGAGCTAGCCCCAGCCCTCCAGGCGCATGGTCGCGCGCACCAGGCGCTGCTCCTCCTGCTCGATCTCCTGCAGGTTGTCGCGGATGCTGTGGATATGGTCGCGCGCCGCGCGCTGCGCCTGTTCCGGCAGGCGTTCGATCACCGCGTGATACAGCCGCGAGTGCTGGCGGTCGATCTGCCGTTTCTGCGCCGGGCGGTGGTAGAGGTTGTTCACCGAGGCGAATACGGTGCTCAGCATCAGGTCGGTCAGCGACTGCAGGGTGTGCACCAGCACCGGGTTGTGCGAGGCCTCGCAGATGGCCAGGTGAAAGGCATGGTCGAGACGCGCATGTTCGCGCGGGTCGACCGGATTTTCCTGGGCATGGGCCGCCAGCATCTCTTCGTAACGCCTAGTCAGCAGAACGAAATCCGCCTCGGTGCCGCGCAGCGCCGCCAGGCGCGCCGACTCGCCTTCGAGCAGGCCGCGCACTTCCAGCAGGTCATACAGGGTGCGCGGCTGCGAGTTGAACAGATGCATCAGCGGGCTGGCGTCGCGCTCGCCGCTGAGCTTGGCCACCCGTGAATCGCGACCCTGCGCGGTGTCGATGATGCCGCGTCCACGCAGGACCTTGAGCCCTTCACGCAGCGCCGAACGGGAGATGCCCAGTTTCTCGCACAGGCGCCGCTCCGACGGCAACGGCTGGCCCACCTTGAGCACGCCATCGACGATCAACCGCTCGATACGCTCGGCCACCACGTCGCTGACCTGGCGCCGCGCCGCGCCCTGTTGCCCGTCCATTCGCCACCTCCACCGCACTGGTCGTACCAATTTCTAAGGGCCACCTTAGATCGCGCGCACGCCCAGAGGCAAGCCGCGGCGGATAAGACCTTAGGCCAATCCTGGGCGAAGGCCTGGCGCAAGAAACTGGTCCTACCAGCGCCCAAGAAGGTGGACGCAGGAGCGAGGCAGACCTAAACATGCGGCCCATGGTCGCAGCCTGACCCTTGATAACAATTACGTTCCCGAATCGAGCCTGCCATGAGCATTCTGTACGACGAGCGCATCGACGGCGCGCTGCCCAAAGTCGACAAGGCCGCCCTGCTGGCGGAGTTGCGCCAGTGCCTGCCCGACCTCGACATCCTGCACACCCAGGAAGACCTCAAGCCTTATGAGTGCGATGGCCTGTCCGCCTACCGCACTACACCCATGCTGGTGGTGCTGCCCGAGCGCATCGAGCAGGTGCAGCAGCTGCTGCAGCTCTGCCACGCCCGCGGCGTGCCGGTGGTGGCGCGCGGCGCCGGCACCGGCCTGTCCGGCGGCGCGCTGCCGCTGGAGCAGGGCATCCTGCTGGTGATGGCGCGCTTCAACCAGATTCTCGAGATCAACCGCGAAGGCCGCTTCGCCCGGGTACAGCCCGGCGTGCGCAACCTGGCGATTTCCCAGGCCGCCGCGCCGTTCGATCTGTATTACGCCCCTGATCCGTCCTCGCAGATCGCCTGTTCCATCGGCGGCAACGTCGCCGAGAACGCCGGCGGCGTGCATTGCCTGAAGTACGGCCTGACCGTGCATAACCTGCTCAAGGTCGACATCCTCACCGTCGAAGGCGAGTTCATGACACTCGGCAGCGATGCCCTGGATGCGCCGGGCTTCGACCTGCTGGCACTGTTCACCGGCTCCGAGGGCATGCTTGGCATCGTCACCGAAGTGACGGTCAAGCTGCTGCCCAAGCCGCAGGTGGCCAAGGTGCTGCTGGCGGCCTTCGACTCGGTGGAAAAGGCCGGCCGCGCCGTGGGCGACATCATCGCCGCCGGTATCATCCCCGGCGGCCTGGAAATGATGGACAACCTGGCGATCAGAGCGGCTGAAGACTTCATCCACGCCGGCTACCCGGTGGAGGCCGAAGCCATTCTGCTCTGCGAGCTGGACGGCGTAGAGGCCGACGTCGCCGACGACTGCGAGCGCGTGCGTGAGGTGCTGGAAAAGGCCGGAGCCACCGAAGTGCGCCTGGCTCGCGACGAGGCCGAGCGGGTGAAATTCTGGGCCGGGCGCAAGAACGCCTTCCCCGCAGTCGGGCGCATCTCGCCGGACTACTACTGCATGGACGGCACCATCCCGCGCCGCGAGCTGCCCGGCGTGCTGCGCGGCATCGCCGAGCTGTCCGAGGAGTACGGCCTGCGCGTGGCCAACGTGTTCCATGCCGGCGACGGCAACATGCACCCGCTGATTCTTTTCGATGCCAACGTGCCTGGCGAGCTGGAGCGCGCCGAGGCCATCGGCGGCAAGATCCTCGAACTCTGCGTCAAGGTCGGCGGCAGCATCACCGGCGAGCACGGCGTCGGCCGCGAGAAGATCAACCAGATGTGCGCGCAGTTCAACAGCGACGAAATCACCCTGTTCCATGCGGTGAAGGCGGCGTTCGATCCCAGCGGCCTGCTCAATCCGGGCAAGAACATCCCCACCCTGCACCGCTGCGCCGAGTTCGGCGCCATGCACGTGCACCACGGCCAACTGCCCTTCCCGGAACTGGAGCGTTTCTGATGTCGCATGATTTCGACGCCAGCGCCGCGTTGCTGGAACAGGTCAACCACGCGCTCAATAGCGCCACCCCGCTGCGCATCCAGGGCAGCGGCAGCAAGGCCCATCTGGGCCGCGCCACCAGCGGCGAGGTGCTGGATACCCGCAGCCACCGCGGCATCGTCAGCTATGACCCCACCGAACTGGTGCTGACCGCCCGCGCCGGCACGCCGCTTGCCGAGATCGAGGCGGCGCTGGAGGCGAATGACCAGATGCTGCCGTGCGAACCGCCGCATCTGGGCGATGGCGCCACCCTGGGCGGCATGGTTGCCGCAGGGCTATCCGGCCCGCGCCGCCCCTGGGCCGGCTCAGTGCGTGATCAGGTGCTCGGCACCCGGGTGATCACCGGCCAGGGCAAGCTGCTGCGCTTCGGCGGCGAGGTGATGAAGAACGTCGCCGGCTACGACCTGTCGCGCCTGATGGCCGGCAGCTTCGGCTGCCTGGGGCTACTCACCGAGGTGTCGCTCAAGGTGCTGCCCAAGCCGCGTCAGGTGCTCAGCCTGCGCCTGGAGGTGGACGCCCTGCATGCCCTGAACAAGCTCGCCGAATGGGGCCAGCAGCCACTGCCGATCAGCGCCGCCAGCCACGACGGTGCGGCGCTGCACCTGCGCCTGGAGGGTGGCGAAGGTTCGGTTTTGGCCGCGCGCCAACGCCTCGGTGGCGAAGAGATCGACAACGGCTACTGGCAGCAACTGCGCGAACAGCGCCTGCCGTTCTTCAGCGCCAGCGGCACACTGTGGCGTCTGTCGCTGCCAGCCAACAGTGGTCTGCTCGACCTGCCCGGTCGCCAGATGATCGACTGGGGCGGCGCGCAGCGCTGGCTCAAGACCGACGCCGATAGCGAGCTGATTCAGCGCGTAACGGCCAAGTTAGGCGGCCATGCCACCTGCTTCGCTGCCGGCCAGGCACAACCTTTCCAGCCGCTGGCCGCCCCACTGCTGCGCTACCAGCGCCAGTTGAAGAACCAGCTCGACCCCCAGGGTATTTTCAACCCTGGCCGCATGTACGCCGAGGTATAAGACGTGCAGACCAATTTGAGTGAACAGGCCAAACGCCTGCCGCGCGCCGGGGAAGCCGAACGCATCCTGCGCTCCTGCGTGCATTGCGGCTTCTGCAACGCCACCTGCCCGACCTATCAGTTGCTCGGCGACGAGCTGGACGGCCCGCGTGGGCGCATCTACCTGATCAAGCAGATGCTCGAAGGCAACGAAGTCACGGCCAAGACCCAACAGCACCTGGATCGCTGCCTGACCTGCCGCAACTGCGAAACCACCTGCCCATCCGGCGTGCAGTACCACAACCTGCTGGATATCGGCCGCGAAGTGGTCGAGCAGGCGGTGCCGCGGCCACTGAACGAACGCCTGCTGCGTCAGGGCCTACGCGCCGTGGTGCCACGAACGGCGCTGTTCAAGACGCTGACCCATACTGGCCTGGCCCTGCGCCCGCTGCTGCCGGCCACGCTCAAGGCCAAGCTGCCGCGCGAGATTCGCCCGGCCAAGCCACGCCCGACGCAGCAGCACACGCGCCGCGTGTTGATGCTCGAAGGCTGCGTGCAACCGGGGCTGTCGCCCAACACCAATGCCGCCACCGCGCGCGTGCTGGATCGCCTCGGCATCAGCGTCACGCCGATCCGCGAAGCCGGCTGCTGCGGCGCCGTGGACTATCACCTGAACGCCCAGGAAGCGGGCCTGCAACGCGCCCGGCAGAACATCGACGCCTGGTGGCCGGCCATCGAAGCCGGCATTGAGGCCATCGTGCAGACCGCCAGCGGCTGTGGCGCCTTCGTCAAGGACTACGGCCATCTGCTGGCTGGCGATTCGGCCTATGCGAGCAAGGCGGCGCGGGTCAGCGCCCTGGCCAAGGATCTGGTCGAGGTACTGCAAAGCGAGCCACTGGAGACGCTGCAGGTAAGGGCCGAACAGCGCCTGGCCTTCCATTGCCCCTGCACCTTGCAGCATGCGCAGAAGCTCGGCGGTGCGGTGGAGGGCGTGCTGAAGCGCCTCGGTTTCGGCCTGACCGCCGTGCCGGATGGCCACCTGTGCTGCGGCTCGGCCGGCACCTATTCGCTGACCCAGCCAGAGCTCTCGCGGCAGCTGCGCGACAACAAGTTGAACGCCCTGGAAAGCGGCAAACCCGATGCCATCGTCACCGCCAATATCGGCTGCCAGACCCACCTCGATGGTGCCGGGCGCACGCCGGTGCGGCACTGGATCGAGCTGGTCGAGGAGGCGATGGAATAAGCCCGACAGCTGCCGCCCGTAGGTTGGGTTGAGTCGCGCAGCGGCGAAGCCCAACGGGCAGACGACCCGGCGAATCGCGTTGGGCTTCGCTGCGCTCAGCCCAACCTACGCAACCCCTTTCCATAAGTGAGAGGGAAGACAAACACGTAGCCCGGATGCAATCCGGGGACACCCGAAACCGCAAGCCCCCAGGCCACGAGACACGAGGTAAGCCATGCAACACAAAGCCGTACTCAGCCAGAACGAAGTCGCCCAGATCCTCCAGGCGGCCCGCAGCGAAGCTCAGCAACAGGGCTGGGCCGTGGCCATCGCCGTGGTCGACGACGGCGGTCATCCGCTGGCCCTGGAACGCCTCGACGGCTGCGCGCCCATCGGCGCCTACATCGCCACCGAGAAAGCGCGCAGCGCCGCCATAGGCCGTCGCGAAACCAAGGGCTACGAGGACATGGTCAACGGCGGGCGCACGGCCTTTATCAGCGCACCGCTGATTACTTCGTTGGAGGGTGGCGTGCCGGTGCTGGTGGATGGCCAGGTGATCGGCGCCGTCGGCGTATCCGGGGTCAAGGCCGAGCAGGATGCGCAGGTGGCCAAGGCGGGTATTGCGGCGCTGTAAGCGCTGACGCACGCGCCCCGCGGCGAAATGGATCTGAAGAGCTTCGCCCCGGGGCGGGGCTCCTACAACACATTGATCGAACCGCACCACCATGGGCGGATGCAGACAGGAGAACAGAAAATGACCGAACGCGTGCAATGTCAGCGCCTGCAGGTAGCCGCCGAGCTCAAGCAATTCATCGAAAGCGAAGTGCTGCCGGGCAGCGGTGTCGAGGCTGCGGCCTTCTGGAGTGGTTTTGACGCGCTGGTGCATGACCTGGCACCACGCAACCGTGCCCTGCTGGCCGAGCGCGACCGTCTGCAGACCGAGCTGGATGCCTGGCACCGCGCCAACCCCGGTCCGATCCGCGACATGAACGCTTACCGCGCCTTCCTCGGCGCCATTGGCTATCTGCTGCCGCAGCCGGAGAAGGTCAAGGCGACCACCGCCAAGGTCGACAGCGAAATCGCCACCCAGGCCGGCCCACAACTGGTGGTGCCAGTGATGAATGCACGTTACGCGCTGAACGCCGCCAACGCCCGTTGGGGCTCGCTGTACGACGCCCTGTACGGCACCGATGCGATCAGCGAAGAGGGCGGCGCCAGCAAGGGCCCGGGCTACAACGAAGTACGCGGCGCCAAGGTGATCGCCTTCGCCCGCGCCTTCCTCGACCAGGCCGCACCGCTGGCCCAGGGTTCGCATGCAGACGCCAGCGCCTATGCCGTGGTCGCCGGCCAGCTACAGGTAACCCTGAGCAGCGGCGCACAGAGCGCCCTGGCGCAACCGGAGAAGTTCGTCGGTTTCCAGGGCGAGGCTGCCACGCCGAGCGCCGTGCTGCTGAAGAACAACGGTTTGCACTTCGAGATCCAGATCGACGCGGGCAGCCCCATCGGCCGCACTGATGCCGCCGGTGTGAAGGACGTGCTGATGGAAGCGGCGCTGTCGACCATCATGGACTGCGAGGACTCGGTGGCTGCCGTCGACGCCGCCGACAAGGTGGTGATTTACCGCAACTGGCTGGGCCTGATGAAAGGCGACCTGGCCGAGGAGCTGGACAAGGGCGGCAAGCGCATCACTCGCCGCCTCAACCCGGATCGCACCTACACCGCCGCCGATGGCAGCGAACTGAGCCTGCACGGCCGCTCGCTGCTGTTCGTGCGCAACGTCGGCCATCTGATGAGCAACCCGGCGATTCTCGATGGCGAAGGTCATGAGATTCCCGAAGGCATCCTCGATGCGGTGGTCACCAGCCTGATCGCCCTGCACGACCTCAAGCGTCGCGGTAACTCGCGCAGCGGCAGCGTCTATATCGTCAAACCAAAGATGCACGGCCCGTTCGAAGTGGCCTTCGCCAACGAGCTGTTCGGTCGCGTCGAACAGCTGCTGGGCATGCCGGCCAACACCCTGAAGATGGGCATCATGGACGAGGAGCGGCGCACCAGCGTCAACCTCAAGGCCTGCATCGAGGCGGCCAGCGCGCGTGTTGCCTTCATCAACACCGGCTTCCTCGACCGCACTGGCGACGAGATGCACAGCGCCATGCAGGCCGGCGCCATGCTGCGCAAGGGCGACATGAAATCCAGCGCCTGGATCGCCGCCTACGAGCGCAACAACGTGCTGGTCGGCCTGGCCTGCGGGCTGCGCGGCAAGGCGCAGATCGGCAAGGGCATGTGGGCCATGCCGGACCTGATGGCGGCCATGCTCGAACAGAAGATCGGCCACCCGAAAGCCGGCGCCAACACCGCCTGGGTGCCGTCGCCAACCGCCGCCGTGCTGCACGCCCTGCACTACCACAAGATCGACGTGCAGGCGGTGCAGAGCGAGCTGGAGCTGATCGACCTGGCCAGCCAACGCGACAGCCTGCTGAACGATCTGCTCAGCGTACCGGTCAGCGCCGAACGACCCTGGAGCGCCAGCGATATCCAGCAGGAACTGGACAACAACTGCCAGGGCATCCTCGGTTACGTGGTGCGCTGGGTCGAGCAGGGCGTCGGCTGCTCCAAGGTGCCGGACATCCACAACGTCGGCCTGATGGAAGACCGCGCCACATTGAGGATCTCGGCTCAGCATATCGCCAACTGGCTGCACCACGGCGTGGTCAGCGAGACCCAGGTACGCGAGACGCTGCAGCGCATGGCGCAGGTGGTCGACGGGCAGAACGCCAGTGATCCGGCCTACCGCCCGATGGCACCGAACTTCGAGCAATCCCACGCCTTCCGCGCCGCCAGTGATCTGGTGTTCAAGGGCCGCGAGCAGCCGTCCGGTTACACCGAGCCGCTGCTGCATGCCTGGCGTTTGCGCTTTAAAGAGGAGGTTTGAACGACTGTGGGAGGGGCTTTAGCCGCGACAAACCCACTACAAACAGCTCGCGGCTGAAGCCCCTCCCACTGAGCAGTAGCAAGCCCTGACGGTTTCTGGCCGTCGGGGCTTTCGAGCATGAGCGCGGCGATGGGGAATCCCTGCCGTCGCGCCTCACGGAAAGGCCGGTGCCGTGGTGCCCGGCCCTTCCAGATGCGTGGCGCCGGGTGTCCCCGGAAAACTGTGGTTCACAAGAAAAAGAAGGAACCAACCCATGAGTCAAACGCTGCTGTCCATCCTGGCCTTCGTGCCATTGGTGCTAGCGGGTGTACTGCTGATCGGCTTTCGCTGGCCGGCCAAGTACGCGATGCCGCTGGTGTTCGTCCTCACCGCCCTGATCGGCCTGCTGGCCTGGGACATGACCCTCAACCGGGTCATCGCCTCCAGCCTGCAGGGGCTGATTCTTACGGCCTCGATCCTGTGGATCATCTTCGGCGCGATCCTGCTGCTGAACACCCTCAAGCACTCCGGAGGCATCGCGGCGATCCGCCGGGGATTCTCCAATATCAGCCCGGATCGCCGCGTACAGGCGCTGATCGTCGCCTGGTTGTTCGGCTGCTTCATCGAGGGCGCCTCCGGTTTCGGTACCCCGGCTGCCGTGGCCGCACCGCTGCTGGTAGCCCTGGGCTTCCCGGCACTGGCCGCGGTGGTACTGGGGATGATGGTGCAGTCCACACCGGTGTCCTTCGGTGCGGTCGGTACGCCGATCCTGGTGGGTGTCGGCGCCGGCCTGGATAGAACCGGCATCACCGAACAACTGGTGGCCACCGGCAGCACCTGGGAAACCTTCTTCCACCTGATCTACTCGCGGGTGGCCATCACCCACGGCCTGATCGGCCTGCTGATGCCGCTGATCATGGTGATGATCATGACGCGCTTCTTCGGCAAGAATCAGAGCTGGAAGGAAGGCCTGGCCATCGCGCCGTTCGCCATCTTCACCGCCTTCGCCTTCTCCCTGCCGTACATGGCCGCCGGCGTGTTCCTCGGCCCGGAATTCCCGTCGATGATCGGCGCCCTGGTTGGCCTGGCCATCGTGGTACCGGCGGCCAAGGCCGGATTCCTGCTGCCGAAGGAAAGCTGGGACTTCGCTGATCCCAAGGACTGGCCGTCCGACTGGATGGGCAAGATCGAGATGAAGCTGGATGAGGTGGCCGGCAAGGCGCCGATCTCGGTGCCCATGGCCTGGGCGCCGTATCTGCTGCTGGCGGTGTTCCTGGTGATCTCGCGTACTTTCCCTGAAGTGAAGGCGGCCATGATGAGCCTGAGCTTCGGCTGGAAGGACATCCTCGGCGAGACCGGCGTGTCCGGCACCATCGAGCCGCTGTACCTGCCCGGCGGCATCCTGTGCATGGTGGTGCTGGCCACCTTCTTGCTCCATCGCATGCGTTTCGCCGAGCTCAAGGCGGCGGTGGGCGAATCGAGCAAGACCCTGCTCGGCGCCGGCTTCGTGCTGATCTTCACCATCCCCATGGTGCGCATCCTGATCAACTCCGGGGTCAACGGCAGCGACCTGATGTCGATGCCGGTGGCGATGGCGCAACTGGTGGCCGACAGCGTCGGCAGCGTATATCCGTTCTTCGCGCCGGCGGTCGGCGCGCTGGGCGCCTTTATCGCCGGCTCCAACACCGTATCCAACCTGATGCTGTCGCAGTTCCAGCTCAATGCTGCCGAGCTGATCGGCGTATCCGGGGCGATGATGGTGGCGGTGCAGTCGGTCGGTGCCGCGGCGGGCAACATGATCGCCATCCACAACGTGGTAGCGGCCTCGGCGACCGTTGGTCTGCTCGGACGCGAAGGCATCACCCTGCGCAAGACCATTCTGCCGACGCTCTACTACCTCGCTGCAGCCGGCCTGATCGCGCTGGTGGCGATGTACGGCATGGCGCTGACCGATCCGCTGATGAGCAGTCGCTGACCTCTGACGGGTCGTGCGCTGCGCGACCCGACTTTGGTTGGTCCCTGGCTGGCGGCGATTGCCGCCGGCCGGCTTGGCGCGTCAGTGCAATTGCGGTAGCTTGCGTCGCGCAACACCGTGAGATTGGCCTGAGGTTTATATGAAAAAGTGGCAATGCGTGGTCTGTGGACTGGTATACGACGAGAGCCAGGGCTGGCCTGACGAAGGCATCGCCGCCGGCACCCGCTGGGAAGACGTGCCGGAAGACTGGCTGTGCCCCGACTGCGGCGTCGGCAAGATGGATTTCGAGATGATCGAGATCGGCTGAGCGCGCTTCGCTTTCACCGCAACGGCGACCCTCGGGTCGCCGTTCTTATTGGCGCGGCGCTATTCGCCGCCGACGGCGAAGTTGGGCAGGCTGTCCACCGGCTGACGGAAGCTGAAGGGAATCGACTCCACCGCCAGGCCGACGTTGCGCTGCACCACGAAGTGCAGGTGCGGGCCGGTGCTGTTGCCGGTGTTGCCGGAGCGCGCCAGCAGGCTGCCGGTTTCCACCCGCTGGCCCTCGCGCACGCCCACCGAGCCCTTCATCAGGTGCAGGTAGACGCCCATGGTGCCGTCGTCATGCAGGATGCGCACGAAGTTGCCGGCCGGGTTGTTGCCGCGCCCGCTCTGCTGGTTCTCGGTCTTCACCACCACGCCGCCGCGCGCGGCGACGATGGGCGTGCCTTCGGGCATGGCGATGTCCATGGCGTAGCGGCCCTTGGGGGTGAAATGGCTGTACTTGCCGCCGGCGCCCTGGGTCAGGCGGAACGGGCCGCCGCGCCAGGGCAGCGGGTAGCGGTGGATGCTCGGTTGCAGGCGCGGGTCGCCGAGGGCGTAGCGCAGCCTGGGCTTGTAGCGCAGCGGCTGGCCGGCCTCGCGCGGCGCCAGGGTGGCCAGGCGGATCTTGCTGCGCGGCGGCAGCACCCAGCGGATCGGCTTGTCCGGCGCGCCGACGGCGTTCTCCACCTGTTCCAGGCGCAGCTCGATCTCCACCGGGGCGTACAGGTCGTTGCGCACCAGCAGGGTCTCGCCGGCCTCGTGCTGCTTGGTCTCCAGCTTCACCTGATTGTCCAGGCGCTCGACCATGCGGTCGCGGAACACGAAGACCTGGGCGCCGGGCGCCGCCTGGTCGCTATAGGTCACCACGCCGTTCGGGTCGACGTACTTGTAGATGGTCAGGGCAGCGGCCTGGCCGCACAGGACCAGCAGGCTGCAGAGGAAAATCAGACGCCCTAGCATAACGACTCGGATCTTATGGCTTTTCGATATCCGGGTTAGCAAGGCTAGCAGCGCCTGCGCGGCCGTGCCAGGCGCCGAGCCCCGGGCTGTGAACCGGCTCACCGCCGTCGGTCGGCATGGCTCGGGCATGTCGGGGCAAGCGCCGCATCGATCCCCGGATTGCATCCGGGCGGCGCGATGGCTGCAGGGGAAGGCTGGACAGGCCGCGGGCTTGTCCGCCACATCGCCGGCAAAGGTGGACAAGGCTACGCCATGTCCACCCTACGCGCCGGGGACGAAATGCTTCTGCGCGGTGCCGCGGGCGATCAGGCGCGACAGGTAATCGAGCTTCTGCGGGTCGCGGTCGACGAAGCGGAAGCTCAGTTGCAGCCATTCGCTGGCAGGCGAAGGCTCCAGCGCCGCCACGGCATGCAGGTAGCCGTTGAGCCGGGCGGTCTCGGCCGCCTCGCCCTGTTCCAGGTCGAGCACCGCGCTCTCCAGCACCTGCGGCAGCTGCTCGGTGCGCTTGACCACCAGCAGCGCCTCCTTGAGGCTCAGCGCCTTGATCACGCAGGCCATGCTGCCGCCGGGCAGGCGCAGCTGGCCCTGGCCGCGGCCGGCCGGTGCCTTGCTTGCAGCAGCGGGCGCAGGCGCGGCGCTCGCTGCGGCGGGGGCGGCGGCTGCCGGCGTTGGCGCACTGGGCTTGACCACCTCGGCCTTGCCGCCGGTCAGGGCGGCCAGCGAGTCGTTGGCGAAGGCGCCGCTGCTGAGCATCTTCGGCGGGGCGCTGGCGGCGAGGGCCTGCAGCTTGCCGGCGCGGCTCAGCGCCTTCTTCACCTTGGTCACCAGCTGCTCGTTGGAGAAGGGCTTGCCGATGTAGTCGGAAACGCCGGCCTGGATCGCCTGCACCACGTTTTCCTTGTCGCCGCGGCTGGTGACCATGATGAAGGGCGTGGTCTTCAGGCTGTCCTGCTCGCGGCACCAGGTCAGCAGCTCGAGGCCGGACATCTCCGGCATCTCCCAGTCGCAGAGGATCAGGTCGACCGGCTGGCGGCCCAGCAGCTGCTGAGCCTTGCGCCCGTTGATCGCCTCGATGATCTGCACGCCGGGGAAGTGATCGCGCAGCCCTTTCTTGACCAGATCACGGATAAAGGTCGCGTCGTCCACCACCAGCACACTGACTTTGCTCATCGGCCTCTCCTGTACGAATGGCGTTAAGCATAGTCATGGCCAGTGGCCAAAGGCCAACGGAAAAGCGCGCGGCACGACTGATCGGTCGAACGGGTGCAACCCGGGAGAACGGCGCGCGCCTCCCGGATTGCATCCGGGCTACAAGGACCTCCGGACGCTCCGCAGATGCACGGGCCAATCAGGCGCCGGACTTGCCCTCGACCTCTTCGCGCATGCGCGTCAGGCCGATATGCCGCACGTCGGTGCCGCGCACCAGGTAGATCACCAGTTCGGCGATGTTGCGCGCGTGGTCGCCGATGCGTTCCAGCGAACGCAGCGCCCAGATCACGTTGAGCACGCGGGAGATCGAGCGCGGGTCTTCCATCATGTAGGTGACCAGCTCGCGTAGCGCGGTCTTGTACTCGCGGTCGACGGTCTTGTCGTACTGCGCCACCGACAGCGCCAGGTCGGCGTCGAAGCGGGCGAAGGCGTCGAGCGCCTCCTGCACCATGCGCCGCACCTGGTCGCCGATATGCCGCACCTCGACGTAGCCCTTGGGCGACTCGCCTTCCTCGCACAGCTGGATGGCGCGCTTGGCGATCTTGGTCGACTCGTCGCCGATGCGCTCGAGGTCGATCACCGACTTGGAGATGCTGATGATCAGGCGCAGGTCGGAGGCCGCCGGCTGGCGCCGGGCGAGGATGCGCACGCACTCCTCGTCGATGTTGCGCTCCATCTGGTTGATCTGGTCGTCGATCTCGCGCACCTGCTGGGCCAGGCCGGAGTCGGCCTCGATCAGCGCGGTGACGGCGTCGTTGACCTGTTTCTCCACCAGGCCGCCCATGGCCAGCAGGTGGCTGCGCACTTCCTCCAGTTCGGCGTTGAACTGCTGGGAGATGTGCTGGGTAAGATTGTCTTTGTTGATCATGTTTCGCTCCGCGAAAGCTGCCAGCTTGGATGGCTATGGTGCGCACAGCGCACCCTACTGGTTGTTAAGGGATGGGCTTTGGCAGAGGGTGCTGGGCAAGGAGGCGGAACGCAGACAGTACAGGTAGTACGGCAAGTTCCGCCGACGCAGTCCAGCGCACTCTGACATGGCCATCAGCCGTAACGACCGGTGATGTAGTCTTCAGTCTGCTTCTTGGCCGGGTTGGTGAACAGGGTGTCGGTGTCGCCGAACTCGATCAGCTTGCCCATGTACATGAACGCGGTGTAGTCGGACACCCGCGCCGCCTGCTGCATGTTGTGGGTGACGATGACGATGGTGTACTTGCTCTTCAGCTCGTAGATCAGCTCTTCGACCTTGAGCGTGGAGATCGGGTCGAGCGCCGAGCAGGGCTCGTCGAGCAGCAGCACTTCCGGCTGCACCGCCACGGTACGGGCGATCACCAGGCGCTGCTGCTGACCGCCGGACAGGCCCAGGGCCGAGTCGTGCAGGCGGTCCTTGACCTCGTCCCACAGCGCCGCGCTCTTCAGCGCCCACTCCACCGCCTCGTCGAGCACGCGCTTCTGGTTGATGCCCTGGATACGCAGGCCATACACCACGTTCTCGTAGATGCTCTTGGGGAAGGGGTTGGGCTTCTGGAACACCATGCCGACGCGACGGCGCAGCTCGGCGACGTCCTCGCCCTTGCGGTAGATGTTGCGCCCGTCGATGTTGATCTCGCCGTCCACGCGGCAGCCGTCGACCAGGTCGTTCATCCGGTTGAAGGTGCGCAGCAGGGTCGACTTGCCGCAGCCCGACGGGCCGATAAAGGCGGTGACGCGCTGGCGCGGGATGTCCATCTTGACGTCGAACAGCGCCTGCTTCTCGCCGTAATAGAGGTTCAGCCCCGGCACGGCGATGGCCGTGGTCTCGCTGGCCAGGTTGAGGCTCTGCTTGTCGCGGCCGAGGGCGGCCAGGTCGATACCGTGGGTATGGGCTTCGTGTTGCATCGTTTCACTCCATTCGTAGCTACAAGCTGCAAGCGGCGCGCCGGGACGCGCGGCCTGTAGCTAAGGGAATCAGTGGTCCAGCGCCTTGTACTTCTCGCGCAGGTGGTTGCGGATATACACCGCGGTCAGGTTGAGCAGGGCGATGACGATCACCAGCAGCAGCGCGGTGGCGTACACCAGCGGCCGCGCGGCCTCGACGTTGGGGCTCTGGAAGCCGACGTCGTAGATGTGGAAGCCCAGGTGCATGATCTTCTGATCCAGGTGCAGGTAGGGGTAGTTGCCGTCCAGCGGCAGGCTCGGCGCCAGCTTGACCACGCCCACCAGCATCAGCGGCGCCACCTCGCCGGCGGCGCGGGCCACGGCGAGGATCAGGCCGGTCATCATCGCCGGGCTGGCCATCGGAATCACCACCTTCCACAGGGTCTCGGCCTTGGTCGCACCGAGCGCCAGCGAGCCTTCGCGCACCGCGCGCGGGATGCGCGCCAGGCCTTCCTCGGTGGCGACGATCACCACCGGCAGGGTGAGGATCGCCAGGGTCAGCGAGGCCCACATCAGGCCCGGGGTGCCGAAGGTCGGCGCCGGCGCCGATTCGGGGAAGAACAGGCTATCGATCGAACCGCCCAGCACGTAGACGAAGAAGCCCAGGCCGAACACGCCGTAGACGATCGACGGCACGCCGGCCAGGTTGTTCACCGCGATGCGGATGATCCGGGTCAGCGCGCCCTGATGGGCGTATTCGCGCAGGTAGACCGCGGCGATCACGCCGAACGGGGTGACGATCACCGCCATCAGCATGACCATCAGCACGGTGCCGAAGATCGCCGGGAAGATGCCGCCCTCGGTGTTGGCCTCGCGCGGTTCGTCGCTGACGAACTCCCACAGTTTCATGGCGTAGAAGCCGAGCTTGTCGCCGATGCCCATGGCGTTGGGGCGGAAGGCACGCACCACCTTGCCCAGGGCGATCTCGCTCTCGCGGCCGTCGCTGATGCGCAGGGTCACGCTGTCGCGGTTGACCTGGCCGAACAGCTCGACCATCTGCGCCTCGAGCACCTTGTAGTCGGCGTCCAGCACCGCGCGGCGCGCGTCCAGCTCGGCCTGGGCGGCGGCGTCCAGCTTGCCCTGCAGCTGCAGCTTGCGGCTTTCCAGGCGGATGCGCTCGAGGCCGTGGTTGATCCGGCCGATGTCCTTCTTCTCCAGGCGCACCAGCTGCGCGTGCAGCTGCTCGACCCGCTCGATGCGTTCGCGCAGCGCCGGCCAGGCGGCCTCGCCCGCGGCGATGACCTGGCCGTTCTCCTTGACGTTGACCAGGTAGCCGTAGAAGTTGCCCCACTCGCGGCGCTCCAGCACGGTGATCTCGGCCGGCGTGCGCGGGTTGCTCAGCCACTCGCCGACGACCCAGGCGAAGTCGGCGCCGAACAGCTCGCGGTTGCCCACCTTGAGCAGCTCGCGGGTCATGAACTCGCCGCCTTCCTCGGCCACCGGCAGGCCGGCGGCGGCCAGACGGGCGCGCGGCACTTCCTCGATCTGGGTGACCTCGCCGGCCATCACCCGGGCTTCCTGACCGGGCACCTGGTAGTCGGCCTCGATCACGTCGGCCGGCCAGAAGTGGCCCAGGCCGCGGGTGGCGATCACCGCCAGCAGGCCGAGGGTCATGATGATGGCGATGGCAACCGCGCCACCGCTCATCCATACGCCCGGGGCGCCGCTCTTGTACCAGGATTTCAGGTTGTTCTGTTTCACGGACATATACCTTCCAAAACCTTAGAGCGACGAATACTTGGTGCGCAGGCGCTGACGGATCAGCTCGGCCAATGTGTTCATCACGAAGGTGAACAGCAGCAGCACCAGCGCGGCGAGGAACAGCACACGGTAGTGGGTGCCGCCGACTTCCGACTCGGGCATTTCCACCGCCACGTTGGCCGCCAGGGTGCGCATGCCCTCGAAGATGTTGATGTCCATGATCGGCGTGTTGCCGGTGGCCATCAGCACGATCATGGTCTCGCCCACGGCGCGGCCCATGCCGATCATCAGCGCGGAGAAGATGCCCGGGCTGGCGGTGAGGATCACCACCCGGGTCAGGGTCTGCCAGGGCGTGGCGCCGAGGGCCAGGGAGCCGAAGGTCAGGCTCTTGGGCACGCTGAACACGGCGTCTTCGGCGATCGAGTAGATGTTCGGAATTACCGCGAAGCCCATGGCCAGGCCGACCACCAGGGCGTTGCGCTGGTCGAAGGGAATCCCCAGGTCGTTGCTCAGCCACAGGCGCATGTTGCCGTCGAACAGCCAGTTCTCCAGGTGGCCGCTGATGGCCAGGGAGAACCAGCCCACGGCGATCACCACCGGGATCAGCAGCGCCGCTTCCCAGCCGTCCGGCACGCGGTGACGCAGGTTTTCCGGCAGCTTGGTCCACAGGTAGCCGCTGAGCAGGATGCCCACCGGTGTCAGCAGCAGCAGGCTGAAGATGCCGGGCAGATGGTTCTCCAGAAACGGCGCGAGGAACAGGCCGGCGAAGAAGCCGAGGATCACCGTCGGCAGCGCCTCCATCAGCTCGATCACCGGCTTGACCTTGGTGCGCATGCGCGGCGCCATGAAGTAGGCGGTGTAGATCGCCGCGGCCACCGCCAGCGGGGCGGCCAGGAGCATGGCGTAGAAGGCCGCCTTGAGCGTGCCGAAGGCCAGCGGCGAGAGGCTCAGCTTGGATTCGAAATCGGTGTTGGCCGAGGTCGACTGCCAGACGTAGTCCGGCTCCGGGTAGCTCTCGTACCAGACCTTGCCCCACAGCGCGCTCCAGGAAATTTCCGGGTGCGGGTTGTCGACCACGAAGCGCTGCAGCTGGCCCTCGCGCTCCACCAGTACGCGGGTGGCGCGCGGCGACAGGGCGGCGATGGCGGCGCCGTCGGCCACCTGCTGCTTGAGCAGGGTGCGGTGCGCGGTGCTGTGGAAGATGCCCAGGTTGCCCGCCTCGTCCAGGGCCATAAAGCCCTTGCGGCGTTCCTCGGGAATGATCTGGGTGATGGCGCTGCCTTCCAGCTGGAAGCTGCGCACCGGCTGGAAGGTGGATTTACCGTCGGCGTCGCGCACCATAAACCACTGCTGGATGCCGCCCTTGGCGTCGCCGAGCATGATCGAGATGCCGCCGAGCAGGCTGGTGGCGCTGGTGATGCGGTTGGAGGCGTCCTTGAGCAGCTCGTAGCGGCCGTTGAGGCTGCGCTTGCGCAGGTCGAAGACGTCGGCGGTGGACTCGCCGTTGACCACGTACAGCCACAGCTGGCGTGGGTCGAGGATCAGCTCCTGGATGGGCTCGGCGATCTGCGGCAGAGCGATGCGGTCTTCGCCGAGGCTGACCTCGCCGGTGAACAGGTTCTCTTCGCGGCTCAGCGCGATCAGGTGCAGCTCGCTGCCGGTGGAGCCGGCCAACATCAGGGTGCCACTGTTGAGGTTCAGCGCCACGTGCTCCAGGGCGCGGCCCTGCGGGTCGAGGGCGATCGGCGTCTCGCCGTAGGGGAAATCGATCTGCGGCGCGATGGTGCGCACGTTGTCCGGGTAGCTGACCTTGTAGTTGTGCTGCAGCACCAGCACCTGGCCGTTGGACAGGCCGAGGACGACGCGGCGGCTGCCCGGCTGGTCCTGGCCGACCGAAGCGACGCTGACGCCTTCGCCAAGCGGCAACTGCACGGAGTTCATCGCCTCGCCGTTCTTCAGGTCGAAGAACTGCACCATGCCGGCGCGATCCAGGCGCATGGCCACCTGGTTCTGCTCCTCCATGGCCAGCAGCAGCGGCGCTTGCGCCTCGGCCAGCCAGGCCGGTTGCTGGGCCTTGCGCGCGCTCATCTCGGCGCCCTGGAACATCGGCAGCACCACATGGGCCAGGTAGAAGAAGATCAGGGTGATCGCACCGAGCACCGCCAGGCCGCCGATGGAGACGTACCAGCGCGCCATGCGGTCCTTCAGCGCGCGCAGACGGCGCTTGCGCTGCAGGGCGGGGGTATTGAAGTCGATCCCCAGGGGGTTCTGTGCGCGGTTCACGGTGTCGTTTGCCAAGTCATTCATGCGAGAAATCTCTGCGCGAGCTTGTTTGCAGCGCATGCGGCTGCCCAGGCTTGCCAATCTAGCGGGCTTGTATGACAGAAAGGTTACAGCCAGCTGACATGACGAAGCCCGCCACTCCGAAGAGGGCGGGCCGCGCCGCTTACAGCCTCTAGCGCGAGGCCAGGCTTACAGACCCAGTTCCTTCAGGGTCTTGGCGGCCACCTTGGACGGCAGCGGGATGTAACCGTCCTTCATCACCACTTCCTGACCCTGCTTGGACAGCATCAGCTTGATGAACTCGGCGTCCAGCGGGCTCAGGGCCTGGTTCGGCGCCTTGTTGACGTAGACGTAGAAGAAGCGCGACAGCGGGAACTTGCCGGCCAGGGCGTTCTCTTCGGAAGCTTCGAAGGCTTCGCCGCCTTTCTTCGACAGCGGTACGGCACGGACGCTGGAGGTCTTGTAGCCGATGCCCGAGTAACCGATGGCGTTCAGGGTGCTGGAGATCGACTGCACCACCGAGGCCGAACCCGGCTGCTCGTTGACGTTGGCCTTGAAGTCGCCTTTGCACAGGGCTTCTTCCTTGAAGTAGCCGTAGGTGCCGGAGACCGAGTTACGGCCGAACAGCTGCAGCGGCTTGCCGGCCCACTCGCCGGTCAGGCCGACGTCGCCCCAGGTCTTGATGTCCTTGTCGTTGCCGCACAGGCGGGTGCTGGAGAAGATCGCGTCGACCTGCTCGATGGACAGCGACTTGATCGGGTTGTCCTTGTGCACGAACACGGCCAGGGCGTCGATGGCCACCGGCACCGCGGTCGGCTTGTAGCCGTACTTCTCTTCGAAGGCCTGGATCTCGCTGTCCTTCATCGGACGGCTCATCGGGCCCATGTTGGCGGTGCCTTCGGTCATGGCGGGCGGCGCGGTGGAGGAGCCGGCAGCCTGGATCTGGATGTTGACGTTGGGGTACTGCTTCTTGAACTCTTCGGCCCACAGGGTCATCAGGTTGGCCAGCGAGTCGGAACCGACGCTGGACAGGTTGCCCGATACGCCGGAAGTCTTTTCATAGGCTGGCAGAGCCGGGTCGACGGCGGCTACAGCAGATACGGCGCTTACGCCAGCGGCGGCGAAAGTCAGGGCCGCCATCAAACGCTTCAGTTTCATGCCTTGCTCCTAGCAGGATTAGTGTTGGATGGAACGGGCCCAAGTATCTGCAGGCCACGTGAACACTCTATGAAGCGAATATGACAGTTGCGTGAACGTCGGCGAATTTGCGCGCGCCACGGCCAAGGCCCCCGCACGCAACGCGCACGGGGGCCTGGCGGGACGCAGCGGCGCGCCTACTGCAGGCTGTGCTTGAGGGCGCGCATGCGCGCGTGACAGGCGCGCACCTTGGGCATTTCCATCGCCAGCAGTACGCGCAGATCCTGGTCCGCGCCCTCCAGGGCGTCCTCGAAGGCGTGCAGGATGCGGTCCTCGCTCTCCTCCAGCTGCGCCACGTAGGTGGCGTCCTCATCCTTGGCCAGGGTGGCGCGGGTATCGGCGTAGAGCTGGCGCAGCTTGCCCAGCAGGGTGCCGCCGCTGGCCGGCTGGCTGTGGTTGGCCGCCACGCTGCGCGCCAGGGCGTCGATCACCTCGGTCTTGGCCCGCGCCATGTCGCGAAACAGCGCCTGCAGACGGATGTCCTTGACCTCGTCGTGGGCGTGCTCGTAGAAGCGCTGGCCGTCGCGGGTGATCTCGATCAGTTCGTTGAGTTGTGCGGTCTTGCTGCTCATGGCGGTTCTCCTCGGCTATGGGACTGGCGAATGCGGCGTCCGGCGTTCAGCCGTCGATGCGCAGGGCATCGGCGTCGACGCCGCGCACGCCGCGGATATTGCGGGCGATGTCCACCGCCAGGCGCTTCTCGGCGCTGCTCAGCACGCTGCCGCGCAGGCTGACGAAACCGTCCTCGGTGCTCACCGCGATGTTCAGCGCATCCAGGTTGCGGCTATAGACGAAGCTGGCCTTGACCTTGCTGGTGATCCAGCCGTCGCCGATCGCCTCGCGCGCCTCCTCGGCGGCCACTTCGATCTCGCTGGCGCTGCTGTCGGCGGTGCTGATGCTGAGGTGGTTGAACACCTCGCGCACGCCGTCGGTATTGGCCGCCAGCTGGCCGGCCAGCTCCTTGGCCGCCGGGGTCTGCGCGTGGCCGCTGAGGGTGATGGCGCCGTTCTGGCTCTTGACCTGGATGTCCAGGCCGCGGGTATTGCTGTTCCACAACAGCTTGGACTTCACCGTGGCCGCCAGGCTGGCGTCCTCCAGGCGCTGCACCAGGCCCGGCGGCTCGCCCTCGGCGGTCGCGGCGTCGACCTCGATGCGGTTGTCCACCGCCTCGATCCCCTCGACGCTCAGCGCCACCTGCTCGGCCAGCTCCTTCTGCACCGCGCTCTCCACCCGACCCTCGAGGCGGGCACGACCGTCTTCCACGGCGATGTCGAGGCGGAACGGGTTGAGGTGACGATTGAGGGCGAAGGCGGTCCAGATCGAGCCTTCCTGGCGCGCCGCCGCCAGTTGCTGGCTCAGCTCGCCCTCGGCGGCCTGGCTGGCCAGCGGCGTCAGGCTCAGCAGCAGGGCGGTGCTGCCGGCCAGCATCAGGGTCTTGAACGGGGGCATGGCGAGGTCCTCGGCAAAGCAATAGTTGCCAGGACTTTCGCAAGCCCTATGCCAGCTTTTCCAACCCAAACAAACTCAATAAAAACAATGACTTAATAGATGTCGAAAAAACTCATCGGCATGCAGGCTGCAGGGCCGCGGCGAAATCGCCGTGCAACTTGCATGATTTTTCCCTGACTAATGCCAGACACCCAGTCAGATGGAGCACGACGATGGCAGATTCAGGACACAGCGGGCGCATCCTCCTGGTCGACGACGAGGCGGCGATCCTGCGCACCTTCCGCTATTGCCTGGAGGACCAGGGCTACGAGGTCGCCGGCGCCAGCAGCGCGGCGCAGGCCGAGGCGCTGCTGCGGCGCCAGGTGTTCGACCTGTGCTTCCTCGACCTGCGCCTGGGCGACGACAACGGCCTCGACCTGCTGGCGCAGATGCGCGTGCAGGCGCCCTGGATGCGCGTGGTGATAGTCACCGCGCACTCGGCGGTGGACACCGCGGTGGACGCCATGCAGGCCGGCGCCGCCGATTACCTGGTCAAGCCGTGCAGCCCCGAGCAGCTGCGCCTGGCCGCCGCCAAGCAGCTCGAGGTGCGCCAGTTGGCGGCGCGCCTGGAAGCCCTGGAAGATCAGGTGCGCCAACCCGGCGCCCACTTGGACAGCCGCAGCCCGGCGCTGATGGCGGTGCTGGAAACCGCGCGGCAGGTGGCCGGCACCGACGCCAATATCCTTATCCTCGGCGAGTCCGGCACCGGCAAGGGCGAGCTGGCGCGCGCCATCCACGGCTGGAGCAAGCGGGCGAAGAAGGCCTGCGTGACCATCAACTGCCCGTCGCTGACCGCCGAGCTGATGGAAAGCGAGCTGTTCGGCCACAGCCGCGGCGCCTTCACCGGCGCCAGCGAGAGCACCCTGGGGCGGGTCAACCAGGCCGACGGCGGCAGCCTGTTTCTCGACGAGATCGGCGACTTCCCGCTGCCGCTGCAACCCAAGCTGCTGCGCTTCATCCAGGACAAGGAATACGAGCGGGTCGGCGACCCGGTGACGCGCCGCGCCGACGTGCGCATCCTCGCCGCGACCAACCTCGACCTCGACGAGATGGTCCGCGAGGGGCGCTTTCGCGAAGACCTGCTGTATCGCCTCAACGTCATCACCCTGACCCTGCCGCCGCTGCGCGAGCGCAACGAGGACGTGCTGCAGCTGGCCGAGGGCTTCCTCGCCCGCTTCGTCAAGGAATACGCGCGCCCCGTGCACGGCTTCAGCGACGCCGCGCGCGAGGCGCTGCAGGGCTACGCCTGGCCCGGCAATATCCGCGAGCTGCGCAACGTCATCGAGCGCGCCAGCATCATCTGCAACGCCGAGCTGATCGAACCCGAGCACCTCGGCCTGGGCGAGCCGGTCGAGAACGGCGCGCCGCGCATCGGCGCCGCGCTGAGCCTGGAGGCGCTGGAGAAGGCCCATATCACCGCGGTGCTGGCGACCAGCGAGACCCTCGACCAGGCCGCGCGCACCCTCGGCATCGACGCCTCGACGCTGTACCGCAAGCGCAAGCAGTTCGGCCTGTGAAGCTGCGCACCCGGCTGTTCCTCGGCAGCAGCGCGCTGCTCACCGTGGCCCTGCTCGGCCTGCTGCTGGGCATGTTCAGCGTGCTGCAGCTGACCCAGCAGCAGAGCCAGGCGATGACCCGCAACCTGCAGATCATCGACGCCAGCCTGGGCATGCGCCAGGAGCTGGGCAAGCAGGTCGGCCTGCTGCTCGCCGAGCAGCTCGACCGCGAGGCGCTGCAGGCCGCCGACACGCGCTTCCGGCAATGGCTGCAGCAGGCCAACGCCAACGTCCGCGCCGCCGGCGACCACCAGGCCCTGGCCGAGGTGGAGAGCGCCTACGCGCGCTTCGACGCGCTGCTGGCCAAGCCGCTGACGGTGCGCCGCGAGCTGCTCAAGAGCGACGCCCTCGGCCAGGCCGAGGAGGCCCTGCGCGAACGCATCAACGCCCTGCAGAACCGCTACGTCGCCGCCGTCGACGAGGCCGAGGCGAGCACCCGCCAGCGCGCCTGGCTGATCGCCGGTCTGCTCGGTCTGATCGGCCTGGCCGTGCTGCTGATCGGCTTCGTCACCGCGCACAGCCTGGCGCAGCGCTTCGGCCGGCCGATCGAGGCGCTGGCGCGCGCCGCCGACCAGATCGGCCAAGGCGACTTCCAGGTCACCCTGCCGCTCTCGCCGCTGCCGGAAATGGCCGCCCTGAGCCGCCGCTTCGGCCTGATGGCCGAGGCCCTGCGCCAGTTCCAGGCGACCAACGTCGAGGCCCTGGTCGGCCAGCAGCGGCGCCTGCAGGCGGTGCTCGACAGCATCGACGACGGCCTGCTGATCCTCGACCGCCAGGGCCGCCTGGAACACGGCAACCCGGTGGCGCAGCGGCAGCTGGGCTGGGACGCGGTGCCCAGGGGCCAGTCGCTCGGCCAGGCGCTGCAGCGCCCGGAACTGAACGAACAGCTGCAGCTGGTGCTGGCCGGGGTCAGCCCCGAGCGGGCGCCGGACGACCTGGCCATCGAGGCCGCTGGCGAGACCCGTCTGCTGGCCTACAGCCTGACCCCGGTGTGCCACGAGCAGGGGCCGCTGCTCGGCGCGGTGATGGTGCTGCGCGACGTCACCGAGCAGCGCGCCTTCGAGCGGGTGCGCCGCGAGTTCGTCCTGCGCGCCTCGCACGAGCTGCGCACCCCGGTCACCGGCATGCACATGGCCTTCGCCCTGCTGCAGGAACGCCTGCACTTCGCCGCAGGCAGCCGCGAGGCCGACCTGCTGCGCACCGTCGACGAGGAGATGCAACGCCTGCTGCGCCTGATCAACGACCTGCTGAATTTCTCGCGCTACCAGAACGGCCTGCAGCAGCTGGAACTGGCGCCCTGCGACGCCGCCGAACTGCTCCGGCAGGCGCAGCTGCGCTTCGCCGCCCAGGCCGCCGAACGCGAGATCGACCTGGGCCTGGAGCTGCACGAGCCGCTGCCGCGCCTGCGCGCCGACCGCCTGCAGCTGGAGCGGGTGCTGGACAACCTGCTCGGCAACGCCCTGCGCCACAGCCATCCGGGCGGGCAGATCCGCCTGCAGGCGCGGCGCCAGGACGAACGCCTGATCCTCGGCGTCGAGGACGACGGCGAAGGCATCGCCTACGGCCAGCAGACGCGTATCTTCGAGCCCTTCGTCCAGGTCGGCCGGCGCAAGGGCGGCGCCGGCCTGGGCCTGGCGCTGTGCAAGGAGATCGTCCAGCTGCACGGCGGACAGATCGCCGTGCAGTCGCAACCGGGCCAGGGCAGCCGCTTCTACCTGGCGTTGCCGTTGTAGGGAGGTTTGTCTCCCCTCTCCCGCTTGCGGGAGAGGGGGCGGGGGAGAGGGTCTACCCGGTAACTCCGAGTCGCCTGAGCCACCCTCTCCCCAGCCCTCTCCCATAAATGGGAGAGGGAGCAGGCCGCGCACGAACGCGGCCTCAATCCAACTATCCAGACTGCTGGTTAAGCACCAGCAGGCGCGCGGCGGTCTCCGCATCGGGCTGGCCGGCGTAGTCGGCCGGGCGGTACTTCATCTGGAAGGCGGCGATGACGTTGCGCGTGGCCTGGTCCAGCTCGCCGTGCTGCGGCACCGCGTAGCCCTGGCGCGCCAGCTGCTCCTGGAACCACTGCACGCTGGGCGGGCTGGCGGCGAACAGCGCCTGCTGGCGCGCCACCGCCGCCTCGTCCGGCCAGGGCAGCAGGCCCTCGTCGGCCAGGCGCTTCCAGGGAAACAGCGGGCCCGGGTCGACCTTGCGCTGCGGCGCCACGTCGCTGTGGGCGATGATCGACCCCGGCGGCAACTGATGACGCTGCACGATGTCCTTGAGCAGCACGATCAGCCTGTCGACCTGCTGCGGGGCAAAGGGCTGCCAATAGCGCCCGGCCGGAGTCTCGTAGTAGCCCTGGTTGACCAGCTCGATGCCGATGGTCGAGGCGTTGAGCCAGGTGCGCCCCTGCCACTCGCTGACGCCGACGTGCCAGGCCCGGCGATTCTCATCCACCAGACGGTAGACGGTCGGCGGCGCGTCGCCGATCAGGTAATGGCTGCTCACCTCGGTCTCGGTGAGCAGCTTGAGCGAGCGCGCCAGGTCGGTGGAGGTGTAGTGCAGCACCACGTACTGCACCCGACTGTTCTGCCCGGTTGCGGTATGGCTGTCGTCGATGCGCAACCCAGCGCTGCAACCGCCGAGCAGGGCCAGGAAAAGGGCGATGCAAACTGCTTTCATGCGTGACCAAATACGCTTTGCAGGTTGTCCAGCAGCATGTCGACGCTGAGCATGATCAGCAGCATGCCCATCAGTCGCTCCACCGCCGTCAACCCGCGGGTTCCGAGAAACCGCTGCAGGAACGAGGCCTGCAGCAGGATGAATGCCGTCGCCGCCCAGGCCAGCAGCAGCGCCAGGTAGAGCTCCCAGAGCGGCCCAGTATGGGTGTTGCGCAGGGTCATCAGCACCGCCAGGGCCGAGGGCCCGGCCACCGCCGGGGTGGCCAGCGGCACCAGCATCGGCTCGCCGTCCGGCACGTCGCCGAGCAGGCCCTGCGGGCTGGGGAAGATCAGGCGCATGGCGATGACGAACAGGATGATACCGCCGGCGATGGCGGTTGCCTCGCGCGACAGGCCCAGGCTGCTGAGGACTTTGTCACCAAAGGTGAGAAACAGCAGCAGCAGGGCCAGGGCGAACAGCAGCTCGCGCGCGGCGATCCACAGCCGGCGGCGCGGCTCGAGGTTCTTCAGCGCGGCGATGTAGATGGCGATATTGCCGAAGGGGTCGGTGACCAGAAAGATCAGCACGGCGATGCTGAAGATATCCATGGGCGTCTCCAGTGGGTCTGGCTGACAGTCTAGGGCCTGGCGGGGCTTCGCCGCGAGCCGGCGCGGCAGTCAGATCGCAGCGAAGATGCTGAAAACGCCGCTTTTGTGACCGAAACACCGGCAATCGTTTCGGGAAACGCCCCTCGTAAGAATGTATACAAAGTAGTAGCCAAAATAATAAAAAGTTGTCTACATTGACCAGACAAGAACAACAGCGAGTAGCCTCACCATGACGTCCATCCCCAACAGCGCTCCTGCCACGCGTCCCGAGGACGAGAATCTCGGCATCGGCGCCAATCTCCTCTATGGCTTGCAACACGTGCTGACCATGTATGGCGGCATCGTCGCGGTGCCGCTGATCGTCGGCCAGGCGGCCGGGCTGTCGCCCGCCGACATCGGCCTGCTGATCGCCGCCTCGCTGTTCGTCGGCGGCGCCGCCACCCTGCTGCAGACCCTCGGCCTGCCGTTCTTCGGCTGTCAGCTGCCGCTGGTGCAGGGCGTGTCCTTCGCCAGCGTCGCCACCATAGTCGCCATAGTCGGCGCCAATGGCGGCGAAGGCGGCTTGCCGGTGGTGTTCGGCGCGGTGATCGGGGCGGCGCTGATCGGCCTGCTGATCACGCCGATTTTCTCCAAGATCACCAAGTTCTTCCCGCCGCTGGTGACCGGCATCGTCATCACCACCATCGGCCTGACCCTGATGCCGGTGGCCGCGCGCTGGGCCATGGGCGGCAACAGCCAGGCCGCGGACTTCGGCAGCATGGCCAATATCGGCCTGGCCGCGTTCACCCTGGCCACCGTGCTGCTGCTGAGCAAGGTCGGCAGCGCCACCATCTCGCGCCTGTCGATCCTGCTGGCCATGGTGATCGGCACCCTGGTGGCCCTGGCCTTCGGCATGGCCGACTTTTCCAAGGTCGGCGCAGGCCCGGTGCTGGCCTTCCCCACGCCGCTGCATTTCGGCATGCCGGTGTTCGAGCTGGCGGCTATCGTTTCGATGCTGATCGTGGTGATGGTGATCCTGGTGGAAACCTCGGCCGACATCCTCGCCGTCGGCGACATCATCGACACCAAGGTCGACTCCAAGCGCCTCGGCAACGGCCTGCGCACGGACATGATCGCCAGTGCGCTGGCGCCGCTGTTCGGCTCCTTCACCCAGAGCGCCTTCGCCCAGAACGTCGGCCTGGTCGCCGTCACCGGGGTCAAGAGCCGCTACGTGGTGGCCACCGGCGGGCTGATCCTGGTCACCCTCGGCCTGCTGCCGATCATGGGTCGGATCATCGCCGCGGTGCCCACCTCGGTGCTCGGCGGCGCCGGCGTGGTGCTGTTCGGCACCGTGGCCGCCAGCGGCATCCGCACCCTGGCCAAGGTCGACTACCGCAACAACATGAACCTGGTGATAGTCGCCACCTCGATCGGCTTCGGCATGATCCCGATCGCCATGCCGAGCTTCTACCACCACTTCCCGGCCTGGTTCGAGACCATCTTCCACTCCGGCATCAGTTCGGCGGCGATCATGGCGATTCTGCTCAACCTGCTGTTCAACCACTTCACCGCCGGCAACTCGGACCAGCAGTCGGTGTTCGTCGCCGGCACCGAGCGCAGCCTGCGCTACCGCGACATCGCCGCCCTGCACGACGGCGACCACTTCGTCGGCGGCAAGCTGTACGACGTGGAGGGCAACGAGGTGCCGCTAGTGGATGAGGAGGGCCCGCACGGCGAGCCGCAGCCCCGGCGCCAGGCGGCCTTGACGGAGCACTGAGCCGCTCAGCCCAGTTCGATGCGGTTGCGCCCGCCGGCCTTGGCCCGATACAGGGCCTGGTCGGCGCGCTCGAACGCCGCTTCGGCGGCTTCCTCGCCGCGGAATTCGGCGAGCCCGGCGGAGAGGGTGATGGTCACCGGCTCGCCCTTGAAGTGGAAGGGACAGGCCTCGATCGCCGTGCGCAGCGTCTCCAGCAGCTGCACGCCGCCGTCCAGCGGCGTCGCCGGGATCAGCAGGACGAACTCCTCGCCGCCGTAACGGGCGATGAAGTCGGTCTTGCGCAGGCGCTTGTGCAGCTCGCCGGCGATGATCTTCAGCACCCGGTCGCCGGCCAGGTGACCGTAGCCGTCGTTGATCCGCTTGAAATGGTCGACGTCGAGCACCGCCAGCAGCAGCTCGCCGCCGTAGCGTAGGCGGCGTGCCGTCTCCAGCTCCAGGCGCTCGCTCCAGGCGGCGCGGTTGGGCAGGCCGGTAAGCGGGTCGAGCAGGGACTTCTGCCGCTGCTCCTCGATATGCTCGCGAAATTGCTGGGCCTCGCGCTCCATCTCGGCGACCCGCTGCACCAGGCTCTGCAGGCGCTGGGCCACCTCGGCCTCGCGGCCGTCGCGCTGGCGCTGGTGACTGCTGACGGTCTGCAGCAGACCGTCCAGACGCTGTTCCAGGGCCTGCTTGAGCGCCTCCAGATCCGCCGCGCTCTGCACGCTGTGCTGCAGGCCGCTGACCTGCTCGCGCAGTTGCCGGTCGAAGTCGCGCGCGCTCTCGACCGATTCGCTGTAGCCCTCGTGCGCCTCGCTCAGGGTGCCGATAAAGGCCGCCAGGCGCTCGTTGAGCTGCTTGAGGTAGCCGGCGAATTCGCGCTGGCCGCTGTCGCTCACCGCCAGCACCAGCACCGCCAGGTCGTCCAGCACCGGCACCAGTTCGTACCAGTTCAGCTGGCCCTGCACCCGTTGGCGCAGCGCCTCGCCCTGCGGCTGGTGACGCGCCGGCAGCTCCAGCTCGGCGAGCAGGCCCAGCAGGCTCTCGGCGATATGCGGCGCCACCGCGCTGTAGCCGGGCTCGCTGCCGGGCAGGGCGAAACGCTGCGTCTCGTCCTCGCCCTGCGCCAGCAGCCCCGGCGGCAGCGGCAGGCTGTCCAGCGCCGGCAAGGGCGCCGCGGCCGGCGACGCAGCAGGCGTGCTGGCGACGGGCAGCGGCGCCACCTCGACCGGCGCTGGTGCCGGCTCGGACGCCTCGCCAGCGCCGCCCGCCTCGCCGCGACTGCCGAACAAGCGTTGCAGCAGGCCGGGCTGCTCGGCCGCCGGCGTGCGCAGCAGCTCCAGCGTCTGCCCCTGCAGGCGGCTCAGCTGGCTGAGCAGCGCCGGCAGCTGATGGGTCTGTCCAGTGGCCTCGTGCAACTGCTTGGCCAGCGCCTTCAGCGCCTTGCGCACCTCGCGCGGCGGTTGCAGCTGCTGCAGCTGCTCGACCAGCCGGGTCAGCGCCGCGGTGGCCTCGCCGGCGCGCTGCTGGCGACGCAGCTCGGAATCCAGCACGGCCTTCTCCAGCCGCGGGATCAGGCCGCCGAGCGCCGCGTCCATGTCGTCGCGGCGGAGGATGTCGCGCATCTCCTGCATGCACTGGTCGACCGCCTTGTCCGCGCCCTCGGCGGCCAGGCTGCTGCGCACCAGGCCGCGGCGCAGCAGGTCGAGGCGCAGCTCCCAGCGCCGCTCGAGCTTTTCCTGTTGCTCCAGGCTGCTCAGGTACTTGTCTTTCCAGCGTTGCGCGTCATCGCTCATACGGCCTGCTTATCCACGGGAGGGCGCCTTCAGCATAGGCGTTTGGCCACTAATCTGAGCGCGCGGCAGGCGGATTTCCACGGCCACCGGCAGGTGGTCGGAGATCGGCTGGCTGAGCACGTCGACCCGCCCCAGTTCGAGCCCCGGGCTGAGCAGGATATGGTCGAGGCAGCGCTGCGGCCGCCAGCTGGGGAAGGTCGCCTGGACCTGCGGCGCGATCAGGCCGAGGTCGCGTAGCGGCGAGTTCTCCAGCAGGTCGCCGGCGTGGGTGTTCATGTCGCCCATCAGCACCAGGTGGCGGAACCCGCCGACCCGCTCGCGAATGTAGGCCAACTGGCGGGTACGGGTGCGCGGGCCGAGGGCCAGGTGCATCATCACCACCCCCAGCGCCTGCTCGCCCTCGCCCAGGCGCAGGAAGATCGCCCCGCGCCCCGGCGGGCCGGGCAGCGGATGATCCTCCAGCAGGGTCGGACGCAGACGGCTGAGCACGCCGTTGCTGTGCTGGGCGAGACGCCCGAGGTTGCGGTTGAGCTGCTGGTACCAGTAGGGAAAGGCGCCCTGCTGGGCCAGGTACTCGACCTGATTGACGTAGCCGGAACGCAGGCTGCCGCCGTCGACCTCCTGCAACGCCACCAAGTCGAAATCGGCGAGCAGGTCGCCGATGCGCTGCAGGTTGCCGCTGCGCCCGGCATGCGGCAGCAGGTGCTGCCAGCTGCGGGTCAGGTAGTGATGGTAACGCTGGGTGTTGATGCCGACCTGGACATTGAAGCTGAGCAGGCGCAGCAGGCCGTCGGCGGGCCACTGGGTGTCAGCGGCGCACTGCGGGTTGACCTGTGGATCGCACAGGCCAACCGCGCGGGTCTGTCGCCAGCGGCGCAACATGGTCGGCGGCAGCGGCCGCTCAGAGCGCGGCGCGCTCCTTGGCGATCAGGTGGTCGGCGACTTCCAGGGTCTGCTGCGGGCCGCCGGCGGAGGTGATGTCGAAGCGGTACTTGCCGTTGACCACCAGCACCGGTACGCCGGTGATCTGGTAGGCCATGGCCAGTTTCTTGGCCTTTTCCATCTGGCCTTTGACGGCGAAGGACTTATAGGTCTTGAGGAAGGCGTCCTGATCCACGCCCTGGGTGGCGAGGAACTCGGCCATTTCCTCGGGGCTGGCCAGCTGCTTCTTGTCCTGGTGGATGGCGGCGAACACGGCGTCGTGCACCTTCTGCTCGACCTTCATGCTTTCCAGGGTGATGAACATCTGCCCGTGCTTGTCCCACACGCCGCCGAACAGGGCCGGGATGCGCACGAAGTTGACGTCCTCGGGCAGCTGCTCGACCCAGGGATTGAGGGTCGGCTCGAACTGATAGCAGTGCGGGCAGCCGTACCAGAACAGCTCCACCACCTCGATCTGGCCGGGCTTGGACACCGGTACCGGGCTCTTCAGCTCGACATAGTGCTGGCCGGCGACGGGTTCGGCATGGGCGGCGACGCCGAACAGGCTGCTGAGGGCCAGAGCGGCGCCGAAAATCAGGTTACGCATGGAGTACTCCTTGGCTGGTAAGCGTCGCCCAATGGCGAATCGATACTAGGACTCGTCGCCCGGGGGCAGGTTCCGGCCATTGTAGCCGCGGCGCATACGAAAAAGGGTGGCCGCAGCCACCCTTTGTCTTACCAACTGCAACAGCGGTCGATCAATGCAGACCCTGGATAAAGCTGGAAACCGCCTCGATATCCTTGTTGCTCAGCTTGGCCGCGATGGCACGCATGATCATCGCGTCGCCGTCGTTGGTGCGATTGCCTTCGCGGAAGTCGGTCAGCTGCTTGGCCACGTAGGTGGCGTGCTGGCCGCCCAGCTGCGGGAAGCCCGCGGCGTCCAGGCCGGCGCCGTTCGGCGAGTGGCAACCGGTGCAAGCCGGCATGCCTTCTTCCAGCTTGCCGCCGCGGAACAGCGCTTCGCCGCGCCCGACCAGCTTGGGGTCGGCGGCGCCGACGCTCATCTGCTGGCTGGCGAAGTAGGCGGCGATGTCGGCCATGTCCTGGTCGCTGAGGTTATCCAGCATGCCGGTCATCTCGACCACCTGGCGGTTGCCGGACTTGATGTCGTGCAGCTGCTTGAGCAAGTAGCGCTCGCCCTGACCGGCCAGCTTGGGGAAGTTTGGCGCGGGGCTGTTGCCATCGGCGCCATGGCAGGCGCCACAGACGGCGACTTTGCCCTGACCGGCTGCGGCATCGCCGGCAGCCTGTGCCAGGCCGGTGAGGCCCAGGGTCAACAGCAGACTCACGAGTACTTTGTTCATCAGCTAATCCAACTACGGCTAAGAGAGATAAGGGTTATCGGCCGGGCCCACTCATTCGGTCATCAGCTTGATGACCGCCTGGTAGTCCTCCGCCGTGCAGTCCATGCACAACCCGCGGGGCGGCATGGCATTCAAACCATTGGTGACGCTCTGTACCAGTGCGTCCATGCCCTTGGCCAGACGCGGTTCCCAGGCGGCCTTGTCGCCTTTGAGCGGGGCCGTGGGAATCTGGCCGTTATGGCAAACGCCACAGGCACGGTCGTATACAGCTTGCGGATCTTGGGCAGCATGGCCGTTGAAGGACAGCAGGGTTACGGCAGCCGCGAGCAGCATTTTCTTCATCAGATCTACCTCATCAGGGAGGGGAACGTTCTGCTTTCTAGCGAGCAGCCTGGTTAATCGTTCCCGGCAATCGGGTTCCTGCGGGTGGGACAAAGCGCACACAAAATCTGCGGCATTATATACTGGCAACGCTGAAACGGAAACGACGCCGCTTGCCGCGCCACCTGGCGTGCCGCAGGTGCGCGGAAATGTCGCAAGTCCCCGAACGCCAGCTGGCGAGTGCGGGGCGCCCACCGGATACCCCCATGCTCCCGAAGAACCCCATCATCGGTCTGTGCCAGCAGGCCAGCTTCCTCATCAGTGCCGCCAAGGTCGATCAGTGCCCCGAGGACAGCGGCCTGGAAGTGGCCTTCGCCGGCCGCTCCAACGCCGGCAAGTCGAGTGCGCTGAACACCCTGACCCACGCCAGCCTGGCGCGCACCTCGAAGACCCCGGGGCGCACCCAGCTGCTCAACTTCTTCCGCCTGGACGACGAGCGCCGCCTGGTCGACCTGCCCGGCTACGGCTACGCCAAGGTGCCGATCCCGCTCAAGCAGCACTGGCAGAAGCACCTGGAGGCCTACCTGGGCAGCCGCGAGAGCCTCTGCGGCCTGGTGCTGATGATGGACATCCGCCACCCGCTGACCGAATTCGACCGCATGATGCTGGACTGGTCGGTGGCAAGCGGCATGCCCCTGCACATCCTGCTGACCAAGGCCGACAAGCTGGCCTTCGGCGCGGCGAAGAACGCCCTGCTCAAAGTGCAGCAGGAAATCCGCAAGCAGTGGGGCGAGGGCATCGGCATCCAGCTGTTCTCGGCGCCCAAGCGCATGGGCGTGGAAGAGGCGCAGCTGGTGCTGGCCGGCTGGCTGGATCTGCTGCCGGAAGAGGACGAAGAAAACGCTGAGGCCTGAAGCGTAGGGTGCGCTGTGCGCACCGGCTCCGTAGGGAGTATTCGGTGCGCACAGCGCACCCTACGGGACTGCAGCCGCCCTGTTTGACTTGAGAGCGCATCGAAGCAGCCCTCTCCCGCCCTTCGGGCACCCTCTCCCATAAACGGGAGAGGGTCAGCAGAGTGCCGCTAGCGGCAGCTTTCTACAGGCAAAAAAAACCCCGAGCTTCGTATGGGGAGGGAGAAGTTCGGGGTTTAAGGTCTGAACCGCTAGGGCGGGGTTCAGATGTCTGCCAACACTTAACACAACATAGGAGCATTGAAAGGCTTAACGGCCATTCAAGAACTCTGACCGGGCGCCCTCGCGGAAAGTTCATCCTTTTTTTAAAAACCATTCGCAATAAGCCGCGGCGCGCTGATTCCCAGAAGCCTTGCTTGTGGGTGCGCCGACCGACACACCCTTCGCTGGTGCGCACAGCGCAGCCTACGCCCAGGCAGTACCCGAACTCAGTGCGCCTCGTCCCAGTTGGCGCCGACGCCCACTTCCACCAGCAGCGGCACGTCCAGTTCCGCCGCGCCGCCCATCAGCGCCTTGATCTGCACGCCGACTTCCTCGACCAGCTCCTCGCGCACCTCCAGCACCAGTTCGTCGTGCACCTGGAGGATGATCCGCGCATCGATGCCGCTGTCCTGCAGCCAGGCGTCCACGGCGATCATGGCGCGCTTGATGATGTCCGCCGCGGTGCCTTGCATCGGCGCGTTGATCGCCGCGCGCTCGGCGCCCTTGCGCATGGCCTGGTTCTGCGCGTGGATTTCCGGCAGGTACAGGCGGCGGCCGAAGACCGTCTCCACATAACCCTGCTCGGCGGCCTGCGCGCGGGTGCGTTCCATATAGCTCAGCACGCCCGGATAGCGGGCGAAGTAACGGTCGATATAGGCCTGCGCCTGCTTGCGGTCGACGTCGATCTGCTTGGCCAGGCCGAAGGCGCTCATGCCGTAGATCAGGCCGAAGTTGATCGCCTTGGCCTTGCGCCGCTGATCGCTGCTCACCTGCTCCAGCGTCACACCGAACACCTCGGCGGCGGTGGCCTTGTGCACGTCGCGGTCGTGGCGGAAGGCATCCAGCAGGCCTTCGTCCTTGGCCAGGTGGGCCATGATGCGCAGCTCGATCTGCGAGTAGTCCGCGGCCATCATCTTGTAGCCCTGCGGCGCGACGAAGGCCTGGCGGATGCGCCTTCCTTCGGCGGTGCGGATCGGGATGTTCTGCAGGTTCGGGTCGCTCGACGACAGCCGGCCGGTGGCCGCCACCGCCTGGTGGTAGCTGGTGTGGATGCGCCCGGTGCGCGGGTTGATCTGCTCCGGCAGCTTGTCGGTGTAGGTGCTCTTGAGCTTGCTCAAGGAGCGGTACTGCATCAGCACCTTGGGCAGCTCGAAGTCCTGCTCGGCCAGCTCCGCGAGCACCGCCTCGGCGGTGGAGGGCTGGCCCTTGGCGGTCTTGCTGATCACCGGGTAGCCGAGTTTTTCGTAGAGGATCACGCCGAGCTGCCTGGGCGAGGCCAGGTTGAACTCCTCGCCGGCGATGGCGAACGCCTCGCGCTCCAGCTCCACCAGCCTGTCGCCCAGCTCGACGCTCTGCTCGCCGAGCAGCTTGGCGTCGACCAATGCGCCGTTGCGCTCGATACGCGCCAGCACCGGCACCAGCGGGATTTCGATTTCGCGTAGCACCTTGGCCAACGACGGCACGGCTTCGAGCCGGCCCCACAGCTCCTGGTGCAGGCGCAGGGTGACGTCGGCGTCCTCGGCGGCGTAGGGGCCGGCCTGGTCCAGGGCGATCTGGTCGAAGGTCAGCTGCTTGGCGCCCTTGCCGGCGATGTCCTCGAAACGGATGGTGCTGTGATTGAGGTACTTCAGCGCCAGGCTGTCCATGTCGTGGCGGGTGGCTGTCGAGTCCAGCACATAGGATTCGAGCATGGTGTCGAAAGCCACGCCCTGCACGGCAATCGGCGTCGTCGCATTGGCCAGGACGTTGATGTCGTACTTGGCGTGCTGGCCGACCTTGGCCTTGGCCGGGTCTTCGAGGATCGGCTTGAGCGCCTTGAGCACAGTGTCGCGGTCGAGTTGCTGCGGCACCCCCATATAGGAGTGGGCCAGCGGGATATAGGCGGCCTCGCCGGCCTTGACCGCGAAGGACAGGCCAACCAGCTGCGCCTGCTGGGCATCGACGCTGGTGGTCTCGCTGTCGAAGGCGATCAGTTCGGCCTGTTCCAGCTTCTTGAGCCAGGCGTCGAACTGCGCCTGCTCCAATACCAGCTGGTAGTCGCCGGCACTCGGCGGCAGCGCTTCGGCGACTTCCTCGGCGCTGTCGCCGGCCGGTTCGGCGAACAGGTCGCCGGCCGGCGCAGCAGCCTTGGTGGCCAGCGCCTTGTTCTGCCGCAGCAGCTCGTCGAGCCAGTTCTTGAACTCCAGCTCGCCGTACAGCTCGACCAGCGCGGCCTGATCCGGCTCGCCCGGATGCAGCGACTCGATCTCGATATTCAGCGCCACGTCGGTCTTGATGGTGGCCAGCTGGTAGGACAGGTAGGCCATCTCGCGGTGCTCTTCGAGCTTGGCCGGCAAGCCCTTGGCACCGCGGATCGGCAGCTCGGGCACCTTGTCGAGGTTGGCGTAGAGCACGTCGAGGCCACCGCCGATGCCGACCAGCAGGCCGAGGGCAGTCTTCTCGCCGACCCCGGGCACGCCGGGGATGTTGTCGACCTTGTCGCCCATCAGCGCCAGGTAGTCGATGATCAGCTCGGGACCGACACCGAATTTCTCCTTTACGCCATCGGCATCGTAGACGCTTCCGGTCATGGTATTGACCAGCGTAACGTGCGGGCAGACCAGCTGGGCCATGTCCTTGTCGCCGGTGGAAATCACCACGTCGCGCTTCTCGCCGGCGGCCTGGCGGGCCAGGGTGCCGATCACGTCGTCGGCCTCCACGCCTTCGACGCACAGCAGCGGCAGGCCGAGGGCGCGCACGCTGGCGTGCAGCGGCTCGACCTGGACACGCAGCTCGTCCGGCATGGACGGGCGATTGGCCTTGTACTCGGCGAACAGCTCGTCGCGGAAGGTGCCGCCCTTGGCGTCGAAGACCACGGCGAAGGGGCTGTTCGGGTACTGCTTGCGCAGGCTCTTGAGCATGTTCAGCACGCCCTTCACCGCCCCGGTGGGCAGGCCCTTGGAGGTGGTCAGCGGCGGCAGGGCGTGGAAGGCGCGGTACAGGTAGGAGGAACCGTCGACCAGGATCAGCGGGGCTTGGCTCATGAGCGGGATCAACCTTTTCGGCGGGTGCGGCGCTAGAATGACCGCATCATTGAAAACGAAGGAGCAAGGTTACCATGGGTACAGTCAAACGCCTTTTGCTGGTCGGCCTGCTGGCTTGCGTCCCCCTCGCCGCTCACGCCGAAGATCCGGTCTCCGGCGACCCGGACGTGACCATCCGCCAGGACGGCGACCGCACCATTCAGGAATACCGGGTCAACGGTTTTCTCTACGCGATCAAGGTGATTCCGAAAAACGGCAAACCCTACTTCCTGGTGCGCGCCGACGGCAGCGACGGCAACTTCGTGCGTTCGGACGATCCGGACATGTTGATCCCCTCCTGGGAAATCTTTAGCTGGTAAGGCAATTAAGGTCTGATATGTCGGTATTCACCCCCCTGGAGCGTCACGAGCTCGAAGTCTTCCTGGCGCCCTACGGGCTCGGCCGCCTACGTGACTTCCAGGGCATCGCCGCGGGTAGCGAAAACAGCAACTTCTTCGTCAGCCTGGAGCGGGGCGAGTACGTCCTGACCCTGGTCGAGCGCGGCCCGCTGGCCGACCTGCCGTTCTTCATCGAACTGCTCGACGTGCTCCACGACGCCGGTCTGCCGGTGCCCTACGCCCTGCGCACGGAGGATGGCCAGGCGCTGCGCAGCCTGGCGGAGAAGCCGGCGCTGCTGCAGCCGCGCCTGGCCGGCAAGCACGTGCACGCGGCCAACGCCCACCATTGCCAGGAGGTCGGCAGCCTGCTGGCACGTATCCATCTGGCCACCCGCGAGCGGCCGCTGGAGCGGCGCAGCGACCGCGGCCTGGACTGGATGCTGGCCGAGGGCCCGAGCCTGGCGCTCAGGCTGCCGGAAGCCGAGCTGCCGCTGCTGCGCGACGCACTGGCCGAGATCGCCGCGCTGAAAGCCCGCATCCTCGCCCTGCCGCGGGCCAACCTGCATGCCGACCTGTTCCGCGACAACGTGCTGTTCGACGGCAACCATCTGGCCGGGGTGATCGACTTCTACAACGCCTGCTCGGGGCCGATGCTCTACGACCTGGCGATCTGCCTGAACGACTGGTGCTCGCACGAGGATGGCAGCCTGGACGGCGCCCGCGCCCGCGCGCTGCTCGGCGCCTACGCCGCGCTGCGGCCGTTCACGGCTGCCGAGGCCGAGCTGTGGCCGGCCATGCTGCGCATCGCCTGCGTGCGCTTCTGGCTATCGCGGCTGATCGCAGCCGAGTCCTTCGCCGGGCAGGAAGTGCTGATCCACGATCCGGGCGAGTTCCAGCGCCGCCTGGCGCAGCGCCAGCGGGTCGAGCTGGCGCTGCCGTTCGCGCTGTAGGCCACGCCCCGTAGGGTGCGCCGTGTGCACCAATGCCAATGCCTTCGACCGCTAGCCGGTGCGCGCGGCGCACCCTACGAGCCTGAAACCAGCCCCGGCAGCTGTTCGGCCAGCTTGGCGTTGTTGATCGGCGCGCGGATAAAGCCGCGCTGGGTGCCGTCCGGGCCGATGATCACCAGGTTGCCGCTGTGATCGACGGTGTAGTTGTCCTGGCTGGTATCGGCGGGGATATAGGGGATGCTCACCGCGTTGGCGAACTTCTGCAGCGTCGCTTCCTCGCCGGTCAGGCCGACGAAGCCGGCATCGAAATAGGCCAGGTACTTCTTCAACTGCTCCGGGGTGTCACGCTTGGGGTCGACGCTGACCAGCACCAGGCGCAGCCGCGCGCGGGCTTCCTCGGGCAGCTGGCCCTGCAGCTGGCGCAGCTGGGCAAGGGTGGCCGGGCAGATGTCCGGGCAGAAGGTGTAGCCGAAGAACAGCAGGCTCCACTGCTCCTTGAGCTGATCCACCGCCACGCTTTCGCCATCCTGATTGGTCAGGCTCAGCGCCGGCAGGCTGCGGCTCTGCGGCAGCAGCACGATGCCGGCGTCGAGCAGCGCGGTGGGGTCGCCCTGGCCCTTGGCGGTCAGCACCTTGTTGACGGTGAGCCCCAGCACCAGGGCGACTATGGCGACGAGGACGAAAACGGTGATTTGGGTGCGGGTCATGACAGCCTTTAGATATTCAGCAGCAGGTAGTGGTCCGCCAGCAGGGCGATGAACAGCAGGAACAGGTACCAGATACTGTACTTGAAGGTATTGATCGCCGCGTGCGGTTTGCTGTCACGGTACAGCACCCAGGCCCAGTGCAGGAAGCGCCCGCCCAGCAGCAGCGCGCAGACCAGGTAGAGCGGCCCGCTCATGTGGATGGCGTAGGGCAGCAGGGTCACCGCGAACATCACCAGGGTGTAGAGCAGGATATGCACCTTGGTGTAGTGCTCGCCGTGGGTCACCGGCAGCATGGGGATATCGGCCTTGGCATATTCGGCCTTGCGGTGGATGGCCAGGGCCCAGAAGTGCGGCGGGGTCCAGGCGAAGATGATCAGCACCAGCAACAGCGGCTCGGCGGACATATGCCCGGTCACCGCCACCCAGCCGAGCAGCGGCGGCGCGGCGCCGGCCAGGCCGCCGATGACGATGTTCTGCGGCGTGGCGCGCTTGAGAAAGCCGGTGTAGATCACCGCGTAGCCGAGCAGGGAGGCCAGGGTCAGCCAGGCCGCCAGGGCGTTGGTGAACAGCAGCAGCAGGGCCATACCGGCCACGGCCAGGAGCAGGGCGAAGCTCAGCGCCGCCGCCGGCGAGACCCGCCCGGCGGTGACCGGGCGCTTGTGCGTGCGCGCCATGATCGAGTCGATGCGCCGGTCCACCACATGGTTGACCGCCGCCGCGGCCCCGGCGCACAGGCCGATGCCGAGGTTGCCGAACAGCAGCACGGTCCAGGGCACGCCGGCGCGCGTGGCGAGGAACATGCCGACCAGCGAGGTGATCAGCATCAGCAGCACCACCTTGGGCTTGGTCAGCTCCAGGTAGTCGCGCCAGCTGGCGGGTTCGGAGTGGGCTCGTAGCGCAGTAGCCATGGCGTTTCTCCTCTTTATCGTTATTTGCCGAACGTCGGCGCCATCGCGCCGGCGCAGGGTTCGTCGGCGAGCCGAGCCGCGCGGGCACTGGCCCGCAGGCGGTAGTTGACCAGCACCAGGGTCAGCAGCAGGGCCGCGCCGCCGGCGTTGTGCGCCACGGCCACCAGCAGCGGCAGGTGGAAGATCACGTTGCTGATGCCCAGGCCGACCTGCAACGCCAGCGCCAGCAGCAGCAGGCCGGCCAGGCGCGGCAGGCCGGCGGCCTTGAGCCGCCAGGCCAGCAGCAGCAGGGCCAGGCTGACGATCAGTGCGCCGATGCGGTGGCTCATATGGATGGCGGTGCGCGCGTCGCTGTCGAGCTGCCCGCCCAGGTAATTGGGGCCGATATGCTGGGTCAGGTGGAAGCCGTTGGCGAAATCCATCGCCGGCCACCACTCGCCGTGGCAGGTGGGCAGGTCGACGCAGGCCACCGCCGCATAGTTGGAGCTGACCCAACCGCCCAGGGCGATCTGCCCGATCACCAGCAGCAGGCAGGCCGCCGCCAGGGCACGCAGGCGCGCCGGCAGCTGCAGCGGGGCGAAGCGCCCGGACAGGCGCAGGCACAGCAGCGCCAGCAGGCTGAGGGTGGCGAAGCCGCCGAGCAGATGGGCGGTGACCACCTGCGGCCAGAGCTTGAGGGTCACCGTCCACATGCCGAAGGCGCCCTGCAGTATCACCAGCGCCAGCAGTGCCAGCGGCAGCTTCAGCGGCTGGCCCGGCTCGCCGCGGCGGCGCAGCGCCTGCGCCGCCAGGCCGAGGATGACCAGGCCGAGGGCGCCGGCGAAGTAGCGGTGGATCATCTCGTACCAGCCCTTGGCCACCTCCACCGGCGCCTCGGGGAACCGCGCCTCGGCCAGGGCCAGCTTGTGCTCGCTCATCGGTACGCCGAGAAAGCCGTAGCAACCGGGCCAGTCCGGGCAACCCAGGCCGGCGTGGGTCAGCCGGGTGTAGGCGCCGAGCAGCACCACCACGGCGGCCAGCAGGGTGGCGCAGAGAGCGAGGCGGTAACCGGGTTTGCGCATCGTCGATCCTTAGCAGGCAAGCGCCTGCGGGTCAGCCTCAACCGATTTGGGAAATCTTCAGCAGGAAACGCAGGTCGTCGAGAATCGCCTTGCCGTCGCTGCCGGCCGGGTAACGCAGCACCAGGTTGCCATGCGGGTCGACCAGCCACAGCCAGGCGCCGGGCAGGGCCTCGGTGGCCCGGTCGTAGGCCTGGCGATCCAGGCCGTAGCGGCCCAGCTGCGGGTACTCGCGATCGAGCAGCGCGGCGTAGTCGGCCATCAGCGCTGCGCCCGCCGCCAGGCCATGGCTGGCGCGGAGGATCTCGCGGTTGAGGCCGATCTGGATCTGCCGCGCCAGGTAGACCAGTTGCTGGCAGTCGGCGGCGCAGGCAGCGGGGGCGGTGACCAGGATCTGCCAGCGCGGCGCCAGCTCGCCCTGTACGCCGAGGTCGGCCAGGGTCTGCCCGGTGCCGACCAGCACGCCGTGGTAACTGCGCGTCTCCGGCACCCAGAACCGCCACTGGTACATGGCGCTGGCCAGCAGCATGGGGCCGATGGCGATGGCCAGCAGCAACAGCAGTTGCCAGCGGCCGCGCGCCTTGCGCGGGGTCTCAGGCAGGGCGATGGCTGGGTTCATGACGACTCTCCCGTGCATTGTGTATTCCAAGATAGATGAACAGGCCGAGCAACGCCGCGGCCAGGGCGAACCATTGCACGGCGTAGCCGGTGTGCTTGTCCGGACTCATGGCCACCACCGGCCAGTCCACCCGGTAGCTCGCCGGGCCCGGCTCCAGGCGCGCCTCGAAGGGCAGGCCGCCGCGACCGAGCTGGCGCCACAGCGCCTCGACTTCGACCGCGCCGATCAGCCGCGGCCAGCCTTGCGCCGGCGCCGCGTCCGCCAGCTGCAGGCCGCCGCTGGACGGCAGATAGACCCAGGCGGTCAGGGCCAAGGCATCCTCGGGGGTGGCGAACTGCGGCGGCCGGCGCCGATCCGGCCAGGGCAGCCAGCCGCGGTTGAGCAGCACCCAGAGGCCGCTGGCTTGGTCGTAGAAGGGTTGCAGCAGCTCCACGCCGACGCGGCCGTCGCGCATGCGGTTGTCCAGCAGCAGGCTGTGCGCGGCGTCGAACTGGCCGTACAGGCGCACGCGCCGGTAGGCCGGGTCGCGGCCGCGCTCGAGCCGGTCGACGACGACCGGCGCGGCCTGGCGGCGGGCCTCGAAGCTGGCCAGCAGGGCGCGCTTGTCCTCGGCGCGCTGCAACTGCCAGCTGCCCAGGCCGAGCAACCCGGGCAGCAGCAGGGCCACCAGCAGGCTGGGCAGCCAGCCGGGACGGAAGGCGCTCATGCGGCCTCCCCACGGACAAGGTGCTGGCTGGCTATACTGCAATACATCGCCCACTCCCCCGGAGTCTCGCATGCTCAAGGCTGCGATCGTCCTCATGCTGCTGGCCACCCTGGTCAGCCTGTTCAGCGGCCTGGTCTTCCTGGTCAAGGACGAAGGCCGTGGTTCCCGCGTGGTCAACGCCCTGACCGTCCGTGTCGGGCTGACCGCCATCACCGTCGCCCTGGTCGCCTGGGGCTTCTACTCGGGGCAACTGGTGTCTCATGTCAGCTGGTAGCGGCAGCCTCTAGCTGCCGCTTGAAGCCTGTGGCGTGCTGCTGCCTCAAAGCACATAGACGAAGACGAACAGCCCCAGCCAGACCACGTCGACGAAGTGCCAGTACCAGGCGGCGGCCTCGAAACCGAAGTGCTGGTCGGCGTCGAAGTGCCCGCGCAGGATGCGCACCAGCATCACCGTGAGGATGATCGCGCCGAGCGTCACATGGGCGCCGTGGAAGCCGGTGAGCATGAAGAAGGTGGCGCCGTAGATGCCCGAGCCGAGGGTCAGGCCCAACTCGGTGTAGGCCTCAATGTATTCCTCGATCTGGAAGAACAGGAACACCGCGCCGAGCAGAATGGTGGCCGCCAGCCAGGCCTTGAGCGGGCCGCGCCGGTTCTTCTTCAGCGCGTGGTGGGCGAAGGTCACGGTGAAGCTGGAAGTCACCAGCAAGATGGTGTTGATCAGCGGCAGGTGCCAGGGATCGATCACCGCGGTGGGCGGCGGGAACAGCTTGGAATCGGGGTTCTGCAGCAACGGCCAGCTGTACTCGAAGCCTTCCCAGAGCATGTTGGTCACGCCCTTGTCGCCCTCGCCGCCGAGCCAGGGCCCGGCGAAGGTGCGGATGTAGAACAGGGTGCCGAAGAAGGCGGCGAAGAACATCACCTCGGAGAAGATGAACCAGCTCATGCCCCAGCGAAACGAGCGATCCATCTGCGCGCTGTACAGGCCGCCGCGGCTCTCCTTGATCACGTTGCCGAACCAGCCGAACAGCATCCAGGCCAGGATCAGGCCGCCGACGAAGAAGATCAGCGGGCCATTGGAGCCGTCGCGGCCGGCGCTCATGTCGTTGAACCAGGTGCCCACGCCGTAGACGCTGACCAGCATGCCGAGGGTGGCGATGATCGGCCACTTGCTCTGCGCGGGCACGTAATAGTTTTCGTGATTCTCGTGACTCGACATTGTTGTTCTCCTTATGGAGCCTGCGCCACGGGCGGCTTGCGCGCGGTGATATCGAACAGGGTGTAGCCCAGGGTCAGGTGCTTGACGTCGTCGGGCAAATCTCTGTCGACGATAAAGCGCACCGGCATCTCGATACGCTCGCCGGGTTGCAGCACCTGCTGGGTGAAGCAGAAACATTCGGTCTTGTGGAAGAAGGCCGCCGCCTTGGACGGCGACACGCTGGGAACGGCCTGCGCGGTCATCGGCTCGCTGCTCGGGTTGTAGGCGACGAACAGCATGTCGCGCGGCTCGCCGGGGTGAACCAGGATCTCGTCGGCCTGCGGGCCGAACTCCCAGACCATGCCGGCGGCGTTGGTGGCGAGGAACTGCACGCGCACCTGGCGCGCCGCGTCTACCGCCTGTTCGCCCTGGTAGGCGCCGGCGGTCTTGCCGTTGATGCCGAACACCTTGCACATGGCGTCGTAGAACGGCGGCAGGACGAACACGCCGAAGCAGAACATCGCCACCACCACCAGCAGCAGGCGTACGACCAGACGACGGGTGCCGATCACTTCGCTCACGGCCGGCCTCCTACTTCACGTCCGGCGGCGTGCTGAAGGTGTGGTAGGGCGCCGGCGAGGGCACCGTCCACTCCAGCCCCTCGGCGCCGTCCCAGGGCTTGGCCGGGGCCGGTTTGCCGCCGCGGATGCACTTGATGACGATGAACAGGAACAGCAGCTGGGTGGCGCCGAACATGAAGGCGCCGATGCTCGAGACCATATTGAAGTTGGCGAACATCATGTTGTAGTCGGGGATGCGCCGCGGCATGCCGGCCAGGCCGACGAAGTGCATCGGGAAGAACGCCAGGTTCATGCCGATAAAGCTCATCCAGAAATGCAGCTTGGCCAGGGTCTCGTCGTACATGTGCCCGGTCCACTTCGGCAGCCAGTAGTAGGCCGAGGCGAAGATGCCGAAGATCGCCCCGGGCACCAGCACGTAGTGGAAGTGCGCCACCACGAAGTAGGTGTCGTGGTACTGGAAGTCCGCCGGGGCGATGGCCAGCATCAGCCCGGAGAAGCCGCCGATGGTGAACAGGATGACGAAGGCCACCGAGAACAGCATCGGCGTCTCGAAGGTCATCGAGCCCTGCCACATGGTGCTGGCCCAGTTGAACACCTTCACCCCGGTGGGCACGGCGATCAGCATGGTGGCGTACATGAAGAACAGCTCGCCCGTGAGGGGTATCCCTACGGTGAACATATGGTGCGCCCAGACGATGAACGACAGAAAGGCGATCGACGCCGTGGCGTAGACCATCGAGGTGTAGCCGAACAGCGGCTTGCGCGCGAAGGCCGGGATGATCGAGCTGACCGCGCCGAACGCCGGCAGGATCATGATGTACACCTCGGGGTGGCCGAAGAACCAGAACACGTGCTGGAACAACACCGGGTCGCCGCCGCCGGCGGCATTGAAGAAGCTGGTGCCGAAGTGCACGTCCATCAGCATCATGGTCACGCAGCCGGCCAGCACCGGCATCACCGCGATCAGCAGGAAGGCGGTGATCAGCCAGGTCCAGACGAACAGCGGCATCTTCATCAGGGTCATGCCGGGGGCGCGCAGGTTGAGGATGGTGGCGATCACGTTGATCGCGCCCATGATCGAGCTGATGCCCATCAGGTGCACGGCGAAGATGAAGAAGGTCACCGACTCCGGCGCGTAGGTGGTCGACAGCGGCGCGTAGAAGGTCCAGCCGAAGTTGGGCCCGCCGCCCTCCATGAACAGCGTGCTGATCAACAGGCCGAAGGCCGCCGGCAGCAGCCAGAAGCTGAAGTTGTTCATCCTTGGCAGGGCCATGTCCGGCGCGCCGACCATCAGCGGGATCATCCAGTTGGCCAGGCCGACGAAGGCCGGCATCACCGCGCCGAACACCATGATCAGGCCGTGCATGGTGGTCATCTGGTTGAAGAACTCCGGCTGCACGATCTGCAGGCCGGGCTGGAACAGCTCGGCGCGGATCACCATGGCCATGGTCCCGCCGAGCAGGAACATGGCGAAGCTGAACCACAGGTACATGGTGCCGATGTCCTTGTGGTTGGTGGTCAGCACCCAGCGCATCAGACCCTTGGCCGGGCCGTGGTGATGGTCATGCGCGGCATGGCCATGGGAATCGATCACTGCACTCATGTCCTTACTCCTGAGCCTTCTTGAAGTCGAGGATGTCCTTGGGCGTGACCATGTCGCCGACCTTGTTGCCCCAGGCGTTGCGCTCGTAAGTGATGATGGCGGCCAGATCGACCTCCGACAGTTGCTTGCCGAAGGCGGCCATGGAGGTGCCCGGCTTGCCGTTGACCACTATGTCGATATGGCCTGCGGCCGGCCCGGTGGCGATGGCCGAGCCCTTGAGTGCCGGGAACATCGGCGGCAGGCCCTCGCCACCGGCCTGGTGGCAGGCGGCGCAGGCGGTGCCGTAGGCCTTCTCGCCGCGCGCCATCAGCTCGTCCAGGGTCCACTCCTTGCTGGTCAGCTCGCGTTCGGCGGCAGCTGCCGCCTTGCGCTCGGCCAACCAGGCGGCGAAGTCCTCCTTGGATTTGGCCTCGACAACCACCGGCATGAAGCCGTGGTCCTTGCCGCACAGCTCGGTACACTGGCCACGGTAGATGCCGGGCTCGTCGATGCGCGTCCAGGATTCGTTGATGAAGCCGGGGATGGCGTCCTTCTTCACCGCCAGCGCCGGCACCCACCAGGAGTGGATGACGTCGGCGGCGGTGATCAGGAAGCGCACCTTGGTGCCCACCGGCACCACCAGCGGCTCGTCCACCTCCAGCAGGTAGTGCTCGCCCTTGGCCGCGCGGTTGTCGATCTGCGCCTTGGGCGTGGAAAGGTTGCTGAAGAACTCGACGTCCTGGCCCAGGTACTTGTAGTGCCACTTCCACTGGTAGCCGGTGACCTGGATATCCAGTTCCGACTCGGAGGTGTCGTAGATCTCGATCAGGGTCTTGGTCGCCGGAATCGCCATCAGCACCAGGATCGCCAGCGGCACCACGGTCCAGAGGATCTCGACCGTGGTGCTTTCGTGGAAGTGCGCGGGCTCCTGGCCGGTGGCGCGGCGGTGGACGATCATCGACCAGAACATGGCGCCGAACACCACCACGCCGATCACGACGCAGATCCAGAAGATGGTCATGTGCAGGTCGAAGACCGAGCGGCTGACCTCGGTGACACCGGGCGCCATATTGACCGCCCACTCGGCGTGCGCCGAGCCCAATGCCAGCCACAGCAGGAGGCCCATCCAGACTCGTGGATGTCGCATCATTGCGGGTTCCCCTTATGATTCTTGTTATCCCGCCGGCGGAGCCTGCGGCTAAGGGATCGACTGCCGTACGGAACGCCCACGCTAGCCTTCACTGCCTGCGCTGGTGCCCCTGACTGCTGGCGACTGCTGTCGAAACCTCTCCGTGCCTAAGCCCGTCCGGTTCCATCAGGTACTGCCTTTCGAACTCGAGTATAGACGGCGACTTTCAGCTCGCAACGTGACCGCGAAAATGGCCGAAGCCACGCAAGCCTTGTCCTAAACGCCCCGGCTGGAAAGGACTGGAGAAAGATCGGCGAGTTCCCATATAGCGAGCTCGCATAAGTATTAAAAAGTTATGACAATCGCGTCTTAGCCAGGCACACGCGCCGGCTAAGGTTCACGTCCATGTCCTCAAATCGTAGGAGCAGTCATGAACACCGCCGCCATCCGCCAATTGATCGACCGGGCCCGCCAGCACGAGGCCGGCAGCCAGCCCCTCGCGCAGTTCCTGCAGGCCCAGCTGGAGCGCCTGCACCCGGCCATCCGCCTGCCCGCCGAGAACGCCGGCGCTACCCTGAATGCCTTTGTCGTCGCCTATATCGAGCAGGTGCCGGACGTGCTCGACGCCGCCGCCGCGGTGGCGCGCGAGGCCGGCATCGAGGCGGCGGTCGGGCCGGTGCTGCAGCTGGCCGAGCAGTTCTTCCTGCAACCGCCGGCGCTGCTGAACGGGCACAACGGCCTCGAGGGCCTGCTCGACGAGGCCTACCTGGCCCACCGCCTGGTCGAGGAGGTCAACGACCGCTACATCGGCCACCTCGGCCAGCCGCTGATCCCGCTGGACACCACCCGCGCCAACCTGATCGCCCACCAGCTGATCGGCGAGCCCTTCGCCAACCAGCTGGACGAGGCGGTGCATCACGCCCTGGCCGGCCTGCTCGACGATGCCAGCTTCGCCCAGCCCTCGGTGCAGGCCTACCGCGAGCGCCTCGCCGCGCCGGGCACGGTCGCCGCCTGGCAACGCTGGCCCTGCCTGTCGCAGCAACTGGGCGTCGAGCTGCAGCTGCCGCAGGAGCGCTGAGCGCCTGTGATTCCCGGCCGCCGGCCGGCGTCTAGCTGCGGTACGCCGGGCCTCGCCCGGCTCTGCCGCGAGCCCGAGCATGCAAGCGCTGTTGAACGAGATACTCGATGAAGTCCGCCCGCTGATCGGCCAGGGCAAAGTGGCCGACTACATTCCCGCCCTGGCCGGGGTGCCGGCCAACCAGCTGGGCATCGCCGTGTACGGCAACGACGGTCAGCTGCACGTGGCCGGCGCGGCGCGTACGCCGTTCTCGATCCAGAGCATCTCCAAGGTGTTCAGCCTGGTGCAGGCCATCGGCCACAGCGGCGAGGCCATCTGGCAGCGCCTCGGCCACGAGCCGTCCGGGCAGCCGTTCAACTCGCTGGTACAGCTCGAATTCGAGCGCGGCAAGCCGCGCAACCCCTTTATCAACGCCGGCGCGCTGGTGATCTGCGACATCAACCAGTCGCGCTTCGCCGCGCCGGCGCTGTCGATGCGCGACTTCGTCCGGCGCCTGTCGGGCAACCCCGAGGTGACGGTGGACAACCAGGTCGCCGAGTCGGAATACCAGCACCGCGCGCGCAACGCCGCGGCGGCCTACCTGATGCAGTCGTTCGGCAACTTCCACAACGAGGTGGAGGCGGTGCTGCGCAGCTATTTCAGCTGCTGCGCGCTGCGCATGAGCTGCGTCGACCTGGCCCGCGCCTTCGGCTTCCTGGCCAACCAGGGCTTCTGCCAGCACAGCGGCGAGCAGGTGCTGTCGCCGCGGCAGAGCAAGCAGATCAACGCCATCATGGCCACCAGCGGGCTGTACGACGAGGCCGGCAACTTCGCCTACCGGGTCGGCCTGCCGGGCAAGAGCGGGGTCGGCGGCGGCATAGTCGCGGTGGTGCCGGGGCGTTTCAGCGTCTGCGTGTGGTCGCCGGAACTGAACGCCGCCGGCAACTCGCTGGCCGGAATGAAGGCGCTGGAACTGCTCAGCCAGCGCATCGGCTGGTCGGTGTTCTAAGCCGTACCGCCTTGGTGCGCACGGCGCACCCTACGGCCGCGCGTCGCCTGGACGGTCAGAGCAACTTGCGGTACTGGACGAACCCGGAGCGCTCGCCGATGCGTTCGTAGAGCAGCATGGCCTGGCTGTTGCTCTCGTGGGTCAGCCAGTGCACCCGCGAGCAGCCGGCTGCGCGCGCCTGCTGGTAGACGTGCTGGATCAGCTGGCGGCCGATGCCGCCGCTGCGCTGGCCCTTGGCGACGAACAGGTCCTGCAGGTAGCAGTAGTCGCCGACCGTCCAGGTCGAGCGGTGGATCACCCAGTGCACCAGGCCGACCGCCTCATCGCCCTGCCAGGCCAGCGCCGCACCCATCGGCTCGGCCGGATCGAGGAAGCGCTGCCAGGTCACGGCGCTGGTCTCGGCGGCGATCTCGGTCATGTAGAAACGCTGGTAGCCCTGCCACAGCGGCAGCCAGGCGGCGTGGTCGGCGGCGCTGACGGGGCGGATCTCGAGGCTCATGGCTTCCCTCCTGGTTGGCGTGAGACGTCAGTCGCTCATCTCACCACAGAGATCGCGCGCCAGCCAGTGTTCCACCTCGGCCGGCGCCAGCCCGGCGCCGAGCAGGGCGAACAGCTTGCCCAGCGCCGCCTCGCGGGTCATGCCGCCGCAGGACACCAGGCCGGCCCCGGCCAGGCGGCTGCCGGCGGCGTACACGCCGAACTCGACATGCCCCTGCGGGCACTGGCTGATCGCCGCCAGCACCACGCCGCGGGCGTGCGCCTCGTCCAGCACCGCCAGCAGCTCGGCGTCGCCGGCCGGCCCGGTGCCGCTGCCGTAGCATTCCAGCAGCAGCCCCTGCACGCCGCTATCGAGCAGGGCGCGCAGATGGGCAGCCTGCAGCGCCGGGTGCAGCGGCAGCACGGCCAGATTGGCCGCCTGGCGCGGCTGGCGATAGTCGATGCGCGCGTCGATGGCGGCGCGCTCGGCCTGGCGCCGACGCGGCAGCACCTGGAAGGCGTCGAAGGCGTCGCTGCGCAGCTTGGAGCAGCGCGCGCCGTGCAGCAGCTGGCCGTTGAAGTACAGGTGCACGCCCGGCGCCACGCCGCGCCGCAGCGCGCGCATGGCACCGAACAGGTTGGGCCAGGCGTCGCCGCCGGCCACCCCGGCCGGCTGCATGGCGCCGGTGAGCAGCACCGGCACGCCCAGGCCGAGCAGCAAGAAGCTCAGCGCCGCGGCGCTGTAGGCCAGGGTGTCGGTGCCGTGCAGCACCAGCACGGCGTCATGGCCGTCGACCTCGACCGCCGCGACTATGGCGTCGCGCAGGGCCAGCCAGTGGCCCGGGTTCATGTTGGCGCTGTCGATCAGCGGCAGCAGCTCGCGAAACTGCCACTGCGGCAGCTCGCCCTGCGCCTCCTCGGCCTGCTGCGCACGCATCCGCGCCTCGAAGCCGGAGGCCGGCGCCAGGCCGTCTGCGCTCATCTGCATGCCGATGGTGCCGCCGGTGTACAGCACCAGCAGTTTCTCAGGGGTCGCCATGGGCTCTCCTCGCAAATCACGGGCAAAAGAAAGGGGGCCTTGGCCCCCTCCTTCCTTGCTTGGGTCAACTCAACGCTGGTGCACCCGGTCGCCGATCTCGGCCGGGTTCGCGGCGACGGCAGGCTTGGCCGCCTGGCCGTTCCACACCGCCGGGTCGAGGTCCAGGTCGGCGAACTGCTTGGCGTCGAATACCGGCGACTCTACACCAGCCTTGATCTGGCTGTCGTAGTCGCGCATCAGGCGCAGGCCGACCTTGAACAGCAGCGCCAGGGCCACCAGGTTGCAGATGGCCAGCAGGCCCATGGTGACGTCGGCGAAGGCGAACACGGTGCCCAGGTCCTGCACCGAACCCCACAGCACCAGGCACACCACCAGCACGCGGTAGACCATGACCGGCGCGCGCTTCTGGCTGAAGAAGCCGAGGGCGTTCTCGCCGAGGTAGTAGTTGTAGATCAGGGTGGTGAAGACGAACAGCAGCAGCGCCAGGCTGACGAACACCCGGCCCCACTCGCCGACCACGGCCGCCAGGGCGGTCTGGGTCAGGACCACGCCGGCCATTTCGCTGCCCGGCTGATAGACGCCGGAGAGCAGGATGATCAGCGCGGTGCTGGTGCACACCAGCAGGGTGTCGATGAACACGCTGAGCGACTGCACGATGCCCTGCGCGGCCGGGTGCTTGACCTCGGCCACGGCGGCCACGTTCGGCGCGCTGCCGAGGCCCGCCTCGTTGGAGAACAGGCCGCGCTTGACGCCCATCATGATCGCCGCGCCGATGCCGCCGGCGAAGGCCGGCTCCAGGCCGAAGGCGCTCTTGACGATCAGGGCGAATACCGCCGGCACCTCGGGCAGGTTCAGGCCGATCACCACCAGCGCCATGGCGATGTAGGAGAAGGCCATCACCGGCACCAGCACGTCGGCCATGCTGGCGATGCGCTTGATGCCGCCGAAGATGATCAGGCCGATCACCGCGGTCAGGATCAGGCCGCTGACGATGGTCGGCAGGCCGAAGGTGTCGTGCAACGAGCTGGCCACGGTGAAGGACTGCACGGCGTTGAAGCCGAAGCCGAAGGTCACCAGCAGCAGGATCGACACGACGATGCCCAGCCAGCGCTGGCCGAGGCCGTGCTGGATGTAGAAAGCCGGACCGCCGCGGTAGCTGCCGTCGGCTTCGCGGCGCTTGTACAGCTGCGCCAGGGAGCACTCGAAGTAGCTGGTGGCCATGCCGACCAGGGCCACGACCCACATCCAGAAGATCGCGCCGGGGCCGCCGAGCATGATCGCCACCGATACGCCGGCGATGTTGCCGGCGCCGACGCGGCCGGCCACCGACAGCATCAGCGCCTGGAACGAGCTGAGCTGGCCGGGCTGGCGCTGGAAGGCCTCGGCGAAGATGCGGAACATGCTGCTGAAGTAGCGGAACTGGACGAAACGCGAGACGACGGTGAAGTACAGGCCGAGACCGATCAGCATCACGATCAGCAGCTTGCTCCAGATAAGGTCGTTGAGAAGATCGAGCATGGGAGGCTTTCTCTCTTGTTGTTCTGAATGGGAATGCAGCCCCGCCGGGCGGCTGGCGAATGGTTGGCGATTGGGGCCTTGCCAGACAATTTCGCGGGTCGCGGCAACCTGACGCGAGTTGATGCTAGAATCGCGTCACTTGCATCAGCCGGTACGCCCCCATGTCCGATGCCCTCGGCGCCAACCTGAAACTGCTGTGCAGCCACTACCGCTCGATCGCCGAGGTGTGCCGCAAACTGTCGCTCAACCGCGCCCAGTTCAACCGCTACCTGGCCGGGCAGAGCCGGCCGACCGCGCACAACCTCAAGCGCATCTGCGACTTTTTCGGCGTCGAACCCTTCGAGCTGGCCATGCCCAGCGAGCAGTTCGCCCGCCTGGTCGGCGCGCGCAGCCCCGACGCCCAGTCGCAGGCCGGCAGCGACCCGCTGCTGGAACTGTTCGAGCCGCTGCGCCAGCAGGCCAGCCCGATGGGCCGCTACTGCGGCTACTACTTCGAATACTCCAACTGCATGTCGGTACCGGGCCAGGTGCTGCTGTCGCTGGTGCAGCTGCGCGAGGAGCGCGGCAACTACCTGTTCGAGCGTCAGGAACGCCAGGAGCGTCAGGAACGCACCCGCGGCGGCGCCGAGGACTGGGTGCGCTGCCGCTACCTGGGCGCGGCCTTCTACCTGCAGGACCGCCTGTTCCTCATCGACTACGAGTCGCTGACCGGCAACGAGATCAGCCAGACCATCCTCATCCCCAGCTTCAAGAGCCGCATCACCCGCCTCAACGGCATCAAGACCGGGGTGTCCAGCGGCGACCGGCGCACCCCGGCCTGCACCCGGGTGGTCTGGCAATACCTGGGCAACGAGATCAACCGGGTCAACGCCTACCGCCAGCTGATGCTCTACGCCCCGGACGACGCGCGGATCGACGACGACATCCGCCAGCGCCTGTCCGGCACCCAGCTGCACGACGGCCTGTTCGTGCTGGAGTAGCGCGGCGCCTCATATACGCGCGGCCAGCTCGCGCTCGCGCGGATTGGCCGATGCGGCCAGGCCGGCGCGCACGCCGGCCTGGTCGGCCGCCGAGCGGTTCTGGCCGAGCTTCCACTTGCCCTCGAGGCGGCGGATCGGCAGGGCGAAGCCGACGATGGCGCGCAGCATGGCGTCGAGGTACTCGCGCGGCGCATCGCCGACCGCCCAGGGCTGGGCGCGGCCCCGTTCGTGGCGCTCGCTCAGACGCGTGACCAGCGCCAGCAGACGCTCGGGCTCGTCGAACAGCTCGGCCTGGCCCCAGGCGTGCACGGCGATGTAGTTCCAGGTCGGCACCACCTTGCCGTGCTCGGCCTTGGCCGGGTACCAGCCGGGATGCACGTAGGCGTCCGGCCCGCTGAACACCACCAGTGCCTCGGCGCCGTCGGCCAGGTCGCGCCAGTGCGGGTTGGCGCGGGCGAAATGGCCGTAGAGCGTGCCGAACTCGCCCTCGCCCGGCTCCAACAGCAGCGGCAGATGGCTGGCCTGCAGCCCCTGGGCGCCAGCGCTGCTGAGCAGCGCCAGGCCACAGGCCTGGATCTGCGCATGCAGGCTGGCCAGATCGTCCTGGCGAAAGGCGGCGGGGCAGTACATGGCGGCGTCTCCTGGCGGGATGGGGCCATGCTAGGCAGGGGATTGGCCTGATGTAAGATCCATTTCATACGACTTCAATAGAGCCAATCGTAGCCACCATGAGCCGCTCGCCTTCGCTCCCCTTCGACCTTTCCGGCATTCGTCTGCAACCCGGCCGGGGCCTGGCGCGCCAGCTCTACCAGGCCTTGCGCGAGCGCATCCTCGATGGCCGCCTGGGCGGTGGTGCACGGCTGCCCGCCAGCCGCGAGCTGGCGACGCGGCTGGGCATCTCGCGCAATACCGTGACCCGCGCACTCGACCAGCTCTATGCCGAGGGCTATGTGGCCGGGCGCGTGGGCGATGGCACCTACGTCGCCGAACTGCCGCGCAGTCGCCCCACGCCATCGCCAACCGTTACGCCGGCGGCACTCGACCCGGCATTGCAGCGCCTGCAAGCGCACCACCTGCCGCTGCCGCCGAGCGGCGCGCCGCGTGCCTTCCGTATCGGCGTACCGGCCTTCGACCTGTTTCCCTTCGAGACCTGGGCCCGCCTGCAGGCGCGCTTCTGGCGCAAGCCCGCGGCGGAACGGCTGGGTTATGGCGACCCGGCCGGCGACCCGCGGCTGCGCGAGCTGATCGCCGCCTACCTGCGCAACAGCCGCGGCCTGGCCTGCGAGGCGCACCAGGTGCTGATCACCTGCGGCTCGCAGCAGGCCATCAGCCTGTGCGCCCGGCTGCTGGTGCAACCGGGCGAGCGGGTGGCGGTGGAAAACCCCGGCTACCGCGCCGCCGGCCATGCCTTCGCCGTGGCCGGCGCGCAGCTGTGCGGCGTGGCGGTGGACGGCGAAGGCCTGGACGTCACCGCCCTGCAGCGCCTGGAAAACTGCCGGCTGGCCTATGTCACCCCGGCGCACCAGTACCCCACCGGCGTGACCCTGTCGCTGCCGCGGCGCCTGGCGCTGCTGGAGTGGGCCAAGCGGGTAAACGGCTGGATCGTCGAGGACGACTACGACGGCGAGTACCGCTACAGCGGCACGCCGCTGGCGCCGCTGGCCGCGCTGGACGAGCAGCAGCGGGTGATCTACGTCGGCACCTTCGGCAAGCTCGCCTTCCCGGCGCTGCGCCTGGGTTATCTGCTGCTGCCGCCGGCGCTGGCGGAGCGCTTCGCGAGGCGCCAGGCGCTGGAGATGCGTCATTCGGAGGTGGGCGCCCAGGCGGTGATGGCCGAGTTCATCGCCGCCGGGCACTTCCAGCGCCATGTGCGGCGCATGCGCCAGGCCGCGCGCAGCCGCCGCGACGCCTTGCTCGCGGCCTGGCCGAAGGCGATCCGCGGCTGCTCGCCGTTACCGGCCGTGGAGGCCGGTCTGCACCTGAGCATCAGGGTCGAGAGCCTGGCCCGTGAGCGTGAGCTGATCGGCGCCGCACGCGCAGCCGGCATCGAGATGAACCCCTTGAGCGATTACTGGCTGCCCGGCAGCGAGCCGGCCGAGGACGCCCGCGCCGGGCTGGTGCTGGGTTTTGCTGCGGTGCCCGAGGCGCAGATCGTCGAGGCGCTGCAGCGGCTCAGGCAGGCCTGGAAGCTTTAGGGAAACGCTGTAAAAGCCGTCATGCTCGCGCAGGCGGGCATCCAGAACCTGCGAATCACCTGGGCTCCCGCCTTCGCGGGAGTGACGATAGATGGTTTTTTCAGAACATCCTTGGCAGGCCGCCGGGATAGCGCCTTGTGGGAGGGGGCTTGAGCCGCGACTGGCGTATCGCATCTAACGCCCCCAGAACGCCGCGCAAAAAAAGGGATGGCCAAAGCCATCCCTGAAGGTTGAGGCTGGTGAAGGCCTCCTATGAAAGCGGTTGCTCAGGCGGCGTTGTCGCTGTTGTAGACCTCGCGATCCAGCTCCTTCTCGCTGCTGCCCACCAGGGTGGTGGTCATCAGGTCGCCGGCGACGTTGACCGTGGTGCGCGCCATGTCGAGGATGCGGTCGATACCGGCGATCAGCGCCACGCCTTCCAGCGGCAGGCCAACCGAGGTCAGCACCAGGCCGAGCATGATCAGCCCGGCGCCGGGCACGCCGGCGGTGCCGATCGAGGCCAGGGTGGCGGTGAGGATGATCATCAGGTACTGGCCGGCATTCAGGTCGACGCCGAAGGCCTGGGCGATGAACAGCGCCAGCACGCCCTGGTAGATGGCGGTGCCGTCCATGTTGATGGTGGCGCCCACCGGCAGCACGAAGCCGGCCACGCCCTGCGACACGCCGAGGTTCTTGCGCGCGCACTCGATGGACACCGGCAGGGTGCCGGCGCTGCTCGAGGTGCTGAAGGCCACCGCCAGCGCCGGGGCGATGCCCTTGAAGAAGCGCAGCGGGCTGAGGCGCGCCAGGCCGCCGATCAGGCCGCCGTAGACCAGCAGCATATGGGCGATGCTGGCCAGGTAGATCACCCCGATCACGCTCGCCAGCGGCAGCAGCACCTCGATGCCGTGGGCGGCGACCACGCCGGCGATCAGCGCGAACACGCCGATGGGCGCCAGGCGCATGACCAGGTCGGTGAGCTTGTAGAACACCTCGGCCAGGCTGTCGAACAGCTTGACCGCCGGCGCGGCCTTGTCGCCGATCAGGTTCATGCTCACGCCCAGGGCGATGGCGAAGACAATGATCTGCAGGATATTGCCCTCGGCGAAGGCGGTGACCGGGTTGGTCGGCACCAGGCCCACCAGGATCTGCACCAGCGAGGGCGCCTGCTTGGCCTCCTGGCTGCCGCTGGCGACCATCTGCATGCCCTCGCCGGGGCTGAACAGGGCGCCGAACAGCAGGCCGATGCTCACCGCGAAGGCGGTGGTGATCAGGTAGATGGCGATGGTCTTGACGCTGATGCGGCCGAGCTTGGCGCTGTCGCTCATGGCGGTAATGCCCGCCACCAGGGAGACGAACACCAGCGGCACGATGAGCATCTTGATCGCGTTGAGGAACAGCGCGCCGATTGGCGCCAGCGCCTGGGCGCCGCCCTTGAACAGCATGCCGACGGCGACGCCGAGGGCCAGGCCGACGAGGATCTGCTGCCACAGCGGCACGCGCGCAAGGAGGGAGAGGGAAGCGGTAGTGCTCTGACTCATGGTTATCACCCGGATTGTCGTTGTTGTGGGGCCGTCTATGCGGCCTTGAGCGGTGCCGCCCGGCAGGCTAGGGCGGAAAGAAACGCGCCGCACTCGAAGGAGGGCGGCGCGGGTGTTGCCAGGAAGATCAGCCCTGCAGCGGAACCAGGCGCGGGGCGATCATGTTCTCGGGGCGCAGGATGTCGGCCAGGGTGGCCTCGTCCAGCAGCTTTTCCTCGCGCACCAGCTCCAGCACGCCGCGCCCGCTGTCCAGGGCGACCTTGGCGATGCGGGTGGCGTTCTCGTAGCCGATATAGGGGTTGAGCGCGGTGATCAGGCCGATGGAGTTCTCCATCAGCTGGCGGCAATGAGCCTCGTTGGCGCTGATGCCGTCGATGCACAGCTCGCGCAGCATGTCCATGGCGCGGGTCAGCAGGCGGATCGAGTCGAAGATCTTGTAGGCGATCAAGGGCTCCATCACGTTGAGCTGCAGCTGGCCGCCCTCGGCCGCCATGGTCAGCGCCAGGTCGTTGCCGATCACCTCGAAGGCCACCTGGTTGACCGCTTCGGGGATCACCGGGTTGACCTTGCCCGGCATGATCGAGCTGCCCGGCTGACGCGGCGGCAGGTTGATCTCGTTGATCCCGGTGCGCGGGCCGCTGGAGAGCAGGCGCAGGTCGTTGCAGATCTTCGACAGCTTGACCGCGGTGCGTTTGAGCATGCCGGAGAACAGCACGAAGGCGCCCATGTCGCTGGTTGCCTCGATCAGGTCGGCGGCCGGGATCAGCGGGTGGCCGCTGATGATGGCCAGGCGCTTGACCGCCAGGGCCTGGTACTTCGGGTCGGCGTTGATGCCGGTGCCGATGGCGGTGCCGCCCAGGTTGACCTCGGTGAGCAGGGTCGGCGCCAGCAGCTTGAGGTGCTGCAGGTCTTCGCCGAGGGTGGTGGCGAAGGCGCGGAATTCCTGACCGAGGGTCATCGGCACGGCGTCCTGCAGCTGGGTGCGACCCATCTTCAGCACATGGCCGAACTCCAGGCCCTTGGCGGCGAAGGACTGGATCAGCTTGTCCAGCGCGCCGAGCAGGCTGTCGTGGCCGAGCAGCAGGCCGAGGCGGATGGCGGTCGGATACGCATCGTTGGTCGACTGCGCCATATTCACGTCGTTGTTCGGGTGCAGGTGCTGGTACTCGCCCTTCTCAAAGCCCATGGCCTCCAACGCAATGTTCGCGATGACCTCGTTGGCGTTCATATTGGTCGAGGTGCCGGCGCCGCCCTGGATCATGTCGACCACGAACTGCTCGTGGAACTCGCCCTGGATGATGCGCGCGCAGGCGGTACTGATCGCCGTGTGCTTGGCGGCGGACAGATGGCCCAGCTCGCGGTTGGCGTCGGCCGAAGCCTGCTTGACCATGGCCAGGCCGATCACCAGTTTCGGGTAGTGCGACAGCGGCACGCCGGACAGGCGGAAGTTCTGCACGGCGCGCAGGGTCTGGATGCCGTAATAGGCATCGGCGGGGACTTCGAGGGTGCCGAGCAGGTCTTTTTCGACGCGAACAGATGCAGCAGAGGACATGATAGCGATGACTCTTGGGAAATGCGGCGAGCGCCGCGATGCCCATAGACTATGGGCTCAGCCACTAACTCGGCCAATGCCGTTGCTTGCTGCCCTATGCACAATCGGCATAATGCCGGTGTGACGCCGGCCGTCGTTGCGGCGTGCGCGACCGCCGTGGGAGGGGCTTCAGCCGCGACCGCTCGCCGCTGAAGCGCCTCCCACGGTTCGCGCCCTATCTATCGGGTCAATCCTCGGGAGCCTGTGATGAACCTGGAAACCAAATGGCTGGAGGACTTTATCGCCCTGGCCGCCACCCGCAGCTTCTCCCAGGCCGCGGAAAAGCGCTTCGTCACCCAGCCGGCGTTCAGCCGGCGCATCCGCAGCCTGGAGGCCATGCTCGGCCTGATCCTGGTCGACCGCAGCTGCACGCCCATCGAGCTGACCGAGGCCGGCCGGCTGTTTCTGGTCACCGCGCGCAGCCTGGTCGAGCAGCTCGGCGAGGTGGTGCGCCACCTGCACAACCTGGAAGGCCAGCAAGGCGAGGTGCTGTCGATCGCCGCCGCCCACTCGCTGACCCTGGGCTTCTTCCCCGAATGGATCGCCCGCCTGCGCCGCGAGGGCCTGCCGCTGAACACCCGACTGGTGGCGACCAACGTCGGCGAGGCGGTGCATTCGCTGCGCGAGGGCGCCTGCGACCTGATCCTCGCCTACTACGACCCGGACGCCGCGCTGCAGATGGATCCGCAGATCTTCCCCTCGCTGCACCTGGGCACCACCTCGATGCTGCCGGTGTGCGCGGTGGACGAGGCCGGCGCGCCGCTGTACGACCTCGACGGCGGGCAGAGCGTGCCGCTGCTGGCCTACAGCGCCGGCGCCTTCCTCGGCCGCTCGGTCAACCTGCTGCTGCGCCAGCGCGCGCTGCGCTCGACCACGGTGTACGAGACCGCCATGGCCGACAGCCTCAAGAGCATGGCCCTGCAGGGCATGGGCGTGGCCTGGGTGCCGCGCCTGTCGGTCACCGCCGAGCTGGCCCGCGGCGAGCTGGCCGTGTGCGGCGGCGAGCAGTGGCAGGTGCCGCTGGAGATCCGCCTGTACCGCTGCGCCCTGGTGCGCAAGGCCGCGGTGCGCCTGCTGTGGCGCAAGCTGGAGACGGGCGAGGTGGGTGGCTGAGCGCTGCTCGGTAGGGTGCGCCGCGCGCACCGGCTGTCTGGCGGTGCGCACGGCGCACCCTACGGGCAGCAAGGCATTCGCGCCTGAAGCCGCTCCTACAGGTTGTGCGGTGTTCCGTAGGAGCGGCTGGGCGGCATTCCGCTTTAGCCGCGAGCTTATAGCGACTTATCGTCACTTGCCCGACTTGATCGAGGTCCAGGCCCGCGTGCGCACCCGCTCGATCTTCTGCGGCAGCGGCTGCACCACGTACAGCGACTGCTGCAGCTCCGGGGTCGGGGTCAGGTCGGCGTCGCCTGCGATCGCCTTGCCCACCAGCTGCATGCCCGGCACGTTGGGGTTGGGGTAGCCGAGAAAATCGCTGATCGGCGCGATCACCTGGGGCTCGAGCAGGTGGTTGATAAAGGCATGCGCCTCGTCGACGTTGCTCGCGCTCTTGGGGATGGCCCAGGTGTCGAACCAGATCGGCGCGCCTTCCTTGGGCAGGCGCCAGTTGATCACCACGCCGTTGCCGGCTTCCTTGGCGCGGTTGGCGAACTGGTAGAAGCTGCCGGAGTAGCCGATGGCCACGCAGATGTCGCCGTTGGCGATGTCGGTCATGTACTTGGCCGAATGGAAATAGGCCACGTAGGGGCGCACCTTGAGCAGCAGCTCGGTGACCTTGTCGTAGTCGGCCGGGTTGGCGCTGTTGGGGTCCAGGCCCAAGTAGTGCAGGGCGATGGGGATAATCTCGGTGGGCGAGTCGAGCATGGCCACGCCGCAGGATTTCAGTTTCTCCATGTACTCGGGCTTGAACACCAGATCCCAGCTGTTCACCGGCGCGTCTTCGCCGAGCGCGGCCTTGACCTTGTCCGGGTTGTAGCCGAGCAGCACGGTGCCGTACATGTAGGGCACGCCGTACTGGTTGCCCGGGTCGTTCTTCTCCAGCAGGCCGAGCAGCACCGGGTCGAGGTTCTTCCAGTTGGGCAGCTTGGACTTGTCCAGCGGCATAAACACGCCGGCCCTGATCTGGGTTTCGAGGAACTGGTTGGAGGGGATCACCAGGTCGTAGCCGGAGTTGCCGGTGAGCAGCTTGGCCTCCAGTGCCTCGTTGGTCTCGAAGGTGTCCCAGGTGATCTGCACGCCGGACTGCTTCTGGAAGTCCTTGGGCACCTCCGGGAGGATGTAGTCGGCCCAGTTGTAGACGCGCAGCTCTTGGGCCTGCAGCGCGCCGCTGAGCAGGGTGGCGCCGCACAGGGCGGCGCCGAGCAGGTGTTTGATCGTTGTCATCGTATTCACCCTTGCAGACGTTATGAAATTCGTAGGGTGGACATGGCGCAGCCTTGTCCACCCTTGGCCGGGCGGGCCGCCCTACGCGCCCTCGAAGCCTTCCAGCACGTTGACCGCGTTGATGCCGATGGCCTCCACCGCGTAGCCGCCCTCCATGACGAACAGGGTGGGCAGGCCCAGCGCGGCGATGCGCCGGCCCATGGCCAGGTAGTCCGGGCTGTCCAGCTTGAACTGCGAGATCGGGTCTTCCATGTAGGTGTCGACGCCCAGCGACACCACCAGCACCTCGGCGCCGTACTCTTTGATGCGCCGGCAGGCCTGCTCCAGCGCCTGGTTCCATACCTCCCAGGAACTGCCCATGGGCAGCGGGTAGTTGTGGTTGCAGCCCTCGCCGTCGCCCTCGCCATGCTCGTCGGCGTACCCCAGGAAGAACGGGAACTCCTCGGCCGGGTCGCCGTGGATCGAGGCGAACAGCACGTCGCCGCGGCGGTAGAAGATGTCCTGGGTGCCGTTGCCGTGGTGGTAGTCGACGTCGAGGATGGCCACCTTGCTGCGGCCCTGGTCGAGGAAGGCCTGGGCGGCGATGGCGGCATTGTTCAGGTAGCAGTAGCCGCCCATCAGGTCGCCGGCGGCGTGGTGGCCCGGCGGCCGGCACAGGGCGAAGGCGCTGCGCGCGCCGGCGGCAATCTCGGCCTGGGCGCTGAGCGCCACCTGCGCGGCGCTGTAGGCGGCCTGCCAGGTGCCGGCAGTGATCGGCGCGCCGCCGTCGAAACTGTAGTAGCCGAGCTGGCCGTGCAGGTCGTTGGGGATCATCCGGCGTAGCGTGCGCGCCGGCCAGGTGAAGGGCAGCAGGTCGCCCTGGCCGCCCTGTTCCTGCCAGCGGCGCCAGGCGCCCTGGAAGAAATCGAGGTAGGCGGTGCTGTGGATGCGCTCGATGGGCGCCAGGCCGAAATCCTTCGGCGCGCGGACGTCGCCGAGCTGGCGATTCTTCACGCGGGCCAGAATGTGGTCGGCGCGCTGCGGCTTCTCGAAGCAGGGCATCAGCTGGCCGTCGATCAGCTCGCACTTGCCGTGGTGCAGGTGGTGGTCGTCGCTGTAGTAGGTGAGCATGCGAGGCGGCTCCGGTCTTGTTGTCGAGCCTCAATTGTTCGCCCGCCGCGCCCCGGCGGAAAACACTGGCAACGGCCAAAAGGGGATCGAAATGGCCAAACTGCGCTGGCCCTGCCGTCGTAGCCCGGATGGCCGCTACGCCCCGTAGGGTGCGCCGCGCGCACCGCCTGACAATCGCCCCGGTGCGCACAGCACACCCTGCGGCTACGCGCGAAAGCGACTCGGCGGCACGCCGCTCCAGCGCTGGAAGGCATGGCGGAAGCTGGCGGTCTCGCTGAAGCCGAGCGCCTCGGCGATGCGGTACACCGGCCAGTCCTGCTGGCCGAGCAGGGCCTTGGCGCGCTCGAAGCGCAGCTCGTCGAGCAGGCCCTGGTAGCTGGTGCCCAGCTCCTGCAGGTGACGGCGCAGGGTGCGCGGCGAGCAGTGCAGCTGCTGCGCCAGCGCCTCCAGCCCCGGCGGCGCGGCCAGCTGCGCGGCGAGCGCCTGGCGCACCCGCTCCAGCCAGGCCTGGCGGCTGGTGAATTCGGCGTTCTGCCGGCGGCAGCGCTCGACCACCTCGCAGTGGGTCACCGGGTCGGCCAGCGGCAGGCGCCGGGTCAGCAGTTCGGCGGGAAAGGCGAAGGCATTGCGCGCGGCGCCGAAGCCCAGCGGGCAGTCGAAGCTCGGCGCGTAGCGCGCCACATAGGCCGGGCGGGCATGGCGGAATTCGGCGCGCACCAGCGGCAGCGGCCGGCCGAGCAGCTCGTCGCCGATCAGCTTGAGCGAGGCCAGGCACATCTCCACGTTGAACACCTCCAGCGCGGCGGCGTCGCGGTAGTCGCCGGCGCTGACCCAGGCCAGGCCGTCCTCCACCTGCAGTTGCAGGTCGAAGTAGGTGCCGAGCAGCGCCGGGTACTGCAGCAGCAGGCGCCAGGCGTCACCAAAGGTGGCAGCCGAGAGCGCGGCGTAACCGAGCAGGCCGTAGGACGACACATGCAGGCTGCGCCCCAGTTCCAGGCCGAGGTCGGCGCGCAGGGCCAGGGCATTGGCGCACACCTGCAGCTCCTGCACCCGTGTGATGCGCGCCTCGCCGCTGCCCGGATCTTCCGGTGCGATACCACTGCCGTCGAGCAGCCGCGGGATCAGCTCGGGCTGCGTGGCGAAGCGTTGCAGGATCAGGGCGACCACGTGCAGGGTGGTCAGGTGGGCGTGCAGCATGGGGCGTTCCGTTGGCGCAGGTCAGCGAACGAACGCAAGAAGCATGCCGCGGGGGCGGGTTCTACCCGTCGGAGGCTATCAGCGATTGCGCAGAATGGCGTTGATGAAGTCGCCCTGGTTCGGCTCGTCCTTGCGCGTGGTGAACAGCAGCTGGCCGTTGTCCTCGCGCAGTTTCATCGCCTCGCCGAAGCGGCATTCGACGCCCTTGATACTGCGCGCCTCGGCCTTGTACGGCGCGGCGCGCTCGCACAGGTAGGCGAGCTGCCTGACCACCTCGCCGCAGAAGTGCGGCACGCTCAGGCTCATCAAGCGCTCGTCGTCGATGGCGTTCCAGTCCACCCGGGTCGCCAGCGGCGTGTCGCAGGCCTGCGAGGCCTCGCGATCCATCTGCTGCAGGCGCTGGCTGTAGTCCTGCAGGCGCTTCTTGCGGTCGAAAGCGGCGAAGCGCGCCTGCAGCCCGGCCTTTTCCTGGCGCTGATACAGCGCCAGCAGCTCGTCGAGATTCAGCGCCCGGGTCTGCGCCTGGTCGTAGCCCAGCTCGAAACCCGGAGTGTCCGGCAGATTGAGCTGATAGCTCTCGCCGCCCCAGGCGCGGCGGCGGTTGACCAGGTTGTAGTCGCGGCCGTCGAGGCGGATGGCGTAGTCGCGCTGCTCGTGACCCAACTCGCGCACCTGGGTGAGCAGCACCACCTCGTCGAGCGGATGATTGATGCCCCTGACCTGCACCAGGGCCTGCCGGCCGTCGGCGCTGGGGGCGAGGATCAGGCTGACGCCCTGGCCGGCGTCGAACGCCTGCGGGTGCTTGGCCAGCTCCAGGGCGGCGGCCGGCAGCGAGAGCAGCGCAAGGGCAAACAACGAAACGTGCTGTTTCATGGCGATACGTCCTTGTACGGGTGAAGAGTGCGCAGTATAGACCGCGGCAGCACCGCGGTCTGCGCAGGCTAGAACTGCAGCACCACCCGTCCCTCGATCTGCCCGCCGCGCATCTGCTCGAAGACGGCGTTGATATTATCCAGGCTGTCGCCGTGCACGGTCGCCTTGACCAGACCTTCGCCGGCGAAGTCCAGCGCCTCCTGCAGGTCGGCACGGGTGCCGACGATGGAGCCGGTGATGCTGATGGCCTTGAGCACCACGTCGAAGATCGGCGTGGGGAAATCGCCCGGCGGCAGGCCGACCAGGGCCACGGTACCGCGCCGGCGCGCCATGCCGATGGCCTGGCCGAAGGCAGCGTTGGACACCGCGGTGACCAGCACGCCATGGGCGCCGCCGATCTCGCGCTGGATCACCTCGGCCGGGTTCTCCTGGCGCGCGTTCACCGTCAGGCTGGCGCCGAGCTTGCGCGCCAGCGTCAGCTTGGCGTCGTCGACATCCACCGCCGCCACGTGCAGCCCCATGGCCCTGGCGTACTGCACGGCGACGTGGCCGAGACCGCCGATGCCGGAGATCGCCACCCACTGGCCGGGCCGCGCGCCGGTGACCTTGAGGCCCTTGTACACCGTCACCCCCGCACAGAGGATCGGCGCCATTTCCAGGAAATCGACGTTGTTCGGCAGAATGCCGACGTAATTGGGGTCGGCCAGCACGTATTCGGCGTAGCCGCCGTTGATCGAGTAGCCGGTGTTCTGCTGACTCTCGCAGAGGGTTTCCCAGCCGGTCAGGCAGTGCTCGCAACAACCGCAAGCGCTGTACAGCCAGGGCACGCCGACGCGGTCGCCCTCCTTGACCCGGGTCACCCCGCGACCGACCGCGGCGACGTAGCCGACGCCCTCGTGACCGGGGATAAAGGGCAGGCTGGGCTTCACCGGCCAGTCGCCCTCGGCGGCGTGCAGGTCGGTGTGACAGACGCCCGAGGCCTCGATCTTGACCAGAATCTGCCCGGGCCCGGGCAGCGGCGTCTTCACTTCCTCGATGCGCAGCGGCTCGCCGAAGGCGTGCACCACCGCGGCTTTCATGCTCTGGTTCATGCTCTGCTCCTGTCGATGCGGAACCAGCAGTGTGCGCCGCCTGGGCGCGCCGGCATTGCTCCAGAGCAATGTTCGGGCGGCTTGCGTCGCGGCCCGAGCGGCGCATGACGGACGGTCATGGCAGCTGCCCGCCAGCCGCGGCTTTGCGTTATACTGCGCGGCCTTCGGCCGGCTGCACCCGGCCACCTGTCGCTCACAAGCCACGCCGGTCCGCCCGCGTGGCTTGTTGGTTTTTGACGCGCCGCATGGCGCCGATAGTTAACGCGCCGCAAGGCGCCGATATTTGCCGCGCCGCAAGGCGCCCGAGAGAAGAGGCACGACGATGAGCGCACTGGTTGGCGTGATCATGGGCTCCAAGTCCGATTGGTCCACCCTTAGCCACACCGCCGAGATGCTGGACAAGCTGGGCATCCCCCATGAGGTCAAGGTGGTCTCCGCCCACCGCACCCCGGACCTGCTGTTCCAGTACGCCGAACAGGCCGAGGAACGCGGCATCCAGGTGATCATCGCCGGCGCCGGCGGCGCCGCCCACCTACCCGGCATGTGCGCGGCCAAGACCCACCTGCCGGTGCTCGGCGTGCCGGTGCAGTCGTCGATGCTCTCGGGCGTCGACTCGCTGCTGTCGATCGTGCAGATGCCGGCCGGCATCCCGGTCGCCACCCTGGCCATCGGCAAGGCCGGTGCGGTCAACGCCGCCCTGCTCGCCGCCAGCATCCTCGGCCACCAGCACCCGCAGTTCCACGCGGCGCTCAAGCAGTTCCGCGACGAGCAGACCGAGACCGTGCTGAACAATCCGGACCCGCGCGAGGCCTGATGCGATGAAGATCGGTGTAATTGGCGGCGGCCAACTCGGCCGCATGCTGGCCCTGGCCGGCACCCCGCTGGGGATGAACTTCGCCTTCCTCGACCCGGCGCCGGACGCCTGCGCCCAGGCCCTCGGCGAACATATCCGCGCCGACTACGGCGACCAGGATCACCTGCGCCAGCTGGCCGACGAGGTCGATCTGGTCACCTTCGAGTTCGAGAGCGTGCCGGCCGAGACCGTGGCCTTCCTCTCCCAGTTCGTGCCGGTCTACCCCTCGGCCGAGGCGCTGCGCATCGCCCGCGACCGCTGGTTCGAAAAATCCATGTTCAAGGACCTGGGCATTCCCACCCCGGACTTCGCCGATATCCAGTCGCAGGCCGATCTGGACGCCGCGGTGGCCGCCATCGGCCTGCCGGCGGTGATGAAGACCCGCACCCTGGGCTACGACGGCAAGGGCCAGAAGGTCCTGCGCAAGCCCGATGACGTGGTCGGCGCCTTCGCCGAGCTGGGCAGCGTGCCGTGCATCCTCGAGGGTTTCGTGCCCTTCACCGGCGAGGTGTCACTGATCGCCGTGCGCGCCCGCGACGGCGAAACGCGCTTCTACCCGCTGGTGCACAACCGCCACGACAGCGGCATCCTCGCCCTCTCCGTCGCCAGCAGCGCGCATCCGCTGCAGGCGCTGGCCGAGGACTACGTCGGCCGCGTGCTGGAGAAACTCGACTACGTCGGCGTGCTGGCCTTCGAGTTCTTCGAGGTGGACGGCGGCCTCAAGGCCAACGAGATCGCCCCGCGCGTGCACAACTCCGGGCACTGGACCATCGAAGGAGCCGAGTGCAGCCAGTTCGAGAACCACCTGCGCGCCGTCGCCGGCCTGCCGCTGGGCTCCACCGCCAAGCTGGGCGAAAGCGCGATGCTCAACTTTATCGGCACTGTGCCGCCGGTGGACAAGGTGATCGCCGTCGCCGACTGCCATCTGCACCACTACGGCAAGGCCTTCAAGGTCGGCCGCAAGGTTGGCCACGCCACCCTGCGCAGCGCCGACCGCGCCAGTCTCGACGCCGGCATCGCGGCCGTCGAAGCGCTGATCGCCAAGGGCTGAAACGGCGATTGGCGACTAAGCTCTTGGACGACGGCCGTCGTCCAAGAGCCCCCTCCATGAAGCGCCTGCTCGCCCTGCTGCCCCTGCTGTTCGCCATGACCGGCGTCGCTGCACAGGAGGTGCTGCGCGTCGATTTCCGCGAGCGCCCGCCGGAGATGCGCGCCGTCGACGGCCTGCCCAGCGGCCCGCTGATCAGCGTGCTGGAAACCGCCGCACAACGCCTCGGCGTGCGCCTGCACTGGCGCCAGGCGCCCTTCCTACGCAGCCTCGACGACCTGCGCTCGGGGCGCGTCGACCTGGTGCCGCGGGTGCTGCTCACCGAAGAACGTCGCGCCTATATCCATTACCTGCCGAGCATTGGCAGCCAGCGGCTGAACGTGCGCTTTATCGTCCGCCCGGGACGCGAAGCCGAACTGGCGCGCTACGCCGACCTGTACCAGCAGAACCTGGGGGTCAAACGCGGCACCGCCTATTTCGAGCCGTTCGACAGCGACGACCGACTCGGTCGCGTCTACGCCAGCGACGACGCGCAGCTCGCGGCGATGTTCCGCGCCGGCCGCCTGGACGCCCTGGCCATTCTCGACCCGGCAGCCATCGAGGCGCAGTTCGCCGCGATGAAGTTCCACGACTACAGCTACGCGCAGTACGCCCACCAACAGCTGCTCGGCAACCACTTCGGCGCCTCGCTCAAGCGCTACCGCAGCGACCGCCACGCCCTCTACGAGCGCCTGGGCGAGGAACTCCAGCGCATGCGCGAGCAGGGCGAAATCAGCCTGATCTACCACCGTTACGGCGTACCGGCGCCGGACATGGCGAACTGACAGCGCCTCGCGCCTGTCTCATGCACGTCTGCCGCACGCGCGGCCCCCTCAAGGAGAAACGCCACATGGGTATCATCGGCACCATCTTCATCGGCCTGATCGTCGGCCTGATCGCCCGCTTCCTCAAGCCGGGCGACGACAGCATGGGCTGGATCATGACCATCCTGCTCGGCATCGGCGGCTCCATCGCCGCCACCTACGGCGGCCAGGCGCTGGGCATCTACCAGGCCGGCCAGGCGGCCGGTTTCGTCGGCGCGGTGATCGGCGCCATCGTTCTGCTGATAATCTACGGCGCGATCAAGAAGGGCTAGCCACCCGTTCTGTAGGAGCCGGTTGGCCAGCGTGTTGCCATCGACAATCGCCAGCTTAGCCGGCTCTGGCTTTCCGCCGTCACGAGACTCCATGCACCATGCGTCATCTGCTACTCGCCCTGCTGCTATTCACCGGTCTGGCCCATGCCGAACTGCCGGAAACCGACTGGCTCGACCTAATGCCCGCCGAGGACCGCCAGGCTCTCGAAGAAATGCCCGAACTCCAGCACCAGGGCCCGGAGGGCGACAGCACCTTCTATACCCCGGGCGGCCTGCGCCAGCAGGAGCAGAACCTGCCGGCGGTGATGTACTCGAGCAAAACCGTGGCCGGCCTGGACGGCAAGGCCATCCGCCTGGGCGGCTACCCGGTACCGCTGGAAAACGACGAGCAGGGCAACAGCACCCTGTTCTTCCTGGTGCCCTATCCAGGCGCCTGCATCCACGTACCGCCACCGCCGCCCAACCAACTGGTGCTGGTGCGCTACCCCAAGGGCATCCCCCTCGACGACATCTACGCCCCGCTGTGGGTCAGCGGCACGCTGAAGGTGGAGAAGGTCAGCAACGAGCTGGCCGATGCGGCCTATGCCATGGAGGCGGGCGAAGTGCGGCTGGTGACGGACGAAGACCTTTATTGAGCCGCCGCACATGAAAATCATCACGCTCCTGCTGCTGGGCCTGCTCTCCACCGCTGCGCTGGCTCTGGAACCCGGCGAGCGCCTGGCACCCTGGACGCTGCTGGATCAGTTCGATGTGCCCTACACGTTGAACGAGGAAACCCGCATCCTGCTGGTCGCCCGCGACATGGACGGCGCCAAGCTGGTCAACACCGCTCTGGAAGGCAAGTCCGAGGGCTATCTGGACGAACGCCAGGCGGTCTTCCTCGCCGGCATCAGCCGCATGCCCAGCGTCATCGCCACCCTTGTCGCGCTGCCGAAGACGCGCGACTACGACTACCGCATCCTCCTCGACCGCGACACGCGCATCGCCCCGCGCTACCCGACTGGCGAGGGCGATGTGCTGTGGTTGCAGTTGCAAGATGGGCGCTTGGTGGCGCAGCGGAAGTTCAAGGAGGCGGGCGCGTTGGAGCAGGCATTGGCCGCAGAGCTGCACTGATCGCAGCGCGCTACTTTCTCTCCAGCACGCGCGGCGGAATCCTCGACTGCTTCTGGGCGGCGAGCATTTTCTCGTAGTACTGGTTGTAGGCTTCCCCGGCCTGCTCCCGCTCGTCCAGCGCCCAGTAGGCATCCGCCAGGTTGAGGTAGGCAACGACCCTGTCCGGGTGTTTACGGGTGATGTGTTTCAGCAGTTCGACCGCCTCCGGGTAATGACCGGCCTGCTCGAACAGGAAGCCCAGGTCGTTCGACCAGCCGACTCTTTGCGGGAAGTAGTATTTCTCGACGACGTAGTTGCCGGGCGCGCAGGCGCCGTCCTCATCGCCGGCGAGAAAGTAGCCGACGAGGGTCTTCAGTTCCTGCTCGTTACCGGCCTTGTAGGCCTTCAGAGCCGCGTCGAAGTTGCTGGCGACCGTCTCCGGCATCAGTTTCTCCGCCGTGACTGCCGATGATGTCTGATGCGCCAGGCGCAACGCCCTCAATGCGCCGAAGGCAAGGGCGCCATCGAGATCGGTGATCGACGTGATGCCAAGGGCCTTGCTGTCGATCGCATAGCTGCTCAGCAGAGACTGGTCGCACTGGGTGTCGTTCTCGTTGAGCAGTATCTGGGTCAGGTCGAAGGATTTCGCGGAGCTGTCGTATCTGAACTTCAGGTTGAAGTTGTAGGCGCCATTGCCCTCTTCACGGGTGGTCAGCAGCAGGTAATCCCCGGCCTTGTTCACGGGTGAAAGCAGGGTATGGCGTTCACCCTGCAGATCGATCACCGTCGACTTGCCCTGGCGTTCGGCGAGCAGGTCCGCCATGTAGCCGTCGTAGCTGTGGGGCGAGTATGCGTTCTCGATACGTGGCAGGGCCTTGTCCGTGTCGAGCACCAACGCGCCCGCGTGATCGGTGATCAGCAGGTGCTGTTCACCTCTATCACCCTCTGCAATGCGCAGCTCCTGCAGCGCGGACAAGCCTTCGTGGCGTATCGTTTCGGCGTGGGCCAGGGCACCGGCCAGCATCAGGATGGAGGTGAGCGCCAAATATCGGCTGTCACGTTTACTTCCATGCAATCTTGGCATATGTGCCCCTGGAATTTTATTCACAGCTCATGTATCGAGTAATAGCAGGTGTAACTACCCTATCCATGGATGCTAGCGGTGCTCATATGTCAGGCGCGATGCGTTTCAAATAATCCGCCCTATCGTTACTCATCCTTGACAGGCAGTTGTCAATCGTTACCCGATACGCTTCTGCAGTTTCTTCTATTTCAAAAGCCTCAAGTTTGCAATCGGCGTCTCGTAGTTTTATCCACTCTCGCTGCGCTCCCCTCAGCAGAGAAATATATTGATCCGCCAACGATGGCGCTTGCATGTACTGATGTCTGATTCGATCAAGGGCAGCCTTGTAGGCTGAATTCAGAAGCTTATCCGATATAATTTTTCTATATTCTGCACACTGCGCGATCTGTTGAGAGGCTTCAACTCTTTCACATGGATCTTCAACGGTGTTGCTGAGCGCTGGAAATGTACAAAATAGCAAGAGAAATGGATATATTTTTTTCATACTAAGAGCTCTAATTATTCCTGAGATAGCGGACTCTATTTCTTCCCGGTTCGTATTGACTAATAGCAGGTGTGTTTTCTATATAGCGAATCAATTCTTCCTTGTCATTTTTCATCCCGGCCTTCATCGGATTTGGCCCCTTAGTAAAGCCTTGATAAACAAAATCCACCAGCACATCCCTGATAGCTTGGTCAAGAGCGCTCCATTCGACCCTATTCGACTCGATCGAAGTCCAGTAATTGTAGTTTTTAATAGCACGCTCTACATAGTCTGGATAAATTGTATTGAAGAGAATAATTTCCTGCTCTACGGTTATTTCCCCAATGCTTGCCTTATTCTCTCTTACAAATTGCTGAGCAGCCGCGCCTTTCTTCCCGAAAGCCTGAGAAATTTTCGTTGCCTGATCATCCTTGATTCCGGCATTTTTCATATGGCTGTAGATTTCTGACTCGGTTCTGGAACCCATATCATAACCGCGCCCCAGAGTTACCCCTGACAGATCGTTTCCTGGCCAGTGAATGACACGACTGAAGTATGGAGAAGTTGGAATATTATTCCCTTCAGCGTCAAACGTTATTTGCCCTTCTTTAATCGTGGGGATAACTTTTTCGGCTGTACTAAACGCACCGATAAGAGCGAGAGCTTGCAAGTGCCATGCTTTTCCGTCCGTGCTAATACCATATTTCCCAGCCACATCGCTCCACCAGCTCAGGGCTTGGATGCGCTTCTTCTCTTCGACCCAGTCCTGGTTGGGGTCATCGGCTGCGTGGCCCATCAGATCGTCGAGTTCGTCCCAACGCGCAGCATCCCAGAACCACTCGCTGTCATGGCGCGTGACGAGCTGCGAGATGGATTGGGCATGCCAGGGCTTTTCCAGTGCTGCCTTGACTTCTTCGGAGGTCATCTTGCCGTCGCGGTTGGTGTCGATGATGTCGTAAAGACGGCTGCGCACCGGGCCTTTGTCGGACTGGTCGATGGCGCCCTGGTAGCTTGCCTGTTCATCCTCGGAGAGGCGGCGAGCCGCATTGAGGTAGTAGGCCAGCCCCGAGCTGGGGGGATCGGCATCTTCAAGAAAATCGAAGCCTTCCCATTCCCATGGGCTGTGGCGGGTGGTGATCAGTTCCTGCTCCGCCAGCCAGCCGTTGATCGGCTTACCGTCCTTGTCGGCCAGCAGATCGTCGAGTCGCCACCAGTGGACTTCGGGCGTGCAGCCGGTTGCTGTGTTGCTGGCAGGAACCTTAACCCTGGCCTCGGCCGGGATCGCATTCAGCAGGCTCTGCGGCAGGATCAGGTCGACGCCGATCTCAGTACCTTCATCGCTCAGTTTCGGCGGATTATCGCTTTTGATGTCATCGCGGTGCGCAATGAGTTTGCTGGCTCCGGCGTGGATCTTGAGCAGGGTCTTTTCCTCGTCCGGCAGGCTCTGCGCCCAGCTGCGGCTTTGGCTGACGAACGCAGGCACGTCCTCGCAACTGAAGACTTCCAGATGCAGCAGTTCCTGAAGCGAACCGTCGCTCTGATTCTGGTACTTACCGACATGGCCGATCAGGTCGCCGGCCTTGATCGGCGCGGGCGGATCGAGGAGTACCACCGAGCCCGTGGCCTTGGGCTGCGATTGAGCCGTCAGGAAGGAGGAGGCGACATAGCCCGGCAGGCTGCCGTCCTCTCTTGGCGTGAGGGCGGCCTGGTCATTGCCGCTGATCACCTGTTCGAGCTTTAGGAAGGCGCCCTCGCCCGAGGCGCGAACCTGGGCGCCCTTACTGAGTTTGCCGATGATCGGCGCATTACTGCGGGCTTCGGCCCTGACGTTGAGTTCGCCACTGCGGGTGTTGACGGTATAGATGCCGGAACCCCAGAAGGCTGGCCGCTCCAGCTTCTCGTCCTGTCGGTAGTCTTTCCAACATTTGAGGTGCATGTAGAGGCTGTAGAGGGTCAGCGCCGGCGGCTTGGGCTTCGACTCGTCAGCGGTTGCGGGTACCTTGGGCTGCAGCGTATGCCTGACCAGAACGAAGCCGGTGGAGAACGGCGCCCTGACCTGCAGCGGTGGCCGGCCGGCGTAGGTGCTGACGGGGTATTCGTCGTCGATGCGATAAGCGACCACTTCACCATGGGTCATGCAGTTGACACGGCGCTGATCGAATACTTCAGAGGTGCCCTTGTCCAGGTGGATGCCGCCGTGCCATAGGCCGTTTCCACCGATGGGGTAGAACCCGGCCCTGGCCTTGCTCAAGGCGGTCAGGTGTTGCAGCGCATGGCCGGCGGACGCCGTGCATGGGTAGCACCAGTCCCCCTTGGCTGCGCTTTCGCCGCCACCGACAACGTCCGGTTTTTCCTCGTCCGGGTTGAGGGTGCCGCTGACCATGTCAGCGATGTAGCGTTTGAAATCGCCTTCCTCGAGCTCGGCATGAACGTGGATGGCGCCTACCTGTTCCCCCGATCTATCTGTTGTAGCTTGAATGCCTATGTGCTGGCCATAAGTGATGGCATCGCCATCGTTGACCTTAAACGTAGGATGAAGGTGCAGAATTTGCCCGAGCAACTGGCCGTTTCTGGGCGCATCGTAGATCTTCAATGTGCCGAAGGAGCGGCTGGTCTTGGCGTAGCCTGACAACGGGCTGGGAACCGGGACAGATCGGTTACTGCCATCAACCAGCAGCACGAAATCCTTCTTGATAAGTGTGCGCCCACCGATATAACGCACCTCTTCAAGCTTTCCGTTGATGACCTCATAGTCTCGGTTGGCTTCGCGCTCTTTGGAGGGATGGTGCTTAGCGAGGTCTTCGTAGCGGTTCACGTCCTCAATGCGCTTTCCAACACTTTCAACGATTTTGTAGCGACGCCTTGTCATGTCTTGTCCTGGGTTTTAATCGTGTTGAACGGTCAGAGGCCGCAGGCCGCTCCGAAGGTCTTGTATGTCTCTGTCTTGCCGCCCGAGTCGAAGGTGAGGTCGACGTGCCGGTCATCCGACTCGTTGTATTCCGAGTGATTGAACTGCCCGACGGTCGTGAGCGTGGCGCTCATGTCGGCATGGGCGTATGCCGCGCCGGTCTCGGTGATCTCGGTCTGTTGCAGTTCCTGGACGGTGCCGGCGATCTTGACGAATAGCACCTCGTCGATTTCCACGGCGATCGGCTGGGCGCCGGGCAGCGCCCCGTAGTGCTCATCGGCCGGTACCAGCGCGCAACGGTAGTTCTCGATGCCGCCCCCTTCCTGGTACTGGGTGACGGCTTCTTGGTAGGTGATGGGTTCGAGTTCGAGGGCGGCGCAACCCGCCAAGTACCCACAGAACAGGATGAACAACAGTGCCTGGCCTGCGCGGCGTTGCAAGGGGTGTTTCTTGATCCTGGTATTCATCGTTTGGTTCAGCCCGAAAAATTCATGGTTCTCTTCACTTTCTTGCTGGGGTTGAGCAGATTGGCGAACGCCTGCTCCAACAAACTCCCCGCCTTGTCGCTATCGGCCATCCCCGGCAGCACGGGCGGTTTGATCTTGAGCCCCGAGCCCTTGCCCGGCGAGCCGCCGGCGTTGATCCTGGCCAGCGGGCCGCTGAGGGTGATGCCGCCGGGGTCGAGTTTGATAAAGCTGCCGCCGGCTTTGATGGTCAGTTCGATACCCGCTTCGATGACCATTTTCTGCCCGGCCTTGAGGTGGATCTCGCGGCCGGCCTTGGTCAGTTGCGCGGTGCCCAGCTTGATGTGCTGGTCGGTCGCCACCGTCAGGTGATCCTGCGGCTTGACCTCGACCTTGCGCTCGGCGGTGACGGTGAGGTGTTCCTCGGCCTTTAGCTCGGTGTAGCTGTTGGCCTCGACGGTGTCGTGGCGTTCGTTGCCGACGCGGATCTTCTGGTCGTGTTCGATGTTCTCGTCCCAGTCGCGCTGGGCGTGGATATAGATCTGCTCGGCGCCCTTGCGATCCTCGATGCGCAGTTCGTTGTAGCCGCCACCGCCAGGGCTGCTCAGGGTCTTGAATACACTGCGGGTCTTGTTAGCCGGCAGGTCGTAAGGCACGACGTGTTCGGCGTGGTACAGGCAGCCAGTGACCAGGGGCTGGTCGGGGTCCCCTTCGAGGAAGGTGACCAGCACTTCCATGCCGATACGCGGGATGCTGATGGCGCCGTAGCGATCACCGGCCCAACTGCTGGAGACGCGTAGCCAGCAGCTGGTCTTTTCGTCGGCCTGGCCCTCGCGGTCCCAGAAGAACTGCACCTTGACCCGGCCATATTGGTCGCAGTGGATTTCTTCGCCGGCAGGGCCTGTGACCACGGCGGTCTGGCTGCCCAGTACCTTGGGTTTGCGGTGTTCCAGTGGCGGGCGGTAGGGCACGTTCCAGGGGGTGGCGAGGAAGCGGTTGCGGTAGCCTTGGGTGAAATCGGTGTCACCCTCCGCCCCCTCTCCCCAGCCCTCTCCCCGGAGGGGCGAGGGAGCCGTTCCGCGTAGATCGTTCGTGATGGACTCTTCCAGCACCTGCGGTTGCTTGCCTTCGTGCAGCACTTCGGTGAGCAGCCACAGGTCGTTCCATTCGCGGCGCGGGTGTTCGGAGATTTCCAACAGATGCCCCGTGACCAGCCGCGGCTGGTCGCTCTGGCCTTGCAGTTGCTGGTAGTCGGCACGGTGGCGCTCCAGGGCGCGCTTGGCCAGGTGCTTGCCGCGGGTGCGGTCGGTGTAGCGGCCGGGATAGTCGTAGTCTTCCAGATCGGGCAGGCCGTCGTTTTCGCCGGCCTGTTCGCCCTGATAGGAGGCCTCCAGCAGCAGGCGCGGCTGCTCGAAGTCATAGTCGCGGCGAGTGGTGCTACGGGTGCGGGTTTCCAGGCGCAGGGCCAGGCGCTTGATCACCGGATCGTCGGCGGTCATGCCGCTGTCCTGGATATATTTGTGGTCACTTTCTATTTTGGCCTGATACAACGAGAAACATTTTCCCTTAGCCTCCCAAAAGGCTGGTCGTGGCAGATCGAATTTGGCCTGATAACCCGCCCAATCCTGCAAGTGCAGGCTGTAAAGCGTCAGGGTAGGAGGGGATGGTTCATTAGCTGGTCTACTGGTCGCGGCTTGATTTTATAGAGCCAGTGAAACTCAGGTAATTATCTTCAAAATAATCTTTCCCTATTGGCTTTGTTGACACATCTCCTGTTGCTTTGTTAGTTATAGTTACATGTCCAGATTTTGATTCAAAGTCATAAATGGCAAAATGAGATTCTTTAGGTAGTATCTTTTTTACATAATAAACACAGCAACCATCTCTTGAGGTCGACATTATGGTATTTTCACTGTGAATGATCCTGGGGTTGACTAAATCTCTTATTTCGGCGGAAGAATTTACGTACGTTCCAGTTGTGACATCGTACTCAAAATATATAAATGAACTATTTCCTCCGGCCTCAAGTTCAAGAACTCGCATGTCAGGATAACCGTCGAAGGTGAAGTCTTCAAAAATGATTAGTGTTGAATCTTCTAATGTTGAAATATCTATGCTTTGATTTATACCGTTTTTGAAAATTATGTTCAGGGTCTTGTTCGGATCGTCTTGCTTCGTAACATCAACCCCCTTAATTATATCCTCGTATGATTTGCTTAGTGCTTGGGCATGAATTTTATGTGCTTTCCCATTGAGCTCCCATGTTCCGTCTATGGTGCCTTCTTTTTTCTCTGCGTCAATATATGCGTCGCCATTAAGAGTTTTTTCTACGAGGTGTAGCTTTGAGTCTGAAATACTGCCATGTAGAGGAATTGACACTTTATATTTGCTGTAGAAATAATCCCCGCTCACGTTTCCTTTTTGGGCGCTCAGTGTCATGATTATATTTTTGTTGGAAATGGTTCCGCCATAGGCGATGATCTCACTTATCTCTAAATCCCCTGCTAAAGAGTTGAGCGGTAGAAAAAACATTAAATAAAAAATACTTTTCTTCATGGCGTTATTCCAAGTGCATTTTTAGCTCGATCTAGCATTAGTGATCGATGGTGCATATTATTTGGTTCTTTGGGACGAGTAGGGTAAAACGGATTCACCTGAGCTTGCCATCCATTTACATAGACTGAGACCCAGAATAAATCATCTGCATCCGCTACGGCGTTTAGTTTTGGCTTTAGTTTGGCCCAGTAATAACCTGAGGCGAGTGCAGCCAACTCAGGATTCGTAGATAGTTGCTCGGCTTTCTCTGTTGAGGATGTTATATCTAGATCCGCATATTCTGATAAAGTTTTCAGATATGCCTCGCACTCTGAGTAATTGGCACGCCCTGTAACTTGAAGGAGGCCTCGTCCTTTAAACCTTGGGCCATCACCCGATTGGCTATTCCCTAAGCTCGCCCTGCCTTCGTATTGCGTTCCTGAACTTAGCTCTTCTGAAAATTTTAATTCTCCGGTTTCATGTCCTACTTGAGCCAAGAAATGAGCAATTCTGAGCGGTGTATTTATTTCGAAGACATTTAATGTGTGATTAATTGGGGCTAGGTATTTGTCTATTGTTTCTTCTGAAGCAGACAACATTATTGCAGCGAGCACCTTCCTTGAAACAAGTAGCTGTTTGTGCGTGTGTAAATTCGCAATTAGATCTATAGGCTGAAAATACCAAGCCTTCCCACCCCCACTAATCCCATGCTTCCCCGCCAACTCTTTCCACCAACTCAGCTTCTCGATCCGCTGCTTTTCAACTTCCCAGATCGGATTCGGCTTACCCGGCTCTTCCGCCAGCAACGGATCAAGCTCATCCCATTTGGCCTTATTCCAGAACCACTCGCTTTCATACTTGACGATCAACTGCCCGAGCACTTGGGCATGCCAAGGCCTGGCCAGCGCTGCTCGGATTTCATCGCTGGTCAATACACCATCTTCATCGGTGTCGACGATATCGTAGAGTCGAGCAAGCGCCACGATAGGGCCGCCATCAGCCTTGCTGATCTGGGCACGATAGTTGTGCTGTTCGTCCGTACTCAGCATGCCCCTGGCGTTGAAGGCATAGGCCAGTTTCTCCAAGGGTGTTCCGGTGTCCTCAACCCATTGGAAATCCAGCCATTCCCAAGGGCTATGACGAGTGGTGATCATGTCTTGTTCGGCTAACCAGCCGTCGATGGAATTGCCATTCTCGTCAGCGAACAATCCATCCAGCCGCCACCAGGAGGTTGTGCTAGGCGTGATGCCGCCTCCAACAGAAGCTTTGACTTGAATTTTGTTCGCCGCTGGTAGGCCATCCAGCAGTGCCTGGGGAATGATCAGGTCGACGCCGATCTGGCTGCCGTTGTCGCTTAGCTTGGGTGGGTTGCCCGCATTGATGTCATCACGATGGGCAATCAATTTACTCGCGCCCTTATAGACCTTGAGCAGGGTTTTCTGATCTGCGGGCAACCGATTGGCCCAGGCGCGGCTCTGCGCGATAAAACCAGGCACATCGTCGCAACTGAAGACTTCGAGATGGACGAGAGGATGAGCTGATCCATTGTGATTCTGATAAATCCCAGGGTGGCCAATCAGTTCGCCCGCCTTGATCGAGATGCCTTCGCCTAGGATGACGAGCGTGCCTGGATCTTTGGGCTCACTCCGAGGGGTCAGAAATTTGGAGGAAACATAGCCAGGTAGATTGCCTTCACCATCGGCCGTAAGGGCTGAGCTTGCTGCGCCGCTGATGATGCTGACAAGTTTGACAAAACCACCCTCTGCGGCGCTCACCGTGATTTCTGCACCCTTGGAGAGTTCGGACAATCTAGTGGAGTTGGCGTCAGGGTTAGCACGGACGCCCAAGCCTCCACTTTGGGTATTGACGATATAGCTCTTGGCCTCCCAAAAGGCTGGTCGTGGCAGATCGAGTTTAGCCTGATAGCTCTCCCAATCCTGTAAATGCATGTACAAGCTGTAGAGAGTCAGACTCGGAGGTATTTGCTCATCAGTTGCGTCGCCCTCGGCTTTCTTGGGTTGTGGCGGCTGAAGAATGTGTTTGACCAGAACGAATCCTGTGGAAAATAGCGCCCGCTTGACTCTTGGAATTTCATCAGTGAACTCGCTGATCGGATAGCGCTCGTCGATACGGTAAGCAATCACTTCACCATCGGCGATGCAACGCACACTCGACTGATCGAATACGGCTGCAGTGCCTTCATCGAAATGTACCCCGCCATGCCACAGGCCATTTTCGCCAGTCGGGTAGTAGCCGCCCTTGGCCTTGGCCATATGGGTAAGAAGCTGCAGCGGATTGCTGCTCGTTTCCTTGCTGGGAAAAGGATAAGCCCAATTGATCGGTTTGTTCTCGGCCATCTTAAATCCGTCCTTTACCTTGACTGCCGGCTGTCTGGGCGGCCGGCGTTTATCCCTGTCTTAACCGGAGAAGTTGAGCGTCCGTTTACGCTTCAGCGGCGTACTGGCCAACTCGCCCGGCTGCGCCTGCTCCAACAAACTCCCCGCCTTGTCGCTATCGGCCATCCCCGGCAGCACGGGCGGTTTGATCTTGAGCCCCGAGCCCTTGCCCGGCGAGCCGCCGGCGTTGATCCTGGCCAGCGGGCCGCTGAGGGTGATGCCGCCGGGGTCGAGTTTGATAAAGCTGCCGCCGGCTTTGATGGTCAGTTCGATACCCGCTTCGATGACCATTTTCTGCCCGGCCTTGAGGTGGATCTCGCGGCCGGCCTTGGTCAGTTGCGCGGTGCCCAGCTTGATGTGCTGGTCGGTCGCCACCGTCAGGTGATCCTGCGGCTTGACCTCGACCTTGCGCTCGGCGGTGACGGTGAGGTGTTCCTCGGCCTTTAGCTCGGTGTAGCTGTTGGCCTCGACGGTGTCGTGGCGTTCGTTGCCGACGCGGATCTTCTGGTCGTGTTCGATGTTCTCGTCCCAGTCGCGCTGGGCGTGGATATAGATCTGCTCGGCGCCCTTGCGATCCTCGATGCGCAGTTCGTTGTAGCCGCCACCGCCAGGGCTGCTCAGGGTCTTGAATACACTGCGGGTCTTGTTAGCCGGCAGGTCGTAAGGCACGACGTGTTCGGCGTGGTACAGGCAGCCAGTGACCAGGGGCTGGTCGGGGTCGCCTTCGAGGAAGGTGACCAGCACCTCCATGCCGATGCGCGGGATGCTGATGGCGCCGTAGCGATCACCCGCCCAGCTGGAGCTGACGCGCAGCCAGCAGCTGGTCTTGTCGTCGGCCTGACCTTCGCGATCCCAGAAGAACTGCACCTTCACCCGGCCATATTGGTCGCAGTGGATTTCTTCGCCGGCAGGGCCGGTGACCACGGCGGTTTGGCTGCCCAGTACCTTGGGTTTGCGGTGTTCCAGTGGCGGGCGGTAGGGCACGTTCCAGGGGGTGGCGAGGAAGCGGTTGCGGTAGCCTTGGTGGAAGTCGGCGTCGCCTGATGCAGCCTCTCCCCCGGCTCCTCTCCCATGAATGGGAGAGGAGAGATTAAGTACCGACTCCTCCAGCACCTGCGGTTGCTTGCCTTCGTGCAGCACTTCGGTGAGCAGCCACAGGTCGTTCCATTCGCGGCGCGGGTGTTCGGAGATTTCCAGCAGATGCCCCGTGACCAGCCGCGGCTGGTCGCTCTGGCCTTGCAGTTGCTGGTAGTCGGCGCGGTGGCGTTCCAGGGCGCGTTTGGCCAGGTGCTTGCCGCGGGTGCGGTCGGTGTAGCGGCCGGGATAGTCGTAGTCTTCCAGATCGGGCAGGCCGTCGTTCTCGCCGGCCTGTTCGCCCTGGTAGGTCGCCTCCAGCAGCAGGCGCGGCTGCTCGAAGTCATAGTCGCGGCGGGTGGTGCTGCGGGTGCGGGTTTCCAGGCGCAGGGCCAGGCGCTTGATCACCGGATCGTCGGCGGTCATGCCGCTGTCCTGGATATAGGGCGTAGGCTGGCCGAGCTTGGCGAAGGCAGTCTGGTCGTCGCCGAAGGTCAGCACGTGGCCGTCTTCGCCGTGCTGGAAGTGGTAGTGAATGCCTTCCTCCTCGCACAGGCGCTGGACGAAATGCAGGTCGCTCTCGTCGTACTGCACGCAGTACTCGCGCTGGGGGTAGACGCTGGGGCCGAGCTGGAACTGGTAGCTACCCTCGACGATGCCGTGTTCTTCCAGCACCTGGGCGACGATCTGCGGCACCGTCAGGTGCTGGAAGATGCGCTGGTTGGTGCGGTGCGCCAGGTAGGCGAGCTGCGGCACGATGGCCAGGCGATAGCGGGTCAGGCGCTTGCCGGATTCGCCCTGTTCGACCCGGTGGATCAGCCCGTGGATACCATCGCCGCTGGGGCTGAAGGCGAGGAAGGCGCGCTGATGCAGCAGGCTGGCCAGATCGAGATCCGGGCGTTCGCTGATCAGCTCGACGTCGAAGCGATAGGGCTGGCTGATGGCCTCGCGGCCGTTGAATTCGAGCACCTGCAGGTCGTGCTCGAGGCCTTCGATGGTCAGGCTGAAATGGGTTTCGTTGGCCGGGTTGAACATAGTCATTTCCTTGTGAAGAGATCATCCATTGATGCCGCGAAGAGCCGTTGGGCTTCGTGCCTCAGCGCCAACCTACGAGTTGCGGCGTCGGAACCAGTGCCGCCAGCCGCTAGACGTAGGTTGGCGAAATACCTCAAGCAACTGCGCGCAGCTGATGCTGCGCTGCGCCTCCTCAAACGCCAGCGCAGTACGCAGAGCGGGCCAGCAATGTGCCGGTAACTGCCCGGGGCGTTGCAGCTTCTGGTTCAGCTCCATGGCCTTGGCTTGTTTGGCGCTGAGGCGGTTGAACGGATGGCGACCACTGGCCAGCTCGTACAGCACACAAGCCAGGGCGTAGACATCGGCAGCCGCCGACAGCGGCGCGCCTTCGAGCAACTCCAGCGCGGCGTAGCGCGGTGTCCAGGCGGCGATGCGGCTGCGGCACAGGCGTGGCAGACCGGGCAGCAGGCCCTCCACGGGCTGGCCGAGACCATAGTCGAACAGGCGCAGGCCGTCTTCGGCCAGCATCACATTGCTGGGCTTGAGATCGCCATGCAGCACGCCCAGCTGGTGCGAATAGCACAGGGCTTCGAGCAGCGGGATGGCGATACCGCGCAGCTCGTCCCAGGGCAGGCCCTCGGGGCGTTCGCAGAGCAGTTGATCGAGGGTCAGGCCGCGCAGCAGTTCCAGGGTGATAAAGGCGCGCTGGCTGGGTATGTCCACCTCGAAGCCGAACAGGCGCACCACGTTGGGGTGGCTGAGCCGCGCGGTGAGGGCGAACTCGCTGTAGAGCAGGGCGTTGGCGTCCGGGTATTCGGCGAAGTCGTCGCTGAGGGTCTTCAGCGCGACATAGGGCTCGGGGTCGCCGAACTGCTCGCGCAGCAGGTCGCGGGCGCGATATACCGCGCCCATACCGCCGACGCCGAGCAGACGCTCGATCCGGTAGCGGCCGCCGAGCACCTCCGGCAGCTCGCCGGGTGCCTGGCGCGGCGTTTCGCGCACGGGCTCCCTGGCGGCGGTGGCGGCCAGGGCGAAGTAGGTGAGGTCGCTGGCTTCGGCGGCTTCGATCATTGGCGGATCACCACGGCACTGAGGTTGTCACGGGCCGGACCGTCGAGCACGCGCTGGAACAGGCGCTCCACGGCCAGGTGCGGCGAAGGCAGGTTGAGGCAGGCGCCCAGCTCGTCGGCGGACACACCCTGGTAGAGGCCGTCGCTGCACAGCAAAAAGACGTCGCCGGGCAGCACGTCGAGTTCGAGGATATCCAGCTGCAGGGTCTCGCTGGCGCCGATGGCGCGGGTCAGGGCATGCGCCGCCGGATGGCGCGCGGCCTCCTGCGGCGTCAGGCCCTGTTCGTCGATCAGTTGCTGCAGCAGCGAATGATCGCGGCTGAGCTGGTACAGCCGCGCGCCACGCCACAGGTAGCAGCGGCTGTCGCCGGCCCAGACGCAGGCGGCGCGGTCGCCGTCGAGCAGCAGGGCGACCACGGTGCTGCCGATCAGCGTGTCCGGGCGCTCGGCGGTCACCGTCAGCTCCTGGCCGAGACGATGGTTGAGCCGGTGCAGCGCCTGGCGCAACTCCACCAGGCGCTGCTCCAGACTGCCCTGCGCCAGCTCGGCCAGTTGCTCGACGACCAGGCGGCTGGCCAGGGCGCCGTTCTGGTGCCCGCCCATACCGTCGGCCACCACCCACAGGCCCTGCTCGGGCAGGGCCAGGAAGGCGTCCTCGTTGCGTGCGCGCACCTTGCCGGTATCGGTGCGCGCGGCGCTGCGCCAGGCGCTGGCGACTGCCGGCATCAGAGCGTCGCCGGCAGCTTGAAGCTGCGCAGCAGGCCGATGTCGAACGGGTTCGGCGAGCGCTGGCTGTGCAGCAGGTAGTTGGCGCGCAGACCGCCCAGGTCGGCCTTGAGGATCAGCACGTCGCGGCCGCTGTGATAGTCCACGTCCATCAGATCGAGCAGGCGGAACAGCGACCAGGGGCCGGTGTTCTTCTCGATGCCGACGCGGCGGCCGCCCAGCTCCTCGACCACCAGGCTGGTGCGATCCTCCTCGCTCGCCGCCGGCCAGCGGAAGGCGGTGGCGACGATCGGGCCGTGACGGTATTCCAGCTGCTGCTTGCCGAAGCGGAAGTCGGCGCGGCTCAGGCTGGAGTCCAGCGAGTAGGGCTCGAGCTTGAACAGCACCTGCGGCTCGGCCGGATTCTCGGCGAAGAAGCTGCGGCGGATCACCTGGGCGCGACTCATCTGCAGGAGGAACTCGCGCGACAGCGGCAGGCCGCGGCCATCGACGCGGCGCAGGCGATACTCGTCGGCGCTGCCGCTGACGAAGGGGCGCAGGTAACTGTCGAAGAAGCGCTCGGCGATGCCCTGGGCCTTGAAGAACTCGCGGAAATCCGCCACCGCCACGTCGCTCTCGCTGTGCGCGCTGAAGGGGTAACGCTGTTTCAGCGAGTTGTCGTAGGCGGCGTACAGCTCGCTCTGATAGCGCTGGTTGAGGAAGTGGTAGGCGTCGTTGAGCACCAGGGTCCAGCTGTCCTCGGCCAGCAGCGCCAGCCAGTTGCCCACCGGCTGCGGCAGTCGCGCGGCGGCGCTGCGTACCTGGTTGATCGCATCGCGCTTGCCGGCCATGCGCGCCTTGGCCATCTCGAACGCAGCCTGGTCGCTGGCACCGGCATTGGCCAGGCTGGCCAGCTGGCGCTGCAGTTCGTCCAATGCCTGCAGGCTGGCGGCCAGGTCGACGCCGGCGCCGCCGTTGTCGTCGAGCAGCTTGTGCAGCACCTCGAAGCGGCGCTCCAGGGTCTTGCGCGCGGTGTCCGGGGTGTTCTTGGCCAGCGCCTGCTGCGTCTGTTCGGCGGCGGCGCTGGCCAGCTTGGCAGCCTTGCCCAGCTTGCCCTTGGCGCCTTCCAGCGCCTCGGCGGCGGCGCCGGCATCGTCGGCGGCCTCGGCCAGGCCCTTGAAGCGGGTGTTGTCGCGCACTTCCACCAGCAACTGCAGCAGCGGCGAATTGGCCGCGGTCAGGCCGCCGAGCAGGGCGGCGCCACGGCCGGCACTGCCGATCGGCTCCAGGCTGAGCTGGGCGACGGCCTCGCCCCAGTAGTTGCCGTAGTCGCGGAAGTACAGCTGCTCCAGCTCCACCATCAGACGGCCGAGGTCGCCGGCGCTGAGGGTCTCGCCCTCGCCCAGCACCCAGTTGTCACGCAGAATCTCGCGCACCAGGTTGCCGCCTTGGGCGGTGAAGGTCTTGCTGTAGCCGTTCTGGGTGTAGAAACCGGGAATGGCGTAGTCGCTGCCGTTGATCAGCCCGGCCTGCGGGCCGAGCTTCTGGCTCAGGCGGTAGTCCGGCAGGCTGCGTGCCTGTTCGCGCAGCATGCGATAGACCACGGCCGCCAACGACTCGCTGCGCAGCACCTGGCGCGCCTGGGCGACCAGCTGGGCGTTGAGCGCATAGGGCGCGAAGGACTCGTCGAGCAGACGGGCGAAATGGGTGTTCAGGCCATGCTGCGCCGGGCTGTTGCCGGCGTAGCGCAGCGACCAGTCGGCGGCCACCCACTCCTCGAGGAAGGCGGCGTCGCGGCGCTCTTCCAGGTTGAGCATCAGGTAGGCGCGCAGGCTGCCGAGCAGGCGCTCGCGGTCGCCGAGGTTGGCGCGGATCTGTGCTTCCAGCTGACGCGCCACGCGCGGCAGCAGCAGGTTTTCCAGCTCGGCGCGGTAGGTCGAATACAGCGGCGGGTTGACCGCCTCGCCCTGGAACAGGCCGGTGCGCTGCAGGTAGGACACCTCGCCCTTGGGCGGGAACACCAGGGTGGCGGCGTAGCTGCTGTCCAGCGCCTTGAGGGTCTGCAGGGCGTCGTCCTGCGGGTTGATCGCCTGGTGCTCGCGGGTGAGCTTCTGGGCGATCTCGCGCAGCTGTTCCAGGCGCCCGTGGTTGGCCGAGAAACCGCTGGCCCAGAGCACGCCGAACAGCGCCAGCACGGCGAAGGCGGTGGCATACATGGCGCGCTGGCCCCAGTCGATGCGGCGCACTTCCTTCTGGTCGAGCCCGGCCAGCTCCGCTTCGGGGAAGATCACCCGGCTGAGCAGCTGGTTGATGAAGCGTGCACGACCGCTGCGGAAGGTCGGCAACGCGCTGCCGGCCAGGCCGAGGTTGCGGCCGATGCCGGCGGTCAGCGGGTCGAGCTGTTCGCCCAGCTGCGGTGCGCTGGTCAGGTAGAAGCCGCGCAGCTTGCTGGCGCGCTGGTAGCGATTGCCGGCGAAGGCCAGTTCGATGAACAGGCACAGGCGCTCGCCGATCTGGCCGAGCTGGTGCGGGAAGTCGAGGATGCGACCACGGCGCTGGGTGTCGCGCTCCTGGTGCATGCGCAGGATCACCTGGCTGTTGAGGCGGCGCAGCAGTTCCTCGAATTCCTGGCGCACCACGCCCACGTCGCTGGCGTTCTGCTCCTTGCGGAAGCTGGCGCCGAGCACCTGCTCGCTCTCCTCGCGCGACAGCTGGTCGAAGAACTCGTCGAAGCCCAGCACCTGGTCGGCCTTGCTCAGCACCAGGTAGACCGGCACGTCGGCGCCCAGGCGCTGATGGATCTCGTGCAGGCGCTGGCGGGTCTGGCGGGCCAGGGTTTCCAGCTCCACCTCGCTGCCGCCCTGCAGCTGCTCGACCGGAATGCTCACCAGCACGCCGTTGAGCGGGCGCGCGCGGCGCTGGCGCAGCAGGCCGAGCAGAGTACCCCAGGCGCGGCCGTCGACCTGCGCGTCGGGCTGGGTCAGGTAGCGCCCGGCGGTGTCGATCAGCACGGCGTGGTCGGCGAAGTACCAGTCGGCATAACGGGTGCCGGACACGTCCTTGGTCAGGCGCTGGCTGTCGCCGCGGTTGAGCGGGAAGTCCAGGCCGGAGAAGTCCAGCAGGCTGGTCTTGCCGCTGCCCTGCGGGCCGAGCAGCAGGTACCAGGGCAGGTCGTTGCGCCACTTCTCGCTGCGCCCGCGGTACAGGCTGGAGCGCTTGAGGGTGCGCAGGGCGTCCTTGAAGCGGTGGCGCAGTTCGGCCTGTTCCTCGCCGATCTGCCCCTCGCGGCGCAGGCGCTCCTGCGCGTCGGCGTCGTTCTCCTCGGCCTTCTTGCGTGCGGTGGCGCGCCAGCTGGCGAACACCATGGCCAGGCCCCAGAGCAGGAACAGCAGGCTGATGGTCAGCAGGCGGCTGGTGGCCGACTCCCAGAACTTATGGTCGTCGACCGCCAGCAGCGGGCCGACGAACCACACCAGCAGGGCGAGGACCAGCACCAGCAGCAGGCTCCAGACCCAGGTCTTGCGGAAAAAGGCGCCCAATTTGGCGAAGAAGCTCTTCATTTCACGTCATCCATGCTGACACCCGAGGCCGGGTCGAGTTGCTGATACGGCTTGAGGACGGTGTCGCGCTGCTCGCCGAGCACCCAGGCGAAACCGGCGTACATCATCACCAGGCACATCAGGGTGAACAGCGCCACCAGCCACCAGGGCACGATGCGCACCAGGCGCCGGCGGGTGTCCTTGAGGCCCTGCCAGTGCGGCGAGACTTCGCGCGGCACGTCGCCGCGCAGCTGACGGATCTGCCGGTAGAGGCTGTCGCGCACCGCTTCCAGTTCGAGCATGCCGCGCGGCAGCACGCGGTACTTGCCCTCGAAACCGAGCGACAGGCACAGGTACATCAGCTCCAGCATCGGTAGGTGCTTGACCGGGTTGCGCGACAGGCGCTCGAGCAGCTGGAAGAACTTCTCGCCGCCGAAGGTCTCGTTGTGGAAGGAGGACAGCAGGCTCATCTGCGACCACTGGCTCTCGTTGCCCCAGGGCGTGGTCACCACCGCTTCGTCGACCACGGTGCATAGCACGTAGCGTGCGGCCATCACCTGGCTGCTCTCGGCGCCATCGTGCAGGGCACGGTGTTCGAACACCTTGATCTCGCGGGTCAGGCGCTGGTTGAGCGCATCCATGTCCTCGCTGTCGAAACTGTGCTTGAGGCGCACCACTTCCGAGAGCAGCGAGGACGCCGCTGCCACCAGCGGGTTGAGGCTGATGTTGAAGCTCTCCGCCGGGCGCAAGCGCGCGGCGAAGATCATGCGCTCTTCCAGCTGCTCGAATTTCGGCGGCGCGCTGAAGTCGGTCAGCGGGCTTTCTGCGCGCGATTCACCCTTGCGGTTGAGGATGACCGTCTTGTCATCCTGGCCGTATTCCATTTCCTTGGTTGTCATGGTCAGTTCCTGATCGCCCAGAATTTCAGCTCAAGCCCGGAGAACTCGCCGGACACGTGGAAGGCGAAGCCGCCGGAGCGTTCCAGCTGCGCCAGCTCCTCGGAGCTGAGCTCCAAGGCGAAGTAGGTCTTGCCCGAATGGAAGGGAATCTGCCGTGGCGCCACCGGCAGCGGTTTGACCTTGATCCCCGGCAGGTGCAGGTTGACCAGCTGGCGGATGCGCTCCACCGGGCCGACCTTGAGGTGCGCCGGCAGGCGCTGGCGCAGCTCCTCGGAGTCGCACTGGGCGCTGGCGGCGAGGACGAAGCTGGAGGTGCCGAGCAGCTTGTGGTCGTGCAGCGGCGATACCTGGATGCCGTACTGGCGCTGCTGCAGGAGCATTTCGATGGCGTGCTGTTCGAGCACCATCGACAGCACCTGGCGAATGGCGTCCATCAGCTTGCGGAAGCTCATGCCCTGGTCGCTGTGCAGGTAGCGGCCTTCCAGGCGCGGGCGCTTGGTCTCGCTGGAGAAGGTGGCCAGCTCGCCGAGCAGGCCGACCAGCTCGCGGTAGATCTGCTCCGGGTGCACCTGCTCGACGCCCAGGTGGTGGCGCAGGATCGGCTCGTAGCGGTTGATCAGCTGCAACATCATGAAGTCGCCGACCTCGGCGCCGCCCACCTTGCCGGTGGCGCGGATGCGCTCGGCGAGGATGTCGCCGCGGTGGGCGAGCATGCTGATCACTTCCTTGAGGCAGCTCAGCAGGTAGCCGGAGGCCTGGAAGTTGACGTAGGTCGGGCTGAACTCGGGGTCGAGGCTGATCACCCCGTCCGGCGTGGTGTCGAGCACTTCGCACAGCTTGAGCTTGACGTAGGCCTGGTCGCTCTGCTGCTCGCCGAGCAGCAGGCGAAAATCCGGGCGGCCGGTGCTGACCTGGCTGTGGCTGCTGTCGCCGGCGTTGCAGTCGGCGACTTCCTCGTCGAAGGCGACGTAGCGCGCCAGCACGTCCTTCTGCTCCGGGCGGCGGCTCTCGATGTGGTTGCCGGTGACCAGCGGCAGCGCCAGGTACACCGGGGTATTGCCGGTATTCGGCGGCACGTCCAGGCCCAGCGGCTCGCGCTCGGCGCCGAGGTCGAACAGACTGCCGTCTGGCAGCACGCCGCTGGCCTTGCTCACCACCAGCTTGCCCATGTTGAGGAACTGGCGGTCGATCTCCAGCTCGAAGAAGCCCCAGGCGTAGCTGTCGAGCTTCTGCGTGCGCACCTTGAGCTGGTACTCGAAGTAACGATCGTTCTGCTGGAAGTGCTGCGGGCGCAGCAGCATGCCCTCCTGCCAGATGACTTTGTGCTGGCTCATCGGCTGGGCTCCTGCTCGGCGTCGAGGTTGCGGATGCCGCGCTCGTCGAGGCGCAGGTTGGCCACGTTGCGTTGCTGCGCGTCGATGGCGATGACGTAGCGCCAGCTGGCTTCCGGCAGGTCGCGGTAGGCGGCGAGCACACCGACGTAGCGGCTGCCTTCGGCCACCGACACCTTCAGTTCACGGGTCTCGCCCGGGCGCAGCTCCAGTTCCTCGAGGGTCACCAGATCGGGCGCCAGGGCCTCCTTGGGACGCTGGTAGAGGGAGAAGAAATCGGCGTTCTCGAAGGCCACCGGATGCTTGAGCTCCATCAGGCGCAGCACAATGGGCGAGGGGCGGCCGTTGAGATCGGGGTTGAGCTGGTCGCTGCCGGCCAGGCTCAGGTCCAGCTTGGTCATGCTCGAGTAGGGCGACAGCGCGGCGCAGCCGGCCAGGCTCAGCAGCGCGGCGATGAAGGCGAGGGAAAGCAGGCGAGGCATGGGCATCATCCTTGAAGGTCGGTATTGAGGGTGGCGATCAGGCGAACCTGCTCTTCGTAGGCGCTGGCGAAATCGCGGGTGAACAGGCGCTCGCTCCAATCGTCGTTCTGCTGCAGGTCCGCATGCAGACGACGGTAGGCGCGCCAGCGGCTGCCGGCGGTGGCGAGCAGCGGCTTGCGGCCGCTGCGTTCGAAGCGCATGGCCAGTTGCTCCGGGGCGAACTGCTCGAACATGCCCTTGACCGCCGCGCGGCTGGCGGCGAGCAGCGCCACCTGGTGCGCCTGCAGGTCGCGAAAGCCGCGGCTGATGGCCTGCTCGGCAGGCAGCTGACCGGGTTTGCCGCCACGCAGCAGGGCGGTCAATGTCTCACCGGAGTCCAGACCGTGCTTGAGCGGGTTGTTGCCGGCGCCCTGCACCGTGGTCAGGGCCAGACGCAGCTCGTTCTTCAGCTCGCCGCGGGTACGCAGGGCCTGCTGCAGGCTAGCGACGCTCTGCTTGAGCAGCTTGGCGGCATTCAGCGCCAGGGCTTCGCGGGCATCGTCATCGAGATCGTCGAGGCGCACGCCGAGGGCATCGGCGAACTTCTCCCAGAAACTCGGCGGCAGGCGCTCGGGCTCCGGCGCCGGCTTGGGCTGCGGCGCGGGCGTGGGCATCACCAGCTCGGGCACCAGCAGGTTTTCCTCGTCGATCTGCGCGTAGTCGCGCTGCTGCGCCTGGGCCATGCTGGGGCGCAGCACGGCGGTCAGATCGTCCACCTCGGCGTAGACGCGCTCCTGCTGCTCCAGCGCGGTGAGCGGGTCGAGGTCGAGGAAGGCGTCGTCGGGGATGATGCTGCCGGCCGCCTGGGGCAGGCCGACATCGCCTTCGAACATGGCCGGGTCGCGCACCAGCCGCGCACGGATCTCGAAGTCGCCCAGGCAATACACGCTGCCATGTTCGATACGCTGCGGGCGGCCCTTGGCCAGGCTGGCGCCGCTGTCCTTAAGGGCGATGCCGTTGCTGCTGGTGTCGGTCAGGAAGAACGCACCATCGCGATAGCTGACCTCGGCGTGGCGGCTGGAGAGGATGCGCTTGCGATCGGGGATCACCCAGTCGCACTCCTCGGCGCGGCCGATCACGCCGCCGGCCTGTTTGAAGGTCTTGGTGGTCAACAGACCCGGCACGAACTGCTGTGCGCTGACCATCTCGAATACCAGTTCCATGGTGACTGTGCTCCTCGCGGTCAGTGGCCGCGCTTCTCGGCTTGCGGATCGCCCAGCGGGCGGTATTGGTCGTCGCTGAACTTGTAGTTGCCGGTGCAGCCGGCCAGGGCGATGGCCAGGGCCAGCAGGGCGGCGGTCCGGTAGCGATGCAGCATGGAATGCGCTCCTTGGGTGGAAGTGAAGGGAAGAGGGACGGGCATGCTCAGACCTCGCTCGGGCTGATCTTCAGCCGTTGCATGCGGTACAGCAGGGTGCGCCGGGGCAGGCCCAGCTCGTTGGCGGCATTGGTCTGGTTGCCGCGGTTCTTGCGCAGGCAGTCGAGCAGCAGGTTGCGCTCGAGCCGATCCATGCGCTCGCGCAGGCTCAGCGGTTCGCTGCCTTCGCTCTGGGTCTGCTCCAGATTGAAGTGCTCGGGCAGCAACTCGCCGCCCTCGCAGAGCAGTACGGCGCGCTCGACCAGGCCCTTGAGCTCGCGCACGTTGCCGGGGAAGGCGTAGCCGGCCAGGTGCTCCAGGGCGGCATCGCTCCAGCGGCAGGCGTCGCGCTGCAGCAGGCCGCTGGCGGTGCTGGCGAAGTGACGGGCGAGCAGCAGGATGTCTTCGTCGCGCTCGCGCAGCGGCGGCAACTCGATGGGGAAGTGCGACAGTCGATAGAACAGGTCTTCGCGGAAACGCCCTTCCTCGACACGTTTGCGCAGTTCCTGGTGGGTGGCGGCGACGATGCGCACGTCGACCTTGTGCGTCTCGCTGCTGCCCAGCGGGCGCACCTCGCCTTCCTGCAGCACGCGCAATAGCTTGGCTTGCAGCGTCAGCGGCATATCGCCGATCTCGTCGAGCAGCAGCGTGCCGCCGTCGGCGGCATCGAACAGGCCGGGCTTGTCACGGTCGGCGCCGGTAAAGGCGCCCTTGCGATAGCCAAACAGTTCGCTCTCCAGCAGGTTCTCCGGCAGCGCCGCACAGTTCTGCACGATAAACGCCTTGCTGCGCCGCGCGCCGCAATCGTGGATGGCGCGGGCAACCAGTTCCTTGCCGGTGCCGGTCTCGCCGGTCAGCAACACGCTGACCGGGCTGTGCAGCACCTTGCCGATCAACTGGTAGACGCGGCGCATGGCCTGGCTCTGGCCGAGCAGGCCATAGCCGCTGGCGCAGGGCGTGCCTGGAACAGACGAGACGCTTGCAGCATTGGCGGCACCATCGACAGTCGGTGCACGTAGACGCTGCAACAGCTGCAGCTGAGCCAAGGCGAAACTGCCAAGCTGGGCGAAAGAGGCGGCAAAGCCCTGCAGGATTCGCCGCTCATGGCTGGCCACCAGCAGCAGGCCGCGGGTATGGCCGGCGCCGTCGTGCAGCGGCAGGCACAGCAGGCTGCGCCAGGCGCGGCCGCCTTCCGGCAGGCAGGCGATGCTGTGCAGGCCACTGTCCAGCTCATCGATACACAGCACCTGGTTCTGGCACAGGCAGTACTGCAGCAGCTGTTCGCCGTCGTAGTCGCTGGGCAGGCTGGCCGCCTCGCGCGGTTGCAGCAGGCCGTCGAGCCACTCGGCCGAGAGGGTCAGGCGGGTGTTGGTATGGTCCAGCAGATACAGCTGGCCCAGCGCGCAGTCGGCCAGTTCGGCGGCGGCGCGCACCAGCTCGGCGAGCAGGCGCTCGCTGCTGGCGGCGCCGGCCAGCGTGGCGTAGCGGCCGAGCAGGGCTTCGGCGTAACGCAGCGGTTGCGGGACTTCGGCGAACATCGGCAGCACCTCAGGCGAACTCGCAGGTCACCGCCGAGTCGGCGTCCAGGGTGGCGTGCACGCGCTGCAGGCTTTCGCCGGCAGCCATGGCATCGAGCAGGCGGTCGACCACCAGCGGCTGCAGGTGCTGGTCGATCAGGTGATCGATCAGGCGAGCGCCGCTGTCGCCATGGGTGCAGCGCTCGGCCAGGTGCTCGACCAGGCCGTCGCAGTGGCTGAAGGCGAGCTGACGACGGGCCAGGCGCTCGCCGAAACGGGCCAGCTTGAGGCCGACCAGCTGGCGCAGCAGATCGCCGTCCATCGGGTAGTAGGGCACCACGCGCATGCGCCCGAGCAGGGCCGGCTTGAAGTGCTGGCTCAGCTGCGGGCGGATGGCCAGCTCCAGGTCCTCGGCGGCCGGGCGCTCGCCGCCGGCGCACAGACTGGCGATGCGCTCGCTGGCCAGGTTGCTGGTCATCAGGATCAGGCAGTTGCGGAAGTTGATCTCGCGCCCTTCGCCGTCGTTGGCCACGCCCTTGTCGAAGATCTGGTAGAAGACATTCATCACGTCCGGGTCGGCTTTTTCGACTTCGTCGAGCAGGATCACCGAGTAGGGTTTCTGCCGCACGGCTTCGGTGAGCATGCCGCCCTCGCCGTAACCGACATAGCCGGGCGGCGCGCCGATCAGGCGCGAAACGGTGTGTTTTTCCTGGAACTCGGACATGTTGATCACGGTGAGGAAGCGCTCGCCGCCGTACAGCAGGTCGGCCAGGGCCAGGGCGGTCTCGGTCTTGCCCACGCCGCTGGGGCCGACCAGGAGAAACACGCCCACCGGCGCATCGGCCCGGTTGAGGCCGGCGGCGGTGGCGCGCATGGCCTTGTCCAGCGCCTGGATCGCCTGCTCCTGACCGCGCACGCGCTGGCGCAGGTCGGCGGCGAAGGTGATGACCTTGGTATTGTGCTCGCGCGCCAGCTGGCTCAGCGGCACGCCCGTCCAATGGCTGATCACTTCGGCCACCAGGCGCGGGCAGACCTCGAAGGTGACCAGGCGCTCGCTGGCCTGAGCCGCCGCCAGCTCGGCCTGGAGGGCGCGCAGTTCGGCTTCCAGCTCTTCCAGGCTCGGGCGGGGTTCGTCGCTAGCCTCTACATCGTTACCCAGACGCGCCGCGGCGCAATGCTTGCGCTGCTCGAGCAGGCGCTCGGCCAGGTCGCGCTGCACGGCCCAGCGGGTTTCCACCTGCTCCAGCTCGGCGCGGGCGGCGACCAGGCGGGTTTCCAGGGCATCCAGCGCTTCGCCGTCGATGGCAAGCCCGGCGTCCAGATCGCGGCGCATCGCCTCGCCCTGACGCTCGCCCTCGGCGATCTCGCCGCGCAGGCGCTCCAGCGCCTCGGGTGCGGCGGCCAGACTGATGCGTACGCGGGCGCAGGCGGTATCGAGCACATCCACCGCCTTGTCCGGCAGCTGACGACCAGCCAGGTAGCGCGCCGACAGCTCGGCGGCGGCAACCACCGCGTCGTCGCGCAGGTAAATACCGTGGCTCTTCTCGTACACCGGCGCCAGGCCGCGAAGAATGGTCACCGCCTCGTCGACAGTGGGCTCGTGCAGTTGCACCGGCTGGAAGCGACGGGCCAGCGCCGGGTCCTTCTCGAAGTACTTCTTGTATTCGCTCCAGGTGGTGGCGGCGATGGTACGCAGCTCGCCACGGGCCAGGGCCGGCTTGAGCAGGTTGGCGGCATCGCCGCTACCGGCCTGGCCACCGGCGCCGATCAGGGTGTGGGCCTCGTCGATAAACAGGATGATCGGCTTGGGCGAGGCCTTGACCTCGTCGATCACGCCCTGCAGGCGGCGCTCGAACTCGCCCTTGACGCTGGCGCCGGCCTGCAGCAGGCCGAGGTCCAGGCACAGCAGCTCGACGCCCTTGAGCACCTGCGGCACCTCGCCGGTGGCGATGCGCAGGGCCAGGCCCTCGACGATGGCGGTCTTGCCCACGCCGGCCTCGCCGACCACGATGGGGTTGTTCTTGCGCCGGCGGGCGAGGATATCGACCATCTGGCGGATCGCGCCGTCGCGGCACAGCACCGGGTCGAGCTTGCCGTCGCGGGCCTGCTGGGTGAAGTTGTGGGTAAAGCGCGCCAGATTGGACTCGCCACCCGTCGCCGGCTTGCCGGATGGCTGCGTCTGTTGCTGGCTAAGGGCGAAGTCGCGCAGACGCTCGGCATTGAGCGTGCTCAGCAGCGCCTGGTAACGGCTACCGGCGTAGCGCATGGGGTTGCGCAGCAGGGCGAGGATCAGCGCGGCCTGGTCGATCTGGCTGGCACCCAGCTCCAGGTTGGCCACCAGCAGGGCGTCCTGCAGCCACTGCACCAGCTCGGCAGAAAACACCGGGTTGCGCGACTCGCTGTGCTCGCCGCGCGGCTGCAGCGCCTGGGCCAGATCAAAGGCATCGATCTCGGCATCCTGCAGGGCGCGCGCCAGCAGGCTTTGCGGGCGCTCGAGGAGGCCCAGCAGCAGATCCTCGACGAGGATCTTGTTGCCGCCGCGTACCACGCAGCGTTCGGCGGCCATCTCCAGGTCGCGCTTGCTCGCGGCGTCCAGGGCTTGAACCAGTTGTTGCAGGTCGACGTTGATCATTTCATCTGTCCTTAATGAATCTTGCTGCCGAGGGTGACCAGACCGTCGGCGTTCTCGCGACCGAGCCAGGTGGTCCAGCCCAGCAGGCAGGGGTTGCCTTCGCCGATGCGCAGGTCGCGGATTTCGTCCTGACGCAGCTCCAGGCGGATGTCGTAGTCCAGCGGATCGCGCAGGGTAAAGCGCACCAGCGCGCAGAGCGGCTGGTAACCCGTACCGATCGGCAGGAACTCGTGAAAGCGCGTCCAGCCCAGCTGGCGCACGTGGATGCGGAACTTGCCGCCGCGGTCGCGCACGCGCTCGCCGAGCACGGTGTCTTCGCCGAGCAGGCTGTTGGCGCGGCCGAGGCGGTTGCGCTGTTCTTCCAGCACCACCACCTGGCGCTCCAGGCACTGCTCGATGAACAGCTCGGCGTGCTTGAAGTAGTAACGCAGCACCGACTCGATCAGCGCCGCCGAGTGGGCGCGCAGGCTGAGCAGGCCGAGGTAGGGCAGCAGGCGCTTCCAGTTCAGCTCCTGGGCCTGGCGGATCTGCTCGCTGCCCAGGCCGATCAGGGCGAACAGCTGCGCGGAGAAGGGGTCCATCGCCCCGCTCTGGAAGCTGGCGCGATAGCGGTACTTCTGCCAGATCGGCAGCAACAGGCGCTGCAGGCGGCTGTTGAACAGGTCGAGGAAGTCGCGGGTCGGGTTGCCGTCCTCGCTGTCGCCCAGGGCCTGCTCGCTGTAAAAGGCCGGCAATGGCGAGCCGCCGCCGAACAGGCCGACCAGGTTGACGCGCATGCGCGCGCGCAGCTCGCCGTGCTCCTCGAAGAACTGCACGCGATCGATATCGCTGCCGGGAAAGCCCAGGCTCGGGTTGGCCTGGAACTCCAGGTACTCGTAGAGGCGCTCCTCGTCCTTCAGTTCAGGATGAGCGACCTTGAGGCGCTCCAGCACCAGCTGTACGGCCTGGAACAGGCTGTACTCGCGGATGCCCCGGCTGAGCCGGTTCAGAGCAGGGGCTGCTGCCCCATACGTGGCGTCCATTTGTACAACTCTCCCTGTGTGCTCTGTACGTGCAGCTCGTGGTAGCTGTTGAGGCTGGCGTAGAGGGCGAAAAACTCATTGAGTACCGAGGCGAAGAGGAACAGGTCGCCCTCGCCCAGATACCCTTCCGGGTTCATGCTCAGTTCGGTGCGCACGCCGCGTACCGGCAGGCCGCGGTGCAGGCGGTCGACATGGCGGTGGCCGATGCTCTTGAGGCCGCCGAGCAGGCGCTTGCTGACGCGCTCGGCGTGCTGGTCGTAGTAGCGCGGCAGGTCGTAGGTCTCGAGGATCACCTTGAGCGCCTCGACGTTGGCCAGCGACAGGTAGTTCAGCGACATGTTGGAAATCAGCTTCCACAGGAAGTCGCGGTGCAACGGCGGTGCATAACTGGGTGTAACGGCGCTGATATTGCGGAAGCTGAGGAAATCCGGGGTGTCCTCGCTGGGCAGGCAGATATCGCCCAGGCGCAGCTGACGCGGCAGATTCTGGTTGGTGCAGGTCAGCTCGATGGACAGCGTCTCGTGCTGGTCGAGGTTGCGCAGGCCGAAGCTGAGCCAGGTTTCCAGACCATCGCCGAGCATCGAGGGTTGCTGGCGCACGCTGTAGTGCGGGCGCGCCACCGGCACGTCGAAGCTGGGGTCGTGCTCGAACGACTCGAACGGCACGTACTCTTCGTAGCCCATGCCGCCCGGCTTCCAACCGGTGACGCGGTCCACCGAGAACACCCCGCAATGCTGCGAATCGTACTCGGCCGGCAGCAGCAGGTATTGATCCTGCTTGCCGTCGAGGCGGATCGGGATGGCGTCGTGCTGGAACAGGTTGACCACCGGTGTGCAATACAGACGCACGTTCTCCAGGGTCGGGCGGATGCGCTGCACGCCGGCCTTGTGGATATCGAAGCGCAGCTCCAGGCCGCGCGCCTGCTTGAGCAGATCCTCGGGCAAGCTGTGAATGGCATCCAGGCCGAGCAGGTCGACGAAGAGGAACTTGTCCTGGAAGGCGAAGTATTCCTGCAGATAGCGGTAGCCGCGGAAGGTATTCAGCGGGTAGGGGATCAACGCCTCGTCTTCGGCGAAACCCACCGGCTGCACCTGCTCGGGCTTGAGCTGCAGGGTGCCGAGGGTCTGGCCGAAGGCATCCTGCATGGGCTTGCCGGCGGCATCGAGCAGCACCAGCTGGATACCGCCGAGGTTGCGCAGCAGCGCCAGGTAGAGCATCTGGCCGATATAACGCTCCCCCGCCAGGTGCAGGCGCAGCTTGTTCAGGCCGATCTCGCCGATATGGCCGTCGGCGCTCATGCCCAGGCGCAGGCTGAGCAGCGCGCCGTCGCCCTTCACCGAGTAGTCCAGGCCGCTCAGCGCCAGCGGCAACACCTCGGTGGGGTAGCAGGTGCGGAAGCGGCAGGTGACGCCCTCGATGGCCTTGGCTTCCACCGGCGTGCCACGACCAACCGGCAGCGCCGGACCGGGGCGGGTCAGCGGGTCGAACTGCAGCATGCTGAAAGCCGGCAGCGGGCGCATGTAGTTCGGCCACAGCAGATGCATCAGCGAATGGGTCAGCTCCGGCAGCTCGTCGTCGAGCTTCTGCCGCAGGCGCCCGGTAAGGAAGGCGAAACCTTCGAGCAGGCGCTCGACGTCCGGGTCACGCCCGGCCTGCCCGAGGAACGGCGCCAGCGCAGGGCTGCGCTCGGCGAAACGCTTGCCCAGTTGGCGCAGGGCGGTGAGTTCGCTTTGGTAGTAGTGGTTGAAAGACATTAGTTGGCCTTCTCCATGGCCGATTCGATGCAATGCCAGAGGTTGTCTGGCGCCTCTTCTTCGAGGTCGGCGAGGTAGTCCGGCTGCAGAGTCAGATGCGGCAGCTTCATCGGTACTGACGAACACCCATGCATGCTGATCGAGCCACAGCGACGCGTGTGATAACCGGGGGCACTGACCGAAAGCCTGGTCCAGCAGCGTGGCGCATCGGCCAGCAGGGCAATCAGGCGATAGTCGCGTTGCTCGGCAAAGGCGAAACGGCCTTCGGCGTCGCTGACCGTTTCATCGCCCCAGAATTCGTCGCTGCCGATTTCCAGCTCAATTTTGGCGCCCATCACGGGCCGCCCCGTTTCGGCAGACAGCACTCGGCCCTCGATGGCAGGGCTTCGGGTCACCGAATGTGGATAGGGGACGCAGGCACCGAGTGTAGTTAGCGCTGCTAGGAGTAGAGGCGCACTCATCTTTGGCTGGGTAGGAAAACCGAACTGGTTTTGCGGATTAACGGCCACGGCGTCAATTCTCGATAATTCTGTAAGGGGTATTGCTGATGAACCGGTTCAGCCAGCTGTCTTGCCATTCCGGCACGCCGATCTCAAAGGTCTGCTGCTGCTTGTCGAAGTCGAACCAAACAATGCCTACGGTTCTGTCATCTTCGTGCGAACGCATGTCCGTGTAGTGCTTGTCGTAGAGCGGCGTACGGAAGGTGGAGCCCGGTGCATGGGTGTCGATGACGCGGATATAGGCGAGATCGCTCCAAGATCCGAGCCAAGGTGCCAGCAACACGCTCTGCAAAATGAATCTTCCCGAGGGGCTCGGATACGAGTACTGCGCTTTCTGAGTGGTGGCGAGGTGAACAGCCCCCCAAAAAAGCAGGAGCAGGAGGGATATTGGCAACAGCAGCGCCACAGAGAGCTTTCGAATATTCATTTCTTAAACTCAAAGGCAACTGGAGTAATAGTTTCGTAGCCGATATTGGAATAGACGACGAAGTCGCCGCCTTTCTTATGCCTTGAGCGGTATTCCACAAAGTGGCCGTTGGTGATCAAGAAATAGCGTTTGCTTTCTAAATCCTTGAAACGCTGGTCAACGTCATCGCCGGTGAACGGCGCTGTGGCAACCACCTTCGCTTTTTCGTAATCGATATTGGCGTTGTTGCTGAGACTGTCTGCCACGCCCTGTGCAATACCATCGAAGTTCCAGTAGCCGAGTGGCTGGCTGAGCAGACCCTCATCGTTAAAGTCATATGCATCTTCGGCATAGAACCCAATGCGCTCGGCGATGAAGGTCACCTTGTCCGGGAACGCGTTGACGATACCCTCGACTGTGACTCGCAGATTGAAGTTGGCCAGTGCGCCGCGCAGATCATTGAGCTCATCGCCAAAGGTGTCGAAAGTGACCGAACGGCTGTTGGCGTAACCGAAAGCCTCGGCTTTGCTGCCTTGGCCATTGAACGACAACGGGAAGCATCCGCCAGAGTGCTGACCGAACTCCCTGAGGATGTTTCTACGGATGAGTTTGGTCGCCTGGGGATTGTTCCAGGCAGTTCTTAGTTCGTTGCGGGCCCTCACCACCCGCGGAAACCCCATCAACCATTTGTACGTGACTATGGTCTCCTCCATATATTGAGGAGGGGGCATCTGCACATGGCTCTTCACCTCGGCTGTCATACCGCCGCTGGGTGTGCCCCAGGGCTTTCCTTGGAACCAGTGCCGCATAAGCTTCGCGGAAATCGGCCAGCCCATTTTGTCCATGGCTGCTGGAATATCCGTGATCTTGAACAGACGAACCTGCGCGGTCGTTCCTTGTGAGTTTTGCGAACTTGGTGTGAGCGTGGATTTCAGGACGATATCGGACATGTGCAGTTCTCCACGCAGTCAGGCAATCACTACTTCGGACTGTTCGGCGATAACTAGCTCAATGGCTTCTCCACTCGAAGAGCGGAGTTTGTCGGTTCTCCCGTCCACACCGGTGGTCCCATGGATCTCTTTGCCAGATGCGCTGCGGAGCACATACGAAACCCCACTCAGTGGGGCCCCGGAGTCTTGGTCGAGCAGGACGAAAAACTCATCGAACACACCTTTGATATCCACAGGAGCAGGAGAGACAAACGAAGCACCACCCCCACTAGTCCCAATAATCACCGTCCCCGATCCGCCAATCACCACATTGCCGTGGCTCCCCACCGAGCCCACCACCGCCGCCGGCATGCCGTTGATCAGTAGGGTAGGAATCACCGCGCCAGCCATGGCGCCGCCGCAGGCGGAGGCATCGCCCATGCGGGCGGCGGGCAGGCTGTCGAACAGCACGTCGGGCGAGCCGGCGGCGATCGGGTTGCTGCCGTGGCCGGGAATCGGGCAGGCGGTGGGATCGCCGAGGCGGGCTGCGGGTTTACCGGACATGTGAGGCTCCTGGGTTGACCTTGACCTGACCGCTGCCATCCAGGCTCGCGGAGAAACTGACGTGACGCTTGATGCCGTCCATTTCCAGCAGGCCGTCGATGGCGAAGGCCTGACGCAGCGGGTCATGAGTGCGCGGCAGGGAAATCACGCGCACCTGGGTCAGACGGGGTTCGTACGCTTCGATAAAGCGTTCGATGGCGATACGCGCCTGCTGCAGCGAGTCGTGCAGCGACAGGCGCATATCGTTCAAATCGGGCAACCCGTAGTCGGGCAGCGTTTGCACGCTGCCCGCACGGGTGCTGAGCATCTTGGCCAGATGGGCAGCCACCGAGGCCATGGCGGCGACCTCGCGGCTCCAGCCGGCACGTTGGCCGGCCTCGCCACCGAGGCGCTCGAACAGGCTGCCGTAGGCCATGCGTGCTTACTCCTTGTCCAGCTTGCCGACCAAGGACAGGGTGAAGTCGGCACCCATGTACTTGAAGTGCGGGCGCACGTTCAGGCTGACGCGGTACCAGCCCGGCTCGCCTTCGACATCGCTGACGATGACCTGGGCGGCACGCAGCGGACGACGGCTACGCACTTCGGCGCTGGGGTTCTCCTGGTCGGCGACGTACTGGCGAATCCACTTGTTCAGCTCCAGCTCGAGGTCGGTGCGCTCCTTCCAGGCGCCGATCTGCTCGCGCTGCAGCACTTTCAGGTAGTGAGCCAGGCGGTTGACGATGAACATGTACGGCAGCTGGGTGCCCAGCTTGTAATTCAGCTCGGCGTTCTTGCCTTCTTCGCTGATGCCGAAGAACTTCGGCTTCTGCGCCGAGTTGGCGGAGAAGAACGCGGCGTTGTCGCTGCCTTTGCGCATGGTCAGGGCGATAAAGCCTTCTTCGGCCAGCTCGTACTCGCGGCGGTCGGACACCAGCACTTCGGTGGGGATCTTGGTCTCGATCTCGCCCATGCTCTCGAAGTGGTGCAATGGCAGGTCTTCCACCGCGCCACCGCTCTGCGGGCCGATGATGTTCGGGCACCAGCGGAACTTGGCGAAGCTGTCGGTCAGACGGCTGGCGAAGGCGTAGGCGGTGTTGCCCCACAGGTAGTGCTCGTGGCTGTTGGCGACGTTTTCCTTGTAGACGAAGGTCTTCACCGGGTTGTCTTCCGGGTCGTACGGGTTGCGCAGCAGGAAGCGCGGTACGGTCAGACCGACGTAGCGGGCGTCTTCCTGCTCACGGAAGCTCTGCCACTTGGTGAATTGCGGGCCTTCGAAGTGGTCTTTCAGGTCCTTCAGGTCCGGCAGGCCGGTGAAGGTCTCCAGGCCGAAAAATTTCGGGCCGGCGGCAGCGATGAACGGGGCGTGGGACATGCAGGCCACCGAGGCGACGTACTGCAGGGTCTTGACGTCCGGGGCGCTCGGGTCGAAGAAGTAGTTGGCGATCAGGGCGCCGACCGGCTGGCCACCGAACTGGCCGTACTCGGCGGTGTAGATGTGCTTGTACAGGCCGGACTGAACGATTTCCGGGCTGTCTTCGAAGTCATCGAGCAGGTCCTGCTTGGAGGCGTTGAGGATCTCCAGCTTGATGTTCTCGCGGAAGTTGGTGCGGTCCACCAGCAGCTTGAGGCCGCGCCAGGAGGATTCCAGGGCCTGGAACTGCTGGTGGTGGAGAATCTCGTCCATCTGCCGGCTGAGCTTGGCGTCGATCTCCGCGATCATGCGGTCGACCATGGCCTTCTTCACCGGCTCGTTTTCGTTCTGCGGCTTGAGCAGCTCTTCGATGAAGGCCGACACGCCACGCTTGGCGATGTCGTAGGCCTCGTCGTCCGGAGTCAGCTTGGTTTCCGCGATGATGCGGTCGAGGATGCCGAGGTCGGCGGCGCTGTGGCTGCTTTCTACGGCTGCGCTAGTCGTGCTCATGAATATGCGTCCTTGTCGGTGGGAATCAGGAATCCAGTTTGTCTTGGGCGGCCAGGCCCAGTTCGCCGAGCACGCGGTCGCGCGAGTCGTCGTCGGAGAGCACGCTCTCGATCGCCTTGCGGAAGGCCGGGGCGTTGCCCAGCGGGCCTTTGAGGGCGACCAGGGCGTCGCGCAGTTCCATCAGTTTCTTCAGCTCCGGTACCTGCTCGACCAGGTTGGCCGGGTTGAAGTCCTTCATGGAGTTGATCTTCAGCTGTACGGCCAGCTCGTCGCCTTCCTGCTCGTCCTGCAGACGGTTCGGTACGGCGAAGGTCAGGTTCAGTTCCTGTTTGGCCAGCACCTCGTCGAAGCTGTTCTTGTCGATGCTGATGGGCTTGCGGTCTTCGATCTTGCGCTCGTCGGCACGCTGGGTGAAATCGCCGAGCACCATCAGCTTCAGGGGCAGTTCGATTTCTTCCTGGGCACCGCCGGTGGCGGGTTTGAAGGTGACGTTGATGCGTTCCTTGGGGGCTACCGAGCCTTCTTTGGCCATGGGTGTTCTCCTTTGCGTTGATGGCCCGGGGGCCTTGATTGGCGTGTTGGCGCCTTACTCCAGCACCACCTCGAGGTCGAGGTGGCACAACCTGCGATAGATCTCGTCCTTGCTGTCGCGCACCGCATGGTTCTGCGGCAGCAGCTCGCAGCAGTTGTGCAGCAGGCGCAGCACTTCCAGGGCGAGATCGGGTTCCCACTCGCCGAGGCCGGAAGCCTGCAGCGTCTGGTCGAGCGATTCGAGCTGGGTCTTGGCCAGTTCGTACTTCTTCGCGGCGAAGCACAGGCGGGCCAGGGTCAGTTGCCAGAAGAAGCGCTCGCGGCCGCCGCGCGCGCGATTGAGGCCCTGCTTGAGCTGCTGCACCGCGGCCTTCAGACCGTCCTTGCGCAGGCCGGGCAGCACCTGCTGCAAGGCTTCTTCCCAGGGCGGGGTGGCGCCCTGTTCGCTGGCGGCGGGCTTCTTCTCGGTTTCCGGCGCCTGCAGATGGGGCAGCACGTAGGCGCCGATCCAGGCGCGGGTCTCGCCGTCGGCGAAGGGCACGCCGTCGTGGAAGCGCAGCTCGTCGAGGCCGGGTACGCGCTGCAGGAACAGGGCGAGCTGGATCTCCACCTCGCGCATGGCCTGTTCGGCCTTGAGCTCCTGCAGGCATTCCCAGACCAGGCGCTGGCCGTCGAGCCAGAACGGCGCGCGGGCGATGCTGGCTTCCAGATCCGCCAGCAGGTCGGCGTAGGCGCCCTGGGCGAAGCGCTCCGCGTAGGAGGCCAGCTTGTCGGCCGGCAAACCGCGCAGGGCGGTGATCTGTTCAGCGTTGCGCTCGGGCAGCGACTCGATGGGCAGCCACAGCAGGGTGCGCGCCAGGCGCAGCGGCTTGAGGTCGGTGGCCTTGTTCTTCAGCCACCAGGCGCACAGCGGGCGGGCGGCATCCTGCTGGGCGCGCAGGGCCTTGTGCGCGTCCTTCTCGCTCTCGATGGGGCCGTTGCCGGTGATGATCTGGGTGGCGACCTGCTTGACCTGGGCGATGGCGGCGCCCACCGCACCGGGTTCGGCCTGGCCCTGACTGGCGCGCTTGATCTGCTCGTCCAGGCGCCGCCACAGTGGTTTCAGCAGTGGCGCATCATCGCCAAGCTGGGCAAACAGGCTTTCATCCAGGCCCCGCAGGTCCTCGAGCAGCTTGCGAAACAACGGTAGCTGCTCGCCGATCGGCACGTGCTCGGCCAGCGCCTGCTCCAGGCGCGGCAGCAGCCAGTTGATGGCGGCGGCGCGGGTACGCGGCTTGCGCGGGTGCAGTTCGCTCCAGTGCTGCTCGCAGAGGTAGTGCAGCAGGTTGAGACCGGCCTGCAGGCCGGCGAAGGATTCGCGCTGGAACAGGCCCCAGGTGAGCCAGGTGGCGGCGCGCAGATCCTTGGATTGGCTGGTCAGCAGGCTCTCGCTGCCCTCGCGCACTTTCTGCCAGTCGATGGCGCCGGTTTCATGCAAGGAAGCGGCCTTGCCCAGCTCGGTTTCCAGCATTTCGTATTCGCTGGAATAACGCACGTCTTCGCCGGCGAAGTTCCCTTCATTAATAGGGGTTTTGGCCAGATTGAGATAATGCGCAGTGAGCTTGCTGGAGTAGGTCATTCCATGACTCAAATAATTAAGTGGGCAACTTCCACGGCCGTGCAAATGGCCATCCGGCCTTTGCCAAAACACCGCAGTGCGCAACTTTTTGCGCAGTTGTTTGTGCAACAACTTGCGCAAGATCCTTATGGGACGGGCATCCTAGCCATATGCCAGCAGGTGGGCAACCGCCCGAAGTGTGAAATACCTAACATTCGACGACATCTTACAAATTATTACTGGAACGTCAGTTCCGCTAATTTGTCGCGCCCACAGAGCAAGTTGCTATCGGTGTTTCGACTGTAGGAGAAGTTGTTTCGAACTTGTAGGAAATGTCTTACTGGCAAATTAGTGGCGCATCACAATTAATGGCACTTTGATAGTGTCTTTTGTGACTTTGGCCACTGTTCGCCGGACGCCGTTGTGCCAGGCCGGGCGCAACCACTCGCTCGACCTGGCAATGGCTCAGCCGGCCAGGGCCTCGCTGGACAGGCGCAGTCGCAGAGCATGCCGTTGGTCGGCGGCCAGACGCACCACGTCCTCCATGACGTTGGCCGTCTCGATGCACAGCATGCCCTGCCAGGCCTCGGCGGCGAACTGCGACAGGCGTCTGGCCTTGTCGATCCAGGGGTTCCACAGCACCGCCGAGCGCGAGCCGCTGCTGTCCAGGTGGATGCGCCGGCCCCAGCCCGGATCGACGATGCTCAGCCGCGCCGGGGTGCCGAGGTAGATGCGGTCGGTCTCGCCGGCGAACTGCAGGGCGCCGTCCTGGCGGCGCTCGCGCCAGTCGTCGAGGGTGTCGAGGTAGCGACAGCCGTCCAGCCCTTCGACGCCGACCTGGCGCACGTCGCTGACGGCGAAGTAGCTGTGCAGCGCCTGGCTGACGACCAGCGGCTCGTCGCCCTGGTTATGCGTCTCGAGCGTCAGCGCGAGGTCCTCGCCGAGGCGGATGTCCAGCTGCAGGCGGGCGGCATGCGGCCAGCCGGGCAGCAGGTGCTGGCGGCTGTCGAAGACGAAGCGCAGGGTCACCGCATCGCCGTCCTCGTCGATCCCCAGCAGTTGCCAGTCGAGGTCGCGCACCAGGCCATGGCTGGGCGCCAGCCCGGGTTGATAGGCGGCCTGCACGGCGGGCGGATTGCAGCGCAGGTCGCCGAACCAGGGCCAGCACACCGGCACCCCGCCGCGCACGCTCTGCCCGCGCTGGTAGGCGGCCTGCTCGCTGAGCCAGATCAGCGGCGGCTGGCCGTCGGGCTGGTAACTGAGGATCTGCGCGCCCTGCTGGGCCACCAGCAGCTCGGCATGCGCCGTGCGCACGCGCCAGCAGGTCAGTTGGTCCAGTTCCACGCGTTCGACTTGGGCAGTGTTCATGACGGCATTCTCGCGACAGAGGGCTTGCCTCTATTGGAACCCCGGATGGCGCACAAAGCAAAACGCCCGTCGCGAGGACGGGCGTTTTGCTTGCCATGGATCGGCCTTACTTGCCGTAGACCTGCTCCGGCAGCCAGGTGATCAGCCCCGGGAAGATGTAGGCGATCACCAGCAGCAGCAGCTGGATCAGGATGAACGGCAGCACGCCCTTGTAGATGGTGCTGGTGGCCACCGACTTCGGCGTCACCCCGCGCAGATAGAACAGGGCGAAGCCGAACGGCGGGGTGAGGAAGGAGGTCTGCAGGTTCAGCGCGATCATCACCCCCAGCCAGATCGGGTCGAGGCCCATGGCCAGCAGCACCGGCCCGACGATCGGCACCACCACGAAGGTGATCTCGATGAAGTCGAGGATGAAGCCGAGCAGGAAGATCACCAGCATCACCAGGAAGAAGGCGCCGAGCACGCCGCCGGGCAGCTGGGCGAACACGTCCTCGATCAGCGCCTCGCCGCCGAAGCCGCGGAACACCAGGGAGAACAGCGAGGCGCCGATCAGGATCATGAAGACCATGGCGCTGATCTCGGTGGTGCCGTAGGCCACTTCCTTGAGTTGGGTGAAGTTCAGCTTGCGCTTGCTCAGCGCCAGCAGCATGGCGCCGACGGCGCCGAGGGCGGCCGCTTCGGTGGGCGTGGCGTAGCCGGCGAGGATCGAGCCGAGCACCGCGCCGATCAGGATCAGCGGCGGCACCAGGGCGCGCAGCAGCTTGCCCCATTCGACATCGCCAAGCTCCTCCTTGGGCAGCGCCGGCAGCTTCTTCGGCTGGAAGATCGCGGTGGCGATGATGTAGAGAATGTACAGGCCGACCAGCAGCAGGCCGGGCAGCAGGGCGCCGACGAACAGGTCGCCGACCGACACGGTCTTCGGCGAGAAGATGCCCATCTTCAGCTGCGCCTGCTGATAGGCGCTGGACATCACGTCGCCCAGCAGCACCAGGACGATGGACGGCGGGATGATCTGCCCCAGGGTGCCGGTGGCGGCCAGGGTGCCGGTGGCGATGGCCGGGTCGTAGCCGCGGCGCAGCATGGTCGGCAGCGCCAGCAGGCCCATGGTCACCACGGTGGCGCCGACGATACCGGTCGACGCGGCCAGCAGGGTACCGACCACGCACACCGAGATCGCCAGGCCGCCGCGCAGGGTGCCGAACAGGCGCGACATCGACTCGAGCAGGTCCTCGGCCACCCGCGAGCGTTCCAGCATCACCCCCATGAACACGAACAGCGGCACCGCCAGCATGGTCTGGTTGTTCATGATGCCGAACAGGCGGTTGGGCAGGGCGCTGAGGTAGCCGGCGTCGAAGGTGCCGGTGAACACGCCGATACCGGCGAACAGCAAGGATACGCCGGCCAGGGTGAAGGCCACCGGGTAACCGGCCATCAACGCCAGGCAGATGCCGACGAACAGCAGAATCGCCATCAACTCAGCCATGTTTCACCTCCGGAGCCGGCAGGCGACCGCTGATGACGTAGAGCGCCTTGATCAGGTTGGCGATGCCCTGCAGCACCAGGCCGACCACCAGCACCAGGATGATGCTCTTCTGCAGGTAGACGAACTTGAGGCCGCCGGACTCGCTGGACGCCTCCAGGGTCGCCCAGGAGCTGCTCACGTAGTCCCAGCTGGCCCAGCCGAGGAACAGGCATACCGGCAACAGGAACAGCAGGTTGCCGAAGATCTCCACCAGGGCCTGGCGGCGGCCACTGAAGTTCTGGAAGAAGATGTCCACGCGCACGTGGCCGTTGCGCTGCAGCACCCAGGCGGTGGCGCCCATGAACACCAGGGCGTGGGCGTAGAGCACGGCTTCCTGCAGGGCGGTGGCGCCGATGCCGAAGCCGTAGCGCAGCACCACGACCACGGCGGTGCCGAGCACCAGGAACAGGGTCAACCAGGCACAGGCCTTGCCGAACCAGGCGTTGAGAGCATCGATCAGGTACGCAAGCGCGAGGGGAAGCGATGGCTTGTCGGACATAGTGAGTCCTTTATCGTTATGGGTAGGGGGACAGGACGCCGGCCCGGTCGGTCGCACGTCACGCCGCTCGCATCCTTGTGGGTCGCGGGCCGGCGATTCTAGGCAGGCTGCTGGCGATGCAGCAATGCTCATACAACTTTAGTCGTAGCAGCTAGGCTTGAGGGTCACGACCCCCTATGTTATTCACGCCCGGTCTACCTTCGGCGATCCCGTGGTCAGACCAATACAACAAGAAGGAGCATTGCATGAAACGTCGCGACATACTCGCCGCAGCAGGCGTCGGCCTCGCAGCCACCGCACTGGCGGGCTGCAAAGAAGAGGCGAAAAGCACCGCTGCGCCCCAAGAGGGCTCGAGTTCCCAGACCTTCAACTGGAAGATGGTCACCTCCTGGCCGAAGAACTTCCCCGGCGTCGGCGTGGGGGCCGAGCGCTTCGCCAAGCTGGTCGAGGAAATGAGCAACGGCCGCCTGAAGGTCAAGGTCTACGCCGCCGGCGAACTGGTGCCGGCCCTGGAAGTGTTCGATGCAGTGTCCCGCGGCACCGCCGAGATGGGTCACGGCGCGCCCTACTACTGGAAAGGCAAGGTGCCGGCCGCGCAGTTCTTCTGCGCCTCGCCGTTCGGCCCCAACGCCCAGGAAATGAACGCCTGGCTGCACCGCGGCGGCGGTCAGCAGCTGTGGGAAGAGGTGTACAAGCCGTTCGGCGTGCTGCCGATGGCCTGCGGCAACACCGGGGTGCAGACCGCCGGCTGGTTCAACAAGGAAATCAACTCGGTCGACGACTTCAAGGGCCTGAAGATGCGCACCCCGGGCCTGGGCGGCGAAGTGCTGACCAAGATGGGCGGCACCGTGGTCAACATGCCGGCCGGCGAGATCTTCACCGCCATGCAGACCGGCGCCATCGACGCCACCGAATGGATCGGCCCGTACAACGACCTGGCCCTGGGCCTGCACAAGGCGGCCAAGTACTACTACACCCCGGGTTGGCAGGAGCCGAGCGTACTGTTCGAGCTGGACGTCAACCTCAAGGCCTGGGACACCCTGCCGGCCGACCTCAAGGCCATCGTTCGCGCCGCCGCCCGCGACGTCAACGGCGACATGCTCGACGACTACAACGCCAAGAACATGGAAGCCCTGGAGCAGCTCAAGGCCGACGGCGTGGACGTGCGCCGCCTGCCGGACGAGGTGCTGGCCCGCCTGAAGGAGGTCGCCGCCGAGGTGGTCGACGCCAGCGCCGCCGCCGACCCGGCTGCCGCCAAGGTCTGGGAACACCAGAAGGCCTACCTCAAGCGCCTGTACGACTACGCGGAGCTCAACGAGAAGGACATCTACAACATCCGCGGCTAAGCGTTCAGCGCACAGTAAAACGCCGGCTGCTAGCCGGCGTTTTCATTGCTGCGGGCGTTGCGCTCAACCGCGGCGCGGCGGCACCGGGCGGGTGCGGCCGCTGCCGTCGATGGCGACGAAGACGAACACCGCCTCGGTGACCTTGCGCCATTCGTTGGACAAGGGGTCGTCGCTCCACACCTCGACCATCATCTGGATCGAGCTGCGCCCCACTTCCAGGGCCTGGGTGTAGAACGACAGCTGCGCGCCCACCGCCACCGGCACCAGGAAGGCCATGCGGTCGATGGCCACGGTGGCGACGCGGCCGCCGGCGACCTTGCTGGCCATGGCGGTGCCGGCCAGGTCCATCTGCGACACCAGCCAGCCGCCGTAGATATCGCCGAAACCATTGGTCTCGCGCGGCAACGCGGTGATCTGCAAGGCCAGGTCGCCTTGGGGGATCGGGTCTTCCTGTTCGTAGTCGTTCATCGGCTCGAGGCTCGCGGCGCGGTTGTTGTTCTGGGCGCGGAACCCGCGCGGCACGCGGGCGCTGCGAGTATACCGACTGAGCGGTCGGCGGGCGACCACTCTGGCGGCCGCGCGGGCGGCGTGGCGCCTGGGCTGTCGGGCAAAACGCACGACCGCCAGCGGCCCCGTCGGGCAGGATGCCCGCCGCCGTCATTTTCCTGATATCGCAAATCACTGATTTTCAAGATTTTTACCCTGACCCAGGAGCTGGCACGGGCGCTGCAACGACCCTCGCGGGTGGCCGGAGTCGTTCCGGTCGCAATGCCAAGAAAAGGGCCTGATGCGCACGAACCCGCGCCATCGGCCTCCATCGCAACGGGAGAAACGCCATGTTGAGCTGGGCACTGACCTTTCTGATCATCGCCATCGTCGCCGCCGTGCTGGGCTTCGGCGGCATCGCCGGCACCGCTGCGGGCATCGCCAAGATTCTGTTCGTGGTGTTCCTGGTGCTGTTCATCATCTCGTTCGTCATGGGCCGTCGCCCACGTCTGTAAGGAGGTCTGCATGCGCATTCACGCCATCGCCGCCGCCCTGTTGCTGGGCGGCGCCCTGGCGGCCCAGGCCGCCGACCGCGACGCGACCTTCCACCCCGGCGAACTGCTGAGCAGCGACGACGGGTACCGCGCCGCCTGGCAGGAACTGGTGGAGGACGAGCAGCGCCTGCCCGACTGGCTGCTCAACCTCAGCGGCCCGTCGACGCCGATGCAGGCGGTGGAAAGCGCCAACGACCGCTTCCTGGTCGGCCAGCTGTGCGAGGCGCACAACTGCTTCAACCAGCGTCTCTACCTCGCCTTCGACTGGGACAAGGACAACGCCTACGCGCTCTACGTGCAGGTGCCCGAGAACCTGCCGGAAGACCGCGCGCCGAGCGAGCACGCCAGCCTGCGCTGGCTGGGCGAGCCGGACGAGGAAGTGCGCCGGCTGCTCGAGGAACAGCTGCGCAGCGACCCCAACTGGTTCTGAGGCTCACGACGGCGGCCCCGGGCCGGCCGCCGCCGCGTTATCATCCCCCGCCATAACGGCATGCCCTTGCGCGCCACCGTCTCCGTCGGGAGAGGGACAGCCAGGAGGGCGTCGCGACTTTCGAGCTAAGGGGGACCGAGATGCTCAACGGCCTATGGCTGAGCTTTTTCCTGGTGGCAGCGGTGGCGGGCTTCTCGCGCTGGCTGCTCGGCGGCGACCCGGCGGTGTTCGGCGCCATGGTCGAGAGCCTGTTCGCCATGGCCAAGCTGTCGGTGGAGGTAATGGTGCTGCTGTTCGGCACCATGACCCTGTGGCTCGGCCTGTTGCGCATCGCCGAACAGGCCGGCCTGGTCGATGCCCTGGCGCGGCTGCTCGGCCCGCTGTTCGCCCGGCTGATGCCGGAGGTGCCACGCGGCCACCCGGCGCTCGGCCTGATCACCATGAACTTCGCCGCCAACGGCCTGGGCCTGGACAACGCCGCCACGCCGATCGGCCTCAAGGCCATGCGCAGCCTGCAGGAGCTCAACCCCAGCAGCACCACGGCGAGCAACGCGCAGATCCTGTTCCTGGTGCTCAACGCCTCGTCGCTGACCCTGCTGCCGGTGTCGATCTTCATGTACCGGGTGCAGCAGGGCGCGGCCGACCCGACCCTGGTGTTCCTGCCGATCCTGCTCGCCACCAGCGCCTCGACCCTGGTCGGCCTGCTGTCGGTGGCGCTGATGCAGCGCCTGCGCCTGTGGCATCCGGTGGTGCTGGCCTACCTGATTCCCGGCGCGCTGCTGCTCGGCGGCTTCATGGCGCTGCTCGCCAGCCTCAGCGCCAGCGCGCTGGCGGCGCTGTCCTCGCTGCTCGGCAACCTGACCCTGTTCGGCGTGATCCTGACCTTCCTGCTGGTCGGCGCGCTGAAGAAGGTGGCGGTCTACGAACAGTTCGTCGAAGGCGCCCGCGAGGGCTTCGACGTGGCCAAGAGCCTGTTGCCCTACCTGGTCGCCATGCTCTGCGCGATCGGCGTGCTGCGCGCCTCCGGCGCCCTGGAGCTGGGCCTCGACGGCATTCGCTGGCTGGTCGAGTGGGGCGGCTGGGACACCCGCTTCGTCGACGCCCTGCCCACCGCGCTGGTCAAGCCGTTCTCCGGCAGCGCGGCGCGCGCCATGCTCATCGAAACCATGCAGACCCACGGCGTCGACAGCTTCGCGGCGCTGGCCGCGGCGACCGTCCAGGGCAGCACAGAAACCACCTTCTACGTGCTGGCGGTGTACTTCGGCGCGGTCGGCATCCAGCGCGTGCGTCACGCCGTGGGCTGCGCCCTGCTGGCCGAGCTGGCCGGGGTGGTGGCGGCTATCGGCGTGACCTACTGGTTCTTCGGCTGAGGCCGCTCATTCGGCGAAACCGAGCGTGCTGCCGGCCCAGCTCAACAGCGGGTCGGTGTGCCGGTAGGCGCGCAACGCGGCGAGCTTGGGCGCGATAAAGGCGGCGAAGTCTTCGCCGCGCTCGAAGTAGACGCCGGTGAAGATGGCGAACAGCGACTTGTTGCCGACCGTGGCATAGAACAGGTTGCCCACCGGTTCGCCGTCCTCGGTCAGCAGCTTGAGGCTGGCGCGGCTGGCGAGCTCCAGCTCGAATTCCAGCTCCTGCTCGACCAGGCCGCTGTCGCGCAAGCCGAACGAGGCGCCGAAGGTCTCGGCGTAGCTGGTCATCAGCGCATCGCTGGCGCGCGGGTAGAGCGAGACGCCGCTGTAGAGGTAGAACCAGTCGCTGCCGGCGCTCTCGAAGCTGAGGTCGATGCTGCGCGCGGCGTAGCTCACCAGCTTCTCGTAACGCCCCGCGGCGGGCGCCTGGTAGGCGGCAAAATCCGCGGCGCTGAGCAGCAGGCGGCGCTCCTCGGCGAGCGGCGGTTCGCTGTCGAAACAACCGCCGAGCGACAACGCGGCGAACAACACCAGCAGCATCCTGAACATGGCTTTCCTCCCTGAATAAGCCCCGCCAGCTTGCCCGATCCGCCCACGCCCCGCCAGCCGCGGCCGCCCCGGCTGTGCGCGGCGCCACACCATTCGTCCCGCTGGCGTGAATCGCCACGGCCGCTGGCGGGTTCCGCCACTGCCAGACGGCGAGCCGATGCCTAGCCTGGCGCCGGGCTGAAAACAATAACCACAAGGCCCGTTTATCAAGGGGCCACGCCCGTCGCGGCGGGGCCCTTTCGGCAGTTGAACGGGCCAGGGCGGATGCCGCGATCCGCCGGGAGACTGCTATGCGCGTTCTGATCACCGGCGCCGCCGGCTTTATCGGCCATCAGTTGCTCGACGAGCTGGCCATCCAGCATCCCGACTGGACGCTGATCGCCGCCGACATCCGCCCGCTCGACAGCCGCGGGCTGAAGGCCAACGTCGAGCCGGTGCTGCTGGACATGGGCCGCCCGGCGCAGGTGCGCGCCTGCATAAGCGGCTGGAAGCCGGACGCCATCGTCCACCTGGCCACGGTGATCCGCCCGCCGCGCGAGATGAGCGAGGCGCACCTGCACGCCATCGAGGTCGGCGGCACCCAGTGCCTGGTGGACAGCGCCGTCGCCAACGGCGTGCGCCAGCTGGTGGTGACCAGCTCCGGCGCCGCCTACGGCTACGCCGCGGACAACGCCGAGTGGATCGACGAAGACCAGCCGCTGCGCGGCCACCCGCATTTCGCCTACGCCAAGCACAAGCTGGAGATCGAGCAACTGCTGGCGCGCTGCCGCGAGCAACATCCGCAGCTGCGCCAACTGGTGCTGCGCCCCGGCACCATCCTCGGCAAGCGGCTGAACAACCCGATCAGCGACCTGTTCAAGAAACGCGCGGTGCTCGGCGTGCGCGGTCACGCCAGCCGCTTCGTGTTCATCTGGGAGCAGGACGTGGTCGGCATCATCCGCCAGGGCCTGGAGGAGGCTCGCGAAGGCATCTACAACCTGGCCGGCGACGGCGCGCTGAGCCTCAAGGAGATCGCCGCGATCCTCGGCAAGCCCTACCGGCCGCTGCCGGCGGCGCTGCTCGGCGGCGCGCTGCGCCTGCTCAAGCCGCTGGGGCTGAGCCAGTACGGTCCGGAGCAGCTGGACTTCCTGCGCTACCGGCCGGTGCTGGCCAACCAGCGGCTGAAGCAGGAGTTCGGCTACCAGCCGCGCTATTCCAGCCGCGAAGCCTTCCTCGCCTTCCTCGCCGCGCAGGGCATCAGCTACCGCTCAGACGGAAGCCGACCTTGAGCTCGACCTGGTAGTGCGCCACCTTGCCGTCGACGATATGCCCGCGGGTGTCGATGACCTCGAACCAGTCCATATTGCGCACGCTCTTGGCGCATTCGGCCAGGGCGTTCTGGATGGCGTCCTCGATGCTGATCTTGGAGGTGCCGACGATTTCGATCTTCTTGTAGGTGCGATGGTCGGACATGCTGTGCGCTCCGCAGTGGGCCTGCAGCAAGCCTAGACCAGCGCCGCGGGGGTTGCGCCGCGTCGTGTGCTAGGCCTGCAGCTCGCGCGCCAACCAGGCGGCCAGGCGCTCGGCGCGCGGATCGCGGACGCGCCCCGGCACCCACAACGCCAGACGCGCCTCGGTGGCGACGAAGCCCCAGGGCGCGACCAGGCGGCCGGCGGCCAGGTCGTCGGCCACCAGCGGCTGCGGCGCGATGGCCACGCCGAGACCGGCGGCGGCCGCCTCGAGCAGGTAGTAGAGATGCTCGAAGCCCTGGCCCTGCTGCAACCGCGCCGGCTCCAGGCCCTGCGCCGCGGCCCACTGCGGCCAGGCCTGGGGGCGCGAGGCGGTGTGCAGCAGCGGCTCGTCGAGCAGCGCCGCGGCGGGCGCGCCCTGCAGGCGCGCATAGCCGGCAAAGCGCGGGCTCAGCACCGGCCCGATCCGCTCGATATCGAGCTCGTGCACCTGCATATCCGCCGGCCAGGGCGGCGCGGCGAAGCACAGGGTGGCGTCCACCCCGGGCCGGCGCGGGTCCAGCTCGCCCTCGCTGGCCGACAGCTGCAGGCGCAGCTCCGGCAGCTCGCGGTTGAGGCGATCCAGGCGCGGGATAAACCAGCGCGCCAGCAGGCTGCCGGGGCAACCGAGAACGAAGGGCGCGCCGTCCTGACGCTGGCGCAGCTCGGCACAGACGCCGCGCAGGCGCTCGAAGGCGTCGCTGGCCGCATCGCGCAGGCGCATGCCGGCATCGGTGAGTTTCACGCCGCGGCCGTCCTTGTCGAACAGGCTGACGCCGAGCTGTTCTTCCAGCGCACGAATCTGCCGACTGATCGCGCCATGGGTGACGTGCAGCTCCTCACCCGCACGACTGACACTCTGCAGGCGGGCAGCGGCCTCGAAGGCGCGCAGGGCATTCAGCGGGGGCAGTTCGCGGCTCATAAATACGTGACTTTTCCTGACATGTCTGGGCAATCTAATCGCTTTTCAGCGGGCCCGCCAGGGGTAGAATGGCGCCATCGCTCATCCCTTCCCCCTCGAGCGGGGAGCCCAAGCAGGAGCATGTCATGACCTCATTTCGCACCGGCCCCGACGCCCGCGGCCTGTTCGGCCGCTTCGGTGGCCAGTTCGTCGCCGAAACCCTGATGCCGCTGATCAACTCGCTGGCCGCCGAATACGAGAAGGCCAAGAACGATCCGACCTTCCTCGACGAGCTGGCCTACTTCCAGCGCGACTACATCGGCCGCGCCAGCCCGCTGTATTTCGCCGAGCGCCTCTCCGAGCACTTCGGCGGGGCGAAGATCTACCTCAAGCGCGAAGACCTCAACCACACCGGCGCGCACAAGATCAACAACTGCATCGGCCAGATCCTGCTGGCCAAGCGCATGGGCAAGCAGCGCATCATCGCCGAGACCGGCGCCGGCATGCATGGCGTGGCGACGGCGACTGTCGCGGCGCGCTTCGGCATGCAGTGCGTGGTGTACATGGGCACCACCGACATCGATCGCCAGCAGGCCAACGTCTTTCGCATGAAGCTGCTCGGCGCCGAGGTGATCCCGGTCACCGCCGGCACCGGCACCCTCAAGGACGCCATGAACGAAGCCCTGCGCGACTGGGTGACCAATGTCCACAACACCTTTTACCTGATCGGCACCGCCGCAGGTCCCCACCCGTACCCGGCCATGGTGCGCGACTTCCAGTCGGTGATCGGCAACGAGGTGCGCGAGCAGATCCTGGCGAAGGAAGGCCGCCTGCCCGACTCGCTGGTGGCCTGCATCGGCGGCGGCTCCAATGCCATCGGCCTGTTCCACCCCTTCCTCGACGATCAGGGCGTTGCGATTGTCGGCGTCGAAGCCGCCGGCCATGGCATCGACACCGGCAAGCATGCGGCGAGCATGGCCGGCGGCGCACCGGGCGTGCTGCACGGCAACCGCACCTTCCTGCTGCAGGACGACGACGGCCAGATCACCGACGCCCACTCGATCTCGGCGGGCCTCGACTACCCCGGTGTCGGCCCGGAACACGCCTGGTTGCACGAGATCAAGCGCGTCGAGTACGTGCCGATCAGCGATGACGAAGCCCTCGAGGCCTTCCACCAGTGCTGCCGCCTGGAAGGCATCATCCCGGCCCTGGAAAGCGCCCACGCGCTGGCCGAAGCCTTCAAGCGCGCACCCAAGCTGGCCAAGGACCACCTGATGGTGGTCAACCTGTCCGGTCGTGGCGACAAGGACATGCAGACCGTGATGCACCACATGCAGGACAACCAGGAGAAGCACGCATGAGCCGCCTGCACAGCCGTTTTGCCGAACTGAAAGCGGAAAACCGCGCCGCGCTGGTGACCTTCATCACCGCCGGTGACCCCGACTACGCCACCTCGCTGAGCATCCTCAAGGGCCTGCCGGACGCTGGCGCCGACGTCATTGAGCTGGGTATGCCGTTCACCGACCCGATGGCCGACGGCCCGGCCATCCAGCTCGCCAATATCCGCGCGTTGGGGGCCAAGCAGACCCTGGCCAAGACCCTGCAGATGGTGCGCGAATTCCGCGCCGGCAACCAGAGCACGCCGCTGGTGCTGATGGGCTACTACAACCCGATCTTCGTCTACGGCGTCGAGCGCTTCATCGCCGACGCCAAGGCCGCCGGCGTCGACGGCCTGATCGTGGTCGACCTGCCGCCGGAGCATAACGACGAGCTGTGCGAACCGGCGCAGAGCGCAGGCATCGACTTCATCCGCCTCACGACACCCACGACTGACGACGCGCGCCTGCCCACCGTGCTCGCCGGCAGCTCCGGCTTCGTCTACTACGTGTCGGTGGCGGGTGTCACCGGCGCCGGAGCGGCGACCCTCGATCACGTCGAAGAAGCCGTGGCGCGCCTGCGTCGCCACACCGACCTGCCTGTGTGCATCGGCTTCGGCATCCGCACCCCGGAGCACGCCGCCGAAGTGGCCAAGCGCGCCGAGGGCGCGGTGGTCGGCTCGGCGCTGATCGACAAGATCGCCGCGGCGCAAAGCCCGCAGCAGGCCATCGACGGCGTGCTTGGCCTGTGCCGCGAGCTGGCCGATGGGGTGCGCGGCGCCCGGCGCTAACGCCACGGGCAAACAAAAGCCGCTGCCGGATCGCTCCGCCAGCGGCTTTTTCGTGCGCCCTCAGTGGCCGCCGGCGGCGGCCGGGGCGAACTTGGCGAGGATATGCTCCTGCATGCCGCGCGCCAGCTCTTCCTCGTCGAAGAACACCGCACCGAGGCCTTCGCGGCGGAAGATCTCCACCGCGTCGGCGCTGTGGGTGCGGATCGCCACCTCGATCTGCGGGTTCAGCGTGCGGGCGATCTCCACCATGCGCTGCACGTGCAGCGGGTCGGGCGTGGCGATCACCAGCATCGCCGCCTTGGCGATATGCGCCTGGATCAGGCTGCCCGGCTCGGCCGAGTCGCCGCTGACCGCGACCAGGCCCTGGGCGCGAATCTGCTCGACCCGCTCGCGGTTCTGCTCCACCACCACGAAGGGTATGCCGCGCGCCAGCAGGGCCGCGGCGATGCGCCGACCGACCCGGCCGTAGCCGACCACCACCACCTGGCCTTCCAGGTACTTGAGCTCGGTGCTGGCCGGCAGCACCGCCAGCGGGTCCTCGCGGAACTCCAGGCGCCGCGCCAAAGCCGAGCGCCGCAGCGCCAGGGCCTTGAACGGCTTGATGCAGGCGAACAGCAGCGGGTTGAGGGCGATGGAGATCAGCGCGCCGGCCAGCACCAGGCTCATGCCCTCCTGCGGCAGCAGGCCCAGGGCCAAGCCCAGCCCGGCGAGGATGAAGGAGAACTCGCCGATCTGCGCCAGGCTGGCCGCCACGGTCAGCGCGGTGTTCAGCGGGTAGCGCAGGGCCAGCACCAGCACGGCGGCCGCCAGACCCTTGCCGAGGACGATGATCGCCACCACTGCCAGCACCCGCAGCGGCTCGTCGAGCAGCACGGCGGGGTCGAACAGCATGCCGACCGAGACGAAGAACAGCACGGCGAAGGCGTCGCGCAGCGGCAGCGACTCTTCCGCCGCGCGGTGCGACAGGTCCGACTCGCGCATCACCGTGCCGGCGAAGAAGGCGCCGAGGGCGAAGGACACGTGGAACAGCACCGAGGCGCCGTAGGCGATGCCGATGGCCGCGGCCACCACCGACAGGGTGAACAGCTCGCGCGAGCCGGTCCTGGCCACCTGCAGCAGCAGCCAGGGCAATACCCGGCGCCCGACCAGCAGCATCAGGGCGATAAAGCCGGCCACCTGCAGCAGGGTCACGCCGAGCACCTGCCACAGCGGCGCATCGCCGCTGCCGGTGGCCGGATTGCCGCCCAGCACCCCGGCCAGCGGCGGCAGCAGCACCAGCACCAAGACCGTGGCCAGGTCCTCGACCACCAGCCAGCCGACGGCGATGCGGCCGTTCATCGAATCGAGGATGCCGCGCGTTTCCAGGGCCTTGAGCAGCACCACGGTGCTGGCGCAGGACAGCGACAGGCCGAGCAGCAGGCTCTCGCCGAAGGTCCAGCCCCACCAACTGGCGACGCCGATGCCCAGCGCCGTGGCCAGGCCCATCTGCACCACCGCGCCGGGCAGGGCGATCTTCTTCACCGCCAGCAGATCCTTGAGCGAGAAGTGCAGGCCGACGCCGAACATCAGCAGCATCACGCCGATTTCCAGCAGCTGCGGCGCCAGCTCCATGTCGGCGACGAAGCCTGGGGTCGCCGGGCCGATGACGATACCGGCGAGCAGGTAGCCGACCAGCGCCGGCAGCTTCAGCTTCTCGGCGAGAAAACCGCAGATCAACGCCATGCCGAAGCCGCCGGCGAGCATGCTGATAAGGGAGATGTTGTGCTCCATGGCACCTCCTTGATTCAGGGGCCGACCGGGCACGCCGGGGCGGCTGAGGCGAAAAAACAATCGACGCACACTATCAAAGCATCAAGATCGATTCCATAAAGCAATGATTGCAACATCTGTCGCGCCCCGCGGCGGTTCTCTGCCCAGTCGCACCGCGCTGCCGGGATCGACGGGCTTGGCCCGAACGTACGCGCCGTGCTATCACCGCGGCATCCGTAACCCCGGAGTCTCGTCCCATGCGCAAGAACCTGCTGATCACCGGTGCCAGCCGCGGCATCGGCCGCGCCACCGCCCTGCTGGCCGCCGCTGGCGGCTGGACGGTCGGCGTCAACTACCGTAGCGACCGCGCCGCCGCCGATGAGGTGGTGGCGCAGATAGAGTCCATGGGCGGCACAGCCGTCGCCCTGCCCGGTGATGTGGCCATAGAAGAGGACGTACTGCGCCTGTTCGAGGACATGGACAAACTCGGCCCGCTACACGGCCTGGTGGTCAACGCCGGCATAGTCGCGCCGCCCCTGCCGCTGCTGGAGATGAGCGGCGAGCGCCTGCGGCGCATGTTCGAGGTCAACGTGCTGGGCAGCTACCTCACCGCGCGCGAAGGCGCCCGGCGCATGGCCCGCAGCCGCGGCGGCCAGGGTGGTGCGATGGTGCTGGTGTCGTCGGTAGCGGCCAGCCTCGGTTCGCCCTTCGAGTACGTCGACTACGCCGGCGCCAAGGGCGCCATGGACGTGCTGACCCGCGGCCTGGCCAAGGAGCTGGGCGGCGAGGGCGTGCGGGTCAACGCCGTGCGCCCCGGGCTGATCGATACCGAGATCCACGCCAGCGGCGGCCAGCCGGATCGTGCCGAGCGCCTGGGCAAGGCGACCCCGCTGGGCCGCGCCGGGCGGGCCGAAGAGGTGGCCGAGGCGATCCTCTGGCTGCTCGACGACAAGGCCAGCTACACCACCGGCGCGCTGGTCGATATCGCCGGCGGACGCTGACCGCCGCGCGATTGCCGGCGCGGCCCATGCACGCCAGACTCCTGCACGTATGCCGCCAGTGCGCCAAGACCCTTGCCCGAAGATCAACAATGAAAACCAGCCTGGAAGAAATGCTCGCCTTCGTCCGCGTGGTCGACAGCGGCTCGATCAGCGCCGCCGCCGCGCAGCTGGAACAGACCGCCTCCGGGGTGAGCCGCGCGCTGAGCCGGCTGGAGGAAAAGCTCGCCGTCACCCTGCTGCGCCGTACCACCCGGCGTCTGGAGCTGACCGAGGAGGGCGAGCTGTTTCTCGCCCAGGCGCGGCGCATCCTCGCCAGCGTCGAGGAGGCCGAAGAGCAGATGGCCCTGCGCCGCCAGGCGCCGGCCGGGCGGCTGCGGGTCAATACCGCCTCGCCCTTTATGCTGCACGTCATCGTCCCGCTGATCGGCGAATTTCGCGCGCGTTACCCGCAGATCGAGCTGGAGCTGCACAGCGACGACCGCATCATCGACCTGCTGGAGCGGCGCACCGACCTGGCCATCCGCATCGGCCCGCTGCCGGACTCCAGCCTGCACGCCCGGCCGCTGTGCCACAGCCGCCGACGGGTGCTGGCCAGCCCGGGGTATCTCGCGCGCCACGGCACGCCGGACAGCGTCGAGGCCCTGAGCGGGCACAGCCTGATCGGCTTCACCGAGCCGGACGGGCTCAACGACTGGCCGCTGCGTCATGCGCTCGGCGAGCGCTGGCGGATCAGCCCGAGCCTGCGCGCCTCCAGCGGCGACACCCTGCGCGAACTGGCGCTGGCCGGCGAGGGCCTGGTGTGCCTGTCGGACTTTATGACCGAGCAAGATCGCGCCCGGGGCGATCTGGTCGAGGTGCTGGCCGAGCAGCGGGTCGAGGTGCGCCAGCCGATCAATGCGGTGTACTACCGCAACACCGCGCTGGCCTCGCGCATCACCTGCTTCCTGGATTTCCTGAGCGAGCGGCTGGGCAGTCACGGCTAGCAACCGGCGGCGAATGGCCGGTGCGCACGGCGCACCCTACAACCCGGCGCGCGGCGTCAACCGCAGGTAAGGGACGCCGCATCGACCTATCAGAAGCCAACGAAAAAGGGCGACTCATCGAGTCGCCCTTGCTTCACTGCCCGGCCTGCAGGTTCCACTCCGCCAGCTTCTGCCGCTTGTAGCTCAGCGCGGCGGCCGGCACCGGGGTGACCTTGCCGGTCTCCATCCAGCGCTTGAGGCGGTTGGCGTCGGCCATATGGGTGTACTTGCCGAAGGCGCCGAGCACGACGAAGGCCACCGAGCGGTGGTTCATCGAGGTGAGCATTACCAGGCAGCGGCCGGCGGCGTTGGTGAAGCCGGTCTTGCTCAGGTCGATGTCCCAGTCGGCCTTGCGCACCAGCGCGTTGGTGTTGCGAAAGCCCAGGCTGTAGGCGGGCTTGCGGAAGCTCACGGTGGCCTCGGAATCGGTGCTGAACTGGCCGATCAGCGGGTACTGCTGCGCCGCCTTGATCATCAGCGCCAGGTCGCGGGCGGTGGCGACGTTCTGCTCGGACATGCCGGTGGGTTCGACGAAGCGGCTGCTGTGCATGCCCAGCGCCTTGGCCTTGGCGTTCATCGCCGCGACGAAGGCCGCGTGGCCGCCCGGATAGTGATGGGCGAGGCTGGCGGCGGCGCGGTTTTCCGAGGCCATCAGGGCCATGTGCAGCATGTCGCGGCGGCTGACCTCGCTGCCGATGCGCACCCGCGAATAGACGCCCTGCATTTCCTTGGTGTCGCGGATGGTGATGGGCAGTACCTGGTCCAGCGGCAGCTTGGCGTCGAGCACCACCATGGCGGTCATCAGCTTGGTCACCGAGGCCACCGGCAGGCGCAGGTCGGGGTTGCTGGCGTAGAGTTCCTGGCCGGTCTTCAGGTCGACCAGCAACGCGCTGCCGGCGGCCAGTTCCTGCTGGGGCTTGGCCGGGGCGGCCTCAAGGTTCGAAACTGCAAGGCCGCCGCACAGCAGCAGGGCCAAAATCGAATGACGGAGTTTCACGGTTCACTTCACCGGTTGAGTAGAGGGGCCGCGAATGCGGCGGCGCCCAGTATAGGGACTCGCCGCACGCTCTTGCAGTATGGCCCGCTCAGAGGCTTTGCGCCGGCGATTCCAGCTCGGCCTGCAGCCAGTCGACGAAACGCGCGGTCAGGCGCTGGCGGCGTTTGCGCTCGGGCAGCACCAGGTAATAGCCCAGCGCCGAGTGCGCCTCGGCTTCAGTCAAGCGACAGAGCAAACCCTGGGTCAGCAGCTCGTCGACCAGATGGCGCCAGCCGATGGCCACGCCCTGGCCGGCGATGGCCGCCTGGATCAGCAGGGTGTAGTTGTCGAAACGCAGCGCCCCGGGGGTCGGCAGCGCGGCGATGCCCAGGGCGCGGAACAGGCCGTCCCAGTCGAACCAGCGCGAGCGGTGCTCGGGGCGCAGGTGCAGCAGCGGCAGCTCGGCCAGCACCGACGCCGGCAGCGGCGGCTGGCGCGCGCCGAGCAGGCGCGGGCTGCACACCGGGAACACCTGTTCGCGAAACAGCAGGTGCGCCTCGCCGTGCTTGAAGCGGCCGTCGCCGAAGCGAATGGCCACGTCGATATCGCTGGGCACGCTGGCCGGGTCGCGCTCGCTGGTGATCAGGCTGACGTCCACCTCCGGGTACAGGCGGTTGAAGCGCTGCAAGCGCGGCATCAGCCAGTAGGCGGCGAAGGCGAAGTCGGTGGCCACCTGCAGCACCTCGTGCTGCTGCCGCGCAGTGACCGCGGCGAGCCCCGCGTCGAGGCTGGCCAGGCCCTCCTGCACGTGGCCGAGCAGCAGCTCGCCGGCCTCGGTGAGGACGATGCCGCGGTAGACCCGATCGAACAGGCGCGTCGCCAGCTGCTGCTCGAGACGCTTGATCTGCTGGCTGATGGCCGGCTGGCTGCTGCCCAGTTCGCTGGCGGCGGCGGTGAAGCTGAGCTGGCGCGCCGCCGACTCGAACACCCGCAGGGCATCCAGGGCCACGCCGTCGAGTGCCTTATGCATAAGCTGAAGTTATCCGAGTCATGTCTTTGAGGCGGGTTTACCCCGTCGCCGTTCTAGCGGAATCATGAAGCCCGCACTGTCGCATAAACCCACAGTATGGAATAGCCGCCGCCATGAGCCGCCCCAATATCCTCTTCATCATGGCCGACCAGATGGCCGCGCCGATTCTGCCGCTGCATGACGCCGCCTCGCCGGTGCAGATGCCCAACCTGATGAAGCTGGCCGAACACGCCGTGGTGTTCGACTCGGCCTACTGCAACAGCCCGCTGTGCGCGCCGTCGCGCTTCAGCCTGGTTAGCGGGCGGCTGCCGTCGCAGATCGGCGCCTACGACAACGCTGCCGACTTTCCCGCCGACGTGCCGACCTACGCCCACTACCTGCGCCGCCTCGGCTACCGCACCGCGCTGTCGGGCAAAATGCACTTCTGCGGCCCGGACCAGCTGCACGGCTACGAGGAGCGCCTGACCAGCGACATCTACCCGGCCGACTACGGCTGGGCGGTGAACTGGGACGAGCCGGAGGTGCGCGCCAGCTGGTACCACAACATGTCCTCGGTGCTGCAGGCCGGCCCCTGCGTGCGCAGCAACCAGCTGGATTTCGACGAGGAGGTGGTGTTCAAGGCCCGCCAGTACCTCTACGACCACGTGCGCCTGCCCCCGCAGCAGCCGTTCTGCCTGACCGTGTCGATGACCCACCCGCACGACCCCTATACCATCCCGGCCGAATACTGGGATCGCTACGAGGGCGTGGAGATTCCCCTGCCGCGCCAGAGCCTCGACCAGGCCGAGCAGGACCCGCATTCGCAGCGCCTGCTCAAGGTCATCGACCTGTGGGACCAGCCGCTGCCGGCGGACAAGATCCGCGACGCGCGACGCGCCTACTTCGGTGCCTGCAGCTATATCGACGACAATATTGGCAAGCTGCTCAGGACCCTGGAGGAGTGCGGCCTGGCCGAGGACACCATCGTGGTGTTTTCCGGCGACCACGGCGACATGCTCGGCGAGCGCGGCCTCTGGTACAAGATGCACTGGTTCGAGATGGCCGCCCGCGTGCCGCTGCTGGTGCATGCGCCCAAACGCTTCGCCGCGCACCGGGTGAGCCAGTCGGTGTCCACCCTCGACCTACTGCCGACCCTGGTGGAGCTGGCTGGCGGCCAAGTGGACGCCGGCCTGGCGCTGGACGGCCGCTCGCTGCTGGCGCACCTGCAAGGCGCGGGCGGCCACGACGAGGTGCTCGGCGAATATATGGCCGAGGGCAGCACCAGCCCGCTGATGATGATCCGCCGCGGGCCGTGGAAGTTCGTCTACTCGGAGCAGGACCCGCTGCTGCTGTTCGACCTGGCCCGCGATCCGCAGGAACGCGAAAACCTCGCCCAGTCGGCGGATCACCAGGGCGTGCTGGCCGAGTTTCTCGCCGAGGCGCGGGCGCGCTGGAATATCCCGGCCATCCACGCCGCCACCCTGGCCAGCCAGCGTCGTCGGCGCCTGGTGGCCGAAGCCCTGAGCCAGGGCAAGCTGACCAGCTGGGACCACCAGCCCTGGGTCGACGCCAGCCAGCAGTACATGCGCAACCATATCGACCTCGACGATCTGGAACGCCGCGCCCGTTTTCCCCAGGTTTGAAACATCGTCGCCGCCAACCAGAAGAAGAAGGAGAGACCCGATGAACCGACTCAATGCGCTGCTACTGGCCGGGGCGCTGTCCGCCACCACCAACGTCTGGGCCGAGGACGCGGCCTGCGCCACGGTCAAGCTGGGCGACCCGGGCTGGAGCGACATCGCCGTGACCAACGGCATCGCCAGCTTCCTTCTCGAGGGCCTCGGCTACCGGACACAGAGCCAGACCCTGGCGGTGCCGATCATCTACGCCGGGCTGCAGAAGGGGCAGATCGACGTCTTCCTCGGCAACTGGATGCCGGCGCAGCAGAGCAACTACGACAAGTTCGTCGCCAGCGGCGAGGTGGACCAGCTGGCGCAGAACCTCCACGGCACCGAGTACACCCTGGCCGTGCCGACCTATGCCTATGAGGCCGGGGTGAACACCTTCGCCGACCTCGACATGCATGCCGACAAGTTCGGCCGCAAGCTCTACGGCATCGCCTCCGGCTCGCCGGCCAACGAATCGATCAGGCAGATGATCGCCGCCGACGAGTTCGGCCTGGGCGACTGGACCCTGGTGGAGTCCAGCGAGCAGGCCATGCTGGTGCAGGTCGGCCGCGCGGTGAAGCGCGAGCAGTTCGTGGTGTTCCTCGGCTGGACCCCGCACCCGATGAACGTGCAGTACGCCATGAACTACCTGCGCGGCGGCGAGAAGTACTTCGGCGCCAGCGGCCAGGTCAACACCCTGGCGCGCAAGGGCTATGCCCAGCAGTGCCCCAATGCCGGCAAGCTGCTGGGTAACCTCAGGTTCACCCAAGAGATGGAGAACAGCATCATGGATCGGGTGCTCAGCAAGCAGGCCAGCAACGCCGAGGCGATCAAGGCCTGGCTGCAGGCCAACCCACAGGTGCTCGATGCCTGGCTGGACGGCGTCACCAGCCGCGACGGCGGCGACGGTCTGGCCGCGGTCAAGGCGCGACTTTGAAATAGCCGGGGCAATTGCGTAGGGTGGGGCCAGCCTGCCCACCCTGCCGAGCCTGATCTCGATGCCGCTACCCGACCTCCAGACACTGCTGCCATTCCTGCGCTGGCTGCCCGGTATCGGCCGCAAGACCCTCGGCAACGATCTGCTGGTGGGCCTGACCGGCGCCGTGCTGGCCCTGCCGCAGTCGCTGGCCTATGCGCTGATCGCCGGGCTGCCGGCCGAGTACGGCCTGTACGCGGCCATAGTGCCGGTGATCATCGCCTGCCTGTGGGGCTCGTCCTGGCACCTGATCTGCGGGCCGACGGCGGCCATCTCCATCGTCCTGTTCACCAGCGTCAGTCCCATGGCCGCGGTGGGCAGCGAGCAGTTCATCGCCCTGATCCTGCTGCTGACCTTTCTCGCCGGACTGTTCCAGTGGCTGCTCGGCCTGCTGCGCTTCGGCGCCCTGGTCAACTTCGTCTCGCAGTCGGTGGTGCTCGGCTTCACCCTCGGCGCGGCGCTGGTGATCGCCATCGGCCAGTTGCCCAACCTGCTCGGCGTGGCAGTGGCCAGCCAGGCCACCGCCCTGGCCAGCCTGCTGCAGATCGGCCAGCACCTGGGCGACGCGCACTGGCCGAGCCTGACCGTGGCGGCCGGCACGTTGCTGTTCAGCCTGGGCATACGCCGGCTGTGGCCGAAGGCGCCGGCGCTGCTGCTGGGCCTGGTCGGCGGCAGCCTGCTGGTCTGGCTGCTGCCGCCGCGGCTGGTCGGCGAGATCGCCCTGGTCAGTGCCTTCGCCGGCGGCCTGCCACCCTTCACGCCGCTGCAGTTCGACCTCACCAGCCTGCTGCAGCTGCTGCCGGCGGCGGTGGCCTGCGGCATGCTCGGGCTGGTCACCAGCCTGTCCATCGCCCGCGCGCTGGCGGTGAAGTCGCAGCAGTTCCTCGATGCCAATCAGGAGGTACGCGCCCAGGGGTTGTCGAACATGCTCGGGCCCTGGTTCGCCGGTTCGCTGTCGGCCGGCTCCTTCACCCGCTCGGCGCTGAACCTGCAGGCCGGCGCGCGCACGCCACTGGCCGGGGTGTTCTCGGCGCTGCTGGTGGCGCTGTTCGCGCTGTTCGGCGCCGCGCTGCTGGCGCATATCCCGCTGCCGGTGATGGCCGCCGGCATCCTGCTGATCTGCTCGGGCCTGGTCGACCTGGCGGCGATCCGCGCGCTGCGCCGGGTCAGTCGCGCCGAGTTCGCGGTGATGCTGCTGACCCTGGCGGCGACCCTGCTGCTGGAGCTGCAGACGGCGATCTACGCCGGGGTGCTGGCCTCGCTGTTCTTCTACCTCAAGCGCACCTCGCAGCCGCGCGTGCGCCTGTGGCACGACGGCGACGACGAGGTGCTGCGCATCGACGGCTCGATCTTCTTCGGCGCCTGCCACTACCTCCAGCAGCTGCTGCAGCGCAGCCGCGGCCAGCGCCTGGTGATCGACGCGCGGCATATCAACTTCATCGACTACGCCGGGGTGGAGATGCTGCACCAGGAGGCGCGCCGCCTGCAGGCCCTGCAGCGCAGCCTGGTGCTGCGCCAGGCGCGGCCGCAGGTGGTGGAGGAGATCCTCAAGCTGGAAGGCGCCGAACGCTGCCCGGTACAGTTCGAGGAATGACCGCGCTCCGTAGGTTGGGTTGAGGAGCCTGCGACGAAGCCCAACAGGGGTGTATGGGGCGGCGGATTGGCGGCGTGCGGGAGGTCAGCACGGCGTGCTCCCTGTTGGGCTTCGCTGCGCTCAGCGCCAACCTACGCACCAGGCGCGGCCGCGTGGTGGAGGAAATTCTCAAGCTGGAAGGCGCCGAACGCTGCCCGGTGCAGTTCGAGGAGTGACCGCGCTCCGTAGGTTGGGTTGAGGAGCCCGCGACGAAGCCCAACAGGGGTGTATGGGGCGGCGGATTGGCGGCGTGGCGGGAGGTCAGATCGTCGGGCGGAGCACGGTGTGCTCCCTGTTGGGCTTCGCTGCGCTCAGCGCCAACCTACGCACCAACCAACGCCCCGATCAGCGCGCTACCGACGCACCTACCGACGGTGCAAGCCGCGGGGCAAGGGTTCAGTCTGGGTCGGCGTCGAGCACGCTCAGATCCAGCGGGCGCGACTGGCCCAACCACAGCGCCCAGTCGCGGTGGTCGCGCAGCTCATCGCCGGTGATGGGATGCACCAGCACGTTGAGCCCGCCGCGATGCTGCAGCAGCCAGGGCAGCAGCTCGCCGAACAGCTCGGGACGGAAGGCCAGCTGGCAGCTCCAGTCCGGGTGCGGGCCGACCGGGCGCTCATGCAGCCGGCCCATCTTCAGCGGGAAACGCCGTGCCGCCGCCTCGCACAGCGCGCGGGCCTGCTCCAGGCTGGCGGCGTCGAAGTAGACATGGGCGTGGTAGCCCTTGATCCGCGGCAGCGCGTCGTCGCCCATGTCCCGTTCCTCGTTATCCGGCCGCCAACTGGCGGCGCAGTTCGGCCAGCACCGGCGCGGTGTCCGGGCGCACGCCGCGCCACAGTTCGAAGGCTTCGGCGGCCTGCTCGACCAGCATGCCGAGGCCGTCCAGGCAGCGCGCCGCGCCCTGTTCGGCCGCCCAACGGTTGAAGGCGGTGGGCTCCTTGGCATACATCATGTCGTAGCAGACGGTGTGCCCCGGCTGGATCAAGCTCGGCGCGATCGGCGGCAGCTCGCCGCCGAGGCTGGCCGAGGTGCCGTTGACGATCAGGTCCACCGGCGCATCGATCCAGTCGAAACCGGCGGCCACCAGCGGGCCGAGGTCGGCGAACTCGCGCACCAGCTGCTCGGCCTTGCTCACCGTGCGGTTGGCGATCACCAGCAGCGCCGGGCGCTGGGCCAGGAAGGGCTCGAGCACGCCGCGCACGGCGCCGCCGGCACCGAGCACGAGGATGCGCTGGCCGGCCAGGGCGAAGCCGGCGTTGTCCTGCAGGTCGCGGGTCAGCCCGGCGCCGTCGGTGTTGTCGCCGAGCAGGCGACCGCCTTCCAGCTTCTTCAGGGTGTTCACCGCACCGGCGCGGCGGGCGCGCTCGCTCAGCTGGTCGGCGAGGCGGAAGGCCTCTTCCTTGAACGGCACGGTGACGTTGCCGCCCAGGCCCTCGGCGAAGAAGGCGCGGGCACAGCCGGCGAAGTCGTCCAGCGGCGCCAGCAGCGCCTCGTAGCTGAGCTGCTGGCCGGTCTGCGCGGCGAACAGGCGGTGAATCAGCGGCGACTTGCTGTGGCCGATGGGGTTGCCGAAGACGCAGTAGCGGTCCATGAGAAATCCTGTTTGTGTAGGCGCCAGTCCGTAGCCCGGATGAAATCCGGGGGCGGTCGGTAAATTGCCCCGGATTACATCCGGGCTACGCGTTCACGACAGCTTCGAGAGCCAATCGCGATCGGTCAGAAAATACTCGGTCAGGCGCGCTTCCTCGCTGCCCGGCTCGGGCTTCCAGTCGTAGCCCCAGCGCACCATCGGCGGCAGCGACATGAGGATCGACTCGGTGCGTCCGCCGGACTGCAGGCCGAACAGGGTGCCGCGGTCGAACACCAGGTTGAACTCGACGTAGCGGCCGCGGCGGAAGGCCTGGAACTCGCGCTCGCGCTCGCCGAAGGGGGTCAGCTTGCGGCGCTGGACGATCGGCAGGTAGGCCGCCAGGTAGGCGTCGCCGATGGCGCGCAGAAAGGCGAAGCTGGTGTCGAAGTCCCACTGGTTGAGGTCGTCGAAGAACAGCCCGCCGATGCCGCGCGGCTCGCCGCGGTGCTTGAGGTGGAAGTAGCGGTCGCACCAGGCCTTGAACCTGGGATAGACCTCGGCGCCGAACGGCGCGCAGGCGTCATGGGCCACCTGGTGCCAGTGCACGCAGTCTTCCTCATTGGCGTAGTAAGGGGTCAGGTCGAAGCCGCCGCCGAACCACCAGACCGGCTCCTCGCCCTCCTTCTCGGCGCTGAAGAAGCGCACGTTGGCGTGGGAGGTGGGCACATGGGGGTTTTCCGGGTGGATCACCAGCGACACGCCGAGGGCCTGGAAACCGCGCCCGGCCAGCTCCGGGCGATGGGCGCTGGCCGAGGGCGGCAGGCTGTCGCCGAACACGTGGGAGAAGTTGACCCCGCCCTTCTCGATCAGCGCGCCGTTCTCGATCACCCGCGTGCGCCCGCCGCCGCCGGCCGGACGCTGCCAGGCGTCCTCGGCGAACCGGGCCTGGCCGTCTTCGGCCTCGAGGGTGGCACAGATGCGGTCTTGCAGGTCGAGCAGGTAGGCCTTCACGGCCTCGGTACGGTCAGTCACGGCGGCACCTTGAGCGGGAGCGAATCGAAATCGGCGGGCAGCATAGCACTCACGGGCGCGCCTTCGCAGTTGACGCCGGTCGATCGGGGCGGTTGGATAGACCCTTTCGCCGCCCCTCGGCGGCTCGATCAGAGAAGGAATCCGAAATGGCCAAGCGTATCCAGTTCAGCCAGCACGGCGGCAGCGAGGTGCTGGAGTACCGCGACTACCAGCCGGCGGCCCCCGGCCCGCGCGAAGTGCGGGTGGCCAACCGCGCCATCGGCCTGAATTTCATCGACACCTATTTCCGCAGCGGCCTCTATCTGCCGCCGGCGCTGCCGTCGGGCCTGGGCACCGAAGGCGCCGGGGTGGTCGAGGCGGTGGGCAGCGAGGTGACCGGCTTCGCCGTCGGCGACCGCGTCGCCTACGCCACCGGCCCGCTCGGCGCCTACAGCGAGCTGCACGTGCTGCCGGCGGACAGGCTGGTCAAGCTGCCGGACGGCATCGGCTTCGAGCAGGCCGCCGCGGTGATGCTCAAGGGCCTCACCGTGCAGTACCTGCTGCGCCAGACCTATGAGCTCAAGGGCGGCGAGACCATCCTGTTCCACGCCGCGGCCGGCGGCGTCGGCTCCTTCGCCTGTCAGTGGGCGCGGGCGTTGGGGGTCAAGCTGATCGGTACGGTGAGTTCGGCCGAGAAGGCGGCGCGGGCGAAAGAGCAGGGCGCCTGGGCGACCATCGACTACAGCCATGAGAACGTCGCCCAGCGCGTGCTGGAGCTGACCGACGGCGCCAAGTGCCCGGTGGTCTACGACGGCGTCGGCAAGGACACCTGGGAAACCTCGCTGGACTGCGTGGCGCCACGCGGCCTGCTGGTCAGCTTCGGCAACGCCTCCGGCGCGGTCAGTGGGGTCAACCTCGGCATCCTGGCGCAGAAGGGCTCGCTGTACGTCACCCGCCCGACCCTGGCCGGCTACGCCGATACGCCGCAGCGCCTGCAGGCCATGGCCGACGAGCTGTTCGCCATGATCGAAAGCGGCCAGCTGCAGGTGGAGATCAGCAACCGCTATGCGCTGAAGGACGCCGCCGCCGCCCAGGACGCCCTCAGCGCCCGGCAGACCACCGGCTCGACCATTCTGCTGCCTTAAGAGCCCGTTACCCGGATGCAATCCGGGGCCGATTCAGGCCCACATTCCCGGATTGCATCCGGGCTACGGCGCACAGGCCAACGCGGCTAAAGCCCCTCCCACGCTTGTGTCGGCTGTGGGAGGGGCTTTAGCCGCGAGTTTTTTCTCTTCAGGACGGGCGAATCACGTCGCCCGTGCGCAGGTCGCGGATCAGGCTGGGATTCTTGCGCCCGCCGAGGGCGCCGCCGAGCACCTTGTCCAGTTCGCCGGGGAAATACTGCTCGACGCGCAGCCGCGAGCGCGCCGCCGGGCGCCCGGCCGGGTTGGCCGAGGTCGACACCAGCGGCCCGGTGTGGCGGCACAGCGCGCGCACCAGCGGATGATCGCTGACGCGCAGGGCGACGCTGTCGTGCTGGCCAGTGATCCATTCGGGCAGGCGCTCCTGATGCGGCACCAGCCAGGTGTTGGGCCCCGGCCAGCTGCCGGCCAGACGCTCCTGCCAGATCGCCGGCAGGTCCTGCAGGAGGAAGTCGAACTGCTCGATATCCTCGGCCACCAGGATCAGGCCCTTGTGCATCGGCCGCTCCTTAAGCGCCAGCAGGCGATCCACCGCCTCTTCGTTCCACGGATCGCAACCCAGGCCCCAGACCGCCTCGGTGGGATAGGCGATCACCCCGCCCTCGCGCACCACGCGCGCCGCTTGCTGCACCTGCCAGTTGCCGGCCATCGACTGTCTCCCGCTGAATCAATGGCCGGCAGTCTATCCAAGTCGGCCATGCGACTGTAGCCCGGATGCATGCGGCTACGGCTTGCGCGCCAGCCAGCGTCCCGCCTCGCTGCACACCCGTCCATCCAGCTCCAGTTCGGTCAGTGCCGCCAGCACCTCGCTCAGCGCCCAGCCACTGGCCTGCACCAGCGCCTCGCTGCTCTGCGGCGCGGCATGCAGCAACTCCAGCAGGGGATGCACGGCCACCGCCGGGGCAGGGCTCGGCACGGGCGCATGCCAACCGCGCAGGGCCTCGAGAATATGCTCGATGCTCTCCACCAGCGTCGCGCCGTCGCGGATCAACTGATGACAGCCGCGCGCCCCGGGATGGTGGATGGAACCGGGAATGGCATAGACCTCGCGCCCCTGTTCGGCGGCCAGGCGCGCGGTGATCAGCGAACCGCTGGACGGGCTGGCCTCGACCACCAGCACGCCCAGCGACAGGCCGCTGATGATGCGGTTGCGCCGCGGGAAGTTGCTCGCCTGCGGCGGGCAGTCCAGCGGCAGCTCGGAGACCAGCGCGCCGCCCTGCTCTGCGATCTGCGCCGCCAGGCGCCGGTGCCGCGCCGGGTACAGGCACTGCAGGCCGGTGCCGAGTACCGCCACCGTCGCCCCGCCCGCATCCAGCGCGCCCTGGTGGGCGGCGCCGTCGATGCCCAGGGCCAGGCCGCTGGTGATGACGAAGCCGCCGCCGGCCAGGCTGCGGGCGAAGGCATGGGCGGTATCCAGGCCCGGCTTCGACGCGCGCCGGCTGCCGACCATGGCCAGTTGCGGGCGCTCGAGAATGCCCGGATCGCCGGCGACGAACAGCAGCGGCGGGGCGTCCGCCAGTTCGGCCAGCAGCGCCGGGTAGCGCGCATCGTCCCACATCAGCAGCTGCTGTCCGGGCTGTTCCAGCCAGGCCAGCGCCGCCGCGGCGCGCTCGCGGATCTCGGCGCTACGGCGCGGCTCGGCGCACCCGGCCGGCAGACCCAGGGCACGCCAGGCGCTGGCCGGCGCGCTAAGGGCAGCAGACGCACTATCGAAGGCACTGAGCAGTTTGCGAAAACGCCGCGGCCCCAGCTCCGGCAACAGGTGCAGACGCAGACGGGCTTCGAGCTCGGCGGGAGAGACGGCGGGAGAGACGGCGGGAGAAAGCGAGGCGGGAGTAGGCATGGCAGATCGTCCGTGATCGTTGGTGCCGCCGTCCTGGCGGCACCGGCAGAAAGCACAAGCCCCGCATTCGCGGGGCTTGTCGGGATTACGGGTTGCGCACCTTGTCCATGATCGCCAGCGAGCGGGTCGCCCCCAGCACCAGGCCGTAGCTGAGCTTGTCGTAGGTGCGGAACACCATCAGCAGGCCGGAGCGCTCGTCCGGAATCTTCACGCTGTCGCCGGTGATGCGGTCGCGCACGGTTTCGCCGGTCTTGTACACCGCCAGCACGTTGCCGATCTCCAGGCCGTCGCGCGCGCCCTTGTTCAGGGTGACTACGTCGAACTGGCCGATCTGGGTCACGCCGCGCGGCACGTCGAGGATCAGGCCGTTGATCTCGCCGGCCGGTTCGCTGGGCATAAAGGTGGAGTTGATCGCGCGCTCCTCAGTGGGGAACAGGCGGTCGCCGAGGCGTACTTCCTGGGTCGAGCGACTCAGCAGCATGGTGCCGATATCGCCTTCCTCGGCGACGATCTCGCCGGTGCCGATATCGTCGGCGTTGATGCCGAGGAACTCCTGAGTGTCCGGGTCGGTGTAGGTCTTGCCCTGGCGGAAGATGCCGTACACCGGCGCGCTTTCGTCGAAGCTGCCGCGGGCGTAGACGCGGTCGCCGGCGCCGCTGACCACGCGCTCGGCGTTACCGGCCACCACGTAGGGGGCGCCGGCGAACTGCTCGGGGGTGTCGACGATGCGGTTGGACAGCAGGAAGCTGTTGATCGCTTCCAGCGGGATGGTCGGGATCGCCTCGGCCATCGGCGTGCTGCGCACCTGCGGCGACAGCTTGATGGTGCCGCGCGACTCGCCGCGGTTGAGCATCAGGCGCGGCTGGCCGTCGACATAGACGAGGTTGAGAGTATCGCCGGGGTAGATCAGGTGCGGGTTGGCGACTTGCGGGTTGGCATGCCAGATTTCCGGCCACTTCCACGGCTGACTCAGGAACTTGCCGGAAATATCCCAGAGGGTATCGCCCTTGACCACGGTGTAGCGGTCCGGGTGACCGTCCTTGAGTTGCACTTCGGCCTGGACCAGGCCGGTCTGGGCCAAACCGCCGGCTGCCACGAGCAGCAGGGCGAGTAGTGATTTCCTCATACGGTGAATCCCTTTATTATGTGTCTTCACGTGAAGCGCCCTAGCGCCGCGTCCAAACCCGCTGAATCCGCGGCCTGAAGCCGTTTTTCAATGCTGTTCATCATCTTAGCAGCGGATTTTGACTTTATTCCACAAGTGCATCACAAACGCATATGGCGATCCTGAATATCCTCGAATTTCCTGATCCACGCCTGCGTACCATCGCCAAACCGGTGGACGTCGTGGACGACTCCATCCGTCAATTGGTCGACGACATGTTCGAGACCATGTACGACGCGCCCGGTATCGGTCTGGCGGCGACCCAGGTCAACGTGCACAAGCGCGTGGTGGTGATGGACCTGTCCGAGGACAAGTCCGAGCCGCGGGTATTCATCAATCCCGAGTTCGAGTCCTTGACCGAGGAAATGGATCAGTACCAGGAAGGCTGCCTGTCGGTGCCCGGCTTCTACGAGAACGTCGACCGCCCGCAGAAGGTCAGGATCAAGGCGCTGGACCGCGACGGCCAGCCCTTCGAGCTGATCGCCGAAGGCCTGCTCGCCGTGTGCATCCAGCACGAATGCGATCACCTCAACGGCAAGCTGTTCGTCGACTACCTGTCCAGCCTGAAACGCGACCGGATCAAGAAGAAGCTGGAAAAACAGCACCGCCAGCGGGCTTGATCCACCAGATTCCTAAAGGCTTGCCGCGGCAAGCCTTTTTCTTTTAGCGAGCCCCCATGTCTGACTCCCTGCGCATCGTCTTCGCCGGCACCCCGGAATTCGCCGCCGAGCACCTCAAGGCCCTGCTGGCCAGCCAGCATGAAATCGTCGCCGTCTACACCCAGCCGGATCGCCCGGCCGGCCGTGGCCAGAAGCTTGCGCCCAGCCCGGTCAAGCAACTGGCCGTGGAGCACGGCATCCCCGTCTACCAACCGGCCAGCCTGCGCAACGAAGCGGCCCAGGCCGAGCTGGCCGCGCTGCAGCCGGACCTGATGGTGGTGGTGGCCTACGGCCTGATCCTGCCGCAGGCGGTGCTCGACACCCCGCGCCTGGGCTGCATCAACAGCCACGCCTCGCTGCTGCCGCGCTGGCGCGGCGCCGCGCCGATCCAGCGCGCGGTGCAAGCCGGCGACAGCGAGAGCGGCGTCACCGTGATGCAGATGGAAGCCGGCCTGGACACCGGGCCGATGCTGCTCAAGGTCAGCACGCCGATCAGTGCTGAGGATACCGGCGGCAGCCTGCATGACCGCCTGGCCCAGCTCGGCCCGCAGGCCGTGCTTGCCGCCATCGACGGCCTGGCCGGCGGCACCCTGGTCGGCGAAGTGCAGGACGATGCCCTGGCCAACTACGCGCACAAGCTGAACAAGGACGAGGCGCTTCTGGACTTCAGTCGCCCGGCCGAGGAGCTGGAGCGCCTGGTGCGCGCCTTCCATCCCTGGCCGATCTGCCATACCACGCTGGCGGGCGATGCCCTGAAAGTCCACGCAGCGGAGATAGGCGAGGGCAGCGGTGCGCCCGGCAGCATCCTCGTCGCCGACAAGCGCGGCTTGACCGTGGCCTGCGGCGAGGGCGCGCTGCGCCTGACTCGCCTGCAGTTGCCCGGCGGCAAGCCGCTGGCCTTCAGCGATCTGTACAACAGCCGCCGCGAGCAGTTCGCCGCCGGCCTGGTGCTCGGTCAATGAACCCACGCCTGGCCGCCGCCCGCGCCCTCACCGCCGTACTGTCCGGCAAGGCCTCGCTGGGCAGCAGCCTGCCGCCGCAGCTGGACAAGGTCGAACACCATGACCGCGCCCTGGCCCAGGACCTGGCCTTCGGCGCCGCGCGCTGGCAGCCGCGCCTGCAGCTGCTGGCCGACAAGCTGCTGGAAAAACCCTTCAAGGCCGCCGACAAGGACGTGGAGGCGCTGCTGCTGATCGGCCTCTACCAATTGCTGCACAGCCGCATCCCGGAACACGCGGCCATCGGCGAGACCGTCGGCTGCGCCGGCGCGCTGAAGAAGCCCTGGGCCAAGGGCCTGCTCAATGCCGTGTTGCGCCGCGCCCAGCGCGAGCACGAGGCGCTGTTCGCCGAACTGGAGCGCGACCCGGTGCTACACACCGCCCACCCGCGCTGGCTGCAGAAGGCGCTCAAGGCGCACTGGCCCGAGCACTGGCAAGCCATCTGCGCCGCCAATAACGCCCACCCGCCGCTGATCCTGCGGGTCAATCGCCGCCACGGTTCGCGCGACGCCTACTTGGACGAACTGCGCGGCGCCGGCATCAAAGCCGAGCCGTGCCGCTTCAGTCGCGACGGCGTGCGCCTGCTGCAGCCCTGCGACGTGACCGCGCTGCCCGGCTTCCAGCAAGGCCGCGTCAGCGTGCAGGACGAGGCCGCGCAGCTGGCCGCCGAGCTGCTCGACCTGGCCCCCGGCCAACGGGGGCTGGACGCCTGCGCCGCGCCCGGCGGCAAGACCTGCCATCTGCTCGAAGTGGAACCTGGGCTGGCCGAAGTGGTGGCCGTCGACCTGGAAGCCAAGCGCCTGGCGCGCGTGCGCGAAAACCTCGAACGCCTGCAGCTCGACGCCACCCTGATCGCCGCCGACGGCCGCGACACCGCAGCCTGGTGGGACGGCACGCCGTTCCAGCGCATCCTGCTCGATGCGCCCTGCTCGGCCACCGGGGTGATTCGCCGCCATCCGGATATCAAGCTGACCCGCCAGCCCGAGGACATTCCCGCCCTGGCCCAGCTGCAGGGCGAGCTGCTCGACGCCCTGTGGCCGACCCTGGCGCCGGGCGGCGTGCTGCTCTACGCCACCTGCTCGGTGCTGCCGACCGAGAACAGCGAAACCATCGCCGCCTTCCTCGCCCGCACCCCGGATGCGCAGGAAGCGGCCATCGCCGGCGACTTCGGCCTGCAACCGGCCCACGGTCGCCAGTTGCTGCCACAGCTGGACGGCCACGACGGCTTCTACTATGCCAAGCTGAGCAAGACTGCCGCGCCCGCGCGCGGCTAACGGAGCCCATCAGTGAAGATCATCATTCTCGGCGCCGGCCAGGTCGGCGGCACCCTGGCGGAACACCTGGCCAGCGAGGCCAACGACATCACCGTGGTCGACACCGACGGCGACCGCCTGCGCGACCTCGGCGACCGCCTGGATATCCGCACCGTGCAGGGCAAGGGTTCCTTCCCCACCGTGCTGCGCCAGGCCGGCGCCGACGATGCCGACATGCTGGTGGCGGTGACCAACAGCGACGAAGTCAACATGATCGCCTGCCAGGTGGCCTACACCCTGTTCCACACCCCGACCAAGATCGCCCGGGTGCGCGAGGCGGCCTACCTGACCCGCAGCGGCCTGTTCGACAACGAGGCGATCCCGGTCGACGTGCTGATCAGCCCCGAGCAGGTGGTGACCAACTACATCAAGCGCCTGATCGAACACCCCGGCGCCCTGCAGGTGATCGACTTCGCCGAGGGCAAGGCGCAGCTGGTGGCGGTCAAGGCCTACTACGGCGGCCCGCTGGTCGGCCAGCAGCTGCGCCAGCTGCGCCAGCACATGCCCAACGTCGACACCCGGGTGGCGGCGATCTTCCGCCGCAACCGGCCGATCATGCCGCAGGGCGACACCGTGATCGAGGCCGACGACGAGGTGTTCTTTATCGCCGCCAAGGCCCACATCCGCGCGGTGATGAGCGAGATGCGCCGCCTCGAGGACAGCTACAAGAAGGTGGTGATCGCCGGCGGCGGGCATATCGGCGAGCGCCTGGCCGAGGCCATCGAGAGCCGCTACCAGGTGAAGATCATCGAGATGAACCCGGCGCGCTGCCGCTACCTGTCCGAAGCCCTCGACAGCACCATAGTGCTGCAGGGCAGCGCCTCGGACCGCGACCTGCTGGTGGAAGAGAACATCAACGACGCCGACATCTTCCTCGCCCTGACCAACGACGACGAGGCCAACATCATGTCGTCCTTGCTGGCCAAGCGCCTCGGTGCGCGCAAGGTGATGACCATCATCAACAACCCGGCCTACGTCGACCTGGTGCAAGGTGGCGAGATCGACATCGCCATCAGCCCGCAGCTGGCCACCATCGGCACCTTGCTGACCCACGTGCGCCGCGGCGATATCGAGAGCGTGCACAGCCTGCGCCGCGGCGCGGCCGAGGCGCTGGAAGTGATCGCCCATGGCGACGCCAAGTCGAGCAAGGTGATCGGCCGCATGATCGAGGACATCGCCCTGCCGCCGAGCACCACCATCGGCGCCATCATCCGCGACGAGGAAGTGCTGATCGCCCACGACGACACGGTGATCGAGTCCGGCGACCATGTGATCCTGTTCCTGGTCGACAAGAAGTACATCCGCGACGTCGAGCGCCTGTTCCAGGCCGGCCTGACGTTCTTCTGAATCAAGTCGTAGCCCGGAGAAGGTCGATGAGCACAGAGGCACTGGAAAAGATGCTGGCCAAGGGCATGGACAACGCCCTGCTGCGCTTCGGCCTGGGCAAGGCCCAGCTGGATGGCGGCCAGGCCGCCCAGGCCGCCGAACACCTGCGCCGCTGCGTCGAGTTCGACCCGGCTTACTCGGCGGCCTGGAAACTGCTGGGCAAGGCCCTGCAGGCCGCAGGCGACCACGACGGCGCGCGCCAGGCTTGGCAGCAGGGCATAGCCGCCGCGCAGGCCAAGGGCGACAAGCAGGCGGAAAAGGAAATGACGGTGTTTCTGCGCAAGCTGGACAAGGGGCGCTGAGCGCCCCGCGTTGTAGGGTGTCGCGGGGCCGCCCAGGCCACGCGCACCGGGCTCGCCTCAGGCGTTGGCGATCCGGCGCGGCAGCAGCCGGCCGATGGCGCCGAGCAGCATGCCGTACAGCGGCACGAACAGAATCAGGCTGATGGCCAGCTTGATCGCGTAGTCCACCGTGGCGATCTCCACCCAGTTGGCGGCCATAAAGGCGTCGCCGCTGCGCCAGAAGGCGATGGAGAAGAAGGCGTAGGTGTCCAGCAGGTTGCCCAGCAGGGTCGAGGCGGCCGGCGCCACCCACCACTGGCGCAGCTGGCGCAGGCGGTCGAACACCTGGATATCCAGCAGCTGCCCCAGCACATAGGCGAGAAAACTGGCCAGGGCGATGCGGAAGACGAAGGCGTTGAACTCGCCGAGGGCGGCGAAGCCGGCGAAGCGCGCCTCGTGGAACAGCACCGAGACCACGTAGGACGCCAGCAGCGCCGGCAGCATGACCCGGGCGATCACCTGGCGCGCCGGGCCCTTGCCGAGCAGGCGCACGGTCAGGTCGGTGGCGAGGAAGATAAAGGGAAAGCTGAACGCGCCCCAGGTGGTCTGCCAGCCGAACAGGCTCATGGGCAGCTGCACCAGGTAGTTGCTGGCGATGATGATGAGGATATGGAAGGCGATCAGAACGGCCAGCGCCGCACGGCGGGCCGAAGGGGTGAGGCTGTGCATGTCGATCCTTTTTGAGGGCGATGGGGTGAGGGAACCCATGGTCGGGCCGCGACCTGGCGCGGCGGCCGGCATTCTAGCGATTTCCTGACTCGCAGGGTAAGTTTTTAACCCAGGGCGGACGGGCGGTCATTTCTTGTACAGCGCTCAGGCCTGCATAAAGCGCAGCCCGGCCCCTTCGCCATCCACCCGCACCACCTCCATCTGCAGCACCGGCGCCTCGATCGGCAGGTCCTGCACCTGGCCGCTGACCCGGTCGCCGACGCTCAGCGCCGCCATCTGCGGATGCCGCACGTAGACGCCGCTGTCGGACAGGTCGCGGGTCTGCGCCACCAATTCGCCGAAGCTGGGGTGGCAGATCTTGATCCGGCACTTGATCGGGGTGCGTACCTGGTGACGCTGATTCGACATGGCGGGGCTTCCATTCGGCGCGGAGGATGCCGCCTTTAATAACGCAAAACCTCGGCAAACCCCAAGGATTAGCGGAAAAAAGGCGCCATCGCGGCGCCTTGCTTCAGTACCACTTGGCCTCGCCCTCGGGTCGCTTCTTGAAGCGCTTCATGCTCCACATGTACTGGCTCGGATAGCTGCGCACGTAGCGCGACACCACCTCGCTCATGGCTGCCACGCCCTGCTCGACATCCTCGCTGTACATGCCTTCGGGCGCCGCCTCGAGGATCACCTTGTAGCCGCTGCCATCTTCCAGGCGCAGCGCATGCAGGAACACGCCGACCGCCTTGCCGCCGGCGAGCATGCCGGGCACGAACTTGCTGGTCAGTGCGGTGGTGGCGAGGAAGGGCACGAACACCCCGGACGAGCGGCTCGGCTCGGGATCGGCGGGAATGCCCACCGCACCGCCTTTGCGCACTTCCTTGATGACGCTGAGGATGCCCTCCTTGGTCGAGGGCGCCACGCGGTTGCCCATCTGCACACGCTGCCGCTGCAGCAGCTGGTCCACCGCCTTGAGCTTCGGCGGGCGGTAGAAAATGATCGGCTTGCACTGGTTGCAGTAGAAGTGGTTGAGCACCTCCCAGTTGCCCAGGTGGCTGGTGATGCCGACCACGCCCTTGCCCGAGGCCAGCGCCTGCTGCAGCACCTCCAGACCTTCCACCTCGCGGATCAGCTTGAGCGATTTCTGCGCCGGCCAGATCCAGGCGCAGGCGCTCTCGGTGAGGGTCTTGCCGATGTCCTTGAGGCTCTGCTCGACCAGCCGATCCAGTTCGGCCTGGTTCAGCTCGGGAAAGCACTTGCCCAGGTTGATGCGCACCACGTCGCGCGAGCCATTGGGCAGCTTCCACATCAGCCAGCCGATGGCGTTGCCCACCGCTTGCACGGCGCGCCAGGGCAGCAGGGCGAACAGACGGAGAAAGCCGACCACCAGGCGGCCTTTGAATGCTTCCACGGATCACTCCAGGCGTTGCGGGAAAGGCCGCCATTGTACCCGTCATGGCCAGACGGCGTAGCCCGGATGCAATCCGGGGATGTCCTGCCCGGGCGCTCCCGGATTGCATCCGGGCTACAGAGCTCTGGTGGGCTTCGTCGCTGCGCGCCTCAAGCCAGCCTAGGCACCGGCCAGTTCGGCATAACGGTCGCAGTCGCGGGTGTGATCCATGACCATGCCGCTGGCCTGCATCAGCGCGTAGCAGATGGTCGGGCCGACGAAGGTGAAGCCGGCCTTCTTCAGCGCGCGGCTCATCGCCTCGGCCTCGGGCGTGACCGCCGGCACCTGGCCGCGCTCGGCGAAGTGGTTGATCTTCGCCGCGCCGCCGACGAACGACCAGAGCAGCGCCACCGGATCGTCCTGGGCCAGCCAGGCACGGGCATTCTGCCGCGCGGCCTTGAGCTTGAGACGGTTGCGGATGATGCCGGGGTCCTGCATCAGTACCTCGATCTCCTCGTCGCTCAGCCGCGCCAGGCGCTCGGGATCGAAGCCGTGCAACACCTGGCGGTAGCGCTCGCGCTTCTTCAGCACGGTGATCCACGACAGCCCGGCCTGGAAGCCCTCCAGCAGCAGCAGCTCGAACAGCGCGCGCGGCTCGCGCAGCGGCACGCCCCATTCCTCGTCGTGGTAGGCCTGGTACAGCGGGTCGTCGGTACACCAGAAGCAGCGGGGCATGGTCTCGGCCTCGGTCGCGGGAGATGGCCCGGACTATAGCGGCAAAATAGCTGGATATAAATACAGCCTCGCAAAGCCGGGCGCGCCTGATCCTGCGGCCTGCGCCCAGTTTCGATATACTCCCCGGCTTTCCGTCGCAGCCTCAACAGGTGAATTTTTCGTGAGCCAGACCAAGCCTGCCGTGCGCACCTTCCAGGACCTGATCCTGGCCCTGCAGAACTACTGGGCCGAGCAGGGCTGCGTAGTGCTGCAGCCCTACGACATGGAAGTGGGCGCCGGCACCTTCCACACCGCCACCTTCCTGCGCGCCGTCGGTCCCGAGACCTGGAACGCCGCCTACGTGCAGCCCTCGCGCCGCCCGGCCGACGGCCGCTACGGCGAGAACCCCAACCGCCTGCAGCACTACTACCAGTTCCAGGTGGTCTTGAAGCCCAACCCGGAGAACTTCCAGGAACTGTACCTCGGCTCGCTGCAGGCCATCGGCATCGACCCGCTGGTGCACGACATCCGCTTCGTCGAGGACAACTGGGAATCGCCGACCCTCGGCGCCTGGGGCCTGGGTTGGGAGATCTGGCTCAACGGCATGGAAGTCACCCAGTTCACCTACTTCCAGCAGGTCGGTGGCATCGAGTGCTACCCGGTGACCGGCGAGATCACCTACGGCCTGGAGCGCCTGGCCATGTACCTGCAGGGCGTCGACTCGGTCTACGACCTGATCTGGACCGACGGCCCGTTCGGCACCGTGACCTACGGCGACGTGTTCCACCAGAACGAAGTGGAGCAGTCCACCTACAACTTCGAGCACGCCAACGTCGAGAAGCTGTTCGAGCTGTTCGATTTCTACGAGAGCGAAGCCAACCGCCTGATCGAGCTGGAGCTGCCGCTGCCGACCTACGAGATGGTGCTCAAGGCCTCGCACACCTTCAACCTGCTCGACGCCCGTCGCGCCATTTCGGTGACCGCGCGCCAGCAGTACATCCTGCGCGTGCGCACCCTGGCCCGCGCCGTGGCGCAGAGCTACCTGCAGGCGCGCGCCAAGCTCGGCTTCCCCATGGCCACCCCCGAACTGCGTGACGAAGTACTGGCCAAGCTGGAGGCACAAGCATGAGTGCGAAAGATTTCCTGGTCGAACTGGGTACCGAAGAGCTGCCACCGAAAGCGCTGAAAAGCCTCGGCGACGCCTTCCTCGCCGGTATCGAGAAAGGCCTCAAGGCCGCTGGCCTGAACTACGCCGCCAGCCGCGTGTACGCCGCGCCGCGCCGCCTGGCGGTGCTGGTCGAGCAGCTCGAAGAGCAGCAGGCCGACCGCAGCATGAACCTCGACGGTCCGCCCATCCAGGCCGCCTTCGACGCCGACGGCAACCCGACCCAGGCCGCCCTGGGCTTCGCCCGCAAGTGCGGTGTGGACATCGCCGAGATCGACCGCAGCGGCGCGAAACTGCGTTTCGCCCAGCACATCCCTGGCCAGCCGGCGGTGAACCTGCTGCCGACCATCGTGCAGGATTCGCTGAACGACCTGCCGATTCCCAAGCGTATGCGTTGGGCCGCCCGCCGTGACGAGTTCGTGCGTCCGACCCAGTGGCTGGTGATGCTCTTCGGTGACGCCGTGGTCGACTGCGAGATCCTCGCGCAGAAAGCGGGTCGCGTGTCCCGTGGCCACCGCTTCCACGCCAACCGCGACGTGCGCATCAGCAGCCCGGCCAACTACGCCGAGGACCTGCGCAGCGCCTTCGTGCTGGCCGACTTCGCCGAACGCCGCGAGCTCATCAGCCGCCGCGTCGACGAACTGGCTGCCGCCGAGCAGGGCAGCGCCATCGTGCCGCCGGCGCTGCTGGACGAAGTCACCGCCCTGGTGGAATGGCCGGTGCCGCTGGTCTGCTCCTTCGAGGAACGCTTCCTCGAGGTACCGCAGGAGGCGCTGATCAGCACCATGCAGGACAACCAGAAGTATTTCTGCCTGCTCGATGCGAACGGCAAGCTGCTGCCGCGCTTCATCACCGTGGCCAACGTCGAGTCCAAGGACCCGGCACAGATCGTCTCGGGCAACGAGAAGGTGGTGCGCCCGCGCCTGACCGACGCCGAGTTCTTCTTCAAGCAGGACAAGAAGCAGAAGCTCGAAGGCTTCAATCAACGCCTGGCCAACGTGGTGTTCCAGGCCCAGCTGGGTTCGGTATTTGAAAAGGCCCAGCGGGTATCGGCCCTGGCCGGTTTCATCGCTCGTGAAGTCGGTGGTGACGCCCAGCGTGCCGCCCGTGCTGGCCTGCTAAGCAAGTGCGACCTGGCCACCGAGATGGTCGGCGAATTCCCCGAGATGCAGGGTATCGCCGGCTACTACTACGCGCTCAACGACGGTGAGCCGCAGGACGTCGCCCTGGCCCTGAACGAGCAGTACATGCCGCGCGGCGCTGGCGCCGAACTGCCGAGCACCTTGACCGGCGCCGCCGTGGCGGTGGCCGACAAGCTCGACACCCTGGTCGGCATCTTCGGCATCGGCATGCTGCCGACCGGCTCGAAAGACCCCTACGCCCTGCGTCGCGCCGCCCTCGGCGTGCTGCGCATCCTGATCGAGAAGGGCCTGGATCTGGACCTGGCCGCCGCCGTGGCCTTCGCCATCGAGCAGTTCGCGGACAAGATCAAGGCCGATGGGCTGGGCAATCAGGTGCTGGAGTTCATCTTCGACCGCCTGCGCGCCCGCTACGAAGACGAAGGCGTCGAGGTCGCGGTGTACCAGGCGGTGCGCGCGGTCGGCCCGACCTCGCCGCTGGATTTCGACCAGCGCGTGCAGGCGGTGCAGGCGTTCCGCGCGCTGCCGCAGGCCGCCGCCCTGGCCGCGGCGAACAAGCGCGTGTCGAACCTGCTGAGCAAGGCCGAAGGCGGCATCGCCGCCCAGGTCGAGGCGCACTACTTCGACAGCCCCAGCGAATTCGCCCTCAACGCCGCGATCCAGCAGGCCGACCAGGCCGTGCAACCGCTGGCCGCGTCGCGTCAGTACAGCCAGGCGCTGAGCCAGCTGGCCAGCCTGCGCGAGCCGGTGGACGCCTTCTTCGAGGCGGTGCTGGTCAACGCCGAAGACGCCAAGGTGCGCGCCAACCGCTACGCCCTGCTGGCCCGCCTGCGCGGGCTGTTCCTCGGCGTGGCGGATATCTCGGTGCTGGGCTGACGCCCGGCAGCGGCAGGCTCCAGGCGTCGAGCGGCAAGCTGTCCGCTCTGACCTGGAGCTTGCGCCTTGGAGCTTGTAGCTATGAAGTTGCTGATTCTCGACCGCGACGGCGTCATCAACCAGGACTCCGACGCCTATATCAAGAACCTGGACGAATGGATTCCGATCCCTTCGTCCATCGCCGCCATCGCCCGCCTGTCGCGCGCCGGCTGGACCGTGGCGGTGGCCACCAACCAGTCCGGTATCGCCCGCGGCTACTACGACCTGGCCACCCTCGAAGCCATGCACGCGCGCCTGCGCGAACTGGTGGCGGAGCAGGGCGGCGACCTCGGCCTGATCCTCCACTGCCCGCACGGCCCGGACGACGGCTGCGCCTGCCGCAAGCCGAAACCGGGCCTGCTGCACGGCATTGCCGCGCACTACGGCACGCCCTTGGCAGGCGTATGGTTCGTCGGCGACAGCAGCGGTGACCTGCAGGCCGCGCAAGCCGTCGATTGTCAGCCCGTGCTGGTGAAGACCGGCAAGGGCGAACGTACCCTGGGCAAACCGTTGCCGCCGGGAACCCTGGTATTCGATGATCTGGCGGCCGTCGCCGATCAACTGCTTTCTTAAGGTGCAAGACTCCATGACGCAGGCCCTCAGAACCACACTCTTCTACCTGCTCCTGTCGTCCAGCGCCTTTCTCTGGTGCATCGTCAGCGTGCTGGCGGCGCCCTTCCTGCCGTTTCGCCGGCGCTACCGCTTCGTCATCCAGAACTGGTGCCGCTGCGCGGTATGGCTGGCCAAGGTCATAGTCGGCATTCGTTACGAGGTGCGCGGCCTCGAACATATTCCCGAGCGCCCCTGCGTGGTGCTGGCCAACCACCAGAGCACCTGGGAGACCTTCTTCCTCTCCGCGCTGTTCGAGCCGCTGAGCCAGGTGGTCAAACGCGAGCTGCTGCGCGTGCCGTTCTTCGGCTGGGCGATGGCCCTGCTCAGGCCCATCGCCATCGACCGCAGCAACCCCAAGGCGGCGCTCAAGCAACTGGCCAAGCAGGGCGACGAACGCCTCAAGCAGGGCGCCTGGGTGCTGATCTTCCCCGAGGGCACGCGCATTCCGCCGGGCCAGATCGGCAAGTTCTCCCGCGGCGGCGCGTCGCTGGCGGTGAACGCCGGCCTGCCGCTGCTGCCCGTCGCCCACAACGCCGGCGAGTTCTGGCCCAAGCAGGGCTGGGGCAAGCGCCCCGGCACCGTGCAGGTGATCATCGGCGCGCCGATGCACGCCGAAGGCGAGGGCCCGCGCGCCATTGCCGAACTCAACGAACGCGCCTTCGCCTGGGTCTGCGAACGGCAGACCGAACTACGCGGCGCCGCGCCGCAACTGGCCAGCCTTGCCGAGCAGGTCTGACCGGTCCGCTGTGGATAAGCTGTGGGCGAAATACCGGCAAGGCGCCATTTTCTCAGGCAGCTATTTGATTTTTATTGATATTTTTCTCTGAGGCGGTTTCGCTGCGGCCGGGCATAAGTTTTTTAGGAACAGGGCAGGGCTAACATCCTGGCTTGTAAGGTTTGCAGCCCTACACCGAGGGTTTCAAGGGATTATTAGTCCTGCGACAGAAGCTCCATTGAGCTAGCTGGATCGGCAAATTCATAGCCCATTGCCTTGTAGCCCGCCCGGCGCTTGCTCCACATACGCAGCAAGGCTGGATGTCCGGAGTCGATGAAATCGATGATGCGAACATCCGCCTTATCTGAATGCTCACGATGCAGTCGACCCGCATACTGCTGGAGGGTGCCCCTCCAGGACACCGGCATCGCCAGCACCAAGGTATCCAGTGCCGGGTGGTCGAAACCCTCGCCAACCAATTTCCCAGTGGCCAGGATTACCCTGGGTGCATCCGGCGACAGTGCTTCCAGCTCACTAATTAGCGCAGCACGTTGCTTCTTGGACATCCGCCCATGCAGGGTAAACAGATTTTCGACCCGACCAACCAACCTCTCCTCAATGGCACTGAGGTGATCCGTTCGCTCTGTCAGCAGCAGAATCTTTCTCCCCTGCCCAAAAGTGGCTTCGACCTCAGCCACAATCTTGTCTGTCCGCTCCGCATCGCTGCATACGCGCAAGAAGACGTCCTGAATACCAGCGCCTTCTGGCATGAAGATAGGCCTGGCCAACCACCTAGGGATCACCGTCAACTCTGCGGGGGCACCCTCGGGCCTCGATGCGGTATGCCGAATCGGCCCGCACTGCATGAAAATGATCGGCTGCTGGCCGTCGCGCCGAATGGGCGTTGCGGTCAGCCCCAGCACGTATCTCGCAGGGGCCGCCTTGAGAAGGGCCTCAAAGGAGAACGCCGACAGGTGATGGCATTCATCCACGATGATTTGCCCGTAGTTCTTCACCTGCTCGCTAACCTCACCTTGCCGCGATAACGACTGCATGAGCGCAACATCGATGATGCCGGTCGGCTTGGCCTTACCACCGCCTATGCTACCGACAGTCGACTTGTCCGCCCCCAGAAACGCCTGCAATCGCTCCTTCCACTGCTGAAGCAGTTCCGTGCGGTGAACCAGCACCAGCGTGCTCACGCCGCGCCGGGCAATCAGTGCAGCAGCAGTGACAGTTTTGCCGAATGCGGTCGGAGCACAGAGGATGCCGGTGTCGTGCCTCAGCATAGCCGCCAGTGCAACCTCCTGATCCGAGCGCAATTTGCCCACGAATCTGACATCGATGGTTTTTCCTACGAAGCGCTCATCATGCAGCACCAGATCTATTTTGTTTTCACCCAGCAGTGCCCGGACGTCATCCAGGCATCCTCGCGGCAAGGCAATATGCTGCGGATAGTTTTCGGCACAGCCGATGATCCGGGGCTTGTTCCATACCGGCAGCCGCATGGCCTGAGCGTTATAGAACTCGGGATTCTGAAATGCCGCCAGCCGAATGAGCTTGTTAACCAATGGCTGGGGTAGTTCGGACTTGCTGAAATAGATCTGGTTGGCCAGGGTCACGCTTACCGACGCTGGCAACGGACAGGTCAGTTTCCGTGTCTTTTCCGGTGTGCGTTGCCAAGGCTTCGCGCTGTCATCATCTGTTAGGTCAGCGACACCCAACGGATGGCGACCGCCACTGGCTCGCAGCGTAGCCGGTGCAATGTCCCTCGCCGGCATGGGTTGGACACTGGCCAGAAATGCCCACTGATCGGGATAGGGCACCAGCTTCTCATCGACAAAAACACTGCCTCCCTGAGCGCGAGCCCGCTTCTGCAAGGGCAGGGCAATCAAGTTGCCAAAACCGCCCTTGGGCATGCTGTCCTGATTAGGGAAGAGCCGATCATACGAACCCAGTGTCAGCTGCCGGGTGCGCTCACAGGTGTGGCTGATAATCGCCGAGCCGAGCAGCCGCGCCTCGGAGGCCAAGACGTTACTCTCGAAGAATATCCAGGCATGCGCGCCATTACCGGAGCGAGAAACCTCTACCGCAACCGGCACCCCCAACTCACGACATGACTGGGCAAAGGCCGTGACATCCTCACGCCAGTCGGCTTCATCAAAGTCCACAGCCAGGAAGAAACAGGTGTCATCCGGCAACAGTGGGTAAACGCCAACGACGATCTCCCCGGCCAAATGCTTGTAGAGCACCTGGTCGGTCAGCGGTAGTAACTGCCGGTACGAGCAATCGCCGCATTTGATCCTGGGCTTCTCGCACACACCTGGGCGCCATTCATTCGCACATGCAGGTGAGTAGCCGGACTTCCCAGCCTTACTTTCCCAATGCAGAGGAAAGACATCGGCACGCCCCCGGAACAGACTCTTGAACAGCGCCAACTTCTCATTGGTGTCCAGAACCGGGACTAGCGGTGACAGCGCCACGGCCTGTTCAGGCTTTGGCAGCTCAGCCGGTAGCCGCCACTCAATGCCGTGCGTTTCCAGCAATGCGATCAGGCGAGCATTCTCAGCCCGCAGTTGCTCCAACAGATCGCCATCACTCATCGCATCGAAACCAGATTCTGTATGGCGCAGGCAGCTCGTTATTTGAGCCGCTCAGCAGCCTTGCGGTAAGCCTGCTCACGGTCACGTCGATCCACCGCCACGACAAACACCACCACCTCATGGTCAATCACCTGGTACACCAGGCGATAACCACTGCTACGCAGTTTGATCTTGTAACAATCGGGTAGCGAGTGAAGGCGATTCGCCTCGACGCGCGGGTTGACCAGCACCTCCGCGAGCTTTTTCTTGAGCTGCTCGCGGACGGTATCCCCCAGCTTGTGCCACTCCTTCAGTGCCCGTGCGTCGAATTCGAGGCTATAGATCATCCAGCGTAACCTTCACGCGCTGGGGAGCGGCCAAGCGTTCGCGCAGGGTGGCAATCAATGCCTCGTCTTCCTCGGTCATCAGCACCGGACGGAAGGGTAGTTGGCCGTGTTCGGCCACATACTGCAAAGCCTGGCGCATCAGTTCGGAAGGGGTGACACCGAGCTTTTCCAGCTCACGGTAAGCACGCGCTTTAAGTTCATCGTCGATGCGGATATTGATGGTAGCCATGAGTGGCCCCTCGACGTAGTGACAACTGTATTTACGATGCCTACATCTAATGCTTTATGCAACTCGATAGTCACCGAGCAACTTAAAGTGCATTCAACAAAATCCTGTTAAACGAAAGCCCCGGCTGTTTTCAGCCGGGGCTTTCCGTTTACGACGCGGCCAATCATCTGCTTGGCCTGATCTTGCTGCCGTGTCGACGGGCGACAAACCTGGCATTCGGCACCACCAGTAGATCCAATTAAATCAATGAGTTACGAAAATAAATGGGCGCCATTATTGGCATGCTTGAGCCACATAAAGTGGCATTTTCCGTCGAAATGACCGGAATAAATGGCATTTTCCGTATGCCCTGCATTCCGGGCACTACAAGCCTGAAAAAGCGTGGCCTCCACACCAGGAGCATGCTGGGCTAAGCGGATTGCCAAAGTGTCAATGCAAGCAGCGTAACGGGGTTCCTAGCTTTGCGGAATCCCCATCCGTCGCAGGTTTCAAGACCGTGTCAGTCCTGCGCAAGAAGCTCCATTGAGCTGGATGAATCGGCAAATTCATAGCCCATTGCCTTGTAGCCGGCCTGGCGCTTGCTCCACATCCGTAGCAAGGCTGGATGTCCGGAGTCGATGAAATCGATGATGCGAACATCCGCCTTATCTGAATGCTCCCGATGCAGGCGACCTGCATACTGCTGAAGGGTGCCCTTCCAGGACACCGGCATCGCCAGTACCAAGGTATCCAGCGCAGGATGATCGAATCCCTCCCCGACCAATTTTCCAGTGGCCAGGATCACCCTGGCTGCATCGGGTGGCAATGCTTCCAACTCACTGATTAGCGCAGCACGTTGCTTCTTGGACATCCGCCCATGAAGGGTAAATAGGTTTTCGACCCGACCAACCAGCCTCTCTTCAATGGAACTGAGGTGATCCGTTCGCTCCGTCAGCAGCAGAATCTTTCTCCCCTGCCCCAAAGCGGCTTCGACCTCAGCCACAATCTTGTCTGTCCGCTCCGCATCGCTGCACACCTGCAAGAAGACATCCTGAATACCAGCGCCTTCTGGCATGAGGATAGAATGGGGCAACCACCTAGGGATCACCGTCAAGTCAGCAGGCGCACTTTCAGGCCTCGCTGCGGTATGTCGAATTGGCCCGCACTGCATGAAAATGATCGGCTGTTGACCATCGCGCCGGATGGGCGTTGCGGTCAGCCCCAGCACATATCTCGCAGGGGCCGCCTTGAGAAGGGCCTCAAACGAAAACGCCGACAGGTGATGGCATTCATCTACGATGATTTGCCCGTAGTTCTTTACCTGTTCGCTGACCTCGCCCTGCCGCGATAGCGACTGCATGACCGCCACATCGATGATGCCGGTCGGCTTGGCCTTACCACCACCGATGCTACCAACTGTCTTCTTGTCAGCCCCCAGAAACGCCTGCAACCGTTCCTTCCACTGCTGGAGCAATTCCGTTCGGTGAACCAGCACCAGCGTGTTCACACCACGCCGGGCAATCAGCGCGGCAGCCGTAACAGTTTTGCCGAATGCGGTCGGAGCACAAAGGATGCCGGTGTCGTGCACTAGCATGCCCGCCAGTGCTGCCTCCTGATCAGGGCGTAATTTGCCGACGAAATGGACATCGATGGGCTCCCCAGCGAAGCGCTCATCGTTCAGCACCAGCTCTACCTTGTTCTCATCCAGCAGAGTCTGGACGTCATCCAAGCATCCGCGCGGCAGGGCAATATGCTGCGGATAGTTTTCGGCACATCCGATGATGCGGGGCTTGTTCCATACAGGAAGGCGCATGGCCTGAGCCTTGTAAAACTCCGGATTCTGAAATGCCGCCAGCCGAATGAGCTTGTTGACCAAGGGCTGGGGTAGCTCGGACTTGCTGAAATAGATCTGGTTGGCCAAGGTGGCGCTCACTGATGCTGGCAACGGACAGGTCAGTTTCTGAGTCTTTTCCGGTGTACGCTGCCAAGGCTTAGCACCATCATCATCTGTTAGGTCAGCGACACCCAACGGATGGCGACCGCCACTGGCTCGCAGCGTAGCCGGTGCAATGTCCCTCGCCGGCATAGGTTGGACACTGGCCAGAAATGCCCACTGATCGGGATAGGGCACCAGCTTCTCATCGACAAAAACACTGCCGCCCTGAGCGCGAGCCCGCTTCTGCAAGGGCAAGGCAATCAAGTTGCCAAAACCGCCCTTGGGCATGCTGTCTTGATTAGGGAAGAGCCGATCATACGAGCCCAGTGTCAGCTGCCGGGTGCGCTCACAGGTGTGGCTGATAATCGCCGAGCCGAGCAACCGCGCCTCGGAGGCCAAGACGTTACTCTCGAAGAATATCCAGGCATGGGCACCGTTGCCTGAGCGAGAAACCTCCACCGCGACCGGCACACCCAACTCGCGACATGACTGGGCAAAGGCCATGACATCTTCACGCCAGTCAGCCTCGTCAAAGTCCACCGCCAGGAAGTAACAGGTGTCATCCGGCAGCAGTGGGTAAACGCCAACGACGATCTCTCCGGCCAAATGCTTGTAGAGCACCTGGTCGGTCAGCGGTAGCAACTGCCGGTACGAGCAATCGCCACATTTGATCCTGGGCTTCTCGCACACACCTGGGCGCCATTCATTCGCACATGCAGGTGAGTAACCGGATTTCCCGGCCTTACTTTCCCAGCGCAAGGGAAAGACATCGGCACGCCCTCGGAACAGACGCTTGAACAGCGCCAGCTTCTCATTGGTATCCAGAACCGGGACTAGCGGTGGCAGCGCCACGGTCTGTTCAGGCTTTGGTTGCTCAGCCGGTAGCCGCCACTCAATGCCATGCGTTTCCAGCAATGCAATCAGACGAGCATTCTCAGCCCGCAGTTGCTCAAGCAGATCGTCATCACTCATCGCATCGGAACCAGACTCTGTATGACGCAGGCTACGCGTTATTTGAGCCGCTCAGCGGCCTTGCGGTACGCCTGCTCACGGTCACGCCGATCCACCGCGACCACAAACACCACCACCTCATGGTCAATCACCTGGTACACCAGGCGATAACCACTGCTACGCAGCTTGATCTTGTAGCAGTCGGGTAGTGAGTGAAGGCGATTCGCCTCGACGCGCGGGTTGACCAGCACCTCCGCGAGCTTTTTCTTGAGCTGCTCGCGGACGGTGTCCCCCAGCTTGTGCCACTCCTTCAGTGCCCGCGCATCAAATTCGAGGCTATAGGTCATCCAGCGTAACCTTCACGCGCTGCGGAGCAGCAAGGCGTTCACGCACCGTGGCAATTAGAGCCTCATCTTCCTCGGTCATCAGTACCGGGCGAAAGGGGAGCTGACCGCGTTCGGCCACGTATTGCAGGGCTTGGCGCATCAGCTCAGAAGGGGTGACGCCAAGCTTCTCCAGTTCCCGATACGCGCGGACTTTCAGCTCATCGTCGATGCGGATATTGATCGAAGCCATGGTAGCGGCCTCCACGTAAAGACATTCGTCATTACAATGACACTCTTACGTTTTTTTGGCAACCGCTCGATCACGATTCATTGACGGGCATGAGGCTCATACCTGCCACCGAGCTGCTCAGGAATTTATTAACAATCCTGTTAAGAAAATCTCGACCACTCTGCCGACTGAATTTGACTCAGGGCAGGGATCCGGCAGGACGCAACCTGGAAGATAGACTCCACCTGTGCAAGGGCCAAGTTCAAATAGAGGCATTGTGAGCTCATTGGTCTGAATGCCTGACCCAGACTATGTTTAAGACTTAATTCTAAATTTGAGCACCATCGAGTAGGGAAGCACGATGAGCCTTTATGAAAAGCAAGCGCGCTACCGAAGACTGCATGGCGAGCAGGCGTCTTGGCGGCTGTTGCGCGCTGACTCCGCACCAATCATTTTGGCATTCCTTGATGACTTGTTCTCCGAACAGGAGGTGTCTTACACCAAGGCGAGGGTTGCTCTGGAAGCAGAGCTACCAGCCTGGCACGAAGCCTACGGCATGCAGGACAACGCCAACACCTACCTGCGTAACTGGATTCATGCCGGCTGGCTACGTGAGCACGATGACCGTTTAACCTGCACCGATGCCTTTGAACAGGCGTTGCGCTTTGTCCACGGTTTGGAACAACGGGACAGCAGTGCCACTGCCTCACACCTGCGCATCGTCCAAGATGCAGTGCGAGATCTGTCTGTAGCACTCAGCCCAAATCCGGAAGAGCGCTTGCGCGTGCTGGAAAGCCGGGTGGACGAACTGAATGAAGAGATCAGGCTGCTAAAGGCCGGCGTAGTGCCAGAGCTGTCCAGCTCGGAACAGCGTGAGCGGATTCGAGGGATCTATCAGCTAGCCTCGGTGCTGACCGGCGACTTCCGGCGCCTGGAAGATGAGATTCGCTTGCTAGATCAGAACCTGCGAGTGCAGATGATCGAGTCCGAAGGAGGACGGGGTACAGTGCTCCAGGCACTGCTCGACCGTGAAGACATATTGCTCCAAACCGATGCGGGGCAAGCCTTTGACGGCTTCTTCCGGCTGCTTTGCGATGAGCACCGTAGCGTCGAATTCCGCGAACAGCTGCGGTCGATCTTGGAAAGGCCTGCGGCTCATCAGCATCTTGACCACGATGAGACGTACTTTCTCGCCCACTTGGTGCGCGAGCTAAGTGGCGAAAGCCAGCGAGTGATCGCCGTGCGTCGACGCACCCAGGAAAGCTTGCGCGCCTTCATCGAGAGTGGCACCCAGCAGGAGCGCCGAGCGGTGGAGCGCGTGTTGCGGCAACTGGAAAAGCTGGCGGTGACGTTCAAGGATCAAGAGGTCGGCCTGCGCACCCCACTGGCAGTGTATTTACCGAGCGGCAGCTTCACGGTGCGCTCACCTTCAAGCATTCGCCTGCGCTTGCCAGGAGAACGCCTGGATACCAGCAAGGTAGTCGCACACACCAACAGTAGTAGCGCCAGCGACACCATGCTCGAAAGCCTAGAGACGGTGAAGATCCTGGAGGTCGCAACGGGCCTACGCGTACTACTTGATGCCAACGGGCCGATGACTGTAGGCCAACTGCTCTGGCACAGGCCCATTCAAGGTGGCCTGGAAGAGTTGGTTGCCCATATACGCATCGCTAAAGCAGTCGACGCCATAACACTGGAAGACCGCGAACAGGTTCTGGTGAGAGACCGTGATGGCCAACAGATTCTTGCCAGCATCCCCCAGTTGCTGCTTAGCGCTGATCAATTTCCCGAGGATCTGGAGACGCTCGCCCTATGAGTGATAAAGACGACCAGATTGCCACGGCCCCGTCGCTATTCGACCAATTCCGCCCAGCCGAGGCGCCAGCAGCAACTGAATGGGAGAACCCCGCCGAAGAGTTGGATATCCGCCTGCCGGAGGACGACGCCGCGCTGGCAGATGAAGACGAGGAGCTCGATACCACTGAACCCTTGATCACCTGCAAGAGTGAAACCGGGAGCATGCCGGGTGATGCCCGTCGAGCAATGCGCTACTTACTCAACACTGGTGTGGTGAGGGAAGAAAAGAAGCGACTGACCTTCGAGAGCCTGTGCCGCCACGAGAAGCTGATCGGCGAGCATCTCGGCAACATGTACCTATACATGCTGCTCGACCAGAAAGCTGGCATAGCCATCCTCCTAGAGCAGGAGGTAACTGACCCCGATAGTGATGAAGAAGATGAAGACGAGGGCTCGGGCCTGGTCGGCAAGCGTACCCTCAGCCTGTATGACACCCTCCTACTGCTGGTGTTGCGCAAGTACTACCAGGAACGCGAAAGCGCCGGCGAGCAGAAGGTTGTTATCGACATCGATAGCATCGCGGCGCTGCTCACCCCCTTCGTCAAGCTGACCAACAACAGCGCCCTGGAACGTAAGCAACTCAACGGCTCACTCAGGCTGATGCGGGAAAAACGCCTGCTGGCCTCGATACGCGGCAGCGATGATCGGGTCGAGATCACCCCGGTGATTCGCTACGTCGTGAATGCCGATTTTCTAACTAAGTTGCTCAGCGAATATGAACAACTGGCCGCACAGAGCGGCGCTTTGCAACAAGAGGTTGGCGAAGATGTCTGAAATGACCAATACCAACCTGAGTGAGCTATTCAGCACCGGGCAAATCCGTCTAGCCGAACTCTCCGTGTATAACTGGGGCTCGTTCCATGGCCTGCACACTGCGACTTTCGATCCGGATGGCACGCTGGTCACCGGCGACAACGGTGCGGGTAAATCAACCCTGATCGACGGCCACATGGCCCTGCTCAATCGGCCTACCCAGACAACCTTCAACATTGCAGCAGCACAGGGCGACCGTTCGGATCGCACACTGATGTCCTATATCCGAGGCAACTTCGGCAAGGCTCATGACGGAACACAAACTGCAAACTTGCTGAAGCGGGATGGGGCCACCCTGACCGGTTTACGCGCGCTGTACCAGGCTGACGATGGGTCACAGATCACTCTCGCGGTGCTTTTCTGGATCCACCACGCCGGCAACTCACTGGGTGACCTCAAGCGCTTCTACGTGGTCGGCAAACGCAACCTGCACTTGGAGGAACTAATTAGAGAGTTCGGCGAAGTGAATCTGCGCCACCTCAAGCAGTATGTCGAGGCTGACCCGATGCTCAAGCACTTCGATAACAGCTTCACTGCCTACCAGGAGTATTACGCACGCCTGCTACGTATGGAAAACAGCAACGCACCAGCCCTGCTACAGCGCGCACTTGGCCTGAAGAAAATCGACGACCTCACCAGCCTTATCCGCGACCTGGTGCTAGAGCCGAGCAAAATTCGAGAAATGGCTGCTGGGGTGGTGAAAGAGTTTGACGACCTGATCAGCATCCATACCGAGTTGATCACTGCCCGCCAACAGCGGGAAGTACTGGAGCCGCTGCCGGAGCTCAGCGAGCAATTCAACAAGGTGCGCGAGGAAGGACTGCGGGTTCAGGCCGAGAGCACCGGCCTTTCGGCTTTCTTTGGCGAGCTGGGGTATCGCCTATGGGGCCTACGCAGTGAACAGCTGGAAAAGACGCAGTCCAATCTGAAAGCAGAGGAGGCCCGGCTTCAGGAGCTAGAGATCCAGGCCAACGAACGGGTTGATTCGCTCTACCAGGCCTACCAGATGCAGGGAGGGGAGCGTCTCGAAAGCCTGCGTCGCGAACTGCGCGAGGCAGAACATGCCTATAAAGAAACAGCCAGCTCGGCACGCGCCTACCAAATGGACGCACGCGACCTCGGTCTGCCAGACGCCCTGAGCATTGCTGTTGTCCGTTCCAACCTGGACAAGGCTCAGCAAGTCCTGAACGACTTGCCTGCACAAATATACGAAGCCCAGAACGCTTTCGGCGAGGCCAAAGGCTCTCTAAGCGCAATCCTCAAACAGATCCGGACGCTTGAAGAGCAAATCCAGGAAATCGAGCGGCGCCCAAACTCAAACATCGACCCGAAATTCCAGAAGCTGCGCGACGAATTGGTGGACAGCTTACAACTGGACAAGAACGGGGTGGTGTTCATCGGCGAACTGCTCGATGTGCGTGATCACGAAGCACGTTGGCGCGGCGCCATTGAGCGGGCCCTCGGTGGCCTGCGTACCACCCTACTGGTACCTGAGTCTAAGTACCGCCTGGTTACTGGCTGGTTAAACGGACGCCATACAGGTCTACATGTGCGGGTTCAGGTGGTGAACAGGATCGAGCGCAGCGCAGAGTTCCTCGGTGATGGTTTCTTGCGGAAATTAGAATGGAAAGAGCACCCCTATCGCGACTGGCTGAAACAGCATCTGGCCCGCTTTGATCTGCACTGCGTTGATTCTGCCGACGCTCTCAACGACACACCTTTCTCTATGACCCGTGAGGGCTTGGTACAAATGGAGAAGGGTCGATTCGAGAAGAAAGATCAGACGCACGTCGATGATCGCCGTAATTGGTACCTGGGCTTCAATAACGCACATCGCCTGGCAGCGCTTAAAAGTGATGGCCTGGCCCTGCGGGAAGACCTTGACGTCACCAGGAAACTTGAAAACGAAACACGCCAGGCGCTGGACAACCTGACCGAGTCGGAAAGCTCATGGAAGCGCTTGTTGGACACGCAGTGGGAAAAGATCGACGTCAACTCGGCGCAGGCCAGGCATGAATCATTGAAGGCTGACCTGGAAGCCCTAGAGCAACCGGATAGCGACTTGGCTCAAGCGAAAAAACTCTGGGAGGCAGCAAAGGACGAACGCGAGTCCGTACGCGCTGCACAGAAACACAACTTTCAACAGGTCGGAGCCCTTGGGCGTGACATCGAGGAAGCGAACAAGCGACGCCAAGTGGCCTTCAGTGCTGCCCAGATCGCACTTGAAGATAGCGTCCGAGCGTCGCTCAGCCTGCGAGTAGGGCAATTGAATCTGGATGACCTGGAACGAATTGATGCACTGGAGAATCAGCAGCGCGAATACCTAGGCGAAGCCCAGCGCTCGGTGAGCAACCGGGAGGGTCGGCTGGTTGGCAAGATTACAAGCGTGATTACCACCTTTAAGACCAATTGGCCGCTGGTAGCTAATGATTGGGTGGACAGTGTTGATGGTCGGCAGGACTACATCGACTACCTTGAGCAACTAGATCATGAAGGCCTACCAGTACTTGTGGAGCGCTTCCAGGAGCGCCTGAACACGAACACCACCCAGTCGCTCGGGCGCATGCAACGCGCCATTGATGACGAGCGAGAGGACATCCAGGATCGAATCGAGACAATCAATGATGTACTGGAACGCACCGATTTCCGACGTGGCACCTTTCTGCGGTTGGGAATCCGCAATGAAAGCTACCCGCACGTTAAGGCGTTTACCGACCAGTTGGGCCAAGTACTGAAGCATGCCACTAGCCCCGACCACGAATGGCGCTTTCAGGAGCTCCGCAGCTTGGTCGAGAAACTGGAGAAGGCCACCAACTCAGCCACTGCCAGCAACCTGGAGAGTCTGCGCCTACTCGATTCGCGCTACCGCATGTCATTTTTTGCTGAGGAGGTTGAGAAGGATACTCTGCGGGTACGCGACGTACTGGAGTCTTCCTCCGGTAAGTCCGGTGGTGAGAAGGAGTCCTTCGCCGGCATCATCGTTGCCGCTAGCCTCGCCTATGTACTGACTCCAGATGGCAGCAGTCATCCGGTGTACTGCACGGTGTTCCTCGATGAAGCCTTCTCCAATACCGCAGAGGCGGTCAGTCGTCGGGTGCTCCGGGTATTCCGCGAACTGAAGATTCACGTCAACTTGATCACTCCCTATAAGAACCTCAACCTGGCAAGAGACTCGGCACGATCACTTTTGATCGCCGAACGCGATGCCGAGCGGCACGAAAGTCGGTTGAGCCAAATTACCTGGGAAGAACTGGATCATCAGCAGGCCGCTCGAAAAGCGGCGCGACAAGCCAAGGCCGCCGCAGATCTGGGCATCGAGGTAGGGTCGATCTGATGCGTAACTGGGGACGCTTACCATCGGATGTGGTTCAAGATCTCCGGCGGCTCGAATGGGATAACGCTGGCCGTCTGAGAGATCGCCTGCTGGGCCTTCGTGGTTTCCCGATCAGTCAGCCGCTGAAACCGCCCACCGCTAGCCACGCACTGACTGATATCAACCACTTTCATGCCTGGATCGATGCCTGGCGGCATTGGCCTAAGCAGGAGCAGGTGATCTGGATAACCCGACAGTATCGGGCCCTGGGTGGCGAGATTGAGGTTCCCGAACGAGTGGAGCTCAACTCTGTGCAAGCCCTGATCGAAGCGCTCGGTGCTGAAGCCGTACAACGTGCCCACGGCTGGCAGGTTCGCATGCAACCGTTGCTAACACTGGACAAGAGCCTTTACGAGACACTGATCCGGCATATCCACCTTCTTGAAACCTTAGCTATCAATGAGGTCGAACGCTTGGCCGGGGTACTACTACAGCTAAAAAGGGATATGGGCGAGGGGCGATACCTGCGCGCACTTTCTGTGCGGGGGATAGATACGAAGTTCCTGGAGACCTACCAGGCATTGCTCAGTGTACTGCTTGATGCCTTGCATGATGGGGCAGTCACCGCTGCCGGTGGCTTGGAAGCCTGGCTGGGGTGCCGGGCGACGCCAAGTAACTGGATCTACGTCCGACCACTGTGCGCGAATATATGCCAGCAGATGGGGGGGTTCACGATTCTGCAACTGCCGCTGGAACAACTTCTGGAGCAACCTCTGCCGGGCAGGCGCGTACTGGTGGTAGAGAATACTCAAGCTGGGTACGCCCTGCCTGATCTACCTGACACTGTCGCGGTCTTCGGCGGTGGGCGCAATACACGTTGGTTACAGGCATCCTGGCTAAAAGGCCGGCATTTAGCCTACTGGGGTGATCTGGACACGTGGGGCCTCCGAATTCTCGCCGAGGCGCGCCAGGTACATCCCAATCTACAAGCCTTGATGATGGATGACGCAACTTTATCGGTACACCGTGACCAAGGTGGGCCCGAGCCTGAGCCAGCTGCACTACCAGAGACTGGATTGTTGCCAGATGAGCGCCGCTTATTTGAGGGATTGCTCAATGGCAAATACGGTATCGGACGCCTGGAGCAGGAGTTCCTCAATCAAGACTACATCCAGGCTCGTCTCAATGATTGGGTAAGAGAAACTGAATAGGCTCTTACGGAAGTCGCAAAGTCTGACACGGCCCATTCATCGCGATCCCTTCTAGCCTCTTGGGGTGTGATCCCCTGCTTTCACAACAGTCATACCTGCGCCCATCAAACCCTTCGCTGAAGGATCAGTAAGGAATCACTATCTTTTGATCCAGAACGGCATCCGGCTGCGCCACCAGCGGATCCAGCCAGTCCGCTTTGGCCCGAGCCCAAGACAAATATTCACGTTGCTCATCATTCAACCCGGTGTCGCCAGCCGCCCGGTTTTCCATGGCCAACAGATAAGACCGAATCACCTGCGCTTGCTGCCAGCGAAGCGCGGCCACCTTGAGAACCTCCAGCTTCTCCTTCTCTGCATCCTGCATGGCTTTCTGTGCCAATGCCTCACGTCGCTGAGCCTGTCTCAGCTCCTCCGCGCGCGCGCACTCTTCGCGGAACTGCAAGATGCTCAGAGCCCGTTTGGCCATCCAGATGATGAGTTTGTTCAGCTGATCCTCCACAACCTGGTGCGAGCCATCTTTGACCGAGCCGCCATAACCTCCACCGCTGCGAATCTCCAATCGTCCAGACGGGGTATAGCGATAGCGCGGCCAGTACGCCCAGTCGCCCCGCGCTTTGGCCGCACGCTCTGCATCACTAGGCACATAGTCCGAGCGCTTCGTCGCTTCAAAAATGCTCAGAGACAGACATACACCAAACATTTGTACATCCAGGTGATGCTCGCCCGGCACCAAAGAATACCCGCGCTTCTCCAAGGCCCTCACCAGTGCATTGGCGATGCGCAATGCACGCGGACGTTGCTCGTCTGAGACAGCAATATTGAGCCCCTTGCCACCAGGCAACGGCAGACCCCGGCTGTCTTTATATTTGGCCTGAAAGCCATCACGTGTGGCAGCGACAAGCGGATGCCAACGCGTACCGCGTGTCGGCACGTTGATGAGATGTGCAGGATCCTGCTCGTAGGCAATTACGGTGGCCAATCGTTCATCAACCAGTTCTGTCGCCTCCGAACGAGGGCGATGGACTTTCAATGGCTTCAGCAAATACCGAGGATCGCCGTTGTAGGCTTTAAGCCGTGGTTTAGGGGGAATGCTTCGCCCTGACTTTACCTTGGCCCAGTGCCCACGCGCCGGTGTTGGCACCTGCAAACGCCGACAGAGCTTTTTAAGTCCAACATCAGACAATCCATAGCGTGGGGCAACCAGCGTCACCGGCTCAGCCCAGACCTCATCTAACAGGTGGGCGCGGTCGTACTCTTCTCTCATTGCAGAGGCCTCCATCGCTGGATAGAAACGGCACTACAGCGGGTGCAAGCCCCTGAAGTATTCGGTGCGCCATGCCGTACGTGTCGCGCGCATTTGCATAGCGGCTTAAAGACTCTTAACCATTTTCAGCATATGCAGCCCATGCAACTGCTCATCCCACAAATAGCCTGCTAGCTTTGAAATGCTTGCGAACCATTCTCCGCGCTCGCCCTCAGCTAACAACACAATCCGTCGATTGCTGACAAAGTCCCCGTCCCAGCTCATGGAGTACTCGTCGATCTGAAGTTTTTCACCGGGCTCAATCACTGCACCCGCAGCGATGCCATCGGCGAATGCACTGCCAGACTCCTGGTATTCGTCGACACCGTCGTCTGTGCTCGCATAAGCGTACAAAGATCGTCGGATGTAAGTAACTTGCTGTGCAGTACGATTCAACAGCCACACAGGCTGTTTGTCAGAGCAGCGCAAGAAGTAAGGAATAGTCAGATAGATCCCTGGCTCTGCCTCCTGCTCGAAGGCTTCGAGATTAGCCTGTGCGAGTAGATCAGCGATCTGGCTGCGACGTTGCGCGAGTGTGCTGAAGACATCCTCATCCGCAAGTGGACGACACCCCATGAAGCACTCCAGCGCGTCGCACGCGGACGTTAGTCGTGCGTATCGTGCCAGCTCATTGGCATAGCGCTCTGCTACTGAGGGATGGCAGCCATTTGCCCAGCGTGCAGCTCGGCTCATGACTTCGTCGTAGATAGGGCGATGAAGCATCGGATCCTCACTTGATTCGAACTTAATGAATCCCACTTCAAAACCTGCGGCGGGTGCACCATTGGCTTCACCCCCGCCAACGTGGCCATCTGGGTAACCCCTTACTCACACCCGTGTTCGCGCCGATTGAAAGCTGACCCACCTACCGATTGATTTGCCCCAGGGCACACTAGGGCTCGAACGAGTACGTGTGAGTATTCGCAATCAACACCTGTTCAAGAATCCTTCCCCCTGGATGCAACTCGACAGATCAGACGCGCATCCAAAAGCGCATGGTGTGGAGGCGCTTCTGGATCAGCGTCACCAACGTGGGCTGCCATATCCACTTCACGACAACCCACCACATTCTCCGGAAGCCCTGAAGATCCAAGCAGCTCAAGCAGCAAGGGCCAATCCCAATTCAGCGCATCTCCCACGATCTCGACGAATCCTTGTTGCAGCAGGAATGCCTGTAACCTGGGCGAGGCCTCCTTTCGGCTTACTCCGTACCTATCTAAATCAAGCTGAGGCAAGACCGTTTTCTGTGTGAAATCACTGCATGCGTCTTCCGACCAACCGTCCAGCAGCTCGACATAGAACTCGGCGTCATCAGCAGATACCAGCGCAAGAGAAATCAACTCCCTGGCGATGCTGAGGCTCGTAAATTCTGTGTCGAGGTACAGCGTCCTAATGGCCATGGTGCATTACCCCTCAATACCAGGATTAGATAGCTCCTTCTGCTGGTGAGCACACATACACCTGCATCTAGGTTTGCCCTGAAAGACCGGACTACTGAACATGCCGAGGAGTCAGATACACGCCTTTTTCTTGAAGCTTGAGAAACGCCTGGAGTGACTGACGACCGCCATGCAGATGGAAGCTGGCAATCACGTAAAAGCTACCGCTACGTGTACGCAACACCCAAAACGATCCGTGCTGTTCCGCACGAAGGATGTCGGATGTTCTCAATCGATGGCCGTCTTGAAAGCGCCCAAACGGATCCGCTTTGCTATGCCGGAACATCACACCAAAACCACAACAGGCGACCACCATTACTTCGGTTAGATATGCGGTCACAGGCTCACAGAAGGGATAGTTAAATGCCTGGGCCAAGCGTCGCGCCGCGTATGGCGATGTGGGACTCATGCGACTTGTCCCCTTGCTGGCAAAGTAAGTACCAAACCTGGATTGAAGCCCGTGTCCTCACCGGGGTATCCCCTGGGGTTACACACGACGCGAGTACCCGCCACGTCATAGTCGACTGCCGTGTGCGAATGACCGTGAACCCACAATGCCACCTGGTCGTCCCCCATCAGGTCTTCCCAACGATTGGCATACGCAGCATCCATGTGCCCCCCAGCATGGGGGTTGTCCTGGAGAGAACGCAGGGTAGGAGCGTGATGGGTGATTACCACGGTGAGCCCGTCAAAAGGCTCAGCCAGCTTGGTGCGCAGCCAATCGCGGGTTTTCACGGCCTGCTCCACCAAGTCAGCGGGCCGGATACGGCGGTAGTTATCCGTACGGATCTGCCGGAAATCGTTCATCGCATTTTGCGCACTGAAGGACGCGATGGGTGGATTGCCAGTGGCCGCAAAATCCGTCCACATCGTTGCGCCGAGAAACCGGACACCCGCGATGATGGCCTCATCTCGATCCAACACCCGCACCCGCTCATCCTGAGCCATACGCATCTTTTCTAGGGTGCGACTCAGATGGCCACCGTAATATTCGTGGTTACCCGGCACGTATAGAACAGGGCCAGAGAAGGTCTGTTTGGCCCACGCCACTCCACGCGTTTTGACATCGATGTCACCGGCCAAGATGACCACGTCAGCGTCCAGCACCTGCGGGGTAAATGCGCTGAACTCATTGTGCAGATCGGACAGCAAGTGGATACGCATCGTCATGTCCATGGCGTTGAAAGTGAGTTACGACTCGCCGAAAAAGTCATCGCGCGCAATCCGACCAAACACTTGGTCGTCTGCTGGTTGATCGTCATCAAACAAAGAGTGGATACGCCGCTCCTGGCGCAGATAGGCCAACGCACCGAAGAAGCAGGATTCACAAAGAAGTACCTGGTACCGCTCGCCATCATGCTGCGAGCCATACCCCCACAACGCCTGCAAGGTACCGAATTGCTGGCCGTAACCCGGTACACGCGTGGCGCCTCCACACACGGCGCAACGGATGTCGGAATCACTCTGGCCTTGCTCACTCATCACGGTCACTCCTCATGTCCTGGGCGAATTCGGCGACCCTGGGTCGTCCCGCCCTTTAACGGATCCGGTGTTATGCGAAGCCCGGTTCGAATCCCCCAAGGAAGGCCTGGCTCAGAAACGGATGCGGCCCACCGTCTCCAAGGCCGCGCGTTTGCGCTGGCCATCGCCCAACATCAGATAAGTGGTGTTCAACGATCTGAACAGGAAACCCTCCTCCAAAACCGACAGAGGAGAGGTACGCACAACATCGCCCACGTCCCACCTGCGGGACGAGTCGTACACCACACTGTGGGCATACAAGATCACCGGCTGACGCTGCGTTTTTTCCAGTTCGATGCGCTGGGCTTCGCTCACATCGAGATCGATCCAACGCCAGCCGCGGACAAGACAAAATACGGAATAGGGGAAGCGCTCACGCGCAAAAACCAGGGCCTGCTCATCCGTCATCGGCGAGCCGGTCATGGGCTCGCCAGGACTAAAAAGCAGGTCAGTGATCGTTTGGAGGTCGTCCATGGCACTGCCCTCAGTCATCCAGATCGTCTTGAAACTGGGCCGGCCTTGACAACGGCTGACTGAAAAGACATTGAAGTTCCGCCCAGAAGCGATCCATCGATAAGGCCAGGCTGTAATCAGGAGTATTGATGTACCGAAGCTGAAACTCCTGACACAGCAAAGACGCCACTACATCTGGAGCAATGTTCTCGCTGATCTGATAGAGAAAGAGGTTGGTCGGGCGCGTCCTGATATACCGCGCGCTTGCTAGTTCGATAGCGCGCATCATCAGCGTCGGATCAGCCTCAAGTGCCGTCGACCAGCCCAGCACTCGCTCGGTTTTGAGGTCTTGAACAAGTGCGCAATGCAGCAGACCGTCAGTTGTACGGAGAATGGCAACATCGACAATCCAGTTGCTTGCCGGGCTGGCTTTGATGTCACTGAAACGTTGCTTTAAAGGCTTCATTTCCGTCGCTCCTCAGTGCAGACAACGCCGCGATTGGGCAAGGCGCGCGGAATCAAAAAGATCGATCAGGTGCAGCAGCGCCTGCCGCCCCCCACGGGAAAAATTCACAACGACCAGGCAATCCTGCTCGCGCGTTTTGATCAGCCAGCGCGAGCCGCAGTCGATGATCTGAGTAATGCTCCCGGAGATCAGCTTTTCCCCCGTCGCATAGCCCCAGGTTTTGTATGCCTCCCCGACCAGACATCCGGACACCACCGTGGCGTCGACGATGTAACCCGTGATGACTTCGGGGTAATCATCCAGCAAGGCGTCGGCCAGCTTGGCTTTCTTGAGTAGCGTCAGCATGTGGAATCCTCATACTGGTCAGCGAGCTCCCGGATCGTGGGCTTGCGCAGCTGCGCCGTAAGCGCCAAGTCTGCATTGCGTACCAACAACCCTCGCTGGCCACCCACCGAATCCTGAGGTGGCGTGATGACTTCAATCTTGGCGGAACGCCACGTCTTCGTCAGGTACAGGGTCTTGGTCTTGAGCTGCTTGGAGAGCTCAGCGGTGGGGCTGTAAGTCAGCAAAAACTCGATCAACGCTGATACCTGGATGACATCACGCTCGGCTCTGCCATGCGTCTGAACGATGCTTTTGAGGTATCCACCCTGGATCCACTTTTTGATCACACCAGGTTTCCAGCCAGACACCTGAGCCAGTTCATCGACACTCAGCACTACGTCAGGGTCGTTGTCGCGAACCCGTTGCTCGATCTCCGTCTTGTTGAATTGCAAGCCGGCCAGCCCCGCGAGTGAGCTGATGTGAGCCACGGGCCGCACAATCCCTTGCAGGATGTCCTGCAATACCGACGCGATCTTGCTGTTAGAAATGCCATGCTTGGCGGAGATGTCTTGAATGCCGATCAGCTGTGCTGCTCTGGGCTTTTTGCGGACACATCCCACTAGTTGCTGAATCACCTGATCGACATCTGCGACTCGGAATTCGCCGGCCACGAGTACCGGTCGCTCGCTGCGCTTGTAGCGGCGCAAACCACCAGCCTGGATAAACCGCTCGAAGAAATTCTTCGAGACGTTCAGGCGTTGACGGGCTTCCGTCGCAGAGAGATAGCTCGCTCGATCAGCGGCAATCTGGTCGAGGGTTGCGCGGTGGACGACAATAAAACGACTTTTCCCCTCCTGATGAACCTTTCCCTGAATCTGCTGCGTAATCACCAAATTGGCCAGGATGTCGGGAGCCACGCCTAGCAGCCGTGCAGCTTCTGCCGCCGAGAACCACTGCATGGCATCTGCGTTGCCAGCCCCAAACATCTGGGCGCGTGCGCTGACGCCCAGCCTCCCATCGAAGTGCTCAGCCACCTGTGCCTTGAAGCGATCCCGCAGAAAATCAAAGCTCGGCGCCGCATAGGTACTGAAAAGTTCCCTGTACCAAGTACCGATTCGCCCGGCCAAGCTGACCCCTTCACCCTGAATGAGGAGGTCTTCCAAAACGTCATCGAAACAATGAGGCCACTCACCCAACAGCGACTCCAAATACCCCACCATCGCCACGGAGTCTTCAAAAGAGGAGCTGGCAGCAAAGCGAAATTTGGGGGGAAGCTGATCACTCATGCGCCCCTGCGCTTTCGCCAGCATCAGCAAAAAAGCGGGTAGCAAAGGCTCAAAGCTCAGTTGGTGAAGGGGCAGGGGTAGCGCCTGCCGGCTTGGTGCATCCACATTCTCCAACAGGGCTGAAAGCCCAGCAGAAAACGCTGACGCAGGCTCACTGATGGCATGGCAATACTCATAGCCGCAGTCACAGTGCATCAACGCTCGGCGCGTCAGACAGATCGGCTCTGCACACTGCGGGCATTGGCTGAGCAATTCTGTCTGATGCTTATGGCAGGCGATTACCAGCACATGAGACCACGCCTCTTGTGCCACTCCCTCATCAGCCAGGCATTGAGGGCAGACAGGCGAACATTGGCTGCGCAAAAACGCTTTTTGTCCCAGGTAGGGCGCCTGGCCTGCACTCGCTGGCATCAGGTCATGCTCAGTCAGCTCAAAGCATGCTCGAAGTCGCTCCGGCTCTTCCGGTAGATAGCTGACCTTCATGGTCATGCCGACATCTGCTAGCAGTGCATGCGCCGTTCCGTAACCATTTAGCTCGGCTTTGCGCATCAGCAAGGAGTTCAAGCTTTCACCAGGCTTGAGGTTGACACTCTGAAAAAATGACATGGCGTCGCCTCCTTACAACTTAGGAATCGGCAGGTGCGCTTGTTGGAGCACTTTCATGTACTCCGCATTCAGCTCCTGCTCCGAGATGTGAGTGCTCGGCGAGAACGGATTTCCGGTGAAGGGCTGATGGTTAATGCCATGCGCGTAAGCCTTGGCCAGACATTTCAGGTCGATTACTTTGCGGGGGTTGTCTGTCTCGGCATGGCTGAGGAAGTCGATCAGGACACCAAACCGCCCCATGCACGCGGCGTATAGGCACTTAAGTGAATCAGGGTCATCAAGCACGGTCTTCCAGCCATGCTCGCGATACGCCTCCGCAATTAACGACACCCCTTCGGCAAAGTCCTGGCGATGCCTATCACTGCTCCAGGCGTACGGATAAATCAGCTCCGTAGCCAGGCAACGCCGTTGAAACGCAGGGTCAACATTGATAAAGCGCTGGGCCGTTGGTAATCCCACCAGGATCAAAGAGATGTCACACTGATCAAGGATGAATTGCAGAAAGTTCACTGCAATTTTCATTTTCGCAGCACTGAGGTTTTCGGCGAGGTGTTGAACTTCATCGAAGATGATCGTCTTGACCTCAGCGACCTTCAGTTGCGCAACTGCCTGCTCAACTACGTCCGTGGTGCTACTTCTACTCAACGTTCGGCCTTGAAGGCCTCGAATAATGCTCAAAGCCATGGATCGCTGATTGGGCTCTACAGGGCAGATCACGTGGATCACCGGCCTGGTGATCTTGCCTTGCGCCGACTGCTGTTGAGGGAACTCGGATACCCAACCCGTAACCGTCTCGGTCTTGCCCACACCCGCGCTACCAAACATTGCAAAAATCAGGCGCTCTCCCCGCAGCGATTGTTCAATCACCCCGCGACCGCGCTCATACGCTCGCAGCAGATGGCCGTGGAAAAAGCCCTCCGAACGCACCACCTTCGTCGCCAGATTCGTCATTACTTTTTCCTCCGGTGGGGTTTCACTGCCGCCTCGCTGGGTTCAGGCGATACCAGCGGCACATCAACCACCGGCTGCTGAGCGGATGTCGCAATTGCCGCTTGAGCGCGCTCGATGTCGCGCTCGGCCTGGCGATTGCGGTTAATACGCCCCCGTTTGCTCTTGCTGGCATGGGCGTCTTCGATAATCTGGTGTTGACTCTGTACATACTCGGCTCTTGAAATCTCAAGATCCGTTTTGTAGTTCAAACTGCGGTAATACTTGGCCTGCTCAAAACTCATCGCCGGCATATGCGGATTTTTGTTCGGCACCACATGCCAGTTTTTGCTGTCGCTATCTAGAACATGAATTGCACTGCAATCGATAGGATTCACATACGCTTCAACTTTCTGCCTGCCATTTGTCTTATAGAGACCAGAAATATATTCACTCTGATATTGCTGGCATTGATAGTTTAGGCCTTCCCGCGTCACATTGAGTTTGACCTCTAGATGATGACGGCAGGCTTCCAGCAGCTCTTCGGCTGAGGGCGCTGGAAATAGCACATATTGCTGGCTCAAGATCTCTAGCGCCTGAGCCGGGGAGCAAGCACGATTAAACTTACTCGTTAGACGGTCGCTATTTTTTAGGTGATACGTGTCCGTGATCCAGCGGATAATCAGCGAATTCAATTCATCGAGTGTGAGCTTTGCCGTTTTCTCAGAATTCTCTAAGGCATGCTCTTCACGCTTGTCATGCGAGTATTTCGCGCCAGGCAATTTTTTGATCAACATCGTGTGCAAGGTGCCAAAAAACCGTTCGATAAAGGGTTTTTGGTAGGGGGCGCCAGCGATGCAGTATTCGAGCATCATCGACAAATAACGGGCTGCCTTTACGACCATCGGGCCATGGCAATCGGCGCCGTTATCCATTACCAAGGTGCGGATATCAGCGGGAGCAGGCCACAAGTGAATACAACCGTGCTGTTGACGAAACGCTTCACCTTTCGGTGAAAAAGCAAACTGGAGAGCTTGCAGAACGCCGATCTGACTGGCCGGCTGAATGGTCAGAAAAATACCGACAATCGTCTGCGTCGCAGTGTCGATAAGCGCGTAAAGAGTCGGACTTCCGATGATGTTACCGAACGCATCGACGAGCAAAATATCCAATACGGTTGAGTCCAGTTCAACTCGCGCATAAGGCTCTTGCACATCGAAAAAGTGCAAGGCATTGCGCATGATCAAACGAAACGTCTTTTGGTTCAGTCGGCCTTTCAATTGCTTAATATTGAGGCTTTCAATAATTCGACCGACTGCGCGCCGTGAAATACCGCCCAATTCAACATTTAACTCAGAGGATTTTTTGTCGCACCGAATATTAATGGTTTCGACAATGTCTTTAACACTGAACCCTGAGCTATTGCAGTATTTCTCTTCCAACACATTGATGATGATGTCTTCAACATGTGGATCCAGCGACAACGAGCGGTGTACACCTCGAAGTGAATATTTGGGCGCTAGACAACTTGGTGACTTAGCCTGCTTATAGATTTGCCAGTATCTTTCAATACTCCGCCGCCCTGGAATTTTTCGCTTGCCGCCGTATTCCTCCTTAATTTTCTCGTAGATATAATCCCAAGTGCTGTTATCGATGTATTTCAGAATAATCTCGATGTACTGCTGACGCTCCTCCAGCACTTTACTTTCATTGCCCATGAGTTTCCGGGGCTCGAAAACTTCTTCGACACCTTCGGCGTTCTGCTTGCAGACCACCAGTCGAAGCTCACCCGCTGCGACCTTATTGCGGAACTCATCGCTTTCAAAAACGTACGTCTCACCCACCGGGCCAAGCAGTACGACTTGGCGCGCCTTAGTGTGGATGTTCGCAATGACGTACTGCCGGCCATCACTACCGGCAACGAGACCATCGACTTTATAGCGCCGTGGACTGAGATAGCTGTCATTGACTACGGCCATATCACAGCTCCACGAACATCAGGTGATCGAGGCTGCCATGTGCCGCTTCAACGCAACTGCTGCTGCTAAACAGGGACTGACGCAGATCGGCGCGCAGCACGCCATGAGCCAAGCCAAAAAAGATGTCGGCGCTAGACAAACCGGCAGATTGCTTGAGCTCCAGGGTTAGCCAACGCTCTTGCTGCGCCAGAGCCCGGTGGAGTTTTTCAATCGCTACCGTGGCGTGGCGCCGCTGCCCCTCACTGCTAGCCTTAAGTAGATTTTCGATATTCGAGATGAAAACCGGGGTGAACTGTTCCTCCGTCAACGTGGTGAACGACTGGCCATATTTGTTGAGGATTTTTTCGGCCAGCGCGTGCTTCTCCGCATGCTGCTCCAGAAACGCACGTGGCTTGCTCTCACACACACCCTGCTGGCCATCGTCGCGCTCGTATGCGCTGTCGACGGTGTAGCGTCTGACAGTTTTCCCTCCACGCTTGGGCAAGTCAGCCAGACGATCCACCAGAGTCTCATTGTCCAGATCGATGCACACCGCCTGATCGCACAGCCGCTTGATTCCCACTTGCACGCTCAACAGCAGCAGGTGGTTGCGCTCCAGAAAGCTTTGACCTGCAACCCAACCCGCGTCATTACGCGGTGTTGGCACGACATAGGCCTTGTGGCCACGCTTAACGCGCTTGGCTACATCGCGGAAAGGTTTACGGTTTTTGGCTCTGGAAGGCATTTTTAGTGGAATCTCCTAGAAAGGACATTTACATTCATAGTCAACCTTGGTAGGGTTGTCAACAAATTTAAATGACCGTCCAACTTAAACCAGAGAATCCGCTATGGGCCGCCGCGTCGACACCAGTTGGTATGACACCTACCAAGAGGGCATCGCTTTGGAGCAGCAACCCCGCGAACAGCGCTTCAGCGATCCGGAAGTCGCCACTCAACTGGGCCTGAAACCCAAGACTTGGTCACGCATCAAAATCGCCGGGCGCTTTTTGGATGGACTCACACCGGCCTTTGACAGGGCCAGCCTGCACTGCGGTTATGCTCCCCTAGAGCGCCTGGCCAAGCTGGGATCGATTGCCCCCGAGGTCGCGCAAGAGGTACTCCATGCGGTACTGAGCAACCAGCTGAAATTGCATGATCTCGAAGCACTGGTTCGCAACCAGGCTACCACCACAGCGGAAAATCCAGCTCTACGCCCCCTCCGCGCGACCGCCTCTAAACACGCGCTGTACCAGCGCATGGAAGACTTTTTTAGCGCCTCAGACCTGTACGCGTTTGATGCCTACCAAGGGCGCGTGCTACGTCGGCGCAGCACCTTGGGCGCTCCAGGTGGTTACTATGTGTACAACGCTAAAGGCAAGCTCACCTGCGTGGTGCTATGCATTCAGCCGGGTGCGTGGCGCGATCCAGCCACCGCAGCACGGGAGCTCTATGAGCACGCGCTGTCGCAACGCGCGGTGGCACCGCACATCTGGTGTGTGTTCGAGCGGGCTAACGTGGTACTCCAGCGCCTGGCCGAACTGAGCCTGCATTGGGGCGGTTCACCTTATGACCCCAAAGGGCAGTGGCTGTACTTGGCGCATTTCGACGACCATGGCGTGCTAGAGGTGCTGTTCGAACAGTACTTCACCCAACTGATCAAACAGCTTCGGACTGGCGCAGGGCTGATTGAGCGGGCGGAGTTGTACTGCTCGATAGAGGCTGCCGATGGGCAACCCTCTGGCGAGTTGGTGGCCTTACGTCCGCTGTTAAAGCTGCCGAAGCATCCCACCAAAAGCCGACTGTTCCGCGAAGTCGTCCAATCCCGTATCAAGGCCGTGGGCGAAGAGGCTAACGCAAGCCCAGTTGAAAGGCGCGGCGCCCTGGAGGTCGATCTCGGCCTGTAGCCGTGCATGATCCGCAGGACTGCGCGTAATAGGACGTTCTGTTCAATTCGCCCCCTCATCTGACCCTGGATCGGTGACCGCTCGGCCTACTGCGGTCACCGGACTACGGCTCTGCGCTATACCAGAGACCAGGGGACTGGTTGGCTGCGGATGCAGGGGTAGGTCATGAAACGAGCCATCGAGCAGGAGACGTTGCAAGCACTGGTCGAGACTGGGGCGGCGCGAGAGTTTCGCGTGCTGCGCGAAGGGGAGGCCTGGCGCCTGGAGCTTCGCCTCGGGGTGAAATGGCTACCGGTGCGCTCGCGGCGCGAACCAGTGCGGCTGTGGCGCTCGCTGACGGCGGTGGGCCGGTTTTGTGCAGGGATAGGGATCAAGGCGCTGACGGTAGAGCTGTAAATTCGCTGCTGATAGCGCCATGGGCTCCTCAGGCCGCTGACTTTGCCGCCAGCCGCATCTGCCTCAGCAGATTCCACATACGTCAGACGAGGCTTTAAGGACTCGCTTTTTAAGCCTTACCAAAGAGCTTGGAAAAGCTTGAATGCTTGGCTTCGCGCCAGGTTTCGGTCAAATCGCCATTGAGTTCAAGGGCTTCAAAAATTTCCCTAACCTGATCGTTGGTGATCAATTTCGCCGTGAGCATTTTTTTCAGCAACTCATGGCCATGCCAGACCGTAATGCCAAAGACGGTGGCCAGCTGATGCATCCCCAGATCATCAGTGACCACAATGGCATTTCTGATTTGACCGAAGGCCAACACGCGACAGTCTGTGGTGGACGGTGGAGAGCGCTTTAGCGTGGTATAGGGGACTGGGTTCATCAAGACCCAACCGTGCAGCACGCTTTGCGCTGCATCCAGCTGGGCCTTTTCTTCTGCCTTGAGGCGTACCTGCTTCGCACCCCGTTCAGCAGCAACCTCCTCGCCGTCAAACCAGGGGTACTTAAACCTCAGCGCACCATTGCGATGCACTTCCGTCTCTACGTCTTTAAGAATGGTCAGTGCATAGTTTTTTTGACCAAACGCGACGCCAAGCATCGGCCTAACACGCTTAGCGAGACGGAGATAGGCATTCGTATCCAGCAGTACCAGCGTCTGCGCAGAACTCAACTCGCCAGTTCCTCATGGATCCCCACTGCATCCACAAGAGAAATGTCCATAATTTGCTGAACATACGAGGCGCCCGTGCCGTGCTCGTGAATCATGCACTTCAGCGCATGGAAAAACGCCGACTGGAAAACGTTTTCTGCGGCTGCTATGTACTGTTCGGGCTTCGGCGGAGCGGGGTCAAACAAGGCCGCGCTCACCCACTGAGGTGCAGAACTGTTGCGCACCGCATGAATGGTCTTGTCAGCCACGCGTAGCGGCTGGCGTTGATGCTCCCGTGCATAGGCTTGCACCTGCTGGAACACGGTATTCAACGAAATCTGATGCTGTGTCGCGTATTTTTGCAGGACAGGAATTTCCCCCGCAGCGCCAGACGCTTTCGCCGCTTCGGCATACGCTAACTCAGCGCAGGCTTCCGGAAATAGCACCGTACCTGCTAAGGCATCCGCAAAATCTTCCCCTTCGTCACTGCCAGCCAGTTCTGGGGTATAGACATGCGCCAGCTCATGGGCCATCCAAAATTTGAAGTCTTCCAGCTTCGTGTCCAGGTTAACGAACACGAACGTCACGTCTGAAGACGGTAGCAAGATATGCAGAGCATTCTTGTGCTGCTGCTTTTGCCCCCAGAGCACGGGCACAAGCACAGCACCACACGACTTGAACTCGCCAATCAGCGCTTGATAGCCAAGGACGCTGCGCTCGCCAATTCCCAGTTTACTGCGCACCTGCAACGCATCACTTTGCAGCCGCGCATAAGACGTAGAAGGCGAAGAAATCTGGGTACGCAAGGTCGGCAGTTTTGGCAAGAAGTCCACGAGGGGCTTAAGCAGGCCTCCGATGCCGATGGCTTTGGCAATGTGCTCATCCGTGGTCTTGGTGCCAGCCCGCTTGCGGAAAGCCACGACGGGCTGATCCTTCGGCGGCTCCACCAACTCAGCAAAAGACAGACATAAGGTTGTCGCCAGCTTGAGCAGCTTATCAGGACGCGGGAAGTCCTTACCGTTGAACCAGTTGGTTACGGACTGCGCCGAAACCCCCAACTGTTCTGCCAGGTATTTTTGTGTCCAGCCACGCTGGGCTAGAGCCGCACGGAGCGACTCAACATGAAGGGTATTTTGCATAGCTGGCCAGTGTAGTGCCCGGCTCAGAAAAATCAAGTTTAATCAAGTTTATCACGCTGAATGCTCACCCGAGAGCAGCTTGCTTCAGCATGCGAGTGCCTTTCCACCTGTCGTCCTGCCGTCCGCGCGCAAACTGAACGTCCTTGGTATGGTTTTCTGTCATAGAGACAGCCATGGGCGATGGCGCCGTCCAAGGCTCTTATCCCAGCAAGACAACCCGATCAGCGCCCCCTCTTAGGCTTACCTTTTGCTCTCTTCTGCTGGCTCTCATAAGCCCTGCGCATTGCGCGATTCATGAATGCTGGCTGTCCCAGATCCGCTGACATAGTGGGGCGAGAGGCTTGGGGATACTCAAACGCTTGGAATGGCTTCGCCACCATGGTGGAGTCTTGAAAAATACCCACCTCATCACATGCTTCTCTTAGCGCACGCTCTTCCTCTGGGATCAGTGGTTGGTCTAGGGAAACGAACAGAAAATCTTGCGAAGATGCTTTTTCAACCAACGGCTCTGAAGCGATACCTACAACCTCAAGAGTGTCGGGAAACTTAAGCTTCAATCCATTGCAGTAGGTCAGCAGCAACTCCACACGAGCAGCGCGATAGTCCTGATAATCGAGTGTGGCTACCCTAGGAACGGTCAGAAACACGTACTGGCGATGGGGGTGGGCAGCACTGGGCATTATCCTGGCAAATTTATGCCCAGGCTTAGACTGACTCAATGCATACCTGAACGCCTCTGCGAGGATGCGCCTAGAAAAACGTGTCTCACCAGCTAGAGCCCGCACCACACGCTCGTGGTCATCAATTGAAGCGCTCTCGAAGAATGGGGAGCCCGCCTCTCCAGACCGAATGAATCGACTCTGATACTCGATAAGCGCATCCCACATGTAGCTCCCTGCATCGGCCTGACAACGAGCTCGCTGCTGGCTTGCATGATAGTGCTCCCAGTCACCCTCCACTAAGGCTACATAATTAACTCCATCGGGAACTGCGGGTAGAACGTGCTGACCGTCCTCAAAACTCATTTGGTAACGTGCAATCAGCTGTTCTTCCCCCGCAACCGTAACCAGAGGAACAGAGGTTAGAAAACGCTCCTTGGCATCGAAATAGGCAATTAAGTCAGGAACGGTATCGAGTTCCTCTAGGAGAATGTCCAGAGTCATTTCATCCAGGATATGGACGAAGCGCTTCTTACCGGCAGGCCAACCAATGCGAAACGGCTCCTGCAAATGAGCTCGTCCCTCCAGGCTAGTGTCGATCATCAAGCTGCCAGAACTTTGCTTATCCCAATACTCATGGGCAGCAGCATATGACCCTCTCGTCACAGCTATCAGATGAAACCTGGCTGAGGTTGGGTCAGGAAGCTGGAAGGGGAAGGGGACGGAACAATTCTTGTCCAGGAAGATACGTCCTGGATGGGACTTTAGGAATTTCTCCGCACCGATGAGCTGCCGTACGGATTTTTCAACTGCACTCTTGTACCAGCGTCCCCAGGCCACCTGTATGTCTGGATGATCAGGAAACTCACACGCTTTGTCAGAAAAAATCAGGACGTCGTTGCCGAACACAACCAGTAGGTCGCACAACTCTTTGCCATCACCTTTTCCCTGCGAACGTCCCTCATCGGTGTGTACGTTGGAATAGCTCCATAGGCTGAGGAACGCTCGGCGGGCCAGCTTTGCCAGATAACGTTCGGATTCTGTTTTAGCCTCAACCTCGACTGCCGACTCCCACGCGGTTTTCTGCTCCATGCGTTTCTCCAGCCAAAGCTATTTCAGAGTGTCTACACGCTAACTTTCCACTGAGTAAAGAACTACAAAGTCTGTACTGAACATCACACTGCATCCCCAAACACCGCCTGTTCCAACACCTGATGCTGCCTCTGCCAATCCGGCATATGGCTGGCCACTAGCGCCCAAAAGGCCTTGGTATGATTCTTTTCCACCGTATGGCACAGCTCATGGACGATGACGTAGTCCTGCACTCTGGCCGGTAGCTCCATTACCCGAGGATGAAACTCCAGGATGTGGTTCGCATCGCAGCTTGCCCAACGGCTTTGGAAATGACGGATACGTACCCCCGCAGCCAGGAGTCCAGTCTCGCGTTGCCAGTGGCGAACACGTAGCGGCAGCTTCTCGTACGCCCGATCCCTATAGAACCGCTCCAGCAAGGGCATCAGTGCGTCGGGATGAATACTCAAGCCTTCAGGGTTATCAACGATGAAGCGTGACGCAGTGAAGGCCAACCGAGGTTTGAGGGCGTCTGGCACATGACGAACTTCGGTGTAATAGGTGCGCCCTGCATAGCGTAAGCGGCTACCCGTCACGATAGGCTCACTAGCCAGAGGCTGATTCACCTGCGCCAATTTTTCCCGAATCCAGCGTGCGCGGCGCAGCACCAAAGCCTCTTGCTCACGCTCATCCACCTGCGGCCCACGCAATAGAACAGGCCGACCCCGTTCTACGGTCACGTAATGGCGCTTGAGTTTGCTATCGAGCTGGAAGTACCACTCGATAGCCGTTTGGCCGTAATTCAATACTGGCATGGATGGCGCCGCTTCAGTTTTTCAGCAAGATATCGAAGATACGTTTGGCGTGATCACGCGCCACTGAACGCTCCCAGCCTGCCAGAGGCATCAATACCCCACGCAGGTGGTCTCGAAAGTCAGGGTGCGTATCTGGCATTTTCTTCCAGTTTTCAGTCGCCAACGCACGGCTCAGCATTTCATCTTCGAACAGCTTGGTCGTTGCCACTCTTGCCGTGTCCTCGGCCAGTTGGGCGGCAAGGTAGTGGTAGACCGCCGAGTGTGCGGGCTTTTCAAAACCAGTTTTGTCCTTGTCCTGAATGCGCTGGCTGAAGAGCTCCAGTTGCTCCAGAAACTTGGCTTGGGTAATGCGACCCGCCTTTTCTTCTTCCAGCAGCTTTTCCAGCTCCTCAGCTATCTTGTCGAAGAATGCAGGATCCTTGTCCTTGCCGGTGACGATGGTTTGCTTCAGCTGGTTTTTCATCACCAGAGCACGGCTACCGGGGCTCGCCAGTTTCTTTAAACGCTCCATATCACTGGCATCCAGAATCGACACCTCATGACCCAGTAGGCTTTTGGCCGGACTGGCCGCGATGTACTCATCCAGCAGCTGTTGCAGCAGCGCGGACTCCAGTTTGGTGATGCGTTCCTTGTAGGTATTACCCGGCAGTTTGTCGCGCAGCATCAGGCGAATCTCACCTAGCAGGGTGAAATAGGGCTTGAACGGTACGCCACGTACGTCCGGCAGGATGATGTCCACTGAGCGGTTGAACTGCTTCACCAAATCGAGGAACTCTTCGACCATGTCCAGCCGGGTGGCAGGATCAAGGAAGCGCTCGGCGTCGTCTTTGTAGGCCTCGCGCTGCGCCACTGGGTCATGTTTTTTCGGCAGCAACTTGAGGATGCGGTCGAGCGTGGCTTGCAGTTTAGGCAGTTCGGTTTCAACACCTTCCCAGACCTGCGAAGGTTTCACCTCGCCGCCATAAATTTTCAGGGCGTGATCAAGGTGATCAACCACCCCATGGTAATCCACGATGTAGCCAGCATTCTTGCCAGGCAGGGTGCGGTTCACTCGTGCGATGGCCTGCAACAGGGTGTGTTCTTTTAACGGCTTATCAAGGTACATGGTGCCGACAATTGGGGCATCCCACCCGGTCAGCAGCATGTCAGAAACGATGATCAGCCCGACATTGTTCGCCTGCGGCTTACCATCAAGCCCTTTACTTTCTTCCCCGTAGGGCAGGGGAAACAGCTTGCTGACGAAATTGCCGATCTGCTCAGACGGCATGGCCACCGGGGACTTTCCGGCTTTCAACTCAGCCTTGATACGCTCCTCGATACTGCGAATTTTGTCGGTCTCAATCTCGTACGCTGCCGCCTCTTCCATGGCAGAAGCGCCCGTACGGGAAGAGGTGATGCTGGCAAGGGATATCACCACCTTGCTGTCAAAAGTGGGCAGTCCCTTGCTCGCCCGTTCGACCATGATCGCATCGAGCAGATCCTTATAGCGCACCGCCATGTCGCGGCCATCGCACACCAGCATGGCCTTCAAACCTTTGGTCTTTACGCTGCTGAGGAAATGCTCAACCAGATGTTCGGCGACCTGCTCCATGCGGTCACCGGCCTGACGCCAGCGGCGCAACAGCTCACGCTTCAACTCGTGCTGGCGAACTTCACTCTGGTCGGCGAACTGCTCTTTGAACGCGGCATCCAGATCAGAATTGGCTGACAGCGCCACCCAGGCATCCTGGTATTTGATTGGCAGGGTTGCGCCATCCGCCACCGCTTCATGCAGGCGGTATTCGTCGATGTACTCGCCACCGCCAAACTCGCCCAGCGTGTGTTTGTCCTCTTGCAACAAAGGCGTACCGGTAAAGGCGATGAACTTTGCGTTGGGCAAGCTGGCACGCATAAATGCGGCGAGGAAGTCGTACTGACTACGGTGAGCTTCATCGACCAGCACATAGAAGTTGGGCTTGGTGCTCAGTACGCGGAAGTGCACCTTCTCCCGGCTGATCTCTTCCCACTTGGCTTTTACCGAAGCACCGTTCTCATCCACCGCCAGGTGTTGAACGTTGCGCTCATGCACGATGAAGAAGTCCTTTTCCTCACGAATCCGCCGGTGACGAGTCGCTTGCAGGGCATCATCTTCTTCGTCCGGAGTCTCAGCGGCCTGCTCACTGGGCTGATCGTTCTCCTGGAACTTCTGCACAGTGCTGGTGAACACGCTGCCGTAGTCGTTGGACAGCATCTTCAGCAAGCCATCAACCGACACGGCCTGAGCTGCCGTGATACCTACTGCATGGAAGGTATCTAAAATCTGTTTGTCGAGGTCTTTACGGTCGGTCAGTACCAGCACAGTAGGATTGTTCAAACCCGTGCTATCGGCCCGCAGCATGCGCGCGAGCAGGGCCATGGTCAGTGACTTGCCGCTACCCTGGGTATGCCAAACAACACCTCCCATGGGTTTCGGCGCGCACAGCCGGTCTACCGTTTTGCGTACGGCCCGCCATTGCTGATAGCGCGGCAGCTTCTTCACGGTCTTGCCGTCGCGGGTTTCGAACAGCACAAAATGGGTGATCAGTTGCAGAAAGCGGCTCGGCTCGAACAAGGCCCACAGGAGACTGTCCTGCTCACTTGGCGCTTCTCCTAACAGGGCGGTAACAGCGGCAGTCTCCAGCGCCTGCAAACGATAGCGGGCGTAATAGGCAGGCTTGGTTAGGATCGCCCCATACAGCCCTTCACGCCGATTAAGCCCAACACAGACTTGGTTGAATACAAACTGGGTAGGGAAGGTGTTTTGGTAGCCATCCAACTGGCCCAAGGCTTCGTCCAAACGGTGATGGCTGGCTTTGCATTCGATGATGGCGAGCGGCAAGCCATTCACAAACAACAGCAGGTCTGGGCGGAAAACATCCCCATCCGCATTGCGCCCCACGTACTGATCGACCACATGAAAGTCGTTGTTGCTGGCATCACTGGCATCGAAGAAACGCACACTGCGCGGCTTACCCTCGACATCCTTCACCTGAATATCCGAACGGTGAATCACCTGTTCCCAGAACGCTTTATTGGCAGGCAACAGCTCATCATTGACGCGCTTGCGCAGCTCGATCAACGCCGCGCTGCTACCACCGGGGGCGCTCGCCAGCCATGGGTTGAGGATGAGCAACCGAGCCTGCAACACATCATCCAGTACCGGAGCCAGATGGCGATGCTCCACCTGTACCTGGGTACCAGGCAGATGGGTGTAGCCCAGCTTGATCAGCCAGTTGATAGCGGGCAGCTCGACCCCGACCTTCTCTGGTGACTGGCTCATTGCTTACTCCTGTTCCTTGGAGGTTTCCCTCGGACGACTGCGATACCAAACCACCGTAGCGCCTTTATCGGCTTGGCTTTGCTTACGAATTTCAAACTGCTGGGACTCATGGATGACATGACGCCAGCTTCCGCAGCCATAGCGCTTGGGCGTCTGCTCGGGGTAGGTCTTGGCTATCCAGTGAATGGCTTCAAAAAGGGGTGTCCACCCTGCCTGAGCCAGCTTGGTTTCCGCTTCACGTAAGCAGTTGGTTATACCGCTGCTAGCCCAGTGTACGGTGCCACCCGGCCCAATACCGTTGATAACGAAATCCCTGTACTCCGGGGTCTGCATAAAAGACACCATGAGCTGTCGAGCCTCATCCATGGATTTGGCCCAATCGCGCAGTGTCAGGTAGTGGCCGTCGATGGTTTCGTAACTTTCATCGAGATAAGAATCTGCGTCTATACAGCCATCGACACTCCAAAGGTCGAAGCGCTGAAGAAAGTGGTGAACCAACTCGTTACGCAGGTTAACCAACTCCTTGAGCGCAGTTTTGGTTTCGGCGTAGCGCTCCTCGGGTAACTCCATCTGACATCGGAAGCTAACCCATATCTGTTCAATAGGCTCAACCTGCTCTGACTCGTCAGCTAAATCCGGCAGTTTCAGATAGCTCTCGGTCAGCATCCCCACCAAGGTGCCCAAGGTCTTCTTATGGGCGCAGGCGACCTTCTCGTCACGAATCGCCTGAAGTCGTTCTGGAGGGCCACTCAACTCACTATGGGCCACCATGGCCTTGAGCAACCGCTCGTACTGCTGCAACTGCAACATGCAGCGCCCGAGCTTGCGCTGCACGGTGCGCTGAAGCTCAGGCACAGGATCTGAGGGTAGGGGGATGATTTCGTCCATGAAGAAATGCTCAGGCTATGCCACTAGGGCTATCGAGCTTGACCCGCCATTCGCCGGTTAGCAGTTTTTGCATCAGGCCACGCTTGAGGTTTTGATACTCAGACCGCTTCCTTTGCAGGGCACTAGTTTTCTCTTCGCTGGCTCCCAATATCTCAGCGATTCGTTGCTGCTCCGCGAGCGGAGGTACAGGAATCCGCTTTTTCAGCCAGTCCTTGGGTTTGAAGAGAAACTTCTCGATGTCCACACCCTGACTACAAACAAGAAACAGCTTTGCATATTTCAGTAACTGAACCAGATAGCTGAAATAGGTTACGTCAAATCCTTCTTTTGCTTGAAGCACAAGATACTCGTTTGAAACCAATGCGCCCGCAAGGTGCTCGGGAACAATTCCACACGCGCCATGGACAATCTGACGCTCTGAGATAAGGAAGTCTCCTGCTTCAAGAAGAAACTGGTTCTTGACCTTGATATTTGCTCCAGGTAACTCATCCCTAAGCTCGACCCCACCATAACGCCGCTTCACCGTCACTCTCCGGTAAAGCTGATCGTCTGCCATTTTGATAGGGCGTTCTACAACGCTTAAGACTTCACCAATTTCCTTTACAGACCATCGCTCAGGAATCGCCCCCAGCTCACCGTCATTGAACTCAGTGCGCGGATTTAAACGACCAGTAGCATCTTGGGTGCCCACGCCACGGCTGAACAGGGTTTGCATCAGGCCCTTTTTTAGGGTCTGGGTGACTTCAATCTGGTGGGCAATTATGTCTAGCTTGTCATCCACCGCTGTAAGGATGGCTGCGATTTTCTGTTGTTCTGGGAGTGGTGGGGTGGCAATTTCTAATCCGTCAATAAGCCCCTTGCTCAAGTTAGGTTGCGCAGCGCCCTGACACATCGAGAGCAGCTTTTCCGCGCTGTTTTCCATCACCCAGAACAGATAATCATTGTCGAGGTCGTATCCCACAGTTCGAATAGAGAGCACTGCTTGATTGATAGCAGCATCGATTTTCAACCGAGCAACCTTTCCAGCTGTTGCGCCGTACATTGCGACCAGTACAGAGCCACTTTCAGCTATTTTTGCCGCTGACTCTGAGAGAGCAATTTCCGAAATTTTCTCCTCTGTTTTCGTAATACTTCTAAGATTAACTTCTCCGGATTTTACCCAAGGAATATTGCCACCAAAGTATTCAGGTTTACTCCTGTCTGGAGTCCCCCCAGCATAGCTATTGGTCAAGGAAGATAGGCGTTGAAGCCGCCAGTCTTGAGGCAGTATCTCCAGGTGTTGAGGAGCATTCATTCCTTGGCCTCCAGCAACCCCAACTCCATCAGATATCCATTCAGTCGCGCATCGATTTTCGCTTCTTCATTGGCCAGAGCTGACAATTGCGCCAGTGTGGCATACACGTCCACGGTCTCTTCGGTTTCGCCGTTATCGATATACCGAACGATGTTGAGGTTGCCGTTGTTGCTGCGAATTTCCTCCAGCGGCACCACGCGGCAGTAGTTCTCGACCTCGACTTGCTGCTCTAATGCCGCCTTATGTGTGCTGATAATGCGCGTGATGTCTTCAACGCGTAGGCTGTTCTGCGCCTTGCCTTCTAAGTAGTCACGGCTGGCATCAATAATGATGACTTTTCCCTTAAGACCGCGCGGTTTGTTCTTGTTCAAAACCAGTACACAGGCCGGGATACCGGTGTTGTAGAACAGGGCAGAGGGCAGGCCAACGATGGCCTCGATCAAATCGCCCGGCTGATTGCCACTAGCGGCGTCGGTGCCGAACAGCAACCCCTCGCGAATCTTGCCTTCCTCGCCACTGCGGAACAGCACACCATGGGGCAGGATAATACCCATGCGGCCATCAGCCTTGAGGCTGGCCAGCATATGCTGAGCGAAGGCGAGGTCGGCATAACCGCGTGGTGGGATACCATAGACCAGCCGGCCATAAGGATCACTGACCAATTTATAGTTGGGAGCTTTGGCCTTCTTGCCGCTCTCCTGCTCGTTCTCTTTGCTTAACTCCAGCGGAGTCCACCAAGACTTGGCCGAGAACGGCGGATTGGCGATCACCCGGTCGAAGGTCTTCAGGTAATCACCGTCGAGGTGCTTGGGCTCGACTAACGTATCGCCGCGTTCAATTTCCGCACGCATGTTGTGCAGGTAAAGGTTGAGCTTGGCGATGGCCCAAGTCCCCAGGTTCTTTTCCTGCCCATACAGCAAAACATTAGGCTTGCCCATCAGAGTGCCATTGGGCAAAGCGGATACATGATGGGCACTCTCTACCAGCATGCCGCCGCTGCCGCAGGTGGGGTCATACACGCTGTGACCGGGTTGCGGGTCAATTAGCTCAACCACCAATTGCACCACAGCCTTAGGCGTATAGAACTCGCCACCTTTTTTACCCGCGTCGTCGGCAAACTGCTTGATCAGATACTCATAAGCATCGCCCAGCATGTCGGCCTTGTACAGGTCATCATTGCCCAACTTGTACTGGTTAAAGTGGCGCAGCAGACGCTGCAAAGTGGCATCCGACAGCACCCGCTTATCGCCGTACTGCGTAGCGGTCAACACATGTTGCAGTTCAGGGTTGTTGGCCTCGATGGTCGCGAAGGCCTTGTCGAGGGCTTCACCAATATTCTCGGTGCGCGAGATCAAATCGAACCAACGGGCACTGATCGGGAACTTGCCCCATTTGTCCTCAATCTCGTCCTGAGCATCGCCAAAGCTCAAGCCTTCGCTCTTCATCAGCTTGGCAATACGCTCTTCGAACACGTCGTTGTAACGTTTGAGAAAGAGCAGGCCGAAAATGTAGTTCTTGAAGTCGGAGGAGTCGATGGAACCGCGCAGGATGTTGGCGGACTCCCAGAGCCAGGACTCCAGCGTTTCGAGTGACAGCTTGTCAGCCATGGGTAAATCAATCCCTATACAAAGCACGACGCCCAGCACCTGGCGATTGCTGCCATGCCGCCTAGGCGCATCAGAAAAAATGTGGGCTCGATTCTACAAGTCAACGCCACTTGAAGCCCGAAAAATCACTTCCCCCTGAACGACAAAACCCCGGCAGACCTTTCAGTCAACCGGGGTTTGCCAGCGGGGCAATGGCCCATTAACTTTGGCCGAACCACCTAACTTTGTCCGAATGGGCAAATAACTTTGCCCACCTCCAGGCAGGGTGGCAGGGTGGCAGGGTGGCAGGGTGGCAGGGTGGCAGGGTGGCAGGGTGGCAGGGTGGCAGGGTGGCAGGCACATCAGCATGCGGTTCGTTTTAAAGAAGCAGCAAGCGTGTCGCATCGTACTGCCCATCAGTGATGACTTGATGGGCGATGCCCTTTTGATTGGCATAAATTGAAGCGCCCTAGCTGCCCCACCGAATCTCCCAGAATTCGCCCACGCCAAAACGAGATTTTCCGCCTCTTCCTTGTAGCTTCACTACACAACTCGCCTATGCATGGTTATGTGGCTATGCCTAAAAGCCTGATCTACAAAGAAAAACCCCGGCGCTAGGCCGGGGTAGTGACAGAAATTGTCATGACAATAACTCGTTAAATCATGCCAATTAACCTGCCCGTCGACATGCCGATCAGAAGTCCAGGTTGGACACCGCCAGGGCGTTGGATTCGATGAAGTCGCGGCGCGGCTCCACGGCATCGCCCATCAGGGTGTTGAAGATCTGGTCGGCGGCGATGGCGTCCTCGATGGTCACCTTGAGCATGCGGCGCACTTCCGGATCCATGGTGGTTTCCCACAACTGCTCCGGGTTCATCTCGCCGAGGCCCTTGTAGCGCTGGATGCTGTGGCGCTTGGTGCTTTCCGCCATCAACCATTCCAGGCCTTCCTTGAAGCTGGCGACCGGCTTCTTGCGCTCGCCGCGCTGTACGTAGGCGCCATCTTCCAGCAGGTTGTTGAGCTGCTCGCCGAGCGCGGTCACCGTGCGGTAGTCGTTGCTGGCGAAGAAGTCGCGGTTGAAGGTGATGTAGCTGGAGACGCCGTGGGAGATCAGCTCCACCTCGGGCAGCCACAGGTGGCGCTCGCGGTCTTCGCGCAGGCTGGTCTTGTACACCAGACCGGACTTCTCCATGACCTTCAGGCGCGTATCGAGCAGGGCCAGCCAGGCCTGCATGGCGCCCTGGTCGGCCAGTTGCTCGACGCTGACGCGCGGCAGGTAGACGAAGTGTTCGGTGAGCTCGATCGGGTACAGACGCGACAGGCGATTGAGGGTCTTCATCACCCCGCGGTATTCGCCCACCAGCTTCTCCAGCGCCTCGCCGGCCAGGCCGGGAGCGCCTTCGTTGACGTGCAGGCTGGCGTCTTCCAGGGCCGACTGGGTCATGTACTCTTCCATGGCCTCGTCGTCCTTGATGTACTGCTCCTGCTTGCCCTTCTTCACCTTGTACAGCGGCGGTTGGGCGATATAGATGTAGCCGCGCTCGATCAGCTCCGGCAGCTGGCGGAAGAAGAAGGTCAGCAGCAGGGTGCGGATGTGCGAACCGTCGACGTCAGCGTCGGTCATGATGATGATGTTGTGGTAACGCAGCTTGTCGATGTTGTACTCCTCGCGCCCGATACCGCAGCCGAGAGCGGTGATCAGGGTGCCGACTTCCTGGGAGGAGAGCATCTTGTCGAAGCGGGCTTTTTCCACGTTGAGGATCTTGCCCTTGAGCGGCAGGATCGCCTGGGTCCTGCGGTTGCGGCCCTGCTTGGCAGAACCGCCCGCGGAGTCACCCTCCACTATGTAGAGTTCGGACAGCGCCGGGTCCTTTTCCTGGCAGTCGGCCAGTTTGCCGGGCAGCCCGGCGATATCCAGCGCGCCCTTGCGGCGGGTCATCTCGCGGGCCTTGCGCGCGGCTTCGCGGGCACGGGCGGCGTCGATCATCTTGCCGACCACGGCCTTGGCTTCGTTGGGGTTCTCCAGCAGGAAGTCGGCGAAGTACTTGCCCATTTCCTGTTCGACCGCGGTCTTCACTTCGCTGGAGACCAGCTTGTCCTTGGTCTGCGAGCTGAATTTCGGATCCGGCACCTTGACCGAAATGATCGCGGTCAGGCCTTCGCGGGCATCGTCGCCGGTGGTGCTGACCTTGAACTTCTTGGCCAGGCCTTCCTGCTCGATATAGGTATTGAGGTTACGCGTCAGCGCCGAGCGGAAGCCGGCGAGGTGGGTGCCGCCGTCGCGCTGGGGAATGTTGTTGGTGAAGCACAACAGGTTCTCGTTGAAGCTGTCGTTCCACTGCAGGGCCACTTCCACGCCGACGCCATCGTCGCGCTGCACGTTGAAGTGGAACACCTGGTTGACCGTGGTCTTGTTGTGGTTGAGGTACTCGACGAAGGCGCGCAGACCACCCTCGTACTTGAACAGCTCTTCCTTGCCGCTGCGTTCGTCCTTGAGCAGGATGCCGACGCCGGAGTTGAGGAAGGACAGTTCGCGCAGGCGCTTGGCCAGGATGTCCCAGCTGAAATGGATATTGGCGAAGGTCTCTTCCGACGGCTTGAAGTGGATCTGCGTGCCGGTGCCTTCGGTGTCGCCAACCGCGGCCAACGGCGCCTGGGGCACGCCATGCACGTAGGTCTGTTCCCAGATCTTGCCGCTGCGACGGATGGTCAGCACCAGCTCCTTGGACAGTGCGTTGACCACCGAGACGCCCACGCCGTGCAGGCCGCCGGAAACCTTGTAGCTGTTGTCGTCGAACTTACCGCCGGCGTGCAGCACGGTCATGATGACCTCGGCGGCGGAGACCCCTTCGTCCTTGTGGATGTCCACCGGAATGCCGCGGCCGTTGTCGCGCACGCTGATCGACTCGTCCGGATGGATGGTGATGACGATCTCGCTGCAATGCCCGGCCAGGGCCTCGTCGATGGAGTTGTCGACCACCTCGAACACCATGTGGTGCAGACCGCTGCCATCGTCGGTATCGCCGATGTACATGCCAGGCCGCTTGCGTACGGCATCCAGGCCCTTGAGGACCTTAATGTTATTGGAGTCGTACGTTTGGTTGTCGCTCATGCCTTCACTCCCGGTGGTCGTGGGTCTGGGTGATACGGCCATGTTCCACGTGGAACATGGCAACCGGCGTATCCGTTTGCCAGCCGCCCCTCAACAATTCATGGTCTACACAGGTGATGAACACCTGGCAGTGCAAATCTTCCAGCAACCGGCACAATGCCATCCGGTGCTGCTCATCCAGTTCCGACGGCAGGTCGTCGACCAGATAGATACATTGGCCACGCTTGGCCTCGTTGACCAAGTGGCCCTGGGCGATGCGCAACGCGCACACCACCAATTTCTGTTGCCCTCGCGAAAGGATCTCCGCGGCGTTATGCCCGGCCAGCCGCAAGCGCAGATCGGCGCGCTGGGGGCCTGCCTGGGTATGCCCGAGTTGCTGGTCGCGGAGGAGGGAGGCGGCGAGCACTTCGCTCAGCTCACGCTCCTTGTCCCAGCCGCGGTAGTAGCTCAGGGTCAGCCCTTCGAGTTGCAGCAGCTCTGCCAGGGTACGTTCGAATACCGGTTTCAGCGCCTGGATATAGGCCCGTCGATAGCTGTCGATCTCCGCGCTGGCAGTGCACAGTTCGCGGTCCCACGCGGCCTGCGAAGCGCCGTCAAGTGTACCATGGCGCAGCCACGAGTTCCGCTGCCGCAGGGCCTTCTGCAGGCGCTGCCAGGCGCCGAGGAAACGATGTTCCACGTGGAACACGCCCCAGTCGAGGAACTGCCGGCGAATCTTCGGCGCCCCCTCGAGCAGACGAAAACTGTCCGGATTGATCAGCTGCAACGGCAGCAAATCGGCCAGCTGCGCTGCGCTGCGCGCATTCTGTCCATCCACGCGAATCTGCAGCTCGCCCTGGCGGTCGCGGGAAATACCCAGGTTACTGTTGCCGCCTTCGGCCAGCTGTACCTGACCGAACACGGTACAGGCCGGTTGTTCGTAATGGATCACCGGCTGCAGACGGGAGCTGCGAAAGGAGCGGGCCAGGCCGAGCAGATGGATGGCTTCCAGCAGGCTGGTCTTGCCGCTGCCGTTGGCGCCGTGAAGGATGTTGATGCGGGGGGAGGGGGAGAGGGTCACCGGGTGCAGGTTGCGCACCGCGGTGACCGTGATACGGCTAAGAGACATTGAAAGGCTTAGAGCCTCATCGGCATGACGACATAGGCGGAATCGTCGTTGTCGGCTTCCTGCAGCAGGGCGCTGCTGTTGGAGTCGGAGAGGATCAGGCGCACCTGCTCGGTGCCCATCACGCCCAGCACGTCGAGCAGGTAGCTGACGTTGAAGCCGATCTCCAGGCTGGCGCCGTTGTAGTCGACGACGATCTCTTCCTCGGCTTCTTCCTGCTCCGGGTTGTTGGCCTGGATCTTCAGCAGGCCGGCGGCCAGGGTCAGGCGGATGCCGCGGTACTTCTCGTTGGACAGGATCGCGGTCCGGCTGAAGGCTTCACGCAGGCCCTGACGATCAGCCAGCACCAGCTTGTCGCCGCCGCGCGGCAGCACGCGCTCGTAATCGGGAAACTTGCCGTCGACCAGCTTGGAGGTGAAGGTGAACTCGCCGGTGTTGGCGCGAATGTGGTGCTGGCCGAGGACAATGGCGACTTCGGCGTCCTGCTCGGTGAGCAGGCGGGCCAGTTCGAGAATACCTTTGCGCGGCACGATGACCTGGTGCTTGCCGTCCTGCTGGATCGCCGCCTCCATCGAGCACATGGCCAGGCGGTGACCGTCGGTGGCCACCGCACGCAGCAGGCCGCTCTGCACTTCCAGCAGCATGCCGTTGAGGTAGTAACGCACGTCCTGTTGCGCCATGGCGAAGCTGGTGCGCTCGATCAGGCGACGCAGCTTGGCTTGCGGCAGGTTGAAGGTCAGCGAGCCCGGACCTTCCTCGACGGTGGGGAAGTCGTTGGCCGGCAGGGTGGACAGGCTGAAGCGGCTGCGCCCGGCCTTGACCAGCAGCTTCTGCTCGTCGACGCGGATGTCGATCAGCGCGTCGGACGGCAGGCTCTTGCAGATGTCCATCAGCTTGCGCGCCGGCACGGTGATTTCGCCTGGCTCGGCGGCCTCTTCCAGGGTGACGCGGCCGACCAGTTCGACTTCCAGATCGGTACCGGTGAGCGACAGCTGCTGGCCTTCGACCACCAGCAGGACGTTGGACAACACCGGCAGGGTCTGGCGGCGTTCCACGACGCCGGCGACCAGTTGCAGGGGTTTCAACAGGGCTTCGCGTTGAATGGTGAAATGCATGGTCTAGTCCCTTGCCTCGTGGAGCTGCGGTATCAGGTAGTCAGGGTGCGCAGCAGGTTCTTGTAGTCCTCGCGGATGTCCGCGTCGGATCCCCTAAGTTCAGCAATCTTACGGCATGCGTGCAACACCGTGGTGTGATCGCGGCCGCCGAAGGCCACGCCGATTTCCGGCAGGCTGTGGTTGGTCAGCTCCTTCGACAGCGCCATGGCCACCTGGCGCGGCCGGGCGATGGAGCGCGAGCGGCGCTTGGAGAGCAGATCGGTGATCTTGATCTTGTAGTACTCGGCGGTGGTGCGCTGGATATTGTCGATGCTCACCAGCTTGTCCTGCAGGGCCAGCAGGTCCTTGAGCGATTCGCGAATCAGCTCGATGGTGATGTCGCGGCCCATGAAGTGCGAGTGAGCGATCACCCGCTTCAGTGCGCCTTCCAGCTCGCGCACGTTGGAGCGGATGCGCTGGGCGATGAAGAACGCCGCGTCGTGTGGCAGTTCGACCTTGGCCTGGTCGGCCTTCTTCATCAGGATCGCCACGCGGGTTTCCAGCTCCGGCGGCTCCACCGCCACGGTCAGGCCCCAGCCGAAGCGCGACTTCAGGCGTTCTTCCAGGCCCTCGATCTCCTTCGGGTAGCGGTCGCTGGTAAGGATCACCTGCTGGCCGCCTTCGAGCAGGGCGTTGAAGGTGTGGAAGAACTCCTCCTGGGAGCGCTCCTTCTTGGCGAAGAACTGGATATCGTCGATCAGCAGCGCGTCCACCGAACGGTAGAAGCGCTTGAACTCGTTGATCGCATTGAGTTGCAGCGCCTTGACCATGTCGGCGACGAAGCGCTCGGAATGCAGGTAGACCACCTTGGCGTTGGGGTTCTTCGCCAGCAGGTGGTTGCCCACCGCGTGCATCAGGTGGGTCTTGCCCAGGCCGACGCCGCCATAGAGGAACAGCGGGTTATAGCCGTGCTTGGGGTTGTCCGCCACCTGCCAGGCCGCGGCGCGAGCCAGCTGGTTGGACTTGCCCTCGACGAAGTTGTCGAAGGTGAATGTGCGATTGAGGTAACTGGTGTGCTTGAGACCGCCTTCGACCTGCACGGTGCGCTCCGTGCGTGGCGCCACCGCCGGCGTCGGCGCCTGCGGGGCAGCCCCGGCCATGGAGTCGAAGCTGGCGCGCGAAGGTTCCTCCTGCGCGGGCGGCGCCGGCGGTTTGCTCGCCGCGGCGGCCGCCTGTACCTGGGCGGCTCGGGCGGCCGCCGGCAAGGGCGCGTTCGGCGCCACCCGCGCCGCGGCAGTGCGTTTGCTGCCTATTAATAGAGAGAGCGCCGGCACCAGGCCGTTAGCACGCTCGCCGAGCAGCTCGAGCAGGCGACTCAGGTACTTCTCGTTGACCCAGTCGAGCACGAAGCGGTTGGGCGCATAGACGCGCAACTCGTCGCCTTCGGCTTCGACCTGCAGAGGACGGATCCAGGTGTTGAATTGCTGGGCCGGCAATTCGTCGCGCAGAAGCTCGACGCACTGCTGCCATAGTTCCACTGACACTGACTATCCCCTTTCCAGGCGGCGATGCAAAAAACAGCCGTCATTGTAGCCGCCCAAGGCGGAGTTATCCACACGGCGCAGAGCAGATGGCCAAGTAAAATCAAAGCCTTATTGGCATTCATCAGGCTTATCAGGGCCATGTCCAAGCTTGTGGATAAGGCCCCGCGAAGTCGTTGTAAAAGCCTGGGGACAGGACAGCGGATAACCTGCCTGTGGGTAACCGGTCAAATTGCCCCCAGCCTGTGCGCAGGGGACACACAGGCCCGGCACCCTTTCCTGACAGCCTTATCATCCCGGCAAGGCCGCGAATGGCGGGCGCTGCGGGCAGTTCTCCACAGGCAGAGGCCGGCCTAATCATCATCAACATAGAAAAAGAGCTTTAAACCTTTCCTTCTTTCTATTCCTATTTGGCGAAAAGGCTGGTTGGAAATTGACCTGCCGCGCGGCTTTCTCTAGAATTGCCGGTCTCTTTAAACCAGGGTCATTCCGACCCTAGTTCGATCACCCAGGTAACGCACCATGAAACGCACTTTCCAACCCAGCACCATCAAGCGCGCTCGTACCCACGGTTTCCGTGCCCGCATGGCCACCAAGAACGGCCGTGCCGTCCTGTCGCGTCGTCGCGCCAAGGGCCGCAAGCGTCTGACTGTCTAATTCATCCAGACAGGTGGTGAGTCGAGGCTTCGGCCGGGAAAAGCGTCTGCTGACCCCCCGGCAATTCAAGGCAGTCTTCGACTCCCCAAGCGGCAAAGCTCCGGGCAAAAGTGTCCTGCTGCTGGCGCGCGACAACCAACTCGATCATCCCCGCCTGGGTCTGGTGATCGGCAAGAAGAGCGTCAAGCTCGCCGTCGAGCGCAACCGCATCAAGCGTCAAATCCGCGAGTCCTTCCGCCTGAACCAGGACGACCTGATCGGCTGGGACATCGTGGTGGTCGCCCGCAAGGGCCTCGGCGATCTGCAGAATGGCGAACTCGCGCAGCAGTTCGGCAAGCTCTGGAGACGCCTGGCCCGTAGCCGGCCCAGTCGCGACGCAGATGCCTCCCCCGGGACAAGCGACAATCCCCATGCGTAAAGCGGCCCTAGCCTGTATCCAGGTGTATCGCTACGCCATCAGCCCGCTGATGGCCAGTCATTGTCGCTTCTATCCCAGCTGTTCCTGCTACGCCTACGAAGCCATCGAGCAACATGGCTTCCTGCGTGGCGGCTGGCTGGCGGCGCGCCGGCTCGGTCGCTGCCACCCCTGGAATGCCGGCGGCTTCGACCCGGTGCCTCCCGCGAAAACCTCCCGTTCCCCTTCGATGGCCGAATAATCATGGATATCCAACGTTCGATCCTGATCGTCGCCCTGGCAGTCGTGTCCTACCTCATGGTCCTGCAATGGAACGAGGACTACGGCCAGGCCGCCCTGCCGGCCGAGGTACAGTCCTCGACCGCCGCGACGCCCGCCCTGCCGGACACCCCGGCCACTGCCGCAACCGCCGGCGACGACATCCCCACTGCCGTGGCCGAACCCAGCGCCGCAGCCGTCGCGCCGACTGCAGCCGCCAGCGACGAGCTGATCCGGGTCAAGACCGACGTGCTCGAGCTGGCCATCGACCCGCGCGGTGGCGACGTGGTGCAACTGCGCCTGCCACAGTACCCGCGGCGTCAGGATCGCCCGGACGTGCCCTTCCAGCTGTTCGACAATGGCGGCGAACGCACCTACCTGGCGCAGAGCGGCCTGATCGGCCAGAACGCCCCGGACAAGTCCAGCGGTCGCGCGCTGTGGTCGAGCGAGAAAACCAGCTACGCGATGGCCGACGGCCAGGACAGCCTGGTGGTCGACCTGACCTACAGCGAGAACGGGGTCAGCTACATCAAGCGCTACAGCTTCAAGCGCGGCCTCAACCCGCAGTGCTCGGCGCGTGAGCAGCAGCTGAAGAAACCCGGTTGCGTGGATCCGTCCGCCTATCAGGTCGACGTGCGTTACCTGATCGACAACCAGAGCGATCAGGCCTGGAGCGGCAACCTGTTCGCCCAGCTCAAGCGCGACAGCAGCGGCGATCCGTCCTCCACCACCGCCACCGGCACCGCCACCTACCTGGGCGCGGCGCTGTGGACCAGCGAGGAGCCGTACAAGAAGGTGTCGATGAAGGACATCGACAAGCAGCCCTTCAAGGAAACCGTGCAGGGCGGCTGGGTCGCCTGGCTGCAGCACTACTTCGTCACCGCCTGGGTGCCGAGCAAGGACAGCAGCAACCTGGTGCAGACCCGCAAGGACAGCCAGGGCAACTACATCGTCGGCTTCACCGGCCCGGCCGTGCAGGTCGCCGCCGGCAGTCAGGGCGAGACCGGCGCCATCCTCTATGCCGGTCCCAAGCTGCAGGAGCACCTGGGCACCCTGTCGCCGGGTCTGGAGCTGACCGTCGACTACGGCTTCCTGTGGTTCCTCGCCCAGCCGATCTTCTGGCTGCTGGAAGTGATCCACGGCCTGCTGGGTAACTGGGGTTGGTCGATCATCGTGCTGACCATCATCATCAAGCTGATCTTCTTCCCGCTGTCGGCCGCCAGCTACCGCTCCATGGCCCGCATGCGCGCCGTTTCGCCGAAACTGCAGGCACTGAAGGAGCAGTTCGGCGACGATCGTCAGAAGATGTCCCAGGCGATGATGGAGCTGTACAAGAAGGAGAAGATCAACCCGCTGGGCGGCTGCCTGCCGATCCTGGTGCAGATGCCGGTGTTCCTCGCCCTGTACTGGGTGCTGTTGGAATCCGTGGAGATGCGTCAGGCCCCGTGGCTGCTGTGGATCACCGACCTGTCGATCAAGGATCCGTTCTTCATCCTGCCGATCATCATGGGCGCCACCATGTTCATCCAGCAGCAGCTCAACCCGACGCCGCCGGACCCCATGCAGGCGCGCGTGCTGAAGCTGATGCCGATCATCTTCACCTTCTTCTTCCTGTGGTTCCCGGCCGGTCTGGTGCTGTACTGGGTGGTCAACAACATCCTCTCCATCGCCCAGCAGTGGTACATCACCCGCAAGATCGAAGCAGCCGCGAAGATGGCTAGCGCCTGATTGGCCAAGGCTTCCCAGTTGCAAGCAGACGCCCCATGATTGGGGCGTTTTGCTATTCACCAGATCCCGTAGGAGCGGCTTCAACCACGAACCGCGCAACTCCCTCTTCGCGGCTAAAGCCGCTCCTACCCAGGACAGCCAACAGAGACCGTTACCCATGCACAACGCCCGAGACACCATCGCCGCCGTCGCCACCGCCCAGGGCCGGGGGGGCGTCGGCATAGTGCGGGTGTCCGGGCCGCTGGCCGGGCAACTGGCCAGCGCCATCTGCCGACGCGAGCTGAAGCCGCGCTTCGCCCACCACGGCCCGTTTTTCGGCGAGCAGCAGTTGCCGCTGGACGAAGGCCTGGCGCTCTACTTCCCCGGGCCTAACTCCTTCACCGGCGAAGACGTGCTCGAACTGCAGGGCCATGGCGGCCCGGTGGTGCTCGACCTGATGCTGCGCCGCTGCATGCAGTTGGGTGCACGCCTGGCTCGCCCCGGCGAGTTCAGCGAGCGCGCCTTCCTCAACGACAAGCTCGACCTGGCCCAGGCCGAGGCCATCGCCGACCTGATCGAGGCCAGCTCCGAACAGGCCGCGCGCAATGCCCTGCGCTCGTTGCAGGGCGAGTTCAGCAAACGCGTGCATGCGCTGACCGAATCCTTGATCCAGCTGCGCATCTACGTCGAAGCCGCCATCGATTTTCCCGAGGAGGAAATCGATTTTCTCGCCGATGGCCATGTGCTGAGCCAGCTCGACGGCGTGCGCGCAAACTTATCCACAGTGCTGCGCGAGGCCGGTCAGGGCGCCCTACTGCGCGACGGCATGACCGTGGTCATCGCCGGCCGGCCCAATGCCGGCAAGTCCAGCCTGCTCAACGCCCTGGCCGGACGCGAGGCGGCCATCGTCACCGAGATCGCCGGCACCACCCGCGACGTGCTGCGCGAACATATCCACATCGATGGCATGCCGCTGCACGTGGTCGACACCGCCGGCCTGCGTGCCACCGACGATCAGGTCGAACGCATCGGCGTGGAGCGCGCGCTCAAGGCCATCGGCGAGGCAGACCGCGTATTGTTGGTGGTGGATTCCACCGCGCCGGAAGCCGCCGACCCCTTCGCCCTGTGGCCGGAATTTCTCGAGCAGCGTCCCGATCCGACGCGGGTCACCCTGATCCGCAACAAGGCCGATCTGTCCGGCGAAACCGTGGCGCTGCAGACCTGCGCCGACGGTCATGTCACCCTCGCCCTGTCGGCCAAGTCGGCGGACGGCCTGGATCTGCTGCGCGAGCACCTCAAGGCCTGCATGGGTTATCAACAAACCGCAGAGAGCGGTTTCAGTGCGCGGCGCCGTCATCTCGAGGCGCTGCACCAGGCCGAGCAGCACCTCGAGCACGGCCGCCACCAGCTGACCCTGATGGGCGCCGGAGAACTGCTCGCCGAGGACCTGCGCCTGGCCCAGCAGGCCCTGGGCGAGATTACCGGCGCCTTCAGCTCGGACGACCTGCTGGGGCGGATCTTCTCCAGCTTCTGCATCGGCAAGTGAAACTTGATGATGTCGAGCAGTGCCGTAAAGTAGGACACTTCATCACCCCGCTCTACTCTGAAAATCTGTGAGGTTCGTGTGACACGGATGTGGATGATACGCGGCGAAGGCGACAGCCTGTACGGCGCCTTTCGAGAACCCGAGGTGGCTGCCAAACGCATCGAGCAGCAGTTGATCAATGACGCCATCCAGACAAACCTGTAAGCACTCGGTTTCTGAGCGGAGCACGACCATGGCAGACGAAACCCTTGACCTGACCCCGCTGGAACGCGCCATTCAGCGCCTGGACGAAGGCTGGAAGCGCTATCAACTGGACATCAGCGACACGCAGATTCGCGATGGCCTGATCCAGCGCTTCGAGTTCACCTACGAAATCAGCCACAAGATGCTCAAGCGCCACCTCGAAGCCACCTCGGCAAGCCCCGCAGAGTTCGACAGCATGAACTTTCCGGACTTGATTCGCACGGGCAACGAGCGCGGCTTGCTGCTGAGCAGTTGGCCAGAGTGGCGCCGCTTCCGCGATATGCGCGGTAAGACCAGCCACACCTACGACGAAGACATCGCCCTGCAAGTGGTGGCCAGCATTCCCGACTTCCAACGCGAAGCGACCTATCTCCTTGAACAGTTGCAGGATGCCCAAGCGTGACCGGAACCAGCCTATCCACCCCGGCCATCGACATTCGCCCCGATCACTGGGCAATCGTCCGCGACATTCTGCACAGGTCTGTACCGCACTACGCCGTCTGGGCCTTCGGCTCACGGGCCAAGTGGTCGGCCAAGCCCTATTCCGACCTGGATCTGGCCATCGTCACCGACACCCCACTGCCATTGTCCGTCAGCGCGGCGCTGGCCGACGATTTTTCCGAATCGGATTTGCCCTGGAAGGTGGATATTGTCGACTGGGCAACCACCAGTGAGTCGTTTCGACAGATCATCGAGCGGGACAAGGTGGTGGTGCAGGAGGCGAAACGGGGCCCTGATGGGCGTCGGCGAACTGCTGGCGTTTGAACCTTCATCGATCCGGGTTTCGAGGCGAGGCACGGATAGATGCCCGCCAGATACTCCTTGCGAACCTTTTCGGTCCATCGCCCAGATGCGCGAGACGGGGGGCACCGCTAACCCACACTGACCCGACATCTCATGGTTGACGCGACACTAGGATCCGGCAGCTACCGGGTCAGTTCAATACGTGCCTGACTCTACATGGAGAAAAAATGAGCACGCCCGCCCAAGCACTTTCCTCGCTGCTGGCCACGCTGGGTGGCGCCGACAACTTCGCCACCCGCTTCACCCTGCAAGCCGATCCACGCCTGCATATCGACGGGGTCGGCAGCGTATCGCTGCCAATAAGCATCCATACCGCCCATCGCCTGTGCGCGGTAGCGCAGCCGGCATACCATGGCTACAAGGATGAGACGCGGCTCGATCCCCGTGTACGCGATACCTGGGAAATTCCAGCCGGTGCCATACGCTTCGATTCCCCGCAGTGGGCGTCCGTGCTCGATCAGGCACTGCTACGCACCCGGCGCGACCTGGGTCTACCATCCGACGTTCGACTCAAGGCCGAATTGCACAATCTGCTGGTGTATGCGCCGGGTCAGTTCTTCGCCGTGCATCAGGATTCGGAGAAGGCCGAGGGCATGCTGGGAACGCTGGTCATCAGCCTGCCTTCGCGCTTCACCGGCGGCGAGTTCGTCGTCTCGCACCAAGGCCAGACGCTGCGTGCCCGTGGCTCCGAGAGCCGGTTGAGCCTGATCGCGTTCTATGCCGATTGCCATCACGAAGTGCGTCCGGTCAAGCAGGGCTATCGAGTCGCGCTGACCTACAACCTGATCGCGCAGCACCAGGGACCAGTCGCCGAGCTGCCGGCTGAGAAGATCGGCGCCTTGGCCGATGCCGTGCATGCCTTCTGGCATCGCCCTGCGCCGCCGCTTTGGCCCGGCGATGAGGCGGGCGAGTCGCCGGATCGGCTGGTCTACCTGCTCGATCACCAGTACACCCAGAGCGGCCTGTCCTGGACCCACCTCAAGGGCGCCGACGCCTTGCGCGTCGCGGCACTGCGCAAGGTGGCCGAGCAACTGGATGCGGAGATCTTCCTGGCCCTGGCCGACGTGCATGAAACCTGGTCGGCCGAGGACGACTATCAGTACTACGGCCATTGGGATTATGCGGACGAGGAAGAAGACGAGGCTGAGGACGACACCGGTGACCCGATATTGGGAGAACTGATCGACAGCGAAGTCGAACTGCGCCACTGGCTCGCCCTCGATGGCGAGGCGCTGGCGTCGGAGACCGCCAATAGCGTTGCCCATGGCGAGCTGTGCCTCACCCGAGCATCGGCCGACTGCACGCCGTTCCAGTCCGAGCACGAAGGCTACATGGGCAACTACGGCAACACCGTCGATCGCTGGTATCACCGCGCGGCCGTCGTGCTGTGGCCGCGCCAACGCGCCTTCGTCATTCGCGCCCGGCAGTCACCGCGCTGGGCCATCGCCCGGATCGCCGAGCGGCTCGCTGCCGATGATCCGGCGCAGGCGCTGGAATGGGCGCAGGCCCTGCTGCCCATCTGGCACCCTGGCGTGGCACGGGACTATGCCTTGCTGGGCGACACCCTGGCCGTGGCCGCGGCGCTGGATAACGAGCAGGCTGCCGCAGGTCTGCTGGCCCCCTTCTCGCTGCAGCAACTGACACCCCCGATGTCGCCATGGCTGTTGCGCCTGCTCGAACGCCACGGATCGCCCTGGTGCGCAGAGCGCCTCCGTCAGTGGGCAGGGCATGACCCGGCATCCTCCGGCCAACTGGACTGGCTGGCGCAGACACTGCCGGCACTGACCCATGCCTGGAGCGTCGCGCAGGTCAACGATGGTTCGGTGCTGGCCGCCACCTTGCTGGCAGAACGCTGGAACTGGCTACAGACACACCTCGAGCAGACACTGACGCAGCATACCCGCCCCGGCGCTCTGATCCAGGCTGTGACAGACGCGTGCGGCGCTCTGCTGGGATTGCTTCGCGGTGGTTGCGACGCCCGCCGCCCTGAACTGCAGCAGCAGATCATCGACTTCCTGCGCAGCGCCGATCTGCCCTTGCAGATGGCGCTCGGCGTGTTGCACGCGGCGGCCGCGAACCTGGCGGATGCGCCGAACCTGGGCCTGGCGCCGCTGCATGCCCATTGCAGGCAGATACTGACCGCTCGGCTGGCTCGGCCAGCTCGTGCCGCCGATGACTGGTCGATCCCGCCACCGGCCGAGTGCGCCCGGATTGCGGAGCTTGGTCCGCCCCTGGCGCGGTTTCTCAGCGCGCCGGCGCAGCAACGCCTGGAATGGCCCTTGGCTCAGAGCAAGCGGCAGCTTATCCACCAGCTCATCGAGCGCTACGAACTCCCCGTGCGCCACGAGACCCGGCGCAGCGGACGGCCCTATACCCTGGTGCTGGAAAAGACGCCGGCGCTGTTCGAGCGAGAGGCCGCCGAGCGCCTGCACTGGGCAGGCGAGCTGGACTGGCTGCAGCAAACCGCGGACGGCTTTGCCTGAGCCGCCGACAATATTCCGTCCCCACGCCTCAGCAGCGATCGATAGCCCCCACCGAACACCTCCCATCGACAGACGGGCAGCTCCCAAGGCAGCCCGTCTGGTTCTCGACTTGCAAACCTCCTTTTCACTATCTACAGCCCATTGAACCCTGTGGAAAACAGCCCCTAAGCCCTGCCCATAACCCGCTGACAAAGCTGGGCGTAAATCCCCCTGTGGGTAACCTGCTGTTTCACCCACAGCGGATGACCAGCTTTCCCAGTGGAACCCTGCAGGAACGGCACAGACTTATCATTGGCTGTACAGCAGGAATGGCAAGGGCTACAGCCTGTTATCCACAGAAAGGCCCTGCGCTATACATAAACATAAAGAACAAGCTTTATAAAAAATCTCTCTTTCTTTTCTTTATAAGCTCACAGCGCTCAAAGCCGAGCGAGAGCTGTGAGAGGGCATAGGCATCCAGGCCAAACCGGCTGTACCAGGCTGGCTATTTTTTGTGCAGAAGGCTTCATTCAAGAGGCCGAAGTCCCTATACTTGCCGCCTTTCTGAAAACCCCCTTTCTCAACAGGCACGAGGTGCGTGGTGGATTTCCCTTCCCGTTTTGACGTGATCGTGATCGGCGGCGGTCATGCCGGTACCGAGGCAGCCCTGGCTGCCGCACGCATGGGCGTGAAGACCCTGCTGCTCACCCACAATGTCGAGACCCTCGGCCAGATGAGCTGCAACCCGGCCATCGGCGGCATCGGCAAGAGCCACCTGGTCAAGGAGATCGATGCCCTGGGCGGGGCCATGGCCACCGCTACCGACAAGGGCGGCATCCAGTTCCGCGTGCTCAACAGCCGCAAGGGCCCGGCAGTGCGCGCCACCCGCGCCCAGGCCGACCGTGTGCTCTACAAAGCAGCTGTTCGCCAGATTCTGGAAAACCAGGCCAACCTGTGGATTTTTCAACAGGCAGCCGATGACCTGATTGTGGAAAACGCCCAGGTCAAAGGCGTGGTCACCCAGATGGGACTCAGGTTCCACGCGGATTCCGTGGTGTTGACCACAGGCACCTTCCTCGGCGGACTTATCCACATTGGCCTGCAGAACTACTCCGGCGGTCGCGCCGGCGATCCGCCCTCCATCGCCCTGGCTCAGCGTCTGCGCGAGCTGCCACTGCGTGTCGGCCGGCTGAAGACCGGCACCCCGCCGCGCATCGATGGCCGCTCGGTGGATTTCTCGCTGATGACCGAGCAACCGGGCGACACCCCGACGCCGCTGATGTCCTTCCTCGGCAAGCGTGAACATCAGCCCAAACAGATCAGCTGCTGGATCACCCACACCAACGCGCGTACTCACGAGATCATCGCCGCCAACCTGGATCGCTCGCCGATGTACTCGGGCGTGATCGAAGGCGTCGGCCCGCGCTACTGCCCGTCGATCGAAGACAAGATCCACCGCTTCGCCGACAAGGACAGCCACCAGGTGTTTATCGAGCCCGAGGGCCTGACCACCCACGAGCTGTACCCCAACGGCATCTCCACCTCGCTGCCGTTCGACGTGCAGCTGCAGATCGTGCGCAGCATCCGTGGCATGGAGAACGCCCATATCGTGCGTCCCGGCTACGCCATCGAGTACGACTACTTCGACCCGCGCGACCTCAAGTACAGCCTGGAAACCAAGGTCATCGGCGGGCTGTTCTTCGCTGGCCAGATCAATGGCACCACCGGCTACGAAGAAGCCGGTGCTCAAGGCCTGCTGGCGGGCTGCAATGCCGCGCTGCGCGCGCAGGGCAAGGAGGCCTGGTGCCCGCGCCGCGACGAAGCCTACATCGGCGTGCTGGTCGACGACCTGATCACCCTGGGCACCCAGGAGCCCTACCGCATGTTCACCTCGCGCGCCGAATACCGGCTGATCCTGCGTGAGGACAACGCTGACCTGCGCCTGACTGAAAAAGGCCGCGAGCTGGGCCTGATAGACGACGAGCGCTGGGCCGCCTTCGAGGCCAAGCGCGAGGGCATCGTCCAGGAGGAGCAGCGCCTGAAGAGCACCTGGGTGCGCCCGGGTACGCCGCAGGGCGATGCCATCGCCGCGCGCTTCGGTACGCCGCTGGCCCACGAATACAACCTGCTCAACCTGCTGGCGCGTCCCGAGATCGACTACGCCACCCTGGTCGAGCTGACCGACGCGCCGGTTGTGGATAACCAGGTGGCCGAGCAAGTCGAGATCAAGACCAAGTACGCCGGCTATATCGACCGCCAGCAGGACGAAATCGCCAAGCTGCGCGCCAGTGAGGACACCAAGCTGCCAGATGATCTGGACTATGCCTCGATCTCCGGGCTGTCCAAGGAGATCCAGTTCAAGCTCGGCAACACCCGCCCGGCGACCCTCGGCCAGGCCTCGCGCATCCCCGGGGTCACCCCGGCGGCGATTTCCCTGCTGCTGATTCACCTGAAAAAGCGCAGCGCCGGGCAGAAGCTGGAGCACAGCGCCTGATGTCGGTCACTCAGCGTCACGCCGAAGAACTGCTGCAGGGCGCCCGCGAACAGGGCATCGAGCTCAGCGCCCGCCAGCAGGAACAACTGCTCGCTTACCTGGGCCTGCTGATCAAGTGGAACAAGGCCTACAACCTCACCGCCGTGCGCGATCCCGACGAGATGGTGTCGCGCCACCTGCTTGACAGCCTGTCGGTGCTGCCCTTCGTCGCCGAGCGTGGGGACAACTGGCTGGACGTCGGCAGCGGTGGCGGCATGCCCGGCATTCCGTTGGCGATCATGTTCCCCGAGCGGCGTTTCACCCTGCTCGATTCCAACGGCAAGAAGACCCGTTTCCTGATCCAGGTGAAGCTGGAGCTGAAACTCGCCAACCTCGAAGTTGTCCACAGCCGGGTCGAGGCGTATCGGCCCGAGCGGCCGTTCGACGGCATCAGCTCGCGCGCCTTCAGCAGCCTGCAGGACTTCAGCGACTGGACCCGCCACCTCGGCAGCGTCGACACCCACTGGCTGGCGATGAAAGGCGTGCACCCGGACGACGAGCTGCAGGCCCTGCCGGCGGACTTCCGTCTCAGCGCCACCCACGTGCTGCGGGTTCCCGGTTGCCAAGGCCAACGCCATCTGTTGATACTGCGTCGCTCGGTCTAAGGGGAAAGAAGATGGCCAAGGTATTCGCGATCGCCAACCAGAAAGGCGGGGTGGGCAAGACCACGACGTGCATCAACCTGGCCGCCTCGCTGGTGGCGACCAAGCGCCGCGTGCTGCTGATCGACCTCGACCCGCAGGGCAACGCGACCATGGGCAGCGGCGTCGACAAGCACGGGCTGGAGCACTCGATCTACGACGTGCTGATCGGCGAATGCGACCTCGGCCAGGCCATGCAGTTCTCCGAGCACGGCGGCTACCAGCTGCTGCCGGCCAACCGCGACCTCACCGCCGCGGAAGTCGCCCTGCTCGAGATGAAGATGAAGGAGAGTCGGCTGCGTTACGCCCTGGCGCCGATCCGCGAGAACTACGACTACATCCTCATCGACTGCCCGCCGTCGCTGTCGATGCTGACCATCAACGCCCTGGTCGCCGCCGATGGCGTGATCATCCCCATGCAGTGCGAGTACTACGCGCTCGAGGGCCTCTCGGATCTGGTCAACAGCATCCAGCGCATCGCCCAGCTGCTCAATCCCAAGCTGCAGATCGAAGGTCTGCTGCGCACCATGTACGACCCGCGCATCAGCCTGACCAACGACGTCAGCGCCCAGCTCAAGGAACACTTCGGCGACAAGCTGTACGACGCGGTGATCCCGCGCAACGTGCGCCTGGCCGAGGCGCCGAGCTTCGGCATGCCGGCGCTGGTCTACGACAAACAATCCCGCGGCGCCATCGCCTACCTGGCGCTGGCCGGTGAACTGGTGCGTCGTCAGCGCTCCGCCGCGAAAACCGCTACCGCTTAAGGAACATCCGCATGGCTGCGAAGAAACGAGGTCTGGGCCGAGGCCTGGACGCCCTGCTCGGCGGCAACACCGTCAGCGCGCTGCAGGAAGAAGCCGCCCAGGTCGATACGCGCGAATTGCAATACGTGCCGCTGGAGCTAATCCAGCGCGGCAAGTACCAGCCGCGCCGCGACATGGACCAGACCGCCCTGGAAGAACTCGCCGCCTCGATCCGCGCCCAGGGCGTGATGCAACCCATAGTCCTGCGCCCCATCGGCGGCGGTCGCTTCGAGATCGTCGCCGGCGAACGCCGTTGGCGCGCCAGCCAGCTGGCCGGCCAGGACAAGATCCCGGCCATGGTCCGCGAGCTGCCGGACGAAGCCGCCATCGCCATGGCGCTGATCGAGAACATCCAGCGCGAAGACCTCAACCCGATCGAGGAAGCCGTGGCCCTGCAGCGCCTGCAGCAGGAATTCGAGCTGACCCAGCAACAGGTCGCCGATGCCGTCGGCAAGTCGCGCGTCACCATCACCAACCTACTGCGCCTGATCGCCCTGCCGGAGGAGATCAAGACCCTGCTGTCGCACGGCGACCTGGAGATGGGCCATGCCCGTGCGCTGCTCGGTTTACCCCTGGAACAGCAGGTGGAAGCGGCGCGACACGTTGTCGCACGCGGCCTCACCGTTCGTCAGACCGAGGCCCTGGTGCGCCAGTGGCTGACGGCCAAGCCGGCGCCGACCAAGGCCAAGGCCGATCCGGACATCAGTCGCCTCGAACAGCGCCTGGCGGAGCGTCTAGGCTCGCCTGTGCAGATAAAACACGGCAGCAAGGGCAAGGGTCAGCTGGTGATCCGCTACAACTCCCTCGACGAATTGCAGGGCGTGCTCGCCCATATCCGCTGAAACAATTGGCCACATCTGGCCATGTAGCGCACGGTCGGAAATCACTACCCGGCAGTTGAATGGGGGGGATAGGCCCCCTATACTCTGCGCGCAATTTTGTTGGCACTTTTTATGCCAATTCATTGATTTAAAGCGGTCGAGAGTCGAGGAACCCAGTTGATGGAACGCCGTATGCCGAAGCGCCGGCCCTTCCATCGTCTGCCGGTGTTCCCGGTTCTGCTGGCACAGTTGATCGTGCTGCTGTTGGCCGCAGTGGTGTCCTGGCAAGCGCTGGGGAGCGTTGCCGGATATTCGGCGCTGTTGGGCGGCATGATCGCCTGGTTGCCGAATCTGTATTTCGCCCACAAGGCGTTCCGCTTCAGCGGCGCGCGGGCGGCTCGAGAGATCGTCCGTTCGTTCTATGCGGGCGAAGCGGGAAAACTGATTCTGACGTTCGTGCTGTTTGCACTGACGTTTGCGGGCGTGAAACCCCTGGAGGCGCCGGTTCTGTTCGGCGTCTACCTGCTGACCCTGCTGGTCAGCTGGTTCGCCCCGTTGCTGATAACAAAATTTTCAAGACCTTAAAGCGTTCGAGGCAAATAATGGCAGCAGATACCGCTTCGGGTTACATCCAGCACCACCTGACGAACCTGACCTTCGGTCAGCATCCGGTGAATGGCTGGAGTTTCGCCCACTCCGCAAAGGAAGCCCAGGAAATGGGTTTCTGGGCCTTCCACGTCGACACCCTGGCGGTGTCGGTGGTGCTTGGCCTGATCTTCATTCTTCTGTTCCGCCTGGCGGCGAGGAAAGCGACCTCCGGGCAACCGGGCGGCCTGCAGAACTTCGTCGAAGTGCTGGTGGAGTTCGTCGACGGCAGCGTCAAGGACACCTTCCACGGGCGTAACCCGCTGATCGCCCCGCTGGCCCTGACCATCTTCGTCTGGGTCTTCTTGATGAACTTCATGGACCTGATCCCGGTCGACTGGCTGCCGATGCTGGCCGCTACCATCGCCGGCGATCCGCACCTGTACTTCCGCGTGGTACCGACCACCGACCCGAACGCCACCCTGGGCCTGGCCCTGTCGGTGTTCGCTCTGATCCTGTTCTACAGCGTCAAGGTCAAAGGCATCGGCGGCTTCCTCGGCGAACTGACCCTGCACCCGTTCAGCAGCAAGAACATCGCCGTGAAGATTCTGCTGGTGCCGGTGAACTTCCTGCTCGAGTTCGTCACCCTGATCGCCAAGCCGGTGTCCCTGGCCCTGCGTCTGTTCGGCAACCTGTATGCCGGCGAACTGATCTTCATCCTGATCGCCATCATGTACAGCGGCGGCCTGCTGCTCGGCGGTCTGGGCGGTGTGCTGCAGCTGGCCTGGGCCATCTTCCACATCCTGATCATCGTGCTGCAAGCGTTCATCTTCATGATGCTGACCATCGTCTACCTGTCGATGGCCCACGAAGATAACCACTAAGCCGTAACAAGTTCCGCGGCGTCGCCCCAGGCGGCGCCTGCCAGGACAAACCCCGCGGCCACGGCCTCGGGGCCGCTGTAAACAAACGATTTCGCTTTACCGCTTCAACAAAAACCTTAACCAATACGACTGTAAGTCGGGAGGAAAAATGGAAACTGTAGTTGGTTTGACCGCTATCGCCGTTGCACTGCTGATCGGCCTGGGTGCCCTGGGTACCGCCATCGGTTTCGGTCTGCTGGGTGGCAAGTTCCTGGAAGGCGCCGCGCGTCAGCCGGAAATGGTTCCGATGCTGCAAGTGAAAATGTTCATCGTCGCCGGTCTGCTCGACGCCGTGACCATGATTGGTGTTGGTATCGCACTGTTCTTCACCTTCGCGAACCCCTTCGTTGGTCAAATCGCAGGCTGATTCACTCGCTTTCGAGTGAATTGGTGTGACGGACAACGAACGAGCGAGGTGTTGGCGTGAACATTAATGCAACCCTGATTGGCCAGTCCGTTGCCTTCTTCATCTTCGTGCTGTTCTGCATGAAGTTCGTATGGCCTCCGGTCATTACGGCTCTGCAGGAACGCCAGAAGAAGATCGCAGACGGCTTGGACGCTGCCAACCGCGCGGCTCGTGATCTGGAGCTGGCCCACGAGAAAGTGGCCCAGCAACTGCGCGACGCCAAAGGTCAGGCTGCCGAAATCATCGAGCAGGCCAAGAAGCGCGCGGCGCAGATCGTCGACGAAGCCCGTGATCAGGCCCGTGGCGAAGCTGACCGTGTGAAGGCTCAGGCTCAGGCCGAGATCGAACAGGAAATCAACGGCATCAAAGACGCCCTGCGCGCCCAAGTGGGCAGCCTGGCGGTCAGCGGTGCGGAGAAGATCCTGGGCGCATCCATCGACCAAAGCGCGCATGCGGAGCTGGTTAACAAACTGGCAGCCGAAATTTAAGCGAGGGCGCGATCATGGCAGAACTGACCACGCTGGCCCGACCTTACGCTAAGGCTGCCTTCGAGCACGCCCAGGCCCACCAGCAACTGGCCAATTGGTCAGCCATGCTCGGCCTGGCTGCAGCGGTGTCGCTCGACGACACCATGCAGCGCGTGCTCAAGGCCCCGCGTCTGACGAGTACAGAAAAGGCCACCGCCTTCATCGAGGTGTGTGGCGACAAGTTCGACGCCCAGGCACAGAACTTCATCCATGTCGTCGCCGAGAACGACCGTCTGGCCCTGTTGCCGGACATCTTCGCCCAGTTCGAGCTGTACAAGGCCGAGCAGGAGAAGTCGATCGACGTGGATGTCACCAGTGCCTTCGCATTGAGCGATGAACAGCAAGACAAACTCGCCAAGGTTCTCAGTGCACGGCTCGGCCGAGAAGTGCGTCTGCACGCCGCGGAAGATGCCACCTTGATCGGTGGTGTACTGATCCGCGCCGGCGACCTGGTTATCGATGGCTCAGTTCGCGGCAAACTCGCGAAGCTGGCCGAAGCATTGAAATCTTGAGTTTGAAGGGGCAGCAGAGCTATGCAGCAACTCAATCCTTCCGAAATTAGTGAAATCATCAAGGGGCGCATCGAGAAACTCGACGTCGCCTCCCAAGCCCGCAACGAAGGCACCATCGTGTCCGTCTCCGACGGCATCGTGCGCATTCACGGTCTCGCCGACGTCATGTACGGCGAAATGATCGAGTTCCCGGGCGGCGTCTACGGTATGGCGCTGAACCTGGAGCAAGACTCCGTCGGCGCCGTCGTGCTGGGTGCTTACACCAGCCTGGCCGAAGGCATGAGCGCCAAGTGCACCGGCCGCATCCTGGAAGTCCCGGTTGGTCCGGAACTGCTGGGCCGCGTGGTCGATGCCCTGGGCAACCCGATCGACGGCAAAGGCCCGATCAACGCTCAAGCCACCGACGCCGTCGAGAAAGTCGCTCCGGGCGTGATCTGGCGTAAGTCGGTCGACCAGCCGGTACAGACCGGCTACAAGTCGGTCGACGCCATGATCCCGGTCGGCCGTGGCCAGCGCGAGCTGATCATCGGCGACCGTCAGATCGGCAAGACCGCCCTGGCCGTCGACGCCATCATCAACCAGAAGAACAGCGGCATCCGCTGCGTCTACGTGGCCATCGGTCAGAAGCAATCGACCATCGCCAACGTGGTGCGCAAGCTGGAAGAAGCCGGCGCCCTGGCCAACACCATCGTGGTGGCGGCTTCGGCTTCGGAATCGGCGGCCCTGCAGTTCCTCGCGCCGTACGCCGGTTGCACCATGGGCGAATACTTCCGCGACCGCGGTGAAGACGCCCTGATCGTGTACGACGACCTGTCCAAGCAGGCCGTGGCCTACCGTCAGATCTCCCTGCTGCTGCGCCGTCCGCCGGGCCGCGAAGCCTACCCGGGCGACGTGTTCTATCTCCACAGCCGTCTGCTGGAGCGCGCTTCCCGCGTTTCCGAAGAGTACGTCGAGAAGTTCACCAATGGCGCCGTGACTGGCAAGACCGGTTCGCTGACCGCTCTGCCGATCATCGAAACCCAGGCTGGCGACGTTTCCGCGTTCGTTCCGACCAACGTGATCTCGATCACCGACGGTCAGATCTTCCTGGAATCGGCCATGTTCAACTCGGGTATCCGTCCGGCCGTCAACGCCGGTATCTCGGTATCCCGTGTCGGTGGTGCCGCGCAGACCAAGATCATCAAGAAGCTCTCCGGTGGTATCCGTACCGCCCTGGCTCAGTACCGTGAACTGGCGGCCTTCGCCCAGTTCGCCTCTGACCTGGACGAAGCCACCCGCAAGCAGCTCGAGCACGGTCAGCGTGTCACCGAACTGATGAAGCAGAAGCAGTACGCGCCCATGTCGATCGCCGACATGTCCGTATCGCTGTACGCTGCCGAGCGCGGCTTCCTGACCGACGTGGAAGTGAACAAAGTTGGCGCCTTCGAAGCGGCCCTGCTGGGCTACTTCAACCGTGAGCTGGCCGATCTGATGGCCAAGATCAACGTGAAAGGTGACTTCAACGACGAAATCGACGCCGCCATCAAGGCTGGTATCGAGAAGTTCAAGGCCACCCAAACCTGGTAAGCCGCAGCGGGCGTCGCGAGACGCCCGCCTGCTAACCCGATAGGTGTCAAATGGCAGGCGCAAAAGAGATTCGCAGCAAGATTGCGAGCATCAAAAGCACGCAGAAGATCACCAGCGCCATGGAAAAGGTGGCGGTCAGCAAGATGCGCAAGGCACAACAGCGCATGGCAGCTAGCCGTCCCTACGCGGAGCGTATCCGCCAGGTGATTGGTCATCTGGCCAACGCCAACCCGGAATACCGCCATCCCTTCATGGTCGAGCGCGAAGTCAAGCGTGCCGGTTATGTGGTGGTGAGCAGTGACCGCGGTCTGTGCGGTGGTCTGAACACCAACCTGTTCAAGGCCCTGGTCAGGGACATGGCGAAAGATCGCGAGCAAGGCGTGGAGATCGATCTCTGCGTGATTGGCTCCAAGGGCGCGGCATTCTTCCGCAACTTTGGTGGCAATGTCGTCGCTGCGATCAGCCACCTCGGCGAGGAACCGTCGATCAACGACCTGATCGGTAGCGTCAAGGTCATGCTCGATGCCTACCTCGAAGGGCGTATCGACCGTCTGTCCGTGGTCTCGAACAAGTTCATCAACACCATGACGCAGAAGCCGACGGTGGAACAGCTGATTCCGCTGGTGGCCGATCCGGATCAAGAGCTCAAGCATCACTGGGACTATCTGTACGAGCCCGATGCCAAGGAGCTGCTCGACGGTCTGATGGTTCGCTACGTCGAATCGCAGGTGTACCAGGCGGTGGTCGAGAACAACGCGGCCGAGCAGGCTGCGCGGATGATCGCGATGAAGAACGCCACCGACAACGCCGGTGAACTGATCAGCGATTTGCAGCTGATCTACAACAAGGCGCGTCAGGCAGCGATCACCCAAGAGATTTCGGAAATCGTCGGCGGCGCTGCCGCGGTTTAAGAACGGTTCAAATATTCAGAGGAACCAAAGATGAGTAGCGGACGTATCGTTCAAATCATCGGCGCCGTTATCGACGTGGAATTCCCGCGTGATCAGGTGCCAGCCGTATACGAGGCGCTGAAAGTAGTCGGCGCCGAAACCACCCTGGAAGTCCAGCAGCAGCTGGGCGACGGCGTGGTGCGTTCCATTGCGATGGGTTCGACCGAAGGCCTCAAGCGTGGCCTGGACGTCACCCGCACCCACAAGGCCATCTCGGTACCGGTCGGTAAAGCGACCCTGGGCCGGATCATGGACGTGCTGGGCAACCCGATCGACGAAGCCGGCCCGATTGGCGAAGAAGAGCAGTGGGAAATCCACCGCGCTGCGCCGAGCTATGCCGAGCAAGCCGGCGGCAACGAGCTGCTGGAAACCGGCATCAAGGTAATCGACCTGGTCTGCCCGTTCGCCAAGGGCGGTAAGGTCGGTCTGTTCGGTGGCGCCGGCGTCGGCAAGACCGTGAACATGATGGAACTGATCCGTAACATCGCCATCGAGCACAGCGGTTACTCCGTGTTCGCCGGTGTGGGCGAGCGTACCCGTGAGGGTAACGACTTCTACCACGAGATGAAGGACTCCAACGTTCTCGACAAGGTAGCCCTGGTTTACGGTCAGATGAACGAGCCGCCAGGCAACCGTCTGCGCGTGGCGCTGACCGGCCTGACCATGGCCGAGAAGTTCCGTGACGAAGGTCGCGACGTACTGCTGTTCGTCGACAACATCTACCGTTACACCCTGGCCGGTACCGAAGTATCCGCACTGCTCGGCCGTATGCCGTCGGCAGTAGGTTACCAGCCGACCCTGGCCGAAGAGATGGGCGTTCTGCAGGAGCGCATCACCTCCACCAAGAAAGGCTCGATCACCTCGATCCAGGCCGTCTACGTTCCCGCGGACGACCTGACCGACCCGAGCCCGGCGACCACCTTCGCCCACTTGGACGCCACCGTGGTACTGTCCCGTGACATCGCTTCGCTGGGTATCTACCCGGCCGTTGACCCGCTGGACTCCACCAGCCGTCAGCTGGACCCGAACGTCATCGGCAACGAACACTACGAGACCGCTCGTGGCGTTCAGTACGTGCTGCAGCGTTACAAGGAACTGAAGGACATCATCGCCATCCTCGGTATGGACGAGCTGTCCGAGTCGGACAAGCAGCTGGTATCGCGCGCTCGTAAGATCCAGCGCTTCCTGTCCCAGCCGTTCTTCGTGGCCGAAGTCTTCACCGGTTCGCCGGGCAAGTACGTGTCCCTCAAGGACACCATCGCCGGCTTCAGCGGCATTCTCAAGGGCGACTACGACCACCTGCCGGAACAAGCGTTCTACATGGTTGGCGGCATCGAAGAAGCCATCGAGAAGGCGAAGAAACTGTAATCACCCCATGCGCCCGGCGACGGGCGCATCAGGTTGTGGATAAACTTGTCCACAACCTGTCACGTGAGGCAAGCGTATGGCTATGACAGTCCATTGCGATATCGTCAGCGCGGAAGCGGAGATCTTCTCCGGCCTGGTCGAGATGGTGATTGCGCACGGCAACCTGGGTGATCTGGGTATCGCCCCGGGCCACGCGCCGCTGATCACCGATCTGAAGCCGGGTCCGATCCGCCTGATCAAGCAGGGCGGCGAGGTCGAGGTGTTCTACATCTCCGGTGGCTTCCTCGAAGTGCAGCCGAACATGGTCAAGGTTCTCGCCGACACCGTGCAGCGTGCTGCCGACATCGACGAAGCCGCCGCCCAGGAGGCCCTCAAGGCCGCCGAGAAGGCCCTGCACCAGCAGGGCGCGGAATTCGACTACGGTTCCGCCGCTTCTCACCTGGCCGAGGTCGCGGCCCAGCTGCGTACCGTCCAGCAGCTGCGCAAGAAGTTCGGCGGCTGACGCCGGCGGCTTCAACCGCGTTGGGAGAAAGGGTAGCCTTGGCTACCCTTTTTCTTTGTCCACAGATTTTGTGTAGGGTGCGCCGTGCGCACCAACCAACAGTACGAAGCCCGCTGGTGCGCATGGCGCACCCTACCTCGTAGCCGTTTAACCCCGGGCCGGTTCCCGGGTCGTTCAGGATCCGCTCTTATGTCGCTCGATATCGTTATCCTCGCCGCCGGTCAGGGCACGCGCATGCGCTCCGCCCTGCCCAAGGTCCTGCATCCGGTCGCCGGCCAGTCCATGCTCGGCCACGTCATCGCCACCGCTCGCCAACTGCAGCCGCAAGGCATCCACATGGTGATCGGCCATGGCGCCGAGCGGGTACGCGAGCGCCTGGCCGCCGACGACCTCAATTTCGTCCTGCAGGCCGAGCAGCTCGGCACCGGCCACGCCGTGGCCCAGGCGCTGCCGGCGTTGAGTGCCGAGCGCGTGCTGATCCTCTACGGCGACGTGCCGCTGATCGAAGCCGAGACCCTGCAGCGCCTGCTGGCCAAGGTCGGCGACGAGCAACTGGCGCTGCTCACCGTCGACCTGGTCGATCCCACCGGCTACGGCCGTATCGTCCGCGACGCGGCAGGCGTGGTGCAGGCCATCGTCGAGCACAAGGACGCCACCCCCGAGCAGCGGCAGATCTGCGAGGGCAACACCGGCATCCTCGCGGTGCCCGGCAAGCGTCTGGGCGACTGGCTCGGCCGCCTGTCCAACAGCAACGCGCAGGGCGAGTACTACCTCACCGACGTGATCGCCATGGCCGTGGCCGACGGCCTGCTGGTGGCCACCGAGCAGCCGCAGGACGCCATGGAAGTGCAGGGCGCCAACGACCGCATCCAGCTCGCCGAGCTGGAGCGCCACTACCAGCAGCGCGCCGCGCGCCGCCTGATGGCCCAGGGCGTGACCCTGCGCGACCCGGCGCGTTTCGACCTGCGTGGCGAGGTGACGGTGGGCCGCGACGTGCTGATCGACGTCAACGTGATTCTCGAAGGCAAGGTGCTGATCGAAGACGAGGTACAGATTGGCCCGAACTGCGTGATCAGGGACTCGGTGCTGCGCAAGGGCGCCATCGTCAAGGCCAACAGCCACCTGGAAGGCGCCGAGCTGGGCGAGGGCGCCGACTGCGGCCCGTTCGCCCGCCTGCGTCCCGGCGCCAAGCTGGGCGCTAAGGCCCATGTCGGCAACTTCGTCGAGCTGAAGAACGCCGTGCTTGGCGAAGGCGCCAAGGCCGGCCACCTGAGCTACCTGGGCGACGCCGAGATCGGCGCGCGCAGCAATATCGGCGCCGGCACCATCACCTGCAACTACGACGGCGCCAACAAGTTCCGCACGGTGATGGGCGAGGACGTGTTTATCGGTTCCAACAGCGCCCTGGTAGCGCCGGTCAATCTGGGCGACCGCGCGACCACCGGCGCCGGTTCGGTGATCACCAGCGACGTGCCGGCCGACAGCCTGGCCGTCGGCCGCGCCAAGCAGCGCAATATCGAAGGCTGGAAGCGGCCGACCAAGAAGAGTTGAAGGAGCCGGCAAGGATGCCACTACGCAAACGCTGGATAGTGCCCGGGCTGCTGCTGCTCTGGGCCTTGCTGCCGGAATGGCCGCGGATTCCGGTGGACGGCGCCAGCGCCCGCGACTGGAACCCGCAGACCTTCTGGTTCGAACCCTGGGGCCGCTCCGGTGTGCACAAGGGCATCGACATCTTCGCCAGGCGCGGCACGCCGGTGCGCTCCAGCAGCTACGGCCTGGTGCTGTTTCGCGGCGAGATCGAGCAGGGCGGCAAGGTGGTCGTCGCCCTGGGGCCGAAGTGGCGCCTGCACTATTACGCCCACCTGCACCGCATCGAGGTCTACCCGGGCCAGCCGCTGCTGGCCGGCAGCGTGCTGGGCGCGGTCGGCGACAGCGGCAACGCCCGCGGCAAACCGGCGCATCTGCACTACTCGGTCGTCAGCCTGCTGCCGTTGCCCTGGCGCGCGGACGGCTCGACCCAGGGCTGGAAGAAGATGTTCTACCTCGACCCCAACGCGATCCTGCCGACCCGTTGAGCGAGCGGGCCGGGCAGGGCGCCGTCTGGTTTGGCGCCCCTTGGCGGACAAGCCTGCGACTTGGCCGCCCTACGTCGATTGGCGCTTGACTGGAAAGCTTCGTTAGGTTTTGATTCGCGCCATTATCTTTCGGATCGAAACTTAAGTATGTCGAAGCGCAATACGCCGCAACGTCGCCATACCATCCTCGCCTTGCTCGCCGAGCAGGGCGAGGTGTCGGTGGACGCCCTGGCGCAGCACTTCGCCACCTCGGAAGTGACCATCCGCAAGGACCTCGCCGCGCTGGAGAAGAATGGCCTGCTGCTGCGCCGCTACGGCGGTGCCGTGCCGCTACCGCAGGAACTGATCGGCGAGCCGACGCAACCGCTTTCCCCGCACAAGCAGGCCATCGCCCGTGCCGGCGTGGCGCGCATCCGCGAGCACGCGCGGATCATCATCGACAGCGGCACCACCACCGCGGCGATGATCCCCCAGCTCGGCCACCGGCCCGGCCTGGTGGTGATGACCAACTCGCTGAACGTGGCCAACGCCCTGCGCGAACTGGAGCACGAGCCGGTGCTGCTGATGACCGGCGGCACCTGGGACCCGCACTCGGAATCCTTCCAGGGCCAGGTGGCCGAGCAGGTGCTGCGTTCCTACGACTTCGACCAGCTGTTTATCGGCGCCGACGGCATCGACCTGGAGCGCGGCACCACCACCTTCAACGAGCTGCTCGGTCTGTCGCGGGTGATGGCCGAGGTGGCCCGCGAGGTCATCGTCATGGTCGAGAGCGACAAGATCGGCCGGCGTATCCCCAATCTCGAGCTGCCCTGGGGCAGCGTGCATACCCTGATCACCGATTCGCGCCTCGACGATGAGGCCCGGGAACAACTTATCGCGCGAGGTATCCAGCTGATCCTCGCGCCGCTGGAAACTTGAGGAGACAAGCATGTGTGGAATCGTCGGCGCCATCGCGGAGCGCAATATCACCCCTGTTCTGGTGGAAGGCCTCAAGCGCCTGGAATACCGCGGCTATGACAGCGCCGGGGTGGCGCTGCTGACCGAGCAGGGCGCACTGGATCGCCGCCGCCGGGTGGGCAAGGTCAGCGAACTGCAGGCCGCGCTGCAGGCCGAGCCGCTGGCCGGGCGTCTGGGCATCGCCCACACCCGCTGGGCCACCCATGGCGCGCCGAGCGAGCGCAACGCCCACCCGCACTTCTCCGGTGACGAGCTGGCGGTGGTGCACAACGGCATCATCGAAAACCACGAGGAGCTGCGCGAGCGCCTCAAGGGCCTGGGCTACCTGTTCAGCTCCGATACCGACACCGAAACCATCGTCCACCTGCTCGAGCACAAGCTGCAGCAGCTCGGCGACCTCACCGCCGCGCTCAAGGCCGCCATCCCCGAGCTGCACGGCGCCTACGGCCTGGCCGTGATCAGCGCCAAGCAGCCGGATCGTCTGCTCGCCGCCCGCAGCGGCAGCCCGCTGGTGATCGGCCTGGGGCTCGGCGAGAACTTCCTCGCCTCCGACCAGTTGGCGCTGCGTCAGGTCACCGACCGCTTTATCTACCTGGAAGAGGGCGACGTCGCCGAGATTCGCCGCGACAGCGTGCAGCTGTGGGACGCCGCCGGCCAGCCGGTGCAGCGCGAGGCGGTGCAGTACCACGAAGGCGCCGAGGCCGCCGACAAGGGCGAGTATCGCCACTTTATGCTCAAGGAAATCCACGAGCAGCCCAAGGTGGTGCAGCGCACGCTGGAAGGCCGCCTGGGCAGCGATCAGGTGCTGGTACAGGCCTTCGGCCCGCAGGCCGCCGAGCTGTTCGCCAAGGTCAGGAACGTACAGATCGTCGCCTGCGGCACCAGCTACCACGCCGGCATGGTCGCCCGTTACTGGCTGGAAGAGCTGGCCGGGATTCCCTGCCAGGTCGAAGTGGCCAGCGAATTCCGCTACCGCAAGGTGGTGGTGCAGCCGGATACCCTGTTCGTCAGCGTGTCGCAGTCCGGCGAGACCGCTGACACCCTGGCGGCGCTGCGCAACGCCAAGGAGAAGGCACCGGGGCAGGGCGGCTACCTGGCCAGCCTGGTGATCTGCAACGTCGGCACCAGCTCGCTGGTGCGCGAATCCGACCTGTGCCTGCTGACCCAGGCCGGCCCGGAAATCGGCGTGGCCTCGACCAAGGCCTTCACCACCCAGCTGGTTGGCCTGATGCTGCTGACCCTGGCCCTCGGCCAGGTGCACGGCAACCTGGACAAGGCGCTGACCGCCGAATTGGTGGAAGAGCTGCGCCGCCTGCCGACCCGTCTGGGCGAGGCGCTGGCCATGGACAAGACAGTCGAGAAGATCTCCGAGCTATTCGCCGAGAAGCACCACAGCCTGTTCCTCGGCCGCGGCGCGCAGTACCCGGTGGCCATGGAAGGGGCGCTCAAGCTCAAGGAAATCTCCTATATCCACGCCGAGGCCTACCCGGCCGGCGAGCTCAAGCACGGGCCGCTGGCCCTGGTCGACGCCGACATGCCGGTGGTCACCGTGGCGCCGAACAACGAGCTGCTGGAAAAGCTCAAGTCCAACCTGCAGGAAGTGCGCGCCCGCGGCGGCGAGCTGATCGTCTTCGCCGACCAGCAGGCCGGCATGCGCAACGGCGAGGGCACCCACGTGGTGGCCATGCCGCATATCCACGACCTGCTCGCGCCGATCCTCTACACCGTGCCGCTGCAGCTGCTGTCCTACTACGTCGCCGTGCTCAAGGGCACCGACGTCGACCAGCCGCGCAACCTGGCCAAGAGCGTGACGGTCGAGTGACGCGCGACGACGTCAGGCAAAGGTTGGCCGATGGCGCGGTGTTCGACACCCAGGTCATCGCCAACCCGGCCAACCCCCGCGAGTGGATCCTGTTGTTCAGGAAGGAAGGCGGACGCAGTTTCTTCCTGGTCGACGCCGCCGAGCAGGTGGAGTCCTTCGCCAGCCTGGATGCCCTGATACTCGAACTGCGCGGCCTGGGTATCAAGCGGGTGGAGGTACAGCTCTGAGCAGTTGCTCACAGTTGGCGTGGATCGTCTTGTGGAGATCCTTTTGATACCTGGCCAAGGCCCCGATAGACAGGGCCTTCCAGCCACTTGCACAAGAATTGATCGGCGCTTTGCCACTATCCACAGAGCGCTTGGATAACTCGCCTTCTATCCTGTTGATAAGCGCTTGTAGGCTAGGTATATCAAGGCATCCAGCGGCTTGTACGCTTTCTCGCCAGTGGCTCAGTCTCTGCCGGGACGGTAGAGGTGGCGATGCCCAGCGTCATACAGCGCCGATTCGGCGAAGGCGCCGGGAGCGAGCACGCGGCCGACCAGGATCAGCGCGGTGCGGCGAAAGTCCTTGGCGGCGACCTTGGCCTCGATATCGGCCAGGGTGCCCTGCACCCAGTCCTGATCCGGCCAGCTTGCTCTGTGGATCACCGCGATGGGGCAGTCGGCGCCGTAGTGCGGCAGCAGGTCGGCCACTATGGCCGGCAGCTGACGCACGCCGAGATGGATGGCCAGGGTCGCGCGGTGCCGCGCCAGGTCGTGCAACTGCTCGCCCTCGGGCATCGGCGAGGTGCTGCCGTAGCGGGTGAGGATCAGGGTCTGGGCGACGCCCGGCAGGGTCAGCTCGCTTTCCAGCAAGGCGGCGCAAGCGGCGGTGGCGGTGACGCCGGGGACGATCTCGAAGGGAATGCCGAGGGCACGCAGCTCGCGAATCTGCTCGCCGATGGCGCCGTACAGCGAGGGGTCGCCGGAGTGCACGCGGGCCACGTCCTGGCCGCGTTCGTGCGCCTGGCGCAGCAGCTCGATAATCTCGCTCAGGTGCAATTCGGCGGTGTTGACCACTCGTTCGGCGCTATTGCCCGCAATAACCGCTTCCGGTACCAGCGAGCCGGCGTACAGGATCACCGCGCACGAACGGATCAGGCGCTGGCCCTTGACGGTGATCAGCTCCGGGTCGCCGGGGCCGGCGCCGATAAAGTAGACGGTCATGCTGCGGGTTCTCTGTCGAAAGTGGCCAGCGCACAGGTGGCGTTGGCCGTGCGGTTCTTCTCGCCGAGCAGACGAGGCGTGGCGCCCAGGCGGGCGGCCAGGCTCAGGGCACAGGGCTCGGCCACCGCGGGGCTGCCGGTGACGGACTGCACCAGGGCGCTGCCGCCGGTGGCCGACTGCTGAGGCGCGAGTTCTTTGCTGCTGAAGAACTGCAGCCTCAGCTTCAGCTGCTCGGCCAGTGCCTGCAGTGCCGTCTCCTCGCGCTTGTGGGCGATGCTGGCCAATCCGGCCAGGTTATCCACCGTCAGCTTATGCTGGCTCAGGCTGTGGATAAGCAGGGCTAGCAGCTCGTCCAGGCTGCAGCCACGGCGGCAACCCAGTCCGGCGACGACCTGGAGCGACGAAGCTGAGCGGGGTTCGGAAGGGGGAGGCAACATAAGCGCTGTTCGGGCGGAGTGGCGGCGTAGCTCAACATGACGCTCCCCACCGGTCAACCGCGATTGACCGAGCGCCGCGGCCTGCGTAGCCTTCTCGCGTTCGAGGTTCTGCCCGGCATTGCCGCCGGGAAGCTAAGAGGGAACAGGGTCGATGCCCTGGCTGCCCCCGCAACTGTAAACGGTCGAAATTCCTTCGATACACCACTGCTCAACAGCGGGAAGGTGAAGGATGCACAAGCGTGCAGACCGTGAGCCAGGAGACCTGCCTCGATTGACCAGCCATTTGCTCGGACGGGGTGATCCGACGCGGCCAGCACGCCCCTGCGTGCCCGCCTGCGCGTACCCGTCCGTCGAACTTACCGACGCCACGGGGCCCTTCATGAAAACCCTCGCCAAACTGCCTGTCACCATCGTCACCGGTTTTCTCGGTGCCGGCAAAACCACCTTGCTGCGCCATCTGCTGGCCCACGCCGAAGGCCGCCGTATCGCGGTGATCGTCAACGAGTTCGGCGAGTTGGGCATCGACGGCGAGATCCTCAAGCAGTGCGCCATCGGCTGCAGCGAGGAAGAGGCCATGGGCCGCGTCTTTGAACTGGCCAACGGCTGCCTGTGCTGCACCGTGCAGGAGGAGTTCTTCCCGGTGATGCGCGAGCTGGTGGCGCGGCGTGGCGACCTCGACCATATCCTCATCGAGACCAGCGGCCTGGCCCTGCCCAAGCCGCTGGTGCAGGCCTTCAACTGGCCGGAAATCCGCAACGCCTGCACGGTCGATGCGGTGATCACCGTGGTCGACAGCCCGGCGGTGCTCGCCGGCACCTTCGCCGCCTTCCCCGATCAGGTGGACGCGCAGCGCCAGCTCGACGCCAACCTCGACCACGAATCGCCGCTGCACGAGCTGTTCGCCGACCAGCTGGCCAGCGCCGACCTGGTGATTCTCAACAAGGCCGACCTGCTCGACGCCGAGGCGCTGGCCGCGGTGCGCGCCGAGGTGGCCGAGGAGCTGCCGCCGGCGGTCAAGGTGATCGAGGCGCACGGCGGCGAGCTGCCGCTGGACGTGCTGCTGGGCCTGAACAGCGAAACCGAGCTGCATATCGACAGCCGCCGTACCCATCATGACGATGAGGACGAGGACCACGATCACGAGGAATTTGACGCGTTCCACGTGGAACTACCGCAGGCCGAGGAGGCGCGCCTGCTGACCGCACTGAAGGACGCGGTGGGCAAACACGGCATCCTGCGCGTGAAGGGCTTCGCGGCCATCCCTGGCAAGCCGATGCGCCTGCTGGTGCAGGGTGTGGGCCAGCGCTTCGATCGCCACTTCGACCGCGCCTGGCAGGCCGACGAGCCGCGCCTGAGCCGCCTGGTGCTGATCGGCCAGCAGCTCGACCGCGCGGCCATCGAGGCCGAGCTGAAGGCGGCGCTGGCCTGAGTGATGGTGGGAGGGGCTTTAGCCGCGATTCGGTTCGCGGATAGTCACGGCTAAAGCCCCTCCCACAGAACCAACATGCACCTACTGCGCACCCAGCCCGGCGCCCAACTGCCGGCCGACAGCATCGCCGACCTCGGCCAGACCCCGGCCGAGTTGGTGATCCTCTGCACCGGCGATTCGCACCTCTCCCTGTTGGCCGAAGCCGCCCGGCAACTGCCGGAGGACTACCCCAGCCTGCGCCTGGCCAGCCCGGCACAGCTGAGCAACCACGCCTCGGTGGACCATTACGTCGAGCAGGTGCTGCAGCATGCCAAGGTCATCCTGATCTCGGTGCATGGCGGCGTGAGCTACTGGCGCTACGGCGTTGAACGCCTGGTGGAGCTGGGCGCGCGCGGCGCCAGGGTGATCATGGTGCCGGGCGACGATGCGCCCGACCCGGAACTGAGCGCCCTCGGCAACGTCGATGAAGAAGACAGCCAGCGCCTCTGGCAGTACCTGCGTCAGGGCGGGCTGGACAACGCGCGCCAGCTGTTTCGCTGTATCGGCAGCCGCTGGCTGGGGCGTGACGACAATTGGCAGGAGCCGCAAGCGCTGCCGCGCGTGGGCCTCTATCACCCGCAGTGCAGCCCGGCCTCCCTGGGCGACTGGCGGGCGCAATGGCAGGTCGGTGCCCCCGTGGTGGCGCTGCTGTTCTATCGCAACCATGTGCAATCGGCCAACACCGCCTTCGTCGATACCTTTTGCCAGCATCTGCAGGCCCAGGGCCTTAACCCGCTACCCATTGCCGTGGCCAGCCTCAAGGAGTCGGCCTGCCTAGAGCAGGTGCAGGCCTGGCTGGATGACGCCGACGCCGCGCTGATCATCAATACCACCGGCTTCGCTTTATCCAACCCCGAGGCGCCGCAGGCGCGGGTGTTCCGCCGCGATATCCCGGTGCTGCAGGCCATCTGCGCGCTGGACAACCAGGCGCAGTGGCAGGCCAGCGCCCAGGGCCTGGGCTCGCGTGACCTGGCCATGCACGTGGTGCTGCCCGAGCTGGATGGCCGGCTGATCGGCACCGCCATCAGCTTCAAGGGCCTGGCCTGGCGCAGCGAGCGTAGTCAGAGCGATGTGGCGTGCTACCAGGCGCATGAGCCGGGGATGGCTTATGTCGCGGAACTGGCGCGGAAATGGTGCCAGTTGGCGCTTAAAAGCAACGATCAGAAGCGAATAGGCCTGATCCTGGCCAACTACCCGACTCGCGATGGCCGCATCGGCAACGGCGTCGGTCTGGATACGCCGGCTGCCGCGCTGAATATCCTTCGCGCCCTGCAGGCCCAGGGTTACCCGGTGGATAACCTGCCGGACAGCGGTACCGCACTTGTCCACTGCCTGCTTGGCGGCATTACCAACGATCTCGACGGCCTCGACACACGGCCCTGTGCGCAGAGCCTGGCGCTGGACGACTACCTGACGTTTTTCCACAGTCTGCCTGAGCAGAATCAGCAGGCGGTGCGCGAGCGCTGGGGCGAGCCGCAGGACGATCCCATGTTCCGCAGCGGGCGGATGATGGTCGCCGGCCTGCGCTTCGGCCTGACCTTCGTTGGTATCCAGCCGGCGCGTGGTTATCAGCTCGACCCGGCAGCGGTGTACCACGACCCCGATCTGGTTCCGCCGCACGGCTATATCGTCTTCTACGCCTGGCTGCGCACGGCCTTCGCTGCCGATGCGCTGATCCACGTCGGCAAGCACGGCAACCTGGAATGGCTGCCGGGCAAGAGCGTCGGCCTCTCCGCGGGCTGTTGGCCGCAGGCGCTGCTCGGCCCGCTGCCGAATATCTATCCCTTTATCGTCAACGACCCGGGCGAGGGCGCGCAGGCCAAGCGCCGTACCCAGGCGGTGATCATCGACCACCTGATGCCGCCGCTGACCCGCGCCGAGAGCTACGGCCCGCTGCGCGACCTGGAGCGCCTGGCCGACGAGTATTTCGAGGCCAGCCAGCTCGACCTGCGCCGCGCCGTGGAGCTGCGCGGCGAGATCCTGGCCAAGGTGCGCGAAGCCAGCCTCGACCGCGAGCTTGGCCTGCAACTCAACGACGATGCCGACAGCTGGCTGCCGCAGCTCGACGCCTACCTGTGCGACCTCAAGGAATCGCAGATTCGCGATGGCCTGCATGTGTTTGGCGAGTCGCCGGCCGGGCAACTGCGCCGCGACACCCTGCTGGCGCTGCTGCGCATTCCCCGTGGCGACGGTCAGGGCGCCAATGCCAGCCTGCTGCGCGCGCTGGCCCGTGGTCTGGAATTGGGCCTCGATCCGCTGGACTGCGATATGGGCCAGGCCTGGGCGGGGCTGCGTCCACAGGCGTTGCAGGCTGTGGATAACAGCCTGTGGCGCAGCGTCGGCGATACCCGCGAGCGTCTGGAGCTGCTGGCGCTGCGGCTGATCGAGCGGCGCCTGGCCGGCGAACGTATTGGCGATTTCGGCGCCGAGGTGGCGCTGATCCTCGATGGGCTGGCCGAGCACGTTGCGCCGCTGCTGGATGCCTGCGGCGACGCCGAGATGAGCGGCCTGCTGGCGGCGTTGCAAGGGCGTTTCGTCCCCGCCGGGCCAAGCGGCGCGCCCAGTCGCGGGCGGCTGGATGTACTGCCCACCGGGCGCAACTTCTTCACCCTCGACGTGCGCCACCTGCCCACGCCAACCGCCTGGCGCCTGGGTGTGCAGGCGGCGGATCGCCTGCTGGAGCGCCATCTGCAGGACGAGGGCGACCACCTGCGCCAGCTCGGCCTGTCGGTGTGGGGCACGGCGACCATGCGCACCGGCGGCGACGATATTGCCCAGGCCCTGGCGCTGCTCGGCGTGCGCCCGGTGTGGCAGCCGGGCAGCCAGCGCGTCGAGCGCTTCGAGGTGCTGCCGCTGGAGCAGCTTGGCCGGCCCCGGGTGGACGTCACCCTGCGCGTGTCGGGCTTTTTCCGCGATGCCTTCAGCAACCTGATCCGCCTGTTCGACGAGGCCGTGCAGGCGGTGATCGAGTTGGACGAACCGGAAGACATGAACCCGCTGTCGGCGCGGGTCTGGCGCGAGTCGCTGGCGCTCAAGGACGGCGGCCTGGAGGAAGCCGAAGCGCGCCGCCAGGCCGGCTGGCGGGTGTTCGGCGCCAAGCCGGGGGCCTATGGCGCCGGGCTGCAGAACGCCATCGAGGAGCGCCTGTGGCACAGCCGCGCCGATCTGGCCGAGGTCTACCTCAACTGGGGCGGCTACGCCTACGGCAGCGGCGCCGAGGGTGCGCCGGCGCGCCAGCGCTTCGTCGAGCGCCTGGAGCAGATGCAGGCGGTGCTGCACAACCAGGACAACCGCGAGCACGACATCCTCGATTCCAACGACTACTACCAGTTCCAGGGCGGCATGCTGGCGGCGGTGGAGACCCTGCGCGGGCTCAAGGTGGCCAGCTACTTGGGCGACAACAGCCAGCCGGATACGCCGCGCATTCGCAGCTTGAAGGAAGAACTGGGTCGCGTGGTGCGCGCCCGCGCGGCCAATCCCAAGTGGATCGCGGGCATGAAGCGCCATGGCTACAAGGGCGCCTTCGAGCTGGCCGCGACCATCGACTACCTGTTCGCCTTCGACGCCACCAGCGAACTGGTCGATGACCACCAGTACGGGCTGCTGACCGATGCCTATCTGCTGGACAGGGACACCCGTGACTTTATCCAGCAGCACAACCCCGGTGCGCTCAACGATATCCTCGAACGCCTGCTGGAAGCCCAGCAGCGCGGCCTGTGGGAGAATCCCGGCGATTACCGCGAAGCGCTGGAAAACCTGCTGCTCGATAGCGAGGAGTCATGACGCGACGCATTCCCCTAGGCTGGGTTAGCCGCCTGTTGAAGTTGCCGGCCAACTCGCTGAAGTGGGTGCGGCGTAATCCACCATCGGCGCCACACGCAACATCGCCTGGTGGGTTACGCGGCGCGCCACGTTTTTCTACAGATACAAGGCCGGCGCTCCGCGCCGCTAACCCACCCTACGGTCTTGAGGCGCCGATTGTGGGAGGCGCTTTAGCGGCGACAAGCTCGCGGCTAAAGCCCCTCCCACAAGTGCTGTGCGCGCCCGTTCAACTCCCCGGATCACTGCCATGACCGAACATCACTTCCCCCTCGTCGCCGTGGTCGGCGCCGACTCGCTGAAGCTGGCGCTGTGCCTGGCGGCCATCGACTTAGGCGTAGGCGGCGTGCTGATCGAGGGGCCGCGCGGCATGGCCAAGTCCACCCTGGCCCGTGGCCTGGCTGACCTGCTCGACGGTGGGCGCTTCGTCACCCTGCCGCTGGGCGCCAGCGAGGAGCGCATCGTCGGCACCCTGGACCTGGACGCCGCGCTGGGCGAAGGCCGCGCGCAGTTTTCCCCTGGGCTGCTGGCGCGTGCCGATGGCGGCGTGCTCTATGTCGACGAGGTCAACCTGCTGCCCGATCACCTGATTGACCTGCTACTCGATGCCGCCGCCAGCGGCGTCAACCACGTCGAGCGCGACGGCATCTCGCATCGGCATGCCGCGCGCTTCGTGCTGATCGGCACCATGAACGTCGAGGAGGGCGAGTTGCGCCCGCAACTGCTCGACCGCTTCGGCCTCAACCTGGCCCTCGATGGCCAGCCGCAGCCGGCCGAGCGTGCCGAGATCGTGCGTCGGCGCCTGGCCTTCGATGCCGACCCCGAAGCCTTCCTGCAACGCTGGCAGGATGAGCAGAACGCCCTGGCCGAACGCTGCCGCAATGCCCGCCAGCGCCTGGCCGATATCCCGTTGGATGACGCCGCCCTGGGTGAGATCAGTCAGCGCTGCTTCGCCGCTGGCGTCGATGGCCTGCGCGCCGACCTGGTCTGGCTGCGTGCCGCCCGTGCCCATGCCGCCTGGCGTGGCGGGGCGGCTATCGAGCCTGTGGATATCGATGCGGTGGAGGATTTCGTCCTGCGCCATCGCCGTCGCCAGCCACAACCGCCGGCGGTCACGCCGCCGGAGCAGGGCCAGGTGCCGCAGCAGGCGCAGGAGCACAGCCAGGGCGAAGGTCAGTGGGGCGAGCTGCCGGCGCAGCCGCAGGCCATGGGCGAGCGACGGGTGCCGCCGCGCTGGGCAAAAAAGCCCTGAGCATCCGCCCGCACACAGCCACAGGCGCGGATGCCCGCAACCGGCCCGGACGACTCGGCGGCGGCCTGCGTGGTGCCGCCCGCAGCGGCGCGGCCGGACGTATCGACTGGGCGGCGACCCTGCGCCAAGGCCGGCCGCAACGCCGCGAACAGCTCGTGCTGCGTCCGCGCAGCCAGCAGGCGGAAGAACTCTGGCTGGTGCTGGTGGATGCCTCCGCCTCCACCCGCCGCCACGGCGCCCTGAGTCTGGCCAAGGGCGTGCTCGCCGAAGTGTTCGACAGCGCCTATCGCCAGCGTGCGCGCCTGGCCGTGCTGCAGGCTGGCGGACGTGAAGCGCAATGGCTGTGGCAGGGGCGCAAGGCCGGCGCCGAGCTGCACCGCTGGCTGCAGGATCTGGGCGCGGGGGGCGGCACGCCGCTGCTGGATGCGCTGAATCAGGCGGGTAGCTGGCTGCTGCGTCGCCAGCGCGCGAAACCGGGCGAACGCCAGCGCCTGCTGATCCTCACCGACGGCCGCTTGCGCGACTGGCCGCCGCTGGTGCCCTTGTCATGCCCGACGCTGTTGCTCGACACCGAGCGCGCGCCCATCCGCCTCGGCCGTGGTCGCGAACTGGCGCGCCAACTCGGCGCCGATTACCAGCATATCGACGACCTGAGCCGGCTTGCGGGCGATGATCGCCGGCAAGCCGGCTCCTACGGATCGTTAGCTGTCTGGAGATGCCGATGAAAGAATTGCTGAACAACGGCGAGCGCACGCCGACTTTACTCGGTCGTGGCCGCCAGCCTGGCGACGGCCTTGATCCGCGTAGGAGCCCGCTTGCGGGCGATCCTTGCGCACACCGATCAATCGCCGGCAAGCCGGCTCCTACGGGCCGTTAGCCGCCTGGAGAACCCCATGAAAACCCTGCTGCTGGTCGGCATAGGCGCCGGCGACCCGGACTACATCACCTTCCAGGCGATCAAGGCGCTGCGCCGGGCAGACGTGATCTTCCTGATGGACAAGGGCCCGGCCAAGCACAAGCTCAACGCCCTGCGCCGGGAGATCTGCGCGCGCTTTCTCGATGGCCACGCGCCGCGTTTCGCCGAAGGCCTGCAGCCGCAGCGCGAGCGTGACGCCGCCGACTACCGCGCCAGCGTCGACGAGCTCAACCGCGACAAGCAGGCGGTGTTCGAGCAACTGATCGACGAACAGATGGCCGACGGGGAGACAGCCGCCTTTATGGTCTGGGGCGATCCGTCGCTGTACGACAGCAGCATCCGCATCATTGAGGCCATCGCGACGCGGCGCAGCGATTTCGTCTACGAGGTGATCCCCGGTATCACCAGCCTGCAGGCGCTGACCGCGCGCCACCGCATCCCGCTCAACAGCATCGGCCGCGCCGTGGAAATCACCACCGGCCGCCTGCTCGCCGAAGGCTGGCCGCAGGGCGTGGACAGCGTGGCAGTGATGCTCGACGCCAAGGACAGCTACCGCCGTTTCGTCGGCCAGGGCCTCTCCATATACTGGGGCGCCTATGTCGGCACCGCCGACGAGATCCTGATCGCCGGCCCGCTGGACGAGCTGGCCGAGCGTATCGCCAGCACCCGCGCCGCGGCGCGCGAACGCAATGGCTGGATTATGGATAGCTATCTGCTGAGGAAGGCGGGTCAGGCGGCGGGGTGAGCTTGGCGGTGGTGGACGAGCAAAGCGTTGCCCAGCCTGCTCCTTATCGGTCCTGTGGATAACTGCGCGGCGTATACAGCCACTCGCCGCCATCGGCACGGGGGAAGCGGCGGGTCTGGCTGGAGCCGACAATCACCAGGGTGCGCATATCGACCATTTCCGGCGTCAGCTCGCCGAGGGTGAGGTTGCGCAGGGCTTCGGCGGGGCGACCGATATCGCGGCCCAGCACCACCAGGGTTTCGGGCGCGCGGTGCTGGCGCAGCAGCTCCAGGGCGCGGCCGAGCTGCCAGGGGCGGGCCTTGGAGATCGGGTTGTAGAAGGCCATGGCCAGGTCGGCGGCGGCGGCATGTTGCAGGCGCTTCTCGATCACCGCCCAGGGCTTGAGGTTGTCGGACAGCGAGATCAGGCAGAAGTCGTGACCCAGCGGCGCGCCGGCCTTGGCCGCGGTGGCCAGGGCGGCGGAGACGCCCGGCAGCACCTCCAGCTCGACGCCGTGCCAGGCCTCGTTTTGCGGGCTTTCCAGCGCCTCCATCACCGCGGCGGCCATGGCGAACACGCCGGGGTCGCCCGAGGAGATCATCGCCACCCGGCGGCCGCTGGCGGCCAGCTCGAAGGCGTGGGCGGCGCGCTGTAGTTCCTCGCGGTTGTCGCTGGGGTGCACGCATTGATCGGCGCGCAGCGGGCCGGCCATCTTCACGTAGGTGTCGTAGCCGAGCAGGTCTTCGGCCTGGTCCAGGGCGCGGCGCACGGCGGGGGTCATATGCTCGGCTGCACCGGGGCCGAGGCCGACCACGCTAAGACGCCCACGGCGCTGGCCAAGGCGCTCGATCTCCAGCGGCTGTTCGCCCAGCAGCAGACGTAGGCCATCGCCCCGGTGGCATTCGGTAGGTAGCTGGGAGTCGCTGTGGATAAAGCGCAGTGGCAGGTTCAGTGCCTGCGCTGCCGCGTGCAGCTCGGCATTGGCCATCCAGCCTTTGTCCGCCAGCAGCACGGCCAGCGCTTGCGGCGCCAGGTTGGCGGCGGCCAGCGCCTGTTCCAGGCGCGCCGGCAGGTCGGCGCCGGGGCGTTCGATCAGCGCAGCGGCGCAGCGCGGGTGGATCAGCAGTTCGTCGGGCTGCGCCGGGCGCGCCTGTGCAGTGATGTGGATGACCCGGCTGGCGGCGTTATCCACAGGCAGCTGCGCGGCTTCCAGCCAGGGCGCCTGGCCCTCGATGCGTACGCTTTCACCGCCGAGCAGATCGCTGACGAAACGCTTGCCCTGCTGCAGGTCGGCCAGCGCGTAGCCGGCCGGTGGCTCCAGCAGGCAGGTGCCGAAGCGCAGCTCGCCGCTGGTGGTGATGGCCGCCGCCACGCCCAGGTGCGCGGCGATCTCGCGGGCCAGGCGATTGACCCCAGCCAGGCCGCCGAGCAGCGGCACCACCGCGCTGCCATCCTCGGCCAGGGCCAGCACCGGCGGCTCGGCGCCCTTTTCCGCCAGCAGCGCGGCCAGGCTGCGGATCACGATACCGGCGGCGCACAGCACCACCAGCGGCTGACCGTCGCGGTACAGGGCGCGCAGTGTGTCACCGAAGTCGTCGTAGTGGCGCTCGGCGTTATCGGCACGCCCGCGCAGGCCATGGATCACGGCCTGTGGATAAAGCGCCTGGAGGCGTTGTGCAGTGGCCAGCGCGCTGGCGCCGAGGATGACGATGTTCATGCGGTAAATCCTGTAGCCCGAATGCCATCCGGGGAATGGGGCGCGATCCGTGGGAGGCGCTTTAGCGGCGACTGTCGCGGCTAAAGCCCCTCCCACATGTCCGGGTTAGCCTCTCCACTTTTGCCCGGGCAGCAGAATCATGGAGAAGTACGGCGAATCCATCGGCTCCACCTCGTCCAAAGGCACGATCTTCTGGCTGGCCATGGTCGCCCGTTCGACGTAATGGGCGCGGTCATCCAGGCCGAGCTTGCGCAGCACCCGGCGCACCTTGTCGAAGTTGCGTCCGAGCTTCATCACCACCGCCGCTTCGGCGTCGCGCAGGCGCTGTTCCAGCTCGTCTTCCGGCAGTACGCCGGACAGCACGCTCAAGCTTTGGTTGCGGTACACCAGCGGGGTGCCGAGCACCGAGGCGCAGCCGAGCATGGAGCACACGCCGGGCACCACTTCCACCTCGTAGCGGTCGGCCAGGCGGTCGTGCAGGTACATGTAGGAACCGTAGAAGAACGGGTCGCCCTCGCAGATCACCGCCACGTCCTGGCCTGCGTCCAGCAGGCGAGCGATCTGCTCGGCGCAGGTGTCGTAGAAATCGGCGATCACATCCTCGTAGGACAGCGGCGGGGCCAGCTTCTCGGTGGTCACCGGGTAGACCAGCGGCAGGCGCTGCTGGGCGGCGTCCAGATGCTCTTCTATGATGCCGAAGGCATTCCCGCCATGGCCGGCGTTGTGCTTGGCCTTGGCCACGAAGTAGGCCACCACGGGTGCGCTTTTCAGCAGGCGCAGGGCCTTGAGGGTAAGCAGCTCGGGGTCGCCGGGGCCGACACCGAGGCCAAGCAGACGGCCAGCCATCACTCCACCTCCGAGGCCAGGGCGTTGACCGCCGCTACCGCCATGGCGCTGCCGCCACGGCGGCCCCGCACTATCACGTAGGGCACGCCGCGGCTGTCTGCCGCCAGGGCATCCTTGGATTCCGCCGCGCCGATAAAGCCCACCGGCATGCCGATGATCAGCGCCGGCTTCGGCGCACCGGCGTCGAGCATCTCCAGCAGGTAGAACAGCGCGGTCGGCGCGTTGCCGATCACCACCACGCTGCCTTCCAGGTGTTCGCGCCAGTGCTCCAGGGCCACCGCCGAGCGGGTGTTGCCGACTTCACGGGCCAGCTCCGGCACGCCGGCGTCGTGCAGGGTGCAGATCACCTGGTTGTTCGCCGGCAGGCGCGGGCGGGTGATGCCTTCGGCGACCATGCGCGCATCGCAGAGAATCGGCGCGCCAGCCAGCAGCGCCGCACGACCGGCCGCGCCGGCACCGGGGGAGAAGCGCAGATCCTCCACCACGTCGACCATGCCGCAGGCATGGATCACCCGCACGGCGAGTTTTTCCAGGTCGGCGGGGATGCCATCGAGGTTGGCTTCGGCGCGGATGGTGGCGAAGGAGCGGCGGTAGATTTCCTGGCCGTCGCGGATGTAATCAAGCATCGGGGGTTCCTGCGGGGTGTTGGCGGGCGAACCAGGCGCCAACCTGGTCGATGGTCATGGCGGGTGCCAGCAGGCGGCCGAAACCGGGCGTTTCGGGCGTGCGTTGGTAAAGCTGGTAGTGCTCGGGCGTGCTGGCCAGCAATGTGTAGGGCTGCACCCTGGCGCTGGCGCAGCTGCGCGGGCAGGCGCTGAGGTGCACCTGCGGGCGTGCGTGGCTTGCGCGCAGCAGCTCGGCCAGGTGCAGGGCATGGCGCTTGCTGTCGGACAGGCCGCGGGCGCAGGCGGCCGAACCGGTGCAGGCGACCAGGCCGAGCAGCGGCTCGTCGGCGCGGACCAGCAGGCCCAGGTCGCCTAGCGCGGACAGCAGCTCACCGGCGCTGGCCTCGGGGACGTTGCCCAGCAGCAGGCCCTGCCAGGGCGTCAGGCGCAGTTCGCCGTCGCCATGGCGTTCGCTCAGCTCGGCCAGCGCCAGCAGCTGTTCGGCGTGCAGGCGGCCGAGGCGGGCGCCGGCGGCGACCATGCACAGGCCATTCTGCGCCTGTGGATAAATCCCTGCCGGCGTGCGCTCGACGGTGGCGGCAGGCTGCCAATTGGCCGGTGGCGGCTGCAGGGGGAAATTCAGGCGCGCCTGCAGGCGCCGTAGCAGTTCATCCGGCGAGATATGGCCGAGCAGCTGGCGCATACGCGACTGCTCGGGCGTGGCCAGTTCGAGAAACAGCAGCAGCAGCTGGCGCACCAGCTCGAGCGCCTGGGGCGCCTCGATGCGCGCCAGCGGCGCGTCATTGGGGCAGCCGGCCAGGCCCAGCAGCAGGTGGCGCTCGTCCTCGGCGGCCAGCCACAGGTCGTGGGGGTGTTCGCGCATGGCCAGGGCCTCGCCGCCGTCCAGCTGCAGGGCGAACTTGGCCGACAGCGTCTGCAGCGCCGGGCTGTCCTGCAGCAGGTCGAGCAGCTGGCCGGCCAGCGGGCGCAGGTCCATGCGCGCCTGCGGGTCGAGGCCGGCGGCGGGGCTGAGCAGCAGGTTGCGCACATCGTCGGCGGCGGCCACGCGCGGGCCGAGGCCGGCGCCGAGCAGGGCGTCGATCAACGTGCCTTCCTGGCCGGGCAGCACGCCGCGGATCTGCAGGTTGCTGCGGTTGGTCAGCTCCAGCACGCCGTTGGCGCAGTGCCTGGCCGCCTCGGCAATCGCCCGCGCCTGAACGCTGCGCAGCACGCCGCCGGGCAGCTTGATGCGGCAGATGCCGCCGTCCAGCGCGGGGACGATGCGCAGCAGGCCGGGGCAGGCGGAAGGGCGAACGGGCGCGGGCAAAGGGGTCACCTGTGGCTAACGACGCGGCGACCGAACCAGCGAAATCCGCCCACGGGGGATTCCATGGCATCGGTACACCCCGCCCGATGTTGGCACTCGCGACCAGCGTTCGTCGGCAGGTCTCCTGGCTGACAGGTCTTCGTCCGCCGCGCCTTCCCGGTTACCCAGTGGCCGATTGCATTGGACTCGCTGTTTACAGTTGCGGGGGCAGCCACGGTGAACCGTGTTCCCTCTTGGGGAATTTCTGAAATGGCCATTTACCGTCACTCCCGCGAAGGCGGGAGCCCAGGTACTACTGAGATTCTGGCTTCCCGCCTGCGCGGGAATGACGACTATTTCAGAGTTTCCTTAGGCCCTTTACTGAGTCGTATCGACTCATGGGGCACCGACGAAGGCGCTATTATGCCCGCTTTGCCCGGAGCGCGGACAGGCGCTCCGTCGGGCCTGTGCGAGGACATTGGATGAAACCCTGGTTGACTCTGGTCGGTATCGGCGAAGACGGCTACCCCGGCCTGGGCAAGGCCGCGCGTCGTGCCCTGCTGGCGGCCGCGCGCATCGTCGGCGCGCCGCGCCAGCTGGCCTTGCTGCCGCCGTGCATTGGCGCCGCGCGCGAGACCTGGCCGAGTCCCTTCGACCTCGAACCGCTGCTGGCCCGGCGTGGCGAGGCGCTGTGCGTGCTGGCCAGCGGCGACCCGATGTTCTATGGCGTCGGCGCCAGCCTGGCGCGCCAGCTGGCGGCCGACGAGCTGCGGGTATTGCCGGCGCCGTCCTCGGTGTCGCTGGCGGCGGCGCGCCTGGGCTGGCCGTTGCAGGAGGTGGAGGTGCTGTCGCTGGTCGGCCGGCCGCTGGCCACCCTCAATTCGCGGTTGTTTCCCGGCGTGCGCCTGCTGGTATTGAGCGCCGCTGGCGATACGCCCGCGCAGGTCGCCGTAGCGCTGCGTGAGCGGGGCTTCGGTGCCAGTCGCCTGTGCCTGCTGGAGCACCTGGGCGGGCCGGATGAACGCCGCCTCGATGGCCTGGCTGAAAGCTGGAGCCTGCCGCGCGGCGCCGACCTCAACCTGCTGGCCGTGGAGTGCCTGGCCGACGCCGGAGCACGCCTGCTGCCACCGACCTGTGGTCTGCCTGACGACGCCTACCGCCACGACGGCCAACTGACCAAGCGCGACGTGCGCGCAGTGACCCTGGCGCGCCTGGCGCCGCTGCCCGGCGAGCTGCTGTGGGATGTCGGCGCCGGTTGTGGCTCCATCGGCATCGAGTGGATGCGCGCACACCCGGCCTGCCGCGCCATCGCCATCGAGGCCAACGAGGGGCGCCAGGCGCATATCCGCCACAACCGCGATGCCCTCGGCGTACCTGCCCTGCAGCTGGTCGCCGGGCATGCGCCCGAGGCGTTGGATGGATTGCCGGCGCCGGATTCGGTCTTTATCGGCGGCGGCGTCACCGTGCCCGGCGTGCTGGACGCCTGCTGGGCCGCGCTCAAGCCCGGCGGGCGCTTGCTGGCCAATGCGGTAACGATTCAGAGCGAGGCGGCGCTGGTCGCCTTCCGCGAACAGCAGGGTGGCGAACTGCTGCGTCTCACCGTGGCCCAGGCGCAGCCGCTGGGCGGCTTCGATACCTGGCGCGCGGCGCTGCCGATCACCCTGCTGGCGGTGCGCAAACCTTGAGTGCGCGACTCCTGCTGCTCGGCGGCACCAGCGAAGCGCTGCGCCTGGCCCGTCGCCTCGGGCCGGAAACCATCTACAGCCTGGCCGGCCTCGGCCGGGTGCCGGATGACCTGGCCTGCCGCGTGCGCGTCGGCGGCTTTGGCGGCGTCGAAGGCCTGGCCGCCTTTATCGACCGCGAAAGCATCGAGCTGCTGCTGGATCTGACCCACCCCTATGCGGCGCAGATCAGCCATAACGCCGCTCGCGCTGCAGAACTGGCGGGCGTGCCCTGCTGGGCATTGCGTCGCCCTGGCTGGCAACCGCGCGCGGATGACGACTGGCGCGAGGTGGACGACTGGGACGGATTGACCCGTGCGCTGGCGCCGTTTCAGCGGCCGTTGTTCACCTCCGGGCGCGAGCCGCTGGCCCATCTGCACCAGATTCCCGCGCACCAGCACTGGACGGTGCGCTGCCTGCAGGCCGAGCCGGCGCCGCCGCGCGCCGAGGTGATTGGCGCCCGCGGGCCTTTCTCGCTGGACGAGGAACGCGCGCTGTTCGCCCGAATCTGCTGCGACGTGCTGGTGAGCAAGAACAGCGGCAGCGCTTCCACCGAGCCCAAGCTGCAGGTGGCGCGCGAACTGGGTCTGCCGGTGCTGCTGTTGCGCCGGCCGCAGTTGCCGGTGGTGGCGCGTGAGTTTGCCGAGCCGGATGCCCTGTGGGCCGCGTTGGCGGTAGGTTGGCGCTGAGCGCAGCGAAGCCCAACAGGGAGCCCGCAGGCTCCGCTCGGAGATCTCCAGCCCTCGAAAATCCCCGTTGGGCTTCGTCGCAGGCTCCTCAACCCAACCTACAGGCTGCCGGTGTTGCCCGGGCTGGCGCGGTAGGTTGGCGCTGAGCGCAGCGAAGCCCAACAGGGAGCCCGCAGGGCTCCGCTCGGCGATCTCCAGCGCCCCGAGAATCCTTGTTGGCCTTCGTCGCAGGCTCCTCAACCCAACCTACAGGCTGCCGGTGTTGCCCGGGCTGGCGCGGTAGGTTGGCGCTGAGCGTAGCGAAGCCCAACAGGGAGCCCGCAGGGCTCCGCTCGGCGATCTCCAGCCCTCGAAAATCCCTGTTGGGCTTCGTCGCAGGCTCCTCAACCCAACCTACAGGCTGCCGGCGTTGCCTGGGCTGGCGCGGTAGGTTGGCGCTGAGCGCAGCGAAGCCCAACAGGGAGCCCGCAGGGCTCCGCTCGGCGATCTCCAGCCCTCGAAAATCCCCGTTGGGCTTCGTCGCAAGCTCCTCAGCCCAACCTACATGCTACCCGGATTGCATTTGGGCCATGACGCGCTGCTAGACTGCCGGCCCTTTTGGAGACCCTGATGAACCAAGCTCCTTATGCGCGCATCCTGTTTATCGGCCCCGGCCTGGGTCGTGGGGCCTCGGCCGAGCTCTTGCAGCAGCGCATCGAAGCGCTGCTCGGCGAGGCGCATCTGCATGACAGCGAGCAGGACGGCTGCTGGCAGACCATCGATGAGGCGCCGCGACCGCTGCTGGTGGTGGATCTGGAGCCGCGCGCCGATGCCGCGCACCGCGACTGGCTGCGCCAGCGCATCGCCGAGCGGGGCGATGGCGACCGGGTATTCGTGCTCTGCACCGCGCTGGAAGACGCCTGGCTCGATGGCCTCGGTGCGCTGCTCGAGCGCCGCGAGGCGCATAGCCCCTGCAGCGAGGTGCCGCCGATTCCGGCGCAGCACGCCTGGTCGCAGATCCCGCCGCACGCCCAGCGCCTGCTGCTGTGCAACGGCCCGCGCTGCACGCGCAAGGGGGCGCTGGGCCTGTGGAAAACCCTGCGTCAGTGGCTCAAGGTCGCGGGCCGTCTGGAGTGCGCGGGCGGCGTGCATATCACCCGCAGCCAGTGCCAGTTTCCCTGCGACCTGGGGCCGACCGCGAGCCTTTATCCTCAGGGCGAGTGGTACGGCATCAGGGACGAGGCGGCGGTGATTCGCCTGGTCGACGAGCGCCTGGTGGCGGGCCGGGCGTTGCCGGAGCTGCGCATCGATGGCAATGGCGGCGAATGAGCCCCGGATTACGCCGGCGGCTAATCCAGGCTGCGAACGGGGCCGATAACGCGGGCAATTGAACCCATCGCCTGACAGAGGGATCATCTGGACTAGGCTGGATGTGATTTCACGTGCATCCGCAGGAGGGTTTCGCATGCTTGCGCAACTGCCATCGGTACTCCGCGAACTGCAGCTGCCGCTGCGTCTGAAGCTGTGGGACGGCAAGCAGATCGACCTGGGGCCGCGGCCCAAGGTGACCCTGGTGGTCAAGGACCCGAGCCTGGTCAGCCAGCTGGCCAGCCCCAGCCTGGACGCCCTCGGCGGCGCCTATGTCGAGGGCAAGCTCGACCTGGAAGGGCCGATCGATCAGGTCATCGCCGTGGGCGATGCGTTGAGCAGCGCGCTGCTCGGCGACGCCGCCGCGCCGCTGGAGCCGCGCAGCGCCCACGACAAGCGCAGCGACGCCGCCGCCATCAGCTATCACTACGACCTGTCCAACGACTTCTACCGGCTGTGGCTGGATCGCGACATGGTCTATTCCTGCGCCTATTTCGAGACCGGCGCGGAAGACCTCGACCAGGCCCAGCAGGCCAAGCTGCGCCACCTGTGCCGCAAGCTGCGCCTGCAACCGGGCGAGCGGCTGCTCGACGTCGGCTGCGGCTGGGGCGGCCTGGCGCGTTTCGCCGCCCGCGAGTTCGGCGCCCGGGTGTTCGGCATCACCCTCAGCCAGGCGCAGCTGGAACTGGGCCGCCAGCGCGTGGCCGAGGACGGGCTGGAGGAGCGTGTGACCCTGGAACTGCTGGACTATCGCGACCTGGCGCAGGACGGCCGCTTCGACAAGGTGGTCAGCGTCGGCATGTTCGAGCACGTCGGCCACGCCAACCTGGCGCTGTACTGCCAGCGTCTGTTCGGCGCGGTGAAGGCCGGCGGGCTGGTGCTGAACCATGGCATCACCTCGCGTTACACCGATGGCCGCCCGGTGGGGCGCGGCGCCGGCGAATTCATCGACCGCTACGTGTTTCCCCAGGGCGAGCTGCCGCACCTGGTCAGCATCGGCGCGGCGATCAGCGAGGCCGGCTTGGAGATAGTCGATGTGGAGAGCCTGCGCCTGCACTACGCGCGCACCCTGCAGCTATGGAGCCAGGGCCTGGAGCAGCGTCTGCAGCAGGCGGCGGCGCTGGTGCCGGAGAAGGCCCTGCGCATCTGGCGGCTGTACCTGGCCGGCTGCGCCTACGGCTTCCAGCACGGCTGGATGAACCTGCACCAGATCCTCGCGGTCAAGCCGCGCGAGGACGGCAGCCACGACCTGCCTTGGACCCGCGCCGACCTTTATTCGCAATGAAGTAAGATGCGCCTCGACCCCATCCGTCGAGCCGCCCATGCCGCAGCAGCATCGCTACCGCGTCGCCCTCACCGTTCTGGCCATTCTCGCCGGCCTGCTGCTCAGCGTCTGGCTGGGCGGGCGCCATGCCGAGCAGCGCGCCTGGGCCGAGCGCAGCGTCGAGGCGCGCGGCCAGCTGCAGCTCTACGCCCAGTCGATCCGCACCCTGGTCGAGCGCTTCAGCTCGGTGCCCGAGGTGCTGGCGCTGGACAGCGACATCAAGAGCCTGCTGCGCGCGCCGCAGGATCGCCAGTTGCGCCATGCCCTCAACCAGCGCCTGGAACGGCTCAACGCCGCCGCCGGCTCCACCGTGCTGTACCTGCTCGATGCCCAGGGCGAGACCCTGGTGGCGAGCAACTGGCGCGACTGGAGCAGCTTCGTCGGCAACAACTACGCCTTCCGCCCCTACTTCCAGGACGCCCTGCGTGACGAGGGCGCGCGCTACTTCGCGGTCGGCGTGACCACCGGCATCCCCGGCTACTTCCTCTCCCATGTGGTGCGCGACGACGACGGCGAGCTGCTCGGCGTGCTGGTGGTCAAGCTGGAGCTGGAAGAGCTGCAGCGCGAGTGGGTCGGCCAGCCCGGCGTGCTGCTGGTGGCCGACAGCTACCAGGTGGTGATCCTCAGCAACAAACCGGCCTGGCGCTTTCGCGCCCTGCAGGCGCTCGACGAGCGGGCGCGGGCCGAGCTGGTGGAGGTGCGCAAGTACGCCGAACAGGCGCTGCAGCCGCTGGCCCAGGAGGTCCACCGGCGCATCGACGAGGATGCCCAGTGGGTGCGGGTGGACGGCCCGGACGGCAGCCGCGACTACCTCTGGCAGCGCCTGGCCATGCCCGAGGAGGGCTGGACCCTGCATCTGCTCGGCGAGCCGTCCGGCCTGGCCGACAGCGTGCGCAGCTACCGCCTGGCTGCCGCCGGGGTGTGGATGACCCTGGCCTTCCTCCTGCTGTTCCTCGCCCAGCGGCGCAAGAACCAGCGCCTGCAGGCCGGCATCCGCGAGCGCCTGGAGCGCGAGGTGGAGCTGCGCACCGCCGAGCTGCGCCAGGCCCAGGACGGCCTGGTGCACGCCGCCAAGATGGCCGCCCTGGGGCAGATGTCGGCGGCCCTGGCGCACGAGATCAACCAGCCGCTGACCGCCCTGCAGATGCAGCTCGGCAGCCTGCGTCTGCTCCTCGATAGCGGCCGACCGGAAGCGGTGCGCGAGGGCCTGCAGCGCATCGACGGCCTGCTGCAGCGCATGGCCGCGCTCACCGGCCACCTGAAGACCTTCGCCCGCAAGACCCCGGCCGGCCTCAGCGAGCGCCTGTGCCTGGACGACGTGCTGGAACAGGCGCTGCAGCTGCTGGCGCCGCGCATGCGCAGCGAGCAGGTGGAACTGCGCACGCAAGTCGACGCCGAGGCCGAGGTGCTCGGCGACGCCATCCGCCTCGAGCAGGTGCTGCTCAACCTGCTGCACAACGCCCTCGACGCCATGGCCGACAGCGAGGCGCGCATCCTCGAGGTGCGTATCGCCCGCGACGGCGACGCCTGCCTGCTGAGCGTCGAGGACAGCGGCGGCGGCATCGCCGCCGAGGTGCTGGATCGGGTGTTCGAGCCGTTCTTCACCACCAAGCCGGTGGGCCAGGGCCTGGGCCTCGGCCTGGCGGTGTCCTACGGCATCGTCCGCGAGCTGGGCGGCAGCCTGCAGGCGAGCAACGGCGAGCGCGGTGCGCGCTTTACCCTGCGGCTGCCGGCGGCCGCGTAACCCTGGTGGAGGGGCTTTCGGCCCAGGCATCCTGCTTCGCCCTAGCTCCTGCATCCATGCAGTCGTAGCCGCGATAGATCATGGTCCGGATGCAATCGAGGGATGGCGGCGGCTGCGGATAGGTGGGAGGGGCTTTAGCCGCGAAACACAGGCGCCCCCGTCGCGGCTAAAGCCCCTCCCACGGGGTGACGGCCGGCACCGTAGCCCGGATGCAATCCGGGGATCGCGCACCGGTTGTTGCCCCGGATTGCATCCGGGCTACACTCCCGCCGTTTTCCAGAGGAGGTGGCATGAGCGCTCAGGTGATAGTAGTCGACGACGAGGCGGCGATTCGCGAGGCGGTGCAGCAGTGGCTGGAGCTGTCCGGTTTCACCGTGCGCAGCTGCGCCAGCGCGGCCGAGGCGCTGGCGCTGGTGGATCGCGACTACCCCGGCATAGTCGTCAGCGATGTACGCATGCCCGGCAGCGATGGCCTGCAGCTGCTCGACAAACTGCTGCAGGTCGACGCCGACCTGCCGGTGATCCTGGTCACCGGCCACGGCGACGTGCCCATGGCGGTGCAGGCGCTGCGTCAGGGCGCCTACGACTTCATCGAGAAACCCTTCACCCCCGAGCGCCTGCTCGATAGCGTGCGCCGCGCCCTCGACAAGCGCCGCCTGGTCTGCGAGAACCGCCTGCTGCGCCAGCAGGTGGCCGACAAGGGCCGTATCGAAAGCCAGCTGATCGGCATCTCGCGGCCGATGGAGAACCTGCGCCGGCAGATCCTCGAGCTGGCCGGCACCTCGGTCAACGTGCTGATCCGCGGCGAGACCGGCAGCGGCAAGGAGCGCGTGGCGCGCTGCCTGCACGACTTCAGCCCGCGCGCCGGCAAGGCCTTCGCCGCGCTCAATTGCGCGGCGATCCCCGAGACCATCTTCGAGAGCGAGCTGTTCGGCCACGAGAGCGGCGCCTTCACCGGCGCCCAGGCCAAGCGCATCGGCCGCATCGAACACGCCGACGGCGGCACCCTGTTCCTCGACGAGGTGGAGAGCCTGCCGCTGGCGCAGCAGGTCAAGCTGCTGCGCGTGCTGCAGGAGAAGACCCTGGAACGCCTCGGTTCGAACAAGAGCATCCAGGTCGATTTGCGGGTGATCAGCGCGGCCAAGCCGGACCTGCTCGATGAAGTCAGGGCCGGGCGCTTTCGCGAGGACCTGCTCTATCGCCTCAACGTCGCCACCCTGCAGATCCCGCCGCTGCGCGAACGCCGCGAGGACATCCCGCTGCTGTTCGAGCACTTCGCCCAGGAGGCCGCGCGACGCCATGGCCGCGAGGCGCCGGGGCTGGCGCCCAGCGAGCTGGCGCGGCTGCTCGGCCACGACTGGCCGGGCAACGTGCGCGAGCTGATCAACGCCGCCGAGCGCCATGCCCTGGGCCTGTCCAGCCCGCCGCCGGCCGAGCGTTTCGCCGGCCAGGCGCTGGCCCAGCAGATGGAGGCCTTCGAGGCGCAATGCCTGCACAACGCCCTGCTGCAATGCCAGGGCAATATCGCCGCGGTGATGGAGATGCTGCAGCTGCCGCGGCGCACCCTCAACGAAAAGATGCAGCGCCACGGCCTGGCGCGCGGCGACTATTTGCCCGGCGAAGAGTAGGGTGCGCCGTGCGCACCGAAAGGACCGTGCTTGTTCGTGGTGCGCACAGCGCACCCTACGGCGATTCGTGAAATTTCGTAGGGTGTCGCGGGGTCGCCTAGGCCGCGCGCACCCATGCACGGGAAAAGCGGTGTGCATGGCAAAGTCACGATAAGCGGATTTTTGCCGACTGCGTCACAGGGCTAGGCGGATTCCCGCTCAAAGCTGCCCCGGTCTCTCGATAAAACCCCTCTATATCGGGCCTTTCAGGCTCTGGCACGGCATCTGCTATGACAGATACAGCCGCGCAGCAGTCTGCCGCCGCGGCGACCATAACAACGACAAGAGGTCTGCCCATGAACTGCCCAGTCTCCCGCGCCATGCTGCCGTGCATGGGCCGCCTCTCGACCGCGCCCGCCGCGGCCCTTGTCCCACGCTGCACCCTGCGCCGCTGATCGCGCACCGCCGACGGCGCCCGCCGCTTTGCCGCGGAGAGCATCGTCTAGAGTGAAACTCTGCATATAGCCATAACAACGACGGAGATACTTCCATGCGACTGACCAAGAAACTCAGCCTGTTCGCCGCTGCCGCGGCCATCACTGCCAGCACCGCGGTGCTCGCCGCCCCGACCTTCATCAACGTGCTGACCGGCGGCACCAGCGGCGTCTACTACCCGATCGGCGTGGCCCTGTCGCAGCTGTACAGCAACGGCATCGACGGCGCCAAGACCTCGGTGCAGGCGACCAAGGCGTCGGTGGAAAACCTCAACCTGCTGCAGGCCGGTCGCGGTGAACTGGCCTTCGCCCTCGGCGACTCGGTGGCCGATGCCTGGAACGGCGTGGAAGACGCCGGCTTCAAGGCGCCGCTGAAGAAGATCCGCGCCATCGCCGGCACCTACCCGAACTACATCCAGATCGTCGCCAACGCCGAATCCGGCATCCAGACCCTGGACGACCTCAAGGGCAAGCGCATTTCCGTCGGCGCGCCGAAGTCCGGCACCGAGCTCAACGCCCGCGCCATCTTCGAGGCCGCCGGCCTGAGCTACGAGGACATGGGCAAGGTCGAGTTCCTGCCCTACGCCGAGTCGGTCGAGCTGATCAAGAACCGCCAGCTCGACGCCACCCTGCAGTCCTCCGGCCTGGGCATGGCCGCTATCCGCGACCTGGCCTCGACCATGAAGATCAGCTTCGTCGCCATCCCGGCCGACGTCACCGCGAAGATCGACAACGCCGCCTACCAGGCCGCCACCATCCCGGCCGGCACTTACGACGGCCAGGACGCCGACGTGCCCACCGTGGCCATCACCAACATCCTGGTCAGCCATGAAGGCGTCTCCGACGAGGTGGCCTACCAGATGACCAAGCTGATGTTCGACAACCTTGGCCGCCTGGGCACCGCCCACTCCGCGGCCCAGGACATCAAGCTGGAAAGCGCCACGCAGAACCTGCCGATCCCGCTGCACCCGGGCGCCGAGCGCTTCTACAAGGAAGCCGGCGCGCTGTAGGTCGGTGCTGAGCGCAGCGAAGCCCGACAGGCGGTGCGTAGCACCGCTCGAGGTCTCTCGTTGGGTTTCGCTGCGCTCAACCCAACCTACAGGTCTAACCGGCCCCGCGGGCCGACGCAGAATCGCGAATAAAACCGGCGTTCACAGGCGGTGGGTTTTGTTGGCGACTCTGTCACCGCAATCGAAGTAGTCACGAGGTTTGCACTCCATGAGTGAGCAGAATCAGGGTCTGGGCGCCAGCCCGTCCGACTGGCCGAAGGCGCTGTTTGCCGTCGCGCTGCTGTTTTCCATCTTCCAGATCGTCACCGCGGCCTTCCACCCGGTGTCGACCCAGGTGCTGCGTGCGGTGCACGTCGGCTTCCTGCTGCTGCTGGTGTTCATCAGCGTGCCGGCCTTCGGCGCCAAGCGCCCCTGGCAGCCGCTGGCCTGGCTGCTGGGCCTGGCCGGCATGGCCACAGCGGGCTACCAGTGGTACTTCGAGGCGGACCTGATCCAGCGCTCGGGCGACCTGACCACGGCCGACATGCTGATCGGCCTGACCCTGATCGTGCTGGTGTTCGAGGCCGCGCGGCGGGTCATGGGCATCGCCCTGCCGATCATCTGCGCGCTGTTTCTGGTCTACGGCCTGTTCGGCCAGTACCTGCCGGGCGACCTGATGCACCGCGGCTACGGCATCGACCAGATTGTCAACCAGCTGTCGTTCGGCACCGAAGGGCTGTACGGCACGCCGACCTACGTCTCGGCCACCTACATCTTCCTGTTTATCCTGTTCGGCGCCTTCCTCGAGCAGGCCGGGATGATCAAGCTGTTCACCGACTTCGCCATGGGCCTGTTCGGCCACAAGGTCGGCGGCCCGGCCAAGGTGTCGGTGGTGTCCTCGGCGCTGATGGGCACCATCACCGGTTCCGGCGTGGCCAACGTGGTCACCACCGGCCAGTTCACCATCCCGCTGATGAAGCGCTTCGGCTACCGTCCGGCCTTCGCCGGCGGCGTCGAGGCGACCTCCTCGATGGGCAGCCAGATCATGCCGCCGATCATGGGCGCGGTGGCCTTCATCATGGCCGAGACCATCAACGTGCCGTTCTTCGAGGTGGCCAAGGCCGCGCTGATCCCGGCGCTGCTGTACTTCGGCTCGGTGTTCTGGATGGTCCACCTGGAAGCGCGTCGCGCCAACCTGAGCGGGTTGCCCAAGGACGAATGCCCGAACCCGTGGAAGGCCGTGCGCGAGCGCTGGTTCCTGCTGATCCCGCTACTGATCCTGATCTACCTGCTGTTCTCCGGGCGTACGCCGCTGTTCTCCGGCACCGTCGGCCTGGCCCTGACCGCCATGGTCATCCTCGGCTCGGCGATCATCCTGCGGGTGTCGTCCAAGGCCATGCGCTTCGCCTTCTGGATCGCCCTCGGCGTGCTCTGCGCCGGCTTCTTCCAGCTCGGCATCGGCGTGGTGTTCGGCGTCATCGGCGTGCTGGTGGCGGCCTGCTGGTTCGTCAAGGGCGGCCGCGACACCCTGACCCTGTGCCTGCACGCGCTGGTCGAAGGCGCGCGCCACGCGGTGCCGGTGGGTATCGCCTGCGCCCTGGTCGGGGTGATCATCGGCGTGGTGTCGCTGACCGGGGTGGCCTCCACCTTCGCCGGCTACATCCTCGCCATCGGCCAGGACAACCTGTTCCTCTCGCTGGTGCTGACCATGCTCACCTGCCTGGTGCTGGGCATGGGCATCCCGACCATCCCCAACTACATCATCACCAGCTCGATCGCCGCGCCCGCGTTGCTGGAGCTGGGTGTGCCGCTGATCGTCTCGCACATGTTCGTCTTCTACTTCGGCATCATGGCCGACCTCACCCCGCCGGTGGCGCTGGCCTGCTTCGCCGCGGCGCCGATCGCCAAGGAGCGCGGCCTGAAGATCAGCCTGTGGGCGGTGCGCATCGCCGTGGCCGGCTTCGTCGTGCCCTACATGGCGGTCTACTCGCCGGCGCTGATGCTGCAGGGCGACAGTCTGCTGGCGACCGCCTACGTGGGCCTCAAGGCCTTGCTGGCCATCGGCATCTGGGGCGCGGTGTTCACCGGCTTCCTGCAGGCCAAGCTGAGCTGGTGGGAACGTGCCCTGGGCTTCGCCGCCGGCGCCAGCCTGATCCTGGCCACGCCGATCAGCGACGAGGTCGGCTTCGCCCTCAGCGCCATCTTCATCGGCCAGCACATCTGGCGTGCCCGTCGCGCCCAGGCGGCGCTGGCGTGATCGGCCTGTGCCTGGGGCTGGCCGGCGCGGTATGGGCAGAGCTGCCCGTGCCGGCCTTCACCCTGGCCTGGGATCACACGATCGAGAAGATCCGCTGGGAAGAGGATTACCGCGTCAGCGCCGAGGGCCTGGTCCTCGGCGAGGCGCGGGTCAAGGGTTCCGGCGCCGGGATGGAGATTCCCGACGGCGCCGAACTGCGCAATGGCAGCTGGCACTACCAGCGTCGGCTACCGCCTTTGCAACCCCTGCGAGTCGGGCGTACGCCCGAAGCCGGGGATTACCAACTCTGTATCGACCAGCGTTGTCGCCCGCTGAGCGACTGGCTCGGCCCGCCACAAGCGAGCCAGCCGGCGTTGGAACTCTGGAGCTGCGAGCTGGGCTCCCCCGCGGCTGACGCGGGCTAGGTTCGCCAGAGCGGACCCATGCTCCCGGCGCCACAAGTGCCGGATCAAAAGAAGGAAACCCCCATGCGGCGCGAGCCGGTGGGGGTTTTGTTCATCTGCGGCCTGCGACTAACCGTAGGGTGGGTTAGCGGCGCCGAATACCGAACTCATAGCCACGCGGGAAGGTAGCGCGCCGCGTAACCCACCAGGCGATGGAATGCGTGGCGCCGATGGTGGGTTACGCCGCACCGTGCTCAGCGAATGGATCGGCAACCGCAACAGGCGGCTAACCCACCCTACGACTGCGGCCTGCTAGGCTTGGCCAATCACCCGTTCAGGAGACCCGCCATGCGCACCCTCTACCGCTTCGCCCTGCCGCTCGCACTCTGTCTGTCGCCCGTCATGGCCAGCGCCCTGGATCTCCAGCCCGGCGTCTGGGAGGTCAGCTCGCACAACATGCAGGTCGGCGGCCAGGCCATGCCCGGCATGGAGCAGATGCTGGCGCAGCTGCAGAACCTGCCGCCCGAACAGCGCCAGATGATGGAGAACATGATGGCCGAGCAGGGCATCAAGCTTGGCGCCGGCGGCGTGCAGATGTGCCTGACCGCCGAGCAGATCGCCGCCCAGGACATTCCCCTGCACGACGCCGAGTCCGGCTGCAGCAACGAGATCCTCGAACGCAGCGACCAGCGCTGGCGCTTTCGCTTCAGCTGCCCGGACGCCCAGGGCGAAGGGGAGACCCAGTTCGTCAGCGACCGGGAGTTCACCACCAAGGTCACCGGCACCTACAACGGCCAGCCCAGCAGCATGGAAAGCCGCGCGCGCTGGGTGAGCGCGGACTGCGGCAGCCTGCGCGGGCAATGAGCTTCGGGTGTGGATGTAAATAATTCGTATTGACGCGGGAAACATTCTGTTGCGAGAATTCTGTCGATAACTATTAGCATTTGCACTCGTGCGGATGCACTGCCAATGAGGCATCCGGCTGCCAAGGGACGAATCGCGGCCATCGACAGCGCATTAGGAGAAGTCCCTTGTTCAGTAGAAAAACCCACCTGGCCGTGGCGATTGCGGCCGCCTGCAGTTTCAACCAGGCCCTGGCCGCCGAGCAGGAGCAGCTCGAGCTGGATGCCCAGACCGTGGTTGGTAGCGCCGAGGCGACCGAGGTCGACAGCTACAAGTCGCAGCCCAGCAGCGCCGCCACCAAGCTGGACCTGACCCCACGGCAGACCCCGCAGTCGATCTCCACCATCAACCGCGCCCAGCTCGACGACTTCCACCTCGACAGCGTCAACGATGCGCTGAAGATGGCCACCGGCATCCAGGTGCAGGAGGTCGAGACCGACCGCACCTACTACACCGCCCGCGGCTTCGACATCACCAACTTCCAGTACGACGGCATCGGCATTCCCTTCGTATACGGCAACGTCGAAGGCGATCTGGACACCGCCATTTACGAGCGCGTCGAGGTGATCCGTGGCGCCAACGGCCTGATGTCCGGCACCGGCAACCCCTCGGCCACCATCAACTTCGTGCGCAAGCGCCCGACCGCCACGCCGCAGGCGCGCATCGACCTGACCGGCGGTTCCTGGGACAAGCGCCGCATCGACGCCGACGTCTCCGGCGCGCTGACCGACGCCGGCAATATCCGCGGCCGCGCGGTCTACGCCCACGAGAACAAGAACTCCTACCTGGACATGTACTCGCGCGAGAAGAACGTCTTCCACGGCGTGCTGGAAGCCGATCTGAGCGACAAGACCCTGTTCACCATCGGCCATACCCTGCAGAAGAGCGACGCCAACTCGCCGATGTGGGGCGCCCTGCCACTCAACTACAGCGACGGTTCGAAGACCGACTACTCGCGTTCCACCAGCACCTCGGCCGACTGGGCCTACTGGGACGTGCAGGAGAACCGCACCTTCGCCGAACTGGCCCACGACCTGGGCAACGGCTGGCAGGCCAAGGCCGTGGTCACCTATGTGAAGAAGGAAGGCGACGGCTCGCTGTTCTACGTCTACGGCACCCCGGATCGCGACACCGGCCTGGGCCTGTTCAGCTACCCGTCCGAGTACAAGGACAAGAACACCCAGCTGATCGGCGACCTGCAGCTCAACGGCGCCTTCGCCCTGGGCGGTCGCCAGCATGACGCGGTGCTCGGTGCCAGCTGGTCGCGTTCGGAGCTGGAGGACATGTCCTGGTACGACTCCTCCACCGGCACCGCCCTGCCGCCGCTGGAGCAATGGGACGGTGACTATCCGCAGCCGCGTAACGACGCCGGCACCGCCGGCAGCGATTTCACCGACCGCATGCAGAGCTTCTATGGCGCCGCACGCTGGAGCCTGACCGACGACCTCAGCCTGATCACCGGTACCCGGGTGGTCGACTTGAAGAGCGACGGCACCAACTACGGCCTGGCGAAATCCTCGAAGAACAGCGGCAAGGTGGTGCCCTATGCCGGCCTGGTCTACGACCTCACCGAGCAGTACTCGGTCTACGCCAGCTACACCGAGATCTTCGATCCGCAGACCAAGACCGATATCACCGGCTCGCGTCTGGCGCCGGTTGAAGGGGTCAACTACGAGGCCGGGATCAAGGGCGAGCTGTTCGACGATCGGGTCAACCTCTCCCTGGCGGTGTTCCGCACCGAGCAGGACAACGTCGCCGAAGTGGCCGGCATGGTCGGTTCCACCACCATCTACCGCGCCGTCGAAGGTATCACCAGCGAGGGCTACGAGCTGGAGGTCTCCGGCGAACTGCTGCCGGGCCTGCAGGCGATGGCCGGTTACACCTTCGTCGACATCACCGACGCCGAGGACAAGCACGCGGTGACCTACTCGCCCAAGCATATGTTCAAGGCTTCCACCACCTACCGCATTCCCGGCCTGGAGCAGCTCAAGGTCGGTGCCAGCCTCAATTGGCAGGACAAGGTGTACAACGGCATCGCCGAGCAGGATGCCTATGCGGTGGTCAACCTGATGGCCAGCTACGATATCGATCCCAACTGGAGCGTCTCGGCCAACCTCAACAACGTCACCGACGAGAAGTACCTGACCAGCCTCTACTGGACCCAGGCCTACTACGCGGCCCCGCGCAACGCCAGCATGAGCGTCAGCTGGAAGTACTGATCCACCGCCGCGGCGCCACGGGGCCTTCCACGGGGCCCTGTCTTGGTTAGCTGTTGCTAGGCGCTCCAGGGAAGGCTCGGGGGCCTTGTAGGGTGGGCCGGGCGGTGATCCGCTTCAGCCCACGCTGGCCAGCGTTGGTGGGCTCAAGCCCACCCTACGGCTGATCCACCGCCGCATCGCCACGGGCCGGCTCACAGCCCGTGGCGACGGCGGATTTCCCCCACCAGTTCGGCCCGCTCCAGCAGGAAACGGTCGAACTCGGCAATCAGCTGCGGGCGCTTGATGCTCGACAGGTAGTAGTGATCCTCCACGTGCGCCAGCTGCGCATCGAACACCAGGGCGTCCGGCGCCAGGCGTAGCTGACCCAGGTGGTGGGCCACCACCCGCGGGTTGAGGTACACCGCGTCGACCCGGTCGCTCATCGCCATGCGCAGCAGCGAGTCGATCTGGTTGGCCTGGATCAGCCTGATGCGCCCGGCGCGAATCTCCTCCAGATAGGGCCAGGGGGTGAAGCCGTTCTGCGTGCCGAGCAGACGGATGCGCGCCTGGCCCTGGCCGAGGTGCGCCGGCTTGACCAGGATGCCGTCGACGTAGGGCGCCGCCGGCTGGCTGTAGTAGATCTGGTGACCGGCCTTTTGCTCGGCGTTCCATTGCGGGTGGTCGGGGAACTTGAGGTCGAGCCGGCCGCCGAGGAAATCGCCGAGCAGGCGCCGCACCGGCAGCGGCGCGTAGACGAAACGGTAGCCGCGCTCGGCGGCGAAGGCGTCCAGCAGCTCGCGGGCGTAGCCGCGGTACTCGCCGCCATGCACGTCGGAGTAGGGCTGGTAGGGTTGCAGCTCGACGCCGACGCGAATCGGCTCCTGCGCCAGGGCATCGAGGCAGAGGCAAAGGCAGAGCAGCAGGGCGAGCGGTGTCTTCATCGCGGGGTCTCGCTGACGGCAAGCAGCGGGCGGCCCCTTAACCATAGTCGCGGCTTAGAGAATCGGCGAGATCAGCCGCGCCACGCGCATGCCCAGCTGCTGCAGGCGGTGCAGGTTGCGCCGGTCGGCGTTGACCAGCTCGCGCGAGCGGCTGAAGTCCTCCTCCAGCATGCTCGCCACCTGTTCGGCGAAGGCCGTGTCCAGGGTCAGCAGGCTGGCCTCGAAATTCAGGCGGAACGAGCGGTTGTCCAGGTTGGCGCTGCCCAGCAGGCAGGCGTCGCTGTCGATCAGCAGCGCCTTCTGGTGGAGGAAGCCCGGCTGGTAGCGGAAGATCCGCACCCCGGCGCGCAGCGCCTCGAAGGCGTACAGGCTGGAGGCGGCGTAGACCACCCGGTGATCGGCGCGCGCCGGCAGCAGGATGCGCACGTCCACCCCGCGCAGCACCGCCAGGCGCAGCGCCGCGGACACCGCCTCGTCCGGGACGAAGTAGGGGCTGCTCAGCCAGAGCCGCTCATGCGCCGCCTGGATCGCCTCGACGAACAGCAGCGAGCAGGTCTCCTGCGGGTCGGCCGGGCCGCTGGCGATCACCTGGCAGAGCACCCCCGGCTCGTCCTGCTTGTGCGGCAGCAGCAGCGGCGGCAACTGGTGGCAGGCCCAGAACCAGTCCTCGGCGAAGGCCTCCTGCAGGCTGGCCACCACCGGCCCGCGTACCTCCACGTGGGTGTCGCGCCAGGGCGCCAGCGGCGGCTTCTGCCCGAGGTACTCGACGCCGACGTTGAGCCCGCCGAGAAAACCGATCTGGCCGTCGACCACGACTATCTTGCGGTGGTTGCGGAAATTCAGCTGGAAGCGGTTGAGCAGCCCGCCACGGGTGGGGAAGGCGTGAATCTGCACGCCGCCGGCGCGCAACGCGTCGATATAGGGCCGCGGCAGGGCGTGGCTGCCGACGCCGTCGTAGAGCACATGCACCCGCACCCCGGCGGCGGCGCGGGCCAGCAGCAGCTGCTGCAGGCGGCGGCCGAGGGCGTCGTCGCGGATGATGAAGAACTGCAGCAGGATCGCCCGCTGCGCGCCCTGCAGCGCCTCGAACAGGGCGGCGAAGGCGGCCTCGCCGTCGATCAGCAACTGCACCCGGTTGCCGGTCAGGCCGGGCATCTGCGCCAGCTGCGGCAGGGCGCGCAGGCGCTGATAGGCCGGCGCCTGGTGCGCGGCCTTGGCTTCCTCGACCCAGGGCCGCCAGTCCTGCGCGGCCATGGCCTGACGCATCTCGGCGTCGGCCTGGCGCCGCGCCTTGACGTAGGCATCGAAGCGGCTGCGGCCGAACACCAGGTAGGGCAGCAGCGTCAGGTAGGGCATGAAGAACAGCGACAGGCCCCAGGCCAGGGCACCCTGGGCGGTGCGCACGGTGAGCACCGCATGGATCGCGGCGAGCACGCCGAGGCCGTGGATCGCGGCGATCAGCCAGGCGAACAGGTGGGGGATGCCAAACTCCATGGACTTCCTCGCTGCGGGGGCCGTATCCAGCTGACCACGGGCGTTGCGCGACGTTCGCCGGCCATCCTGCCACGGCCCCGCGGCGAATGGCAGGGGGGCGGTTTCGCGACTGTATTTGCCGCTTTCATACAGGGCTATTTCTGCATGAGCCGGTTTCATCTGTTACCCTTTTCGGTTCGACCCAAGAGTGGGTCGTCTTTACTTGAGGAGGGCAGACCGTCCTGTTCACGCTCGTTCAGCGAGTCAAACGCATCAAGGAGCACGCCACATGGGAAACGTCCCTTCGCATGACATGACCCCGCCACCCGCAGCGGCAACCCCCGACGGCATTCCGGCCCCGACCGGCGCTGCCAACCTGATCGACACCGACTACGTCATCGGTCAGGACAACATCCAGGGCAAATTCATCTTCTCGATGGATATCCACGGCAAGGTCTTCACCATCTCCGCGCTGGTCGCGGTGATCTTCGTGGTGCTGGCCCTGGCCCTGCAGAACCAGGTCGAGCCGCTGTTCAGCGCGCTGCGCGACTGGCTCACTCACCACATGGCCTGGTTCTTCATCGGCGCCGCCAACGTCTTCGTCCTGCTCTGCCTCGGCCTGATCGTCTCGCCGCTGGGCAAGGTGCGCATCGGCGGCAAGGAAGCCACCCCCGACTACAGCTACACGGGCTGGTTCTCCATGCTGTTCGCCGCCGGCATGGGCATCGGCCTGATGTTCTACGGCGTGTCCGAGCCGATGTCGCACTACAGCTCGGCGATGGCCGGCATCACGCTCGGCGAGGACGGCGTGCGCACCGACTGGGCGCCGCTCGCCGGCGCCGCCGGCGACAGCGAGGAGGCGGTGCGCCTGGGCATGGCCGCGACCATCTTCCACTGGGGCCTGCACCCCTGGGCGATCTACGCCATAGTCGCGTTGGCGCTGGCGCTGTTCTCCTTCAACAAGGGCCTGCCGCTGTCGATCCGCTCGATCTTCTACCCGATCCTCGGCGAGCGCGTGTGGGGTTGGCCGGGCCACGTGGTCGACATCCTCGCGGTGTTCGCCACCCTGTTCGGCCTGGTCACCTCGCTCGGTCTCGGCGCCGAACAGGCCGCCGCGGGGATGGAATACCTGTTCGGCATCAGCGCCACGGATACCAGCAAGGTGCTGCTGATCGTCGCCATCACCATCATCGCCCTGGCCTCGGTGGTCGCCGGCCTGGACAAGGGGGTCAAGCGCCTGTCCGAGCTGAATATGGCGCTGGCCATGGCCTTGTTGCTGTTCGTCATCATCGCCGGACCGACCCTGGCCATCCTCACCGGCTTCTTCCACAACCTCGGCGCCTACCTGCAGTACCTGCCGGCGCTGTCCAACCCCATCGGCCGCGAGGACGCCAACTTCAGCCAGGGCTGGACCGCCTTCTACTGGGCCTGGTGGATCAGCTGGTCGCCCTTCGTCGGCATGTTCATCGCCCGCGTCAGCCGTGGCCGCAGCGTGCGCGAGTTCCTTATCGCCGTGCTGCTGGTGCCGTCGCTGGTCTCGGTGCTGTGGATGACCGCCTTCGGCGGCACCGCGATCAACCAGCTGCTGGTGGACGGTTTCACCGGCGCCCAGGAAGCCGGCCTGGAACTGAAGCTGTTCAGCATGCTCGGCGAAATGCCGCTGACCGCCATCACCTCCTTTATCGGCATCGTGCTGGTGGTGGTGTTCTTCATCACCTCGTCGGACTCCGGCTCCTTGGTGATCGACACCATCACCGCCGGCGGCAAGGTCAACGCGCCGGTGCCGCAGCGGGTGTTCTGGGCCAGCATCGAAGGGGTGATCGCCATCGCCCTGCTGCTCGGCGGCGGCCTGGTGGCGCTGCAGGCCATGGCGGTGTCGACCGGGCTGCCGTTCACCCTCGTGCTGCTGGTGGGCTGCGTGTCCATCGTCAAGGGGCTGCTGAGCGAGCCGCGCTAAGCGCCGGCCTCGCCGCCTCGGAGAGCGCGCCTGCGGGCGCGCTTTTTTATGCGCGGGCCTCGCGACCTCGGGTTCGCCACCCCTGTAGGAGCGGCTGGGCGGCATTGCGTTTATCCGCGAAGCTTTTGCCGTTTATCCACAGGGCTGGCGGGCTGACCGGAGCCGCCTGGCGCGCGCCGGCTCTGACTCCCCTCTCCCGTTTACGGGAGAGGGGCTGGGGGAGAGGGGCTTTGGGTGTTCGGCATTGGATCGCCTGTGCCGATGTTGCAGTGGCGCCGGTGGATAAGTGGAGCGTTATCCACCCAACGGCCGCGCATCACCGCGCGTTCACCCGAACCGGAGCGCCGCCCAGGTAGGGTGGATGACGCTTTTTCATCCACCATTTGTGCGCGGCTGGTTCGGGCTGTTCGCTGTTGGAACAGGCGAGTCGTGCAGCGGAACAAGGCCGGATATACGAGTGCAGCCGCGCTGGCGACAGGATCGAAAAGCTATTCCTCACCGCTTGTGGGGAGAGTCCATATAAGTTGTTAGCCGTTTGGTGCGTTCTTTCCAAGTATTTTTCGATAGCCCTTGAATGGTCTTCCAGAGATTACTTTTTCGTTGATGCTAGCTCGACCTGACTTTATGTGCTCGAGAACAAGTTTTGCGGATTGGTCGGCATACTTTATTAGTTTGTTGGCTGTGTATTCGAGGCCAACATCTGAACTGGCGTAGAGCAAGGTCATATTGCTGGGCAAAAAGATATTTTCATAAATTGGTTCGGCTTTCGCATTTATAGCGGGGATTTCGCTCAGGTAAGAGTCAACAACTACACCGATTTTTCCAGCTTTTGGAAGATGATTATTTTTGAGTAGTTCACTGAGAGCCATTATCCAGCCAATTTTTTCTCTAGGTTCTGATAGTTCCGTGAACTCTAGGCAAAAAGGTGTTTTATAACATAAGGATTTTGATTCTGTTGTTGGGTCTTCAACCCAGTTTGCTAGTATGACTCCCGTTGCTGAAATTTCTCGCTCACCAATAATATTGGTATTGGTATCAATGGCGATAATCAGGTCAAAATTTTCCAAAGAACTATTAGGGTCTAGCGTTAGCTGTTGGCCTTTAATTGGAATTCTATTTAATATTTTCGGCCCTTTTTCTCGTTCGTAGCTGGCCTCATGATATCCGTTCTCAAGCGGGGATAAAAACGTGACTGTGTCAGATACTGGATCATATTTTAGAGATATTTCACTGACTTCAATTGATGAGGTCGCGTATGTCCACTCGGATCTAGGGTTCCGCTCAATTTTTTGTTTCTTCGATTTTTTCAAAGGCACAGTCTCATGTTGAGCGGCTAACTATTTATTAGACGACATAGCTGTCGCGTTTCCCCGCAACAGCTGTCGGACAACCTTCCTCATCGTCTTGTAAGGCGCTGTCTGCCTGAGAGCGGCCGCAGCAAAGGCAACAGGCTCCGGAGAACACGCGACAGGGTGGCGACAAGCCAGGCTGCTGGCGTAATGCCGGCAGGCATAAGTCGGACGCTAGTCCATTTTTGCTGAGGCTGTCCACGGTGGAGAGCTGCGCTTGCCTTGGCTTTTTATCAGCCGCCGGAGGATCGGCCGCGCGCCAACGCCCATGCGATATCAGCCTCCCGATACTCTCGTGGAGAAGCTGAAATAGCCGTCATTCCCGCGTAGGCGGCAATCCAGCTCCTCCGTAGCACCTGGGCTCCCGCCTGCGCGGGAGTGACGGTAAGTGGCCTGTTCAGCGCTTGCCTGTGGATAAGCAGCCAAGGCTTCGCGGATAAACGCAATGCCGCCCGGCCGCTCCTGCAAGGTCGCGGTGCTATTCAGCGGTTCGACGCGCTCTCCATCGCCAAGAAGGTCATAGGCGAAGTAATAGGGGACACGGTTTTTAAAAGCTTCGCGGATAAATCCGCTCCTACCAGATCGCGGCGCAATCCAGCCGTTCGACGCGCTCTCCATCGCCCAGCGCCGCCCTCGTCGCTATTGGATAGCCCCGCGCCGCTTGCGCCGCGTTGGCCGGTTTTTCCTTCTGTTAGCGTCGGCCTCCGCGTGCGGCACTGCGCCGCGCGCCGCGTCGAGCACGCGATAACTATAAGGAGCAGCCATATGAGCCATGCCCGAGGGTCCAAGGGGCCCAGCACAGCCAACGACGACGGCATCCCCGCCCCGAGCGGCGCCGCCACTCTGATAGACACCGACTACGTGGTCGGCCAGGACAATATCCGCGGTCGCTACCTGGTCAATCTCGATATCCACGGCACGGTCTTCATCGTCTCGGCGCTCAGCGCGCTGCTCTTCGTGGTGCTGGCGCTGGCCCTGCACAACGAGGTGGAGCCGCTGTTCAAGGCCGTGCGCGACTGGCTGACGCAGAACCTGGCGTGGTTCTTCATCGGCTCGGCCAATATCTTCGTGCTGCTGTGCCTCGGTCTGATCGTCTCGCCGCTGGGCAAGGTGCGCCTCGGCGGCACCCTGGCGCGGCCCGACTATTCCTATACGTCCTGGTTCGCCATGCTGTTCGCCGCCGGCATGGGCATCGGCCTGATGTTCTATGGCGTGGCCGAGCCGATGTCGCACTACGACTCGTCGCTGGCCGGCGTCACGGTCGGCGACAACGGTGTGCGCAGCGACTGGGCGCCGCTCGGCGCGGCCGCCGGCGATTCCGCCGAGGCGGCGCGGCTGAGCATGGCCACCACCATCTTCCACTGGGGCCTGCACCCCTGGGCGATCTACGCCATAGTCGCGTTGGCCTTGGCGCTGTTCGCCTTCAACAAGGGCCTGCCGCTGTCGTTCCGCTCGATCTTCTTCCCACTCCTGGGTGAGCGGGTGTGGGGCTGGCCGGGGCATGTGATCGATATCCTCGCGGTGTTCGCCACCCTGTTCGGCCTGGTCACCTCGCTCGGCCTGGGCGCCGAGCAGGCCACCGCCGGCCTGCACAGCCTGTTCGGCCTGCCGGCCGACACCACCACCAAGGTGCTGCTGATCGCCGTGATCACCCTGATCGCGCTGTGCTCGGTGCTGGCCGGCGTGGACAAGGGGGTCAAGCGCCTGTCCGAGCTGAACCTGGGCCTGGCCCTGCTGTTGCTGCTATTCGTGGTGGTCGCCGGTCCCACCGCGCTGCTGCTGAGCGGCGTGCTGGACAACCTCGGCGCCTACCTGCAGTACCTGCCGGCGCTGTCCAACCCGGTCGGTCGCGAGGACGCCAACTTCAGCCAGGGCTGGACTGCCTTCTACTGGGCCTGGTGGATCAGCTGGTCGCCCTTCGTCGGCATGTTTATCGCCCGGGTCAGCCGCGGCCGCACCGTGCGCGAGTTCCTCATCGCCGTGTTGCTGGTGCCGTCGCTGGTGTCGGTGCTGTGGATGAGCACCTTCGGTGGCACCGCGCTGCATCAGGCCCTGGGCGGTCTGACCGAGCTGCAGCAGGCGGCGCTGGAGCTGAAGATGTTCGTCATGCTCGACCAGCTGCCGATCGGCGCGATCAGCTCCTTCGTCGCCATCGTGCTGGTGGTGCTGTTCTTTATCACCTCGTCGGACTCCGGCTCCCTGGTGATCGACACCATCACCGCCGGCGGCAAGGTCAACGCGCCGCTGCCGCAGCGGGCGTTCTGGGTGCTGCTCGAGGGCGCGCTGGCCGTGGCGCTGTTGCTCGGCGGCGGCCTGGTGGCACTGCAGGCCATGGCGGTGTCCACCGGCCTGCCGTTCACCCTGGTGCTGCTGGTGGGTTGCGTCGCCGTCATCAAGGGTCTGCTCAGCGAGCCGCGTGCGCTGGCGGGCGGGGCCGGGGTGCTGTCGCGCGACTAGCGTCTGTGCGAGGGGCCCCTGGCAGAGCGGGGGCCCCTCGCACTCGAGAAAAAGCCGCGATGCCGCTGGGTATCGCGGCTTTCTTGTCGCCCAGGGTGCGCTGTGCGCACCGGCCTGTGCGGTTCTAGGCCAAGAGCGTCGCGGCTAAAGCCCCTCCCACGGTTGCGGTGCCGGGCTTTGTGGGAGGGGCTTTAGCCGCGACCGTAGCGAGGCTTTTGTTGCGCGCGGCGCACCCTACACAAGATCGCCGCCTCAGCGCCACAGCTCGCCCACCGGCGTATGCGTCCACTGATGAGTGGCCGCCTGCGCCTGCAGCAGTTCGGCGGTGGCCAGGGCGTCGCTCAGCGCGTGGTGCGCGCGGTACGCCGGCAGGCCGTAGCGCTGGCGGCTGTCGGCCAGGCGGATGGAGATCGGCCGTTGCCCGCGCAGGCGTCCCAGCAGGCCGGGGCGCCGCCGTGGATGCAGGCGCGCCTCCAGCGCCATGGTGTCGAGCAGGGGGAACAGCAACCCCTCGCCCAGTTGGCGGCGCAGCGCCTGGTCGAGGAAGCCGCGTTCGATGCGGTGGTAGTGCACCACCACCAGCTTGCCCGCCAGGGCGTCGAGCACCTCGCCGAGCACCGCGTCCAGCGGCGGCGCATGGCGCACGTCGGAGTGGGTGATGTGGTGGAAGGTCACCGAATCGCCGTGCAGTTCGCTGCTGGGGCGCACCACCCAGTAGCGCGCCTCCTGGCAGCGGATGCGGCGCAGATCGAAGGGCACCAGGCCGAGGCTGACGATGGCGTCGCGGCCCGGCTCCAGGCCGGTGGTTTCCACGTCCAGGGCAAGCAGCGGCGCCTCGCCCAGCGGCGTCTCGGCGGCCGGGCAGCCGGCGCGGTAGAAGGCCGCCAGGCGGGGATCGCGGGCCTCTTCGCCGAGCTGGCGCAGGCGCTCGGGCCAGTTCGCGGCGCTCGTCACAGGCGCCCCATGGGCTGCGCCGGATAGCGGAAGCGGAGGAATTTCTGCGCATTGCTGACGATCTGGAAGGCTTCCTTGAGGTTGTGCCGTTCCTCGCTGCTGATCTGCTCCGGTTCGATGTAGTTGCTCAGCTTGCGCTCGGCTTGCAGGTCTTGCGCCTGGTGGCGGATGCGCACCAGGCCGAGGAATTCGAAGGCGTAGCGCAGGCCCTCCAGCGCTTCGTTGGGCAGCAGCTTGGTGGTGGCGATGGCGTCCAGTCGTTCCAGCGAGTTCTGCGCGCGGGAGCCGCAGGCCAGGGCGTGCACCCGGATCAGGTCGGTGAGCGGCGCGGTGCCGCGGCCCTTGAGGTTGATGATGTGCTTCTGCTGGCCGTCGGTCTCCATCACGAAGGTGCGGAAGAAGCCCAGCGGCGGCGTGCGATTGAGCGCGTTGCGCGCCAGCGCGGCGAGGAACGCCGGGTTGCCGCTGGCGCGGCTGGCGAGCAGATCCTTGAGGTTTTCCACCAGCTCGGTGGCGCCGTAGACGCCGTCGAGGTCGAAGAAGATGCTGGCGTTGAGCAGGGTCTCCGGGTTGGGCTGCTCGATCCACTGGCTGAAGTAGTCGCGCCAGGCCCGCAGCGGTTTGCGCCACTTGGGGTTGTTGGCCATGATCCCGCCCTTGCAGTAGGCGTAGCCGCAGGTCGCCAGGCCGTCGTTGACGAACTGCGCCAGCTCGGCGAAGTAGTCGCCGTGCAGGGCGGGGTCGAAGCTGTCGTCGAGCACCAGGGCGTTGTCCTGGTCGGTGAGCAGCAGCTGCTCGTCGCGTGCCAGCGAGCCGGCGACCATGAAGCAATAGGGCACCGGCGGCGGGCCGAGCTTCTGCTCGGCGAGCGCCAGCAGGCGCTGGGCGAAGGCGCGGCCGATGCCGCTCATGGCCTTGCCGACCATATTGACGTTGGCGTCGTCGGCGACCATGCGCAGGAAGGTGGCGCGCAGGTCCGGCGTCAGGCGCTTGAGCTCCTCCACCGACTGCTTGTTGAAGATGCCGTTGACCAGATACAGGCTGCTGCGCGACTCGTAGCGGACGATATCGGCCAGGTTGATCACGCCCACCGGCAGGTTGCGGCTGAGCACCGGCAGGTGGTGGATGTTGTGCCGCAGCATGCTCAGCATGGCTTCGAACACCGAGTCGTCGGCCTGGGTGGTGATCGGATCGGGCGACATCACCTGGCTGACCGGGGTGTGGCCGGGCAAGCCTTCGGCCAGCACGCGGGTGCGCAGGTCGCGGTCGGTGAGGATGCCGGCCATCCGCTGCGCGGCGCCTGCGCCGGTCGGCGGCGCCACCACTATCACCGAGGACACGCCGTGCGCGGTCATCACCCGGGCGACCTCCTGCACCGGGGTGTCCGGCACCACGCTGACCGGTGCCCGGGTGACCAGCTTGCGCACGGTGATCTTCATCAGCTCGCTGGCCTTGCCCTGGCTGTCCTCCAGCGCCGACTTCAGGCGCGACTGGCCGACCAGCTCGACGAAGTCGGCGAAGCTGTCGAACTGCTCGCACAGCTGGTGGAACAGGACGCCGGGGATGAAATAGATCAGGCTGTCTTCCAGCGCCCGCGCCGACAGGCGCACGCGGTTGCCGCCCATCAGCCCGGCCTGGCCGAAAATCTCGCCCTCGGTCAGGCGGTTGTGCAGCTCGCCGCTGCGCCGGTGGATCTCCACCGCGCCGCTGCGCACGTAGTGCAGCTCATGGATCGGCGCCCCCGGCGCGAGGATTTCGCTGTCGGCCTTGAAGTAGCCGACCTGCACCTGGCGGGAAACCTCGCCCAGCGTCTCTTCCGGCAGCTTGTCGAAGGGCGGGAAGCGCTTCAGGTGATCGCGGATCTCGATCAGCTCGATCTGCATGGGGCGTCCTTCGTTACGGGTCGCCTTTATCTAAGCACAGCGTGCCTGCTGCCCGCCGCTCTCAATGCGCACCGCGCCGTCGCGAGGCCGTCGTCGCGGCTCAGGCGGATCCCAGTTCCAGCGGCTCTCGGCCACCGCGTCGTGGGCGTGCAGGCTTTCCGCGTGCACCACTTTGAGGCGGAAGGCGTCGACCTCGGGCAGCTGGCGCAGGGCGCGGTGCAGGCGCCGCGCGGCGTCTTCGCAGAACATCAGGTTCTGCCCGTTGGCCAGGGCGAAGGCCTGCTCGTCGGCGCGCTTGACCGCGGTCTGCACCGGCGTGCCGAGGGCGCGTTCGGCACCGTCGAGCAGCGCCAGCAGCGGCAGCTCAGTGCAATCCGGGTTCAGGCGCAGGTGCAGGGTCGCCGTGCTGCGCTGGCTGTGCGGCGTGGCGAGGATGCCTTGGGTGCTGCCGAGCCAGCCGATGATGTCGGCGCGATCGAGGTTTTTGCCTGCAAAGTCTTCGTTGAATTGCTGCTGGATCAGCTGTCGGGCCAGCGCCGCCGAGCACGGGCAGGTGGACGAATAGGCCAGCTCGAGCTGCAGTTCGACCTGGAATTGGCGGCCGTCCTGGCGTGCGCGAACCGCGAAGGGGTAGTGCTTCCAGCCGCTCAACGGGCTGATCAGCGCCGGGCGCTCCAGCGGCAGCGCGCCGCGCAGGGTCAGGCTGGCGCTGTCCGACAGCTCGCGGTGGCTGCCCAGGCAGTCGTCCAGCAGCCGCTGCAGCGCCGGCACGTCCAGCGGTTGGCCGGCCAGCGCCTGCAGGGCCAGGTACAGGCGTGACATATGGATGCCGCGCGCGCCGCCATCAATCAGGCTGACGCCGATATCGGCCTGGGCCGTCAGCGTCTGGCCGGCCAGCCGCAGCGGCAGGGCGATGCCGGCCATGCCGACCCAGTCCAGCGGCAGGTCGTGGTGGGTGGCTTGGGCGGCTATGTCCGGCAGGGTCTGTACGTTCATCGCAAATCCATGGGTTGCTGGTTCGATTGAATGTTATGTTATAACACTAAAAAACAAACCAGCCGATGTGCCATGACCCTGCCTACCGAAGCCGAACTGCTAGCCCAGCCCGCCGACGCCTATATGAACGACGCCCAGCAGCGCTTCTTCCGCGCCCTGCTGCTGGCCCAGCGGGCCGAACTGCAGGCGCGCGTCGACGAGGAGTTCGCCGAGCTGCGCGAGCGCGAGACCAGCAGCGACGTCGCCGATATCGGCAGCGCCGAGGAGCAGCGCCAGTGGCAGCTGCGCCTGCTGGAGCGGGAAAAGAAGCTGCTGGACAAGATCGACCAGGCGCTCGAACGCCTGGCGCGTGGCGAATACGGCTGGTGCGCCGAGACCGGTGAACCCATTGGCCTCAAGCGCCTGCTGCTGCGCCCCACCGCGACCCTGTGCATCGAGGCCAAGGAGCGCCAGGAGCAGCGCGAAAAACATCAGCGTGACCGTGACTGAACGAGGAACCCCCATGAATCAGCGTCTACCCGTTACCGTGCTGTCCGGCTTTCTCGGCGCCGGCAAGAGCACATTGCTCAACCATGTGCTGAAGAACCGCGAGGGCCGCAAGGTCGCGGTGATCGTCAACGACATGAGCGAAATCAATATCGACGGCGCCACCGTCCAGCAGGACGTCAGCCTCAACCGCGCCGAAGAGAAGCTGGTGGAAATGAGCAACGGCTGCATCTGCTGCACCCTGCGCGAGGACCTGCTGGACGAGGTCAGCCGCCTGGCCAGCGAAGGCCGCTTCGACTATCTGCTGATCGAATCCACCGGCATCAGCGAGCCGCTGCCGGTGGCCGAAACCTTCACCTTCCGCGACGAGCAGGGCCGCAGCCTGTCCGACCTGGCGCGGCTGGACACCATGGTCACGGTGGTCGACGGGGTGAACTTCCTGCGCGACTTCCACACCGCCGACAGCCTGGCCAGCCGCGGCGAAACCCTGGGCGAGGAGGACGAGCGCTCGATCACCGACCTGCTGATCGAGCAGGTGGAGTTCGCCGACGTCATCCTGATCAGCAAGATCGACCTGATCAGCCAGGCCGAGCGCGAGGAGCTGATCGCCATCCTCCGTAGCCTCAACACCCACGCCGAGATCCAGGCCATGAGCATGGGCCAGATCGCCCTGGACAAGATCCTCGACACCGGTCGCTTCGACTTCGATCGCGCCGCGCAGGCGCCGGGCTGGCTCAAGGAGCTGCGCGGCGAGCACGTGGCGGAAACCGAGGAATACGGCATCGCCTCCAGCGCCTACCGCGCGCGCCGGCCCTTCCATCCGCAGCGCTTCTTCGACTTTATCGCCCGCGACTGGGTCAACGGTCGCCTGCTGCGCTCCAAGGGCTTCTTCTGGCTGGCCAGCAAGTACCAGGAAGCCGGCAGCTGGTCGCAGGCCGGCGGCCTGATGCGCCATGGCCTGGCCGGGCGCTGGTGGCGCTTCGTGGCCAAGCAGCACTGGCCGCAGGACGAGGAGGGGCTGCAGGCGATCATGCAGCACTGGAGTGCCGAGGTCGGCGACTGCCGCCAGGAGCTGGTGTTTATTGGCCAGAACATCGACTTCGCCCGGCTGACCGCCGAGCTGGACGCCTGCCTGCTCAGCGACGAGGAAATGGCCGGCGGGCCGGAGGCCTGGCGTCTGCTGCCCGATCCCTTCGGCGCCTGGCAGCAGGAGGCGGCCTGATGTTGGCCCTCAAGCTGCGCCCGGCGCCGCGTCAGGCGCTGGGCGAGGATATCCAGGTGCTCACCGAGGTGCTGCGCGACGAGGTCAACCTGGCCGTCTGGCAGCGCCGCCTGCCGGCGCAGATCGAGGACTTCGCCGCGGCGCTGCTGGCCCAGGGCGAATCCCTGGCGCAGTCCATGACCCTGGAGCTGGCGACGCCCGACAGCGCGCCGAATCTCGACGGCCTGCTGGCGCAGTACGCCGACCTGCCGGGCCAGGCTGCCTTTCTCGCCGACGTGGCCTGGCTGGTGCGCGCCTACGCCTGCCTGCTCGATGCCGAGCGCATCGGCCTGCGTCTGCGCGTGCTGGACAAGGCCATGTGCCCGCGCTTTCACATCGACCACGTGCCGCTGCGGTTGATCACCAGCTACGCCGGGGTCGGCAGCCAGTGGCTGGAGGAGGGCGGCATGCCGCGCGCACGCCTGGGCGATGGTTCGGCCGAACCGCAGGACGCGGCATCGATCCGCCAGTTGCAGGCCGGTCAGGTGGCGCTGGCCAAGGGCGAGAAGTGGCAGGGCAACGAGGGCCGCGGGCTGATCCACCGCTCGCCGCAGCCGCCGGCCGGCGAGCGCAGGTTGCTGCTGACCCTGGATTGGTTGGCCTGAGGGAAGTTGCGACGATTTCCGTTGGGCTTCGTCGCGGGCTCCTCAACCCAACCTACGTGCTGCCCGCCGTAGGGTGCGCCGTGCGCACCACGAATACCGCGGTATTGCCGGTGCGCGCGGCGCACCCTACAGAAGGGCGAAAAAATAGGCCGGAGCGACTGCCCCGGCCTTAAGCACCAAGAGATCATGTCGACGCGTGACTCGACATGCGGGCCATGTGAGGTGCCCGCAGTCATTAGGCGCTGTTTGGGTGACGTTTTGATGTCAGGGTTCGATCCAGGTGCCCTGATACTGGCTGGTGCAGGCCGGCTGCAGATACAGCGCATCGCTGGCCACGCCGTAGTAGTGGATGTCCTGCCGATACAGGCCGCTGCCGGCCCGCGCCTCCTGGCACACGCCGTAGGCGCCCGCGGGGCACTGCTCGAGGAACTCCACTTCCACGGTCTGGCCCTGCAGCTGCGGCTGGCAGAAGCCCTCGCGGAACAGCTGGCTCGGGATATTGCGGTTCTCCTGGCACAGCTGCACGTCCAGGCGTTCGGCCTGGCTGTGCACCACGCAGGCCTCGCCCAGGGCCAGGCCGGGCAACAGGGAGAACGGCAGCAACCACCCACGCATCGTATCGACTCCAGAGCAAACTGCCGGCGAATCTAGCACGCCGTCCGCCTGCAGTCTGTGCTGGCAACGGCAGCCAAGACCGTCGACCATAGGCCCATGCTCAGTCAGATCCCCGCCCACCTGATCGCCGGCCCCCTCGGCGCCGGCAAGACCAGCCTGATCCGCCAGCTGCTGGCGCAGAAGCCGGCGGCCGAGCGCTGGGCGGTGCTGGTCAACGAATTCGGCCAGATCGGCCTGGACGCCGCGTTGCTGGAGCGCGGCGAGGATGGCGTGGCGCTGGCCGAGGTGGCCGGCGGCTGCCTGTGCTGCGTCAACGGCGCGCCGTTCCAGGTCGGCCTCGGTCGCCTGCTGCGCCGGGCGCGGCCGGATCGCCTGTTGATCGAGCCATCCGGCCTCGGCCACCCGCGGCAGTTGCTGGAGCAGCTGCGCCAGCCGCCCTGGATTGGGGTGCTGGCGGTGCAGCCGATGCTGCTGGTGCTGGACGCCGCCGCCCTGGCCCGCGGCGAGGCGCTGCCCGACAGCCAGCGCCTGGCGCTGGACGGCGCCGGCCTGCTGCTGCTGAACAAGAGCGAGCGCCTGAGCGCCGAGGACCGTGCCCGTATCGCCGCCGCATTGCCGCGGCTGCCACTCTTTTGGACCACGCAGGGCCGTCTCGACCTGGCCGCGTTGCCGGGATTCGGCACACAGGCGGCCGATACCGAGGCGCTCGCCGCCCTACCCAGCGCCGCAGCGCCCCTGCCACAGCTGTGGCGCACGCCAGACGAACCCATCTGCCTGATCCAGGATCAGGCCGAAGGCTGGAGCATCGGCTGGCGCTGGCACCCGAGCCAGCGCTTCGACCTGCTCCGGGTGCAGCGCTGGCTGGCCACGCTCGACTGGCGCCGAGCCAAGGCGGTGCTGCACGGCGAAGAGGGCTGGCGCTCGCTCAATGCCCTGCACGGCCAGGCCGGCGAGGGCTGGCGCGCCAGCGAATGGCGCAAGGACTCGCGCCTGGAGTTGATCTTCAGCGAGGCGCAGGACGGCGAAGCCCTGCGCGCCGGCCTGGCGGCCTGCCGGAGCATGGGTGGCGGCACCTCTTGTTGAACCGGCTGCGGGCCAGGGCATCAGGCCGCCAAGCCGGTAGGAGCCGCGCCCTGCGGCGAATGGCGATCCCGTAGGGTGGACATGCCGCCAGGCTTGTCCGCCGAATCGCTGGTGGACAAGGCTTCGCCATGTCCACCCTACAGACTGCCGCGTTTCGTAGACCGCGCTAGCTATCAGGGATAACTCTGGAACCAGGCGAGGATCTTGCCCGGCGAGCTGGCGAACCACTCGTGCCCGCCCAGCGCCTCGGTATGCCGCGCGGTGGCGATGCCCTGGTAGAGCAGGCGGTCGTAATACAGCTCCATGCTCCACCAGGGCACGGTGAGGTCGGCGAAGCCGTGCACGAACAGGGTCGGCGGATGGTCGGCCGGCAGCGCCGGCACGCTGCACAGCGGCCCCGAGCAGGTGGCGTAGGAGCCGGACTGGATCGCCAGCGCCTTGAACCGGCCGGGGAAGGACAGCGCCATGCGGCTGCTGTTGTAGCCGCCACTGGAGATGCCGGTGGCGTATTGGCGGTTGGCGTCGAGCGGGCCGAAATGGCCGGCGGCGATGGCGTCCAGCACGTTGCCGAGGAAGTCGTAGTCGGTGCTCAGCTCGTAGTGCTGCGCCAGGCCGGGGATATTGGTCTGCCAGAACAGGTCGGCCGGCGCGCTGGGGGCGATCACCGCGAAGCCGTTGTCCAGCAGGCGCTGGATCAGCTTGCCCTCGTAGAAACCGCCGAACGGCAGGTTGCCATGGTAGGTGAAGTCGTCGAGCGGGAAGAACGAACCCTGGTAGATCAGCACCACCGGCCAGCCGGCGGCCGGCGGCGTGCCCAGCGGCGTCTGGTAGATCACCTGGCGCTGGCCGACCAGGCCGGAATCGATCCAGGCGGACTGATAGCTGCAGCTGACCTTGGCCGGCAGCAGCAGGCTCTTGGCGCGCTCGCTGCAGCGCGAGGCGGCCTGGGCCTGGAGGGTGGACAGGGACAGGGACAGCAACAGCAGGCAGAGACAGGCGGTGCGAAGAGGGGACATGGCGCAATTCTCCGTTGTTGTTATGGGTACCGCGCATCGAATTGAAACAGGAATTCCGATTCCGTCAAGTGCTGCAGGCCTCGCCAATCCTGGCCTGCAGCCGATTACGGCGGGCTTCAGCGCTGCGGCTAAGAGAAAAACTGGAACCGGGGGCTTGCCAGGTTGAAACCGGCGTACTAATTTATTCGGAACCGATGTTCCGATTCCGATAAAAACAACAGCTGGAGGTCATCGTGGCACATCAAGGAAGGGGCCTGGCGGCAGCCGGCCTGGCATTGCTCGGGGCGCTGCCATTCGGCGTGGCGCAGGGGTTTCAGACCCGTCATGGCGACTGGGGCGTGTCGCTGGACACCACCCTGTCCTACGGCGTCAGCTACCGCATGGAGGGGCAGGACAGCAAGCTGATCGCCCGCGCCAACGGCGGCAAGGGCGACAACGCGGCGCTGATCAACTCCGACGACGGCAACCTCAACTTCAAGAAGGGCGAGCTGTTCTCCGAGGTGGTCAAGGCCGTCTCCGAACTGGACCTGCGTTACCAGGAACAATACGGCCTGTTCGTCCGCGGCCGCGCCTTCTACGACTTCGAACTCGAAGACGACGAGCGTCGCCATCGCCCGATCAGCGACGTCGGGCTCGACGAAGCTGGCTCCAGTGCCGACCTGCTCGACGCCTTCGTCTATGGCAGCTGGACGCTGGGCGAGCGCGCGCTGAACGCCCGTCTCGGCCGTCAGGTGATCAACTGGGGCGAGTCGCTGTTCTACCAGAACGGTATCGGCGCGACCAACCCGGTGGACATCAACGCGCTGCGCGCCCCGGGTTCGGAGATCAAGGAGGCCTATATGCCGACCGCCATGGTTTACGCCTCCTTCGAGCTGCGCGACAACCTCAGCATCGAGGGCTACTGGCAGCCGGGCAAGGCCTGGGAGGCGTCGAAGATCGACCCCTGCGGCACCTACTACTCGACCCTCGACGTGCTCGGCGAGGGCTGCAACTACCTGTCGGTGGCGCCGCTGCAGGAGGCCCTGCTCGGCACCGCCTTCGACAGCCCGGCCGCGGCCGCGGCCTACGGCGAGGCGCTCGGTCCCGGCTTCGTCAACGAGCTGATCCGCGGCTACCTGCCGCGCACCTTTATGCCGCGGGCGCAGGACATCGACGGCGACGACGCGCCGCAGTACGGCGTGGCCCTGCGCTGGTACGTGCCGCAGCTCAACGACACCGAGCTGGGTTTCTACTACCTGCGCTACAACATGCAGGTGCCGATGATCGGTCTCACCGTCGGCCAGCCGGTGCTGGTGCCGGTGGTCGGCCTGCTGCCGGACGCCAGCAGTTCGCGCTACTACGCCGAATACCTGGAGAAGCGCGACCTGTTCGGCGTCAGCTTCAACACCTCGGTCGGCGGCGACAGCATCTTCAACGGTCTGTCGCTGGCCGGCGAGCTGAGCTACCGACCGGACACGCCGATCGCCCTGGGCCTGGGCGAGTACCTGCCGGATGCGCTGTTCGGCAGCCTCGCCGGCCTGCCGGTGGGCACGCGGCTGGACGGCTACCGCGAGAAGGACATGCTCCAGGCCTCGCTGTCGGCCATCTACAACTTCACCGGGCTGCTCGGCGCCAACTCCGCGACCCTATTCAGCGAACTGGTGGCCAGTCGGGTGCAGGGCCTGGAGTCGGACGTCGACTACTACGAGGCCACCAGCAGCGCCTACGGCGCCCAGGCCAGCCTGCAGCTGACCTACAGCAACGTGTTCAACCTGGTCACTTTGGCGCCGAGTGTCAGCTACCAGTACAGCATCAACGGCGTCGCCCCCCAGCTTACCAACGGCCTCGACGAGGAAGCGCAGAGCTGGTCGCTGGGCCTCGACGCCATCTACCAGGAGGCCTTCACGGTCGGCGCCCGCTACGTCGGTTACAGCGGCGGCGGCTTGTCGAACAAGCGCAGCGACCGGGATTTCCTCAGTTTCAACGTCAAATACAGCTTTTGAAGGGGACGCAACGCATGACTCGATCAGGATTTCTGCTGGCGGCCCTGCTGACCAGTTCGCTGGCCCAGGCCCAGGTCGACGCCGCGCAGGCCGCGCGGCTCGGCCAGGATCTCACCCCCATGGGCGCCGAGCGCGCCGGCAATGCCGCCGGCAGCATTCCCGCCTGGGACGGCGGCCTGGCCCAGGACAGCGGCGCCTTCGACGCCAAGCTCGGCTACAAGGACCCCTTCGCCGCCGACCAGCCGCTGTTCACCGTGACCCACGCCAACGCCCAGCAGTACCGCGAGCAGCTCAGCCCCGGTCAGCTGGCCATGTTGCAGCGCTACCACGACAGCTGGAAGCTCAAGGTCTACCCGACCCGGCGTTCGGCGTCCTACCCGGACAAGGTGTACGCCGCGGTCAAGACCAACGCCACGACAGCCAAGCTGATCGAGAACGGCAACGGCATCGCCGACTTCCAGCTGGCCACGCCCTTTCCCGTTCCCCAGTCGGGCCTGGAGGTGCTGTGGAACCACCTGGTGCGCTACCGCGGCGACAGCGTCAAGCGCTACTACGCCCAGGCCGTGCCGCACGCCAGCGGCGACTACTTCATGACCCGCATCGAGGACCTGTTCCTGTTCAACCAGGACGCCGGCGATCACAGCAAGGGCAACGGCAACGTGCTGTTCTACTTCCGCCAGTCGGTGCTGGCGCCGGCGCGCCTGGCCGGAACCGAGCTGCTGGTTCACGAGACCGTCAACCAGGTCAAGGAGCCGCGCCTGGCCTGGCTCTACGCCGCCGGCCAGCGCCGTGTGCGGCGCACGCCGAACGTCGCCTACGACTCGCCCGGCACCGCCTCCGAGGGCATGCGCACCACCGACAACTTCGACATGTTCTCCGGCGCGCCGGACAAGTACGACTGGCAGCTGCTGGGCAAGCGGGAAATGCTGGTGCCCTACAACAGCTACCGCTTCGCCGCCAAGAGCAACAAGTACAGCGACATCGTCCAGCGCGGCCACGTCAATCCCGAGCTGCTGCGCTACGAGCTGCACCGCGTCTGGCACGTGCGCGCCACGCTGAAGGCCGGCCAGCGCCACCAGTACAAGCGCCGCGACTTCTACTTCGACGAGGACAGCTACCAGATCCTGCTGGTCGATCACTACGACAACCGCGACAACCTCTGGCGCCTCGGCGAGTCCTACACCATCAACTATTACGACCAGCCGCTGGTGTGGACCAAGGGCGACGCAATATACGACCTGATCGGCGGCCGTTATGTCATCGGCATTCTGTCCAACGAAGAACCGGCGGATCAGTTCGATATTGCCCTGAAACCCACCGACTTCACCCCGGCGCAACTTAGAAGGGACAGCGTGCGTTAAGGAAGTGCTGGAAAGAGTATTTACCGTCACTCCCGCGAAGGCGGGAGCCCAGCTACTACGGAGACTCTGAATCTGCGCCGACGCGGGAATGACGACTCATTCAGAGTTCCCTCAACTATCGGCAACTTTCAGGTAATTGCAGATAAGCCGGGAAAGTTCCTCTGGCACAACTTCTTTGGGGGTCGTGCCGAGGCTGCCGACCATGGTGAAGTAGTTCATCCCGGCCAGCAGCATATGGGCGCACAGATCGGCCGCCTGGGCGGGGTTGGGGTGGCCCAGTTCGGCCGGGTTGGCCAGGGCGATACGGCAGAAGGTCTGACCGATATGGGCATTGAGCTGATGGAAGCGTTGACGGAAACGCGGGTCCGCCGAGCTGCGCCGGATCAGCGCGCGGAGCAGGCCCTCGCTGCCGTCGAACTGGCGCACGAGGCCCTGGATAAAGGCCGCGACCCGCGTCGCCAGGGGCGTTTCGGCATGCGCCAGCTGCTCGGCGAGGGCGTCGATGGCGCTGCCGCTCTGCTCGATGAAGCGTTCGTGCACGGCGTACAGCAGCACGTCCTTGTCGCCCAGCAGGCGATAGAAGGTGCCCACCGAGGAATCGGCCAGTTGGGCGATCTGGGAGATGCCGGTGTCTTCGAAGCTGTCGTTGGCGAGCAGCTCGGCGGCGACGTTGAGGAAGCGTTCCAGAGCCTTTTTGCTGCGTGCCTGGGTAGGGCTGGCGATGCTGTACATGATCAATTCTCGAACCGGCACGGGCCGATTCTAGGGGGTTTGACTATTCAAGGCAAATAACCGCTCGATAATTAGGTAAGTTCTGGAAAGGCCATTTACCGTCACTCCCGCGCAGGCGGGAGCCCAGGAGCTGAGGCGGTTCTGGATTCCCGCCTGCGCGGGAATGACGACTATTTCAGAGTTTCCTTGGAAAGTTGATGGATTAACGCCCCGCGAATGATTCCTTAATTGCGAGTCGAGGGCACTTTATTGTTTGTCGTTAATTAAGGAGTCGCGTGAATATGGACTATCTACACTTACCCAGTGGACGCATCGCCTATGTTTGCCGCGGCCAGGGCCCGGCGGTGCTGTTGCTGCATGGCCTGGGTTCCTCGTCGCTCGACTGGCAACCGCAGATCGAGCACCTGGCCCGGCACTTTCGGGTCTATGCCCTGGACCTGCGCGGCCATGGCCAGAGCGCGCCGTTGCGTGCGCCGGTGAGCCTGGCCGAGCTGGCGGCGGATGTGGCCGACTTCATCCGCGCCCTGGATATCGAGCCGTGCGTCCTGGTCGGCATCTCCATGGGCGGCATGCTCACCTTCCAGCTGCTCGCCGATCACCCCGAGCTGCTGCGCGCGGCGGCGGTGGTCAACAGCGCGCCGAGCTTTCCGCTGGACAGCTGGAAGATCCGCGCCCAGGTCGGCCTGCGCCTGCTGCTGGTGCGCGCGCTCGGCCTGCCGACGCTGGCGCGGCTGCTGGCCGGCAAGCTGTTCCCTAAGGCCGAGCAGCAGGCGCTGCGTGAGCAGCTGATCGAGCGCATCGCCGGCAACGACCGCACCTCCTACCTGCACGCGATGCGCGCCATTCCCGGCTGGAGCGCCTTGCCGCGGGCGGCGCAGGCGGACACCCCGCTGCTGGTGGTGGCCGGAGACCGCGACTACACGCCGCTGGCCTACAAGCGCGCCTACGTCGCGCAGCTGCGCAACGCCCGCCTGGAGGTGATCGAGGACTCCGGCCACGCCACCCCGCTGGACCAACCGCAGCGCCTCAACCTGCTGCTGCAGGCCTTTATCGCCGAACATTCGCCGCCCGCGGCGGCCTGACGCGGCGCCGGCGCGCCGCTACACTGGCCAGCCGTCATTGGCTGCGGCTGGTCCTCTATGCAACTGCTTCCCTGGTCCCATTCCTGTTCCGCCGGCTTCACCCTGCGCGGCTGGCACAGCCCGCCCTCGGGCAAGCCGCTGCTGCATTTCCTGCACGGCAATGGCTACTGCGGGCGGGTCTACGAACCGATGCTGGCGCGGCTGGCCGAGGACTTCGACCTCTGGCTGTGCGACGTGCAGGGCCATGGCGACAGCGATCACGGCGGCCGCTTCCACGGCTGGAACCGCAGCGCCGAACTGGCGCTGGAGGCCTTCGAGGCGCTGCGCGCGCCGTTCGGCGCGGTGCCGCGCTTCGCCCTCGGCCACAGCTTCGGCGGCGTACTGACCAGCCTGATCCTGGCGCGCCACCCCGGGCTGTTCCAGCGTGCCGTGCTGCTCGATCCGGTGCTGTTCAGCCCGGCGATGATCGGCGTGATGGCGCTGTCCGACGTGGTCGGCCTGGCCCAGCGCAGCGGCATGGCGAGCAAGGCGCGCAAGCGCCGCCGGCAATGGCCGGATCGCCCCGCCGCGCACGCCGCGTTGCACGGCCGCGGGATGTTCCGCGGCTGGGACGAGGCGGCTTTTTCCGCCTATATCGAGCATGCGCTGAAGGAGGTGGCGGACGGCGTCGAGCTCAAGTGCCGGCCGAGCCGCGAGGCGGAGATCTTCGGTTCCTACCCGCGCCGCCTGTGGCCGTCGCTGGCCAAGGTGAGCACGCCGACCGAGGTGATCCACGGCGCGCGCAGCTATCCCTTCGTCGCCCGCTCGGTGGCGCGCTGGTGCGCGGGCAACTCCCATGTGCGCGGCCAGGTGGTGCCGGGCGGGCACTGTTTCATGCAGGAGCGGCCGGGCGACAGCGCCGAGCGGGTGGCCGATTTTCTGCTGCAGCGGAGCTAGATGATGCCGGCGGGCCGGGAGGAGATCTGGCTGGCGCTGTCCGACCTGTGGCTGGACAGCGAGCTGGATGAGCCCTGGTTGCGCAGCATCGCCGCGGTGCTGCGCCGCAGCGGCCTGAGCCGCGCGGAGCTGGAGCAGATCTTCTACTACGAGGTGGCGCCGGTGGTGTGGCTCAACCACTGGGTGACGGCCGGGGTGTGGGGCGCCTTCGACCGCGACTGGCTGGTGGCGGGCTGTCGGCGCAACCGGATGCGCGGACGTTGGCATCGTCTCCTCTGCCGGCTGCTGCGCCGACCGATGAGCTACGGCTGCCGCGACGAATGGCAGCAGGTGCTGGCGCTGCTCGATAACGAGCTGCGCTGAGGCCTCATTCGGCCTTGCGTCGCCAATCCTCCAGGCGAATCACCTTGTCGCTGCCCTGGGTCGCCACCGGTTCCGGTTGGGCGTCGAGTACCGGGTGCGGCTGCAGCTCGATACGCCCCAGGTGTTGGCCGAACATGCTGATCTGCCCGCGCAGGCGCTGCTCGCCGGTGACGGTGAACTCGAAATCGTAGAGCCGCGCCAGGCGCCGGTGGCCGCGGGCGTCGCGCAGGATGGCCAGACGGCGCAGGGCCACCGCGCCGTCCAGCAGCTCGACGTCGAGCCGGGCGCAGTGCTGCTTGGCCAGGCTCAGCGCGCGTTCGCGAATGCCGTGGCCGCGCCACAGCCAGGCGCAGAAGGCGGCGAACAGCATCAGCAGGAAGACATCGAACAGATCGATCATGGCGGCTCCGACGGCGGGAGACAGAGCTTAGCCTATCTGCCGTCCGATTCTCAGCTGCCCGCGCGCACCAGGCGTTCACGGCCCTCGCCGGCTGCCACGACCGCGTCAGCTTTTCTCCTCGCTCATGGCCTGGTAGCGCTGCTGCAGTTCGGCGCGAATCTGCCGGCGCTGTGCCGCCTGGCGCTGCCGGCGCAGGCCGTCGGGGGTGTCCGGGTGCAGCTCCGGCACCGGCGCCGGGCGGCCCTGCTCGTCCACCGCGACCATGGTGAAGAAGCAGCTGTTGGTGTGGCGCACCGAGCGCTCGCGGATGTTCTCGGTGATCACCTTGATGCCGATCTCCATCGAGGTGCGCCCGCAGTAGTTGACCGAGGCGAGGAAGGTGACCATCTCGCCGACGTGCACCGGCTCGCGGAAGATCACCTGGTCCACCGACAGGGTCACCACGTAGCGCCCGGCATAGCGGCTGGCGCAGGCGTAGGCGACTTCGTCGAGGTACTTGAGCAGGGTGCCGCCGTGGACGTTGCCGGAGAAGTTGGCCATGTCCGGGGTCATCAGTACGGTCATCGTCAGTTGCGCGGTTCCGGCTTCCATAGGTACTCCGTGGGCGGGGGGATGGGCGGGACGCTGCAGGACGCCTGCCGTCGTGCCGGCTCGGCGCCGGGATCGCGGCGGCCTCCTGCAAGGACGCCGGCGGGCGCTCGCGCGCCACAGTCCGCCGCCGCTTTGGTTGTCTGGCGGCCTGGGCTCAGCGCAGGCCGTAGTGCGCCTTGAGCCGCTGCACGCTGGCGTCCTGCTCGACGAGGAAGCGGTCGAAGCGGCGGATCAGTTCCGGGTGGCGGTAGCTGCTGAGGTGGAAGCTGGTGTAGATCAGCGGCAGTTGCTGGTCCAGCTGCAGGTAGTCGTTGGCCAGGCCCAGTTCGCCGAGCTGGTAGCGCACCACCTGGGGGTTGGCGTAGAGCGCATCGAGCCGGCCGCGGGCGACCATGCGGATCAGGCTCTGGATGTCCTGGGTCTCCACCAGCTGCACCCCGCCCTTGGCCAGCAGCGGCTGCCAGGCCTCGGCGGTGAAGCCGCGCACCGTGCCGAGCTGGCGCACCCGGGCCAGGCCCTGACCGCGCCGCTCGGCGAGCACCAGGGTGCCATCGACGATCTGCGCGGCGGCATCGCTGTAGTGCAGGCGCCGCCCGGCCTTGGCCTGGCGCGCCCAGGCCGGGTTGTCGGGGAACAGCAGATCGAGGCTCTGTTCGTCGAGCAGGTTGCGGTACAGGCGGTTGATCGGCTGCGGCAGCAGTTCCAGGGTCAGGCCCTCGTGCTCGGCGAAGGCCTGCAGCAGGTCGAGGCAGTAGCCTTCGGGCGGGCTGCCGGCGACGGCACGGTAATAGGGGAAGTAGTCGTGCAGCTCGATACCGACGCGCAGCGTCTCGCCCTGGCCCAGATTGGCCAGCAGCGCCAGAGCCAGCAACAGCCAGCGTTTCATGCCTTTCTCCCCGCCCCTCGCCGTTGCAAGCTTAGCCCAGGGTGCGCCGCTCAGGCGTGGCTCAGGTACCAGCGCCAGTCCTGCTCGCCCACCTCGCCCATAAACTGGCGGTACTCGGCCCATTTGATCGCCAGGAACACCTTGAGGGACTCCTCGCCCAGCGCCTGTCTGGCCCAGGCGGAGTTTTCCAGGGCGCGCAGCGCGGTGAGCCAGTCGGTGGGCAGGGTCTCGCGGGCCTGCTGGTAGCCGTTGCCGACTATGGCCGCGCCCGGATCGATCCGCTCGCGGATGCCGGTGTGGATGCCGGCGAGGATCGCCGCCGCGGCCAGGTAGGGGTTGGCGTCGGCGCCGCAGATGCGGTGCTCCACATGCCGGCTGTTGGCCGGCCCGCCCGGCACGCGGAACGACACGGTGCGGTTGTTCACCCCCCAGCTCTTGGCCAGCGGCGCGTAGCTGTTGGCCTGGAAGCGGCGGAAGGAGTTGGCGTTGGGGCAGAAGATCGCCAGGGCGTCATTCAGTGTGGCCATCATCCCGCCGATGGCATGCCTCAAGAGCGTGCCCTGCCTGCCTTCAAGGTCAGAAAGCTCGCTGGCCATCAGGTTGTTGCCGTCCGCGTCGGCCAGCGACACGTGCATATGCAGGCCACTGCCGGCCTGGTCGCCGAACGGCTTGGCCATAAAGCAGGCCTGCAGCCCGTGCTTGCCCGCCACGCCCTTGACCAGGCGCTTGTAGCGCACGCCTTCGTCCACCGCCTGCAGGGCGTCGAAGCGGTGCTCCAGGGTCAGTTCGAGCTGGCCGGGGGCGTATTCGGAGATCGCCGTGCGCACCGGCAAACCCTGTATTTCGCAGGCGGCGTAGAGGTCGTCGAGGAACGGCTGCAGCTGCTCCAGCTCGTACACGCCGTAGACCTGCGGCGCCTGCGGGCGCACGCCGTTCATCTGCATGGCCGGCTGCGGCCGGCCGTTGGCATCGCGCTGTTTATCCAGCAGGTAGAACTCCAGCTCCACCGCCATCACCGGGTGGTAGCCGTCGGCCTTGAGCGCCTCGATGGCGCGCACCAGCACGTGGCGCGGGTCGCCCGGGGTGGCCGGCAGGCCTTGGGTCGGGTGCATGCTCACCTGCAGCTGGCCGGTGGGCACCGCGCGCCAGGGTTGCAACGTCAGGCTGCCGGGGATCGGGTAGGTCCAGCAGTCGGCGTCGGCCACTTCCCAGACCAGGCCGCTTTCTTCGACGTCCTCGCCCTGGATGGTCAGCGACAGGATCGAGCTGGGCAGCGGCCGGCCGTGCTCGTAGATGGCCAGCAGTTCGTCGCGATGCAGCAGCTTGCCGCGCGGGATGCCGTTGGCGTCGATCAGCATCAGCTCGATGCTGCGTACCTCGGGGTGGCGTTCAAGGAAGTCGCGGGCTTCCTGGGGATGGGCGAATTGCATGGTGGTTCTCGCAGAAGGTCGTTTGGGCGCCAGTCATCCTGTGGGAGGGGCTTTAGCCGCGACAATCGCCGCTGAAGCGCCTCCCACAGGCACTACTCGCGGGCGCCGGGAATGGCCAGCAGCTCGGTGAGGGCTTGGTCCAGGGTGGCGATCAGCCGGTCGACATCGGCCTCGGTCGTCGCGGGGCAGCACAGGCTCATATTGTGGAAGGGGGTGATCAGGATGCCGCGGTTGATCAGGTACAGGTGCAGGGCCATCTGCAGTTCGTCGTGGAAGGCCGCCTCGGCCTCGGCGCCGGTGCGCGGCGCGGTGGCGCAGAACTGGAATTCGCAGCGCGCGCCCAGCTCGGTCACCGACCAGTTCAGCGCGTGCTGGCCGATCAGGCGGCGAAAGCCCGCCGCCAGTCTGGCGGCCAGGGGCAACATATGGGCGTAGGCCGCCTCGGTCATCACCTGTTCCAGGTTGGCGCGCATGCAGTGCATGGCCAGGGCGTTGGCCGACAGGGTGGTGCCCATGCCGCTGTGGCCGTGGCCCTGGCTGCCTGCGCTGGCGCGCTGGCGCGCGGCGGTCATGGCGTCGGCCATTTGCGCGCTGCAGCCGAAGATGCCGCAGGGCACGCCGCCGGCGATGGGTTTGCCGACCACGAAGAAGTCCGGCTCGAGACCCCAGAGTTTGGTGCAGCCGCCGATATCGGTGGAGATGGTGTGGGTTTCGTCGATGATCAGCAGTGCGCCGTATTTCTTGGTCAGCTCGCGGCACTGCTGCATAAAGCCGGGATCGGGCAGGACCATGCCGATATTGGTCATGGCCGGCTCGCAGAGCAGGGCGCAGACATCGCCCTGGGCCAGCGCGGCCTCCAGGGCGGCGACATCGTTGAACGGGATCGAGCGGCTGTACTGGGTCAGGTCGTAGGCCTGGCCGACCAGCCCGGAGCGCGCCACGGTCTGGCCGTCTCTGTGGCGCACCATCACGTCGTCCACCGTGCCGTGGTAGCAGCCGTCGAACACCAGCAGGGTCTTGCGCTGGGTAATGTCGCGGGCCCAGCGCAGCACATAGCGGTTGGAATCCGTGGCGGTGGCGGTGACCTGCCAGTAGGGCAGGCCGAAGCGCGCCGCCAGCAGTTCGCCGCAGAGCACCGCGTCCTCGCCCGGCAGCATGGTGGTCAGGCCGTTGTGGCCCTGCTCGGCGATGGCCTTGGCGATCGGCTCCGGCGAGTGGCCGAACATGCTGCCGGTGTCGCCCAGGCAGAAGTCGATGTATTCGTGGCCGTCGACGTCGTAGAAGCGCGCGCCCTTGGCCCGCTCGACGAACAGCGGGCAGGGCGTCGACCAGTCGGCCATCCAGTGCATCGGCACACCGCCGTACAGCGAATGCCGCGCGCGCTCGGCCAGGGCCGCGGACTTGGGGTTGCGGGCGAGGAACAGGGCGCGCTCGGCGGCGGCGAAACGTTCCACGGCGGCGGGGCTGATAGCGCTGGCGGTCATCTGGGCATACCTCGGTAAGAATCTGGCGGTATGATATTTTGTGATCACATATTAGTAAATGATGCAGATGAATCCGCTATATTTCACCGATATACGGTTTTTAGTGATCACAAATAAGGTGCGCCAGTTCGTCGCTTAGGCACAAAGCGACGTTTGGAGTACACTCGTGCACATTTTTCGCGGAGGCCGCCATGCGTGACTGTAGCCTGACCCTTGCCCAACTGCCGGCGCCGCCGCTGGAGGCGCTCGATGGCCGATAACCTGCAGGAGCAGCTCTACCAGAAGATTCGCGAGGGCTTGCTGGCCGGGCGTTTCCAGCCCGGCGAACGGCTGAAGATCCGTGACCTGGCGGCGCAGTGGGGCACCAGCCCGATGCCGGTGCGCGCGGCGTTGCAGCGCCTGGTGGCCGAGGGCGCGCTGGAGGGCGAGCCGCAGCGTTCGGTGCGGGTGCCGGCGATGACTCGCGAGCGCTACGAGAACATCTTCCAGGTGCGCCTGGGGCTGGAGGGGCTGGCGGTGGAACTGGCCACGCCGCGCCTGCAGGCGACCGACCTGGCCCTGCTGCGCGACTGCGTGGCGCGCATGGATACGGCCATCGAGCAGCGCCAGGTGCAGGGCTACCTCAGCGCCAACAGCCAGTTCCACCTGCACCTGTACGGCGCCTGCGGCAACCCGGTGCTGCTGCGCTCGATCGAGTCGCTGTGGCTGCAGATCGGCCCCTTCTTCAACCGCCTGTTCACCGGCGCCGACCTGTCGCTGCGGCTCAACGACTTCCACGAGGACGCCTTCGCCGCCATCGAGGCCGGCGACGCCAAGGCCGCGCGCCAGGCGATGGAGCAGGATCTGCTGTACTTCGCGCGCTTTCTGCTCAACCTGTTGGCGCTGGAGCAGGGCGAGGGATGAAGCGTCGCGGCTAAAGCCCCTCCCACGAACTAGCGCCATGGCCCGGATGCAATCCGGGTCGATCTCAAGGAGGCGACAAACCCGCTGCATGCGGCGCACCCCATGCACCAGGACAGCCTGTAGGTTGGGTTGAGGAGCTTGCGACGAAGCCCAACGGGGGATTGGCGGGGCGCTAGGGGCTCGCCGAGCGAAGCCCTTCGGGCTCCCTGTTGGGCTTCGCTGCGCTCAGCGCCAACCTACCACGCCAACCGCCGGCAACTGCGGCCGGCGCAGCGCCTCGTAGGGTGCGCCGCACATGCCGATGAGATGAGGCTGGTGCGCATGGCACACCCTACGGCAGAGCCGCGCTCAGCTTTCCAGCCAGACGTCGCGGCACCAGTGCCACACCGAGTCCCAGCTCTCGTCGGTCAGCTCGCCCTCGTCGCCGTCCCACAGCCAGACCTGGCCTTCCACGTCCACCGCATAGTAGTCGCGGCCGCTCTGGCACAGCGGCACCAGGTCGCGCGGCAGGCCCAGGCTCCAGGCCTCGGCGGCCACTTCCGGCAGGTAGGTGTGCGCTTGCGGATCGCTGGCGGTGACCGGCTCCAGGCGGCCGTAGACCACGTCGCTGACCTTGAGCAGGAACTCGCGCAGCTCGAAGGGCAGGTGGATAAGGATCTGCTCCTGGATCTCCACCAGGGTTTCCTCGTCCGGCAACTCCAGCGGCACCGGTACCGGCTCGTTGAGTTCGCGCAGCTGTTCGATGACTTCTTCCACGGGGCAACCTCCTGATCAATGCGGCGGGCTTTATACCCCAACGGCCTGCTGGGGCGGTATCGGCGCGCGACGGCCTCAGCCGGCGTGGAAGAAGGCCAGCTTGTTGCCGTCCGGGTCGCGGAAGTAGCCGATATAGAAGCCGGGCATGCGCTCGCCCGGCGCGCCCTCGTCGCTGCCGCCGAGGCTCAGCGCCTTGGCGTGCAGTTCGTCGACCTTTTCCCGCGAGCCCGCCACCAGGGCGGTCATGCAGCCGTTGCCGACGCAGGCCTGCTGCTGGTCGTAGGGCAGGCAAACGCCGAACATCGGCTGCTGCATGCTGGTGCCGAACAGGGCCAGCCGGCCCATATCCACCAGCGGCTTGGCGCCGAGGCCGGCGAGCAGCTCGCCATAGAAGGCCTTGGCGTTGTTCAGGTCGTGGGTACCGACTGTGGTGTATCCGATCATCCGCGTGTGCTCCTCGAGGTAGGCGCTATCACTCTAGCCGAAAGTCGGCGGGCAAAAGAAACCCGGGACAAGCCCGGGTTTCTCTGCTGCGCGGCGCGATCAGTTCTGGCGGATGCCGGCGATCAGCCAGGGCTGGTTGTCGCCCTGGGCGCGCTCCAGACGCCAGCTTTCGCTGAACGGCTCGCCCTGGTCGAAACGCGAGGTCTTGGCCACGCCGCTGAAGGTCAGGGTGGCGGTGGTCTTCTCGGCGTTGTCGTCGACGCCGTCCAGCTGCACGGCCAGCTCGTCGATATAGGTGGACTGGAAGCCCTCGCCCAGTTCGGCGCGCTCGCGCTTGAGGAAGTCCAGCAGCTGCGGGGTGACGAACTCGGCGATCTTGTCCATCTCGTCGGCGTCCCAGTGCTGCTGCAGGTTCATGAAGTGCTCGCGACCGGCGGCGATAAAGCTCTGCTCGTTGAACCAGGCCGGCGCGTTGATCACCGGACGGGCCGCGGCAGCGGCGTTGCCGCCAAAGATCGAGGTCGGCGCGGCGCTGGCCGGCATTTCGCGCTGGTAGGGCGCGCCGGCGGCGGCGACTTGTGGCTGCTGACGGGCGCGACGGGCGGCGAGGAAGCGGAACAGCAGGAAGGCGATCAGGCCGAAGATCAGCATGTCCATGATCTGCAGGCCTTCGAAGCCGTCGCCCATGAACATCGAGGCGAGCAGGCCACCGGCGGCCAGACCGGCCAGCGGGCCGAGCCAGCGCGAGGCGCCGCCAGCGGCGGCCGGTTGGCGACCGGCGGTCGGGGCGGTGGCGGCCGGCTGCGTGGGCTGGGCCTGACGGGTCTGGTGGCTGGGCGCGGAGCCGAACGACTTGCCGCCGCCGAAGCGCTTGGCGTGGGCCTCGAAGCTGAAGGTCAGGGCCAGGCACAGGACCATGGCGATACTGAGGAAACGCTGCATCACGGTTTTCTCTCTGGTGGAAAGGCGTGGCGGCATCTTGCCCGGCATGGGCGGCGATGACCAGTGACAGAATGTTTCCGGCTTTTGCCCGCAGGGTACGGTATGACCTGGGTAGGGTGCGCTGTGCGCACCAGGTTTCCGTGCCGCGGGGCCCTCGGTGCGCGCGGCGCACCCTACGGATTAGCGGTGCAGCAGGGCGTTAAATGGCGCACCCGGTTAGCGTTGCAGCAGCAGGGCCAGCGCGCCGCAGCGCAGCTGGCCGCGCAGGAAGGCGCGGAACTCGGCGGCGTCTTCCTCGGGGTGGCGCAGCCAGTGCACGAAGCTGCGCAGGTAGGCGCCGGTGAGCAGGGTCTCTTCGGCGATGCGGCGCAGGTGCAGGGTCCGTCGCCCGGCGGCCTCGCGCCACCACTGCACGGTGCGGCTGACGCGCATCAGGCCGAGCAGCTGCAGGTGGATATGCCCGGGTTCGAGCTTGTACAGCAGCATCTGCCCGGTCACCGCGCGGTGCGCGGCGAGGCTGTCGAGCCAGGCCAGCAGGCAGGCTTCCAGGCGCTGTTCGGCGTTCAGCTCGGCCAGATCCGGCTGGCGCGCGCGGGCCAGCATGGCCAGGTCGGCGCGGTCGAACCAGGCTTCGACCAGGGCGTCCTTGTCGCGATAGTGGGGGGCGATGTCGTCCAGCCCGGCGCCGAGGGCGGCGGCCACTTCGAACAGGTGCAGGCGCTCCCAGCCGCAGACGTCGGCCAGCTGCAGGGCGCTGTCGAGGATGCGGGCGGGGCTGAGGGCGGCTTTCTTCATCGGTTCACCTCGCGTACGAGTATGGCCGCGCCGCCGCCACCCAGGGCCTGAAACGACAAACGGAAGCCGAGGCTTCCGTTTACGGGCATGTCATCCGGGCTACGCAGTTCGTAGGGTGGATCGCGCTTCACCGATCCACCGTTTGGTGGATGTAGAACGCGACATCCACCAAACGCTTGCCCGGCTGCGACCCTCGCCTCAGCGCCAGTTGTACAGTTCCTTCTCCGAGACCGAATGCATCGGCGCGGCGAGGGCCTGGAAGGCCTTCATCGAGGCCCAGATGCGGCCGTTCAGCTCGCTCTGCGCGGCCAGTTCGCCGAGTACCAGGTCGGCCTCGCGCTGCATGGCGTCGAGCACCTCGTCGGGGAAGCGCTTGAGCAGGGTGCCGCTTTTCTTCAGCTGATCCAGGGCCAGGGCGTTGTGGTAGACGTAGTCGTCGAGCATGTCCTGGCTGGCGGCGCGGGCGGCTTCGGTGAGGATCGCCTGCAGGTCGGCCGGCAGGCTGTCCAGCGCCTTCTGGTTGACCAGCAGCTCGAGCACCGCCTGCGGCTCCTGCCAGCCCGGGTAGTAGTAGTACTTGGCCGCCTGCTGCAGGCCGAAGGCCTGGTCGTTGTAGGGGCTGACCCAGTCGGTGGCGTCGATGGCGCCGGTCTGCAGGGCGGTGAACACCTCGCCGCCGGGGATGTTGACGGTGATCGCGCCGAGCCTGGCCAGCACTTCGCCGCCCAGGCCCGGGGTGCGGATCTTCAGGCCCTTGAGGTCGTCCAGCGAGTCGATCTCCTTGTTGAACCAGCCGCCCATCTGCATGCCGGTGTTGCCCACTGCGAAGGGCTTCACCCCGAACGGCGCATAGGCTTCGTCCCACAGGGCCTGGCCGCCGCCCTTGCTCAGCCAGGCGTTCATTTCCAGGGTCGACAGGCCGAACGGCACCGAGGTGAAGAACTGCGCGGTGCTGACTTTGCCCTTCCAGTAGTAGGCGGCGCCGTGGCCCAGCTCGGCGGTGCCGCGGGACACGGCGTCGAACACCTCCAGCGGCGGCACCAGTTCGCCACCGGCATACACCTTGATGGTCAGGCGGCCGTCGCTCATGACCTTGACCCGCTCGGCCAGGCGCTCGGCGGCGGTGCCCAGGCCGGGGTAGTTCTTCGGCCAGGCGGTGACCATCTTCCACTGGAAGGTCTGCGCCGGGGCGGCAGCGGCGGGTTCGCTGCCGGCTTGCTCGTCCTTGCAGCCGGCCAGGCCGAGGGCGGCCAGCAGGGCCGCGGTGGCGGTGAAGAGATGACGGCGGTTCATCGGGGCTTCCTTATTGTCCGGGCTACGGTTATTGGTCAAAGCGCTTCCAGCTTGGCGTAGCTGAGCATCAGCCACTTGCTGCCTTCGCTTTCGAAGTTCACCTGCACCCGTGCCTGCGCGCCGGCACCCTCGAAGTTGAGGATGGTGCCCTCGCCGAACAAACTGTGGCGCACGCGCTGGCCCAGGTTGAACGGCGTCTGCGGCACGGCGCTGCCGGCGAACAGGCTGCCGCCGCCCATCGAGCTGGTGCTCACCGGGCGGCTGACGCTGTTGGAGAGGCGCACTTCCTGAATCAGCGGGGCGGGGATCTCGCGGACGAAGCGCGACACCTTGTTATAGGTCTCGCTACCGTAGAGACGCCGGGTCTCGGCGTAGCTGATCACCAGCCGGTGCATGGCACGGGTAATGCCGACATAGGCCAGGCGGCGTTCTTCTTCCAGGCGGCCCGGTTCTTCCAGGCTCATCTTGTGCGGGAACAGACCCTCTTCCATGCCCACCAGGAACACCAGGGGGAATTCCAGGCCCTTGGCGCTGTGCAGGGTCATCAGTTGAATGCTGTCCTCGTTCTCGGCGGCCTGGGTGTCGCCGGCCTCCAGCGAGGCGTGGGTGAGGAAGGCCTGCAGCGGGCTCAGCTCCTCGTCTTCGTCGTTCTCGAAGGCGCGCGCGGCGCTGACCAGTTCCTCCAGGTTCTCCACCCGCGCCTGGCCCTTCTCGCCCTTTTCCGCCTGGTGATAGGCGATCAGCCCGCTCTGCTCGATGACGGTCTGGGTCATCAGGTGCAGGGGCATGGCCAGCACCTGCTCGGCCAGGCTGTCGATCAGCTCGATAAAGCCGGCCAATGCACTGGAGGCACGGCCGGGCAAGGCCTTATTGGCGAGCATCAGGCGAATCGCTTCCCACATATGCACGTCGTGGGCGCGGGCGTATTCGCGGATGCTCTCGACGGTCTTCTCGCCGATGCCGCGCGCCGGCACGTTGACGATGCGCTCCAGCGCCGCGTCGTTGCCGCGGCCGTCGAGCAGGCGCAGGTAGGCCATGGCGTTCTTGATCTCGGCGCGCTCGAAGAAGCGCTGGCCGCCGTAGATGCGGTAGGGGATCTTCTCGCGCAGCAGCGCCTCTTCCAGTACCCGCGACTGGGCGTTGGAGCGGTAGAGGATGGCGATCTCGCTGCGCTTGAGGCCTTCCTTGCGCAGGGCGTCCTCGATGCTCTCGACCACGTAGCGCGCTTCGTCGTGCTCGTTGAACGCGGCGTACAGCGCCAGCGGCTCGCCGTCGTCGCCGTCGGTCCACAGCTCCTTGCCCAGGCGCCCCTGGTTATTGGCGATCAGCGCGTTGGCGGCCTTGAGGATGCCGGCGGTGGAGCGGTAGTTCTGCTCCAGGCGGATCAGCTGGGTATCGGGAAAATCGCTGGAGAACTGTTGGATGTTCTCGATCCGCGCGCCGCGCCAGCCGTAGATCGACTGATCGTCGTCGCCCACCACCATCAGGCTGTCGCCGCCCTTGGCCAAGAGGCGCAGCCAGGCGTACTGCACGGCGTTGGTGTCCTGGAACTCGTCCACCAGGATATGGCGGAAGCGCCGCTGGTAGTGCTCGAGCAGGCCCGGCTTGTCGCGCCAGAGGTCGAGGGCGCGCAGCAGCAGCTCGGAAAAATCGATCACCCCGGTACGCGCACAGGCCGCCTCGTAGGCCTCGTAGATGCCGCGCATGGTGGCCAGGAACAGGTCGCCGCCGGCCTGGATATGCGCCGGGCGCAAGCCCTCGTCCTTCTGTCCGTTGATAAACCACTGCGCCTGCTTGGCCGGCCAGCGCTGCTCGTCCAGGCCCAGCTCGCGGATCACCCGCTTGATCAGGCGCTGCTGGTCGTCGGAGTCGAGAATCTGGAAGTTCTCGGCCAGCCCGGCTTCCTGCCAGTGCGCGCGCAGCAGGCGATGGGCCAGGCCGTGGAAGGTGCCGACCCACATGCCGGCCGGGTTGTGGCCGAGCATCTGCTCGATGCGCGCGCGCATCTCGGCGGCGGCCTTGTTGGTGAAGGTCACCGACAGGATCGAATGGGGCGAGGCGCCCACCGCCTGGATCAGCCAGGCGATGCGGTGCACCAGCACGCGGGTCTTGCCGGAACCGGCGCCGGCCAGCACCAGTTGGCGCCCGAGCGGGGCGGCCACGGCCTGGACCTGGGCGTCGTTGAGAGAAGCGATCAGGAGTTTGGGGTCTTTTTGCATCGCGGCATTCTAGGGGGCGCGGCCACGCCGGGCAAACCGCGCGCGGCGCACGGCGGCAACCGACGACCGGCGGGTCGGCACGGCGGCCGGCGAACCAGGGCGGCGGCGCCACGGACGGCCCGTCGAAAGTTAGGCGCCAGCGGGTGAAATTGGTCACATCTTGGTTGGGCGATGCGTCTGTCTCGGGTATTCTGCCGCGACGCCTAGGCACCATTACAAGAAAATCGCCTATGACCGCCACCACTAGCGCCGTAGTCCCCGAAGTGACGCTGGATCCGCATGCGGCCGAACAGCTGTTCGCCACGGATATCGCCGTCGAACGTACCCGCCTGCTCTACCAGGGCTCGCGGCTGCCCACCCTGTTGATGCTGCTCACCGGCCTGGCCTGCGCCTTCCTGTTATGGAGCGAGCAGCGCGCGCCGCTGCTGGCCGCCTGGCTGGGCTGGATGGTGCTGCTGGTATTGCTGCGCCTGGTGCAGGTCAAGGCCTTCGACGCCGCACTGCCCAGCCGCCAGGCCGAAGCCCACTGGCGCCGGCGTTTCCTGTTCGGCGCCGGCGCCTCGGGGCTGACCCTGGCCTTCGCCGCCATCGTCCTGGTGCCGGCCGATGCCTTCTATCAGCAGGCGCTGCTCTACGGCCTGATCGCCGCGGCGATCCTCTCCGCCAGCGTCGCCTATGCCGTCAGTCTGCCGGCCTTCCTCACCTTCGCCTTGCCCTGCCTGCTGCCCTCGGTGGCCTTCCTGCTGGCCGAAGGCAACAACCTGCAGCGCGGCTGGGGCGGGCTCGGGGTGATCCTCTCGCTGGCCTTGCTGGTGGTGGCCTGGCAGGTCAACCGCCTGGTCCAGCGCAGCCTGCTGCAGCGGTTTCACAACCAGGCGCTGATCGCCAACCTGGAGCACGCCAAGCTGCGCGCCGAGGGCCTCAACGAGGAGCTGGCGCGCGAGGTGGAGCAGCGCCGGCGCGCCGAGCGCGAACTGCGCAGCGCCCATGGCGAGCTGGAAATGCGCGTGGCCGAGCGCACCCTGGAACTGGACGAGGCGACCCACGCCCTGGGCAAGAGCCAGGCGCGCCTGGCCCTGGCCCTGGAGGCCAGCGAACTGGGCCTGTGGGACTGGGATCTGGAAAGCGACCAGGTGCACCACTCGCACCTGCGCGAGCTGTTCGGCCTGGACGCCGAGCAGGTGCAGGTGATGCTGCGCGACCTGACCCCGCGCCTGCACCCGGACGACCTGCCGACGCTGCGCCGCGCCCTGGTCGAACATATGAAGGGGCGCAGCGACGGCTATCAGGTGGAATACCGCTTCAAGCACGCCGACGGCCATTGGCTGTGGATCGAGGATCGCGGTCGCGCGGTGGAGCGCGACGCCGCCGGGCGCGTGCGGCGCATGCTCGGCACCCGCCGCGACGTCAGCGCGCGGCGTCAGCAGGAACAGCAGCAGCGCCTGGCGGCGACGGTGTTCGAGGCGGCCAGCGAGGGCATCTTCATCCTCGACCCGGACTACCGCCTGCTGGCGGTCAACCGCGCGTTCAGCGCGGTGACCGGCTACGCCCGCGAGGAGGTGCTGGGGCGCACGGTGACCAGCCTGATCGGCAGCCGCGAGATGCGCCGCCAGTACCAGCTGATCCGCCAGGAACTGGACGGCAGCGGCAGCTGGCAGGGCGAGCTGATCGAGACGCGCAAGAGCGGCGAGCTCTATCCGCAATGGCTGCAGCTCAACCTGGTGCGCGACGCCAGCGGGCGGCCCAGCCATATCGTCGGCTTCTTCGCCGACCTCAGCGCGCGGCGCGAGGCCGAGGAGCGCCTGCGCTACCTGTCGCACTACGACGAGCTGACCGGCCTGGCCAACCGCAGCCTGTTCAAGGAGCGCCTGCACGAGGCCAGCCAGCGTGCGCGGCAGAGCGGGCGCAGCGTCGCCTTGCTGCATATCGACCTGGACCGCTTCAAGCTGCTCAACGACAGCCTCGGCCACGAGGTCGCCGACCAGCTGCTGCGGCAGATGAGCCGCCGCCTGACCCAGGCGGTGCCGGAGGCCGACTGCATCGCGCGGCTGTCCGGCGACGAGTTCGCCATCATCCTCGATGCCTACGGCAGCCTGTCCAGCCTGGCGCGGGTGGCCAGCCGGCTGTTGGCCAAGCTGCGCGTGCCGATGGACGTCGGCGGCCACGAACTGGTGGTCAGCGCCTCGCTGGGCATCAGCCTGCTGCCGGACTACGCGCGCGAGATCAGCGCGCTGATCAGCCAGGCCAACATGGCGGTGCAGCACGCCAAGCACCTGGGCGGCAACACCTTCCAGTTCTTCACCGACAACCTGCAGGCCTGCACCCTGGAGCGCCTGCAGCTGGAGAACCAGCTGCGCAAGGCGATCGAGGAGGGCCAGCTGGAGGTGTTCTACCAGCCCAAGCTGTGCCTGGCCGACGACAGCCTGAATGCCGCCGAGGCGCTGGTGCGCTGGCGCCATCCGGAGCAGGGGCTGGTGCCGCCCGGCGAGTTCATCGGCCTGGCCGAGGAAACCGGGCTGATCGCGCCGATCGGCGAATTCGTCCTGCGCCAGGCCTGTCGGCAGGCGCGCCAGTGGCAGCGCCAGGGCCTGGCGGAGATTCGCGTGTCGGTGAACATCTCGGTGCATCAGCTGCGCCAGGGCAACCTGACCAGCCTGGTGCGCCAGGTGCTGGAGGAAACCGACCTGGCGCCGCGATACCTGGAGCTGGAGCTGACCGAGAGCCAGTTGCTGGACAACGTCGACAGCGTCATCGCCACCTTCCGCCAACTGCGCGAGCTGGGGGTGAAACTGGCGATCGACGACTTCGGCACCGGCTACTCCTCGCTCAGCTACCTCAAGCGCTTCCCGGTGCACTACGTGAAGATCGACCAGACCTTTATCCGCGACCTGTCGCCGGGCGGCGAGGATGCGGCGATCACCCGCGCGATCATCGCCATGGCCCACAGCCTGGAGCTCAAGGTGGTCGCCGAGGGGGTGGAGACCCAGGCGCAGATGGATTTCCTCAAGAGCCAGCACTGCGACGAGATCCAGGGTTATCTGATCAGCCGGCCGGTGGAGGCCGAGGCCTTCGCCGCCTTGCTGCGTGCGCAGATCGACGCCCCGGTGTACTGAGAACCTGGGCTGTTCCCTCCCTACCCAGGCGTCACGGGCGCGGCCGGGCCGACCGAATCAAAGATGGCTGTGCCACGGCGGTCGCTGCGGGATGCTGGCCGCTCCCGCTCACGACAAGGAGTTCCCGATGGCCAAAGCCCCATCCCTGAGTCTGAGCCAGCGCCTGCTGCTGGCTTCGCAGAGCATGGCGCCGCTGGCGGTGAAGGCGGCCCTGGTGCAGAAGCTCGGCGCCGAGCAGGCGGCGCAGCTGTCGCCGCATCTGCCGCCGGCGCAGCTGCGCGAGCTGATCCTGGCGCTGCCCATCGAGTTCCTCGCCCAGGTCACCACCCACCTCGACCCGCAGCTGATCCTCGCCACCTACCTCAGCCTGCCCGACAGCCTGCACCTGGAGGTGGCGCGCCGGCTCTGCGTGATCGGCGCCTTCGCCACCGCCGCGCGCTACGCCGAATGCCTGTCGGCCCGGCAGGTCAAGGTGCTGATCTACGGCATCAACGACGCCGACCACGTGCTGCAGATCGCCCGCCATATCCTCGATATCGAGCTGATCGTGCAGAGTCTGCGCAGCTTCTCCACCGGTTACCTGTGCAAGCTGACCGAGGCGGCGGCGGCCGACGACAACGTCGCGGTGTCCGCCCGGGTGCTCGCCGGCCTGCCGTTGCCGCGCCAGGCGGACGTCTGCGCCCACCTCAAGCCGGCCGTGCTGGGCGAGCTGCTGCCGCAACTGCTGGCCGCCAACGAAGCGCTGCGCGACTTGCTGCCCGAACGCCTGCAGCAGACGATCCTGGCCTAGGGCGCACCGCCGGCTCTCACTTGGCGAACAGCTGGCCGATATCCTTGAACGCCTTGAACTCCAGGGCGTTGCCGCAGGGGTCGAGCAGAAACAGGGTGGCCTGCTCGCCGACCTGGCCGGCGAAGCGCACATGGGGCTCGATGACGAAGGCCGTGCCGCGCGCCTGCAGGCGCGCGGCCAGCGCCTGCCAGTCGTCCCAGGCCAGCACCACGCCGAAATGCGGCACCGGCACGTCGTGGCCGTCCACCGGGTTGCGGTGCGCCGCCTCCTGGTGCGCCATCTTCGGTGCTTCATGGATCACCAGCTGGTGGCCGAAGAAGTCGAAGTCCACCCAGTGCTCGCTGCTGCGGCCCTCGGCGCAGCCGAACAGCTCGCCGTAGAAGTGCCGCGCCGCGGCCAGGTCGTACACGGGAATCGCCAGGTGAAAGGGGGCTAGGGCCATCGCGGAGTTCCTCTTGGTTGTTCGCCCCCAGCCTAGCAACAGCCAAATCGATTGAAAGCGAATATCCTTGCTCGCAAGCTCAAATAATTTTGATGGATTGCCGATGCTGCGCGAGTTCAAGACCTTCGTCGCCGTCGCCCGTCTGGGCACCTTCGCCGCCGCCGGCCAGCAGGTCGGCCTGACCCAGTCGGCGGTCAGCGCGCAGATGCGCGTGCTGGAACAGCAGCTGGGCGTGCGCCTGTTCGACCGCAGCGGCCGCGCCGCCGTGCTCAACGCCGCCGGCCGGCATGCCCTGCCGCTGGCCGAGCAGATGCTGGCGTTGTACGCGCAGATGGCGCTGCCGCAGGCGGCCGACCAGTGGCAGGGCGAGCTGCGCGTCGGCGCTATCGCCACCCTGCAGACCGGCTTGCTGGCCGAGGCGCTGCCGCGCTTTCGCCAGCTGGCGCCGCGGGTCGAGCTGAAGCTGGTGCCGGGGGTGTCGCTGCAGCTGCTCAGCCAGCTGGATGCCGGCGAACTGGATCTGGCCCTGCTGATCAAGCCGCCGTTCCCGCTGCCCAAGGAGCTGCTGCAGGTGCCGCTGGCGCGCGAGCCCTTCGTGCTGATCGCGCCGCTGGCGACGGAGGGCGACGATCCGCTGCGCCTGCTCGCCGAACAGCCGTTCGTGCGTTACGACCGCGCCTCGTTCGGCGGCCGTCAGGTCAGTCGTTTCCTCCGCGAACAGCGCCTGAGCGTGCGCGAGGCGCTGGAGCTGGACGAGCTGGAGGCCATCGTGCGTCTGGTGGAGAACGGCATGGGCGTGGCCCTGGTGCCGCGCGCCGGGCTGTGGCTGCAGCGGCCGACGCGGCTGCGGGTGCTTGAGCTGGGCGAGCTGACCTTCCACCGCGAACTGCTCGCCCTGCTGCGCCGCGCCCAGCGCCAGCCGGCGCTGGATTGCCTGCTGCAGTGCCTGCAGGCATAGGCACCCTGCGTGCGCAACCTGCAGAAAAAAGCCCGCACGGCGGCGGGCTTATTGATCGGGTAGGGGCTGCGGCTTAGAACGCCGGCACCACGGCGCCCTGGTACTTCTCGGCGATAAAGGCTTTGACCTCGGCGCTGTTCAGCGCCTTGGCCAGCTTCTGCATGGCGGCGCTGTCCTTGTTGTCCGGACGGGCGACCAGCAGGTTGACGTAGGGCGAGTCGCTGCCCTCGATGGCCAGGGCGTCCTGGGTCGGGTTGAGTTTGGCTTCCAGGGCGTAGTTGGTGTTGATCAGGGCGAGGTCGACCTGGCTCAGCACGCGCGGCAGGGTGGCCGCCTCCAGCTCGCGCACCTTGATCGCCTTGGGGTTTTCGGCGATGTCCTTGGGCGTGGCGAGGATGCCGGCTTCCGGCTTGAGCGTGATCACCCCGGCCTTCTGCAGCAGCAGCAGAGCGCGGCCGCCGTTGGTGGCGTCGTTGGGGATGGCCACGGTGGCGCCTTGCGGCAGCTCGTTCAGGTTCTTGATCTTGCTGGAGTAGGCGCCGAAGGGCTCGACGTGCACACCAGCAACGCTGACCAGCTCGGTCTTGCGGCTGGCATTGAACTCGTCCAGATACGGCTGGTGCTGGAAGAAGTTGGCGTCGAGGTTCTTCTGCTGCACCTGCAGGTTGGGCTGCACGTAATCGGTGAACACGCGCACCTTCAGCTCCACGCCTTCTTTGGCCAGCGCCGGTTTGACGAATTCGAGGATCTCCGCGTGCGGCACCGGGGTGGCGGCGACGTTGAGGGTTTCGGCCTGGGCCGAGAAGGCCGCCAGGGCGGTCAGGGCGACGAGCAGCTTTTTCATATGGGACTCCTTGTGGGATGGGGAGGGTGGGCGTCGCCGGATGAGCGTTCGCCCGCCGTTGAATTCATTTACGCGAGAAATGCACCACCAGACGGTCGCCGACCATCTGCAGCACCTGCACCAGGATCAGCAGGAGGATCACGGTCACCGCCATCACGTCCGGCTGGTAGCGCTGGTAGCCGTAGCGCACCGCCAGGTCGCCGAGACCGCCGCCGCCGATCAGGCCGCTCATGGCGGTGTAGGAGACCAGGGTGATGGCGGTGACGGTGGCCGCCGCGAGCAGGCCGGGCAGGGCCTCGGGCAGCAGCGCGCGGGTGATGATCTGCCAGGTGCTGGCGCCCATGGCCTGGGTCGCCTCGATGATGCCGCGCTCGACTTCGCGCAGGGCGGTCTCCACCAGGCGCGCGAAGAACGGCGTGGCGCCCACCACCAGCGGCGGGATGGCGCCGGCCACGCCCAGCGAGGTGCCGACCAGCAGCTCGGTGAAGGGAATCATCAGGATCAGCAGGATGACGAAGGGCACCGAGCGCAGCACGTTGACCACCAGCGACAGCACGCCGTACAGCGCCTTCTGTTCGAACAGCTGGCGCGGGCCGGTGAGAAACAGCAGCACGCCGAGCGGCAGGCCGAGCAGCACGGTGAACAGCATCGAGCCGAGCAGCATGTTCAGGGTGTCGAGGCTGGCCTGCCAGATTTCCGGCCAGAACACGTTGGGTAGCAGTTGTTCGAGCATCAGCGCAGTACCTCCAGATGCACCTCGGCGGCCGCGAAGCGCGCCAGCGCGGCATCGATGTCGCCACCGGTGAGGGCCAGGGTGAGCTGGCCGTAGGGGCTGTCCTTGATGCGGTCGATGCGCCCGGCGAGGATGCTGTAATCGACTCCGGTCTCGCGCGCCACGGTGCCCAGCAGCGGCGCGTAGGTGGCCTCGCCCTGGAAGGTCAGGCGCAGGATGCGGCCCTGCACGTGGGCGAAGTCGTCGCGCTGCTCGGCCTCATCGACATGCTCGGACTCCAGCACGAAGCGCCGCGTGGTCGGGTGCTGCGGGTGCAGGAACACCTGCGCCACCGGGCCTTCCTCGACTATGACGCCGGCGTCCATCACCGCCACGCGGTCACAGACGCGGCGGATCACGTCCATCTCGTGGGTGATCAGCACTATGGTCAGGCCCAGTTCGCGGTTGATCTCGGCCAGCAGCTGCAGCACGGCGCCGGTGGTTTGCGGGTCGAGGGCGCTGGTGGCCTCGTCGCACAGCAGGATCTTCGGCCGCGTGCTCAGCGCCCGGGCGATGCCGACGCGCTGCTTCTGCCCGCCGGAGAGCTGTGCCGGGTACTTCTTGGCGTGCTCCTGCAGGCCGACGCGGGCCAGCAGCTCGGCGACCCGGGCGTCGATCTCGGCGCGGTCCAGCTCGCCGGCCAGGCGCAGCGGCATGGCGATGTTGTCGGCGACGGTCTTCGACGACAGCAGGTTGAAGTGCTGGAAGATCATCCCGACCTGCTGGCGAAAGCGGCGCAGGCCCTGGGCATCGAGGGCGGTGACGTCGATGCCGTCGATCTCGATGCGCCCGCCGGAGGGCTCCTCCAGGCGGTTGATCAGGCGCAGCAGGGTACTCTTGCCGGCGCCGGAATGGCCGATGATGCCGAACACCTGACCGCGTTCGATCTGCAGCGCGGTCGGCTGCAGCGCGGGGATCTCGCGGCCGGCGACGCGGTAGGCCTTGTGGACGGATTGAAACTGGATCACGCGAACGACCTTTTGGGTATGTTCAAGGGCGGGCTCCACGGTAGGTGAGCCGGCCAGCGGGCGCCGGGTGGGCGCAAAGGGGCGCTAGTCTACCCGGCCGTGTTTAGGCCGAGAAAATCTTTGTTGGCCTATGGTTATTACAAAATCGCATTACCGACGCCGAACCGTAGGGTGGATGACGCTTCGCCCATCCACCAGCGCCACGGATTCGCTCAGCCGCGCTGCGGACTCAGCAGCAGGCGCGGCACCTGTTGCGGCACGATCTTCTGGCTCAGCTGCGGGCGAAAGCCCGGATCGAGCTTCTTGATCCGCGCCGACAGCAGCGCCGCGACCCAAGGATAGTCCTTGGCCTCGCGCACTTCGATGCGCACGGCGCAGCGGAAGGTCACCACGTCCGCCGCCACGCCATCGAGCAGGCGGCGCAGGTGCTCGTTGTCCTGCTTGTCCAGCATCGGCATGGCCACTGCGCTGCTGGCCGCGGCGGGATCGATCAGGCGCGCCCTGGGCGGCTCGGCGATGGCTGGCGCAGGAGCGGGCGCGGTGATTCTGGCCGGAGCGGCGGCGGCCAGGCGTTCGGCGGTCGCGCGTTGCTGGCTCAGCTGTGCCTGACGCTGCGCGTCGAGCCGGGCGGCGCGCGCCAGCTGTTCGGCGGCGTCGCGGCGGGCGTCGCGGGCATTCTCGATGGCCTGCTGCAGATCGCCGCTCAGCGCCGGGGCCTGCGGCAGCAGGCTGCGCGCCTGGCCGAGGGCCTTGGCGGCGCGATCCAGGTCACCCTGCTGCAGGGCTTCGCGGCCTTGCTGCAGATAGGCATCGGCCAGCTGGCGGCGGTACTGCTCGAGGCGGGTGTCGCCGGCGGCGCGGCGCTCGAGGGCGGCGAGCTGGCTGCGGGCATCGTCCAGCCGCTCCTCGGCCAGGCTCAGGTCGAGCTGACGCAGGGCGAGCACCAGCTCGTCGACCGGCGGCAGCGGCTGCTGCGGGGCCTGCTGGCAGCCTGCGAGGAACAGAACCAGCAGCAGGGGGAAACTACGGAAAACGAACGACTTCATGACTGTGCGTCTCGGATTGCGCAAAAAACGCGCAAGCATACCGGGTTGCCCCGGCGATTTCACGCCGATCGGCCAGGCCGTAGCCCGGATGCAATCCGGGGGCGCAGGGTCGAGGGCGCTATCAGGCGTTGCGCTTGGGCAGGGCGAAGCTGGCGAGAAACAGCGCGGCGGCGCTGACGACTATGGACGGCCCGGCCGGGGTGTCCTGGAACCAGGACAGGCTGAGCCCGGCGCAGACCGCGAGCAGGCCGAGCAGGCTGGCGCCCAGGGCCATCTGCTCCGGGGTGCGCGCGTGGCGCTGGGCGGCGGCGGCGGGGATGATCAGCAGCGAGGTGATCAGCAGCACGCCGACTATCTTCATCGCCACGGCGATCACCACGGCGATCAGCAGCATCAGCGCCAGGCGGATGGCCGCCACCGGCAGGCCCTCGACCCGCGCCAGCTCCTCGTGCACGGTGATCGCCAGCAGCGGCCGCCACAGCAGCGCCAGCAGCACCAGCACCAGCGCGCTGCCGCCGAGGATCCAGGCCAGGTCGGCCGGGCCGACGGCGAGCAGGTCGCCGAACAGGTAGCCCATCAGGTCGATGCGTACCTCGTGCATAAAGCTCAGCACCACCAGGCCCAACGACAGGGTGCTATGGGCGAGGATGCCCAGCAACGTGTCCGAAGCCAGCGGCTGGCGCTGTTGCAAGGTCACCAGCAGCACCGCGAGCAGCACGCAGCCGACCGTCACTGCCAGGGTCGGGCTGACGTCGAGCATCAGGCCGAGGGCCACGCCGAGCAGGGCGGCGTGGGACAGGGTGTCGCCGAAATAGGCCATGCGTCGCCACACCACGAAGGAGCCGAGCGGGCCGGCCACCAGGGCCAGCGCCAGGCCGGCGAGCAGGGCGTTGAGGAGGAAATCGGGCATCAGTGTTTGCAGTCCGGGCCGTGCACGTGGGCCGGGCCGTGGATGGTCAGGCCCGGCTTGACCACGCTGCCGTGCAGGTCGTGGTCATGGTCGTGATGGTGGTGGTAGACGGCCAGGCTCTTGGCGTCCTGGCCGAACAGTTCGATAAAGGCCGGGTCACCGCTGACCTGTTCCGGGTGGCCGGAGCAGCACACATGGCGATTCAGGCAGACCACCTGATCGGTGGCGCTCATCACCAGGTGCAGGTCGTGCGAGACCATCAGCACGCCGCAGCCGTGGCGCTCGCGCAGGCGCGAGATCAGCCGGTACAGTTCGGCCTGGCCGGCGACGTCGACGCCCTGTACCGGCTCGTCCAGCACCAGCAGTTCGGGCTCGCGCAGCAGCGCGCGGGCCAGCAGCACGCGCTGCAGCTCGCCGCCGGAGATGCCCTGCAGCGGGCTGTCGATCACCTGTTCGGCGCCGACTTCAGCCAGTGCCGCCAGCGCGCGCTGGCGATCCACACCCGGCACCAGGCGCAAAAAGCGCAGCACCGACAGCGGCAGGGTGGCGTCGACATGGAGCTTTTGCGGCATGTAGCCAATGCGCAGGCGCGGCGTGCGGCGCACGCTGCCACGCTCGGGCTGCAGCAGGCCGAGTACCACGCGCACCAGGGTGGTCTTGCCGGCGCCGTTGGGGCCGATCAGGGTGACGATCTCGCCGGGCTGTACGCTGAGCTGCACGTTATCCAGCACCGGCTGGCCGTTGAAGCTGACAGCGACGCCGTCGAGGCGGATTAGCGCGTCGCTCATGCCGTGCCCTTGCAGCCGGCGCACAGGCCGACGACTTCCACGGTCTGACCCTCGACGACGAAACCGACGCCGGCTGCACTGTCGACGATGGCCTGACTGATGGTGGCTTGTTCCAGTTCGGTCGCCGCATGGCACGCTCGGCAGATCAGGAACTGGCCCTGATGCGGGTGCTCGGGATGGCTGCAGCCGACGAAGGCGTTAAGTGATGCGATGCGGTGCACCAGGCCGTTTTCCAGGAGGAAATCCAGCGCCCGGTAGACGGTCGGCGGCGCGGCGCGGCGGCCGTCCTCGTCGCTCAGCACGCCGAGGATGTCGTAGGCGCCGAGCGGCTTGTGGCTGGCCCACACCAGTTCCAGCACGCGCTTGCGCAGGGCGGTCAGGCGCAGGCCCTGGCGCGCGCAGATGGACTCGGCCTCGGCCAGGGCATGGCTGACGCAGCGGGAATGATCGTGGGGGCGCGAGGCCAGGGGCGTGTCGGTCATGGGCAAGGACGGCGCGGGCTGGAGACGTTATTATATTACCCGTTCAATCCCGCCCGAGTATGCCCCGTGTCGCGTCTTTTCTGCCTTATCGCCCTGCTTTTTGTCGCCAACGCCCAGGCCGAGGTGCGCCTGCTCGCCAGCATCAAGCCGCTGCAGCTGATTGCTGCGGCGGTGCAGGACGGCGTCGGCGTGCCCGACGTGCTGCTGCCGGCCGGCGCCTCGCCGCACCATTATGTGCTGCGCCCGTCCGACGTGCGGCGGGTGCGCGAGGCCGACCTGCTGTACTGGATCGGCCCGGACATGGAAGGTTTCCTGCCGCGGGTGCTGGCCGGACGCGACAAGCCGGACGTGGCGGTGCAGGAGCTGCCCGGCCTGAGCCTGCGTCATTTCGGCGACAGCCATGCCGAGCACGCTCATGACGAGCATGAGCATGAGCACGACGGGCATGGCCATGATCAGGCGGACGACGGCCTGGGCCATGACCACGACCATCGCCCCGGCAGCCTCGACGCCCACCTCTGGTTGCTGCCGGCCAATGCCCGGGTGATCGCCGCGCGCATGGCCGCCGACCTGGCCAATCTCGATGCGGCCAACGCCGCGCGCTACGCCGCCAACCTGCAGGCCTTCGAAGCCCGCCTGGATGCACTGGATGGCCGTATCCGCCCGCAGCTGGCGAGCATCGCCGACAAGCCCTATTTCGTCTTCCACGAGGCCTACGACTACTTCGAGGCCGCCTACGGGCTCAAGCACGCCGGCGTGTTCAGCGTGCTCGGCGAGGTGCAACCCGGCGCCCGCCACGTCGCCGCCATGCGCCAGCGCCTGCAGCAGGCCGGCCCCAGCTGCGTGTTCAGCGAGCCGCCGCTGCGCCCGCGCCTGGCGGAAACCCTCACCGCCGGCCTGCCGGTGAAACTGGCCGAGCTGGATGCGCTCGGCGGCGAGCTGCCGGTGAGCGCCACGGGCTACGAGCAACTCCTGGAAAACCTGGCGAGTGGCCTGACCGAGTGCCTGAATAACCTCTAGCCCTGCAGGGGTGGAACACGCTTTATCGTTTCACCAGAGAGCGACAGCCGAGCCTTTGTGGTGGATGAAAAAGGCGCCATCCACCCTACGCACTGTGTAGGAGCGAATTCATTCGCGATGGAAGCAGCCCCGGATTGCATCCGGGCTACGGGCTGGCCAGGCTTTTGTGGGAGGGGCTTCAGCCGCGACCTGCCAAGCTACGAACTGTAACCACCCCCACGTTGCCGCTCGCAGGCGCAAACCACTAGGCTTGCGCTTTTGCCGCGAGCGCCCGCCATGTCGCCATCCGCACCTCGCCCGTCCAACGCCACGCTGGTGCTGCTGGCCTCGCTCTATTGCGCGCAGGGCCTGCCGTCCGGGTTGATCGCCCACTCGCTGCCGGTGCTGCTGCGCCAGCACGGCGTCGACCTGGCGCTGATCGGCCTGCTCAAACTGCTGGCGCTGCCCTGGCTGCTCAAGGTGTGCTGGGCGCCCTGGATCGACCGTCTGGCCTCCTCGCGTCTGGGCCATCACCGCGGCTGGATTCTGCCGCTGCAGACAGGCGTGATCCTCTGCGTGGCTGCGTTAGCCACGTTGGCGCCGCAGACCCTGTTCGGCTCAGGCCTATGGCTGCTGCTGGGCCTGTTGCTGACGATCAATTTGCTGGCGTCCACCCAGGACATCGCCACCGACGGCCTCACCGTGCGCCTGCTGCCCGAGCGCTGGCGCGGCCTGGGCAACAGCCTGCAGGTCGGCGGCTACAAGGTCGGCATGATCGTCAGCGGCAGCGGCCTGCTGCTGGTGATCGACCCGCTGGGCTGGAACCTTGCCGTTGGTCTGCTGGCCGGGCTGATCCTGCTGATGACGCTGCCGATCTGGCTGTTCCCCGAGCGCCGGGTATTGCCCTTCCAGCCGGCATTGGCGGAAAGCGCATTGGGCCCGCGTCTGCTGCTCGAGCACTACCGCGGCCTGCTGGCGCAACCCGGCATGCTGCTGTGGCTGACGGTGGTGCTGACCTTCAAACTGGGCGATTCGCTCGGCTCGCCGATGATCAAGCCGATGCTGGTGGACCAGGGGTGGAGCAGCGCAGCGCTCGGCCAACTGACCCTGATCAGCAGTCTGGCCGGCATCGCGGGCGCCTTGCTCGGCGGCCTGCTCTACGCCCGCATCGGCGTACTGCGCGCGCTGATCCTGTTCGGCGCCCTGCAGGCTCTCGGCATCGCCGCCCTGGCACTGTTGGTGGGGCAGGGCGGCAATGTCGGACTGGTCTACGCCGTGACCCTGTTCGAGCAGGTGGCCGACGGCATGTCCACCGTCGCCCTGTTCGCCGCCATGATGCGCATGTGCCGCCCCGAACACGAAGGCGCCGACTTCACCCTGCAGGCCTCGGCGCAGTTGCTGCTGTCCGGCTTTGTCGGGGCCAGCAGCGGAGTGTTGGCCACGGCGTTGGGCTATGAGGGGTTGTTCATTGGGGCGGGGGTGTTGGGGTTGTTGGTGTTGCTCGTCGTGCTGATGCATGCGCGCCGTGCTCAGGGTTGAAAGCGGCGTAGCTTGTCCAAGGAATAGCCCAATGGTTCCAGGGAGGTTTTTAGCGTCTGGCTATATTGCTCCAGCTCTGGCATCGATAGCTTCAGTGCCAAGCGCCACTGCCTGCCCCCGTTGTCCTCGATCACCAGGCCGCGATCTCGGCTGAACAGCCAGCCATTTTGCTGTTAGGGTGCCACTGAAACAATCTGCTTGCGCAGCAGCTTTTCCTGCCAGAGGGGTGGTTGTCGCATAGCATGCGCAGATGCAGCGCGTTGCGCTGGAACTCGGTGTATGGATCGCCGCTGCGTAGTGGGTCTTTCGAACCACTCAGCCAGTAGATCAGCCCGCCAACGAAGACGCTGGCGACCAACGTCATCAGCAATGTTTGGCCTCCAGACAGTTTGAACAATCCAATAAAGGTCAACCCGAACGTCATCAGTGTCGAGCTCCAGCGCATGGCACTGGAGTGGCCGAAGGTGCCGTGCTGGTAGATGCGCTCCAATATCTGGTTGTCGAGATGCAGGCTCATGTCCATTCCTTGGTAAATACCCCGTGAAAGGGTTGGTTTTCGAGCATTGTGGCCAATTGGCGTTACTGTAGAAGTTGCATGTGGATGAATGGTCGGGTCAGTCTTGCTGTTCAGCGCTGACGTCACGCCGATGGGTGTTATCGAAATCGTCGCCTTTGGGCGTGGCATGAATGCCCTTTGCCTCCTGGTTGCGGTAGTAGCGTTCGATGCTGAGATGAGGGTCGATGCTGGCGCGCAGGGTGCAGGGCTGCTGCTGCCAAGGATGGCTGGCCAGGTTCTCCCTCAACTTTCGGGACGCGGAATTGCGTTTCCAGCCGTCGAGGGTGCGGTCGCGCCAGTAGCGTTCGGGGCGGTCGGTGGCGGCGTCGTGAGCGGCGGTGACGGGGTCCAGGTGACGACTCTGCTCCAGGACGGGCAGGTCGGGCAGCGGTTGTTCGATATCCATATAGCGCTGCAGCGTATCCCAGAAGGAGTATAGGTTGGCCTTGTCGAGGCCCAGGCTGTGCATCTTCATGCCCAGGCAGACTTTGGTGTCGGTATAGCGGTGATGCAGCCAGAGCACATAGTCATGGCCGCCATGCGGGGTGATCTGCAGTTGCATCACCGGGTCGAATTCGTAGAAGGGGGCGACGAAGGGCGAGCGGAAGCGCCTGCCGATCCGCAGCATGCCGTCGCGCCGATTGAAGCCGCTGCCGTCATGGGTATAAATCAGGGAATAGAGGCTGATCAGCAGATCGACGCCGATTACTGCCATAAAGAGCAGAACTGCTCCAAACCAGAAGGCAGTTTGTTCTCCCCAATAGCCCCAAAGAGCACCTTGGTCCCAGGCAATGGCAGCAGCGGTAATTGCGCCAAACACTCCGCCTAACATATAGGCCAGCCAGGGTCTTGATGAACCGTAAATAACTAGGCTGACGATCATTATAAAGAGGCCTAGTGTTGTGACCAAGAAGTTACTGTTAAAAATATCTGCTAGCTTTAGTGTCCACGGAAAGAAAAATGACATTAAGCAGCAAAGTTTTAATATGAATAAAAAATGCAATAGTTTGCCGCTGTTCTCAAAGTTCCAGCGTTCAGCGTCACAGTAAATCTGTTGTTTGCGTTTTTCCTTGGTTTGCCGCTCATAGGCCAGATGGGCCTCGCCCATAAGCTGGCCTTCGATTTCGGATATCGAGTCCAGATTGGCGTAATGCCCCCATTTAAGAGCTGTATCGAACAGGCCTTGCTTGTCGCGAACTGGTGCAGGGAGAGCGGGCGCGGCCTGGCCACGATAGGCGGCAGGGCCGTAGGTTTCAGTCGTCATACCTTGAATTCCAGGGTTTCGATCTGCCAGTAGGGAACTTCGTCGGCCCTGGCGTTTAGCGCCGGCGGCTTGGCGAAGGCGGCTTGATAAGGTTGCCAGGTTTTCGGGTTGGGCTGTGGCAATACCAATTCGTCGGAGCGGTCGGCCTCCTTGGCGAGTCGGAATTGACCGAAGACCTTGAGGCGCTGGGTGACCTTCTGCCCATGACGTTGCAATGGGGTAAGCGTCATCACGGGGAATTGCTTCGGCAAGATATAGAGCGCCGAGGCAGCGTCTAGGGGGTGTGCGGTCAGCTTGGCCTCGTCGATCAGGCGCCGCTCGGTGCGTTCCGCATTGAAGGCACCATTGAGTGGAAGCACCGCGACTTCTTCCCGGGCAAAGAACTGAAGGTGCTGGGCGTCGAACAGGCCCAGCAGGGGGGAGTGGATACGTACCGCCCAGTCGTCGCGCTCGAAGGGCTGGGCCGAGGTGCGACGGCATTCCAGGGGCGCGTTCAGCGGGGCACGCTGCCGGTTGAGGCTGCCGATACCCGCACGCACGCCCGCAGGCGCCTGGTCCAGCCAGTCGCCCAGGCGGCTGACCTGGATCATGGGCCGGCCGAGAATGCCGAGTAGTTGCTGGTAGGCGATATGTGGGTCGCTCAAATGAGCGAAGCGCTGATCGTCACCGAATACTTTGTCGAGCACACTGGTTTGGCCATGATCTTTACCGAAAGGCCCATTCTTAATCAGGGCCTCGACATCGCTGTCGACCAGCCAGCCGGCCAGGATGCTGCCGCCGATAAACAGCACCGCCCCGGCCACCAGAACCACCGGATTGATGCACATACCCAAGGCGTAGGCCGTCCAGGCCGCCCCGCCTGCCGCCGCCGCGCCATAGGCCAGGGCGGCATCACGGTCGCCTTGGTGCCAGGCACGCTTGGCATCCCAGACGGTAATCGCCGTCGTAAAAAGCATGGCCCCGCCTGAAAGAGCGCGCAGTACTGGCAGACGCGGATTGCCCGTTTGCTCGGCCAGATTCATGGCCCAGCGGGTGGAGATTCTGGAAACCTCGAGCCGTGGTTTATTCAGCAAGGTAACGAGCTGGTGTTCGCCGCCAAGAAGAAATTTCGATAGGTTGCCCAAGGCAACAGCAGTATCAGCCGCTGCAGATATGTATCCGGCGCGATAGCGGTCTAGACCATCCCCCGCCTCCCGTTGCAAAGCCTTCATCCCTTCAATCTGCGCACTCAGGTTGTACATGGCGCAGGCTACCGCAACCACGGGTAGGGAGGGTGACTGCGCGGCTGTGTCGAGCTTGCTGGCCACCGCATGCTTCCAGGCGCTGTACTTGACCACCTCCGGATGGTCGGCAGGGGCCGCGATGATGACCCCGGGCCCATGATTGGGCAGTCCCGGTCCCACCTGACGCGGGCTGGTGGAACCGATGACCTGGCCCTCCGGGTTAGTGACGTTCATGTACCGGTAGTTTTTGCGGGTGAGGGCCGCCCGCTCCGTGGCGGTCAGGCCATAGCGCAGCCCCTCCCCTTGAACGCCCAGAATCCGTAGGTTCGAGGCCTGGGCCTGTGCTTCGCTGACCAATTGAATGCCACGCCAGCTGGGTGAAAGTTTCTCGAGCACACCGTGAGTCGGTGCGAACAGGCGGCGGAACTCGATGGCCACTTTCACGTTGGCATCGTTCAAGCGCTGCACCTGGGTCAGTACGGCCATGGAGAAGGTGTCCATGAAGTCGCCGATCAGCGCATGTAGGTTCTTGTAGACCAGCCCCTTGTCGGTGTCCTGCGGATCGATGTCTGCTATGTGCAGCAGGCTGTTCATACCCATGCGTTGTGGATCGGGTTCGCTTTTTTTCGCGGCCAGGTCAATAAGCCGTTTTACCGCCTCGGGCAGGGTGCCATCCGCCTGCGCCAGGAAGGGCTTGGTGAGTGGGTGATGGCCGGTTAGGAGGCGTTCGCTCAACTGAGCGATACGGGTTCGCAACGAGCTGTTGGCATTGGTCGGAGACAAGGCATCGATATGCTCGGGCAGTTTGCTCAAGGTGCCGAATATCTCGCTGAGTAACTGGTAGGGTTCCAGCAGGCGTTCGTCGCGGGTGTATTGCCAATCCCATAGCGCTGCCGTCAGTGGCACATCCGATAGGAGGTTGACCAGATATTGCAGCCGGGACGACAGGGCGGTTCTTACCAGCTTGCGTTCGCCCTCGAATACGGCGTCGTGAAATTGCTCGAGGTGCAGGTGTTTTCTGAACTTGCCCAGAGGGCTGCTCGGGCTTTGCATGACCGAGCTGTACAGCGCATGGGCGTAGCGACCATTGGGGCGATGCGGTACTAGCGCATTGAGAGTGAGCAGGTAGGATTCCGCCAGACGCGCTTGCGCACCAGCATGCCTGAGTGCGAACAAGGGGTCGTCGAGCATCAGCCCGACCAGCCGCGGGTGGGCCCGCATATTGCGTTCCGCAAGCACATCCGCGCCGGCCGCCAAGGTGGGCAGCGGTTGCGGGGAGGCGCTTCGGGTCGCAGCAGCAAGCTCCTCCAGGCGCATCTGCATGCGGCTGCTCATTTCGTTCGAGGGGATGCTACTCAGACTGGGGGTGAACAGAGACGGATCGCCCAACAGGCTCTCGATGCTGAAATCGCGCGCTCGAAAGCCGTCCGCCTGCGCGCTGATCACCACCGCCGGCATGGCCTGCGTCGGCTGCCATTGATCCGCCCCAACGACCGCCGCCGACCAGGCGAAAGCGACGATCTGGGCACGGCTTTTGACTCGATTCCGATCTTCCTCCAGCCAGCGGATATATTCCCAGGTCCAGGGCTTCTCGCTGTAGGCCATCAGGTAGTTGTTGGCGACGGGCTGGCCCTGCACGAGGATGGGGATCAACAGGACTTGCTGCTGCTTGCCGACGGATTGCCGATCATCGGCAGCGCCCCCGCTCTCGGCCTGCTTGCGCCAATGGGCGAGATCGACATCCTTCATGTTGCCTTTGCCGTCGCACAAGACCTCACGCCAAAGCTTGCCATTCTGAAACACGTAGATGCGCCCCGGGCGTGGCAGCGCTCCCCGAGGCGCCTCGTTGTAGGCGTCATGTCCTGGCAGCTTGGCCAGCGGCATGATGGCCAGGAAGGTGTTCTGTTGAATGTTCTCTTCTTCTTCATGGCTGCGCATGTCGACAGCGATGGGCAGGGACAGTTTTCCGCCATCCTCCCGGTCGACACTCAGCACGAGCCTCTTGCGTTGAGCGTTATCGTAATCAGTACGCTTGCGAACACCTTGCTCGATAGGTTGATCCTTCAACTCGCTCATGCGTCCTCCTCCGGGTCGAGCAGTTCAACTTGCCCGCCTTGCTCCGGGTCGCCCCAGACGTCCACGATCAACTGTTGCGGCCCCTTGACCCCTTTTTCTGTTGGGGCTGGTAACGGGTTCAGATTGGCAGTGCCGGTTTTCTCGCCTACTGGCGCGGTATCTGCGGGTTTGGGCAATGTCGGGGCGATGGACGCAGCGCCCGAACCGCTGCCCGGCGCGCCGCCAGAGTTGATCTTGATCACCGGCCCGACCAGGGTGATGCCGCCGCCGTCGAGTTTGATAAAGCTGCCGCCGCCCTTGAGGGTCAGTTCGCTGCCGGCTTCGAGCACCACTTTGAGGCCGCTGGATAAATGGATCTCGCTGCCGGCCTGGATGAACTGGCCGTTGCCTAGCTTGATGTGCTGGCTGTCGCCGACGGTGAGGTGGTCGTTGGCCTTGATCTCGGTCTTGCGGTCGGCGTGGGTGGTGCGGTGTTCTTCGGCCTTGAAGTGGCTGTAGGCATTGGCCTCGACGGTGTCGTGGCGTTCGTTGCCGACGCGGATCTTCTGGTCGTGTTCGATGTTCTCGTCCCAGTCGCGCTGGGCGTGGAGGTAGATCTGCTCGGCGCCCTTGCGATCCTCGATGCGCAGTTCGTTGTAGCCGCCACCGCCGGGGCTGCTGAGGGTCTTGAACACGCTACGGGTCTTGTTCGCCGGTAGCTCATAAGACACGACGTGTTCGGCGTGGTACAGGCAGCCGGTAACCAGGGGCTGGTCGGGGTCGCCTTCGAGGAAGGTGACCAGCACTTCCATGCCGATGCGCGGGATGGTGATGGCGCCGTAGCGATCACCGGCCCAACTGGAGCTGACGCGTAGCCAGCAGCTGGTCTTGTCGTCGGCCTGGCCCTCGCGATCCCAGAAGAACTGGACTTTCACCCGGCCATATTGGTCGCAGTGGATTTCTTCGCCGGCAGGACCCGTGACCACGGCGCTCTGGCTGCCGAGGATACGCGGCTTGGGATGAGCCAGCGGCGGGCGGAAGGGCACGTCCCACGGCGTGGCGGTAAAGCGGTTGCGGTAGCCTTGGTGGAAGTCGGTGTCGTCCTTTTTCCCCTCTCCCCAGCCCTCTCCCCGGAGGGGAGAGGGGGCCGTCCAGCGTAGATCGCTCGTGATGGACTCCTCTAGCACTTGTGGCTGTTTGCCTTCATGCCGCACTTCGGTGAGCAGCCAGAGCTGGTTCCAGGCGTCGCGCGGATGGCCTTGCAGGTCGAGGAAGTGGCCGCTGACCAGGGTCGGCGAGTCGCCGTCGCCCTGGGCCAGTTCGAAGTCGTGGCGGTGGCGCTCCAGGGCGCGTTTGGCCAGGTGCTTGCCCCGTTCGCGGTCGGTATAGCGGCCCGGGTAGTCGTAGTCTTCCAGCTTGGGTTGGGCGTCGCCCTCGGCCTTGGCTTCCAGCTGCAGGCGCGGTTTCTCGAAGTCGTAGTCGCGGCGGGTGACCTGGCTGGTGCGGGTTTCCACCCGTACGCCGAAGTGCTTGATTACCGGGTCGTCGGCCACCAGGCCGCTGTCCTGCTGGTAGGCCAGCGGCGCCAGGCGCGGGAATAGGGTCTGGTCGTCGCCGAAGCACAGCACATGGCCTTCGCGGCTGTGCTGGAAGTGGTAGTGGATGCCTTCCTCCTCGCACAGGCGCTGGACGAAGTGCAGGTCGCTCTCGTCGTACTGCACGCAGTACTCGCGCTCGGGGTAGAGCGAGCCGAGCTGAAACTGGTAGGCGTCAGCCTGGATGCCGTGTTCCTCGAGCACCTGACCGATGATCTGCTCCACCCTCAGGTGCTGGAAGATGCGCTGGTTGGTGCGGTGCGCCAGGTAGGCCAGTTGCGGCACCAGGGTCAGGCGGTAGCGGGTCAGGCGCTTGCCGGATTCGCCCTGGGCGATGCGGTGGATCAGGCCGTGGATGCCGGCGCCGTTCTGGTCGAAGGCGAGAAAGGTGCGCTGATGCAGCAGGCTCTCCAGATCGAGGTCGGGGCGTTCGCTGATCAGTTCCACGTCGAAGGCGTAAGGCTGGCTGATCGCCTCGCGCCCTTTGAACTCGAGCACCTGCAGGTCGTGCTCGACGCCCTCGATGCTGAGGCTGAAATGGGTCTGGTTGGCCTGGGCGAACATTCGTTGTTCCTCGTGTTTCGTTCCATGAATCGGCCGGGCATTTTACCCAGGCGTCGACCGGATAACTGGGCCTGTTCGATGTTTGGCCCCTGACGCGTGGAGCTCCATGGTGGACAAGGCTTCGCCATGTCGCACCCTACGGGGCTCATGCGTGCAGAGGCCAAGGCCGAAACGCAGCGGCCAGGACGATGCCTGGCCGCTGCGGTGACGCGCGAACTCAGCCTGCGATTAGGCGGAGATCGGGGTACGCCAGTCGTCGGAGCCGGAAGTGCCGGAGACTTCGTGGGTCCAGACGATCTTGCGGTAGGTGAAGTAGACGTCTTCCAGGTGGGTGAAGTGCGCCATGTTCGGGTCCTGGCAGTTCGGCATGCGCGACTGCACGTCGACGATCACGGCGTCTTCCAGTTCGATGGTGAAGTAGTGCTCCTGGGTACCGGTGGAGGAGGTGCGGTACCACTCCAGACGGCACTTGTTCAGACGCTCGCCGGAGGTCAGGGCGTTGAAGATCAGCGGCGAGGACTTGTCGAAGACCTTGGTGATCATCAGCGGCTTGTGCACACGCTGGCCGGTCGGTTGGCCGGACTGCGGGTCGCGCGGGATGATGACCTGGTGGTTGTAGGCTTGCACCAGAATCTGGTCTTCATGACCTTCCTGGAAAATATTGCCGACCGAGTCCTCGGTGAAGGTGCCAGCGGTGATCAGACCTTGTTTGGTGCCTTCGAGGGACAGATACGCGGGTGTTGGCATGAGTGCTCTCCTTGCCTGGGTCATGGATCGTGATCGATCCGGGAGCCAGGCTTATAGCGAGCGGCGTGCCAGGTAATTTAATTTCAATAAAATCAATTACTTGATATGACCGAATTGCAATTTTCGGTCATCGTGAGCGCTGCGTCACGTCTACTTGCGCAACAAGTTGCGCAGTGCTGTGCAGCTTGTTGCGCAGCCTGCTGCAGGGCCCGTGGTCGCTGGGCTGGGGCCGGCCCGGCGGAGGGTTATCCACAGCGGTCTGCGCAAGAAGCTGCCAGCTCGCTCACTCGGCCCAGTGCCGGCCATGGCGCTCCAGCAGGTGCTGCAGCTGTTCCGGGCCGTCGCTGCCGGCCGGGTAGGGGCGCGGGCTCTGGTAGTGCTGATGCCAGCCCTGCAGGATGGGGTCGACCCACTGCCAGGCGGCCTCGACCTCGTCGCGGCGCATGAACAGCGTCGAGTCGCCTTCGATCACGTCCAGCAGCAGGCGCTCGTAGGCGTCCCAGCGGCGCTGCTTGCTGAAGGCGTCGGCCAGGTTGAGGTCGAGCTCCACGGGTTTCAGATGCATGCCCTTGCCGGGGTTCTTGGCCATCAGCTGCAGGCTGATGCGCTCCTCGGGCTGCAGGCGGATCAGCAGCCGGTTGGCCTCGCCTTCGTGGAACAGGCGGTGCGGCACCGGCTTGAACTGGATGAGGATTTCCGAGGTTTTCTTCGCCAGGCGCTTGCCGGTGCGCAGGTAGAAGGGCACCCCGGCCCAGCGCCAGTTGTCGATTTCCACCTGCACGGCGACGAAGGTTTCGGTGTCGCTGTCGTTGTCGACGTTCTTCTCGAAGTAGTAGGCCGGCACGTCATGCCCGCCGATCTTGCCGGCGGTGTACTGGCCGCGCACGGTCTTGTCCTGCACGTCGAGGCCGCTGATCGGCTTGAGCGCCTCGAGAATCTTCACCTTCTCGTTGCGCACCGCCTCGGCGTCGAAGCGCACCGGCGCCTCCATGGCCACCAGGCAGAGCAGCTGCAGCAGGTGGTTCTGGATCATGTCGCGCATGGCGCCGGCATGGTCGTAGTAGCCGCCGCGGTTTTCCACGCCGAGGGTTTCGCACACGCTGATCTGCACGTGGTCGATATGCCCGGCGCGCCACACCGGCTCGAACAGGGCGTTGGCGAAGCGCAGCGCCATCAGGTTCTGCACGGTTTCCTTGCCCAGGTAGTGATCGATGCGGAACACCCGCGCCTCGTCGAACACCGCGCCGATCGCGGCGTTGATCGCCCGTGCCGAGTCCAGCGAGTGGCCGATGGGCTTCTCCAGCACGATGCGCGCCTTGGGGCCGGCCAGGCCGGCGTTGGCCAGGTGCGCGGCGATGTCCTCGAACAGGTCCGGCGCGGTGGCCAGGTAGTAGACCCGCACGCGCTCGTCGTCGCGCCCCAGGCGTTTGGCCAGGCGGCCGAAGTCGGCGCTCTGCGCGGCGTCCATGGCGAAGTAGTCGAGGCGCGCGGCGAAGCTGGCCCAGGTGCCGGCATCGAAGTCGGCGCGTGCCACCTGGGCCCGGCAGCGGCGCTCGGCCAGGGCCTGATAGGCCTCGCGGCTGTGGCTGCTGCGGGCCAGGGCGAGGATGCGCATGCCGGCGTGCAGACGCCCTTCGCGGTGCAGGTGATAGAGCGCGGGCAGCAGCTTGTGCAGGGCCAGATCGCCGGTGCCGCCGAAAACCAGCATGTCGCAGGGGATGCTCAAGAGAGGACTCCGACTCGGTTTAACCTGTGCGCGGCTGCGAGCCATGTAGTATAACTACAAGGTCACTACAACCGCCGGCCACCGATCATAACCGAGCCATGGCCGGTCGAGCGCCGCGCTTGACCCTTTTCTTCATAGAGCCGAATCCGTGAATCTGTTGCAACACATCGCCCAGTCGCGCCACCTGCTGCGCAAGTCCGAGCTCAAGGTGGCCGACCACGTCCTGCTCGATCCCGCTTCGGTGATGCACAGCTCCATGGCCGAGCTGGCCCATAGCGTCGGCATCAGCGAGCCGACCATCGTGCGTTTCTGCCGCGCCATCGGCTGCAGCGGCTTCCAGGACCTCAAGCTGAAGCTGGCGCAGAGCCTGGCCGCCGGCGCCAGCTTCGGTCAGTTCGCCATCCACGAGGACGACTCGGTCGCCGACTTCAGCCTGAAGATCTTCGACACCACCCTGCACACCCTGATGGAGGTGCGCGAGAAGCTCGACCCCGAGGCGCTGCAACGGGCCATCGCCGCCTGCGCCCAGGCGCAGCGCGTGGAGTTTTACGGTTTCGGCGCCTCCGGCGCGGTGGCCGCCGATGCCCAGCACAAGTTCTTCCGCCTGCTGCTGACCGCCGCCGCCTACTCCGACCCGCATATGCAGGCGATGAGCGCGGTGACCCTGAAGCCGAGCGACGTGGCCATCTGCATCTCCCAGTCGGGACGTTCCAAGGACCTGTTGATCACCGCCAACTTGGTGCGCGAGTCCGGCGCCACGCTGATCACCCTGTGCCCGAGCCAGACCCCGCTGGCCGACCTGGCCACGGTCAACCTGGCCATCGATGTGCAGGAAGACACCGAGATCTACACCCCGCTGACCTCGCGCATCGCCCACCTGGTGGTGATCGACGTGCTGGCCATGGGCGTGGCCATGGCGCGCGGGCCGAGCCTGGTCAACCACCTCAAGAGCGTCAAGCGCAGCCTGCGCAGCCTGCGCCTGTCGCCGAAGTCGCTGCGCAACGTCGAGGACTGAGCGCAGCCGGTTTCACCGGCCGTTCATGCGGGCGCCGTCAAAGCGTCATCTGCCCGGAGGATGCTGAGGGCTCCAGTCCTCGTTCCGGGAGAACCGAGATGTCTCGTATCTTCGATGACGCGCCACTGCAGGCCAAGCCTGACGCCAAGACCCGCCGCAAACTCCAGGACCAGCGCCGCATGGCCTATCGCCGGGCCATCGAGGCCTACGCCGAGCAGTGCCAGCTGCAGCGCGAACTGGCCGACTATCCCGACCTGATCCCCGCCGGCTATCTGCTGGCCGGCGCCCAGCGCAACGCCGCCTGAACCCCGCCGGCGCCGGCGCTCGCCGGGCCGGCCCGCCAGGGTTGCCCGATCCTGCGGACTTATTGCCCGGTTCTGCCGATCTGCGCGCGGGCCGACGACAGCGCCCGCGCGCCCCTCTAGAGTGATGCTCTGCCCCGCTGCGCATGCCGCGGGCGACCGTGACGCGCCGGCCCTCGCCGCTGGCTATCCAAGACCGGCCTGAAAAAGGTGGCAAACCATGATTACCCTGAACCTCAATGGCCAAGACCATGAGCTCGACGTGGCCGACGACATGCCGCTGCTGTGGGCCTTGCGCGACGTCGCCAATCTCACCGGCACCAAGTACGGCTGCGGCATGGCGCTGTGCGGCGCCTGCACGGTGAACGTGGAGGGGCAACCGACCCGCTCCTGCGTGACCCCGGTGTCGGCGCTGGCCGGCAAGCGCATCCGCACCATCGAGGCGGTCGGCGAAGACGCCGTGGGCAAGGTGGTGCAGGACGCCTGGCGCCGGCTCGACGTGGTGCAGTGCGGCTACTGCCAGTCCGGGCAGATCCTGGCCGCCACGGCGCTGCTCAGCGGCAACAAGGCGCCGAGCGACGCCGATATCGACGCGGCCATGAGCGGCAATATCTGCCGCTGCGCCACCTATGTGCGGATTCGCGCCGCCATTCACGAAGCTGCCAGTCAACTGGCCTGAAACCTGTCCAAGGTCTGCTGCGCGTCGGGCCTGCTGCGTTAAAAATCGGTTCGGAATGCTCATTTACAGCTCGTAAACTCGAATGCGAGCCCAGTCCGTTCTTCACCGATTTTTGCCTTGCATGCCTCTAGCTCGCGAGACCTTGAACAGGTTCCGAGGAGAACTGAATCATGGGCAAGATAGAAACCCCCGATAGCGCCGCCCGCGGCATCCTCAATCTCAGCCGGCGCAGCCTGCTCAAGGGCGCCGGCGGCCTGGCCCTGGGCATCTTCTTCGCGCCGCTGCTGCGCGGTATGGAGGCGCTGGCGGCAGGTAGCCCGCTGGAGCCGAACGCCTTCGTGCGCATCGATCTCGATGGCAGCGTGACCGTACTGGCCAAACACCTGGAGATGGGCCAGGGCAGCTACACCGGCCTGGCCACCCTGCTCGCCGAGGAGCTGGACGCCGATTGGGACCAGGTGCGCGTCGAGGGCGCGCCGGCCGACGCCAAGCGCTACAACAACCTCGCCTTCGGGGCGATGCAGGGCACCGGCGGCAGCACCGCCATGGCCAACTCCTGGGAGCAGATGCGCACCGCCGGCGCTGTCGCCAAGGCCATGCTGGTCGCCGCCGCGGCGCAGCGCTGGGGCGTGCCGGCCAGCGAGATCGGCGTCAGCCAGGGCGTAGTCAGCCATGCCGGCTCCGGGCGCAGCGCCGGTTTCGGCGAGCTGGTCGAGGCTGCCGCGCAGCTGCCGGTGCCCGCGCAGGTGCAGCTCAAGGATGCCAAGGACTTCAAGCTGATCGGCAAGCGCGAGCTGCGGCGCAAGGACAGCCTGGACAAGACCGACGGCAGCGCGATCTTCACCCAGGACTTCAAGCTGCCCGGCATGCTGGTGGCCATGGTCGCCTACCCGCCGCGTTTCGGCGGCGTGCCGCGGACCGTGGACAGCAGCAAGGCCAAGGCCGTGCGCGACGTGGTCGCGGTGGTGGAGTTTCGCGACCTGCCCCACGGCCGCGCCGGCGTGGCGGTGTTGGCGAAGAATACCTGGGCCGCGCGCCAGGGCCGCGACGCCCTGCTGATCGACTGGGACGAGAGCCAGGCCTTCACCCTCGGCAGCGCGGAAATCCTCGCCCAGTACCGCGAAGCCGCCGGCCAGCCGGGGCTGCCGGCCACACGCAAGGGTGATGCCGACGCCGCGCTGACCGCGGCGGCGAAAACCCTCGAGGCCGAGTACGAGTTCCCCTACCTGGCGCATGCGGCGATGGAACCGATGAACTGCCTGGTGAAACTGTCTGCCGAGCGCTGCGAGATCTGGAACGGCGAGCAGTTCCAGACCGTCGACCAGGCCATCATCGGCGGTTACCTGGGCCTGGCGCCGGAGCAGGTGTCGCTGACCCAGCTGTATGCCGGCGGCAGCTTCGGCCGCCGCGCCAGTTCGGTGTCGGACTATCTGCTGGAGGCGGTGGCGATCGCCAAGGCGGCGCGCGCCCAGGGCGTCGAGGCGCCGGTGAAGATGGTCTGGACCCGCGAGGACGATACCCGCGCCGGCTACTACCGACCGCTGTACCTGCACCGCGTGCGCATCGGCCTGGATCAGGCCGGCAAGCTGCAGGCCTGGCACAACCGCATCGTCGGTCAGTCGATCATTGCCGGCACCTCGATGGAGTCGTTCCTGGTCAAGGAGGGGATCGACCACACTTCGGTGGAAGGGCTGTCCAACCTGGCCTATAGCGTGCCCAACCTGCAGGTGGAGCTGAGCACGCCGAGCAATATCAAGGTGCCGGTGCTGTGGTGGCGCTCGGTGGGCCATACCCACACCGGTTACGTCGCCGAAACCATGATCGACGAGGCCGCCGTGGCCGCCGGCCAGGACCCCTACGCCTTCCGTCATGCGCTGCTGGACAGCCAGCCGCGGCATCGTGGCGTGCTGGAACTGGCCGCCAAACAGGCCGGCTGGGACCAGCCGCTGGCTGCTGGTGCCGAGGGCGAGAAGCGCGGGCGCGGTATCGCCGTGCACGAGTCGTTTGGCTCCTTCGTCGCCCAGGTCGTCGAGGTGACGGTCAAGGCCGACGGCAGCTACAAGCTCGATCGCGTGGTCTGCGCGGTGGATTGCGGCATCGCCATCAACCCGGACGTGATCCGCGCGCAGATGGAGGGTGGCATCGGCTTCGGCCTGGCGGCGGCGTTGCATGGTGCGATCACCCTGAAGGAGGGGCGCGTGGAGCAGTCGAACTTCCATGAATTCCAGGTGCTGCGGATGAACCAGATGCCCAGGGTGGAGGTGCATATCCTGCCGTCGGCGGAGAACCCCAGCGGCGTCGGCGAGCCGGGCGTGCCGCCGCTGGCGCCGGCGCTGGCCAACGCGCTGTTCGCCGCCACCGGCGTGCGCCTGCGCCAGCTGCCGTTGCCGGCGCGGATCGAGGCCTGACGCAGAGCGCTGCAAACACAACGCCCGGGCAATTGCCCGGGCGTTTTTTTGTTTGTGAAACACCTGGAATCGAAGAACGCGCTGGGTCCGTGGGAGGCGCTTTCGGCTCTGGCATCCTGCTTCGCTCTACCTCCTGCATCCATGCAGTCGTAGCGGCGAGCTTTTGCCGCCGGTCGCGGCTAAAGCCCCTCCCACAGAGCTGAGCCAGGCGGTAGATCGGTGCAGTTCGGGGCCTGGGATCGCGCTTGTGTAGGAGCCGCTTTAGCGGCGAGCTTCTGGAGGCGGTTCGCGGCTGAAGCCGCTCCTACGGAGCTGCGCCAGGCGGTAGCCCGGAGGCAATCCGGGGCTGCGGGATCCCGGATTGCCTCCGGGCTACGCGGCCGTGGGAGGCGCTTTCGGCTCTGGCATCCTGCTTCGCTCTACCTCCTGCATCCATGCAGTCGTAGCGGCGAGCTTCTGCAGCCGGTCGCGGCTAAAGCCCCTCCCGCAGAGTGGTTGGGTCAGGACGCCGTCAGCCTGGCCGCCGTCTCGATCTCGCTGCAATCCTGCGGCGTCGGCGCATGGATCGCCGTCTGGCGATGCTTGAGCATGCCGCCATCGCGCCGGTGCAGCGCCGCGGTCATCTCGGCGAGGATGGCCGTGGCCACGCTCTCCGGGGTGTCGCCGCCGATATCCAGGCCGATGGGGTAGTGCAGACGGTCCAGTGCCGGCAGGTGCGGGGTGTGCTGGCGAATTTCTTCCAGCAGGCGTTCGGTGCGCTCGCGTGGGCCCAGTTGGCCTATATAGGCGGGATGGCCGCGCAGCACACTGCCCAGCCAGTGGCGGTCCTGGCTGTAGCTGTGGCTCATCACCGCCACCAGCGCGCCGTCGGTCAGAGGGTGCAGGGTATAGGGCGCGGCGCTATCGACCTGCAGCACCGCATCGGCCTCGGCAAAGCGCTCGGCGCGGGCGAAATGGGCGCGGCCGTCGATCACCGTGACGTGCCAATCCAGCAGCTTGGCCATATGCACCAGCGGCTGGGCATCGTGGCCGGCGCCGAAGATCACCAGGCGCCGTTGCGGCGCCAGGTATTCGCAGAACACCTCGATCTCCCCGCGTGCATCGCGGTAAGTACGCAGCGAAGAGCGGCCTTGAACCAGGGTCTCGGCCAGATCGGCGCGCACCCGGGCGTCCAGCGCCGGATCGAGCAGGCGCGCGCTGTCGGTGTGAGCCGGATGCAGCAACAGGCGCTCGCCGACCCGAACGCGGGCGTTGCGGTAGCTGGCGATCACCGTAGCGGCGGCGCCGGCCTGGCCGCTTTCGCGCACCCGGCGCAGCAGCTCGAACAGCGCCAGCGGCTTTTCCGCGCTATGGCGCTCGAGCAGCACGTGCACGCTGCCGTTGCAGCCGAGGCCGAAGGTCAGCGCGGCGTCCTGGTCGTCGTCATCGTCCTGGGTGGCGGTGCTGTAGCGGCGGATCACCGGCTCGCCGCCATCGGTCAGCCACCAGGCCTTCTTCGCCACCTCGGATTCCAGGCAGCCGCCGCTGATGGTGCCCACCGTGCCGCCGTAGAGCGGAATCAGCATGCGCGCACCGGGGCGGCGATAGGCCGAGCCCTCGACCTTGACCACCGTGGCGAGCACGGCCTGGCCGCCGTCGCGCTCGACGGCGGCGATGGCGCCGAGCAGGGCGCTGGTTCCCGACAGCATAGGTTCTCTCCCAGGCAGGTTTGGCGGGGCGCAGCGACGCGCCGCCCAGGCTGCCAATGTCGCGCAGGCCAGTTACGCAGGGTTAGGCCGATCCTGCCGAATCATTGCCCGATCCTGCCGCACCGAGCTGAAAGCGTTCGGCCAACTGGCCGATGGCGGCGCGCTCGCTGCGGATAAAGTCGAGAAAGGCCTGGGCCACCGGCGACAGGCGTCGGCCGCGGTTGTTCACCGCACACCAGCTGCGGTAGAGCGGCAGTTCGGCCACTGGCAGCTCGCGCAGCAGGCCGTGGCGCAGCTCCAGGTGCACCGCGTGGCGCGGCAGCAGGGCCAGGCCGAGGCCGGCGATCACCGCCTCGCGCTGGGCGTCCAGCGAGCCGATCTCCAGGGTCTGGGCAAAGTGCGCGCGCTTCTGGTGGCAGTATTCCTCGCAGGCGCGGCGGGTGCCCGAGCCGTTTTCGCGGATCAGCAGCGGATAGGCGGTGAGGTCCTGCAGTTGCAGGTCGTCTCGTGCGCAGAGCGGATGATCCGGCGGCGCCACTGCGACGATGGGGTTGTTGAGAAAGGGCAGGAAGTCCAGCGCCATGTCCTGCGGCACCTGGCTCATGATCAGCAAGTCGTCGCGGCTCAGGCTCAGGCGGCGTACCGCCAGGGCATGGTTGACCACCGTCAGGTTCAGGCTGACTTCGGGATACTGGCGGCGAAAAGCAGCGAACAGGTGGGGAATGAAGTACTTGGCGCTGGATTCCACGCACAGGTTGAGCTGCCCCTGCAGCGAGCCCTGCAGGTCCGACAGCTGCATGTCCAGGCTCTCCAGGCGGCCGAAGATGTCGCTGCCGGCGCGCTTGAGCGCCTCGGCCGCCTCGGTCAGGTAGAGCTTCTTGCCGACGTATTCGAACAGCGGCTGGCCGACCAGCTCCTCCAGCTGGCGAATCTGCAGGCTGACCGCCGGCTGGGTCAGTGCCATCTCGTCGGCGGCGCGGCTGTACGAGCCGTGGTCGCACACGGCACGGAACACCTGGAGTTGGCGCAGGGTCATGCGCAGCAGGGTTTTACGCACGCTTTGCTCCTCGCTGGATCAATGCATAAGTAATTGCTTATGTCTGATCAAATAATTATTGATTTTGGTTAATTCGTACAGCCGGCTAGGGTAACTGGGCGTTCGCCGTATCGGCCGCCGCGACCCTGACAGCTCTGCGCTGAGGATTCCAACCGTGATCAAGAAAATCCTGATCGCCAACCGTGGTGAGATTGCCGTCCGCATCGTGCGCGCCTGCGCCGAGATGGGCATTCGCTCGGTGGCCATCTATTCCGAGGCCGATCGCCACGCGCTGCACGTCAAGCGCGCGGACGAGGCGCACAGCGTCGGCGACGACCCGCTGGCCGGCTACCTGAACCCGCGCAAGCTGGTCAACCTAGCGGTGGAGACCGGCTGCGACGCGCTCCATCCGGGCTACGGTTTCCTCTCCGAGAACGCCGAGCTGGCGGAGATCTGCGCCGAGCGCGGGATCAAGTTTATCGGGCCTTCGGCGGAAGTGATCCGCCGCATGGGCGACAAGACCGAGGCGCGGCGCAGCATGATCAAGGCCGGCGTGCCGGTCACCCCGGGTACCGAAGGCAACGTCGCCGACCTCGCCGAAGCGCTGCGCGAAGGCGAGCGCATCGGCTACCCGGTGATGCTCAAGGCCACCAGCGGCGGCGGCGGCCGCGGCATTCGCCGCTGCAACTCGCGCGAGGAGCTGGAGCAGGCCTACCCGCGGGTGATCTCCGAGGCCACCAAGGCCTTCGGCAGCGCCGAAGTCTTCCTGGAAAAGTGCATCGTCAATCCCAAGCATATCGAGGCGCAGATCCTCGCCGACAGCCTCGGCAACACCGTGCACCTGTACGAGCGCGACTGCTCGATCCAGCGCCGCAACCAGAAGCTGATCGAGATCGCCCCCAGCCCGCAGCTAACCCCCGAGCAGCGCGCCTATATCGGCGACCTGGCGGTGCGCGCGGCGCAGGCGGTGGGCTACGAGAACGCCGGCACCGTGGAGTTCCTGCTCGCCGAGGGCGAGGTGTACTTCATGGAGATGAACACCCGGGTGCAGGTGGAGCACACCATCACCGAGGAAATCACCGGCATCGACATCGTCCGCGAACAGATTCGCATCGCCAGCGGCCTGCCGCTGTCGGTCAAGCAGGACGACATCATCCACCGCGGCTTTGCCCTGCAGTTTCGCATCAACGCCGAGGACCCGAAGAACAACTTCCTGCCCAGCTTCGGCAAGATCACCCGCTACTACGCCCCCGGCGGCCCCGGCGTGCGCACCGACACGGCGATCTACACCGGCTACACCATTCCGCCTTACTACGACTCGATGTGCCTGAAGCTGGTGGTCTGGGCGCTGACCTGGGAAGAGGCGATGGACCGCGGCCTGCGCGCGCTGGACGACATGCGCGTGCAGGGCGTGCGCACCACCGCGCCCTATTACCAGGAAATCCTGCGCAACCCGGAGTTCCGCAGCGCCGAGTTCAACACCAGCTTCGTCGAGAGCCATCCGGAGCTGACCCAGTATTCGATCAAGCGCAACCCGTCGCACCTGGCCATCGCCATCGCCACCGCCATCGCGGCCCACGCCGGCCTGTAGGGGAAGGATTCAGATCATGAGCAAGACCAAGAAAATCACCGTCACCGACACCATCCTGCGCGACGCCCACCAGTCGATCATCGCCACGCGCATGCGCACCGAAGACATGCTGCCGATCTGCGCCAAGCTCGACCAGGTCGGCTACTGGTCGCTGGAAGTCTGGGGCGGCGCCACCTTCGACGCCTGCGTGCGCTTTCTCAAGGAAGACCCCTGGGAGCGCCTGCGCCAGCTCAAGACCGCGCTGCCCAACACCCGCCTGCAGATGCTCCTGCGCGGGCAGAACCTGCTCGGCTACCGCCACTACAGCGACGATGTGGTACGCGCCTTCGTCGCCAAGGCCGCGGTCAACGGCATCGACGTGTTCCGCATCTTCGACGCGATGAACGACGTGCGTAACCTGCGCGTGGCCATCGAGGCGGTGAAGGCCGCCGGCAAGCACGCCCAGGGCACCATCGCCTACACCACCAGCCCGGTGCACACCGTGGCCGCCTTCGTCGAACAGGCCAAGGCCATGCAGGCCATGGGCATCGACTCCATCGCCATCAAGGACATGGCCGGCCTGCTCACCCCCTACGCCACCGCCGAGCTGGTCAAGGCGCTCAAGGCCGAGGTCGATCTGCCGGTGTTCGTGCACAGCCACGACACCGCCGGCATGGGCTCGATGTGCCAGCTCAAGGCCATCGAGGCCGGCGCCGACCATATCGACACCGCCATCTCCAGCTTCGCCTGGGGCACCAGCCATCCGGGTACCGAGTCGATGGTCGCCGCGCTGCGCGGCAGCGAGTTCGACACTGGCCTGGACCTGGAGCTGATCCAGGAGATCGGCATGTACTTCCATGCCGTGCGCAAGAAGTACCACCAGTTCGAGAGCGAATTCACCGCCGTCGATACCCGCGTGCAGGTCAACCAGGTGCCGGGCGGCATGATGTCCAACCTGGCCAACCAGCTCAAGGAACAGGGCGCGCTCAATCGCATCAACGAAGTGTTCGCCGAGATTCCGCGGGTGCGCGCCGACCTCGGCTACCCGCCGCTGGTGACGCCGACCTCGCAGATCGTCGGCACCCAGGCGGTGTTCAACGTGCTCGCCGGCGAGCGCTACAAGACCATCACCAACGAGGTCAAGCTGTACCTGCAGGGCCGCTACGGCAAGGCGCCGGGCAAGGTCGACGAGGCCCTGCGCAAGCAGGCCATCGGCAGCGAGGAAGTCATCGACGTGCGCCCGGCCGACCTGCTCAAGCCGGAGATGGCCAAGCTGCGCGAAGAGATCGGCACGCTGGCCAAGAGCGAAGAAGACGTACTGACCTTCGCCATGTTCCCCGATATCGGCCGCAAGTTCCTTGAGGAGCGTGCCGCCGGCACCCTCAAGCCCGAGGCCCTGCTGCCGCTGCCGCAGGCCGGCGGCGCGGCGCCGGTGGGCGGCGAGGGCGTGCCCACCGAGTTCGTGGTCGACGTGCACGGCGAGAGCTACCGCGTCGACATCACCGGCGTCGGCGTCAAGGGCGACGGCAAGCGCCACTTCTACCTGTCCATCGACGGCATGCCGGAAGAGGTGGTGTTCGAGCCGCTCAACGACTTCGTTGCCGGCAGCGGCGGCAAGCGCAAGCAGGCCAGCGCGCCGGGCGACGTGTCCACCACCATGCCGGGCAATATCGTCGACGTGCTGGTCAAGGTCGGCGACGCGGTCAAGGCCGGCCAGGCGGTGCTGATCACCGAGGCGATGAAGATGGAGACCGAGGTGCAGGCGCCGATCGCCGGCACGGTCAAGGCGGTGCACGTGGCCAAGGGCGACCGGGTCAACCCGGGCGACGTGCTGGTGGAAATCGAAGGTTAACCTCTATGGAGCCCGGCCTGTTGAATGGGCAAGTTTGATGGGATCGCCCGGGCTCCTTTTTTATTTCGGCGCGACGGCGCGCGCGTGTTGTCCCGGGGGCCGCAAGGCTCCCTTTTTTTGACCACGCGGGTGCCGGCGTGTCTGCGCTTTCCGGTCATGTCCCGGTGCGTCGCCCGTTGGCGAGGCAAAGCAGGGCGATCAGCACCGCCCTGTGCCGGGGCATGGCCTTTTCCTTCGTGTCTAGGGTGCGCCGTGCGCACCGAGGCAGGCGGTCAATAGAGTGACGGGTGCGCACGGCCTGGGCGGCCCCGCGGCACCCTACAAGGTTGGGGGAGGTGAGCTGACGTGACTCTGGACCCGGTGGTGCTGTTCTTCGTCTTCGGCCTGGTCGCCGGCCTGCTCAAGAGCGAGCTGAAGTTGCCGGCGGCGCTGTACGAGACGCTGTCGATCATCCTCCTGCTGGCCATCGGTCTGCACGGCGGCGTGGAGCTGGCCGAGCAGGCCAGCCTGCAGCTGCTCGGCCAGTCGGCGCTGGTGCTGGCGCTCGGCGTGCTGCTGCCGCTGCTCGCCTTCGCCTTGCTGCGCGGCCTGCGCTTCGACCGCATCAACGCCGCGGCGGTGGCGGCGCACTACGGCTCGGTCAGCGCCGGTACCTTCGCCGTGGTGGTGGCCTATCTGCTGGCCAAGGGCGTCGCGTTCGAGAGCTATATGCCGCTGTTCGTGGCGATCCTGGAGATTCCCGCGATCCTGGTCGGCATCGTCCTGGCCAAGGGCATCTCGCGCGAGACCCACTGGGGCGAGCTGGGCCGCGAGATCTTCCTCGGCAAGAGCATCATGCTGCTGCTCGGCGGCCTGGTGATCGGCGCGATCGCCGGCAAGGAGGCGATCAAGCCGCTGGAGCCGCTGTACACCAGCATGTTCAAGCCGGTGCTGGCGTTCTTCCTGCTGGAGATGGGCCTGATCGCCTCCGGCCAACTCGGCGCGCTCCGGCAGTTCGGCCTGCGCCTGGCCGCCTTCGCCCTGCTGATGCCGCTGCTCGGTGCGTTGATCGGCGCCCTGCTGGCGCGCTTCATGGGTCTGAGCCTGGGCGGCACGGCGATGCTCGCCACCCTGGCCGCCTCGGCCTCCTATATCGCCGTGCCGGCAGCCATGCGCCTGGCGCTGCCGGAGGCCAACCCGTCGCTGTCGCTGACCGCTTCGTTGGGGATAACCTTCCCTTTCAATATCCTGCTCGGCATCCCGCTGTACCTGGCGCTGGCCGAGCGATTGATCGCCTGGGGGCTCTGAGATGAACGCACATAGCCGCACCCTGCTCACCGTGATCTGCGAGGCGGCGCTGGAGAAGAAGTTGCTGGCCGACCTGGAGGCGCTCGGCGCCCCCGGCTGGACCCTGTCCGACGCCCGCGGCCGCGGGCACCGCGGCGTGCGCAGCGCCGATTGGGATACCGAGGGCAATATCCGCCTGGAAATCATCTGCGGCCGCGAGCTGGCCGAGCGCATCGCCGAACACCTGCAGGCGCGCTACTACGACCATTTCGCCATGGTCTGCTACCTGGCGCAGGTGGAAGTGCTGCGCGGGGAGAAGTTCTGAGCCGCGGCAGATCAGGATTTCGTAGGGTGCGCTGTGCGCACCAGCCTGTGCCGGCCAAGAGCTCGCGGCTAAAGCCCCTCCCACGGTCGCGGCGTGCTTGGTGGGAGGGTCTTTAGCCGCGACCCTCAGCGAGAGGACCTTGGTGCGCGCGGCGCACCCTACGGCCCCTCTTCGGCCATCAGCCGGAGAGGGGGCGAGGCGCGCAGCCTTCAGGCCTGCGGGTAGCGCGCGCGCGGCGTGGCCATCGGCACCTTGTCGCCATCGAGCGGCAGGAAGCTGCCCAGCTCGGCGTCGTAGGCGCGGATCTGGCTGGTCTCGATGTCGTAGACCCAGCCGTGGATGAACAGCTGACCGCTAGCCAGCTTGGACGCCACCGAGGGGTGGGTGCGCAGGTGGTCGAGCTGGGCCACCACGTTTTCCTCGGTGAGCACGGCGAGGGTTTCCTGGTCGTTGCCGCAGCTGCAGTTCTCCGCCACCACCGTGCGCGCCACTTCGGCATGGCGCAGCCAGGCCTTGACCGTGGGCATGCTTTCCAGCGACGCCGGATTGAGCACCGCCTTCATCGCGCCGCAGTCGGAATGGCCGCAGATGACGATGTGCTGCACGCCCAGGGCCATCACCGCGTACTCGATGGCGGTGGACACGCCACCCATCATCTGGCCGTAGGGCGGCACCACGTTGCCGACGTTGCGGTTGACGAACAGGTCGCCCGGCGAGCTCTGGGTGATCAGTTCCGGCACCACCCGCGAGTCGGCGCAGGTGATGAACATGGCGCGCGGGTTCTGGGCGGTGGCGAGCTTCTTGAACAGCTCTTCCTGCTGCGGGAATACCTCGTTGCGAAAGCGTTTGAAGCCGTCGACGATGCTTTGCAGCGCCTGCTCGGCGGTTTCGTTGCCCTCGTGGGTCTGAAGCGGAATGACCTGGTGTTTGTAAGGCATGCCCTGAACCTCTATGAACCTGAAAAGACGCTGCTAAACCGACAGCCGCAGCCGCTGGCGAGTCACACGCCAAGTGTCGCCTCACGGCCGGTGCGGCGACAACCCGCAGGCCCGTGCAGACTGTGGCCGGGTGCGTCAGAGCAGGGCCAGTTGTCCGCCCGGCGGGGCGAAGCGGCTGCAGTCCAGTTGCAGGGCCTGGCGTCGCTGCAGGCCGAGGCGGCGGATGGCCAGGGCGAAGCGCTGCGCCAGCAGCTCGGCGAAGGCGCCCTCGCCGCGAAAGCGCGCGCCGAACCGGCTGTCGTACAGCTCGCCGCCGCGGCTCTGGCGGATCAGGCTGAGCACGTGCTCGGCGCGCTGCGGGCGATGCGCCCGCAACCACTCCTCGAACAGCGGCGCCACCTCGCGCGGCAGGCGCAGCAGCATGTAGTTGGCGCTCTGCGCGCCGGCCTGCTGCGCCGCGTCGAGCAGGCGCTCGAGCTCCATGTCGTTGATCATCGGAATCATCGGCGAACACAGCACGCCGACCGGGATATCCTGTTGGCGCAGCACGCGGATCGCCCGCAGGCGCGCCGAGGGCGCCGCCGCGCGCGGTTCGAGGATGCGCTTGAGCTCGTCGTCCAGGGTGGTGAGGCTGATATACACCGCCACCAGGCGCTGCTTGGCCAGCTCGGCGAGCAGGTCGAGGTCGCGCAGGATCAGCGCGCCCTTGGTGACGATGGTCACCGGGTGGCGGTAGTCGAGGAGGATCTCCAGGCACTGGCGGGTCAGCCGCTGCTCGCGCTCGATCGGCTGGTAGGGGTCGGTGTTGGCGCCCAGGTTGATCGGCGCGCACTGGTAGCCGGGCTTGCTCAGCTGCTGTTGGAGCAGGGCGGCGGCGTTGGTCTTGGCGATCAGCCGGGTCTCGAAGTCCAGCCCCGGCGACAGGTCCCAGTAGGCGTGGCTGGGCCGCGCGTAGCAGTAGATGCAGCCGGTGCTTATCCATTAAGTCAACCCCTAGACACCGATGTGTGAAGGTATCACCAGGGAGAGGTAGAAATACCGGGTCTAACAGAAATGAATCGCATCCGCGGCGTGACCTAGGGCCAACGGGCTCATCGGCATTGGCTGCCCAGCTAACAGCAGATGTCGGCTCCTTAACAAGCCTCGACCAGAGCCGAACCTGCCACTACGTCATAGGTTTATGGCTGCAGGTAGTGAATCTTCCCAGCTTTTGAGACACACGATGCCACTTTTGGCTGGAAGTTCCAGGTAGTAGCAGGCCGGAATCGGCCAGAAGCGGCCACTAATTTCTTGGCAATCAACAGCAGAAAAAGCATTATGGAAACAACTGCTCACGCGCAGTCCCATCTTCGGCGGCATGAATGCCTTGCTTATCTCACACAAGCATTCATTCCTGCTAGCTTTGGCGACATGCTGTGAAGCGCGGGCTTATGCCGCATTCGGCTATAACTGGCTTATACCGCGTTCGATATAACGTCGCAGCAGAAGGGAGTGAAAGATGCATAAAACACTGATCCGCAAGAGAAAAGTCAACATTGTTAGCGAAATGTTAGGCTGCGTATTAGTCGAGCGTTCGGTCTAATCACTGTTAGTGGCTTTTCTCCAGGTCATGTCAGGGTCACGAACGTTTGAAGTAATCCAGCAGTAATCCGACAGCTCCAGTGTTCGGCTAACGCCGTAGAAAGCACAATCTAGAGGTTGATTAACGAGATAGTAGATGGTCCGGTGAAACCGACTAAGAGAAAATTGTGAGTCTGTAACTGACGTTGTGACGCGGCCCGGAGAAATTATGATCGAGAGAGTTTTCAGAAGTAGTCGGTTTATGGTGTGGGTGGCAGTCGTTATCTGTGCGGTGTCATCTTTGCTCTTGTATGGTACCTCGGTTAACATAATCTGGAATACCGCACTGGATGTAGTACGTGATATACCTGTCTCTGCTGACGACGGCAAGAGCCTCGCGGTTCGCCTCCTGAAGCTGTTGGATCTCCTGCTGATCGCTATTACTTTTCAGATCATGGCGGTTAACCTGTATCGTCTGTTCATCCGTCCGGTGTCTGATGATGACAGAGAATCCCAAAACCCTCTGGACATTAAGAGCTTCCATGATTTGAAGATAACAGTAAGCCAAGTGGCTGTTGTGATACTGGTGGTTCTGTTCCTTGAGCAGGCGGTAGAGATTGGCGCTACGATCGCTACGTTATACTTTGGTGCTGCCATCGGTATCATTATTTTGGCCTCGGTATTCGCGTGGAAGAATATGAAAGACTGATGCACAGCACGCGGTTAGACGTCACCTGCTGGTTGCCTGAACTAGAGAGGCAACCACTCCGCAGAGAATGTAGGCGGCCAACGCTTCATGGGAGCCTGCTTTGGGCAAGAGCCAACGTCACGGGCGTCTGCCACTAACCAATCCAAGCATAGCGACACCATTTCGGTTGCGGCTTCGCCTTCACTACAAAGCTGCGCGTGTTGGCGGCGTTATGCGCATCCATAGAGAGGGTACTCTTATTATTGAAATCAGGAAGGCAGAAAAAGCGGACGTTCCTGCGATACTCGACCTTGTTCGAGGAAAAGCGGAATTCGATGGGTGTTTGAATTCGCTTCAATCTACGGAAGCTGACATTGAGGAAGCTTTCTTCTCCGAACAACCCAAGGCGTTTGCGCTCTTGGCCATGAAGTCAGGCGAGGCCGTGGGTATCGCGACGTACTACAGTATCTATTCCACGTTCATTGCCAAGCCTGGCATTTGGCTAGACGATCTGTTTGTCTATCCGCAGTTCCGGGGAAGCGGTGTGGGCGAAGCTCTACTCTCAGAGCTGTGTATCCTCGCTCAGAATACTGGCTGCGGGCGTATTGACTGGATCGTGGCTACCGACAATGATCGAGGAAGGAGCTTCTACGAGCGCTCGGGCGCTCGGATATTCGAAGAGGTACGGCGTGCCCGGTTAGATGAATGTGCGATCAACGCACTTGCAGAGAAAGCGCATAACAAAGCAATGCACCCGACAAGCGGGTGATTGCGGCGTTAGGCAAACACATGAAGATTTCAGCTGCAGCAAATACTCTCATTCCTGCCTTGCTAGTGCTAGAGCGAAACGGATATAAAATCACATCCTCAGAAGATGGCGAAACCTGGCCCTGCCTTTCGTAACCGCCGCTGTTTTTCCGGGCGGCGGTGACGGCCAGGCGGGGCGGCTTCGGTGGTTTTTTGTCCGTGGCGGCTTCACGTTTCGCGGTGTAAAGTGGCGCTGGGGTTGGTCGCTGTTTCGCCTGTGCGCCCATTCTCCGGCCTAACCCTACATTCGAGAGGGACTGGCCGATAAGCGTTCTTTTACGGCCTGCGGTTTCTTGAACTTTCGGGGCTCCGTTCACGTTTCGTGGCGGCCAGCCCCTCAATTTGAACGTTAGGCACAGTCAAACACGCAACAATCCAATTCTTTCAACCCAGAGGTCTCCCAACTATGAAAGTCAAACTTGTAGCATTAACAGCATTAGTCGCACTTACCTCAAATATTGCGAACGCAAACGAGCCCATCGTTGTAAATCAGGCAGTAACAGAGAAGGAAGCATTAACAGCTCAGCAAGCATGGTGTGCTGCTCTTCTTGATATCAACGCCGCATACGAAAAGGATGGAAAAGTAGCAGCGAGAGCATTGGCCGAGAAAGTCATAGATTCCGCTTACGCCTACCAAATGGGCGCAGTACTCTTTAAGCCTACGCTCACGGTGAACCCTCAAACATTTCGCCCCACACGTGCCGGTGCGCTATCTTATTTCGTTGGCGGTGACCCATCCTTCCCTGCCGACACAGGTTTTGCTCTAAAAGGCTGGAAAAAATGTGAGCCTGTCACTTCTGCTATTTTTCTTGATGGCAATAGCGCAATTACTATGGGGAAAGTTCACTTCACAGATAAAAATGGGAAAGTGACTACCGTTGACAAAACGTGGGGTTACGTTAAAGACGATGCGGGAAATTTGCGCATTAACCTTCACCATTCATCATTGGAGTACCAACCTAAGTAAATCCGCTATAAACCCATAGGCAGTGGAGTTGTTGCCTAACAAGTCATTCCAGCGGACTGCCTACGGCAGCCGCTGAATTCCAACGTTAGGTTATCCGAGCAAAAGTGACCCGCCCCTCATTCCTCAGTCACTGTGAATGTCCGCTTCTGGCCCAGGCCGTGTAAAAACACAGCAAGCGATGGCAATCAACTGGCGGGGGATTTTCTCGGTGCCCAGAAGGCCGTCGGAGGCCCGATCAGGTGCAATCGGTGATTCTTTGCTTGCGGCACTTTAGACCTCGGCGCGCCTGCTGGAGGGCGGCAAGAGCCGTAAAACAGGCCTCAGGCCTTCATCGCGGCCATCAGGGCACCGCTGCCCAGCAGGTTCAACACGCGTTTGAGATTGTAGGCGAGCACATGCAGGCTCATCTCGGTACTCACCCGGTCGAGCGTTCTGGTGAGGAAATGGGTGGCACCCATCCAGGATTTCAGCGTGCCGAACGGGTGCTCGACCGTCTGACGGCGGATTCGCATCATCTCGGGCGCTTGATCCAGACGACTCTGCATCGCTTCGAGCACTGCTTCATGCTCCCAGCGGCTCACTCGGCGTGGCTGTGGACTCGGTGTGCACTGCTCTTTCAGCGCACAACCTTGGCAATGCGAACTCCAGTAACGGTGCATCTTCAGCCCTTTCTCGACACTAGAGAAACGCCAGATCAGGCTTTGCCCAGCCGGGCATCGGTACTCGTTCTTTACTGCGTCATAGATGAAGTCACCTTTGCCGAAGCGGCCCGCCGCTGTCGCTCCTGAGGTCAGCGTCTTGGGCACGAAAACGGTGATTCCAGCCTCATGGCACGCCAGGATTTCTTCGCCTTTGAAATACCCTCTGTCTGCGACCGCCGAGAGCTTCTCGACACCCATGGCCTCTCGTGCTTGCTTGGCCATGGCGCTCAGTTGATCGCGATCGACCCCGTCGTTCGTGACCTCGTGCGTCACGATCAGGTGGTGCTTCGCGTCGACCGCCGCCTGCACGTTGTAACCGACCATTCCGCTGCCCCGCGTCTTCATCGAACGGGCATCGGGATCGGTCAGGGAGATCTGCTTATCCGGGGTTTCGTTGAGCTGAACCTCGATTTCCTTGAGCTCCTGCAGCTTAGTTTTCAAGGTCGCGATCTTGTCGTGAAGGCGTTCGGCTTTGACCTGCGCCACGGCAGGTTCCTGACGATCTGCGGTATCGAGTGCCGTCAGGTAGCGGCTGATGCTGGATTCGATTTCTTCCATCCGCCGTTGCAGCTTGGCACTGGTGAAGTTGCGGTCGCGATTGTTGACCGCCTTGAACTTGCTGCCGTCGATGGCCACCAGCGCCTCGGCGAACAGACCGAGCTGCTGGCACAGCACGACGAACTGCCGACAGACGCCGCGGATGGCCTTGCCGTTATCCTTGCGGAAGTTGGCGATGGTCTTGAAGTCCGGCATCAAACGTCCGGTCAGCCACATCAACTCAACGTTGCGTTGAGCCTCGCGTTCGAGACGGCGGCTGGACTGGATGCGATTGAGATAGCCGTAGATGTAGATCTTCAGCAGGTCGGCAGGATGGTAAGCGGGGCGACCTGTTTCAGCCGGGACGACGCCCTCGAAACCCAACTGGCCAAGGTCGAGTTCATCGACGAAAACATCGACCACCCGCACCGGGTTGGTGTCCGCCACGTAGTCATCCAGGATCTCGGGAAGCAGCGCGCTTTGGCCTCGATGCTCTCCCTGGATAAAACGCTTCATTGGCGCCCCCGCTGATTTCGAACCCATCAAATCACAGCAAGGTCGATGCCAGAGTTTTTACACAGCCTGGGCCGGTTCCCGCCAGTCGAGACCGACGCCTCAAGGCCAGAAGCAGCCGGTCAGTGGGTGACCACGAAAAAAGGGGCGATTCAGTTGGTTTGGAATCCGCCTCAGCACTTCAAGGGCTATGCTGCCGGGGTCGCATGGAAACACGCGCTTCACGCCCAACTCCAGACCCGGCTGGTAGAAACAACTGTAGTGGTCTACTAATGCAAAAGCTCTACGATCGGCTAGGTTTGCCAAAAACGCATTACCGGATGCATCAGGCGTTGCTGGCCGGGCTTCCGGTCACGCTGGTTGCGGATCTGGCGCATGAACTGGGGTTGCGTCGCACACAGGTCGCAAGGTGGGTGGGAACCTCGTTTCGACACTCCGTGATGTCTGCCCGGACAGGCGAGGTGTTTTGTCGTCTCGTCGAGACCTTGGACGCCCTATTGGAACTCCATGAGGAAGATCTCGATGGCGCGCTGCGCTGGCTGACCTCACCGATTCTGGCGCTAGCCTCCGAGCGGCCGATCGATCTGCTCGTTACTGAGCCGGGCCGTAGGGCAGTACTGCAAGTGATTCACGCGCTCGAGCACGGCTTGCCGGCCTAGGGGCTGACTGTGTATTCCAGTGATGCTGACACCCAGTTCCAGCGATTGTGACCCGTCCATGCTGGAGGTTCCGCCCCACCCATTCCAGTGGTTGTGATCCACTCCGCTGATGATTCTGACCCGCCCCGAAAGCCGGTAGGTACACCGCAAGCGCTTGCGGTCTCCTTTGCCCTGGATCAATATGTAGAGAATCATTCATAGCTGAATATATCTCTACACAATGAAGCTGCTAGCACTCATCCTTTCCTTGCCCACCGAGAATGCCACTGCTCGGCAACGGGCTTGGCGCTCGTTGAAAGCCTCCGGGGCAGCTGTGCTGCGTGACGGTGTCTATCTGATGCCTGAGCGCGAAGGCTGTCGCGCCACCCTGGATGGTTTGGCCTCAGATGTACGGGACGCTGGCGGGGCAGCCCATGTGCTGCGCGTCGAAGAGCCCGAGGGGGCGAACTTTACCGACCTGTTTGATCGCGGCGAAGACTATGCGGCCGTCTTGGGTGAAGTCGTACAAGCGCGGAATGTGCTGACTGCCGATACCGTGCAGGACACGCTCAAGCAGGTGCGCAAGCTCCGCAAAGCTTTCGCCAGTCTGGTCGAAATCGATTTTTTTCCTGGCGAGGCACAACAGCAAACGGATAAAGCCTTGCAGGAGTTGGAGCTAGCCTGCGCCCGCGCCCTGTCCCCGGATGAGCCGCACGCCATGGCCGGTGTCATCGCGCAGCTGCATTCATCCGACTACCAGGGGCGCACCTGGGCGACACGACAGCGGCCGTGGGTGGATCGCTTGGCCAGCGCCTGGCTGATCCGCCGCTTTATCGATCCGCAGGCCAGGATTCTGTGGCTGGCCAGTCCTGGGGATTGTCCGGCCGATGCGTTGGGCTTCGATTTCGACGGCGCGATCTTCAGTCATGTCGGCAGTCGCGTCACCTTCGAGGTGCTGGCGGCAAGTTTCGGCCTGGAGCAACCCGCTATCGCTCGGCTGGGCCTGCTTGTGCATTACCTCGACGTGGGCGGCGTACAGCCGCCCGAGGCCACAGGCATCGAGAGCGTGCTGGCCGGACTGCGCGAAACCCTGACCCAAGACGATCAATTACTGACTGCCGCTTCCGCCATTTTTGACGGTTTGCTGGCCAGTTTCGATAAAGGAGTACCCTCGACGTGACGCAAACAGCCGCGCAGAACGCGGAAACACTGACGCAAACACCGCAGGTCAGCTTCTGGCAGGCCTTCGCTTTCTGGCTGAAGCTCGGTTTCATCAGCTTCGGCGGCCCGGCCGGGCAGATCTCGATCATGCACCAGGAGCTGGTGGAGCGCCGACGCTGGATATCTGAACGCCGCTTTCTGCATGCCCTGAACTACTGCATGCTGCTGCCCGGCCCGGAGGCCCAACAACTGGCCACCTATATCGGCTGGTTGATGCACCGCACCTGGGGCGGGGTGATTGCCGGGGCGCTATTCGTACTGCCGTCACTGTTTATCCTGATTGGCCTGTCCTGGCTGTACATCGCCTACGGCGACGTGCCGGTGATTGCGGGGCTGTTCTATGGGATCAAACCCGCCGTGACCGCCATCGTGGTACAGGCTGCTCACCGCATCGGCTCGCGGGCGCTGAAGAACAACTGGTTGTGGGCGATAGCTGCCGCTTCGTTTGTGGCCATCTTCGCTCTCAAACTACCGTTCCCGCTGATCGTGCTGGGTGCCGCCGTGATCGGCTATTTCGGCGGGCGTTTCGCCCCTGACAAGTTCAGCATCGGCGGCGGGCATGGTGCTAGCAAGCAATCCTTCGGCCCGGCGCTGATCGATGACGACACCCCGACACCGGAACATGCGCGCTTTCGCTGGCCGCGCCTGCTCTTGCTGGCAGTCATAGGCGCGGCGCTGTGGGCATTACCCATGGGCCTGCTGACCGCCCTGTTCGGCTGGGAAGGCACGTTGACCCAGATGGGCTGGTTCTTCACCAAGGCCGCGTTGCTGACCTTCGGCGGTGCCTATGCGGTGCTGCCCTATGTCTACCAGGGCGCAGTCGGCCACTACGGCTGGCTGACCCCGACGCAGATGATTGATGGCCTGGCCTTGGGCGAGACCACGCCGGGGCCGCTAATCATGGTTGTGGCCTTTGTCGGCTTCGTCGGCGGCTATGTGCAGCAGGTATTCGGTGCCGATCAGGCCTTCCTGGCCGGAGCCGTGGCCGCCAGCCTGGTTACCTGGTTCACATTCTTGCCGTCCTTCCTGTTCATTCTCGCAGGCGGCCCGTTGGTGGAGTCGACCCACAACGAACTGAAGTTCACCGCACCACTGACGGCAATCACTGCCGCCGTGGTCGGGGTGATCCTCAACCTGGCACTGTTCTTCGGTTACCACGTGCTCTGGCCGCAAGGCTTCAGCGGCCATTTCGATTGGCCATCAGCACTGATCGCGCTGGCAGCCGCCGTTGCCCTGTTCCGCTTCAAGCGTGGCGTAATCCAGGTGCTGGCGGCCTGTGCGCTGGTAGGTCTGGCTGTGCACCTGCTGCAAAACTGAGAGGTGGGAAATGAGTCGAATCTCGATTTGCGAACTGGCGGAGTGGCAGGCCGCAGGGCGGACGTTCAGCCTACTGGATGTACGCCGCACGAGCGTTCGGCTTGCCGATGCCACAGAAATCCCCGGCGCACACTGGCGTGATCCCGAAGCAGTCTTCACCTGGAAGGATCAGGTTCCACGGGACAGGCCAGTGATTCTCTATTGCGCCAAGGGGCATGAAATCAGCCAGGGTATCGCCGCCACACTGGAGGCCATGGGCCTGGATGCGCGCTACTTGATCGATGGTTTTGCTGGCTGGCACGGCGCTGGCCAGCCCACCCGGAGCCTATCCCGATAGGCAGGAGGTGCTGCATGAAGTGGATCACCCGTGAACGCCCGAAGATCGACCGGATCGCCTGCCCTTGGCTGATCGCCCGTTTTATCGATACAGAGCCGGAGTTTCTCTACGTGCCGAGTGGCGATGTGCTGCGCCTGGCGCAAGAGGAAGACGCGACGCCTTACGACATTCCCGGTGTCGAACTCACTCATGAAGGCGAGTTGTGCAGCTTCGATGCGTTCTTGAAGAAGTACCAACTGGACAAGCCGGCCTTGCAGCAACTGGCGCAGATAGTGCGTGGGGCCGATACCTCAAGGCTCAATCTCACGCCTCAGTCGGCGGGGCTGTATGCCATTTCCCTGGGATTGTCGAAGACCTTCAGTGATGACCATGAAATGCTGCGCCATGGCCTCATCATGTACGACGCCCTGTATGCCTGGTGCAAGGACTGCCAGGGCGAATCGCATAACTGGCCGCCACAGATGTGAGGCGACTGCCAGCCACTGCCAAGCTCCACGATAATGTTGCAGGCTGTAGGGTGGTCGTGCATCTCCGTGATGGTGATGCACGGCACTTACTCAGAGGAGATACGCAATGCTTTTACCGGGTGCAGAAGCGCTGGGAATGACGCAACGCCAATGCCTGGATTTGCTGGAAAGCGCCGAGGATACACTCGACTTCCTGACGTCCAGCCTGACCTACCTGATTCATGCGGAGAGCCAGCAGGCGCAGCCAGATATGGCCCTGATCGCAGAGTGGGAAGCCTTGGATCAGGAGATATTCGACGTGCAGTATTCGCTGCCGGGCTCGGACGTGAAGGTCTATCAGCAGGTCATTGAGACTTATGGTCAGCGCAACCGCGAGCTACGCCCGGTTGTTGATCGGTACATGGCGAAGTAGCTGACGGCTGTACAGGACGCCCTGCACCAGAGCGTTTGCCACCCCATTGTCTCCGCACGTCTTCTCGGCATCGGTGCCAGCCCTCGGCCCGTATGAGCATTGGCCAAATCAGCAGCGGATGCTCATGCAGGTGCTGATTAATCAGTCGGTAAGTCTGGTGGGCCTTGGGCGGTAGGCCATCAGGGCTGTGCAGTAGATCAAGCAGCATGCTCACGGCATTCCCATCGCTGAGTTCCTGCTGCCGCTCACCGAGCAATTGCCACAACAGCGGGCGACGCTCAGTCAGCCAGGCCGCAATGCCCTGTTCGGGGAACAGCACCACGGGAGTGAAGAGCCCTTCATGGAACTCCGTCACTTCCTTGGTCAGGATGCGATTTACCGCCTTATCGAACCGCTCTCTTTGGCGAACGCCTGACTTGTAGCGTGCCGCCGCAGCTTGCGTTCCGACCTCATCCTGGAGCGGAACATGGGGAGAGTGGTGTGCACAGAGTTTTCGTCCTGGTAATGGCTGCCGCCAACACAGCGTGCAAAAGCTGAACGGATCAACTCGCTGGCCATTTTCCAAGCGCAAATGACTCTGCACGGGAATCTTCAGTTGAGTACACATGCTGAGGAAGTAGGTGACCTCAATGACAGTAGGGAATGTGTACTCCCTTGGCGGCCAGGTCGTGTAGAACCCACGGTGGGGTATACCTTGCTGGATATTGTCGATCAGCGCATGCAGACCGGCTCGCTGATCATCACCAGCCAGTTCCCCACGGAGCACTGGCACAGCATGTTCAGCGACGCCACACTGGCCGAGGCCATCCTGGATCGCATCGTCCACCGCTCGCACCGTATCGGGCTCAAAGGCGAGTCCTTGCGTAAGCAGGCTGCCAAGGCGTGATGATCAACAACGAAGGGGCGATGCCCCTTCGTTATTTTCGCGCACGCGAAAATAACCGAGTCAGTGAGGCTGCATCTCAAGGTGGCGTAAGCAGGCATGCAGTACGGCCTCATCGGCATGTCTGAAATTCCCCTTTAGCCAGGCCTCCAGGCAAGATACCTCAGTGCCCGTCACTGCCGACGCCTGATCCAGTCCCAGAGCCTTGGCAGAAATAGCATCACCGATACGCACGACGAGCATGGCTTTGCGCTGCATTGCGTCAGCATCGGCGCAGCCGAGATCGGTATAAATATTCTGGCTGCCTTCTTCAATCAATTGCGGCGACCTACGAGGAAGGGGGGGGTGGATAGTTTAGCGCTTGAGGGGTGGGTCAGAATCATCAGCATGGTGGATCACAATCACTGGAATGGGTGGGTCAGAACCTCCAGCGCGAGTGGATCAGATCCACTGGAATAAAGTGTCAGAACCGCAAGCGCCCACAGGCTGACCGCTCTTGGGTGAGCTTTATAGGCGTTTATAGTCAATTATGGAGTCCTATTATGGACGTCCGATTCGCTTCCGATTTTTATCGCTTCACGCGCTCGCAGCGCCTGGCTCGTCTTCTGGAGCGCCGGTCGAGGGCATAACGGCAGTGCTCGCAGCAGGTTGGATAATAAATGCCTCAGCCGGGAAGAACTGTTGGAATTTATATAGGGCGTTCTGGAGCAGATCATCCCTGTTCGGGTAGTCCCCGCTGTAGCGGCCCGATTTGGCGTTGATCTGCCAAGTACCGTTACCAATCTTGTGCATTTCTCCGGCAATCCGAGCAGGTTGAAATGCGGTGATGCTGGGGTGCCCGCATTTCTCCAGTCGACCATCGATCTTCACCTCGAACTCCTTACCGATTAGCAGTGCTCCATCTTTTGCGACAGCCCAAATTAGGTAGGTTGTTCTGCGAGAGGCGAATTTTTTGTTCAGCTCTACGATAGGCATACGTGGAGCATCGTAGAGCCGGACAGCTGTCGGGTTATTGAAAATGTCTTGGCCTTGAATTTCTTGTGCCTTGAGGTAGAGAGGAGCTCTTAGCCCCCCATAGGTCTCCTCCAGGTAGGCGTCTATAGACGCGTCCACTTCGACGAGGCGGCGCATGAATGACGGGAAGAACTGGCCATCCTTTGCTTTGAAGCTTGCTGCCGTTGGGTTCAACCGCAGCAGCCTCAGTATGCCTGTCCCGAGGATCAGGTTATCAGTGAACACGGCTGAGACCGCGTCACCTTGAGGAACGTCTGTAGCATCGATGAAAACCTTGAAGATCGGCAGGCCGTTGAATAGAAACTGAGCCTCCCACTGGAACCTGGCAAAGCCCTTTGTCAGGAACTTAACCTTTTCCTTTTGCCACAGTTCGGTTTCTTCAGCAGACGGAGTGAGCGGAGTGTTGAGCTCTTCTTCCGCTGCGTGTGGTTCAGCTTCTGGCTTCGACGCATCCTCGGAGTTTGCTGATGTTGGCTCGGAGGTGCCTTGAAGAGTCACTGGGCCCTGCTCAGCTGGTTCCGTGCTAATCAAAGGCTCGGTTGATTCTGATGTGACGTCATCATCTGTTGGGTGTGTTTCTACGGTTCTGTAGTCCAGGTTCCGATCTATCACCTCCTGACGAATGTGGGAAATTTCCCTTAAGCGAATACGGAAGGAAATTCCATCTGCGACATTGGTCTCTTCTGCGGGGAACCATGTTTTCCAGTCCAGGGCGACCTGCTTTTTGATGCGGTCGCAGGTCTCCAAGGCAAAATAGAAGGGTAGGCGAACCTTTTTATCTGTCGGCACGATGAGGACATCAGGCTCGATGAGCTCAACGGGATCGCTCCAGGTGCCATCCTCGTTCATCGTTTGAAGCGCCAACGCCCAACACTCCCGCATCGGCTTTCGCTTCATGGAATAGCCAGCAGTTGGGATCAGCTTTGCTCGGACGTAGGGACCGAGCCGGTCGTCATGGATGTATAGGATCTTTTCGTGATCCTGTTTGTAGCCAACGATGCAAATTGCATGGTTACCTTCACGCGTTGGTCTTTTCTTGCCTGGCCCGCTCAACGAGTAAACGTCCCCAATGAAAATTAGGGGCAGCTGGCTATCGATGTGGCTCACTACCGTTTCAAAGAAGCGTTTTTCATCGGTGCCGCGAAGGTTTTCCTGGTGATGTCTCAATCCTTCAGCATCAATGGAGCGCAGCATCTGCTCGGTGTTCAGCTCCGTGTTGGGGAAGCTGTTTGACGAACCGCTGCGGTCGTTCAAGGCGTTCATCGTGATCTCGCTACACGAATGGACGCTTCGAATGCTGTGCCACTGCAAGGCATGCAGTGCAGACCAAATGGCTGTCGTTGCACAGGCGGCAATGACCTTGTCCTGCTCTTGGAAGGCGAGGGATTCGACGCTTAGGCTGATCCCAAAAAGGTCGACCTTGTACTTTCGGCTGAGGCGGCGCTTGCGTTTGGCCGCGGTGGACTCATCCTCCATCACCTTGAGGCAGGTTTTGCCAATAAAGGTTTTGGGAAGCGGCTTGATCACCATGAACCCCAGGTAATGAGCTTGCAGCGTCTTCACCAACTCGTCGGCTCTCGGGCCACCAGCGAGGATCTCGAAAACCATACCGTGATCCAGGGCGCAGGCGAAGAAATGCATCCGGGCGCATTTGTGTCCATCGTTGCCATAACGCTTGGCGTAGTAGCGCGAGAAATCTTCCAGGAAATCCTTGTCCACGTACTGAAATTCGAGCAGTACCGTTTTCGCGTCGAGCCGGTTCAGGTAGTTGAAGATGTAACCTACTTGGCGCTTTATCAGGATGTCCGGAAAATCGTAACCAAAGCATTCGCGCACCAGATTGGTCATGGTGGACTGAGCAAATTGAGATACGAGATACGGAGTCATAGACATAAAAAAAGCAGCCTTTCGGCTGCTTTCCTTGAAATAGGGATTAGAGGCTGCAGGTCTTCGCCAACTGCTCGCTAGTCACTGCCTTCGCAGCGATACGGGTCTCGATTTCACGGTCGTATATCTCCATCTGCCGGCGCGATTGCTCTAGGCGTCTAGAGACGTTTCGATCAGCGTCAACCTTGTTAGGGCTACGGGACAGGGAAATCAGTGCTTGCAGGCTCATGGCTATCTCGTCCAAAGGGCACGTCAGGTTCGCACTCAGGGTGCGAGCGTCGAAGGCATCATCGAACACAATCGAACTGTCAGTAAGGGTGGCTTCAGGCGTCAGTGAGCTGAAGCGACCGACGATTCTACTGGCGATTGATCAAAAACTCATCACCGGAATTCACTTTCCTACGAACCACTCGACGAATGCAACAGAATTCATCGTTACGACATCGCAATCGCGTTGAAGGTTTGATCCAAACGATTCACGAGGTGAGTGAAGCACAGGCTTTAGCGTTCGCAAGGCCGGCAGGCCTGGAAAGCGTCCAACGTAGAGGTTATCGGCATCGAGTCCCAGATATTAAAGCGGATCCCATCTCGCATCCAGAAAAAATCTGCCGACGAAAGGTAGGCACAATTTCCCCGCGCTCGTGGCAGGAAGCTCCAACAGCTTCCTGCCATTGGGGTCGCCAGCCAGTGATCATGAACCCTATTTACGTCCGTCTACGTGGGCATCGATTGAGGCATTCGTAACGCTTTGCTGCTGGATCGGGAAGCCAAGCCACTACTGAATCGCTCCTAGTTTCGTAGACACATCCGACTGACTCCTTTTGGCCGGCCCCTGCACCATGCGACAGGCTCAAAGCGGCCAGAAGCGGCCGTTAAGTATTTGTGAATGAACCAGGACCCAATGACATTAGAAATCGGGTTGATATTTCATCTCTAACAATCATGACGGATTCAGCAGTTCATCCAGAATGCCAAGGCCAAAGTGGCGCTGGAGCGTGACCGCAAAGAACTGCTCGGCAATGTCTGGCAGCTCGGCATACAGCTGCAGGGTGCCGTTGAGCAGCTCGTCCTGCACAACAACGGCGGGGAGCAGGGCGATGTCGCCGGAGTCACGTGCCAGCAGACGCAGCATGGCCATGTCGTCAACCTCGGCGCAGATGTGCGGGCTCAGGCCGTGGCTGTTGCAGTAGACCTCAAACTGGCTGCGAATATCACTGCTGCGTCCCGGCACAATCAGGCGTGCCTGCTGCAGGTCAGCTGGCAAGGTGAACGGCGCTAGCCCCTTTCGGGGCGGTCCCACCAGACATACGCTTTGCCGGTCCAGCAGGCGGCAACGCCAGGCTCGTTGGCCATCTCCACTGACCGCCTGGTTGGTCAATACCACATCCAGTTTGTGCAAGGCTAGACGCTCCAGCAACTCCTCCAGGCTACCGGACTCCAGGGTGATACGCACCTGCGCACGGCCGAGAAAGGGCCGCAGCAGATTTTCCTGAAAGTTACGCGACAGGGTTGCAACGGCGCCGATTCGTAAAGGCTGGATGTCCTGCTGAGCGCCTTGCAGGGTCATCTGCAATTCGCTGCCCAGGGCAAAGATGCTCTCGGCGTAGTCCAGCACCAGTCGTCCCGCTTCGGTCAGCGTCAGGCTGCGACCGCTGCGAATAAACAGCGCGTGGCCCAGCTCGTCTTCCAGGGTGCGGATTTGTGTGGACAGCGCCGATTGCGACACATGCAGCGAGTGGGCAGCGCGTGTGAGGTTGCCTTCCTTTGCCACGGCCCAGAAGTAGTGCAAGTGGTGAAAGTTGAGTCGGCGCACGCTGGATTCCTAAAAAGAGAATGATCCATTCATATCAATCTATTTTTAATACTTCAAGCGCTACGGGAGACTAGATCCAGTTGATGGATTAGGAGCTACGCCCGTGCCGATCATTCTCCCGCCCCTGGTCGAACTGTTGCCCTGGGTGTATGCCCTGACGCTGATTCCAGCCAGCCTCTTACACACTCGCGAGCACCTCTGGTGGTCGGCCCGGGGTGCCGGCTACCTCGGTTTGAGCCTGGTTCTGGCGGCCTGGCTGCAGGCGGCTCTTAACGAACAGAATGATGATCGACTGGGCCTGGCGATGGCGGGTTTGATCAGCCTGCTGGCGTTGGTGATCATCGACTATTCCCGGCGCTACCTGGAGGGCGAGCTCGGGCAGCAGCGTTATGTGCTGGCCTTGCTCGGTACGCTGGCGGCAGTGGCCACCGTTGTCACCAGCACTGATCTGATTGTGCTGGTCGGGGCCTGGATTTTTTCCAGCCTGTTCCTGCATCAGCTGCTCACATTTTACCGCGACCGCCCGCAGGCCCTGGTGGTGGCGCACAAGAAATTCCTCGCCAGTCGCCTGGCCGATGTCTGTTTGCTGCTGGCTACCGGATTGCTAGTGCGCGCTGGCGGTGACAGCAGCATCGCGGTGATTCTCGACGCCGTGAACAGCCGCCTGCAGGCCAGCGGCCAGCTCGGTTGGGACCTGCAACTGGCGGCGTTGCTGCTGGCCCTGGCGGTGATCCTCAAGTCGGCGCAACTGCCGGTGCATGGCTGGCTGATCCAGGTAATGGAAGCACCGACGCCGGTGTCGGCGCTGCTGCATGCCGGGCTCGTCAATCTTGGGGGGTTCCTGCTGCTGCGCTTCGCGCCGCTGTTTTCCGCCGCCGTGCCGGCGCAAAGTTTGCTGGTACTGGTTGGCGGCCTGACCGCCGTGATCGCCGCGTTGGTGATGATGACGCGCATCAGCATCAAGGTCCGCCTGGCCTGGTCGACCTGCGCGCAGATGGGTCTGATGCTGCTGGAGTGCGGCCTGGGGCTCTACGAACTGGCCCTGGTGCACCTGCTGGCACACTCGCTGTACAAGGCCCATGCCTTCCTCGCCGCTGGCGAGACAGTGGCCCAGGCGCGCCAACATGCCCTGCAGCCCGTCGCTCCGCTACCGGGTTTGGGCGATCTGCTGTGGGCCCTGCTGCTGGCCGGCCTGGCGCTAGCGCTACTGCAGGGTGCATGGACCTGGCTTATGCCGACCCACGAGCTGCCTCTGGTAGCCCTGGCCATTCTCGCCATCGGCCTGGCCCCTTGGTGCCTGCGCCGCGGGCAAATGTTGCAGGGGCTGAGCATGTTCGTGCTGCTGCTGGCGGCCTACCTGCTCTGGCACCAGGCCGCCGCCTGGATTCTGGATACCCCGTTAACGCAGGCGCCGCTGCTGCTGACCGGGCTGGCCCTGCTGCTGTTTGTCGGCCTGTACCTGCTGCAGGCGCTGATCCTGGCACGCCCCCAGGGCGCACTGTCGCAGCGCCTGTATCCGCTGGCCTTTGCCGGCTTCTACCTGGATGAGTACTTCACCCGTCTGACCTTCCGCCTGTGGCCGGTGCGTTCGCCCCAGCCCCTGACTTCGCCTACTGGAGATCGCCCATGACTGCGCTCGAACACTTCGCCAGCCTCGACCGGGATGCGCTGCACGAGGCTGCGCGTCAGGCCTGTGCGCGCATCGCCCCGACCTGGCCACTGGACCGCATGATCGCCGTCAACCCGCTGTGGGAGCGGCGTGAACACGCCTGGTCAACCGTTGCCGCAGAACTCTGGCAACGTGCCGGCAGCCCGATGACGCTAAGCGCCGCAGACTACCGGAACGCCTGGCAGGAGGGCCGCATTGGCGCACATCACCTACAGCAGGCCCTGGCTGAACAGGCTGACACTTGGACAACCGCGCAGTTGCTACAGGCCCTGGAGATGCCGCCGGAGGTAAAAAACGGGCTGCCTCTGCTGGAAGACCTAGCCGATCTCGGCATCCCGCTACCGGGTTGGCCGGTGCTGATCACCCAGCAGATTGGCCAGTGCTGCGCCGCCTGGTTTGACCAAGAACAGGCCGACTGGCGCCCGGATGCCGGCGCCGGGCTTTACCAGACCTGGCGCAGCAGCATTCTGGCAGACAGAGGGGTGAGCGTACTCAGTGACTGTCGCGACCTGCATGGGCGCATTGACGAGCTGCCATTGCAGCCATACGCGGCGCTTGAGGCCGCGGTGCAGCGCCTCGGGCTGAGTGCCGAGGACTGGGCACCCTGGTTCGACTGCCTGTTGCTGCGCAGCCTGGGGTGGGCCTCTTGGTGTGCGTACAAGCACTGGCAGGCCAACCTGCAGGGGCAGGATGACCAGACCACTCTGGAGTTGCTGGCCATCCGCGCCGCCTGGGAGTCGCTGGTGGATGATCGCCAGCGCGATGCGCAGAGCCGTTGGCGGCGTTGGCGCTCGGCCTGGCAGAACGGTTTGCAGCAGCCCCCCTCAGCCGCCTGGCAGGCCTTGCAAGTGTGGCAACGGGCCGACGAGCTGGCCTGGCAGGAACAGCTGCAACAGAAACTTTGCCGGGCGGAATCGGCAGCACCGCTGCAGGCGCCGCTGGCTAAGCTGTTCTTCTGCATCGATGTGCGCTCCGAACCCCTGCGCCGGGTCCTGGAGCAAGTCTGCCCCGAGCTTGAGACCGGTGGTTTCGCCGGCTTCTTCGGCCTGCCCATTGCTTACACGCCGCTGGGCACCGCCGCCACTCGCCCGCAGTTACCAGGGTTGCTGGTACCACAGCTGCAGGTCAGCGATAGCAGCGGTGATGCCGCGCAGGATGACCACCTGGCGCAGCGCCGCCAGGCGCGGCTGGCCCGTCAGGGACGCTGGCATCAGTTCGAACGCCTGCCGGCCTCGACCTTTACCCTGGTCGAGAGTATTGGCTTGGGCTATGCGGGAGCGCTGCTCGGGCGCACCTGTGGCCTGTCCTCGGGTACTGAAGAAGCACATCGCAGCGGCTTGCGTCCTGCAGAGTGGCAGCAGTTGCACCCGCAATTGCCAGCCCTGTCGCTGACCGAGAAGACCGATCTGGCCGCGCGCATTCTCCAGGCTATGGGGCTCAACGGCCCGGTCCCGGCGCTGCTGGTGCTGCTCGGGCACGGCAGCCAGAGTGCCAACAACCCCCAGGCGGCGGGGCTCGACTGCGGTGCCTGCTGCGGCCAGAGCGGCGAGGTCAATGCGCGCCTGCTGGCTGGCCTGCTCAACGACCGCGAGGTGCGCATCGAACTGCGCCAGCGCGGGCATGACCTGCCGGCTCACTGCCATGTGCTGGCCGGCCTGCACAACACCACCACCGACGAGGTGCAAGTGTTTGCCCACGCGTCGATTCCGGTGGCCCTTCAAGAGGACTGGCTGCGCGTGCGTCAGGCGCTGGACCTGGCCGCTGCCCAGGTGCGCCAGGAGCGCGCGGCCGGGTTGGGCCTGACGGCGCTGCAGGGGCAGCCGGTCAAACTGCTTGATCGGCTGCGCCGGCGTGCCCGTGACTGGTCGCAGACCCGGCCTGAATGGGGCCTGGCCAATAACGCCGCGTTTATCGCCGCGCCGCGCGCGCGTACTCGCGGTGTCGACCTGCAGGGCCGCGCCTTTCTGCACGACTACGACTGGCGCGAGGATGCCGAGGGCGCTGTGCTGGAGCTGATCATGACCGCGCCCATGGTGGTGGCGCACTGGATCAACCTGCAGTACTTCACCTCGACCACCGACAATGCGCGCTTCGGCAGTGGCAACAAGTTGCTGCACAACGTGGTCGGCGGGCATATCGGCGTGTTCGAGGGCAACGGCGGCGATCTGCGCATCGGCCTGGCCCGCCAGTCGCTGCACGATGGCCAGCAGTGGAGGCATCGCCCGCTGCGCCTGCATGTGGTGATCGAGGCGCCGCAGGCCATGATCGACCGGGTCATCGACAACCACCCCGTGGTGCGCGACCTGGTCCTGCATGGCTGGCTGTACCTGCTGCGCATGGATGGTCAACCCGCCCAGCTGGAGCGGCGCACCGCAACAGGCTGGCAACCGCTGCCGGGAGCCTGATCGATAATGGCCGCGCCTATAGGGCACGGCCTTGTCACATCTCGGTCAGTCCGCGCCGCCGGCTTCGCGTAGCGCAATCGGGTAGGAGGCGGGGTCGCCCCCGCCGTCCTCCCACACCACCGTACATACGGTTCCGTATACGGCGGTTCCTGCCTACTGACAGACTGCGTCAGCGAGCTTGGTTCCGTTGATGTGTCGCCTGTGGTAACTAAGCGCCCAGACCGGCCCTCGGAGTTTCCGACTCCTACCTCCTGATGGTCTCGACCGCCGCTGTTCACGACGTTTCTGCTTTACGCTCCAACAGAGAGCACACCTGACTATCCACTCATGACAGGTTCAGCCCTTCATCGCTCCGGTTCCGAGCAACTACTACGGCCTCTGCTGACTTCTGTTCGCCCATCCCGCCACCTCTCGGTGCCGGTAGCACGTGGCAGGCCAAACAGATCTCCCAGGGTAATTCGCGCGACCTTCCTGCTTATGCCTGTCGGATTTACGTCGTAGCGTTCCGTGCAAGTATCGGGCTTTGGCAATCGTTGCTACCTCACCCCGCTACGCCGCCTCTATCCGCTTCCTGTACGTCAGACCAGCATTTTGCCTCGGGCTTCCTTCAGATTCGCGGTCACCCGCGACACCCTTGCCTTCAGCTAACACTTCCCCTTGCCGGGTGTGTAGAGGACTTTCACCTCCAAATCGTCCGACTCACCACCACAGTGAGCCGAACAGCGCCAGTCACGGCACTACGCGCCATGCCTGGCGCACAACAAAAAGCCGCCTGTTTATTCAGGCGGCTTTTTATTCAGTACTGCGAGCCGGTTAGAAGTACCCCTCGATTTTCTTCTTTTCCATCGAGCCATCCTGGTCATGGTCGATGATGCGGCCCTGACGTTCGGAGGTCCGGGTCAGCAGCATTTCTTGGATGATCTCCGGCAGCGATTGCGCCCTCGACTCGACAGCGCCAGTCAGTGGGTAGCAACCGAGGGTGCGGAAACGTAACCAGCGTGTCTGGATGCTCGCGCGCTGCTCTGGGGTGAGGTGCGCCAGCAGGCGCTCGTCGTCCACGCAGATCAGCGTGCCATGCAGCTCGACCACTGGGCGCGGCGCCGCCCGGTAGAGGTCGACGATCTCGATCCCTTCGAGGTGGATGTACTGCCAGATGTCCAGTTCGGTCCAGTTCGACAGGGGAAATACCCGCAGGCTCTCGCCTGCGTTGATCCGCGTGTTGTAAAGCTGCCAGAGTTCCGGCCGTTGCTGCTTGGGGTCCCAGCGCTGGTGCGCGTCGCGGAACGAGCAGACGCGCTCCTTAGCCCGTGACTTCTCTTCGTCGCGGCGCGCCCCGCCAAAACAGGCATCGAAACCGTACTGCGCCAGCGCCTGCTTAAGCGCCTCGGTCTTCATGATGTCGGTGTACTTGGCCGAACCCACGGAGAACGGGGTGATGTTCAGGCGCTCGCCATCGGGGTTGATGTGTACGCGCATGTCCAGCCCCAGGCGCGCGGCCAGGCGGTCGCGGAACTGGCCCATTTCGGCAAACTCCCAGCCGGTGTCCACGTGCAGCAGCGGAAAGGGCAGCGGCCCCGGAAAGAATGCCTTGCGCGCCAGGTGCAGCAGCACGGTGGAGTCCTTGCCGATCGAATAGAACAGGCAGGGGGTGCGCATCACGGCCACCACCTCGCGCAGGATGTGCATGGCTTCGGCTTCGAGCGCGCGCAGGTGACTCAAGCGCTGATTTGCAGGGACGAAAGCATTCATGGGTTGCATAGCTCACATTGGCCGGCACTGGCTAATTGGGTCACGGGATGTCGTTCTTCATGCTGACAGGCCGGGCACACCCAGATGTGTGCGGCCGCTAATGGGGTGCTCAGACCACAGTCCACGCATAGCAGGCCGGGCTCGCTGCGCGCCACGGCAAAACCGCATGCCTGACAGCTCGGGCAGTGGCTGCTCAGGCGCTTCGCCAGTTGCCCCGCGGCATCACGGATCACCGTCTGGCGTAGCGGGTTCAGATGGGCGCGCATGTCGGTCTCCAGCCAGATCTTCGGTTCGCGCGCCAGCAGCCAGTCCAGTTGAGCGAGCAGCCAGTCGCGCTCGCGAATACCCTTACGGAACCAAGCTTCGCCGGGACGCCCGAGAATCAGGGCATGTTCGGGAAAGCGGGCGCGCTGCATAAAAATCTCGGCGCCTTCCAGGCTGTCGACCTCGACCTGGGCATAGTTGGTCGCTCCCGAGCCTGCCAAGGCAAAGACCGGGTACTGCAATTCTGCATCCCACAGGCAGAGAATTTCGTAGTCCCAGGGCATCCAGCCCAGGTGCGGATCACGGCCGAAGCTGCCTTCACTGCCCAGCCCGTAGCGCACCCCGCCTAGTGCACAGGCCAGTTTGGCTTTGCTAAGCGCAGTGTCGTGGGCGCTGCCCGTACGCGCGACGTCGCGGCTGAAGGTGCCAAAGTGGTCGGTGTCGTAGCTGCTGATCGATTCGATGCACAAGCCCAGAGGAGCCAAGGCGTCGGTGACTAACCGGCCCTTGTCATGGCAGGTGAGGAAGGCAACGGGTTGCACCTGGTTCAACGCAGCGGGGTGCCCATGCGGGGCGAGAGCGGCAGACATGGCGAGAATCCCTGAAATGACGACACAGGCATTTTCTCCAGTACTTGATATAGTCAAAAATAGATTATCAGCCTAAAAACCATCGGTATTTAGCAATGCAGAGACCGCGCTTCCATACCCGTCAGACCACGTTTCGCCAGCTGGAAACCTTTCTCGCCGTGGCCGAGCGTCTCAGCGTGACAGAAGCAGCCCGTGCCCTGCACCTGGCCCAGCCTTCAGTGTCGACGCAGGTCGCCAAACTTGAGCAGGCGCTGGGCATGAACCTGTTCGAGCAACTGGGCAAGCGCTTACACCTGACCGATGCCGGGCGCGAGGTGCAGGCCGGGGCTCGGGAAATCTTCGATGCCCTCGATCACCTAGAAATGCGCCTGGCTCACCTCAATGGCCTGACTGCCGGGCAGCTCAGGCTGGGAGCGGTGACCACGGCCAAGTACCTGGTGCCACGCCTGCTGGGGCCCTTTTGCCGGCAGTACCCTCAGGTTGAGGTCGAGCTGAACATCGCAAACCGCTCGGAAGTGATCCGCCGCCTGGAAGACAATCGGGACGACCTCTATGTGTTCAGCCAGCCGCCGCGCCATCTGGATCTGGACGCCATGCCGCTGGCCGATAATCCGCTGGTGGTGATTGCGCCGGCCGGCCATCGTTTCACCGGTCAGCGTATTCGCTGGGAGCAACTGGCTGCGGAGCCGTTTCTCAGCCGTGAGCCAGGTTCCGGTACGCGCTTGGCCATTGAGGAGCACTTTGCCCGCTTTGGTTGGGTGCTGAAGCCGCAGATGACCATCGAGAGCAACGAAGCGATCAAGGAATCCGTCGCGGCGGGGCTGGGTATTGCCATCCTGTCGCGACATACCCTGATTCACACAGCACCGGGCAATCTGGTCGAGCTGGATGTAGAGGGGTTTCCGATCCCCAACCGCTGGTACCTGGTGCGCTGGCGGACCAAGAATCCGTCACCGGCGGCGCAGGCCTTCAGTCGCTTTGCCGAAGTGCCGCTGGAGACCCCAACACTGCCGGAGTGAAGCCTTAAATCCGTTGACTGGCGCGGGCCAGGCGGTCGTGTACTGCCGCCCAGGCATCCTGATGTGGTGGCAGCTGGATATACAGGCGCTCCAGCCCCAGTGCATCGAGTTGATAAAGCGCCGCATAGAGACCGGCCGCATAGGCCTGCGGCTCGTTCCCCAGGTTTAGTGCCGGACCCTGGCTGGGTTGCGCCTGACCGCACCAGAGCCAGCCGTAAAGTGGCGAGGCGAGCGCCTCTGCAGGTGCCTGGTCGAAAGCCAGGCTCACAGTGCTGGGGGCGTAATGGCGATGGTGCTGGCCCGGGACGCGCACGCCACCGTCCTTACCTTCCAGCGGCTCGCCGAGCACAGCCTCCAGCTGAAGCTGGCCGAGCATGCCGCGGCGCAGCAGGCGCGGGCTGTCACCGGGCAGCAGGCTGACAATGCTCGACTCCAGGCCCACCGGGCAGGCGCCGCCATCGAGAATCCAAAGGTCACTGTCGGCAAACTGCTGCGCCACATGCGCGGCGCTGGTAGGGCTGATCGACATGTAGCGGTTGGCTGACGGCGCCACCAGGCCACCACCGAAGGCCGCCAGCAGGGCCTGCGCCTTCGGATGGGCCGGCACCCTTAGTGCCACACTGTCCTGGCCGGCGGTGACGCTGCGCGAAACCTCTTCACGAGCTGGTAAGACTAGGGTCAGAGGGCCCGGCCAGCAGGCATGCATCAGGCGCTGCGCGGCCGGAGAAACCTCTGCGGCCCACTCGACGACCTGCTCCGCGCGCTGTAGATGAACGATCAGCGGGTTGCTGCTCGGGCGTCCCTTGAGTGCAAACACCTGCTGGATGGCTGCATCCTGGCGCGCGTCGGCCGCCAGGCCATAGACGGTTTCCGTGGGCATGGCGACCAGGTGGCCGGCGCGCAGGCGGGCGGCGCATTTGTAAAAATCACTTGTGATAAAGGGCATAGCGAGGTGTGTGCAGAGTCTGAATCGTCAGATTCTCTCACGCATTGCGCATCGAAACTTACCCTTGGTCGAGGTGCGAATAGTGATTTCACCTAAAAAATTTGTGAGCACTTGCTGCTCCTGAATGGCAGCTTTTGGCCGATTCTGTTGAAAAAGTCGGTTTCAAAGAAAGCTGTTATTCGGCCGCTCAAAAAAGGCTCGATTTCGGCACTGCTACGTAAAACCCAAAACAGCTCCACCTTTGAACGAGCCAGATTTCAACGTCGACCATGCTCTTTCGTGGGCAAAAATCGCGGCGAGGCTTTTTCAACAGAATCGGCCGGTTCCCGCCGGTCGCAGCTGACTGATTCAGTTCATCTCCGGCTGATCAGGGCCGGTCGGGTGACTCTCTGGAATCAAGGGGTGCAATCAGCGCTGCCCCGGTGTTTTTCACGTTACCCACTGCCTTGCTGACCTGGTACCACTCAAACTCCTCGGACTGGAGGCCCAGCTCCCGCACGATCTGTTCGGCCCGCTGCGAAGTTGTGTCCGGGTCTATCCACTCGCGGGCCAAGTCCGCTGGCAGCACCACTGGCCGGCGATCGTGGATATCCAGCATGCCGCCCTGGGCGTCGGCGGTGATGATCACGAACCCATCGTCCTCGCGAACCTCGCTGCCGGCATGGGGGAGCTGGCCGATGGCGGCGAAGAACATCGGCTCGCCGCCGCGCAGGCGGATGAAGTAGGGCTGCTTGTGCTTCGGATCGCTCTCGTCCTTCACCCATTCATACCAGCCGTCAGCGGCGACCAGCGCGCGGTGCGGCCATATCTGCCTGAAGAACTTTCCGCTCGCCACTGTTTCGGCGCGGGCATTGATCGGCGGCGGCATTTTCCCCTTCTTCGCCCAGTGCGGGGCCCACCCCCATCTCACCGCGGCGATCGTCAGGCCGCCTCCCTCCGCGTGCAGCAGCTGCACGGTGGTATGTGGTGCCACGTTGTAGCGCTCGATCGGCAGGTTGTCATAGCCGCTGATCACCTCCTGCTCGCTGTTCAGCTCCCGCAGGTAATCCGCCACCCCCTGATACTGCGCAAATCGTCCGCACATGACCGTCCGCTCGTCATCGCCTTCCTCATTCTGATTGTAGGCTGGTTGGTTTGTTCTGTACTGTATATAAATACAGTATTATTACGGGTGTACCATGTCCTGCACGATCCTCGGGCCACTTAGCAGCAGCTCCGCGTGCCTGCCTTTGTATTCCTTCCGCGTCCCGGCCGGGTTTCCCTCGCCGGCGCAGGATCACATCGAAGCCGAGATATCCCTCGACGAGCTTCTCGACCTCCGCGCGCCGCATATGTATCTGGTGCGAATCAGCGGCGACAGCATGATCAACGCAGGGATGTTCGATGGCGACCTGGCTATCGTGAATCGGGCGCTGGAGGGGCGGCCGGGCTTAATCGTCATCGCCGCGCTCAACGGCGATGCCTTGGTGAAGCGCTTGGCGAAGGAAGGCGAACAGATCGTTCTGCGGGCGGAGAACCAGGCTTACGCGCCGCGCTACGTACTCGAGGGGGATGAGCTACTGATCTGGGGCGTGGTCACTCACAGCGTGCGCTGCCATGCCCCAGGCTGAGTCGGCAATTGCCCTGATCGACTGCAACTCGTTCTACGCCAGCTGCGAGCGGGTGTTCCGCCCGGATCTGCTGCGTACGCCTATCGTCGTGCTGTCGAACAACGACGGCTGCGTGATCGCCCGTTCGGCCGAGGCCAAGGCGCTGGGCATCAAGATGGGCGAGCCGTATTTTCAGATCCGGCACAAGCTTCGGCAGCACGGCATTCTGGCGTTCTCCAGCAACTACGTGCTTTACGGCGATATGAGCCAGCGGGTGATGACAATCCTCGAGGGGATGGTCCCGGCGCTGGAGGTGTACAGCATCGATGAGGCGTTTGCCGACCTGAGCGGTATGCCCGGCAGTCTGGAGAGGCTAGGCCGGGAAATGCGTGCCCGGGTGCTGCGCTGCACGGGTATCCCGGTGGGGGTGGGCATTGCCCAGACCAAGACCCTGGCCAAGCTGGCCAATCGTGCGGCGAAGCAATGGCAGCGGCAGACCGGTGGGGTCGTGGACATCCGCCAGCCCGCCAAGCGCGACAAGCTGCTGAAGGTGATGGAGGTCAGCGAGGTCTGGGGCATCGGCCGGCAGCTGACCGCCCACCTGGCCGAGATGAACATTCGTACGGCCTGGGATCTTGCCCAGGCCGACGCCTGGACACTGCGCAGCAAGTTCTCGGTGGTGGTGGAGAAGACCGCCCGTGAGCTGCGTGGCACATCCTGCCTGGCGCTCGAGGAGCAAGCAGCGCCGAAGCAAGAGATCTGCTGCAGCCGGATGTTCGGCAAACGCCTGCATGAGCTGCCGCCGATCCGCGAAGCGCTGGCCACCTACGCGGCGCGGGCCTGTGAAAAGCTGCGTGCGCAGCACTCCCTGTGCAAGAAGGTGCGGGTCAGCATCCGCACCGGCATGTTCAACCCGGACGAGCCGAAATTCGCCAAGGGCATTATCTGCGAGTTGCCCTATCCGACCGACGATACCCGGCTGATAACCAAGGCTGCCAGCGCGGGGCTGGAACTGATCTACCGGGCCGGCTTTGCCTTCAGCAAGGCGGAGATCCTGTTGATCGATCTGCGTCAGCGTGGCGAGTTCACCGACGACCTGTTCGTCGCCACACCGCCAGTGACGGCCGAGCGGCTGATGGGCGTGATGGATGCGATCAATGCGCGCTGGGGACGGGGAACCATGCGCCCGGCAGGGGTGCCGGCGCAGCCGGACTGGGGCATGCGCCGGGAGATGATGAGCCCGAGCTATACGACGCGGCTTGATCAGTTATGGCGGGTAACCTAAGCGCTTGAGGCGGCCTACCCTGGAAGAGACAGGTGTCCTCCAAGAGCAGCCTGAGTGCGAACTGATTCGCTCTAGTTGATTCAGACGTTCATTGCCCCAGAACAATCAGCGAGGCTGGACTGACTGGAGGCGGTTGCGGCTCTATGATGAAACCTGCCTGATATCCAACACGACCCAGACCTCATACCCTTTCTCCCGAGCCGCTTTCTCGGCCTCAAGTTGGGCAGTGAGTGTACTGATGGAGCGAGAGCGGTGCTCGAAGCGGAATGGCGAGCCACCGTTCTTGCGCACGCTCAATTCAACGAGCGTGAAGGTGGAGTGCTGTTTGGGTCTTGGCCGCTTCGATTCTGATGGAGCGAGATCAAGACCGAGTGCACGCCGCATCTCGACTTCAGTGAGCTTTGTGTCAGTCAAGCTAGATCCCTAGACGATTGCCGGTGACGCCATTGTAGCGAGGAGTCTTGATGACATGGCCTGAGTTTGATGCTGGCGAGCCAATAACCTCATCTCTGCGATATGGCTACGAATCGCCAAAGTAGTCATAACGGGCGACTAGTCCGAATGGGCGTTCCTCGCAAGGCTGCTCATCGCTGAACAGATTCTGCGTGCGGCGCTCCTGCTTCAAAAACGCTAGTGCCGCGAAAAAGCAACTTTCGCATAGATTGACTCGATAGCGTTCGCCATCATGCCCTGCGCCATAGGCCCAGAGCGCCTGGAGCGTCCCGAACTGCTCGCCGTATCCCGGCACCCTCGTAGTGGTAGCGCATACATCGCAAATGGTGTCTTTATGGGGCTCTGTCATCGGGCAGTCCTCGTTTTCGCAGCCGTCGAGAATAACCGGGGCACTGTGCAACGAAGCGCTTTTTGCCAATTTGTCAGCGCCGCTGCGTCAGCTCAAGCATGGCCTGGTGTGCCATGCCAGCGGTGGATATGGCAGGCCTTCGACAACTGAACTGGGCTATCCAAAGGAGGATTCAAAAGCAGCTGCGCTGATATGCTTATCAACAGCTGCTGATGCAGAAATCCGCAATCCGACTGGGACAATTTTCCATCAGCGCCAACACTTAAAGCTGTCCAACGACGACCTGTGCCATGACTCGTAACGCGACGAGTGTCCGGAGATGCGGTTGGCGTTGGTTCGTCATGGTTGTCCGCTGCACGTTTCTTGCGTTGCCGGCGGCGACCACTCCATTCCCTCTTCGAGGATCGGATGGCTTTCGCTCACGACGATCAACGGTTTGTTCCGATTCACCAGCGCGAACATGGCGATGGAGCCTTCGACATCCGCCACCGGCACCTCCCCCTGTGGGTCAAGCCTGCCAACCCAGACATATTGCCGGGTCTCCAAACATGCAAGGTAATACGAAATACCCATGTTTCCTCCGAATTCGAATCAAGTCTTTTGCTGTGCCAATCCGGAACGGGAGGCAGTACTGCCGCAAACATCAAATGTTACCGCCAATGCATTTTTGACCCAGGTGCCGACGCTATTCTGACCCAACCCAGCAGTCTGAAAGCGAAATTCTACAACTCGTTTGGTGCTCGAAACTGGGTCAATGAAATTCCGGCATGTGGGTGGAAAATGCACCGGCGGCAACAGGTCATGTCAGCTCCAACGCTATACGCATCCATTTCGGCATTTTGCAGGCCATCAATATATTTAGATCTTCAGCTCTGAGCGCTTTTTTGATCGCGGCAATGCACTCCGGGGTCGAGCCGTCTTTACCGAGATAAAATAGTGCGCTGATAGCCGTCCCTACCTCGGTCCCGGCACGCTGCATGACCATTGGTGCCGCATGTACCAACCGGACCTCAGCCTTCCCCATAAAAAATGATCGGCTGGGTCCGCTGGTGTAATAGATCGGAATGAGCGGCATCTGGGTGCTCAGTCCAAACAACCTGACCGCATGAGCGCCATGAATCTGTAGAACATGGCGGTTCTGCCTAGCGATCAAGCTCACTACTTCCCATACATTTGGGCGAACCCGTGCAACGTATCGACTGGATTTCGGGCGCATGTAAATTCCTCGATGCACCCGTTCAAGTTCGCCTTGGCTGACCAGCCGAGCTACTGCCTTGGATATGGCGCCACGCGCTCCAAGCTCCGCAAAGCGGCAGATGCAGAAGGGTTGCCCTTTGGGTAAGCGCTTGACCCGTTGCGCAATGCGGGTGGATACCGGCAGAGCAAAATCAGTGCTGGACATTGCGGCTCTCATTTCTATCGCGTGAAGTCCAATGACGAGCTGAACAGCGGCTGATGGAAAGCGATCACCCGCCGTCGATATTCATCATCTGGTGCATCGCTCACCAGGCACTCTTCAAGGCGCCCCAACGAGAGGATTTGGTCGGCCGACGGATAGTGCCTAAGCAGGCTTTTCGCATAGCTGCGGATATCCTGGGGCAGTTCAGTGTCGCGAGAGAGCTCTCGCAGGAATTCTTCGGTCTTGATGACGCTGCGGGTTCTTTCGCAGGGAAGGGTCAATGCGGTTATCTCCTGATTCAGTCAACCACGTCTGCCGACGCTTGAATTTTGACCTCCATACAAGCATCAAAAGCAAGCTAGCAACTGTTGCCGGTAGTGCTTGGAAAAGCTGACCTGATGGCTTGGCTCAGCGGCAGAGCCCCCCAAGGATAAGGTGGATGTTGCGCCTGCCCCAATAACCTGCTCGATGCCACTCCCAATACTGTCATCCACGCTATCGATATTGCCGGCAGCCCCAATCCAGCCAGATACTGAACCTGAGGTTGAGGCTGGCATCTCTACCTCGTTCAGCACAGCCAGGTCATCTGGCAGATCATCTGCAATTCGCTCTGCCAAGCGCTGCAACGTCGACTCTGCCATCATGAACAGCCAAGCCTGATCATCGGGCTCGCCTGTGCGCCGAAGCACTCGCCCCAGCACTTGCCGGTAATGCAGCTCGGTGCGGATGCGGCTGAGGTAGCAGCACACCTGGAGGCGGGGGATGTCCGTGCCTTCGCTAATCATTCCAACGGCGATAATCCAACGGCAGGCGCTGTGCCTGAACGCGTTGATCACCTGCTGCGCATCCGGGGTTTTGTTAGTCACGATGCGGCAACCTTCACCCCTGGCTTCCAGGGCCAGGGCAACTTGCTGGGCGTGCTCGATGTCGGTGGCAACCACCAAGCCAGCCGCATCAGGCTTGATCAGGCGAAGCTCATCCAGCTTAGCGCACCCAAGACCGAGCAGTTGATCGATCACCTCGTCATGGCGCAGCAGCTCTTCGTAGGTGACAGGGGATTCCCCCAATAGTTTGGCGATGCTGGGAAACAGCCTGACAGTGCTCTCAGTGTCTAGCTCCTCGGTAAGTTTTACCTTCTGGTTGTCGAGCAGGACAATACGAGGGGAGCGGCACACGCCGTCGGCAATGGCCTCTTTCAGGCCGTAGCGGTAGTCGCAGATCAGGCGTCCCTCGGGTGTCGAGTAGCGCGCCAGGGCAATGGCCCTGTCGTCCGAACGCCAGGGCGTACCGGAAAGTGCCAAGGTGAAGGCGGCGCGGTCTTGTATCCGGTGCAGTATCTGCTGCCCCCAAGCGTTGCTTAGCACTGGATCATGACCAGCGCAGTGATGGATTTCATCGAAGACCACGAATACGCGGTAGTCATCAAGAAGCTGCCAGAACCCCTCATCTCGGTATTCCATGGCCTGGTAGGTGAACGCCGCCCCCACTGCGCCGATCTGACCGTCCAGACGCCTGCCAAGCACCGTAGCAAAGGTCGAGCGAAAGCCCTCGACAACCTGGCAGGATGGCGCGAAGCAGAGCACCAGATCGATTCTGTCCTGCTCAAGCAGTCTGCTGGCCAGCTCTGCCGCCATGCGCGTCTTGCCGGCCCCCGGCGTTGCCTGGCAGAAGAAGTGCGGCGTGGCGGTAAAGTGCTCCAACGCCGTGTTGATGCAGCTGAGTTGCCAGTCTCGCAGCGATAGAGTCATCGTGCGGCGGCAAGCGTCTTGAGTGTCTTCTCGATGGCGCGGAGATGACCCAGCAGGCGCGAGCTGCGGTCTCTAGCTTCCAGATACTCGCCTTCGACCTTGTCCCGGAGATGCGGCATATCATCCAGGAGCAGCTTGTATCGCTCCGCCTCGCCCATCGAAGACAGGAAGTCCAACCGGATCTCTTTGTGGAGCGCTTCCAAGTGTTCATCTGCATCGGGTGAAGGTTTCAGCGGTACAGCCGCAGTATCAATTACTGACGGCTCCTGCTCTGGCTCAAAAGCAGTCTTGAGGCTGTTCTCGAACCCGTTGTCGATCAGCTCCAGCTGCAGATGCGCCGGGATGGGCTGCAGGTGGTAGACCTGTCCCCGCGCACGGCGCTCTTCATCATGTACAAGCCAGCCCTTGCGAACCATTCGGCGGATCTGCTCATACACGTAGCGGCGCACATCACCGATGCGAAAAGTTATGCCTTCCAGGCGCTTGGCATAGGCATCGCGCAGCTCACCGGTCGTGAACCTTGTGTGCCCTTCCTCCTGAAGCAGCTCATACAGACGCCTGTCGAAGATAAACGAGGCCGATTTCATTGAGGCACCAGAAGAGTCATCGCGAAAAATGCGGATTATAATCCGTGGCCCGTGCGTCCGCAAACGCAGGATAGTGCCGCCTCAAGTGGAATTGAGACGGTCATGGAGAAGTTGGCGAAAGCGTTAGGGGAACGCATCCGAACACAGAGGAAGACCTGCCGGCTTTCTCAGGATGCACTGGCGCTGGCCTGCAGTATCGACCGTAGCTACATGGGGCGGATCGAGCGTGGTGAAGTAAACATCACCGTCGAGAAGCTCTATCGGATCGCAGCCGAACTCGCCTGCGACCCGACCTGTCTTCTACCTCAGATGTCAGAGCTGCAACCCACCTGATCGACATCGCCCCTCAAGAAGGACTGAAATCACCACCGCTGTTACTTTGCCCCAAGCCTCCCGCCGCCGTCAGCATCTTCAAAATCACCAACGCAAACGCCCGGCTCTTGGTCTCGTTATCCAGCACTTCCAGCGATAGCTTCTCGTGGTCGGTCATGGCGTCCAGCACGGTGTCCAGCACCCGCTTGGGGAACAGGCCGTGCATCACTTGCTCCACCGAGTGGTTGTTCACCTGGGCCATTACATCCTCCTGGCGGCTGATGCGATTGGCGATGCCGGTGAGGAACTGCAGCTGGTCTTCGTCGCTCACCTCGGCACCGAAGATATCGTTGAGCGCCTCGATGATTTCCGATAGCCGCTTCTTCTCCGGGTCATGGGGTTTGCCGCTGCCCAGCCCTGTGGCCGGATCGAGGCCGTATTCGCCGCCTTCCTCGCTCAAGCGCAGCTGGTGCTCGGCGCGCTTTGTCAGGCGGTAGTGGGTCAGTTGCAGTTCGCCCACGTCCACGTCTTCCTGATCGAGGCGATCCACGCGCAGCAGGGGGTATAGATGCTTGGCGTACACGCACAGCTGCTCCAGCTCGCGATCCTCGTAGGGGATGATCTGCGAGAGGAACTCGTACAGGCGCACAAAGCTTTGCAGGTTCTTCTTGAACAGGTCGAGCTGATCAATCTGCTCGCCGGCTTCCTTCACTGCCGCCTCGGCCTTTTTCAGGCCGGCGCTGTCGCCGTTCTTCTCGGCGGTACGCTTGAATTCCAGCGCGTGCTGGCGTGCTTCCTGGGCCAGCTTGTAGCGCTTGGCAAAGCGTTCCTTGGCCGGCGCGCAGTAGTAACTGAGTTTGCTGGCGGCGGCCTTGGGGTCGAAGAAGGCCAGCGCGAACGCCGCCACTTCTTCCCAGTGGTAGATGCCCTCGGCATCCAGCTTCTTCTGCAGGTCATAGATGAGCTGCGGGTCGGTCACATCGGTCAGCTCGGCCTTGGTGTAGTACGGCAGGAAGGCGTCGAGAATGTCCTGGGCGTCGTTGAAGAAGTCGAGGATGAAGGTCGGCTTGCTGTCGCCAAAAGTGCGGTTCAGGCGCGACAGGGTTTGCACGCAGTCCACGCCCTGCAGCTTCTTGTCCACGTACATGGCGCACAGCTTGGGCTGATCGAAGCCGGTCTGGTACTTGTTGGCGGCGATCATCACGTTGAAGTCCTGGGTGTCGATTCGCCGCTATCTGCTGCAGAACGATCTGGTCGAGGCGATCATCGCCCTGCCCACCGATATGTTTTACAACACCGGCATCGCCACCTATGTGTGGGTGCTGAGCAACCACAAGGCCGCCGTGCGCCAGGGCAAGGTGCAGTTGATTGATGGCAGCCAGCACTTTGCCAAGATGCGCAAGTCGTTGGGCAGCAAACGCCAGTACATCACCGAGGAGCAGATCGACGAACTGGTGCGCCTGTATGGTCGCTTCGAGGAAACCGCGCAGAGCAAGATCTTCCCCGTCGAAACCTTCGGCTACCGGCGCATCACCGTCGAGCGTCCGCTGCGGCTGAACTTCCAGACCAGCGCCGAGCGCATCGAGAAAGTGCTGGAAGAAAAATCCATCGAGAAGATGGAGGCACCGGCCCGCCAGCGCCTGATCGAAGCCCTGCAGGCGATGGACGAAAGCCAGCTGCATCGCAACCGCGAGCAGTTCAGCAAACTGCTGAAAAAGACCCTCAGCGCCCACGACGTATCGCCCAGCACGCCCGAGCTGAAGGCCATCCTCAGCGGCTTAAGCGAGCGCGACCCGGAAGCAGATATCTGCATGGTCAAAGGCCAGCCGGAAGCCGGTGCCGGCCTGCGCGACAACGAGAACGTGCCGCTGGGTGAGTCGGTCTACGACTACTTCGAGCGTGAAGTGAAACCCCATGTGCCGGATGCCTGGATCGACGAAAGCAAGACGGATGCGCAGGATGGCGAAGTCGGCGTGGTCGGCTTTGAGATTCCGTTTAACCGGCATTTCTATGTGTTCCAACCGCCGCGCCCGCTGGCAGACATCGACCGCGACCTGAAAGCCTGCACCGACCGCATCAAACAGATGATTGAGGGGCTGTCGGCATGACGTTTCCCGTGTATCTGGCGTACAAGGATTCCGGGGTTGAGTGGCTGGGTGAGGTGCCGGAGCATTGGGCTGTGCATCCACTCAAGCGGGCTATTGAACGAATCGAGTCTGGCACCAGTGTCAATGCGGCGGATTTTCCAGCCGAGCCTGGTTCCTTGGGCGTTCTGAAAACCAGTTGTGTTTACACAGGAAAATTCGACTGGGCCGAAAACAAGACGGTGGATGATGAAGACCTGAGCAGAGTCAGCTGGAGTGTGTGCTAGAGCCGACTAAGGAAGCGGTGATCCGTGAGTCCTACGCGCAGGAAGGTCGGCCTGATCTGGTGCGCGAGCGGCTGTTGCTGCGTGCCGCCGGGCAGCAGTTCTTCAATGCCTCCAAGCTGACCCTGGGTACTACAAAGCGGTAAGCTCGTTCTCGGTAAACCATTCGGACTGTTTGATTGCGTCGAGCGCTGTAGCGGGGTTCTTCGCCCAAAGAACCAGAGCGAGGCTTTCCTCGGCTCGACTGCAGGTGACATAAAGTAGCCTTAGGGTCCGATCAATAGTGGTCTCTTTTCCCCCGTCAACGTTCTCAAGATCAGTCGGGCTCAATTCCTCAGCGCCGAAGAGCTTGTCGTAGGAGAACCACGTGCCGCCAGCTTCCTCATCATCCATGATGACCATGACATGCTTGAACTCAGAACCTTTAACGACTTGATGCGTCGCGAGTTCGGTTTCACCCCCAAGATAGGCGTGATAACGAGCAATTTCTTGCCAGGGCGTGCCGAAGAGGGCGTGCCAGCCACGCTTACGTCGGTCCTCCTTCGCTTCCTTGCTCCTTGTCTTTGGCTCTGGAGGAGGCGGCGACGAATCACCGTAGGCCTCGACTAGGCGACTATCCGCTTCGAAGAGGCTGGCTTCGATGATTGGTTCCAAGACTTCTCGCACGGTTATTCCGGGCTTGGCGGCGGCGGTTGCGAACCTCATAACTGCAGCGTGAGCTTTGTCCAGCGCGGCCTGACGCTCGGCGCGAGATTCCGGGACATTTGCAAGTGCGCCGTGCCTACGCAACACATCCATGACGGCGAACTCGTTCACTGAACCATTAGGCTGCAGACATTCGGCAAGTTCAACCATTGGGCCGAGGAGCGGCCTCACCATAGTGGGCCCCGTCCGCTCGCCATTGCTCTTGGGCACCGCGGCATCCTTGTCCAGCAGCTCAATCGAGCGGTATGCCTCGTAAAAATTGCCTCGTTTGGCGGCAAGTTTGTGTTCAAGGGCGAGGGTTTTGTAACCACGCCCACGCTCTTGCCAGGCGGATAAGGCAGTCTCGGCCGACATGGCCAACGCGCATTCCGTTTCCCTCCGGATCTTCTCGGCGGAATCCGTCTTAGCATCGCCGACAAAGATTCGAACGGTTCCACCGTTTTTCTCTGTCCTAGGGTGCTGGGGGACACCCGTCTTGGGTTGAGTACGGCCCTGGATGTCCGAGCCCCAAATCTTGTTAATGAGTTCAACAATGCGCTTTTGGCTACGATGATTCATCTGCAATGCAGGGCGCGCCCAGTCTTCCGGCACGTGTGACGGTAAGTCGTGGTGACCGTCAGGGTAGATTCGCTGCCGATGATCCCCGAGGAGCCCCAATGTGATGCGATCCGGACGGTTTTTGGAGAGTTCAAATAGTGCATCAAGTACTCCCTTCATCGTGTCCTGGGATTCATCAATAAGGATGAGGGGGTGACGGTCTTCTAGGATGCGCTGCAGCGTTGGGCGTTTAACAATTAGCCATGCGGTCACGTCCAGAACGTTAGTGTGCGATAGCGCCCCCGGACCGAAGGTGTTTCTGTCCGGGCTATACCTAAATTCATCAGTCTTCCGTAATTCCTCCGCCTCTGCCTCGATCTCCGCATACTTCCGCCGGTCGGTGTCGGACTCGCCCCTTTTCTTACCCATCGCATGGGCCTTGGCAGCCACAAGATCTTCGGCATTGAACGCAAGCAAGGCTTCCCGGATGTCATCATCAAAGCCCTGGATGAGTTCCCAGCAAAAGGAATGGATGGTCGATACTTCGGTCAGGTAATTTTCGCCGAGACGACCGTTGACGACGGCGGTCGCGTTTTTGGTGTAGGTGATAACACGCACCGACTGTCCACGAGACCTAAGTCGTTCTGCATAGTGAGCCCCTGCTTCATGCTTTATCACTCCAGTGACTCGACGCAAAACCTCAATTAGCGTGCGAGTCTTTCCGGACCCTGCGCCAGCGAAGAGAAAGAAACTCCGAGGCGGGGTTGTCGTGATGTAGCCGCAGATATCTTCGACGACATGAGCGTCGCGATCGTTTCCAAACGATGGCAGAGCGGTACTCAAGGGGTCTCTCCCGCAGTGACGTTGAGTTGCCCGCTCAGCCAGGTGAGCGCGTCTGTGATGTATGCGGGGCATTTCAGGTCTTGGCCAGCATTTAGCCGTTCGAACAGGGTTGCCGCGAAATCTCCTTTACTGAAGCTCCCGCGGAGCATCGCATGGAGTTCCTTGAGCAGCTCGGCGTGGTCTGGGTAGTCGAGCACAAGACCTATCACCTTTGCCAAGGTGCCGCGGTGCTTTACTTTGGCAGCGGTGATGGGGTCAACCTCCTCTTCCAACGCTTTGAACCAATCGATGTTGGAGAGAACTAGAGAGTCCTCAAACGAGCTGGGCCACTGCTCGCTGGCAGCCGCAACCGGAAGCTGCCACGCGAAGCGGACTTGAGCGCCCGTGTCGGATGTCCACACCAGCTGGGCAGGCGTCGGCTTTCCAAAAGCTTGAAACTCCGCCAGCATCGGATGCCATGAGGTCAATGTGTCATTCCCACACTCTAACTTTTCTTGGCCGGCGATGTGCACCGCTGCCCGGACTAGGCGCCCCTTATCGGTTCGGGTTGGCAGAACCGGATCCAAGTCAGTGATAACGATCGTCGGAATCCCCAATCGCTCCACCAGGGGTTTAAGGCGGTGAGCGTGGCTACCGCCGATGTCGAGGAAAGAAACGTACTTCTTGGCAAGCTTGGGGAAATCCCGCTCGATGAAAAGTGGCACCAGCATTCTCTCTGCTGTTCCTTCCACGAAGATGGCGGCGTCAGCGAAAAGCAGGTCGGTGTGTTGCACCTGAAAGTAGCGTTCGGCGAACGTCCTGGTTGGAGCGTCTTCGCCGAACGCATCGCCCAGGTTAACGACCTGCGTGCTGGGTTTTGCGCCAAGTCCCGTGCTGGCCACCCGCCTCACGTACCGTAGCCGCGTGAAGTTGTCTCCATGAGCCAGATGGCTCGAGTGCGTGCTGATCAGCAGCTGACTGCGGAGGTAGCTATGCACGTGCTCCTTTGGACGAATGAGCTCGTGGGCGTTCTTCGAAAAATTTCGTTGAACCTGAACGTGCAAATGGGCCTCAGGCTCTTCAACCATCACGAGGTGAACTGCCGCCGGACTGCCCTGCGGCGGATTGAGGCGTGCGGCGCGGAACGACACGAGCATGAAGCTCAGAGACTGCAGATTCTGATAGCCGAGGCCAATAGAGTGTTCAGGCAAGGACTCATCAACAGCAGTTTTGTCCAGGAGGTACTGTACGGCCGTGCTGTGAGCAAGAAGGTCTGCGGTCTGGATTCTTGTACGAAAATGGAACTGGTGAGGGTCATGTAGGCCTGGGTAACCCAGAATCTCCACGTCCTCCATCGCTGGCTTTAACGCCTTGTAGATAGATTTGTCGAGGTCTGCTTGTGCATTAGCAACGGCCTTGACCAAGTCTTCTCGATGTCCGTGACCGGATGGGGCTACGTTCAAGTGTTGCCGAGCGAACTTCATGAGTTGGCTTGAGAACAATCCGGGCCGAGAACTTGCGGACTCTGACCGCATTTCGTCCTCTTCGGCACCGAGTCCTCGTTGAGCCGGTACAAAATCCACACGAATGAGCTTGCGCAGATGCTGTAACTCGATCGGTTGTGATCCAAGTGGCAGCTCCTGCAAGTCACGGCGCGATTTATCGGCCAAGGGGCCCTTCACGGGGTCAAGACGGTAAGCTGCTATGCGTCGCAGATCTGCAGAATGTCTAAGCCAGTAGTCAAGCAGATCTATCGGCCAGGCATGGCCATCCTTCGGAAGCTCTCGGACCGGGGCGCGCGCCTCACGGTAGCGCCAAGCCAGATTGCGAAGTTCGTTCGCGTCTGCAACAGGTTCGAGCCGTACCCGTACACCAACTGCGCCACCCGACCACTTCAGCGAGGTGATGAACGGCGCAACATGGCTGTACGCCCCCTCCTTAGCGTCGAACCAAAGATCAATGAAGGGCATGCACGCCTGGAGTTCCTGATACTCGGCTTCCCATGATTCGGCATCCTTGGAGTCCGTCGTGGGATCCTCATCAAGTGCCTCCCAGCGGTGGCATACCTCGCGCAACTTCGCCCACTGCGAAAGGCTAATGTCGAACGCGCGGAATCCGGGTGACTCGCTCAAGAAGTTGCGGAGGACTGTGAGAAGGGAAGTTTTGCCGCTGTTGTTGGCACCTACCAAAATGGTAGTGACCTCGTCGAGCTCAAGTCGGGTCTTGGCTAGGCGTCGAAAATTACAGACCTCAAGGCAGGCGAGCCGGAGCGGCGGGGTGTCGATAGCTACAGCTGCTTTGGGGGAAGGCCCCGCTGGGATCAAGGGTGGGCTATCGGTGAGAGAGGAAGCAGAGATCTGGTCTGTGGTCATGGTGCCTCCATGCGGCCGCCCAGTTACTGAAGACAAGGACACCTCGGCATAGTAACCAGGTGCTCAAGACATTGAGCATACTGTCACTTGGCCAGGACGGAAGATAGTTCCAGCTTCCACCTGTCACGCAAATATTTCCGCCTTTCCAACAAATACCTATGGAGAATTTGCTAACCGGACGATGAATCAATCCGCTGCTGCCAAGATTACAAAATTATGCGCAATTATGTGAAAATTCATAATTTCACCGCGCGAGCTGCCGTTGCGCTCAGAAGAACACACGGAACACCCTCCCAATGCAGGAATCAGGTAGGAAAATTATTGGGGAAATTGCGGCAAGCTTGGACTGCGGGTTCAGGCCAATGCCGCCCCAAGAGGCTGAAGGCAGACCATATCGACGTGTCCAGAGCTGTTCACCAAGAAGGCAGCATCTCTAGTGCCTGTTCTATACCACAATCTCAGAGTAATTATGTCGGTCTAAAATAGCGGACAAACCAGCATCAACGCGTGAGCGATGAAGATCAGTCAGAAGATTGTCGTGCACATATCGGTTGACTAGATGAACATAGTATTCAAGTGTAGTTCTAACATCAGTGTGGCCCAGCATTTTCCTGAGATCTTCGTCGAGCGCTGCATCGTAAACAAAACTCCTTCCAAGTCTATTCTGGGCTTTCAACGCCTCATAAACAAAATATGTCGCACAGGTGTGCCTGAGCATTCGTGCATTGAATCGCATGGCTTTAAACTCAGTAGCGCTCTCGGAGCTCTTCGCTGCAGAAACCACCTTGCTAAAGTTATAACCAAGCATTCCATGAGTAACAACATCACCACGAGCGGAAAGAAACAAATCACTATTCCTTGGTGGAATGCCATGCTTAGCCTCATATAGCTTCGCTCGTTGCCGCCTTAAGGGTAAATAATTCTCGCAAATAACTCTCCACAGCTTCCCTGGGAAGTCTATGGAACGCCATTTTCCCTTGGACCTAAAATAATAATAGATAGTTCCATTATCTAACCCTTCTGGGTACTCACCCTCATCATAAGGAATGAATCCATAATTTTCATTTTTCCCTCGGTAAGGCAATTGAAAAAGATCAATCGGTCTAAGCCCGGTAATTCGTATGATCGCTGCGATAATTTGATAAACAGGATCATTCATCACACCGAGAGCTATTTCATAATCAGTTTGCCTTACAAATTTTTGCATTTCTCGTTGATGCATTGCTGGTCTACCACTGGGCAGATTAAATCCCAAGGTAGTAACTTTAACCCCTGGGTCGATATGGGCCAGGAGTTTCTGGTCTTTCAGCATGTATCGGATATCAGTCCTACTGATATCCAAATAGTGTTTATAGCCCTGCCTATCGGCCCACTGATAGAAGCTCCAGACCCTTGCCGCAATGTGATACATGGTTTTGTGAGACGGGCCATAAGGAAGCGCATCCGTTGGAGATGCTATGTGAACAAGGAAGGCATCAAAAACATCCTCATCCACCAACTGCCAGTTCTGCGCGCCAAATACAACTTCAGCCCCTTCGATTGGGCTATCGTCCAACCACTGCAAAAACCTTCTCAGGATATTCGCATAGTTTCTTGTCGTTTCATCACTCCTTGAACGTATCTTCGAGACAGCCATCGCCCACATGGTCGGTGCTTCAAGGACGTTATGATTATCATCAAAATAAATCCCTACGCGCTCTCGCATATAGCCAGAGTGGCTGGCCAAACCGTTTCCAAAATGAAGGATACACATAACTATTTTGGCCTCGATAAGGGGTACACCACAAGCGAATTAGAAACTTCATTTAAATAGTCATTGAACTTACAAAGCGAAGCAGACAAATCTCCTAACCGCTGCTCTAATTCTTCATCATGAGTTAAACCATTTTGGTGAGCACAATTGGTATCCGCACTGCGCCCATAAAGAACACCATGCGCTCTTAATTCGGACTCAAGATCACGAAGCTGAGTTACTACCTGTGAGTTTTGATAAATTATGCTTCGCTGAATCCCACACGCTTCAACCAGCTTTACTCTTGAAAGCCTAGTCATATCTGCTGAAACGAAATCAGCCCAGTCTCCCAAGAGACGTCGCTCTTCAACAAACGATTGGAAACGCTTTAGACCATTCACTGATTTCAAGCCAAGATGATTGAGTCGAAATTTTCGCTGAATTGTATTTCTTCGAACCGCGCAGCCACAACTTTGATGGATGAAATATTCAATTCAAGAGCCGCACCATTGAACTGTTTTTCGGCCCTAGAGATACAGGCATCAAGGCCTAGACTAAATCGAACACAGTGCACAGGCGCGCTAAATTCTTTCCTAACCCTAGAAACTAACAAATTCCGAGTTGAAACTGTATCACTTGCTCCACAGACATATAAGGATACACCTGGAGTAGGTGGCTTGTGATTATCAATCCAAGATGACTTGCCGCACATTGGAAGACCACACATTATGTAGACTGCGGTAACAAGTGAAGATCGATTCTGACTAGATAACGAATCCAGTTTCTCCAAAAAACTCAGAATGGCCTCAGAATCTGAGACTGCATTAGGCACTTCCAAAATAATCTTTGAAGTGATAATTCCTGATACCGCAGGAGTTAATGATTCAGCAAGAGCCGCCTTGAGATCTGCACGTAGGATTGCGTTCTGATTCTTCTGATGAGTTAGCTCTTGAAGGAGCTTAGCCTTCTCAACTTGCTTAGCAGGCTTTTCACTAGCCAACGCAAAGTAATATTGTACCCTGTCGATCAACTGATTATATGTGGTGCTAGCGCGCTCCCTTAGTAGGGCTAACTGCTCCTCCAACTCTTTCAGTCGATGATGTATTTCTTGAGTATTTTTGAGTGGCTTTTTGATATCCTCACTTGAATCCTTTGCATAAACCCCAGAATGAGTTGTTCCTTTTATGACTTCTCTGACCTTCACCCAGTCAGGATCATGCTTTTGATTGATTGTTGCACGACCGACACCGGATAATTTAGAAACTTCCATCACTGATAACTTTTTTCGGCCGTCGCTTTGGAGCGCTGAAATAGTCGCATACACCCGATTGAGGAGATCCTGCTTAGCCATGCGCTACCTGCTTTAGGAAAATATGTGCTTCATCCCCTACAACCTCGTGAAGTCGCTTAAAGGCTTCAGCGATACGCCTCTGCGAATATTCCTTCTGAGTCGCTCCACAGTACCTATGCTTAATCATATTATCGTGGAAAATTATCTCATTTTTTAATGATGGAACATTGGCCTCGACAAATGCAGCATATCTACAATTATATGGGTCACACGCAAACAAGTTTGGATGAAGCCTCGACCCAGGGCTATCATTCTTAGCATCACAAGGTGACTCGCTGGTAAGACCCGGCGTTCGCATACAGATTGCAAGATTCGTTCTATGCAGAAGCTTCACACCTTCATCAAGCAAAGAGGCGACATACTGACTTAAACTCTCTTTTCCCGCGTTTTGCAATTTAGCCCTGAGTATTGGAGAAGAATTAGCAGTCTTGGCCAACCTTTTGCCTCCAATGCCCCCAATTTGACCGGAAATTACACCTTGCAAAACCTCGACGAGAATTTCCGTATTTTCTTCAATCAACGTAGCTTTGACTTCATCGTTCACGCCAGGTAAAGAAAGGATGTACCTTAACGTCATTTTTAAGCTGCGGTGAGAAAAGAGGCGTTTAATAATTTCAAGATTCCGCGAATCTTGATGAATTATATAAAGTGCAAGTGACTTCCGAAAACGATGTGGGTGTACTCTATAATCAATACCCAGGTTGTTTGCCACTCGATTGCAAGCTCGCTCTACCACAGTGGACTGCGGAGTGTTTCCAAAACTAAACTTTGGTATCTTGACAAACAGATAGTCGTGATTAGCGTAAGCACGAGCATCACGCCCTATTTCAATTATTACTTCAATTGCGTCAGCAGCAATTTTTGGGATAGGTATTGTTTTAATGTCGCCCTGTGACGAAATAGAGGTTTTGAAAACAGTATAAGTAAGCCAATAACCCTCAGACTTAAACGAAAGACAATCCACCTTAAGTCCAATGACCTCTGATCGGCGCATCCCAGTAAGGCACAGAAGAAGCACGATACACGCATCGATTAGAGAGACAACAACGCTAATCACAGCAGTTTGATTTATATACTCCCCCTCATCATTCTCATGCGTTCTTTCCTTGATTTCTATTCCCCACCAGGGAATACCGCTATCTAGTAACTTAGGTTTATAATCCCTAAATCTTTTAACTCCCTCAACGGACGCCGTTGACACACCAAAATTTATCGCGGCAAGCTTTTCGGGGTTCTCAAAAGCACCTACTATGGTTGGCGCAAAATTTTTATACAGCCAAAGGACGTCATCGCTATAGTTTTCAACAAACCCCACACAGTATCTAAATATTTCTGCATAGTCATCGAGCGGAATGGGTTCGAAAGGTCGACAGGACTCGTCGTATTCTCTTCTATATTTGGCGACAAGCTCTTTAGTTACGTATGAATCGTATAGTGAGTACTCTGACGGAAGCATACCCATCGATGACACGCCCTGCCAGAAGGACATTAAGTAACAGAATTCCCACTTGATCCCAGATGTGGGCAGCGACTCTATATAGTGCTCCACACTCGACTTGGCCAAATCATTCACCGTCCTAAAACCTGGTGAATTTTCCGAACCTAAATATAGACCTTCGGCATGAAACAACCCGACAAGTCTTAATACTTTTGTTTTATCTGTCTCAAGAGATGTATAAGCATTAATACGACCATGAATTCCGAAATGCGGTACACGGTAAAATAGTAGCGCCCTAGCAATATTCACCCAATGTTCGTGTCCTACTCCACAAACATTCACGCCATACATATTCACATAATCAAAATTGATGCGTATGGGAAATCCATAAGGGGAGGGGTAATCCCCAAAATCCCAAACCGGATCGCCGAAAGAGCTTCTAGGACTTACCCTAATATAACTCCACTCGTTCTTATCAATTCTGGAAAGATTTAGTAAATTTACACTATCGCAAATGATCCCAAGTGAAGAGTCGCCACTCAGAACCTCATCATCTTCTTCAGTAGCGATAGGCTCTAACTCTTCCTCGTGACAACCCAGTCCATTCCTTATTTCTTCTAAAACGGCTTTTATTTGGTCACGTGTTGGAGTTGTCATGAGAGCCCTATCATTGTCAATGGCAGTGCAAAACCGTTATGTTCCGATCTATCTATTGCCTCAGCAACCTCAATCGGATCCCCCCAGCCCTCTAGAACCCCCTTCCACGCTAAATACTCAGCGCGATAGCTTTTCTCCCATTCTAAGGGATTTAACCGCTCCCTCAGACCGTCAAGGTCGGAAATTCTTCTTGCAATAAAAGGTAATGCTTCTTTGAAGATCACACACTGTGAGCATAACGGGCAACGATTGAAGTAGTTGCAAGGCGTATCCGTCCTAAGAAAACTTTCAGCGCCTGGCCAATCTGGTCGTCTTGAATTTAGACAACTTGCAATGAATGTCTGACCTTCCGGAGAAAGCAACTGTATTACCGAATCTTCAGAAGAATTCAGCCTACCGACTAATGGTGCAACAACTGACCGTAGTTCTTCTTTGCTACCGCAGCGTAGAGTGGCTTCACGCAGCTCAACCAAAGACACATCTGTAAGAAGATTTGCTGAGTAACGCCTAAAATCTTCTTCATGCTTTCTCTGAATCTTCCTTAGACGCCCATTTAATATTTCTGCCGACCCCCAGTCACTATCATAATGATTCACTGTGGTATCGATATCCGAATGCCCCATCATTGCCGAAACTTCGTCTATATCTAAACCCTGTTCTCTCCGTCGAGTTTCGTAAGTAGTTCGAAGACGTTTCGTTTCAATTCTGGGGGATTTGGTATCCGTATCCAATTTTATGCGGTGGCGATGTAGAAACTCCGTTGATGCGTGCCCAAAATTCGTAGTGGTCACCGGCGTGCATAAGCGACCAAACTTATTCCACAGATTCTTCGAAATGACACACTGAAATAATTTACCATTTAAATAATGAGGCGACGACAAATGCTTGGTTACTTCAGCGGCAACAAAGCGCAAGATCTGATACGCGCCAAACTTATCTCGCTTGTTTGATCTATGCATTTGGCTTTTGTCGGACCGTCCCTTGTACCCATAAATAATCACATAGTCATCATCCAAAAGGTCTTCTTCTATGTGGTTGTCTAGGTTATCGCTTATCGATACAACAACCTCAAAATTCCAGCCCGTCTGCAACATCACGAAGAGAAAGAATGGGAATAAAGTTGCCATTGTGAAAGCTACTCTGCTGAAGTACGCCATTTGTCCTACTTCATAGGGTAGGTGTTCTGGCCCAACCCTCATATACATCAAGGCCGACCGTAATCTTTTTTCCAGCGTAGAATATTTCTTGTTTGTTCCGTGAGCGGTGTTTTTACTCCACTCAGAGGAAAACAGATGTCCAGCTTCCTCGAAGCTCACTTGCATAGGCCAATCAGGATAAAGCCTCCCTACATTAGCAGTTGCAATTCGCCCAGATTCTTCTCGATCACAGCCATACACCATCCCCCTTTCACTCACCTCAGTACCAACTACAGAGCGCCCTTTAGCCGCTAGTTCGTGGGCGCGGTCTCGGTAAATGCCGAGAAACTTCTCTATACTTATTCCATTTGCCCGTATGTATTCTTTAACATCTCCAGTGGAGCGTATAACCCACTCAAACCCTTTAATGTGTGTCGCCTTGATTGACCCGTTGGATCTTTTAGTTTGCTCTTTTACAACCAGGTCAAACATCAAGTTTTCTAATGAAAGATCGTATGCCAGAATTGGCTTCCCGCCTTCCACTACACCGTTGTAACTCTCCATCCACTTCATAATAAACTTAATATCGATCAAGCATCCCTCCACAAGCTTATTATGAATCTCCCTGCTGTATCCTTCTGTTACTTGCTCGTTCATCCCAGGTCCAGTCGGCCATTCAAACCCTTTGCCGACCCAGCTCTGCCCTTTATATTTATTCTTCAACGAAAGGAAGATATTTTTTAATGCGCCGTATCTTTTTCTATTTACGGTGCGACCTGGATACGAACGAATTAGAAATGACCTAAAATTCACGCATACCTGCCCATCGACATCAGCAACACCTTTGACTGATTTATTGATCGGCTCAGCGCTATTAAGAAACAGCACAAACTCTTGAATTGAGTAATAGATGTCTTGATGGGATTGATATGTGATCAATCTCTTTGCGGAATGGAGCTGCGCACCTATAAGTAACTGCTGGACAATTAATTTATGGTGCGGATACTCAGTGACAAGGTCTGTGAAGTCACGGACGTATTCCCTTGTGCCAGTAGTCTTGTTTCGGACAAGCAACCCTTGAGCTGAAACATCGACTTGTCCCCTTGCAGTGCTTCTTTTTTGGATTGCTTGGGGGGTGTTTTCTGGCAGCTTGCGCTGGAGGAGCGATCGTTCACTCGACTCAAGGGCAGACTTGGAGAAGGGTTTGCGTGGCATCTGACCTCCAATTGGATTGGGTCTTTAGCCAGCAATATCAAGCATCACTAGACAGTCTGGCCATACATTTTTGTTTCGACGATAACGTGCTCGCAGCCGCGGTAAGGGTTGATCGAGCGGTCGAAGGGCAGGTCCGGCGACTGGTTGCGGCTGATGATGGTCTTGGCGGTTTCCGCGCGCACCTCGGTGGCGCGGCTCGGCGGCACTTCCTCGAACCAGCCGTCGTCGCTGGCGATCACCCGGGTCGGGGCGAAGCGGTTATGCGGATTGCTGGCGGTGCCACGGCCACGTGGCGGCAGGCTGGCGGACATGCTCGGACTCCTCGATATACTGTATAAAAATACAGTTATTTTGCGTCCGAGCAAGTGCCGGTCATCAGCTGTAGGTTGGGTTGAGGAGCCCGCGACCAAGCCCAACGAGCGAGGGTGGGCACGATGCCGAGGCCAGGTCACCAGGTGCCGTCGTTGGGCTTCGCTGCGCTCGGCACCAAGCTACCTCGTAGCCCGGATGCAATCCGGGGCATGTGCCGCTATCGAACCGTGGAGCGCATCCGGGCTATACCGGGGCGGCCTCCTGCGCCATCTCCGGGCGCTTGGCATAACGTTGCGCCAGCACCGCGCAGACCATCAGCTGGATCTGGTGGAACAGCATCAGCGGCAGGATCAGCAGGCCGATGCTGCTGCCGGCGAACAGCACCTGGGCCATGGGCACGCCGGTGGCCAGGCTCTTCTTCGAGCCGCAGAAGAGGATGGTGATGCGGTCTTCCAGGCTGAAGCCCAGCCACTTGCCGAGCAGGTGGGTGAGCAGCAGCGCCAGCGCCAGCAGCACGCAGCAGGCCAGTACCAGGGCCAGCAGGGTGAGCAGCGGCACCTGCTGCCACAGGCCGCCGATCACCGCGGCGCTGAAGGCGGTGTAGACCACCAGCAGGATCGAGCTCTGGTCGACGTACTTCAGCCAACCCTTGTTGCGGGTCACCCAAGCGCCGATCCAGCGCTGCGCGATCTGCCCGAGGATGAACGGCAGCAACAGCTGCAGGCTGATCTTGCCGATGGCGTCCAGGGTCGAGCCATTGGCGCCTTCCACGCCCATCAGCAGCGCCACCAGCAGCGGGGTGAGGAAGATGCCGAGCAGGCTGGAGGCGGCCGCGCTGCAGATCGCCGCGGCGATATTGCCGCGCGCCAGCGAGGTGAAGGCGATGGCCGACTGCACCGTGGCCGGCAGGGCGCAGAGGTAGAGCATGCCCAGGTACAGCTCGCTGCCGATCAGCGGCGCCAGCAGCGGCTTGAGCGCCAGGCCGAGCAGGGGAAACAGCACGAAGGTGCAGGCGAATACCAACAGATGCAGGCGCCAGTGCCCGGCGCCGGCGAGGATGGCCTGGCGCGACAGCTTGGCGCCGTGGAGGAAGAACAGCAGGGCGATGGCCAGGTCGGTGATCCACTCGAAGGCCACGGCCACCTGGCCGCTGGCGGGCAGGACGGTGGCGATCAGCACCACGGCGAGCAGGGTCTGGGTGAAGGCATCGGGCAGGAAGCGGCGCAGGGACATGGCGACTCTCGGGCTTGCGGTGCGGGAGGCGGCCACACTATCGTGCTGGAAAATTTCCGGCTAACGCCAAAGGGCCAGCAAGTGTCGCCAAACAGACATTCGGATACCGTTCATCGCAGCCTGCCCGAGTTGCCGAGCCTGCCGCGCCCGCTATACGGTCGGGTCGAATCGCTGAGCAACCGCGCGCTGACCTTCCGCCACAGCCACCCCTGGGTGCAGCTGTCCTACGCCATCGCCGGGGTGCTCGAGGTGCAGACCGCCGGCGCCCGCTTCGTCGCCCCGCCGCAGCGCGCGGTGTGGCTGCCGGCGGGCGTCGAGCACCGGGTGCTGAGCTCGCCGCGCACCGAGATGCGCAGCCTCTATATCGACGGCAGCGCGGTGCCCTGGGGGCCGGACGCGTGCCGGGTGCTGGCGGTCAGTCCGCTGCTGCGCGAGCTGATTCGCGGCTTCAGTGCGCTGCCGGTGGAATACGACGAACAGGGCGCGCCCGGGCGCCTGGCCGCGGTGCTGCTGGACCAGTTGCGCGCCGCCCCGGAGGTGGCGCTGATGCTGCCGCTGCCGCAGGACGCGCGGCTGCGCGAGGTGTGCCTGGGGCTGGAGGATGCGCGCCTGCGCCAGCTCGGCCTGGGCGAGTGGGGCGAGCGCCTGGGGGTGTCGGAGAAGACCCTGAGCCGGCTGTTCCTGCGCGAGACCGGGCTGAGCTTTCGCGCCTGGCGTCAGCGTCAGCGCCTGCTCGATGCGCTGACCCCGCTGGAGCAGGGCGAGCGCGTCACCGACGTGGCGCTGGCCTGCGGCTACGACTCGCTATCGGCCTTTATCGCCGCTTTTCGCCGCCAGTTCGGCGCCACGCCGGGGGAGTTCTTTCGCGATTAGGATCGAGGGCGGGTGCAACTCGCCTGCAGCAATCGCCACGATTCGTAGGGTGGGTTAGCCGCTTGTCACCGGGTCTGAAAAAGCCGCTGTGCCTGCTGCGGCGTAACCCACCATCGGCGCAACACGGCCTATCGCCTGGTGGGTTACGCGGCGCGCTGCCCTTATCGGCGCTTGCAGGATCAGCGTTCTGCGCCGCTAACCCACCCTACGGGAATGCCCCAATCGCGACGATTCGTAGGGTGGGTTAGCCGCCTGTCACGGAGGTTAAAAAACCGCTGTGTCTGCTGCGGCGTAACCCACCATCGGTGCAACACGATCTATCGCCTGGTGGGTTACGCGGCGCGCTGCCCTTATCGGCGCTTGCAGGATCAGCGTTCTGCGCCGCTAACCCACCATCGGTGCAACACGGCCTATCGCCTGGTGGGTTACGCGGCGCGCTGCCCTTATCGGCGCTTGCGAGATCGGCGTTCTGCGCCGCTAACCCAGCCTACGGATCTTCCTGGGCTAGGTCGGCTCGCTGGGCTTCTTCAGCTTGGGATTGGGGAAGAACTGCACCGCCTGCACCTTGGGATCGGCGGCCTTGGGCTTCAGGCCGCTGACGTTGACCCGCGTGGGGATCTCCTTGGGCACCGAGTTGCCGCGCGCGTCGAGGGTGTCGGCGTAGCCGCAGGCCACGCATTCGCGGTGCGGCACGCCGTCCTCGTCCCACATCTGGATCTTGTCCTGCTCGCTGCAGGCCGGGCACACGGCGCCGGCGATAAAACGCTTCTTCACGCGGCCTCCTGGCTCAGGCCGAGGTGGCGCAGCAGGGCGTCGATGCTCGGCTCGCGGCCACGGAAGTCGACGAACAGCACCATCGGCGCCTGCGAGCCGCCACGGGCCAGGATCGCCTCGCGGAAGGCGCGACCCGTTTCGCTGTTGAACACGCCTTCCTCTTCGAATTTCGAGAAAGCATCAGCGCTGAGCACCTCGGCCCATTTGTAGCTGTAGTAACCGGCCGCGTAGCCGCCGGCGAAGATGTGCGCGAAGCCGTTGGCGAAGCGGTTGTAGGCCGGCGGACGCAGCACCGAGACTTCGTCGCGGATGGCTTCGAGCACCTCCAGCACGCTGCGGCCGTCGCCGTGGCTGGCGTGCAGCTCGAAGTCGAACAGGGAGAACTCCAGCTGGCGCACCATCATCAAGCCGGACTGGAAATTCTTCGCCGCCAGCATCTTGTCCAGCATGGCCTGCGGCAGCGCCTCGCCGGTCTCGTGGTGGCCGGAGATCAGCGCCAGGCCCTCGGGCTCCCAGCACCAGTTCTCCATAAACTGGCTAGGTAATTCGACGGCATCCCACGCGACCCCATTGATCCCTGAGGCGCCGGCATGCTCGACGCGGGTCAGCAGGTGGTGCAGGCCATGGCCGAATTCGTGGAACAGGGTGGTGACCTCGTCGTGGGTCAGCAGCGCCGGCTTGCCGCCGACCGGTGGGGTGAAGTTGCACACCAGGTTGGCCACCGGGCTGATCAGGCTGCCGTCGGCGGCGCGGCGCTTGTCGCGCGCGCCGTCCATCCAGGCGCCGCCGCGCTTGTTGGCGCGGGCGTAGAGGTCGAAGAAGAAGCGGCCGACGTGCTGGCCGTTCTCCTGGATTTCGAACAGGCGCACGTCCGGGTGCCAGCCGTCGAAGCCGGTCAGCTCGCGAATCTCGATGCCGTAGAGCTTCTGCACGATGGCGAACAGGCCGGTGAGCACCTTGTCCACCGGGAACCAGGCGCGCACCTGTTCCTGGGAGATGCAGTAGCGCTGCTGGCGCAGCTTCTCGCTGTAGTAGCCGACGTCCCAGCTTTGCAGGTCATGTAGGCCCTGCTCGGCGGCGAAGGCCTTGAGCTCGGCCAGGTCGCGGGCGGCGAAGGGCTTGCTGCGCACGGCCAGGTCGCGCAGGAAGCTCAGCACCTGCTCGGTGGATTCGGCCATCTTGCTGGCCAGGCTCAGCTCGCTGTAATGGGCGAAGCCGAGCAGGCGCGCCAACTCCTGGCGCAGGTCGAGGATCTCGGCCATCAGCGGGCCGTTGTCGTGCTGGCCGGCGTTGGGCCCCTGGTCGGAGGCGCGGGTGCAGTAGGCGGCGTAGATTTCCTCGCGCAGGGCGCGGTCGTCGGCGTAGGTGATCACCGCGAAGTAGCTGGGGAACTCCAGGGTGATCAGCCAGCCGTCCAGGCCCTTGGCCGCGGCGACCTGCTGCATCTGCGCCTTGGCCGAGTCGGTGAGGCCGGCAAGCACAGCCTCGTCGCTGACGTGCTTGGTCCAGGCCTGGGTGGCGTCGAGCAGTTGGTTGGAGAACTTGCTGGTCAGCTCGGACAGGCGCATCTGGATTTCGCCGTAGCGCTTCTGCTGCTCGGCCGGCAGGTCGATGCCGGACAGGCGGAAATCGCGCAGCGCATGCTCGAGGATGGTCTTCTGCGCCACGTCGAAGCCGGCGGCCTCGGGGCTGCCCGCCAGCGCGTCGTAGGCCTGGAACAGCGGCTTGTTCTGGCCCAGCTCGGTCCAGTACTCGGACAGCTTGGGCAGGCAGGCCTCGTAGGCGGCGCGCAGCTCCGGGCTGTTGCACACCGCGTTGAGGTGGCTGACCGGGCCCCAGGCGCGGCCCAGGCGCGCGCCCAGCTCGTCCAGCGCCAGCACCAGGCCGTCCCAGCTCGGCTCGGCCTGCTGCTGGAGCAGTTCGGCGATGGCCGCGCGGCTGTCGGCGAGGATCTGGTCGATGGCCGGCTCGACGTGCTCGGGTTTGATCTGCGAGTAGGGCGGCAGGTCGAAGTCTTGCAGCAGGGGATTGTTCGCGGTCACGACGAGGCACCTGTGGCGAATGGGTTGTGAAGGTCTGACCCCGGACATCGAAGGAGGATTCCGGGTTGCTGAGACCTGACATGGGGCTCATCTTAATTACAATCAAGCTTTCCCGCAGCCCAGGAGATTTCTATCGTGGCGATTCGCAGCTACCAACAGTTCACCCCGCAGCTCGGCGAGCGGGTGTTCGTCGATGCCAGCGCCGTGGTGCTGGGCGATGTGGAAATCGGCAGCGACAGCTCGGTGTGGCCGATGGTGGTGGTGCGCGGCGACATGCACAGCATCCGCATCGGTGCGCGCACCAGCGTGCAGGACGGCAGCGTGCTGCACATCACCCACGCCGGGCCGTTCAACCCGGCCGGCTATCCGCTGATCATCGGCGACGAGGTGACGGTCGGGCATAACGTCACCCTGCACGGCTGCACCCTGGGCAACCGCATCCTGGTCGGCATGGGCAGCATCGTCATGGACGGCGTGGTGGTCGAGGACGAGGTGGTGATCGGCGCAGGCTCCCTGGTGCCGCCGGGCAAGCGCCTGGCGAGCGGCTACCTCTACGTCGGCAGCCCGGTCAAACAGGCCCGGCCGCTGACCGAGCAGGAGCGCAGCTACTTCGCCTACAGCGCGGCCAACTACGTGCGCCTGAAGGACCTGCATCTGGTCGAGGGGTATGACGGCTGATGCATTACCAGAGCATCCTCTTCGACCTCGACGGCACCCTCACCGACCCGCGCGAGGGCATCACCCGTTCGGTGCAGTACGCCCTGGCCAAGCTGGGCATCGACGAGCCGGACCTGGCCGCGCTGGAGCATTTCATCGGCCCGCCGTTGCTGCAGTGCTTCATGGCCAGCTACGCGCTGGACGAGGCCACGGCCTGGCAGGCGGTCAATCACTACCGCGAGCGTTTCCAGGTCAGCGGGCTGTACGAGAACCGCCTGTTCGACGGCGTGCCGGCGCTGCTCGGCGAGCTGGCGGGGCAGGGCCGCACCCTGTATATCGCCACCAGCAAGCCGACGGTGTTCGCCGAGGAGATCGCCCGGCACTTCGGTTTCGCCGGGCACTTCAAGCGCATCTACGGCAGCGAGCTGGACGGCACGCGCACCGACAAGGTGGCGCTGCTGGCGCATCTGCTGGAGTGCGAGGGGCTGGCGCCGCAGACGGCGCTGATGATCGGCGACCGCAAGCACGACCTGATCGGCGCGCGGCGCAACGGCCTGGATGCGGCGGCGGTGGGCTACGGCTTCGGCAGCTACGAGGAACTGGCCGGCGAGGCGCCGACCTATCACTTCGGCACGCTGGAAGAGCTGCACCGGGCCTTTGCGCCTAATGCATGAGGCGATCAGCCGTTGCGCTGGTAGACGATCTTCTTGCTGCCGCCGTCGCAGCTGCCGACCACCATGCTCTGGTCCGTGACCTCGTCGTTGGCGACGATTTCCAGGGTGTAGCTGGGCACGCCGGCGGCCTGGATCTTCACTTCGATTTCTTCCTTGAGTTCTTCACAGGGCTTGGGCGCGGCCTGCGCGCCGGCGGCGAGCAGCATCAGGGCCAGGGTGGGTATCAGGCGTTGCATCGCTTACCTCCGGTGTCGAGCGAGTCCTGTCACTTTCGACAGGCAGATGGGTTGGCCAGTTCTAGCCGCCGGCCTGCAGCCTGTCCAATGCCGCGCGACGCTCTGCCGGCGGCAGCCGACCAAGGGCGGCCACCGCCCGGTAGAAGTCCGCCCAGTCGCCTGCGTGCTGGGCGAACAGCGCGGCGAAGGCCGGCACCCACTGGTCGTAGAGGCCGAACGGCAGCAGCTTGGCGTTGTTCAGCGGCGCCTCGATCCAGGCATCGAAGCGGCCGTTGCCGGCCCATTCGCGCTGGCGCAGGGCGCGGTAGTCGCGGCGCAGGCGCTCGAACTCGGCCTGCTTGGCGGCGCGCATCGCCACCGCGTCCAGTTCGCTGGCGTACAGCCGCTGCAGGCGCTCGCGGCTGGCCAGCACCAGCTCGACGAACTGCTGGCGCTGGCGCTCGCCGTCGTCCGCGTGGGCTTCGCCGCGGCTGGCGTGCCACTGGCGCAGGCCTTCGCGCTCGACGAAGGTGGCGAAGGACTCGTTGAACGCGGTGTCGCCGGCCAGGTAGTACTGCTGATGCGCCAGCTCGTGGAAGATCACCGCCACCAGGCGCTGGTCGTCCCAGCGCAGCATGGTGTTGAGCAGCGGGTCGTCGAACCAGCCGAGGGTGGAATAGGCTTCCACCCCGCCGATATGGGTGTCCAGGCCCTGCTGGCGCAGCAGCGCGGCGGCGCCGCGGGCCCGGCCCAACTGGTAATAGCCGCGGTAGGCGACGCAGCCGGCGATGGGGAAGCAGTGCAGCTCGGGTTCCAGGGAAAATTCCGGCGTGGCGAACAGGTTCCACACCACGAAGGGCCGGCCGAGGTCGGCGTACAGGCGGTAGCTGCGGTTGTCCGGCAGCTGCAGACGGGCGCTGGCGAAGTCGCGCGCCTGCTGCGCCAGGGCCAGGCGCCGCGCCAGCGGCGGCTCGGTGGCGGGATCGGCGAGCAGGCGCGCGACCGGCTGGCGCGCCTGCAGCAGCTGCCACTGACCCTGGCCGAGGTGGGCGTAGTAGTCCAGGGTCGAACAGCCGCTCAGGGCCAGGCCAAACAGGGCGGGCACCAGGCGGCGCAGCAGGGAAAGGGGGGCGGCGAAGGGCATGGCGCCACGCTACCCCATCGCCGCGGCTGCCTCCAGCCTCGAATAGGCGTAGGCTGGAAATCTGCTACGACTGACCGGAGGTCGCCATGCGTGCCCTGCTTATCGCCGCCGCGCTGCTGCTGCTCGGCGCCTGCGCTTCACCCCTGCCGAAACCCGACCCGCAACAGGCCTGGGTCGATCTCTACGCGCCGGCCGGCGACCTGCTGATGGCCGACCGCCTGGACCGCAAGCGCTGGCCGGACGGCCGCTACTTCCAGGTCGGCCCCGGTGCCCACGAACTGCTGGTGCGCCTGCAGTTCGAGGCCAGCCGCGGCGGCGGCATGGGCTTCACCAGCGAACCCTTGCTGCTGACCTGCGAACTGCGTCTGCGCTACGACCAGTTCGCCGCCGGCCAGCGCTACCGGGTGGAGGCCCGCTCGATGGCGATGACCGCCCAGGCCTGGCTCTACGACGAGCAGCGCAACGTGCTGGCGCGCGGCAAGGTGATGCGCTGCGGCACCGCGATCTAGCTGAGGCGGCAGCGTCCGCACCTCGTCCGAGCAGCAGGCTGGACAACGCGTAGCCTGTCCGCCGGCTGGTTCAGCCGCGCTGCAGTTCGGCGAGGATGTCGAAGGCGTGCAGGCGATCGGCGAAGTCGTACATATCGCAGGTGAAGATCAGCTCGTCCGCCTCGGTCTGCTCCAGCAGCTGCTGCAGGCGGCTGCGCACGGTCTGCGATCCGCCGATGGCGGCCAGGCCGAGGAACTCGCTGACCGCCTGGCGCTCGTGCGCCAGCCACAGCCCTTCCATACTCGCCACCGGCGGCCGTTGCACCAGGCTTTGCCCGCGCAGCAGGGCGAGGATGCGCTGGAACGCCGAGGTGGCCAGGTACTGCGCCTGCTCGTCGCTGTCGGCCGCCAGCAGCGGCACGCCGAGCATCACATAGGGCTTGTCCAGCACCTCGGAAGGTCTGAAGTGGTTGCGGTAGATGCGCAGCGCCTCGTGCAGGTAGCGCGGCGCGAAGTGCGAGGCGAAGGCATAGGGCAGCCCCTTCATCCCCGCCAACTGCGCGCTGAACAGGCTGGAGCCGAGCAGCCAGATCGGCACCTGGGTGCCGGCGCCGGGCATGGCGATCACTCGTTGCCCTTCCTGACGCGGGCCGAGGTAGGCCTGCAGCTCCTCGACGTCGCCGGGGAAATCCTCGGCGCTGCCGTCGCGGCTGCGGCGCAGGGCGTGGGCGGTATGCTGGTCGGCGCCGGGCGCGCGGCCCAGGCCGAGGTCGATGCGCCCGGGATAGAGCGTGGCGAGGGTGCCGAACTGCTCGGCGATCACCAGCGGCGCGTGGTTGGGCAGCATCACCCCGCCGGCGCCGAGGCGGATGCGCGAGGTGCCGGCGGCCAGATAGCCGAGCAGCACGGCGGTGGCGGAGCTGGCGATGCCGTCCATGTTGTGGTGTTCGGCGACCCAGAAGCGCTGGAAGCCGAGGCTTTCCACGTGCCGCGCCAGCGCCAGCGAGTTGTGCAGGGCCTGGGCGGCGTCGCCGTCGTCGCGGATTGGCGCCAGGTCGAGGGTGGACAGCTTGATCGAGGCCAGTCGGCTCATGGCGATCTCCTTACGGTGGGGCGGGCCACTCTAACCCCTCGAGTCCGGGCGGCGCACGCCGTGCCGGGGCATAGTCATCATCGACGCGGCTGATGCAGGGCTCGGGCTCAGGTGGCAGGGCCGCCGCCGTGGCGTGCGCGGTATTCGCCGGGGGTCAGCCCGGTCCACTGGCGGAAGGCGCGGAAGAATACGCTGGGTTCGGAGTAGCCCAGCAGCAGGGCGATCTCGGCGGCCGGCAGGCGGCCTTCGCGCAGGTGCTGTTCGGCCAGCTGGCGGCGGGTGTCGGCGAGCAGTTGCTGGTAGCTGCAGCCTTCCTCGGCCAGGCGCCGCTGCAGGGTGCGCTCGCTGAGCAGCAGGGCGCGCGCCAGTTCGCCGCGATCCGGTTCGCCGTGGGCCAGCTGTTCGCCGAGCAGGCCGATCACCCGCGCGCTCAGGCTGGCGCTGGGCAGGCGCGCCAGCAGCGCTTCGGCGTGCTGGCGCAGCAGCTGCTGCAAGGGCGGGTTGGCCTGCACCAGCGGCACGTCGCGCAGGGTGCGGGGCAGGGCGATGGCGTAGTCGGCGGCGGCGAACTGCAGCGGACAGGCGAACACCTCGCGGTAGGGCGCCAGATCCGCCGGTGCGGCGTGGCGGAACTGCGCGCCGAGCAGGTGGAAGCCGTCCAGCAGCGGCGTGGTCATCTGCACCCAGCAGGTCATCAGCGCCAGCACGCGGATGCGCGTCGCCGGGTGTTGCGGGTGCAGCGGGCGATAGAGCAGCAGCAGGGCCTCGCCGCGCTCCTCGATTTGCAGCTCGCCGCCTTCGCCGCCCAGGCGCTGGTAGCGCAGCGCGGCGGTCAGCGCCTCGCCGAGGGTGGCGCTGCTCTGCAGCAGGTAGCTGAGCACGCTGAACGGGCCGGGGGTGAGGCTGCGGCCGAGCAGCAGGCCGGGCTCCGGGTGCTGCAGGCGCGCATCCAGTTCGCGCCACAGCGCCTCCTGGGCGCTGAACGGCACTCGCGCGTCGGGATCGGCCAGTTGCGCTTCGTGCAGGCCGCAGGCCGTCAGCAGCGTCTGGCGGTCGAGGCCGAGGCGGCTGGCGGCGTGCAGGATCGCCTGGGTCAGGCTGGCGCTGACCGAGGCCTGCGGCGACTCGTGGATGGCGTGTGACATGTGTCGATTCTGCCCAATGCCGGCGGCAGGCGATAGCCCGGGGCGCCACACGCGGTTACGACCGATCGGTCAGCGGCGCGTGCATATTGGCGCCGAGCGGTTAGACTTGCCCTCCCGAACGTCGCCCACAAGGCGCGCTCGCTCTACGACAACAGAAAAAGGAGATCTCCCATGAAAGGCAAATCCTTGGCATGGGTCCTGTCCGCCGCCCTCGCAGGCACCACCCTGAGTGGCATGGCGCAGGCCGAAGAGAAGTTCGTCACCATCGGCACCGGCGGCCAGACCGGCGTCTACTACGTGGCCGGCCAGTCCATCTGCCGCTTCCTCAACCGCGGTGCGGCCGAGCACGGCATCAAGTGCAACGCCCCGGCCAGCGGTGGCGGCGTGGCCAACGTCAACGGCATCCGCAGCGGCGAGTTCAACTTCGGCATCATGCAGTCGGATCACCAGTACAAGGCGCTCAACGGCGCGGCGCCGTTCGAGGCCGAAGGCGCGATGGGCGACATCCGCGCGGTGTTCTCCCTGCAGAGCGAGGTGTTCACCATCCTCGCCCGCCGCGACGCCAAGATCGCCAGCTTCGACGACCTCAAGGGCAAGCGCGTCAACGTCGGCAACCCGGGTTCGGGCCAGCGCGACACCCTGGAAGAGATCATGGCCGTCAAGGGCTGGGATCGTTCCGCCTTCGCCCTCGCCGCCGAACTGAAGCCGGCCGAGCAGGCCAGCGCCCTGGGCGACAACAACATCGACGCCATGACCTACTTCGTCGGCCATCCCAACGGCGCGATCCAGGAAGCCACCACCACCACCGACGCAGTGCTGGTACCGGTGACCGGCGCCGAGATCGACAAGCTGCTGGCCGAGAAGACCTACTACACCAAGGCCGACATCCCCGGCGGCCTGTACAAGGGCAACGATGCGCCGACCCCGTCGATCGGCGGCAAGGCCGTGCTGTCCACCTCGGCCAACGCCGATGCGGAAGTGGTCTACCAGCTGGTCAAGTCGGTGTTCGACAACATCGAGCGTTTCAAGCGCCTGCACCCGGCCTTCGCCGACCTCAAGGAAGCCGACATGATCAAGGTCGGCCTGACCGCGCCGCTGCATGAAGGTGCCGCGCGTTACTACAAGGAGCGCGGCTGGCTGTAAGCCGCCAGCGACCGGCCTGCCGAGCGGGCCGGTTGGCCTTTCCGGCGGGCGCTGCGCCCGATTCGCTTCTAGTGTTAAGCAAACCCGCATGGCGCAGGCCTGCGGGTTTTGCCGTTCTCCGATCATTCGAATGCAGGTTCGATCCCATGCATGACAAGCAACTCTCCACCGAGGAACTGATCGCCCAGGATGTCGGCGCGCGTCTGCCCGTCGGCGCCATGGCCCAGGTGATCGCCGGCCTGGCCCTGCTCTGGTCGCTGTTCCAGCTGTGGATCGCCTCGCCGCTGCCGTTCGTGCTCGGCTTCGGCGTGCTCAACGATACCCAGACCCGCGCCATTCACCTGGCCTTCGCCCTGCTGCTGGCGTTTCTCGCCTACCCGGCGTTCAAGAAGTCGCCGCGCGACCGCGTGCCCTTGCTGGATATCGCCCTCGGCCTGGTGGCCGCCGCCAGCGCCGCCTACCTGTTCGTCTTCTACCAGCAACTGGCGCTGCGCCCCGGCAGCCTGACCAGCGGCGACCTGATCACCGCCTGCATCGGCATCCCGCTGCTACTGGAGGCCACCCGCCGCGCGCTCGGCCCGCCGCTGGCGATCATCGCCCTGCTGTTTCTCGTCTACAGCCTGGCCGGCCCCTACATGCCGGGGCTGCTGGCGCACCGCGGGGTCAGTTTCAACGCTCTGGCCAACCATCAGTGGATCACCACCGAAGGGGTGTTCGGCATCGCCCTCGGTGTGTCCACCAGCTTCGTCTTCCTCTTCGTGCTGTTCGGCGCCCTGCTCGAGCGGGCCGGCGCCGGGCATTACTTCATCCAGCTGGCCTTCAGCCTGCTCGGCCACCTGCGCGGCGGCCCGGCCAAGGCGGCGGTGCTGTCTTCGGGGCTGACCGGGATGATCTCCGGCTCGTCGATCGCCAACGTGGTCACCACCGGCACCTTCACCATCCCGATGATGAAGCGCACCGGTTTTTCCGCGGAGAAGGCCGGCGCGGTGGAGGTGGCTTCCTCGGTCAACGGCCAGATCATGCCGCCGGTGATGGGCGCCGCGGCCTTCCTGATGGTCGAGTACATCGGCATGCCCTATGTCGAGATCATCAAGCACGCCTTCCTGCCGGCGGCGATCTCCTATATCGCGCTGCTCTACATCGTCCACCTGGAGTCGCTCAAGCTCGGCCTGCAGCCCATCGGCGGCCACCAGCCCAAGCCCTGGCTGCGCCGCCTGACCGGCTTCGCCTTCGGCGCGGCGCTGATCAGCGGCCTGTCGCTGGCGGTCTACTACGGCCTCGGCTGGCTCAAGCCGGCGCTCGGCGACTACGCCCTGCCGGGCATCGGCGTGCTGCTGGCGCTGGTCTACCTGGGCCTGCTGAAGGTCGCCGCCAGCGTGCCGGTGCTGCCGCCGGAAGACCCCGACGCGCCGCTGGAATCGCTGCCCGAGACTCGCGCCGTGCTGCTCTCCGGCCTGCACTTTTTGCTGCCGGTGGTGGTGCTGGTCTGGTGCCTGATGATCGAGCGCCTGTCGCCCGGCCTGTCGGCGTTCTGGGGCAGCGTGATGCTGATCATCATCCTGCTCACCCAGCGCCCGCTGCTGAGCTGGATGCGCCACGACGGCAGCCACGACCACGGCACCTTCCAGGACGGCGTGATCGACCTGCGCGAAGGCCTGATCGCCGGCGCGCGCAACATGATCGGCATCGGCATCGCCACCGCGGCGGCCGGCATCATCGTCGGCGCGGTGTCGCAGACCGGCGTCGGCCTGGTGCTGGCCGACCTGGTCGAGCTGCTGTCGATGGGCAACCTGCTGCTGATGCTGGTGTTGGTGGCGGTGTTCAGCCTGATCCTCGGCATGGGCCTGCCGACCACCGCCAACTACATCGTGGTGTCCAGCCTGCTGGCGCCGGTGGTGGTGGCGCTGGGGCAGCAGAACGGCCTGATCGTGCCGCTGATCGCGGTGCACCTGTTCGTCTTCTACTTCGGCATCATGGCCGACGTCACCCCGCCGGTGGGCCTGGCCTCGTTCGCCGCCGCCGCGGTGTCCAAGGGCGACCCGATCAAGACCGGCCTGGTGGCCTTCTTCTACAGCCTGCGCACCGCCGCGCTGCCGTTCCTGTTCATCTTCAACACCGACCTGCTGCTGATCGACGTGGACTTCTGGCACGGCGTGCTGATCTTTATCGTCGCCACCATCGCCATGCTGATCTTCGCCGCCGGCACCCAGGGTTTCTTCCTGGTGCGCAGCCGCTGGTACGAGACCCTGCTGTTGCTGCTGGTGGCCTTCACCCTGTTCCGCCCCGGTTTCTGGATGGACATGCTCCACGACCCCTACCGCGACGTGCCGCCGGCGCAGCTGGCGCAGGCGCTGGACGGGGTCGCCGACGGCAGTCAGCTGCGCCTGCGCGTGCGTGGCGAGGACGCGGTGGGCGATCCGCGCGAGTTCAGCCTGCTGCTGGCGGTGCCGGACGGCGCCTCGGGCGAGGAACGCCTGGCCAAGCTCGGCCTGAACCTCTACGAGGAGGGCGACAAGGTGCTGGTCGACAGCGTCGCCTTCGGCAGCCTGGCCGCCGACGCCGGCCTGGAGTTCGATCAGCAGATCCTCAACGTCCGCGCGCCGACCGACCGCTGGATGAAGGAGCTGATGTGGCTGCCGGGCTTTATGCTGTTCGGCCTGGTCGTCTGGCTGCAGCGCCGCCGTCGGCTGCCGCAGGCCGCGTAGAACGCCAGCGTGATCGCAACAAGGCAGCTTCGGCTGCCTTGTTCGTTTATGCCCCGACGGCGGGTTGCTAGACTCGCCGACCTGACCATTCGGACAACAAGGATCCGTCATGTCGACGCCGCGCGTGCATTACCCCTGGTACAAGAAGGAAGACACCGACGCCTTCTTCGCCCTGTTCCAGAACAACATCGCCAACTTCGTGATCATCGCCATCAGCATGCTCGGCATGGGCTTTCCCGCCGAGATCGTGTTCGGCCAGGTGTTGCCCGGTGCGGCGGTGGCGGTGATGGCCGGCAACTTCTACTACGCCTGGAGCGCCGCGCGCCTGGCCCGCAAGGAGAACCGCGCCGACGTCACCGCGCTGTCCTACGGCATCAGCACCCCGGTGATGTTCGTCTTCCTGTTCGGCGTACTGCTGCCGGCGAAGAACCTCACCGGCGATGCCGAACTGGCCTGGCAGGTGGCGGTGGCGGCCTGCCTGATCAGTGGCGCGATCGAGGCGGCGATCAGCCTGATCGGCAACTGGGTGCAACGCCATCTGCCGCGCCCGGCCATGCTCGGCGCGGTGGCCGGGGTGGCGCTGACCTTCATCGCCGGCGAGATGCTGTTCAAGACCCTGGAAATCCCCATGATCGGCCTGCTGGTGCTGGCCATCACCCTGGTCGGTCTGGTGGCACGGATCAGCATGCCGTTGCGCCTGCCGGCCTCGCTGTTCGCCATCGTCGTCGGCACCGCGCTGGCCTACCTGGTCGGCGCCGCCGACAGCGGCAAGTTCGCCGACGCCTTCACCCACCTGGGCTTCTACCCGCTGCTGCCCAACCTGGCCTGGTACGAGGGCCTGGGCCTGCTGTTCACCGGCCTGCTGGCGCTGATGACGGTGATCCTGCCGATCACCCTGTACAACGCCATCGAGACCATGAACAACGTCGAGGCCATGAGCGCCGCCGGCGACCGCTACAGCGTCGGCGAATGCCAGGCGGTGGACGGTGTCGGCACAATGCTCGGCGCGCTGTTCGGCGGGGTGTTCCCGACCACCGTGTACATCGCCACCGTGGGCTCGAAATGGATGGGCGCCGGGCGCGGCTACAGCCTGCTCAACGGTGCGGTCTACGGCCTGGCCACCATGTTCGGCCTGATCGCCTTCGTCGCCGCGCTGATCCCGGTGGCGGTGGTGGCGCCGATCCTGGTGTTCGTCGGCATGTCGATGATCGCCACCGCCTTCAATAGCAACCACGCCCGTTACTACCCGGCGGTGGCCCTGGCCATGCTGCCGTACTTCGCCAACTACCTGATGACCCGCTTCAACCGCGGCGCGCCCGAGGTGGTGGAAGGCATTTCCACGGCCATCGGCGCCCTCGGCCAGGGCGCCATGTTCAGCGCCATCCTGCTCGGCGCCATGTGCGTGGCGGTGATCGACCGTCAGTTCCGCCAGGCCACCGCCTTCGCCCTGGTCGCCGCGGCCATGGCCTGCGTCGGCCTGATGCACGCGCCCAAGCTGGCCTGGTACGCCGCGCCGGACTTCGTCCACGGCTACCTGCTGATGGCGCTGTTCTTCGCCTGGTACGCCTGGCGCGGGGTGGAGCCGGCGCCGGCCGCGCGCGCCGTCGACGCGGACTGAGGCGCGGGGCTACTCGCCGCCTTCTTCGAGCTGCAGCGCGCCGGTCTCGCCGCCCTCCAGCACCACGTAGGCGCTGGAGCAGAACAGCGAATTGAGGCGCTTCATGTCGGCGATCAGCTCCAGGTGCAGCGAGCTGGTCTCCAGGCTCTGCACCACCTGGCGCTGCAGGCGGCCGACGTGGGCGTGGGCCAGGCGCCGCTCCTGGGCGCGGAAGCGGCGTTTCTCGCGCAGCAGCTGGCTGGCGCTGGCGTGATCGGCGCTGAGGAACACGTTGAGGCCCAGGCGCAGGTTGGCCATCAGCCGCGCGTGCAGCGCGGTCAGCTCCTCCAGGCCCTTGTCGGAGAAGGCGTGGCGCTGCGCGGTCTTCTCGTCCTGGACCTTGCCGAGCATGCGCTCGATGATGTCGCCGGCCTGCTCCAGGTTCACCGCCAGTTCGAGGATCTCCGCCCAGCGCCGGGTCTCGTGTTCGCTCAGCGCCTCGCGCGGGATCTGCGCCAGGTACAGCTTGACCGCCTTGTACAGGCTGTCGACGTCGTCGTCGAGGCGGCGCAGCTCCCGGCTCAGCGCCGGCTGGTTGCGGTCGAGCACCTGCAGCAGGTGGCCGAGCATGGTCTCGATCAGATCGCCGATGCGCAGCGTTTCGCGCACCGCATTGGCCAGCGCCAGGCTCGGCGTGGCCAGGGCCGTGGCGTCCAGATGGCGCGCGCGGGCGACGCCGGCCTGTTCGGCGCGGTCGGGCATCAGCCAGTTGCAGAAGCGCGCCATCCAGCCCACGGTAGGCAGCATCAGCACGGCGCGCAGGCCGTTGTAGAGCAGGTGGAAGAAGATCACCAGCTCCGCCGGGCGCCAGTTCAGGCTGTCCAGCCAGTTGGCCAGGGGTTGCAGCAGCGGCAGCACCAGCAGCAGGCCGATCAGCTTGTACAGCAGGCTGCCGAGCGCCACCCGGCGCCCGGCCGGGTTCTGCAGGCTGCTGGTGAGAAAGGCCAGCAGGCCGCTGCCGATATTGGCGCCGATCACCAGGCCGATGGCCACCGGCAGGCTGATCAGCCCGGCGCCGGCCAGGGTCGCGGTGAGCAGCACGGCGGCCAGGCTGGAATAGGTGAGCAGGGCGAACAGCGCGCCGACCAGCGCGTCGAGCATCAGGTCGCCGGTCAGCGAGGCGAACAGCACGCGGATGCCGCGCGCCTCGGTGATCGGCGTGGCGGCGGCAACGATCAGCTCCAACGCCAGCAGCATCAGGCCCAGGCCGATGGCCACGCGGCCGAGCTGGCCGGCGCGGGTCTGCCGCCGCGAGAGGAAGAAGATCACCCCGAGGAAGATCAGCAGCGGGCTCAGCCAGCTCAGGTCGAGGGTCAGCACCCGCGCCATCAGCGCCGTGCCGACGTCGGCGCCGAGCATGATCGCCAGCCCCGGCGCCAGCGCCATCAGGCCCTGGGCGACGAAGGAGGTGACCAGCAGCGCGGTGGCGTTGCTGCTCTGCACCAGGGCGGTGACGCCGATGCCGGCGGCGAAGGCCAGCGGCCGGCGGCCGACGTTGTGGCTGAGGATCTTGCGCAGGTGCGAGCCGTATACCCGCAGGATGCCGGTACGCACGATGTGGGTGCCCCAGACCAGCAGGGCGATGGCGGACAACAGATTGAGCAGGGTCAGCATAAGGCGGCTCCCCCTTGCGAGCCCGCGGGCGATCGGTCGCGATCGCGACGCAACTTGCATAGCCGGCCGGCGAGAAATGTTTTATCCGGCTTGTACTTAGCATCGGCCGAAAATCGTCGTCGCGCCAGTCGCGCGGTGAGCGGGCACTGGTTAACCTAGCGGCCTCTACACTATGGCAATCGGGGCGAATTCGTTGCGTTCGGGCGCTGGGCCGACGCTAAGGCTGGGGATCGATGGCGGGACAATGGCGGGCGGGCCTGCTCCTGGGGCTGGCGCTGAGCGGCGCCGCCTGGGCGGCCGAGCTGCGCCTGGTGACCGGCGACGATTACGCGCCCTTCACCGGCCAGAGCCTGCCCGGCGGCGGCCTGCTGACCCAGGTGGTGCACGCCGCCCTGGCCGAACGCGGGCTGTCTGCCACGCTGGCGTGGCAGCCGTGGAAGCGCGGTTACCTGAAGACCCTGCGCGGCGACTACGACGCCACCTTTCCCTATGTCCCCGGCGCCCAGCGCCAGGCGGAATTCCTCTACTCGGCGCCGCTGTTCGTCGCCGAACAGCACCTGTTCAGTCGCGCCGGCGACGCCATCGAGGTGGCGGATCTGTCGCGCCTGGCCGGCAAGCGCCTGTGCTACCCGCTCGGCTGGCAGCCGCCGGCGCCGATCCAGGCGTTGCTCGACCAGGGCCGGCTGACCCGCCATGCGCCGCTCGGTCTCAACGAGTGCGCGCGCCTGCTGTTGCTGGCGCGCGACGACCTGTTCATCGCCGACCGCCGCCTGGGCGAGAGCGCCCTGCGCGCCACCGGGGCGCCGGCGAGCCGCTTCCACCGCTCGCAGGGGGTGTTCGGCAACAGCACCCTGCACCTGATCGTGCCGCGCAACCATCCGCGCGGCGCCGAGCTGATCGCCGAGTTCGACCGCGGCCTGGCCGCCTTGCAGGCCAGCGGCGCCTACCAGCGCCTGCTCGAGGCCTCTCTGCGGCCGCCCGAACTCAGCCCAGCAGCGCCATGATCGCCACCAGGCTGCCCGCCGCCAGCAGCGTCTGCAGGGTGATGATGCCGGCCATCAATTGGCTGTCGCCGCCCAGCTGGCGGGTCAGCACATAGGCCGTCGGCGCGGTGGGCAGGGCGAAGAACAGCACCAGCACGGCGCTCTCCATCGCCGGCAGGGCCAGCGCCCAGGCCACCGTCCAGGCCAGCAGCGGCATGGCCAGCAGGCGCAGGGCGCTGTTGCCGCCCAGCGCCGGAATCTCCCCGCCGAGCTGCTCGGGCTTGAGTGCCGCGCCGACGCAGAGCAGGCCCAGCGGCAGGCTGGCGGCGGCCAGCAGGCCGAGCAGGCGATCGCTGCCGCCGGGCAGGCCGATGCCGGCGAGGTTGACCAGGGCGCCACCGACGCAGGCGAGGATCAGCGGGTTCTTGGCGATCGGCAGCAGCAGGCCGCGCGCGCTGACGCCGCGCTCGGCGGTCAGCGACCAGACCGACAGCACGTTCACCGTCGGCACCATCAGCGCCAGCATCAGCGCCGCCAGGGTCAGGCCGTCCTGGCCGAACAGGCTGCCCACCGCGGCCAGGCCGAGGTAGGTGTTGAAGCGCAGGATGCCCTGGGTGAAGGCGCCGAAGCGCGCGGCCGGCCAGCCGCGCAGGCGGCGCAGCAGCAGCAGGGCGAGCCAGGCGATGCCGAGGCCGAGCAGCACCGCCAGCGCCAGGCGCGGCAGCGCCGGGTTGTCCAGCGGCGCCTGGGCCAGGCTGGAGAACAACAGGGCGGGGAACAGGATGAAGTAGTTGAGGCGCTCGGCGCCGGGCCAGAAGGCCTCGCTGGGGAAGTCGCGCAGGCGCAGCCAGTAACCGGCGACTATCATGGCGAACAGCGGCCAGAGGGCCAGCAACAGGTCGATCACGGCGGCTTCTTCCACGGACAAAGCGGCGATAGTCGATCAGCTGCGCGGCTTGGCGCAAGCCCTCAGCTCGGCGGCAGCGGGCTGATGCGTAGCTGGAAGTCGAGCTGCTCCCAGTCCTCGCGGCGGTTGGCCAGGGTCGGCGCCGAGTGCAGGACGATGCGGTAGTCGCCGTCCGCCGCGCGATGGTAGCCCGGGCGCGCCGGTTCCCAGGTCGAGCCGCGGAACTCCAGCGGCGCCATGCCGAACTGGCGGATCAGCAGGGCCTCGAGGACCTCGACCTGGCCGGCGGCGACCCGGTACAGCGCCGCGCCGTCGCCCTCGGCAGCACAGCCGGCGAACGCCACCGGCACTTCCAGCGGCCAGCGCTGCAGCCAGTCGCTGCAGGCGGACTCGTCCGCCTCGGCAGGCAAGGACAAGGCCAATGGCAGCAGCAGTAGCAAGGCGCGCATGGGCAACCCGGGGGCGTTGAGGTGACCGCCAGAGTCTAGACTGCTGACGAGCCCCTCGTGGAGTTCCTGCCATGCCCGCCTCGCACCAGGGCGGCTGCCATTGCGGTCAGCTGCGCTACGCCTTCGACGCCCCGTTGGCGGATATCGCCCACTGCCACTGCGCGGATTGCCGGCGCAGCAGCGGCGGCATCCTGGTCACCTGGCTGACGGTGCCGTTGAGCAGTTTCCGCTGGCTGCGCGGCACGCCCGCCGAGTACGCCAGCACGCCGACCTGCACGCGCAGCTTCTGCCGCCACTGCGGCGCCCAGCTGACCCTGTTCAGCGCGCTCAGCCCGCACAGCCTGGATATCAGCGTGGCCTGCCTCGACCAACCCGAGCGGGCGCCGGCGAATCGGCATATCTGGGTGCGCAGCCGCTTGCCCTGGCTGAGCGTCGATCCGCAACTGCCGGAGGAAGAGGAGGAGATTCTCTAGGCACGTTCTGAAAAGGCCATTTATCGTCACTCCCGCGAAGGCGGGAGCCCAGGGACTACGCAGCTTCTGGATTATTCCCCTGCGGGCCAGCGCCAGCGCTGTTCAGCGATAGAGCGGCTGTCCCGCCTGCGCCCGACTATTTCAGCGTTTCCCTAGCCGGCTGCCGCTGTCGCCTAGGGTGTCGCGGGGCCGCCCAGGCTGTGCACAGCAGATTCCGAACCACTCAGGGCAGCTGCAGGCCGCCAGCGTCCTCATGCAACTGGCGCAGGTGCGTGCCGAGGCTCGCCAGGTTGGCCTCGTTGGCCTGCAGCTCGGCCAGGCGCGCCGGCGCCAGCAGCTTGCGCACTTCCACATCGAGCTCGTCGCTGAGCTGGCGCAGCTGCTGCTGGCGTTGCCGGCTCTGGGTTTCCAGGCTGTGCCATTCGCCGGCCTGGGGCAGGCCGTAGCCGCCGTCGAGCAGCTCGGCCGGACGGCTGAGGAAACCGCTGCCGGCCAGTATCTGCTCAAGCGCCGCGCCGGCCTTGTCCAGGTTCGGGTCGCCGGCGGCGCGGCCGCTCAGGTAGCGGCGCTTGAGCTCGTCCTGGGCCAGCAGCAGCTGGCGGCGCAGGGCCGCCTGTTCCAGCAGCAACAGGGCGGCGCTGGCGCGCAGATCGGCCGCGGCGAACCAGTCGCGGCGTGCGCTGGCGGGCTGCTCCAGCCAGGCCTCGACGTTGTCCTGGGCGATCGGCAGGCGCTGGCGCAATACGGCGAACATGGCCTGGTAGCGCTCGCGGAACGAATCGAAGCGATAGCCCAGGCGCAGCGCCTCGCGCGGATCGTCGAGCACCGCGGTGTCGGCCAGGCCGCGCGCCGCCAGCAGTTGCAGCAGGCCGTTGGGCAGGATGCTGTCGAGCGCCTGCAGATCGGCATGCGCGGTGCCGCTGCGCAGCAGCTTGAGGGTCTCCACCGCGCAGTTGTTGGAGATGAAGTAGTAGTCGCCGTCGTAGCTCCAGTGCTGCTCGACGGCGCGCGCGACCAGCTGTTCCAGCTCGTCGCGCGACAGTTTGAGCGGCACCGAGGCCAGGCTGCGCAGCTCGACCTTGGTGTATTCCTCGACCACCTGCTCCAGCGGCAGGACGAACAGCCGCGAGGGGTAGACGCCGGTGAGGCCGTCCCAGCTCGACAGCTGCAGGTCGCCGACGAAGGCGCGGTAGGACAGCACCAGGTGCTGGTCGAGATCCAGCCGGCAGTCGGGGCCGCGCGGCCGGCCCGGCGCGCACACCACCAGGCGCAACATGCTGTGGCCCCAGCGGCTCATCCATTGCTGGTTGGCCTCGGCCAGTAGGTAGTCGACCGCGTAGACCCGCTCGGGGTCGAGGCGGCCCAGCGGCTGGCGGGCGAAGTCGCGGCCGGCGTTGAGGTAGGCATGAGCGCCGGCGCAGTCGGCCTGCGCCGGCGCCCAGGCGAAATGCTCGCGGAAGTAGCGCGCCAGCGACGGCCTACGGCAGGCGTAGCCGGGGTCGAGGAGGAAGTATTCGAGGTTGACCGCGACGAACTCCAGCGGCCGACTCAGCTCGTAGACATCCGGGCTGCGCGCGACCTGGCCGTTGTCCTGCTCGCGCGCGCCGCGTCGACCGACCTGCTGCGCCCAGCCGGCCAGGTCGAGCAGGCGCGGGTCGTCGCTAAGGGTGAAGCGCCGCGCGGTCTGCCCGCGGCAGTGCTGCGGCAGGCCGACCAGGCCCAGCGACTCGGCGCGTTGCCGGCAGCGCTGCAGCTGCCGGCGCTGCGCCGCGGGCCAGAGTTGGGCGCGGTCGTAGAGGTGAGTCAGCTCGTGGATCAGGGTGGCGAGCAGTTCGCGGCGCTGGCTGCCATGCACGCGTCCGGTCTGCGTCGTCGCGGCCGTGCCGTCGCTCAGCGCCGGTAGCAGGCTGGCATTGAGCTCGATGCCGGACCAGCGGCCGACGCGGCCGTAGGCGTCGGCCGGCAGGTCGTCGCGCCAGGCGACCTTCACGCTGCGCGCCAGGCGCTGGACGAAGCTCGGCGGCAGGGCGGCCAGGGCATCGTCGAGCAGCGCCTGGCTGGCCTGGCGCTCGGCGGCGCTCAGGCCGTCGACGTCCAGTTGCAGGCGCAGCTCGGCCTGGACGCCGCCGCTGAGCGCCAGCAGCGCGGCGCAGCACCAGGCGCGCAGCGGCCTCACAGGGCGAGAATGGCTTCGGCCAGTTGCAGGTCGCTGGCGCTGCGCGCTTGCGGCAGTTGCGAGCGGATCGCCAGCAGCGCCGCCTCCAGCTGCGCGCCGCGGATCTCGCCGGCGCTGGCGACGAAGCTGGCGGCGTCGTCGCGGGCCTGCACCACCAGCTTCATGTCGCGCAGCGAGGTGGTGGTATCGGAGGTGAAGTCGATGCTGCGATCCAGGGCGCGGACGATGATATTGCTGGTGGCGACCACGGTTTGCGCCTGGGCGAGGCCGCTGAACAGGGCGCAGGCGGTGGCGAGGACGAGAAGCGAATGACGCATGGAGAAACTCCGCAAACGGCGAATGGACGGTTGGACGAGCCCGCGCGGTTGGGGTTCCGCAGGCGGGCGCGTATGCCCGTGCAGTTTACGGGGCCGGCGCGTGCCGGTCAGCCACTCGGCCGGCCGGCGTTGCCTGGGGAGCAGTCAGAGGCTGAGGATGGCCTCGGCCAGCTGCAGATCGTCGGCCGCCGCCAGCGCCGGCACCTGGCTGCGGATATGCAGCAGCGCCGCCTCCAGCTGCACGCCACGGATCTCGCCGGCGCTGGCGACGAAGCTGGCGGCATCGTCGCGGGCGGCGAGCACGACCTTGTCGTCGCGCAGCGAGGAGCTGATATCCGAGGTGGCCTCGCTGGTCGCGGCGACGCCGCTGACGATGGCGTCGGTGGTGACCACGAAGCTGGTGGCGGAGGCGCTGGTGGCCAGCGCCAGGAGGGCGGCGGCGCCGATCAGACTGTTCAGATGCATGAGGAAGGCTCCAGGGGAAGGCGGCCGCCGCGAATGCGCGGCCCAGATAGGCGGTAGCTTAGCTGGCGGCAGGCGAGCGCTCCATGCTGGCTTGGCGCCAGAGCGCGAAAATCTGCAACGGGGGCAATCTGTACGGGTGGGTCGCCGACAAGAGAAAATTGTTCCGTTCGCGACCCAGATAAAACGAAAGCCCCATCGCAGCAGAGACGATGGAGCCTTCAGAAGAGCCCAACTTGGAGGGAGCTAAATCGGTGAATCAGCGCCAGAACGGCTTGCTCAGCTCGGCGTGACGCTGGTTTTCGCTGATGCCGGCGTCGGCCAGCAGGCGGGCATCCAGTCGAGCCAGTTGACGGCGGCTGACGATGCGGCGCTGCCACAGGCTGAGGGTGGCGATCAGGCGCAGCGGCCAGGCGGCTTGGTGGCTGGCGGCGCTGTGCTGGTAGAACAGGTCGGAACTGAGGGTGCGTTCCATGGTGGTCATCCTTCCGCTTGTGGCGGCGCTGGTGTTTGCTTTCGATGGGCAAATTATCGCGAGCGGGGCGGCGACCCAGTAGTCACAGCTGGATTAAATTGTTGTGCTATTAGATAGGTTGCTTCGTAACTGTTCTTGTTATCTATTCGGTATCTGTACTGGTGATGAGTGATATGGCTCGTAAAATGCTGCTAAAGCGATATTTTATGCCGTTAAGTCACATATTTTAAGAGAAAACATTGCAGTACAGTTTGAATTGATATGCTTTGCGGTCTGACCTGTAGATCAGTTTTGTGGGGGTGAGCGGCTTCACCCTACCGCCTCGTTTCGTCGAGAAAAGGCTGGATGAGTGCCAGCATACGTTCAGTACAGGCCTCGACCGATGACGCGGAGGTATCGAGGCTTAGGCAAGGGGCGATAGGGGGTTCGTAGGGCGCTGAAATACCGGTGAACTCGCTGATAAGCCCGGCCCGCGCTTTCTGATAAAGACCTTTCGGGTCGCGGTGCTCGCACTGCTGCAGAGTGGTGCTGATATGCACCTCGCGAAACGCGTCGCTACCGATGATCTCGCGGGCCATGCTGCGATCGTCACGGTAGGGCGAGATGAATGAGGTGATGACGATCAGGCCGGCGGCATTCATCAGTTTGGCGACTTCTGCGATACGCCGTATGTTCTCGGTGCGGGCGTGGGGAGAAAAGCCGAGATCACGATTTAGACCGTGGCGTACATTGTCGCCATCTAGCACGAAGCAAGCGTGTCCGGCATCGATCAATCGCTTTTCCAAGTGAAACGCCAGGGTGGATTTACCTGCTCCGCTCAGGCCGGTCATCCACAAGGTGACCGGGCTTTGTTTCAGCAGGACACGACGTTCCTGCGTCGAGGTCTGAGAGGATTGCCAGACTAGGTCACGCGCAGTGTTCTGTTGATCCATGACTGATTCCTGAGGCCGTTACAGTTTGCCGAGGAGGGCGGCCAGCACCAAGCCCAGGTTGCCGGGAGTGGTCTGGCGATACACGCCGGAGCGCCCCACGCCCCGCAGTCGCGCCAGCAGACTCGCATTGCGGGTTTGGGCGAAGGTGTGCAGGGTGTGTCGACTCTCCTCGTTGAGCAGATCCCAGCAGTGGGTCAAGGCGGCGACGTTGAGGTCGTTCCAGTCCTGAAAATGCCCGGCAAACATGCGGCGGATGCGGTGTAGACGATCTTTGACGCTGGAATTGGAACCCACCAGATTGCCGCCATGTTGGCGATAGTCTACCGAGGGAGTTGCGCTGTAATGGACGCGCCCACCTACGCCGCTGATCAGCATGTAGGTCCACCAGTCATGGGAGACGATAGGCCGATCTCTGGTGTGGGCGAGCAGTTGCCGGGCACTGCGGTTGAACACCATCGTGTTGCCCCCGGCCAGGCTCTGAACCAGGGCATTACCGAACGCTGGGGGGCGAGAGAAAAGCGGCGAGATCCCAAAGGGTTGACCGTCCTCGCGAATCAGGCGGGTACGGCCGCAGTGCAGAGCTGGAGTGCTCGTGTCGAACGACTGCAGCCAGTCCAGGGCCCGTTTCAGGTGGTCGCGATGCCAGACGTCATCCTGATCGCTGAAGGCGAAATATTCGGCTTGGATCGAGAGGTCGCTGGCCAGGGCCATGAAATTGGCCACGAAACCTTGGCGTGGCCCTGCGACCACGCGCAATCGCTGTTCGCCGAGTTGCTGCTGGTGGCGCCGCAGTAATGCCAGAGTGCCGTCGGTGGAGCCGTCGTCCGATACTACGATCATCCAGTTTTCATGGCTTTGGCGGATGATCGATTGCAGCTGTTCGTCCAGAAAGCGCTCGCCGTTATAGGCGGCGAGCAGGATTGCCACCCTCGGTATGCCGGGAGGCGAATGGGCTGCGGTACCGCTTCCTGGGGCTGTGCCCGCTTCCTGGAAGGCTTCGATATACATTCCGCTATCCTCGCTTATTCCTGTTTGCGGGTTGGCACTGCATCGGCATGGAGCTAACCGTTTTGTCCGTATACGCGGTTTAGGGCGTTGCTTCGGCGAAAGCATAAGTTCGATTCGCAGGGATGCTTTCTCCGCTGCTCACGTCTAGACCTGCCGCACTGGCGCTGATACTGAAGGTACGCTCCAGGGCATGGGCCAGGGTGCCGTCGACCTGTCCAGCTTCTTCCTCGAAGTCGCTCTCCTGCAGCGCCAGATTGAGCAACGGCAGAAAAGCGCGGGTCTGCGCGAAGAACATCGTGCCAGCGACGAAGTTGAGTGCACCGAGCATGTCGGGCCTGATCCCCAGGCGGCAGGCAAGACCCTCGACTCGTCGGGCATTCGATCCCCAATAAAAACTCATCGGTACCAAGTGTCCGGCGGGACCGAGAATCCCGGTGCTCGGCGCATGGGAAAACCGATCCAGCGCTTGGCGCATGGCGTTCTCGGTCAGCAGTTTGTCGTAGAGATCGCGTCGCCAAGCGTCGCCATCGTCGCGGTGGGGCGACTTCTTGGTATGAACCTTGAGCAACAGGTCATGACCATCGGCGATTATGCGTGGGAGCTGTTTCATGAACGGCAGCACATCGCGGCCGCGATTGGGCACTTCCTCTAGATGCCAGGGGTGCCGGCAGCTCGCCAGAAGGCTTCGGGTCGTTCGCACCTTGTCTGCGGGACAGGACAGATACAGCTGTAAGGCAATACCTTCGACCTGCTGCAGGTAAACAAGTATCTCGCGCAGCACGTCCGGATAATAAGCATGAATGACTACAGCCAGGCGTTCGTTGCGCTGCACCGCGGGGGGCTGTGGCAGGCTAGCGCGCAGGCAGGCCATGCGGGTGGCCTCGAGAAACCCATAACCGTGACGTTGATCGGGTTCCAGATGGGCGCCCTCGGCCCATTCGTTCCAAGCATTGATGAATATCAGGCGTTCATCCGGATTGGGCTCGCGCTCCAGCGTATCGTGCATCGCACTGAGTAGCCATTGTTGATAGCCGCGCGGTGAGCTGTTGATGAAGGAGGTGCCGCGATTACGTCGACGGGCCGTATTGTCCCAAGAGGGGCATACACCCCTGAACAGCTTATAGGCGGGTTTGCTGTATTGGCGGCTGCGTTTGAGGTAGATGCTCCAGTCGAAGACCTGCCCGCGAAAGTCTGCCGCTAAGGGCTGAATGCGGTCGGTGACCGGTGGCGGCTGCGTAGCGTTCGGGGGGAACTCGATTGCTGCATCGAAGCCGAACCGGCCGGGCGCCACGCTATCGAAGGATTGGGTGTAGGCCAGGTAGATCTCGCCTATCCCGTTTTCCCGGCACCAGGTACGCCAGCGTGATGCCGTGGCCTTGGCGTCCGGGAGTTCACTGGGTCGGTAGACCAGCAGCAGGGGCCTGCCATCGATGCGGATATAGCGAGCGTCTCGCATGTAGCGGGCGATATAGGCGATAAATGCCAGATCGTCCTCGGCGCTGTGATTTTGTCCAATGAGAATCTCGCTGTCGAGGCCGTCCCAACGACGGCTCCAGTTCTCGTTGGCCCAGCACAGGCAGAACGGCAGATCGAGGCCCTCGTCGGCGAGGTAGCGCTCGATCGGAGCCTCCAGCAGGCGCTTGCCGCCGAACCAATAGAAGTAGAAGCAGAAACCGCCTAGGCCATACTGCTTGGCCAGTTCGACCTGACGCTGCTGGGTCTGGCCGTCCAACAGGTCGTAGTAGCCGAGGTCGCCGGGAACGTGGGGTTGATAATGGCCCTCGTACAGCGGCTGGGCGGGACGGACATTGGTCCATTCGGTGAATCCTTCTCCCCACCAGGCGTCGTTCTCCGGAATGGGATGGAACTGGGGAAGATAGAAGGCGATCAGCTTTACCGGAGCCACTGCCGGAATCGCTGAAATCAGGCGAGGGACTGGCTGGATCGGCTCTTCGAGCCATTGTAGCGGGGCAGCGGTGGAGGGCGCTGGCTGCAACCCCTGCTCCTGGCTCCGTTGCCAGTCGCGATAGGCCTGCGTGTTGCTGAGCAACGGCGCGGCGTGGCTGAACAGCCGGTGCTTGATCGCCTGTTTCTGGGCGATCGATAGCGGAACTAGGCGCCACAAGCCTCGGGCGCTTTCCGACAGGGCGCTGCGTAGCAGCAGGGCGGGGTTACGGTGATGACGCCGCAGGCCGCGCAGGGGGCGCATGAGTCGCCAGGAGCGACTGGTATGGACCTTCGCGAGTTCGGCGCGCAGTTGGTCCTGACGCAACAGGCAATTGCTCAGTTCCCCGGCCAGCTCGTGACGATCCTGCACGGCCTGAGCGTGCATATGCCAGGCGTTGCCACATTCGGTCGTGGTCGTCGCGAGCTGAGTGCGCAGCTGATCCAGCTCCTCGCTCAGGCGCAGAGTCGTCTGGTCATGCTGGAGATTCAGTTGCTCCAGCTCCTCGCTCAGCCGCAGAATCGTCTCGTCATGCTGGATCTTCAGTTGCTGCAGCGCCGCCCCCTGTTGGCGGCCGAGCCGAAGGCGTTCGTGGTCGACGTCGTCGAGGGCTTGGCCGAGCGGCCGCAGCTCCAGCAGGCTCGCGGTGAGCCCTTCGCAGCCCTGTGTCATCCTGTCATCGAGGAAGTCGAGCTGATCGGCGGCGATCTGGCGCATCAGTTGATACAGGCTGGCGACAGGTTGCAACACCTGTTCACGGTTGGCCAATTGCTCGGCGCTGTGTTGCGCGTGACGGAGCCGATGACTGAGGAAATCTTCGGCGAACTCGGCCAGCTGCGGCGCATCGGCTGCCGGCAGGGTGAGTTCGAATGCCAGGGCGATCCGCGCCAACTGCTGGGTGGGCCGGTCCATCATGGCGTCGTAGTCGACCAGTAATCGAGGTCTGCCCTCGCTATAGCGCAAGGCGGCCAGTTGGTATTGAGCCCAGAGCAGTTGTGAGCGTAGCGGAGCGATGCCGTCGCGCTCGTGCAGCGAAGCGGCGACGCTCAAGGGGTTGCGTAGGCAGATGAGGTAATAGGGCTCGATTGGCAGGTCGGCCAGTACGCGTTGCCAGAACGGTAGCAGCAGACAAGTCTGCGGATCCTTGAAGGCGAATAGACCTGAGCTGGGAAGTTTCTCGCGCAGGATGGTCAGCGCTTCCTCATGCCAGGCGGCCATTGCAGGCGCCAGCATGAGCGCCGGGTCGATGTCGGCAAGCCGGTCCCAACTGGTTCCCAGTGCCTCCAGCAGGCGGGTATTGAACCCGTGCACATCCAGGTCCTCGAAAAACCCCTTCTCGTTGTTGTTCTCGGCGGCAGGCATCAGGTTGTCGCCGAGTTCCACGCCGAGTACTTCCAGTGCTCGGGTTATGACGCTTGTACCGCTGCGATGCATGCCGACAACGACGATTACCTTCGTCAGACCAACACTCATATCAACCTCAACCCTGGCCGTTCATCGGCCCTCTTGTTTTTGTCGAATTTGGCGCCAAGGAGCAGTCAGGCTACCGCCTGTTGCTTGGCCGCCCGTTCCTTGGCCTGTTCCATTTTTACGGCAATACGAATGGTTTCCAGGTACCCGGCGATTACCTCGTCTGTTGGGCCGCAGCACAGGCTGCGGCCCTCATGCAGCCATAGAACCCTATCGCAAAGCGATTGAATCGCCTCCATGCTATGGGACACCAGCACGACCGTTTTCTTGTCACGAATCTTCTCGCGCATGGCCTGGTGGGACTTGAGCTTGAAACTCTCATCGCCCACGCCCAGCACTTCGTCGATCAGCATGATGTCCGGATCGGCGTGGATGGCCACGGCAAAACCGAGGCGTGCGCGCATGCCGGTGGAGTAGGTGCCCACCGGGCGCTCGAAAAATGCGCCGAGCTCACTGAAACCGTGTATTTCATCCATGAGTGCGCGGATGCGCTTGAGGGGCAGCCCCAGCAGCAGACCGCCGATCACCACGTTCTCGCGCCCGGACAGCTCGGGCTTGAAGCCGACGCTGAGCGCCAGCAGGCTGGCGCTCAGCCCGGGCTGGCGCCAGAGCTTGCCGCGGTCGGGTTCGGTGATGCCGGCGATCATGCGCAACAGCGTGCTCTTGCCCGCGCCGTTGGCACCGATCACACCGAGCGTTTCGCCGGCGTTGAGCGTAAAACTGACATCGTCCAGCGCCCAGAAATGGTTGTAGCGCAGCACGCCAGTGCGCTGGCGGTAGGAGAGCCCTACGTTGCGTGCTTCGAGAATGACCTGCTCGCTCATGTGCGCCTCAGTACAGCAGTTTCGGGTAGCGGCGCTCGTTGCGCGCCAGGGTCAGCAGGGCCACGGCAAGGATGGGTAGCGACAGCGTTACGCAGTAGCCGAGCGAGGACCACTGCGGCCACTGGCTGTGCAGCAGTATGTCGCGATAGGCGCCGATCAGTAGCACCATGGGGTTGTACTCGAAGGCCACACGCATGTTCTCTGGTACCTGGTCTGCGCTGAAGAATATGCCGGACATGAACATCATCAGCATCAATAGGTTGTCGACCACCAGCTTCAGATCCTGGGCGAAGGGAATGATCGCAGCCAGTAGCAGGCCGACGGCAACGATCAGCAGCAGCTGGGTCAGAATCACTGGCAGTAGGCCCAACCATTCCGGGCCTGGCGTTTTGCCGGTCACCAGCAGGAAACCGAGCAGCAGCAGGAGTACGATGGCGAACTTGAAGGTATTGCTGAGGATCTGTATCAGCGCGAACAGGCTCTTGGGCACATAGATTTGCTGCACCAGCCCGGCGTTCATCGGAATCGACAGGCTGGCCTGGCGTACCGATCCGTCGAACCATTTCCAGGCGATCATCCCGCAAAGCAGAAAAGGGACATAATCCGGGCCGCCCTGGCGCAGGGCCAAGCCGAAGACCACGTAGAACACGGCCATGTACATGACCGGTTCGATGATCCACCAGAGAAAGCCAAGGAAGCGCCGTGCGATTTCGGTGCGCAGGTCGCTATATACCCCGTACAGCAATATTTCCCCGTAGTTCATCGACTTTAGCTACCAGATTGAAATGGCCGGGCCATTTAAACACAATGCGCTGGCCCTCCAGCAAGAATCCCGTGGATACGGACGGGGCATCGCTTCATACCAACAGCCTTACACCTAGAACAAGAGGCGTACATGCGGTTCATTCGGAATATTTTCTCGCGCCCGGAGCGAATGGCTGTTTCGGCCCTGGTGCCAGGTCCCCGGCCCGTCATGGTGGTCGGAATGCACCGTAGCGGCACCAGCTTCCTGACTGGCTCACTGCAGCAGGCGGGCCTGGAGCTCGGCAAGTTCAGTGCCTGGAACCCACATAACCTCAAGGGTAACCGGGAAAACCTCGATATTGTCGCGTTCAACGATGCGGTGTTGAGTGCTCGCGGTTTTGCCTGGGACAATCCCCCGACGAGCGGCATCGACTGGACCGCCGAGGAGTATGCGCGGGCGCGGGCGTTGATCGCCGACTTCGCGGGGGCTACGCACTGGGGCTTTAAGGACCCGCGCTCATTGCTACTGGTCGATGGGTGGCGCGAGCTGCTTCCCGATCTGCGCTTTGTCGGCATCTTCCGCCACCCCACCGCAGTGGTGCAGTCGCTGCAGGCCCGTGGCGGCATGCCGGAGGAGCAGGCGTTGAACCTGTGGGTCGCCTACAACGAGCGTCTGCTGGCGCTGTACCGGCAGAGACCCTTCCCGCTGCTCTGTTTCGATGAGGACGAGGCGATCCTGCACGACAAACTCAATGAGATTCTGCTTGAACTGGGTCTCGCGCCACTCGAGGATGAGCGCTTCTTCAGTGCCGAGCTCAAGCATCATCAGCAGCTCGAGCAACCGCTGCCGGAGGCTGTGCAAGCCCTGTATCAGCAATTGTGCGCGCATGCGCGCTGAGTGAGGGACTGGACATGGCCTTGTTTCGCCGCAAGCCACGGCTTTCGATCGTGGTGATCGTGTACAGGATGCCGGATCAGGCAGAGAAAACCCTGCTTTCGCTAAGCCCCGAGTACCAGCATGGCGTGCAGGAGCGCGATTACGAGGTGATAGTGGTTGAGAACCACTCCGACAGGCTACTGGGGTGCGAGCGGGCGATGCGTCATGCCGGCAACGTTCGCTATTTCCACCGCCAGGAGACCCAGCGTACTCCGGTACATGCCATCAATTTTGGCGCGGCCCAGGCTCGCGGCAGCCACGTTGCAATCATGATCGATGGCGCCCGCATGCTTTCGCCTGGGGTCGTCAGGTTGGCTATGGACGCCTTCCGCCTCGAGCCCGAGGCGGCCGTTTCGGCCCCCGGATACCACCTTGGCCACAAACTGCAGCAGGTGGCGGTCAACGAGGGTTATGACGAGGTGGCCGAGGCGGAGTTGCTCAAGAGCATCGACTGGCCGCAGGATGGCTATCGCCTGTTCGACATCGCGGTGCTCAGTGGCTCCTGTCAGGGCGGATTTTTCCAGAGCAACTACGAAAGTAATTTCATCGCCATGTCCATGCGGAAATGGAAGGCGCTGGGTGGAGTGGATTCGCGCTACGACGATTTCGGTGGCGGCAACGCCAACTTGGATCTGTACAAGCGCCTGCTGGAGTTTCCTGGTACGCCGTTCTATATGCTGTTCGGCGAGGGCTCCTTCCATCAGTTCCACGGGGGCGTTACCACCGGCACGCGCAAGGCCGAACGTGACGTGATCTACAAGCAGCTGGATGATCAGGATCGCGCATTGCGCGGCGATGATCGCGCGCCGCCCAGCGTACGACCGATCCTGTTCGGCACCCCGCACCCGAGCGTCTATCGCTTTATTCGTCATTCGCTGGACAAGGTGCAACCGCAATGAGCCGTCCGCTGCTTTCGATCATCGTGATCGCCTATGACATGCCGCGTCAGGCGTTCAATACGCTGATCAGCCTGAGCCCAGGCTACCAGCAAGGGGTGAGTCCAGCCGACTACGAAGTCATAGTGGTGGAGAATCGCTCTCGGCGGAATATGGACGCTGAGGCGATTGCCGCCCTCTCGGGAAATTTCCGCTACTTCCTGCGCGATGAGCCAGGCGTTTCACCGGCGGCAGCCATCAACTTCGCCTTTGCTCAGGCCCGGGGGCAATTCATCGGCCTGATGATCGACGGGGCACGTATGGTCACGCCCGGCGTGGTGCAGTATGCGCTGATGGCCAGACGAATGACGTCCGAGGCGATGGTGGTGGTGCCCGGCTATCACCTCGGCGAACACGAGCAGCAATTTCATCTCAGCAGAGGCTACAGCGAGGGCCACGAACAGCGCCTACTGGAAGGCATCGACTGGCAGCGCAACGGCTATCGCCTGTTCGAGATTTCTTGCCTCAGCGGCGCCAACCCCAACGGAATCTTTCACCCGTTTATGGAGTGCAACTGCCTGTTTCTGGACGCCGAGGTATTTCGCGAGATCGGTCAGGCCGATGAACGCTTCGATCTGCCGGGGGGCGGTGCACTGAACCTGTATCTTTATAGGAAGGCGGCTATGCATCCGCGAACCCGCTCGTTCATGCTGGCTGGGGAGGGTTCCTTTCATCAGCTGCACGGTGGGGTGACCACGTCGGAAGTGGCGCAGCGCGAAACCATTCTGAACCGTCAACGCGACCAGCTTACCGAGTTGCTGGGCGAGCCGTTCCGCTCGCCGACCGTGGAGCCCATCCTGCTGGGTAAGGTTCCCGGCCCAGCCTTGCGTTATCTGCAGCATTCGGTGACGCGTGGACTGCATCGGTTGCAGCGCTGTAGCGAGCGTAACGAGGATATGTATGCCGATGAGCGTAGCAAGGAGCGCAACAGGCAATGCGCTGTGGGTATGGCATCGAGTTCCGTAGAAACGGAAAGCGCGACGCCATGATCAGCCGTTACCCAGTCGCAACAACAATCTAGAGACTGAGCAGGAACTATAAGAATGACCCATGTGTACATGCCGCCGTCGATCCGTCATTTCGAGCCCTTGCATATGGTGTTCAGCACCTGGGTCGATCATCTGCCGTTCGGTTACGATCTAGTGGCGGCCCTCAGGCCCAAGCTGCTGGTCGAACTCGGCACGCACAAGGGGCTGTCGTATTTCACCTTCTGCCAGTCGATGAAGGAGAACGAGATCGACGGCCTGTGCTATGCGGTCGATACCTTCGAGGGCGACGAACACACCGACAAGTACGACGAGTCCGTGTTCAATGCGGTGAACAACCACAACCGGCAGAACTACCACGGCTTCTCCTACCTGATGCGCATGTTCTTCAACGATGCGCTACGGCATTTCGGCGAGGACAGCATCGATCTGCTGCACATCGACGGCTTCCATACCTATGAGGCGGTCAGTGAGGACTTCGCCAACTGGTATCCCAAGGTCAGACCGGGCGGGATCATCCTGTTCCACGACGTGCAGGCGCGCCTGCAGGACTTTGGCGCATGGAAGTTCTGGGAGGAAATTCGCGGTCAGCACGAGACGTTCACCTTCAATCATGGCTTTGGTCTGGGCGTTTTGCGCAAGGCCGGGGGTGACCGCAGTCAGGATCCTGAGCTGCTCAAGTTGCTTTTTGAAGACCGCAGCGACCAGGCAGCGGCGAAACTGCGCGCGTTCTACGTTCATGCCAGCAAGCACCTGGAAAATATGCGCAAGCTCAAGCGATTGAATGCAGCTGCGGTGGCCAAGCAGAGCTGATGGACAGCTCTTCAGCCCCTGCGGGACTGCGTTCCCCTCAGCGCTATCTGCCGCAGCTGGAGTCCTTGAGGGGCTGGGCCATCATCTTGGTGGTGTCGTTTCACTATGTCGGCATTCTTGGCACGGGTGGGCGGTATTCCCTGGAGGGTTCACCTTTTTGGCTCCAGATAATGGCGGCTGGCAACACGGGGGTCACACTGTTCTTCGTGCTGAGTGGTTTCCTGCTTGTTCAGCCTTTCGTTTCGGCTGCCGGCAGCGGCGAGCGGGTGGATGTCGCCAAGTTCTATCTCGCACGAATCCTCAGGGTGGTGCCGCTTTATTATCTGGCGATTCTGATTGCCTGGCTGGCAACTGGTAACACTGCGACATTCAAGGCGCTGCTATTCATACCAATCGGCTTCGAGGTGTTTCCTTTCAGTGTGCCGTGGTGGTCATTGTGCACGGAACTGCAGTTCTACATTGTGCTGCCCTGGATCATGCTGGGGTTGCGCTGCCGCGCCGGACGCTGGCTGGTGGCGGTTGGTGGCGTATCTTGGTTGACCCTGCATGTATATTTCTTTCTGCAGCCACAGTGGCTGGTCGACCAGCGCAGTGATTGGATTCAGTCCTCTGTATTTGGGCGCGGGCCTGCTTTTTTGGTGGGGGGATTATGCGGCTGGCTCTATTTGCGCCAAGGCTGTTCCTGGTTGTTTGATTATCCTCGGCGCCAGGCATTGCTGGCCGCGGTATTGCTCGCGGCGTTACTCTGGCTAATGCGCTGGTACGGCATGATGGGCCAGAAGTCGGCACTCATGGCCATGCCGCTCTATCACGACCTAGAGGCTCTGCTGTGGGGTGGCTTGTTGCTCTGCAGTCTAGGGCTAGCCAACAGGGTAAAAGGTCTTTTTTTCAACCCGCTGCTCAGTCACTTCGGATCCATTTCCTACTCTCTCTATCTGGTGCACGTGCCCGTGCAGTTCTATCTGCTGTATCCGCTCGTGGCGTCCACCGACGGTGCGGTACCTACGTTGCAGGCGCTGGCGGCCGTTGCCGGTAGCTTTCTCGTGTCGTGGGCGGTGGCGCTACTTTGCTACCGGTTTATCGAGCAGCCTTTTCTCAAACTCAAAGCCCACCTGGCGGTGTTCAGCGATAGGTTTCGGGAACATCCTGCCAGAGCGTAGCGAATCCCGGTTCGGCTTCCCCGGCGGGACGGCCGTTGGTGTAGTAGTAGAGCGCCAGCGATTTGCGGTAGATCCCGTCAGGGCAGTTAAGGGGGGTGGGGTGACCGTGGTATGACGTTGCGGTTGTGCTGAACACCACGCAGCGATTGAGTATCGGTAGAACGCGTTTGGGCGGCCCCTGCATGGCCGGGTCCCAGAGCTCGAGATGTCCGCCATATTCGTCGGGCCAATCCGGGTTCAAATAGAGCAGGAAGTTGAGTCGTCGATCGAGGGCGAACTCGCGATGGGTGGCAAAGTCTGCATGTATTTTGAGAAAGCCGCCACGGCCAATCTGATGAATACCGGCACCTCGCAAATTAGGATCGGGAATCAGGCTGGCGATGCCGGTCATGCCGGCGAGAAAGTCGAGAAAATAATGAGAGTTCAACTCCCAGAACAGCTGGCGATAGCTGGGCGGCATGCTCATCAGATCGCGAATGTTGCGTTTGTCTTTCTGCACATACTCGCCAGTCTGCTTGTCCTTGTGTGTAGCCTCGTTCCAGATCGGCAGGCTCTGATTCTGTGGATACTCGGCAAGCAGGCGAGCCAGTGTCAGCTGGGGCAGGAAGTCGTCGATGACGATATGAGGAAAGGGCTCATTGGCACGGTAGATTTCACCCAGCTCCGAGGCTACCGTGCGCAGCGTGTCGTAATCGAGCAGCAGCCCGGAGGCGTCTGGCTTCATGTCCTTGTTGCCTGACAGCTTCGGAAAGTTCTCCCCATTCATTCGCCAGGGTTCCTTGTAGATGAGAGATCCGTTTCGTTATGGCCGCGACATTCGCTCGCGCCTCGTGCTGTTCGGCATTCTGCTGTGTATGGCTTGCTCAGGCAATGCGGCCGAATCGCACGGAAAACCGAACATCCTTCTGGTCATGGTCGACGATCTGGGCAACAACGATATCGCGAGTTGGGGCGATGGCAAGGCGCCCACGCCAACGCTGGACGCGCTCAGCCAAAGTGCGGTGCGTTTGCGCCGACATTACACGGACAGCACGTGCTCGCCCAGCCGTGCCAGCCTGATCAGCGGACGCCATCCCGTGAGTGTGGGCTTCCAGGCGGATGGCCTGGGCCTGTCTCCCGATCTCGTCACTTTGCCCAAGGCGCTGAAGTCTCTGGGATACACGACGCTGCATGTGGGGAAATGGCACCTAGGCGAGGCGTTGGAATACGAAGAGATTCAGCCTGGCCAGCAGGGCTTCGATTACTGGTTCGGGATGCTCAATCACTTCGTTCTGCGAGGGCCGGGCCCCGATGGCCGACCGCTGCGCCAGCAGCCGACTCATGTCGACCCCTGGTTGCAGGATAATGGGGCCGCGCCGGTTCAGCACCGCGGCTATCTGGACGACATCCTTACCGGCAAGGCCGTAGAACTGCTCAAGGCTGGCGCGGGGGGCGCGCCCTGGTTTATCAACCTCTGGCTGTTCTCGCCGCACACGCCCTATCAGCCGAATCCGACATTCAGTCAGCGGTTTCCCGATACACCGGAGGGGCGCTACTTCGCCATTCTTAGCCAGCTTGATCACAACATGGCGCGGCTACTGACGGCGCTTGAGGAAAGCGGTCAGGCGAACAATACCGTGGTGATCTTCGCCAGCGACAACGGTGGTGCCAATATCGATCTGGATAATAACTATCCGCTAATTGGGAAGAAGGCGACCTACACCGAGGGTGGGGTGCGCGCACCGCTTCTGCTGCGTTGGCCAGGGCATTACGAGAACCTAGATGTTCTCGAGCCAACAGTATTCATGGATTTGTTCCCGACACTGGTAGCCATGGCGGGTGGTACGCCACCGACGGGCCTGACGGGGCGCGACCTGAGCCCGCTATTCGCAGGCGATAGCGTTCCGGGGTTCAACGCACTCCATTGGGCGGGCGACAGCGGGGGAGCCCTGGGGATGACCTATTCCGCGCATCTGCTGAACGAAGGCCGTTTCTTTTATCGTGAGCCGCTGGGACTGCTGCACAGTGCTGCGGTAACCCCGGCAGTCGATGGGCACAAACCTGCTGAGCGAGTGGTTCCGGCGTTCACCAAGGAGCAGGCCGGTGCCATCATCCGTGATTGGGAATGGCAGGTCCGACCCATTCCCCTCCGCTGGGAAGTCGCCGCTGAGGGCGCGCAAGGATTGTTGACGGGTAGAGACTTCCAGCGGGCCCCGGTATTCGGTGGCTATAGCCTGGGACTTTCGTTGCGCGAAGTGCGCTTCGCCGACGATGCACAGACGCTGGTGGATCAGCCAGGTGTCTGGGGGGTGCGGTTGCTACCTGATCGTCGACTGGAGATCCGCCATGGCAGCACGCTACAGGTCAGCGATCCGGTACAGTCTCGCGGGCGCTGCGACAGTCTGGTGGTCAGCGCTCATGTTAAGTCGGCTAGTACCTTCCCATTCCCGGGGCCTGCGAAGACCCGCCTGTTACTTTACTGGAACGGAAAGCCCGTGCTGGATAGCGACCAGGTGCTCGAGCGGCCCGGCACGGCGAAGGATCTGTTCAATCCGACCTATCTCGGGTCGCGAGCCGATGGAGGAGAGGCGTTTCTCGGTACCGCGCAGGACGAGCCGTTGTTGATCAACAAACTCCTGCTACCGGAACAGGAAGGGCTCGGTTTGGACGACATGCTCCAACGGCTCTGTCGTTGAAAGCTGCACATAAAGAAGAACCCCGGCTGTGCCGGGGTTCTTTTTGTGTCGTAGGGCTTAGTCCACGGCCTTGACCATGTCTTCGATGACCTTCTTGGCGTCGCCGAAGACCATCATGGTCTTGTCCATGTAGAACAGTTCGTTGTCCAGGCCGGCGTAGCCGCTGGCCATCGAGCGCTTGTTGACGATCACGGTCTTGGCCTTGTAGGCCTCGAGGATCGGCATGCCGGCGATCGGCGACTTCGGATCGTTCTTCGCCGCCGGGTTGACCACGTCGTTGGCGCCGAGCACCAGCACCACGTCGGTCTGGCCGAACTCGGAGTTGATGTCCTCCATCTCGAACACCTGCTCGTACGGCACTTCGGCCTCGGCCAGCAGCACGTTCATGTGCCCCGGCATACGCCCGGCCACCGGGTGGATCGCGTACTTCACGGTCACGCCGCGGTGGGTCAGCTTCTCCGCCAACTCCATCAGCGCGTGCTGGGCACGGGCCACGGCCAGGCCGTAACCGGGCACGATGACCACGGTGTCGGCGTTGGTCAGCAGGAAGGCGGCGTCGTCGCTGGAGCCCGACTTCACGTTGCGCTCCTGCTGCGCGCCACCGGCGGCGCCGGCGTCGGCATCGGCGCCGAAGCCGCCGAGGATGACGTTGAAGAACGAACGGTTCATCGCCTTGCACATGATGTACGAGAGGATCGCGCCCGACGAACCGACCAGGGAGCCGGCCACGATCAGCATCGAGTTGTTCAGCGAGAAGCCGATACCGGCCGCCGCCCAGCCCGAGTAGCTGTTGAGCATCGACACCACCACCGGCATGTCGGCGCCGCCGATCGGGATGATGATCAGCACGCCGATGACGAAGGCCAGCGCCACCAGCACGGCGAAGGCGGTGATGTCGCCGGTGAAGGTGTAGAACAGGCCCAGGCCCATGATGGCCAGGCCGACCAGCAGGTTGACCAGGTGCTGGCCCTTGAACACCACCGGAGCGCCCTGGAACAGGCGGAACTTGTACTTGCCCGACAGCTTGCCGAAGGCGATCACCGAACCGGAGAAGGTGATGGCGCCGATGGCCGCGCCGAGGAACAGCTCCAGGCGGTTGCCGGCCGGAATCGCGTCGCCCAGGGCCGCGACTATGCCCAGCGACTGCGGTTCGACCACCGCGGCGATGGCGATAAATACCGCGGCCAGGCCGATCATGCTGTGCATGAAGGCGACCAGCTCGGGCATCTTGGTCATCTCGACGCGCTTGGCCATGATGGTGCCGACGCTACCGCCGACCAGCAGGCCGACGATGACGAAGCCCAGGCCCTGCACGGCCAGTTCGCTGCCGAGCTTGTGGATCAGGCCGACCGTGGTGACGATGGCGATGGCCATGCCGACCATGCCGAACAGATTGCCGCGCCGCGACGAAGTCGGGTGCGACAGACCCTTGAGCGCCTGGATGAAGCAGATCGAGGCGACGAGGTAGAGAACAGTGATCAGGTTCATGCTCATGGTCAGTGCTTCTCCGCCTGCGCTTTCGGCGCCTTCTTCTTGAACATTTCCAGCATGCGTCGGGTCACCAGGAAGCCGCCGAACACGTTGACCGCGGCCAGGGCCACGGCCAGGGTGCCCATGGCCTTGCCCAGCGGGGTGACGGTGAGGGCGGCGGCCAGCATGGCGCCGACGATGACGATCGCGGAAATCGCGTTGGTCACGGCCATCAGCGGGGTGTGCAGGGCCGGGGTGACGTTCCACACCACGTGGTAGCCGACGTAGATGGCCAGCACGAAGATGATCAGGTTGTAGATGCCGTCGGAAATCAGATCCATGTCTCTACTCCTTAGCCGTTCTTGCGCACGACTTCGCCGGCGTTGCACATCAGGCAGGCCGCGACGATGTCGTCTTCGAGGTTGAGCTGGAACTGGCTTTCCTTGTCGATTACCAGCTTGAGGAAGTCCAGCAGGTTGCGTGCGTACAGGGCGGAGGCGTCCGCCGGTACCAGCGCGGCCAGGTTGGTGTGGCCGACCAGGGTCACGCCGTGCTTGACCACCACCTGGTCGGCTTCGGTCAGCGGGCAGTTGCCGCCCTGCGCCGCAGCCAGGTCGACGACCACCGAGCCCGGCTTCATCTCGGCCACTGTGCTCTCATGGAGCAGCGTCGGTGCCTTACGACCCGGAATGAGTGCGGTGGTGATGACGATATCGGCCTGCTTGGCGCGCTCGTGCACGGCCTTGGCCTGGCGCTCCATCCAGGATTGCGGCATCGGCCGGGCGTAGCCGCCGACGCCCTGGGCGCATTCGCGTTCTTCATCGGTCTCGAACGGCACGTCGACGAACTTGGCGCCGAGCGACTCGATCTGTTCCTTCACCGCCGGACGCACGTCGGAGGCCTCGATCACCGCACCCAGGCGCTTGGCCGTGGCGATGGCCTGCAGACCGGCGACGCCGGCGCCGAGAATCAAAATACGCGCGGCCTTTACGGTACCGGCGGCGGTCATCAGCATCGGCATGAAGCGCGGGTAATGGTGCGCGGCCAGCAGCACCGCCTTGTAGCCGGCGATATTGGCCTGCGAGCTCAGCACGTCCAGGCTCTGTGCGCGCGAGGTGCGCGGCGCGGCTTCCAGGGCGAAGGCGGTGATGCCGCGGGTGTTCATCCGCGCGATGGTGTCGTTGCAGAACGGGTTGAGCATGCCGACCAGCACGGCGCCGGTCTTCATATGCGCCAGTTCGGCCTCGGTCGGCGCGAGCACTTTCAGCACCAGGTCGGCGCCGAGGGCGGCGGCGTCGTTGCCGATGGTCGCGCCGGCGGCGGCATAGGCCGCGTCGGGAATGCTGGCGCTGACGCCGGCACCGGCCTGGACGGTCACCTGGTGGCCTTGGCCGACCAGCTTCTTGACGGTCTCGGGCGTCGCGGCAACCCGCGTCTCCCCGGCGTGGGTTTCGAGAGGAACACCGATGTGCACTTCTAATCTCCTGCGTGATCTTTTGGGTGAACCGGCGTACTGCGCTGGCACGCTGGCGATTGGGGATCAGCACATAACCTGCCAGTTGGTGGCGGGCGCGGCGATTGTGCAATCGAACGCAGACCCTTACAAGAAGTTATGGAGTAAAAAAAATGGATTACTACAAGTAATAGGTCTATGAGAGATTTTTATACCGCGCGCAGGCCGCGCCGCACCTGAGGGGAAGCAGGTTTGATGGGGCTTGTGCGGTCTTCCGGTCATTCATCGAACGAATGACCGTTGGTCGAATCGACTGGGGTGTAAAAAGCGGCGAACGGAGCGTTCAGAATAGTGCAATGTCCCGAAAGCACAGGGCGTGACGCGGATCGAGGCTATTGCGGCGTTGTAGTGTGACCGTAAATGCACTACCTGTTCTTGTTGCGGGACTTGCATGCCTGCTTGTCGCCTTTATGGGCGGGCCATAAGTGCTGGCGGGGCGTTATCCCTGGCGGTAGGTGCTGGCTTGCAGCAGCAACCAGTCGCGAAATGCCTGGAGCGCTGCCGACTCGGCCTTGCGCTCCGGCACCATCAGGTAATAGGCGCGGTCGTTGTGGGGGACGGCGCGGTCGAGGGCGACCACCAGGCTGCCGTCCTCCAGTTCGCGCTGGATCAGGAAGGGTGGGATCAGCGCGACGCCCATTTCATGGCGCGCGGCCTGGGCGAGCATGGAGAACAGCTCCAGGCGTGGGCCGGTCATGTCGCGGGCCACGCTCAGGCCCTGGGCAGCGAACCACTGGCGCCAGGCATAGGGGCGGGTGCTCTGCTGCAGCAGGGGTAGCGCGGCAATCTGCTCGGCGCTGACCGGCTGCTTGCCCAGCAATGCCGGGCTACATACCGGCAGCAGGTGCTCATGCATCAGGAAATGCGCCTCGGTGCCCGACCATTCGGCATCGCCGTAGTAGATGGCGGCGTCGAAATGGGTGTCGGCGAACAGGAAGGGGCGGGTGCGGTTGGTCAGGTGTACCGTCACCTCCGGGTGCAATTGCTGGAAGGCGCGTAGCCGCGGCAGCAGCCATTGGGTGCCGAAGGTCGGCACCACCGCCAGCTCGATGCTGCTGGTGCCCTGGTTGCCCATCAGCGCCAGGGTGTCGCGCTCCACGGCATCGAGTTGCGCCGCCACCTTGCGGGCATAGGCGACCCCGGCCTCGGTCAGCACCACGCCGCGCCGGGAACGACGGAACAGTTCGACATTGAGAAAACTTTCCAGGCCGCCGATCTGCCGGCAGATGGCGCTCTGGGTCAGGCTGAGCTCGTCGGCGGCCTTGGTGAAGCTCTGGTGGCGGGCGGCGGATTCGAAGGCGACCAGGGCGGCGGTGCTGGGGATCTTGCGGCGCATTTATGCCAAAGCCTCACTCATAAGCGATATATCTTGGCGATTAAGCTATCTCGAAGTGAGTAAAAAGCACAGGTATGTGCGAATTCTGCGTTTGTCCAATCGGCCAGTCAGGCCTAGGATCAATGCCATTCGGGGTCGGCTTGGTCGACCGCTCACTTCACCGCTTCGAGGTTTCTCGCAATGGCCAAGGCAAGCTTCAACTGGATCGACCCGCTGCTGCTCGATCAACAGCTCACCGAAGAAGAGCGCATCGTGCAGGACAGCGCCCGGCAGTTCGCCGCCGACAAGCTGGCCCCGCGCGTGCTGGAGGCCTTCCGACACGAGCGCACCGACCCGGCGATCTTCCGCGAGATGGGCGAGACCGGCCTGCTCGGCGCCACCATTCCCGAAGCCTACGGCGGCAGCGGCCTGAACTACGTGTGCTACGGCCTGATCGCCCGCGAGGTGGAGCGCATCGACTCCGGCTACCGCTCGATGATGAGCGTGCAGTCCTCCTTGGTGATGGTGCCGATCCATGAGTTCGGCAACGAGGCGACCAAGCAGAAGTACCTGCCGAAACTGGCCAGCGGCGAATACATCGGCTGCTTCGGCTTGACCGAGCCGAACCATGGCTCCGACCCGGGCAGCATGATTACCCGCGCGAAGAAGGTCGAGGGCGGCTATCGCCTGAGCGGTAGCAAGATGTGGATCACCAACAGCCCGATCGCCGACGTGTTCGTGGTCTGGGCCAAGGACGATGCCGACGAGATCCGCGGCTTCGTCCTGGAGAAGGGCTGGCAGGGGCTGTCCGCCCCGACCATCCACGGCAAGGTCGGCCTGCGCGCCTCGATCACCGGCGAGATCGTCATGGACAACGTGTTCTGCCCCGAGGAGAACGCCTTCCCCGAGGTGCGCGGCCTCAAGGGTCCGTTCACCTGCCTCAACTCCGCGCGCTACGGCATCAGTTGGGGCGCCCTGGGCGCGGCCGAGTTCTGCTGGCACACCGCGCGCCAATACGTACTGGATCGCAACCAGTTCGGTCGTCCGCTGGCCGCCAACCAGCTGATCCAGAAGAAGCTGGCCGATATGCAGACCGAGATTACCCTGGCCCTGCAGGGTTGCCTGCGCCTGGGGCGGATGAAGGACGAGGGCACCGCAGCGGTGGAGATCACCTCGATCATGAAGCGCAACAGCTGCGGCAAGGCGCTGGATATTGCCCGCCTGGCCCGCGACATGCTCGGCGGCAACGGCATCAGCGACGAGTTCGGCATCGCCCGTCACCTGGTCAACCTCGAGGTGGTCAACACCTACGAAGGCACCCACGATGTGCATGCGCTGATCCTCGGTCGTGCGCAAACCGGCATTCAGGCGTTCTTCTAAGGCTGCGCACCTCTCAACGATCCATGGTGCGCATGGCGCACCCTGCGGAGAATCGCCATGCCCGGCGCCCTGTCCCATATTCGTGTGCTCGACCTGTCCCGCGTCCTCGCCGGGCCCTGGTGCGGGCAGATTTTCGGCGACCTCGGTGCCGAGGTGATCAAGGTCGAGCGTCCCGGCACGGGCGACGATACCCGGCATTGGGGGCCTCCTTATATAAAGGATGCCGAGGGCAGCGATTCGCGCGAGGCGGCCTACTTTCAGAGCGCTAACCGCAACAAGCAGTCGCTGACCCTGGATTTCACCCAGGCCGAGGGCCAGCGCCTGATCCGCGAGCTGGTGCCGCAATGCGACGTGCTGCTGGAGAACTTCAAGGTCGGCGGCCTGGCGGCCTATGGTCTCGACTATGAATCGCTGAAGGCGCTCAACCCGCGACTGATCTACTGCTCCATCACCGGCTTCGGCCAGACCGGCCCTTATGCCAAGCGTGCCGGCTACGATTTCATGATTCAGGGCCTTGGCGGCCTGATGAGCCTGACCGGGCGCCCGGAGGGGGAAGAGGGCGCCGGGCCGATGAAAGTGGGCGTGGCGCTGACCGATATCCTCACTGGTCTCTACGCGACGGTAGGTGTGCTGGCCGCGCTGAATCAGCGCGAGCAGTCCGGTATCGGTCAACACATCGACGTGGCGCTGCTCGACGTGCAGGTCGCTTGTCTGGCCAACCAGGCGATGAACTACCTCGCGACCGGCGTGGCGCCCAAGCGTCTGGGCAACGCCCACCCCAATATCGTGCCCTATCAGGACTTTCCCAGTGCCGATGGCGATTTCATTCTCGCCGTGGGCAACGATGGGCAGTTCCGCAAGTTTTGCGAGGTCGCCGGCCTTCCGGCTTTGGCTGACGATCCGCGTTTTTCCACCAACAAGGCGCGGGTCGCCCATCGCGCTGAGCTGATCCCATTGTTGCGCCAGGCGACGGTGTTCAAGAGCACCGCGCAGTGGATCGAACTGCTGGAAGCGGCCGGTGTGCCCTGTGGCCCGATCAACGACCTGGCGCAGGTATTCGCCGATCCGCAGGTTCGGGCGCGTGGCCTGCGTCTCGATCTGCCCAATGCCCTGGGCAGCAGCACGCCGCAGGTGGCCAGTCCGCTGCGTTTGTCCGCTACGCCGGTGGCCTATCGCTCGGCTCCGCCGTTGTTGGGCCAGCACACCGAAGCCCTGTTGCAGCGGCTGTTAGGCATGAGCGCAGCGCAGGTCGCCGCGCTGCGCGAGGCGGGGGTGATCTGAGCCTGTTGCCCTTCTATATAAAGAGGGGCGGAGGCGCCTGATCCGATTTGCGCAATTTTTTGCATATCAGGGGTTTACAGCTCGCTGCGCTCATGTAAAATGCGCGCCTCGCTGAGACGAACCCAGGTTCGACGAAGCGCTAAGTTGTTGAGATAGAAAGAAAATTTCTTCAAAAACAACTTGACGGAGTGAAGAGGTGCTGTAGAATGCGCGCCTCGCTGAAGCGGAAGAGATGACGCTGAGGTTGCTCTAAGTTGTTGAGTAGAAAGAAAAAATTCTTCGAAAAACAGCTTGACGGAAAGATGAGGTGCTGTAGAATGCGCGCCTCGGTTGAGACGAAAGACTTGGCCAACTGTTCTTTAACAACTGAATCAAGCAATTCGTGTGGGTGCTTGTGAGGTAAGACTGGTAGTCGACAGATTATCAGCATCACAAGTAACACTCGTGAATTCGAGAGTTTTTTGCGATTGCTGAGCTAAGTTTAGGGTTTTCTCAAAACCCAAGCAGTATTGAACTGAAGAGTTTGATCATGGCTCAGATTGAACGCTGGCGGCAGGCCTAACACATGCAAG
>NZ_JBITWE010000004.1:0-579647 GCF_044543505.1 Pseudomonas sp. NPDC077186
CGCATCGCGGAAGCGGGCGTCATCGACACGGCGCGACCGCCGCCGATCGAATACAGCACGTCGTCACCGATCACCGCGCCCTGGTGTTGCACGCCGTACTGATTGACGCTGGTCTGGGCCGACGCGCTGGCGCAGGCCAGTATCAAGGCGACCAGCAGGACGGGGTGCAGAATGGAGCGGGGCGAGGACGCGATACGATTGCTCATGGCCGGCCTCAGTCGAAATCGACGCTGCCCAGAAACACCTGGCCTTCGCGCTTGCAGCAGCTGTAAGGCCGCCACAGTGCCCAGGCGTAATCGCCCTGCCGTGCCTGTACGCGAGCAGCGCGGTGCGGGAACACCGCGCAGGTGCGTGAAAGCGTCGGCGTCAGCTCCTGCCATTTGCCCGTCTGCGAATCGCTTTCGAGCAACGCCCCAGCTGGCCAGTAGCCATCCTTGGCGCTCGCTAGCAGCGACTGATAGACGTGGAGTTGGCCGCGACGGGTGACGATATCGCCGGCGCGCTGGGCCACCACGGCCCCTGCCAGGTAGTCGTCGCTCTGGTGCAGAAAACCGCCGCGCGGGTAGACGTTGCCCCAGAGATTGCCGCCGCTGCGGCTGCCGATCTCACGCTCGCCGGGCGTCAGCGCCTCCGGGTAGAGCATCTCGGGGAGGTTGTAACGCCACGCGAGGGTGTCGAGGGAGCTCAGCAGGTAGGGCATAAAGGCGGTGCTAGCGCCTTCGCAGCTGTAACCGAAACCGGAAGCGAACTGGCTGAACACGTAACCGCCGGGATGGCCAATCACATCGGCGTTCTTGAACTTGGCCAGGTTGTTTTCGTGGTGTTGGTTGGTCGTGCCATCGCCGCCGGCCTGCGCCGTGGCGTTGGGCGGGCTCATCGGCCGCACCTCCAGCCAGGGATTGGCGCCGGTGTTGGCATAGCTGGAGACCACCGCGTCCGGCACGAAGTGGCGCACCTTGACTGAGGTCTCCACCGAGCAACCGAAACTGCTGCAGCGCAGCCAGAAGCAGATGCCGACCACGCGGTATTCCAGACAGTTCGGCGAGAGCGTCGACGCGGCAATGGTCGCCGTGGTGAGGGCGAACGACGGTGCGCCCGTCGTCAGCAAGATGGTGGCGATGCCGGCGCGCAGGCGGGAAGAACGCGTCATGGTTGCGTCCTCCGGTGCGCTTCGATCAGCGCAACCGCCTTGGCGACGTCCGGCTCGCCATAAACCACATAACGGTGATCGACGATCACCGCCGGAATCGTTGTCACGCCGAGGCTCCAGGCATCGACCACCCCCTGATAGGCCGCGCCAAGGCGTTGTTGCAGCTCGACACCGCCGCTGTTCAAGCGCTGTTGCACCAGGGCGGCGCCGCGCGAGGGATCGGCCGGCACATGGGCGCCCAGCTCGGCCTCGATACGTGCCGGTTGATCCAACTCGATCAGCCGGGCATCGCGGGTGGCTTGCACCGGGTGCCGGCTATCGGTGACGACCAGGATCTCAGCGGCCTGCGCCAAGGGCGCGAGCAACGCGGCGCACAACGCTGCGGTGCAGAGGTACGGGCGCAATGGGAGCCGGCAGAGGCGTTGGGCTGGCATGTCGAAGAACCCTGAGGTGGACGGTGCAGACAGTTGACTCGCAGACCGAGGGCGCGACGACAAACAAACGGGAACAGCGGCGCGCCGATTGAATCGCGAGCCGGCGCGCCCGTGTGGGCGGCCGACTCTGGGTGGGTGAGGGAGGAAGCGTGGCACGGCCACGAAGGACTACAGCAGGGCATGCTCCGCGAACGAGTACGGCTGGCCTTTGCCGACGATGAAGTGATCCAGCAAGCGCACGTCGACGCACTCCAGTGCACTTTTCAGGCGCTGGGTCAGGCGCTCATCCGCGGATGAAGGTTCTGAGCAGCCCGATGGGTGTTGATGCGAGACGATCAGTGCGGACGCGTTATGCTGCAGCGCCCGCTGAACCACCACACGGGGATGGATCTGCGCGGCATCGATGGTGCCTCGGAACAGCGTTTCACAGGCGATGACTTGATGCTTGGCATTCAGAAATAAGGCGACGAAGACTTCGCTGGGTTCCGGCATCAGCTTCAGGCGCAGGTAGTCTCGGGTGACCTGTGGATCCGACATCGGCGGGCCATCGACGAACAGCCGGCGCTCCAGAATGACAATGGCTTGGGCGATGATGCGGTTCTCATGCGCGAGAACCGATGCAGAGCCCGGTTCTGCTGGGGCGTCGAGACGGGCGAGGGATGTGAGCATGGCATGGATCTCCGTGGGGAGTCCGGAGGTACGCCCGTGGAGGGCTTGGCTCCGAGGACGATAGGGATGGTGTCGAGATGAGCGGGGCATCCACCACCGTGTTGGCGGTGGCTGTTCGCACGGGGATGCGAGGCGAACGGGCGGGTCAGCGCGGCAATGCAGCGCCGTAGCCTTGCAGACCCAGGCTACTGACTTGCCGCATCAGTCGAACGCAGCGCGGCGAGGCGCACGACAAGGAATCGGCAATCGGCGTGTCCGTTTTGCTCAGAGCCCTGCCTTTGGCGATTAAGATCAAGTGCTGTGTGATTCCACCAGATGGCAGCACTTCCAGCGCAGCCCGCGCTCGCCACGTAATTGCTTCAGGGGCGCCGCGGGTTCGCCTACCAGCACCCGGGTTGCCACCGACCGCGGGGAGCGGTCTCCTTGCATGTTGTTAGGTTTTTAACCAAAATATCTAACAAATGGAGGTCGGCATGAGTACAGCTCAAGTCATTCGCGAACGCATCGCGGCGCAGCCAGTCGGTGAGCCCTTCACCCCAGCCCTGTTCGCCGGGGTGGGCTCGCGCGCGGCCATCGACCAGACCCTGATGCGCCTGACCAAGGCTGGCCATATCGAGCGTATCGGCCATGGCCTGTACAGCGTGCCCAAGGTGGGACGCTTCGGCATCAAGGCTATGCCGGCGCCGGAGCAGGTGGCGCAAGCGCTGGCCGCGCGTGAGGGCGCAACCATCGAGGTGCATGGCGCCGAGGCCGCGCGGCGGTTCGGGCTGTCGACACAGGTGCCGGCGCAGCCGGTGTTCTACACCACGGGTTCGTCGCGCACGGTGCGCTTGGGCAAGATGGTCGTGCGCCTGCAGCATGTGGCTCCGCGCAAACTGGTGCTGGCGGGGCGCGCTGCCGGACAGGCACTGTCCGCGCTGTGGTACCTGGGGCGGCATCAGGTGACGTCCGCGACCTTCCAGCGTATCGCCGAGCGCCTGCCGAGCAGCGAGTTCGAGGCGCTGCGCCAGGCGAAGGCGGTGATGCCGGCCTGGATGGTGGCGGCGCTGCGCCGCTATGAGCGTGGCGAGGTCGTGCATGGCTGAGGGCACCGAGCGCTATTTCGATCTATCCCTGGCGGAGCAGGCCGAGCTATTGCTCGGGCTGGCCCCGGTGCTGGGGCGCCGGGCTGAAATCCTGGAGAAGGACATCTGGTTGTGCCAGGTGTTGGGGCTTCTGTTCAGTCTGCCGTGCCGCAAGCCGATGGCGTTCAAGGGTGGCACGTCGCTGTCTAAGGTCTATCAGGCCGTCGAGCGCTTCTCCGAGGACATCGATGTCACCGTCGATTACCGCAGCCTGGTCGAGGACGTCCCGGAGCTGGCGAGCCTCGGCAGCAACCAGCGCCGACGCCTGTCCGACTTGCTCAAGGCCGCGTTGGCACAGCATGTGACCGAGGAACTGGTGCCGGCGCTACGCGAAGCCCTGGCACAGGCGCTACCTGGTAGGGAAATCAGCATTGAGGTCAGCGAGGACGCGGAAAAGCTCTGGCTCTACTACCCGAGCGCGGTGGACAACACGGATGCCTACCTGCGCCCCAGCGTGCTGATCGAGTTTGGCGGTCGCAATGCGACCCTGCCGCAGGACCGGCTGACCATCGTGCCGGACGTGGCCACCTATGTGCCGGAGCTGGCGTTTCCGAGCGCGGAGGTGGTCGTGCTGTCGCCCATGCGGACGTTCTGGGAGAAGGCGACGCTGATCCATGTCGAGTGCCACCGTCCGCAGATGCGCGCAGGTGCCGAGCGCTTGTCGCGGCACTGGTACGACCTGGCGCGCCTGGCGGATCATGATGTTGGTCGTCGGGCCGTGTCCGACATCGCGCTGCTGCGCGATGTGCTGAACATCAAGGAGACCTTCTACCGCAGTGGCCACAGTCACTACGACCGGTGTGCGGCAGGTGGGCTGCGGCTGGTACCGGAAGCGGCGCTGCTCGGCGCCTTGCGCGAGGACTATCAGGCGATGCTGACCGCGCAGATGTTCTACGGCGAGACGCTGCCCTTCGAGCGCATCATCGAGCGCCTGGCTGCGCTGGAGCAGCAGATCAACCAGGGGCGTTGAGGCGCACCTCAGCTCAGATGATTGTGAATGAGCTGGTGCTGCGCGGCGGGCAGCGCCGGCATCGAGCAGGCCATGAGCGCCTGGCAGTCGCCGTTGGGCCATACCAGCTGCGCGCGTATGCCGTCGAGCTGCAGCTGCGCCTCGCGGAAATGGCGCACCTGCGGTGTATCGCCTTCCGTGTGCAGGGCACGCAGGCTGGTGACGGCGCGATCCGTGACCCACAGCCATTCCCGCGCGGCGGCTGCCGAAGCGGCCTGGCCGGCCAGGTGTTGGATCTCGACGAGGTAGCCCTGCGGCGAGGTGAACAGACGCAGGATGTCGTAGGGCAGCGGCATATCGAGGGGGCGGGTTCCGGACAAGTGGCCGATTCTGCCAGAGATGGGGTGTTTGTTCATGCTGTGGGTTCCTCCATGGGGCTACCGTGGACGGCTCCAGTCCAGTGGCAGTGAGGTGATGCCACGTGCCTGGTCGATGTGCTCGGCGATCTTGAGTGCGGCGTCGAGTTCGCTGATGCCGTGCTGCTGCATGAGCTGGTAACGCTCGGCTTTTTCTTCCGGTTCGGTTTGCGCGAGCGCGAGATAGAGGCTGGGCGGCACGGCGCGAAACAGCAGTTCCATGCTGCGCGACAAAATCACCCCCTCCGAGAACTTGCCGGCCTCCTTGCGGGCCGAGAGCATCAGGGCCTTCTGCGCCGGGGTGAGTTCGCGGAACCTGGCGATCTTCTCCACCTCGTCCGGCGGCATACCCAAGCACAACCACCACTCCATCATGTTCAGCATCGGCTCGGCGGCCTTGGGCAGGTCGTCGAGGTTCTGCGTCGCCAGCCAGAACCAGGCACCCAGCTTGCGCCACATCTTGGTGATCTTGACGATGTAGGGCGCGAGTAGCGGGTTCTTGGTGATGATGTGCCCCTCGTCGGTGACGTTGATGATGGGCCGGCCGAGGAACTGGTCGCGCTCGGCGAGGTTGTTGACCGTGTTGATCAGCGAGATGTAGGCGATGGAGAGCTGCGCGTTGTAGCCCTCGCGGGCGTAGGTGGCCAGGTCGACGATGGTGATGTCGGCCTCCGGCCAGGGCGTGCCGGGGCGGTCGAACATCTCGCCATCGCTGCCCTGGGTGAACATGTCCATCGCATCGGCCATCTCCAGCAGCCGGGCCCGGCGCAGCTCGGGCAGGCCGGTGTCGCGGCTGCGTTCGCGCAGCGCATCGCGCACGTCGCGGGTGAGCACCGTGCGCTGCGCCTCCACGCACAGCCGCGCGGCGTCGAGGATGCACTGGCGGATCAGGCTGCGATCCGCGCGGGTCATGCGCGCCTCTTCCTTGTCCTCGCCACCGGTGATCATCAGCCGCGCAGTGATCTCCAGTTCGCCGAGCACGTCGCGCTGCTCGTCGCCCTCGGCCACCGCATGCTCGTCGTCCAGGGCGTCGGCATCGAGCGTTTGCACTTGGCTGGGCGTTTCCACCAGGCGCTGGGCGTCGGCGAACGGTGCCAGACTGACACCGGCCCCAGGTGCGAGCTTGACCCGATGCACGCGCAGGCCCAGCCGCGCAGCGAAGTCGCCGTACAGACCGAAGGAGTTGCCCGCCTCGACGATAAACAGCCGCGGTCGGTAGATGGCGGTGACCTGGTTGAGCAGGTTGTTCAGCGTGGCCGACTTACCCGAGCCGGTCGGGCCGGCGAGGAACAGGTGGGCGTTCATCTGCCGGTCGAGGCGATTGAGCGGATCGAAGGTGATCGGCCCGCCGCCGCGGTTGAACAATGTGATGCCGGGGTGGCCGGTGCCCTGGCTGCGGCCCCACAGCGGCGCCAGGTTCGCCACATGCTGGGCGAACATCAGCTGGGTGTACCACTGCTGGCGGTCTTTTGCCGGGTCGTAGACGCAGGGCAAGCCGCGCAGGTAGGTGTTGAGCGGCGCCACCTCATCCTCTTCGCGCACCGGCTGCAGGCCGGCGCCGAGCAGCACGTTGCCCAGTTGCAGGCCACGGGCGTCCAGCTCCGCCTGGTCGCGGCCACGCAGGTAAAAGGTCAGGGCGCCGCGGTACAGCTTGTGGGCACTGCCGATCAGGCTGCGGGCTTGCTGCACATCGGCGCGGGCCTGCTCTGATGCCAGGGTGTCGCCCACGGCCTTGCGGCCCAGGTGGTTGAGGTGCGCTTCGAGCACGTCCTGCGGGGTGATGACCAGCGTCAGGCACTGAATGGTGTCTTCCGGTAGTTGGTCGAACAGCGCGTTGATCGCCTCGCCCTTGCGCGTTTCGCCGGTGACATGGCCGGTACTGGGCGGGCTGCGCAGGCGGTCAACGGCGATGGCGCGGTGCGGCATCCTGTCGAAATACCACAGGCCTGGCTCGACCGCCGAGCGCGGCTGGCTGAAGAACAGGCGCTGGCTGAAATCCGTGCCGCTGGCTAACTCGACCTCACCGGGCTCTTGTTCGTCCGGGTAGCAGGTCAGGGCATAGAAGCGTTCGCGGTCTGCGTCAGTGTCGCCGAGCTGGGTCGGATGGGGGTTGAACCAGCGCAACAGCCAGGCGTGGATGTCCGCCGCGCCTAGCCGGCGGGCGCGCACGCCGGCGTGGGCCAGGCCGCCGATCAGGCGCTCGCAGACCCGGTTCAGCGCCTGCTCGGGCGATTGCCCGCGGCGCTGTGAGGCCTGGCCGACCCGGCGGTAGACGACCAGCCGCGTGCGCCGGGTTTGCCCGCGCCAGGGCAGGCGGGTGACGGTGTGGTCCTCGAACAGGCCGCCCGGTTTGGCGATGGCCTGCAGGTGATGGCCGAAGAAACGCAGGTAGAACGCGGTGAAGGCGCTGCCCTGGGCGCGCGGCTGGATGTAGGCGCGCAGCGCGTCGAGGTAACTGTCCCAGCTGGGGTCATCCTGGGCGTAGAACTGCACGACCCAGGGGTTGACCTCCAATTCGTCGAAGGCATCCTGCAGCACGTTTTCCAGGGTGTCGCGCACCTGCAATAGCCAGGCGGGTTCGCGCCCCTCGGTGCCGACCGGCAGTAGTTCGTAGAAGGCGGCGACCGAGGTGCCGTCATCCAGCAGCATGCACTGCGACTCGGGTAGGTACTCGGCCCACGGCAGCCGATCGGCGAACGAGGGCGCCACGTTGTAGAGCGCCTGCCCGTCGGCCTGGGTGGCTGGCCGCTGCGTGCTCTGTGCAGTGCCGGGCTCGGCGAGGCCCTGGCCGTGCAACTCGGCGACGTGGCGCGCCCAGGCGTCTGTAGGGGGCACCGGATCCTCGGTTGGGGCGCGGCGCATAAACCACGGCCAGGCCATCAGTAGTCCTCCAGCCGCTCGCCAGGAAGGGCGTACTGCACCCGCTGGTACAGCGGAAACAGCGTGGTGTAGCCGGGCACCGGCACCGGGTCGCTGCCGGCCAGGTGGGGAAACACGTACATCAGCAGATCGGGATTGGGCAGGCGGTGGAACTGCCGGTAGATCTCGTTGGCCGCCGTGCGCGTGTAGCGGGCCTGCGCGATCGGCGCAGCCTGGACATCGGCCTCGCTCAGCGGCCGGCGCAGGGCCTGACGCGCATCGAGCAGCTGCCGGGCGCTACCACCGCCGGTCTCGACGTTCCAGATGTCGAGCATGCTGCGGTTGTCGTGTGGCAGCACTGCTTCCTTGCTGGTGGCGCAGCCGCCGAGCAGCAGCGCCATGGCCAGCAGGGCCAGGCTTTCAGTCCAGGTCTTGTGCATGGGGCAGCCCTCCTAGGCGGTGATCGACGCGGCGACCGGCGGGGTCGTAGTCGAGGGTCAGGGGTTGTTCGAGGTGCACGGCCACCTGCGCGCCGGGCTTGACGTAGACCGCCGCAAACGCCTGGCCGTAGAGCTGGTTGACCCAGGCCGACATGTCCTGCACGCCCCCGGCGAGGATGCGGCCCATGGCCTCGTTGGCGCCGATGCCCAGGGTGCCGACCGAGCCGTCGCGGCTCATGTAGGAGACCTGGCCGCTGCCTTCGTCGATCAGCGAGGCGACGCCGGCACCGGCTGCGGTGATCAGGGCCTGCGAACCCAAGTACTGCTGGGCGTTGCTGCGCCGCTCGCCGGAGATGCAGGGGATGCCATACGGGTCGCTGATCCAGCCCAGGCCGTCCTGGGTGTCAGTGCCGTTGTTGGTCTGGCGGTTGCTGCCGCGCTCGTCGTCTTTCGGCAGGGTACGGATGGTGCCGTCTTCGAAGACGAAGGTGACCGAGCGGATCTGCCCGCGCACGCAGGACAGGGTCCAATCCCCCGACGCCGTGCCGCTGACCACGGCGCCGGCCACATCCGGAATGTCGATACCGTTGGCGGTCAGGTTGTCCCGCCCGATCAGGACTTTGAAGGGGTAGGGGTCGTTAACGGTGCCATCGATGGGCACGCGGCCGATCAGCGCCGTCATGGCGATCGAGCCCATCAGCGTCGAGTTGGTCGGCACGGTGTACACCGCGGTGGTCTCCGGCTCTCCTGCGGAGCGGCGGCCGGCGTCGACGGCGGCGCTCGCGGTGCTTTCCAGCGTCTTCTGCGCCGGCCCGAAGCTTGTCGGAAAACTGAAACTACCGGCTGTGCCGCTGCTGCGCGACTGACCATCGTCGCGCCGGTCTTCCGGCTCGATCCAGCGCAGGGCATCGCCGGGCAGGCCGTCGCGTGGCTCGAGCCCCAGGCCGACCGGTAGATCGGCGTGCTCCTCCTTGCCGATCGCATCGAGCCGCTGCTGCAGTTGCTGCAGCAGGCCCTGGGTCTGCTGACGTTCGTGGCTGAGCTGCTGGCGGTCCTGGTGCAGCTGGTTGCGTTCGCTGTCGAGCGCGCTCTGGATGCGCTGGTCGATGGCCCCTTCGCGTTGGCGCAGGCGCTGGTTCTCGTCGCGCTGGACCTTGTTGTCGCTCAGCGCGGTCTGCAACTCGGTGCGCAGTTGGCGGACCTGGGCGACCAGCGTCGCCACGGTGTCGCGCGGGGTGTCGCCCTCAATGCCGAGCGCCTTGGCTTCCTCGGGTGTAAGTCGGCTGGTCTCGTCCGCGGCACCGGGTGCATCGCTACCGGTAGAGAACAGCTTGACGGCGCCGAACACCAGCAACAGCAGCAGGGGAATCATCAACCACTTGAGCAGGCCATTACTGTGCATCGTGGCCTCCTGTGGGTGCGGGCAGGTTGAGCGCCGCGTCGACAGGCGCAATGGCCGGCAACAGGGCTTGCGCCAGGCCGTGTCCACGGGTGACGAGGTAGACGACGGTGGTGTCCTCCGGTGTGTCGCGCGGACCCAGCGTCGGGTGCTGAAAGGTCGCGGCGAGGAAATGCCCCTGCAGGGCACGCGGGTCCAGCTCCAGCCAATGCGTGCTGTGGTTGCGCAGGCGCACGGCGCTGACCCACAGGTTGTCCAGGCGCCAGGCGGCCAGCGCGTCCGCCTGCACCGGCAGGGTGGGCAGCAGGGTATCGAGCGGCAGGTCGCGGCGCAGGGGGACGCGCACAACGCCCGGCACCGGTTCGACGGTGCGCAGCGGGGCGTAGAGGTTCTGCGCGGCGAAGCGGGTCAGGATCACCGGCTGCGGTGTGGCGCGCACCGGCTGAGCCACGGCGGCACTGCCGTCATCGGCCGCGGAGGCAGTCGCGGTTGATGCAGCCTCGATGATGCGCACCGGCTCCAGCGGTGGCTGACCGTCCTGGGCCGGCTCGGCGGCGATGTCGAGCAGCATCACCGTGCCGGTGTCGGCGTCCTGCAGTTGCAGCCGGGTTGGTTCGATCGGCTCGCTGGCCAGCAGGTAAATCGCACCGGCGGCGCTCTGTACGCGCAGGCGATTGCCAAGCGAGGCGGGGACACCGACACGGACATTGCGTTCGACGAAGAGGACGCGTTCCTGATCGACCACCAGCGGCAGGGTCAGGGGCAGGCGCTCCCAGCGCAGAATTTCGGTGGCCAGGGCGATGCTGAACGGAGCCAGCGCGAACGCCGCGAGGGCCAGGGGCAATAAACGGTTCATGGCGTGTTTTCCAGGGCAGGGACGGGCGTGGCCGCCGGATCGACAGGGCTGGCAATGCGCTGCGGCGCGCCTTCGTAGCAGTCGATGACCAGCCCGAACGGGTTGCGCTGCGGATCGACGTCGCTGCGCAGGACCTTCAGCGGGTAGCGCACCAGGGCGCGTTTGACCTGCTCCGAGGCGTAGTACTCGTCGGCCGTAACATCCAGGTTCACCACCCATTCACGGGTGGAGACGCTGCGCACGCGCAGTGTGGGGTTGTCACCGTAACCGCGGCCGGGAATCTCGTAGATGCCGCGCACGCGCCGGCGCAGCTCGCCGCTGTTGCGGCGGTACTCGTAGTCCTGCTGCAGGAACGCCTGGCAGGCGGGCGTGAGGTAGGGCGACAGCACATGCAGGTTGCGCGGGTAGTCGTCATCGCCATTGGTCGGCCAACGCTGCAGCTGCTGCCAGACATAGAAGGTGAAGGCGTACACGCTCTCGGGCGGTACGTCCCACCAGGGGCGCGTGCTACCCGAGCGCAGGTCGGGCGGCACATGGATGGTCAGATCGCGCGGCGCGCTCCACCAGCCGATGCCCATGACCAGTGCCAGCATTACCAGCAGGCTGGCCCCGATGCGCAGGGTCCTGATGTGGGCGTCGAGCCGCAGCACTTCGTTCTTGAACCGGCTCACGGTGCCGTGCTCCTGCGTGTGCTCCAGTAACCGGAACGGGTCACCAGCCGCTGGCCGTCGGTGAGGGTGGCGAGCGCCGGTAGACGCAGCGCGATCCACCACTGCAACTGCCGGTACAGCCAGGTCTCGGGGCGGCCGCGCTTGAGTCGGCGCAACGCACCGCCACCGATGAAGATGCCTGCGCTGACTGCCAGCAGGATGGCCGTGGGGACGATGGCGATTGTGGCCAGCAGGATGGCCAGCGCCACACCGCTCGTCAGGCCAAGCAGCCCCGACACGCCGGCGCAGACCCACAGCTCATTCGCCGTCAGCCCGCGCACCACCACCGGGTGACGGTTAAGGCGGTGGGGCAGAAACAGCACCGTCCCGTCCGTGCGGATGTCGTCAGTCATCTCGGCAGGTCTCGGTTCAGAGCACGCCGATGGCTTCGGTCAGCAGCCAGATGCCCACCACCAGCAGAATCGCACCGACCGCCACGGTCAGGCCGAACTGGCCCCAGGTCGAGCGGCCAATGTGGATCTCCGCGTAGCGGGTGTAGGCGTGGTAGCAGACGCCGACGAACATCGAGGCGACCACCAGCAGGGCGATCAGCATCACGATGTCGTAGCCGTAGTTCTGCAGCGTTTGCAGGATCCCCGTGCCGACGCCGCGCGACGGGTTCTCCAGGGTAGGCAAAGCGGCCTGGGCCGGTGGCGATAGCACGCCGAACAGCGGCAGCGCCGCCAGGCCAGCGAATGGACGGGGGAGACGGGAACGGGCGAGCGGCTTCATCAGGACGACCTCTTACGAGAGCAGGAAAAAGGTCAGCACCAGGTACAGCACGACGAAGCGCACCACGACGACCAGGAACTGACGATGGGAAAGCTGTTCTTCGGCCCAGCCGACGTAGGCGCTGCGGATCGCCCAGACGCCCCACAGGAGCAGCGCGGCGAACACCGCACCGAGCAGCACGGTTGCCATCTCGGCCGGGGTGAGGCCGCTGTTGGCCTGGAACGCGGCGATCTGGGCGGCGCTCATGGCACCTCCTGCGCGTCGAGCGCGGCGGCAGGCTGGCGGTAATCGCCGAGCAGCTCGGCGGGGTCGCGCGGCTGTGCACGCGAGGGCGTCAGGTAGTCGCGAATACCGCCGCGCACGCGCACCAGGTCGGCGGTGAGACGGCCGTAGTCGAAGTGGTAGCGGGCACGTGCGTCTGGCTTCTGGGCGACCTGTTGCGCGACGAGGCGCTCGATGCTGTCGAGTTGGCGCAGCGCGGCGGCGAGGCGGGCGTGTTCGGGCGTGGCATCGTCAGCGCCGGAGTGAGCGGCCAGGCACAAACCGAGCAGCGCCGGGATCAGGCTGCTGGTGTGATGCCTGTTGGTGGGAGAGAGCAGTCGCTTGGACATGGGGCCATCCGCGATTGGCGAGCAATGGCGAGATGCTCCTCAGCAATCGCGGGCGATGCTGCAATCAATGCGGGATTGGTCGTGCTCGGCTTGTTGGCGACCCTGGCGCGGGGAGGCTGAAACACGTCGATGGGCGAGGTTTCGGCGGCCAGCTTCTCGCATGTGCGACAGGCACCCATCCCACGCATGCCGTTCTGGCGATGGAAAGTGAGGAAAAAATAGGCATACTAGCCAGAAATGAGGATTTTCCTTTTGGAGTGAGGAAAATCCTGGCTACCTGAACCGAAGAAAGGATTTTGTGATGAACGCCGCGGGTTACTCGCTTCTCATCCAGCAGTTGGGACTCTCGGCGGTACCGCTACGCCTGCCAGCCATTGTACAGCCGGTCACGCGCATTGAGCTGATCGGGCACACCTTGGCCGTACCGCCGGCTATCGCGCCGGCGCCGGATGATCTGCTGGGCCACGTATTGTTCGCCCTCAAGCACGAGGGCATCAACCTGGCGGTACTCGCCCAGGCGCTGCCGCGAATTCCGGCCGCAGCGTTCGAGCAGGCCTACCAGGCTGCGCCCAACGGGATCTATATCCGGAAGGCCTGTTACCTCAGGGAGGCCTTTACCGGTGAGCCCATCGCGCAGCATGCCCCGGTGCGGGTGCCGTACAGCCCGCTGTTTGATCCGGAGCGCTACATCACGCGGCCGGGCGAGCGCAATGCGAAATGGCGTATCGAGTTCAACGGTCTGGGCGATCTCACCTACTGCGCTACGGTCGAGCGCACCCCGCTGATCACCGAGCTGCTGGCCCATGACATCCTCGGCCGGGCCAAAGCCTTCATCGAATCGCTGCCCCCGATCATGATGGACCGGGCGCTCAACTGGGCCTACCTGCACGAGACCAAGGATTCCTTCGCCATCGAGCGGGAGGCGCCGACGGAGGACAAATCCCGGCGTTTCATCCAGCTGCTGCGCCAGGCCCATGAGCGCCAGCCGCTGACTGAGGACTACCTGGTGAGCCTGCAGAATGCGACGGTCTCCAACCCCCTCGATATGGCTGCAGCGTTCAGGCATGAGCAGAACCACCTCTCCGATGGTACCCAGGGGGCCGTCGGGGTGACGTATCTGCCGCCACCCCCGGAGCTCTGCCGGGAGCTGATGGAGAGCCTGATGGGGTTTGCCAATGAGGCCCCGACCCAGATCGATCCACTGGTGGCCGCCGGCATTATCTCGTTTGGCTTCGTGCTCATTCACCCCTTCATGGATGGCAACGGGCGTCTGTCTCGGTTCCTGATCCACCAAGCGCTGTGCCGCGCCGGCGCGTTGGAAAATGGCTTGCTGTTACCCGTTTCGGTGGCAATGAAACACCAGGAGCGCCAGTACCTGGAGACGCTGCAGTCCTTCTCCCGGCCGGTGCGTGATTTGTGGGACGTGCAGTGGATCGACTTCGGCCAATACGGTTTCGAGTTCCGCGGGGACAACGCGGTGTATCGCTTCTGGGATGCGACGCCCTGCGTTGCCTTCACCCTGGAGATGGCCAGGGTGGCGCTTGAAGTCGAGCTGCACAAGGAAACGGCCTTCCTGGCGTGCTACGACAGGGTCTACCGGGCCGTGGACGAACGCTACGACCTGCGTGGGAGTGATCTCGCCAACCTGGTGATGATGTGCTTGTCCAATGATGGGATCGTCTCCAACAACCGGCGCAAGCAGTATCAGTACCGAGTTGCGGAAGAGGTCTTCGACTTCATCGAGCAGATGGCCCAGCAGGTGCTGGCCGCGCAGCGGGTCGAGGATGATGAGGCGACTGAGCGACCGCTGCCGCGCAGCTAAAGGTACTTCTTGAAGCTTGCCGCAGTGATGTTCACCGCCAGGCCGAGTAGCGCCGCGCTCGGCAGCAGCACCAGCAACGGATGCACGCTGATGGGCAGGGTGAGGTAGAGGATCCACGGCAGGACGGCCAGCGGCATCAGGCTGGCTTTGGCGCGGTGGTAGATGAAGCCTGACTCGCGGCCGGCGCCGAACTTGCGAATGTCGCGGCGCACCAGGCCATCGACCAAGCCGACGAAGGCGGCCAGCAGAAACAGCGGCAGCGTCAGCCCCAGAACCAGCAGCCGCACCATGAAGGTCAATATCGTGAACGCCGCGGCGATCAGGTAACGCTCGCTCCAGACGTAGACCTGGCTGATGTAGTAGCGGGCGTCTCGCGCATCGCCATGGCTGGGCGCGCGCGAGCGGGCCGATGCCTGGCTCATCCAGTCGAGCAGGCCGGTTTTCACGAAGAGCCACTGGTAGGCGCCCTCGACCAGCTGGTGCGCAGTACGCCCCGGCTCCTGCACCACCGCGCTGCGGGTGAAGTGGGTGGAAAGATGGTTCAGTTCGTAGTCGAGCATGCCCTGGGCATGACGCCAGCCCTGCTCGGGCCAGAACAGGTGCATGCCGGCGCACTCGATGAGGATCGACAGCAGCAGCGAGCCGAGCAGCACGCCGAGCATGCGCAGTGGCAGGGTGACGAGGCTGGCGAACACGCCTTGCTGGCGGGCCTGCTCGCGCTGAGTGGTGGCGGCTGGGTCCTTCATGGACGTGCCTCGGTATCTTCGGAAGCGTCCGGATCGGCAAGGTGGCGAAAGCCGTCGAGCAGGTCGTCGGGCAGCGGCTGATCCTGCAGGCCTGGCAGGCCCTGGCTTTCCCACCAGTCGCCGGCCTCGGCATAGTGCTGGCGCATGTAGCCGGCGAGTTGCTGGAGATCCTCGGGCAGGGCTTCATCCGGATCGGGGGCCGGCAGCGGCATGCGGATCTTCCACAGCTGGCCGCCTTGCAGAAGGGCAAAGGCCTGGCCTTTGGGCAGGCCGACCACGTGGGCGGGTTCGATCATCGGCACGCTGGCGGTGCTGATACGGTCCTGTGCGTTGGAGGTGAAGTCGGTCGGCCCGCGCACATCCGAGCTATCGGTGGCGCCGCTGACCAGTGTCGTCGTGTAGACATCCACTTTGGGCAACTGGCGGGTGAGCAGTTCGGCGGTCGCAGTCTCGCGCACCCTCAGCATGAACAGGTTGTTGAAGTTGCCGATCACCTGGCCCGCTTTCGCCCGGTTGCCGACCCGCGCCTCGATGTCGCTGAGCGTCTGGGTGTAGGCGGTGACCTGCAGCCCGGCACCACCTCCTTTGTTGACCAGCGGCACGAACTCATCGCCCATCAGCTCATTGAACTCGTCCGCATGCACGTTGATTGGCACCCGGGTACCCGCCAGGGCCTCGGGCAGCCCATCATCGATACCGAACTTGTAGATATGCCCGGCGACCGAAACCAGATCGGCAAACATCGAGTTGCCGACGGCGGCGGCGACCTCCGCATCCGACAGCGCATCGAGGCCGACATAGACCACCGCGCGTTTGCGCACGATCTGCATCCAGTCGAAGATCGGCCGCGGATCGGCCAGGTCCGCATAGTTCGGCGCGAGCAGTTGCGCGGTCTTGCCCGTGGTGAGCTTTTCCAGCAGCGGCAACAGGCTGGCGACGATCTTGTCGAAATAGGTGCGGTCATAGCGCACGGCACTGCGCAGGCCGTCGAGCACCGGGTCGTAGACGCGGACTTGTGACAGGTACTGCTCCAGCGCGACCACGCGCTTTTCCCGGCCGATCATGTTGCGCGGGGTGTTCTTGTCGTTCAGCCGTCCCTCGAGCTGCACGATGATGTCCCAGGCCTTGGGCTCGTGCCGGGCGAAGTAATGTTGCGCGTACTCGATGAACAGCGCGTCGATATTCACCACGTGGCGCTGGATCAGCAGGTAGTCCGGGCGCTGGCCCAGCTCGACCAGGGCGCGGGCGATGATGTTGACGAAGCGCCAGGCGAACTCCCGGAACGCTGCGCTATTGCCCTCGCCGGAGAGTTGCCCGGCGATGCGCGTGGCCACCTCCGAGATTCTTCCGAAGCGCCCCACGGCGTTGTAGCGCGCGCTGAAATCCGGCCAGCCCAGGTGGAAGACATAGAACTCCCGTTCGCGCCCGGTACGCTTGGCTTCCACGTACATGCGCTTGAGCAGGTCGGCATCCCCTTTGGGGTCGAACACGATCACCACCTCATGCTCGCCGGCAGCGTTACGCCGCCGAATGTCCTGGGTCACGAACAGCTCGGCCAAGCGGGTCTTGCCGACCCGGGTGGCGCCCAGCACCAGCGAATGCCCGACCCGTTCGCCGAGCGGCAGGCTGACATCGACCTCGTTCGGCTCGATGCCGTGCAGCCGGGGTAGGCCGCCGACTGGCGGCAACGGGCGCACAGGATTGAGGGCGATGTCCCAGGCGGTGAGCTTGGCCAGCTGCGACAGCGGAAACGGCGCGAACTCCAGCCGCTCCTCCAGGCGGCGCACCAACTGGTAGGCGGGCGTGGGTTCGACGTAGCGGCGAAACTCCGGCCGAAAGGTCTGCGTCAGGCGATGCGTATGACGTTGTTCCCAGCGAAAGCCGCGTCCAATGAACAAGCGTTGCTGGCTGACCGGCACATCGCGACTGGTCATCACGTAGCGCGGCAGGCGGCGGATATTGCGGCGGTAGCGCAGGATCACCAGCGCATCGCGCAGGCGAATCGCGCCGAAGGCGAGGAAGGCCAGTGCGCTGCCCAGGCCAATCGTTGGATTCAGCGCCAGCGACCAAGGGGCCACCAGGGACAGCAGCGCGGCGGCGGCGCAGACCGCCACGGTATACAGTTCCACCGCTGGCCGTAGCAGCACCTCGATCGCGTGGGACTGGGCCATGGCCGGCGCTTCACTGTTCGAGGCCGGTGGCCGTGATCAGCACCGGGTAATGCCGCAAGCCGAGGCGCTCGGCGAGATCGTCGCCCGCCACCGGCGACAGCCGCAATCCCGGCACCAACGCCCGCAGCGCATCCAAAGACTCGGCTGAGCTGATGTTGACGACCAGGCCCACCGCGCCGAGTTCGCGCAAGCGCGGCGCCCGCTGCCGCAGCCAGGCGCGCGAGCGTTGGTCGTCACCGACGAGAAAAAACGCCGGCAGCCCCGGTGCCTCGATCGTGCGCCGCGCCACCTTGCCGGGCGACAGCCGCACAGAGCGTACCGGAAGCATGCTCGCTTCGTTGACCACCCCAGCGGGCGGACGCGGCATCTCAATCCGTGGCGCGCTCACTTCGGCGCGCGGCTGCAGGTTGAGGGCCTCGTAGTACGGCAAGGCCGAGGCGCCGCCACGGTCGTCGACGATGATCAGCGCATCGGCCTGAGCGAGCACTGGCAGCCACAGCAGAGAGAGGCAGGCAACGAGGACGGGCAGGGCGTTCATGGCAGGTTCCTTCGGGCGCTGATGGCCAGTCGGGGGGCGCCCAGCACGCGAGCCAGGTGCTGGCCGACGCTGAGGCGGTAGCGCGCAGCCGGCGCACCGCCAGCAGGGCGGTGGTAACGACCGATGGCGAGCAGCCAGTCCTCGCCTTCGACGTGCTGCCCGCGGAGGATCTCGGCGGCGATGGTCAGGTTGCGGTAGGGATCGAGCAGGTCGCAGGGTTGGGCGTAGCGCTGCGGGTGGTAGCCGAGATTGATCTGGCCGAGCCCCGCGTCGATGCGCGTGGCCGGTGTGCGCCTAAGTGCCTGGCGCAGCCCGGTGCAGGCCTCGGCGCGGGTGGCATAGCGCTGCGGCGTGCCGGCGACGTTGAGTGTCCACGGCCAGGGCACCAGGCGGCTACCCACGCGGGTGCCACTCTCCTGCAACGCCACGGCGTACAAGACGGGCGAGGGAATGCCGGCGCGCTGCGCGGCGACCTGATAGGCCGGCGGGGGGATTTCCCCTGCCCGGACGGCGCCGGCCAGCACACAGGCCAGCAGTGCGAGCACGGTGCGGCCCGACATTACGGCTGCCGCTGCCATTGGCCGCCCACCTGACGCACGACCGCCGGCAGATCGCCTGGCAGCCCCAGCGACACCCAGCGGCCCGCGTCGTGATTGAGCGTGACCTGACCGCTGCGCACCTTGGCCGGGTCGATGCCAATGCGCTGCGCCCAGGCGCGGATGCGCGCGTCATCGGCGCCGCTGTCGACGACGTAGATGTCGAACGCCCGACCGGCGGCCTGCAGCCGCAGCGCGGCTTGATCGCAGGTCGGGCAGGCGTCCTCGACGAACAGGGCGAGCCGTCCGCTTGCCGCTGGCAACATGGGCGAGAACGCCGGGCCGGCGTCGGGCAAGATGACGCGCGGCATATCGGCGTGGAGCCGCTGCCAGGCGCGGTCGTAAGCCCGCTGGTAGGCGAGCAGCTTTTCGACGCGCTGCGCTTCGGCCGCGACCTGCAGCTCTGCGTAGCGCTGCCGCTCCTGGTCGGTACGCGCTTCGATGCCCAGTGCCGTGAGCGGGTCGATGTGCGGTGAATAGACCGCCAGCGGCCCCTGCATCAGGTCGCGGTAGCGCGTCCATTCCTCGATGTTCAGCCCCCAATCCCGGGCCTGCTGCTCGGCGGTGCGTTCGGTGGCCAGCGGCCGCTCGTGGCTGGGCCGGTTGTCGCTGCTGAGGGTTGGCGCGCCTTGGGTCAGGCTGCTGGTCAGTAGGAGGAGCAGGGCGGGGGCGATACGACGAGTCCTCATCTGACCCTCCTACCGCGCCGGAAGCGGCAGATGACGGCTGTCGGCGCCGTGCCGGAATACGGCGGTGTTGCTTTCGATGGCTTCGAGCTGCCAGTCGGCCTCGGATTCGCCGGGGCGCAGCAGGCGAACCTGTGCGAGTGCGTCCGAAGCTGCAGGCAAAATCGAGAGAAACGGCTCGCCGGCGCGCAGCTCCGTGCCGATCACCCGGAATGGCGGCTCGATGGCCTTGGGTTTGGCGGGTGCCGCGGCGCGAGGGCGGGGCGGAGTCGGAGGGGCAGGAGGAGGCGCGCTGAGGCGCATTTCTAGTTGCTCAAGGCGCGCTTGCAGCGGCAGCAGGTTGTCCGTTGCCGGCTGGTTGCCGAGCGACGTCTCGATCGCACTGAGCCGCAGCTCCAACGCCTCGCGCTCAGCCTCGTAGCGCGCCTGGGGCAGGGCGACCGGCTGTTGCTGGGCGTGCTCAAGCTGCTGGATCAGTTCGGCCAGGCGCTTTTCCAGCGCGGCGACCTGCCGACTCGGTGCGTGGGTTTCGACCTGGATCGCCAGACCCGACAGCGCAACGTGATCGATCACGATGGCGGCGCTGATCAGCAGCAGCCAGGTGACTACGGCGACCCGCATCAGGGTGCCCTGCCGGCGAGGTTCACTGCCGGGCATCGTCGTCATGGCTGCAGCTCCCCGGCGGAACTTTGCAGGGGAGCGCTATCGGCGCTGGCCGTCGCCGATTCGACAGGCGTTGAGTGAGGCTGACTAAAGCAGATTCGGCGCGTGGCGTGGTCGACGTGCAGAGTTCGCGCCGACCCGGCCAGGGTCAGCAGGGCCTCGCGCAGTTGCAGCGGGCCGAGGTGATAGTGCGCCGCCGGTAGCGGGAGGCTGCCCAGCGCATCGGTGTCGCCTCCGCTGCAGAGCTGATAGCCGGAGCGTTGCAACACATGCCGCAGCGCATCCCCGACGCTGGCGTGCCGCGTGCTGGGAATGGACACGTCGACCACCTGTAACAGCAGATCCTGCTGGGCGGCCGTCGGCGTCAGTTCGACCAGGGTATAGCGGCCGTAGCGAACGACCGGGACGTACTCCGGCCCTGGAGCCGGTACCGCGACCTCTGCGGGGACGGGAGAGGGCGCTGGTGGCGTTGCGCAGCCGGTCGCCAGTGCGGCCAGCAGCAGGCAACTGCGGTAGGAACGGATGGGGTGCATGGCTCGGCTCTCGGCAAGGTCGAGCCGAGAGCATCGCCCTGCAGCAAGCGCGAATCAGCAAACAATGGGAATCGCTGTGTTGCCGTTTTACAGGGAGGCCCAAAGCGAGCAGCTGACTCCGCGGCGATCAAAATAACAGCAGGTGAACCCGAGTCCCCATGCGTCGGGGGAGTGGGATCTTATCGAAAGGGTTATGCACATATTTTGTGGATTACTCGAAGCGGGCTTGTGCGGTTGGCCGCCGAGCACTGATATTCGGCATAGTTCGGGGTCATCGGCGAGGTCAGAGAGGCGGGAGGAGGGCGCAAGCTGTCAGCTGGTGTTCGGTAGAAAACGAGTCACGGCCGCCGGTTGCGATAGGTAAGAACCGGCCAAGAGCGGCTTCTTGTTTCGGGTGCATCGAATCGCGCGCCCCAGCAGTTTCTAAACTAATGGGTAGAATCCGTCGCTTTTGTGACTGAAGAACTCACGCAAATGCTCGATGAAGAAGGACACCTTGGCTGACAGGTTGAGGCGTTCGAGGTAGACGGCATAGATATCCGCGGGCGGGGTTTCGTAGTCGCTTAGTATTTCCACCAGTCGACCGCTATTCAGGTGGCTGGCGAGGTTCCATTCGGCACGCATAAGGATGCCGTGACCCTCCAAGGCCCAGTTGAGTGCCACTTCACCGTCGTTGGTGCTGAGGTTTCCGCGTACCTTTACCGACTCGCTCTGTTTGCCCCGGCTCAGTCTCCAGATACCGAAGGCTGCATCGTTCTGACGCAACACGATGCAGTTGTGCTGAATCAGATCCTTGGGGCTTTCTGGGTGGCCGAAGGCTTCCAGATAGGAGGGGGCCGCGCACAGCCTGCGTCTGTTCGCAGCGATCTTGCGGGCAATCAGACGGGAGTCGGGCAAGTCCCCGAAGCGGATGGCAACGTCGATGGCATCGTCCGGCAGGTTGATCGGCCGGTCGGTCAGGTGCAGTTGTACCTCGACCTCTGGATAGCGCCGGACGAACGAAGAAATTGCCGGGCAGACATGGGTGCGGCCGAACCCCAGGGGGGCATTGACGCGTAGCAGCCCCTTGGGTTTCGCCCGGCTGCTGGATACCTGGCGCTCCATTTCCTCGATCTCGCCGAGGATGCGCTGGGCACTATTCAGATAGAGCTCGCCCTCGGCGGTGAGGCTGATGCTGCGCGTGGTGCGATTGAGCAGTCGCACACCCAGGCGCTGCTCCAGTTGCGCCAGCCGTTTGGAGACCGCGGGTGGTGTCAGGTTGAGCTCGCGCGCAGTTGCCGCAAGGCTCCCCAGTCTGATCAGCTGGGTGAAGAAGGCCAGTTCCGATACCGGATTCATAATTAACCTGTATGAAATAATGAAGTTATTTTCATTGTATTACAGGTTTTTCAGAAAACCATTAACTTTGCTTCTGCGCATTAGCTGGAAATATCCGGATCGTTTGCGAGCTCGGAACGCTGTTGCCGTGCAGCGAATATCCACTAGTGCCGCCCCCAGTCCGACTCACAAGAAACATTCGGAGCAGAGCATGGGCAGACGATTGCTGGCGAAGCGCTATGTCTGGGGCTTCTTCGACCGGTCTATTACGGGCTTCGTTTCCGTCAGTTCCCGTTGCCGTCCAGCACATGCCAGTAGCGTCGGTGGCTGCGCCGAGTGGACGACGACTGTCCATCTACTTTGCCTGCTTTCGCAGGCATGCAAGCCCACCAGCCTTTCGATGCAATGAGGAGAATAACAATGGATAACGAATCAGCCGTTCAATCGCTCACCGACGTGATGGCGAAATTTACCGCCTATATCGGCAAGCGCCTGCCAACGGACGTCAAGGAAAAGACTGCCAAGCTGCGTGCCGCGGAGACCAATTCGCTGGCCATCGAGATCTACGACTCCATGGCCGAAAACCAGGACTACGCAGACAAGCTCGACCGTCCAAGCTGCCAGGACACCGGAGTGATCCAGTACTTCATTTCCGCCGGTGCTCGCTTCCCGCTGCTCGGCGAACTGGAAGACATCCTGCAGAACGCCACCCTGGAGGCGACGAAGAAGGGGCCGCTGCGCCACAACGCGGTGGAGACGTTCGACGAGAAGAACACCGGCACCAATACCGGCTCGAAGATCCCGTGGCTGGACTGGGAAATCATCCCCGACGCCGACTATGCCCTGATCGACGTCTACATGGCCGGCGGCGGCTGCACCCTGCCGGGTTCGGCCAAGGTACTGATGCCAGGCCAGGGCTACGAGGGGGTGACTGAGTTCGTCTTCGACGTGATCACCTCGCGCGGCATCAACGCCTGCCCGCCGCTGCTGGTTGGTGTCGGCGTCTCCACCTCGGTGGAGACCGCGGCACGCTTGTCAAAGCGGGCGATTCTGCGTCCGGTGGATTCCAGCCACCCGAACGCAAACGCAGCAATGATGGAGCAACTCCTTGAGGAGGGACTCAATGAGATCGGTATTGGTCCTCAGGGCCTGAGCGGTAACAGCAGCGTAATGGGCGTGAATATCGAGTCGTCGGCGCGTCACCCGTCGACCATTGGCGTTGCTGTCTCCACCGGCTGCTGGGCTCACCGCCGCGGCAAGATCCGTATCAATGCCGATCTGTCCTACGACATCCTCTCCCATGAAGGAGTAGTACTGTGAAAAAGATTCTCTCTACCCCGATCAAGGATGAAGACCTGGCCTCCCTCAATGTCGGCGATATTGTCTATTTGACAGGCCAACTGGTGACTTGCCGTGACGTGGCGCACCGCCGACTGATCGAACTCAAACGCGAACTGCCGGTCGACCTGCGCGGCGGAGCGATCTTCCACGCAGGGCCGATCGTGCGCAAGAAAGACGATGGCAGCTTCGAAATGGTCTCCATCGGCCCAACCACCAGCATGCGCATGGAGAAGTTCGAGAAGGAATTCATCGAGCAGACCGGAGTCAAGCTGATCATCGGCAAGGGCGGCATGGGCCCGGAAACCACCGCTGGCTGTCTGGAGAACAAGGCGGTGCATGCGGTGTTCCCCGGCGGCTGTGCGGTGCTCGCCGCCACCAAAGTGGAAGAGATTGAGCGCGCCGAATGGCAGGACTTGGGCATGCCGGAAACCCTGTGGGTAAATCGCGTGCGCGAGTTCGGCCCGCTGATCATCTCCATTGATACCAAGGGCAACAACCTGTTCGAGCAGAACAAGGTGCGTTTCAACGAGCGTAAGAGCTCCATTGTCGAGAAGATCAACAGCCAGGTTCGCTTCATCAAATAAACCGGCTAGGCGCCACGGCAGGGAGGCCGTGAGCGCAGACGGGCGCCGGAGCGGTGGCGTCCATCTTCCACTACTTTCACGGCATTGCCGGCGACCAGTCGTTTCGGCTGCCCCGCCTTGGGCACAGATCCTGGGGACAGTTGCCCAGCACCAAACCTGGGATATACGACCATGGATAAATCCTCTCATCACGAGTTGCGCAACGCATTCCGCGCGCTGCTTGCTTCACCTGCCAGCCATCACACCGCTTCGGTGTTCGACCCTCTATCGGCGCGCATCGCAGCCGATCTCGGTTTCGAAGTCGGTATTCTCGGTGGCTCGGTCGCTTCCCTGCAGGTGCTCGGTGCCCCCGACATCGCCCTGATCACGCTCAGCGAATTCGCCGAGCAGGCCACGCGTATTGGCCGAGTAGCTCGCCTACCGGTGATCGCCGATGCCGATCATGGTTACGGCAATGCCCTCAATGCTATGCGTACTGTGGCCGAGTTGGAGCGAGCCGGCGTCGCAGCGCTGACGCTCGAGGACACCCTGCTGCCGGCACAGTTCGGCCGCAAACCCTACGACCTGATCAGCATTGAGGAGGGTATCGGCAAGCTGCGCGCCGCTCAGACAGCGCGCTACGACAATGCTATGGCGATCATCGCTCGTAGCCATGCTGGTGTGCAGCCGCTGACCGAGATCATCCAGCGCACCCGCGCCTACCGGGACGCCGGGGCCGACGCCATCTGTTTGGTGGGTGTGAAGGATTTCGATCAGCTCGAAGCGATCTCTGAGGGCCTGCAGATGCCGTTGATGCTGGTAACCTACGGGAACCCTGAGCTGAGCGATGACAGACGCCTAGCCGAACTTGGCGTGCGCATCGTGGTTAACGGCCACGCCGCGTATTTTGCAGCGATCAAGGCTACCTACGACAGTCTGCGCGAACAGCGCGGCATCTCCGTGGGCAATGGCCTTACCGCGTCACAACTGGTGACCCGCTACACCCACCCTGATGATTACATCACCTGGGCGCAGCAATACCTGAACCTCAGCGAATAAGTCTGCGCTGCGCCGCGCGCGTGGGGCTCCCTGCGTCCGATCCCCCCGCGCCACCTTTCTTATGGCTCGGATCCGTTCTTGTGCTCCCGCTGTTCTACAGGCGCGGCGACTACCATCTGCCGTCTGTCCCAAGCCCCCGTCTAGTCACGTCTTCCGCGCCGATTTCAGCGAGCCTCCTGTCGGCTCGCCGTTGGCAAGAGCATCTCACCTCCGACATGGCGGCACTGGCCGTCGCTTGCGGCGGCAGTAGTGCTTCGCCTGGCTTTTCAATTGATAACTTTAGTTCAATAAAGATTTGATTTTCAGGCGATCAATCTGTTTTGGTTCACTGCTTATACTCGCCCTGTAGCAGCATCGCGGTCATCCTCGTTAATAACAACAAGTGGAGCGCAGCATGAAGACTTACAACATCGCAGCAATTCCCGGCGATGGCATCGGCACCGAAGTGATTGCCGCCGGCTTGGAGATTCTTGAGGGACTGGCCAGACGCTTGGGGGGCTTCAGTTTCGATGTCACCCGTTACCCCTGGGACTCGGAGTACTACCTCAAGCATGGCCACTACATTCCGGACGGTGGGCTGGCCGAAATCAGCAAGGCTGATGCAATTTTCTTCGGCGCCGTCGGTAGTTTGAAGGTCGCCGACCATATCTCCCTCTGGGGCCTGCGCCTTCCCATCTGCCAAGGCTTCGATCAATACGCCAACGTGCGCCCGGCCCGCGTGCTGCCGGGGGTGAAAAGCCCGCTGAGCAATGGCCAGGCCATCGACTGGGTGATCGTGCGGGAGAATTCCGAGGGCGAGTATTCCGGCAGTGGCGGTCGGGTGCACCAGGGACTACCCATCGAGGTCGCCACCGAGGTGTCCACCTTCACCCGCGTCGGCGTGGAGCGCATCCACCGCTTCGCGTTCGAACTGGCGCGCAGCCGTCCCGCCAAGCACCTGACCCTGGTGACCAAATCCAATGCCCAACGCCATGGCATGGTGCTATGGGACGAAGTGTTCGCCGAAGTGGCCAGGGACTATCCGGATGTGCACACCAACCGCGAATTGGTCGACGCGGTGACCACCACCATGGTGCTCAAACCCGAAAAGCTCGACGTCATCGTCGCCACCAACCTGCATGCCGACATTCTTTCGGATCTGGCTGCGGCCCTGTCAGGCAGTCTGGGAATCGCACCGACGGCCAACCTGAATCCCGATCGCAGCTTCCCGTCTATGTTCGAGCCAATTCACGGCTCAGCCTTCGATATCACTGGCAAGGGCATCGCCAACCCCATCGCGACCTTCTGGACCGCGGCGATGATGCTTGAACATCTCGGCGAGAGAAAAGCCGGCGAGCATCTAATGCGCGCCATCGAAGTGGTCACTGCCAGCGGCCTGCATACCCCCGATCTGGGTGGCACGGCCACGACTCGACAGGTTACTGACGCGGTGCTTGAGGTTATCGCGCGCTAGATAGCGTGGGCCGAGTGCCGACTTGCGGCCTGCACCGCAGCCGTTACTGCTGATTCACCGCTTTGCCTGGAGCCTAGATGCCCCAGCAGGCATCCATTACAAAAATAAGCATATGGAGCCTCCTCGCAAGAGGAGGGAAACCGAATGAGCCCCATCGAAATAACTCTGCTTCTACTGCTTTTCGCGACCGTAATGTTCGTCTGGGAGCGAATTCCCCTGGCGTTGACAGCCGTCATCGTCTGCCTCGCGCTGGTATTGACTGGCGTGCTCGATCCGAAGACCGCATTCAACGGCTTCATCAACACCAACGTGATCCTTTTCGTCGGCATGTTCATCGTCGGCGGCGCCTTGTTCGAGACGGGCATGGCGAACCGCATTGGAGGCCTGGTGACACGTTTCGCCAAGACCGAGCGGCAACTGATCGTAGCGATCATGGTCATCGTCGGTTTGCTCTCTGGTGTGCTGTCCAATACCGGCACCGCAGCCATTCTGATTCCGGTGGTCATCGGTATTGCCGCGAAATCCGGGTTCTCTCGCTCGCGGTTGCTGATGCCCCTGGTATTCGCGGCAGCGATGGGCGGCAATCTCTCCCTTATCGGTGCACCAGGAAACCTGATTGCGCAGAGCGCCTTGCAGAACGTCGGCTTGGAATTCAGTTTCTTTGAATATGCCAAAGTCGGTCTACCGCTGTTAGCAGGCGGCATTATCTACTTCGCCTTCTTCGGCCATCGCCTGCTGCCGGCCGGTTCCTCGAAAGCCGTAACCGGTGTAACCGAGGCGACTCATGATTTCAGCTCGGTGCCGAAATGGAAGCAAATCACCTCGTTGATGGTAATGATCTCAACCATCCTCGGTATGGTATTTGAGAGTGTGATAGGTGTACCGCTGCATATCACCGCCTGCGTTGGTGCAGCGTTTTTGGTACTGGTCGGTGTGCTGACCGAGAAGCAGGCTTACCAATCCATCGACACGCAAACTATCTTTATCTTCGGCGGCACCCTGGCTCTCGCCAGCGCGCTGGAACAGACAGGGGCCGGTGCGACAGTCGCGTCTACAATCATGGCGCTGCTCGGCGCAGAGCCATCGCCGGTACTGTTGCTGGTGGTGATCTTCTTCATTTCCTGCGCGCTCACCAACTTCATGTCCAATACCGCCACCACCGCGCTGCTGGTGCCAATCGGCATGTCAATCGCGGCCAATCTGGGTGCCGATCCGCGCGCGGTGCTGATGGCCATCGTGATCGGCGGTTCCTGTGCCTACGCCACCCCGATCGGCATGCCAGCGAACCTCATGGTGCTGTCGGCTGGAGGTTATAAGTTTGCCGATTACATGAAGTGCGGTTTGCCGTTGATCCTGGTGGCAGGTGCCATTGCGATTCCACTGTTACTGCTGTTCTTTCCGTTCTTCCCGTCGTAATTGGCGACCAGCAACGCTCTTACTAGCCAAGCGACGCCAGGAGGCCCAGGCGAGCATGGAGGCACGCTGATGTTGGAGACTCGTATGAAAATCGTCATCGCACCTGACTCGTTCAAAGACAGCTTGAGTGCAGCCGAGGTTGCCGATGCGATTCAAGCTGGTTTGCAGGAGGTTTTTCCCGAAGCGGAACTGATCAAGTGCCCAATGGCCGATGGCGGCGAAGGTACACTGGACTGCATTCTCGCCGCGGTGAAGGACGAGCGGTGTAACAGCCTGGTGACTGGCCCGCTTGGCGACATTGTCGAGGCGAGCTGGGCCTGGCTCCCGGAGTCGCATACCGCAGTCATCGAAATGGCCGAGGCCAGTGGTCTGCAATTGGTGCCTGTTGCACAGCGCAATGCCTGTCTGAGTACCAGTCGCGGCACTGGCGAGCTGATCCTTGAGGCTTTGGATATTGGTGCCCGACGTATCGTTCTCACTCTAGGCGGCAGCGCCACCAATGACGCTGGCGCTGGCATGTTGGAGGCGCTCGGTGCACGCTTTCTGGACTCAGAACAGTGGCCGCTACCACCGGGGGGGCAGGTCTTGGCGGCATTGAGCCGAATCGACCTGAGTAGCCTGGATCCCCGCCTTCCAGAAGTGCGTTTCGAGGTGGTGGTTGACGTCGACAACCCGCTCTGTGGTCCCAGTGGCGCGTCGTACACGTTTGCGCAACAAAAAGGTGCGACTCGTAATGAGATAGCCAGGCTGGATCGCGCGCTAGCTCACTTTGCTGACTGTTGCCAGGCTCTGTTCGGAAAGGATCATCGTGACCATCCAGGTAGTGGTGCAGCCGGTGGTTTGGGTTTCGCTGCTCGTACGTTTCTCAAGGCTGAGTTTCGCTCTGGTATCGAGATGGTGGCCGACCTGGCTCAACTCGCACGGCATATACAGGGGGGGGACTTGGTGATTACCGGGGAAGGGTGTTGCGACGCACAGACCCTACGAGGCAAAACACCCTTGGGCGTGACACGCGTGGCACGCCAGCATCAAGTGCCGGTGATCGTGCTGGCGGGTACGTTGGGAGAGGGGTACGCCGACCTCTACTCGCATGGAGTTACTGCGGCTTTTTCGCTGGCCTCTGGCCCTATGACACTGACTGATGCCTGCCAGCAGGCTCCGGAGCTTTTGCGGGCTTTAGCACGGGATATAGGCAGGGTGCTTCGGTTATCTACAGAACTACAAAGTAAAAGCGCTTACGTTGAACATCCTCTGATTTTGTAAGTGTTCAATGCCCCCTCCTGGCCGGCTGTAGCCTGTGGCGAGCGGCCGCTCTGCGGCCAAACGATGATCTGTCACGGCAGTGCGAGCGAGGATTCTAAATCGACAGTCGCCCTAAACAAATTACGACGCGCCTGGCACTCGTTTCGCCCGTGAAGATCGAGGCAAAGAGCCGGCAGCCCAAAGGCTGCCGGCTTGGCCACATCGCTCAGCTCGCTACAAGCTGCCGTGCCAAGGCCACTTCCACCGAGTCGCCGTCCTGATTCAGGACATCGAGCCCGGATTCGGGCACGTCTCCCGAGGTGCTCTGTGACACCATGATCTTTCTGGCCATCAGTGCCAGGCAGGTCATCTGCGAGGTGGCCGCGTAGCCCAGGTAGATCACCCTGACTGCCAGCTTCTGGCCGATACGCCAGGAGCGGCGTGCGGCTTGCTGCAGCGAATACACGTTGTAGCCCGACTGCATGAACACAATCGTCGGGAACTCCAGCAGATCCAACCCGGTTTTCACCAGTTCGGGATTGGTGATGAGCACGTCGATGCCCCGGTCCAACTGCTCGGCAATCCAGTCCTCGCGGCGTGAGGCATCCACGCTTGCGCGTAGTACCGCCACCTTGAAGCCTTCCTGTTCGAGCAAGAGCTTGAGCCGTGATGTCGTATCGCGTGTGCCGGTGTAGACGCTGTAGACCAGGGTCTTGCGACCTTCCGTCTTCTCCTTGCGGCAGATATCGATCAGCTCGCGCTCCTTGGGCATCACCTCCAACTCGTTGAACTGGGAGGCGACGAACGCCAGCAGTTCGCGCGTACGCGGATGCGTGACCGTTTCCGCACGAAAGCACGTATCCGGCCAGGCCAGCAGCACATTCAGGACCACGCCCAACAGCGTCGTATCGCGTTTCGCCAGGGCCTGTTTCAGCTCCTGGCTCAGCCGCGACGACAGGGTGCGGTACGCATTGGCCTGCTCGTCATCCATGGCGACCTCGCGGAACTCTTCGTCGTAGGGTGGCAGCACGTTGCCGCCGATGTCCTTCAACTTGAGGAAGACCGTGAACGGCAGGATACAGCGCAACACGCCCTTGGGACCGAAACCCGGTGCCTTGACCGTGCGCACCGAGACCTTGCTGCCCTTGGCCGTCTTGTGCGCCGTGCCCAGGCTCTCGGAATAGATATCCTTGAGCACGCCGTGATCACGCATGAACGCCATTGCTGCCGACGTCATGCTGCCGCTCTTGCTCGGCCGATAGCCGTCTTCGATCATCCGCCCAGGCAAGGCGCGGAACAGCAGGTAGAAAATGTCGTCGCCGTAGCCGCCCATCAGCGTGCCGGTGAGCAGCAGCGTCTTGCGTGCTTTGGCTGCCAACACCCCCATGGCCTGGCCCTGTGCGGAGCCGCCGTTCTTGTACTCGTGCGCCTCGTCGGCGATGAGCAGGTCGAACGTGCCCTGGGGAAGCTGCCGCTTGATGAACTCCGATGGCTGGTAGCCGCCTTCGCCAAAGCCAAACTCCATCGACGACATCGCACGCTCCATGCGCTGGGCTTGCCGGTCCGAGAAGACCAACTCGCCGTTGCCATCCATCAGGTTGATGAACTCGTGGATATTGTCCCCGAGCATCGAGGCGAGGAAGGCATCGCCGAACGTCTGCATCAGCTTCTGTGCGGTGACCTCGCCAATGGTGGGAATACGCTTCAGCGCTTTGAGCACGGCAGAGGACTGGTCGTTGGCGGACAGCCTTCTGGGACGAATCAGCGTCCACAATGGCGCGGCGCACTGACTGCACTTGCGGCGGTATTCCTCGGCTTCCACTTCGATCGGATTGATCGGCTCACCGTCGAGGTCGGTGATGACCTGGCCGCAGTCAGGGCAGGCGCCTACATCCCCATGGCGCGTGCGATGCTGGGTGAAGACCGGCTTCCAGTGAAAGCCCATCCTCATCCGCACGCGGCCCAGGACAAAGAACTCTTGACCCTGGGGCGAGACGCCCAACTGCTCGCGCAACTTGAGCAGTTTGACCAGCGTGTCCGGGCCGTTGAGCACCCAGACCTTGGCACCGGCCACCGTCTCCTGGATTTCCCGCCGCCACTTGTAAACCAGGTGTGGCGGGGAGAGCACCAGGGTGCGGCGGTAGCCTTCGGCGTTGAGCACCGCGGCGGTGGCAATGCCCACCGTCGTCTTGCCGCAGCCCATCTCGCCGTTGACGATGGCTGCGCGTTCGCCGCGGTCGATCAACAGCTCGGCGACCGCATGGACCACATCGGCTTGCGCCACGAACAACTGTCGCTTGAGGCCGGCGACGACGAGCTGTCGATGCTCTCGCGCCTGGCCGGAGTAGACCGGCGGGTTGGCGCGGTTGAGCGAGTCGAGCAACTCGTCGCCAAACTCGGACACGAAGTCCTGCAGGCTGAGCGTAAGAGGGGAGTCCGCCGCATCGAGCAGGTCGCCCTGCACGGCGGTATCGGGATGAGTTTCAAGATCGAGGGACATGGTGATGCTCCACTGAAAATGGGGCATGCACCCGCCCCAGAGGGCGATGACATGCCCCGGGGGATGGGAGAAACGCTAACGGCCGAGTCAGTGCTCGGACGCCAGCGCGATATGGGTTGCGCTGCGGTCTGCCTCGGTGACGATGCGGAGTCTCAGTTCGCGGTGAACCACGTAGGCCGATTCAAGCCGATCTGCTGATTGCAGGGCGGCGTTGTTCGCTTGCCACTGCGCGTTGCTGACGTCACCCCAATCGCCACGGGTGTGGCGCTGGAAGTACGGCAGCGGATCGAGGCGGCCTTCCCGCATAAGGCGGTCGACGCCAGGACTGAAGATCAATGTGCCTATCGCGAACAGCAGGGGAGGCGGTTGGTGTGCCATGGGCATGTGCTCCTTGGGGGAGTGCTCAGGACACGGCCCCGTCGGGAGCCATGTCCCGATTGGGTGGATGAAGACTCTTGCCTGCCGTCAGATCAGATCGCTGTCCTGGGCAGTGGGACGAGGGGTGGGTAAGCGGCCAGGCCGCTTACTCAGACGCGAAACCAAGGCGTTGCGCCTTCTGTGGATTGAGAACACCAGTCCGCTGAAGCGTCGGATGGGATCAGTGGATGGTGATAATGCGGCCCTGGGTGGCCGAGTCGGGGGACAGATCCCAGGCACGGATCACCGGCACGAACTTGTCGGTGAGGATGCGCGTTTCGGCGATGGAGCCATCGTCGCGCTCGCGGTACTCCGTGCTGGTGGTTTTCTGCTTGTGAGTGTCGCCTTTGACTGCCAGGAGGCGGCCCTTCTTGGATTGCACCACACCCGAGATCGCGCCGGCCGCAAGGGCCAACGCCAGGTGCCAGTGGGACAGGGCACGCGCCGGGGCACGCAAGGACTGCTGCGCGGCCCCGAGGTGCGTCTCGAACGACGGCCACAGGCCCTGCAGGCGCTGCACTTCCTCGGCGAACTGCGCCGGCTCCATGCTGATGCGATAGAAATGCTCGGGCTCGGCTGAAGCCGCGGGGACGACGTAGGGGAGCAGCGGCCACTCGGCCGGAAGTTCTTCCATGTCGAGTTCGCCTTGCCCGATCTGCAGCAGACGGGCGCGGACGGATTTCATCTCGTCGCCGACCAGCTCGCGCTGGCGGATACGGCGACCGAACACGACAACCTGCTTGAACTGCGTGTCCACCGCTCGGTGGATGCACAGGTCGGCGAAGTGCCGCGTGAGCCAGCCAACCAGCTCCGGGTCGAGCACGTAGGACGGCACGATGAAAACGAGAATGCCGCCGTACTGCAGCAGCGGCAGCGTCTTCTGATAGAACAGCTTCTCCAGCCTGGCGCGGCCTCTGCCGTCGTAGCCGATGTTGCCGTTGGCATCCTTCGACAAGTCGCCATAGGGCGGGTTGAGCCACAGCAGGCCGAAGCTCTGCCGGGCGATCAACGCATCCATCAAATCACCTTGGAGGCAGTGATCGACCAGCTGCCGCGCATGGTTCGCCCGTTCCGGATCGTACTCCACCGCATAGGCGGTGGTTTGATCACGCCCGAGGGCGTGCGCGGCTTCTGCAATGGCGACGCCTTCGCCAGCGCAAGGAGCGAGAAGGTACATCGGCCCATCGCTGGGCAGCAGTGCGCTGAGCGCTCGTTCGAGGGTGGCTTCGTCGGTCGGGTAGTAGCCGTTCTTGGCGAAATTCCGTGCGAGCCTGGGGAACATGAGAGCCATGGGAGTCTCCTGATTGGCTGGGATGAATAGGGGTGAATACGGGGGCGTATTCGTTGCAGATGCCTCAAATCACGGCTTGTAGCGATAGCTCAGTGCTTGCCGATTGCCGTGTCGGGTAGGCGGTGAGTACGCCGCGGCGGATCAGCTCACCCAGCGCTTCGGACAGCGCTGGAACGTCCAGCTGCAGGCGTAATCCGCGCAGGGGGCCGAGAGCCACCGGCAGATCCTGGAGCATGCTGTGATCGCGCAGCAGCGTCAGCACATGAGCTTGCCAGTGATCCAGCAGCGGCAGCGGGCAGGTGTCCCTGACCAGTTGCCACAGGCGTGACGTCGGATCGGTTACCGAGCGCGGCAGCAGCGCCAGTGCGCTGGCCGTGCTCTTGTCGGGCCGTATGCAGCGCCGGTCGAACAACCAGAGGTTGACCATCGTGCCGAACAGCGTGCGGCGATAGGCGCGGGTCAGGCGTTTTTCCAAACGCTCGACCGTGCCGATGAAGACGGGGACGGCGCCCCCTTGCTCGGTGATGAGGTGGAACTGGTCCAGCCCATCCTCGTCGCGGCTCAGCGTCAGCCGGGCCAGGAACTGCTGGATCGCGGTATCCCGCGCCCAGACCGAGAGGAAGATCAGATTTCCCTGTTCGTCACGGATGCAGGCGTCGGCCATCAGGTCGGCGCACTCGTCGATGGGATACAGCGTGGTGGGTGATGAAAGCGCACGCATGGTGATGACCTCGATGAAGAGGGAGCAGCACCGCCGGGGCAGGTGCTGCCCCGAGGGGATGAAGGGAGGCGCAATATTCCGGCTCGAACTGCCAGGCGTGTGGGCTGCAACGAAGTGTCTCGGCCCTGCCGGTTCTCGATTACGAACCGCAACCGACCGGGCAATAACCCAGTTCGATTCCGTGCGCGCAATAGCCGTGTTCAGCATTCCAGTTTTGGGTTTCCTGCCTCTCGGCAGGTGTCGCGTAACCCCATTCCTCTGTGGCTATTTGCAGAGCCTGTGCGCGCTGGCATTCGGGCAATTGATCAATGTGCGTATCAATCACCGCACTGAAGCGATCGACGTAGTAGTCGTAAGACAGGCCGCAACCCTTTCTGGCTTGTGTGGCTGCCGTGTTGCAGACCGCCAGCCAGGCTTGCTCATCGAGCGCAGAGCGGGTATCCCCGGTGGGCTGTGAGGGGGTATTGCAGGCGGTGGTTGACATGCTGGAGTCCTCCAGAAAAGCCGGAGTCCTCCCCGCGTGGGGAACGGAACCCCGGCGGGTGGATGAAACGCCGCGGATGCGGCGAGGCAGATCACGCGGCCTGTTGATCAGGCTGCCGATTCCATTGCTGCGACTTGAAGTCGAGCGCGTAGCCCAGCACACCCAGCCGCGCGATCTGCAGACGCAGCGTGCGGCGATCGATGGTCGAATCCAGTTTCACCGACTCGCCCAGCGGCCATAGCAGGCCGAACAAGGCGGCATCGTCGCTGTCGGCACCGCCGGAGGCAGCGACCGCAGCGTCGGGCGCATCCACGCCGAAGGGCCTGGTATCGATCAGGGGATCCGTCGAGGCTTGCACGGGAGTGGACACTGGAGCTGGCGTTGTCGCTGCTGTCAGCGGCTGCGCGGCCAGTTCCTCGTCGAGCGGATCGACTTCCTGGGTGGCAAAGGCATGGGCCTCGGCCTTGCTCAGTTTGTCGATGCCCGAGAGTGTCATGCCGTCCAGACTGGCACGGATCTCGAAGCGCATGCCATCACAGGTGGGATAGGCCTTGGAGTCGATGTAGCGAATGACGAATTCCCCGTCGTACTTGCCTTCGGGGTACTGCTCCAACTCCGCGTCCTTGACGGCAAACTTGCCGATGGGGGTGACCAGGCGGCCGACGTTGAACGGCCCGTTGCGACCGTGGATGGTGCGCAGCGTGAGCTGGCCGGGTACGACGATAGATGATGCGGGTAGTGGCAGGGCGGCTGACGCGGCCATGGCGGTTCTCCTTGCGATGAGGGTGAGGATGCTGGGCATCCATTGAGTGAGAGAAACAGCGGACCACGCCCGCGAGGGGCGTGGTCCGCGTGGCCTCAGGCCTTCAGCTGTTGCATGCCTTCGGCGAGCATCCACAGCGCGCGGTTGAGCCGCACGTTCTGATCGATGCCCTGGACCGGCCGGGTACTCTGGCGGCGGCCACGGGCGTTGCGTCCATTCAAACCGCCTTTGACCAGGTTCTCCTGAATGCGATTGAAGGTGGACCACAGGTCGCTGCCGCGGTCATCGACGCGGCGAGGCATCAGCACCTGCGCCTCGGTGATCGGCACCACCTGATTGGGTGTGTCGTACTTGAGCGCCAGTGCAGAGCGGGCCAAGACCTCCTGCTCGCCTTCGTCCAGGGTGATCAGGCGCATCGCGTCGCGCGACTGCTGCACCTGCTCGAAGCCGTGCAGGACCTCGTAGGCACCTTCGATTACGTGCTCGGCGACATTGCCTTTGTGATGCACACGGACATCGGCGAGGGTGTTACCGCAGACCAAGCCGTTGTGGCAGACGAACCTGAACATGCCGGCGAGCATCTGGTAACTACTGGTGCCGTCGTGCGAGTTGAGAAGGATGATTTCATTCGCTTCGTTGCCGTTGATCTGGCTGGCGTGGCGAAGGCGGATCATGTGTTTGGTGAATTCGCGGCGGTCCTCGTGGCGCACGCGGGTCTGGCACACCATGAACGGCTGGAAGCCTTCTGCGCGCAGCTCGGCCAGTACCGACGCGGTGGGAATGTAGCTGTAGCGTTCGGACCGGCTCTCATGCGGGGTATCGGCAAAGATCGACGGCGCCACGGCGCGAATCTGCTCATCGGACAATGGATAATCGGCGCGCAGGATTGGCGAGCGGGGAGCGAAACGAGAGGCGAGTTGCATGGTCGTTCTCCTTGAGAAGGGCGGCAAGCGCATGCGCGGCCCGAAGGCCGGCAGTTGCGATTGCATGGGATGAAAAAGCCCTGAAGGGCGGGGCGATGACAGGCGGTGGGGCGTATGCCGCCGACACCGAGGTGTCGGGGCATGGGGGAGAGGAAGGGACAGGCCCTGGGGATTAGAACGAAGCCGCTTGCGCAGACTCCTCGACAGGGGCCGTAGTGGCGGCGGTGGGCTGTTGGCCACCGCTGTCGTCCTCGGCGCGAACCGTCTCGTCGGACGCGGGAGCGTCTTCGTCGGCGGGCGCTGCGGATTCCAGCGGATAGACCTGTACCCCATCGACTTTGATCAGGCCGATGCGCATCAGCTTCGACTTCAAGCTACCGCCCACTTCACCGGCGTGTTCGCCTTTGCTGCGGACGTAGGCCTCGGCCTTCATGTCGTTGAGCGTGAAGGCCAGCAGCACCTTCTTCTTCGCTTCAACGGCCTGAATGCAGCGCTGCACCAGGTGCTGGGCGCTGTCGTCGGCGACGGTGGTCTCGATATAGCGATACTCGGGATCGTCGACCGGGCCGGCTAGGGCTGCAATGGCACACGACAGGAATGGATCCCCGCCGTTCGGGATCATCCGGGGATTGTTCAAGTAGCCGATACCGCGGGTCAGCAGTTCGTGATACTCGATTTCGCCCAGGGCACTGCGTTCCAGCAGCTCGGCCTTGAGTAGCCGGGCCTTCATGCTGGCCGCCGGATCGCCCGAGGGCCGACGAAATGGATCGATCCACAGGTCGCCGAGACGAAAGCGAACCAGCGGTCGTTGCTGGGGATCATCGATGCCGATGTAGGGTTGGACGAGTTGCTTGGCTTCGGCGCCGGAAACCCGCACGTCGAAGTAGCGCCGGGTCGGGTTTTGTGCCGGCCCGATGAGCGCCGCCACGGTACAGGCGAGAAACGGCGTGGCTTTGCGGCCACCCTTTACCGGTACTTCGCGCACGCGCTGGATGTAGCCGATGCCCGAGGTATGGATGTCGAAGTACGATTTCGGGTTGGACGTTGTGCTGGTCATGGTGAATCTCCTGACTTGAGAACAAGAGCACGGAGACACACCGACCCAGAGCGGGGAGGTGCGTAACCCCGCGGTGGGTTGAGGAACATCTGCATCCGCCACCGGCAAGCCGGTGGTCGTTCGCGCGAGGGATGCGCTGCGAACGGGCTCGGTCACGCGGAGGAACCGCGGGCAGCCTGAAGACCGAAGCTGCCTGGCATGTCGCTGACGACGTCAGCGGAACATGAAGGGGAGGTTGGTGCTACGCGAATGCCTTGGCCACGGGAAATCGGCAACTGCCGGCGACCGTATTCGTCACCCGTCGCAGTAGGAGAGGGCTGGTGGGGTATTCTGAGAGCGTTCATTTCAGTCAGCTAGCCATCGTACCGACACTGCCTGGCCGAGTATTACCGGTTTCTGCTGCCCGTACTGTGGCGGGCCCTGACGGCCACGACCGCGATATGTATAGCCTGCATGAAATCATGCTGGGCCTAGTCTAAAGTCAGTTGCTGCATTCAAATGGATAGCTGGCTAGGACGGCCGGCCCCTCGAAAGGAGTTCGACCATGCTTACGATCCTCCGCTACCTCTCCGTCTCCCTCGCTTCCGCTCTGGTGGCCGCTTATGCGGCCCTGTGGTTGGCCAACCCTGCGCCCTTGGAGCAACCCCATGCCGTTGTTCGTCCGCCGTTTACTATCGAGCAGCAAGGCGATGACCTGATGTTGTGGGGGGCCTGGAATACGGTGGCCGGCTACGAGCCGCCAGGGGTGAATGCGGTGGAGATTCGCTGCAACCGCGGCAGCGGCACCTGCCAGGAGGCCTATGCCTCGATCTTGCGGCATGACGAGGGGGAAGACTTGGAAGCCCAGGTGTACAGCTACGAGGTGGTGGAGTGGACGGAGCAGATGCTCCATGCCACCGCATTGATGCCCCGTACCCAATGCGTGATGCGCAGCCTGGTGGTTTCCCTACCGGATGGCACCGCCTCCCTGGAGTTGGTGCCGCAGGGCGATGGCTGCCCGTTCGATGCCAGCGCTGCGGTGCTGGAGGGTGACCCGCTCTAGGCCGTTACCAGGCTCGGCCAGCGGTCGTGCACCGTTGGCCCACTCTGCGGCGGGGTGGTGGTGACCACGTAGACCCGCCTTTCTTCCCCGTGCTCGACCAGCAGCGCCTCAATGGTCTGGTCTGGCTCCAGGTCGAACCAATGCGAGGCGCCTGATGCGTCCTTCTCCATAAAGCGTTCGGCCAGCACCTGCACGGGTTGCGGGTGGTAGCGCGCCCATTTGCCCGCGGTGATGGAGTCGGTGCGGGCCCAGCCGGTGGCGGGCAGGTGGCCGGGTTGTTCCTTGCGGCGCCCCCAAGTGACCCATTCCACACCGCCATCGGCCTGGCGAACGGGCAGGGCGGCCCGTGGGTTGGGGAAGTAGATTCGCAGTTGCTGGCCGGTTTGGGTATAGCGCCCGGCCACTTCGACGCCGCCGCACATGGGGTGCCTCCCGTCTGTTGTCGTTGCCAAGATTAGGGTCTGATAATACTGTATCAATGTACAGTCTTATCGCGAGGTTACCCATGGCCCTGACAGTGATCGGCCGCCCGTTGCGGCCAGGTCTGCGGCTGCCGTTGTTCCTGAGCCGCGTTGCCGCCGGCTTTCCTTCCCCCGCTGAAGACCATATCGAGGCCAGCCTCTCGCTAGACGAGCTGTGCGTGGTGCACCCGGCGGCCACCTTCTTTCTGCGGGTGGTGGGGGACAGTATGACCGGCCTGGGGATTTTCGACGGCGACATCCTGGTGGTCGACCGCTCGATCACGCCGCGCGCGGGCATGGTGGTGGTGGCGGTAGTAAATGGGGAGTTCACCTGCAAGCAGCTGGCCTATGAGCGCGGCGCGCCGGTGCTGCGTGCGGCGAACAAGGCCTACCCGGACATTCGCCTGCGCGACGGCGAGGACCTGGAGGTGTTCGGCGTGGTGACGCGCTGCATTCACAAGCTGCCGGGGTTCTGATGCCGACCTATGCCCTGGTGGACTGCAACAACTTCTACGTGAGTTGCGAGCGGCTGTTCCGCCCGGATCTACGAGTGGTACCAATGGTGGTGCTGAGCAACAACGATCTGAGGGATTGCTTCCGTTAGTAAATGAATTACAGTCCGCACCACCTTGATAGAAGCCTGAGAAATTACATTCCAGCCTCTGAAGGGGAGTCATCTGGATGGTGTTTAAGGCTGTGAAATGAGGCTGCTTCGATTGGAGAAAGCCAGAAAGGACTCGAAGAGACTGTTCCTCTGCTTGAATGGGTACGGCAACAAAGCCGAACGTGTTGGACACATCGAAGTGCTCAGCGCCGCAGGTTCCAATGAAGCCTTCAAGCGCGTCGCAAAAGCGGCTGGAAGTGATTGGCCATTGCGGACTCACCAGTGCCGTCGCACCTATGCCCGGTGCTTCGTTGAGTCTCGCATGGGGCGTACCTCGCTCGTCTTCCTCAAGTGGCAGTTCAAACACAGCAGTATGAGCATGACTCAGCTCTATGCCTCCAACCCCCTACAGGATCTCACCCTGTTCGATGAAATCCTCCAACAGATGACGGAATTCAAGATCGATCTCATCGAGTCGTGGTTGGATGATCAGCCACTTGCTGGAGGGGCGGGTGAGAGGATCATGGAGCTACGTGCCATTCCGATCAAAGATCGGAGTGCCTTGCTGGCCCAGACAGCCCCCCATGCAAACATTCGAGCGACTGGTCATGGCTGGTGCATCGCGACAGAACGGGGCTGTGGTGGGGCTGGTTTGTATGAGGCAACCCGTTGTCCTGGCTGCAAACACTCTGTGATTGACGAGACCTTTGCCACCACGTGGCAGGGGATCTACTCGCATCAGCTGGAGCTGATGGAAATCGACGATGCCGGGCCGGCTGTAAGGCAACGGGCAAAACGTGATATGCAGGTCGCATTCGACGTAATCAGCAGCCTTGGCCTGTCTCCTTTGGACGCTCGCGACAGTGACCCAACGCGAACTTGAAGGTGCCGACTTTGACCAATAAGCCAACTGCGCAACGATCCTCCGGACGCTCCAGACAGAAGACCTCGGAGATGCTCGATAAGGTCATCGACGGCATCCTTTCAACAAACGGAAAGCTGTCCATTTCTGGCGTAGCGAAAGCGGCAGGGGTCACTCCAGGTCTCATCCACAACACCTACCCAGCCGTGGCTGAACGCATTCGTGGTCTGATGGGGAAATCAGTCCGAGCACAGCGCGATTCGAAGCACCAAGCATTGTTGAAGGAGAGGGAGCTGAACAGAGCATTGCGCGCGGAGAACGCACAGCTAAGCCAGGATCTGGCTCGACTGGCCTCAGTGAATCAGACCCTGATTCTCGAACTAGCTCAACTGAAGGGCGTAGCTGTAACGGCTCGCATTTGAAAACCGCCGGGCTCGCAATCAACGCGATTCCCGGCTCAGATTAACTGCAACTAACGGAGCCGCCGGGCTCACATTAACTGCGAGCGAGCTTGCATTCAGCTGCACCGGCTTGCATTCCATCTCCGTGGGCTCACGCTTTCTGCAACTGAACACCCCCTCGCTCAGGCCGTCCAACAAACCAGGGTTTGTTGGACGGCCATCTCTCAGCAGGCAACCCTCGCACAAACCCGCATTGCTGACATCCAGCTACAGTCTCCATCTTTCAATATCCGACTACACTGGACTTTCACTGAATAGTTGGACAAAGCCATGCTGATTGGGTACGCCCGTGTCTCGACCGACGATCAACTCCTCGATCTTCAACGAGACGCATTGGAGAAAGCTGGTTGCGAGCGCGTGTTCGAAGACACCGCCAGCGGAGCCAAGGCCGAGCGGGTTGGTTTGACCGCCTTGCTGGCCACGCTACGCCGTGGCGACACCGTGGTGATCTGGCGCCTGGATCGCCTTGGCCGCTCGCTGAAGGATCTGATCCGGCTGGTTGAGCAACTGGACGCCGCCGGCGTCGGCTTGCGCAGCTTGCAAGAAAACATCGATACCGCCTCGATTGGTGGCCGCCTGGTATTTCACCTGTTCGGCGCCTTGGCTGAGTTCGAGCGCAACCTGATTCGCGAGCGCACCCAAGCCGGCCTATCCGCTGCGCGGGCCCGTGGCCGCAAGGGTGGGCGCAAGAAACGGCTCGATCCGGCCAAGCAAGAACTCGCCCTGCGTCTCTATCACGAGCGGAAACACACCGTGGCGGAAATCTGCCGGATGATGGGCATCGGCCGCTCTACGCTCTACAACTATCTCACCGAGGCCGAGCGTGATGCCCAGCGGGCGGCGTAAAGCCATCCCGACCGATTCGCTGATGCAGCTGCGGCAGCGGCTCGACCGCCTGCCGAAGAAAAGCCCAGAACGGGCCGCTCAGGTGACTGCGATAGCTGAGTTGTATGGCGTGTCCCCGAGCACTGTGTACCGGGCGCTGAACTTCATCCATAAACCCCACGCGGCCCACCGGGCCGATCACGGTAAACCGCGCGTGTTGCAGCAGGCTGAGCTGGAACGCTACTGCGAGCTGATTGCAGCGCTGAAACTGCGCACCACCAACAAGCAAGGGCGGCACCTCTCTACCCGCCGCGCCATCGAGCTGCTGGAAGACTACGGGGTGGAGACCATGCAAGGGTTGGTCAAGGCGCCTAAGGGTGTACTCAGTCGACCAACCGTCAACCGCTACCTATCCCTGTGGCGACTGGACCAACCGCGGCTGTTGCGGCAGCCGCCCGCGACGCGCTTTCAAGCGGCACACAGCAATGACTGTTGGCAGTTCGACCTGTCGCCCTCTGACCTCAAACACATCGACAAACCAGACTGGATCGATCCGGCCAGAGGTGAGCCAACGCTGATGCTTTTCAGCGTGGTGGATGACCGCAGTGGTGTGGCCTATCAGGAATACCACTGCGTATACGGCGAGGACGCAGAGTCCGCGCTGCGCTTCCTGTTCAACGCCATGGCGCCGAAGGCTGACCCCATCTTTCCGTTCCAAGGCCGCCCCAAGATGATCTACCTGGACAATGGCCCGGTGGCCAAGCGCCGAGTCTTCCAGAACGTCATGCAGTTGCTGGGCATCGAGTGGCAGACACACATCCCGGCCGGCAAGGATGGCACTCGTACCACAGCCCGCTCCAAAGGCAAGGTGGAGCGCCCTTTCCGTACCGTGAAAGAAGCCCACGAGACGCTGTATCACTTCCACAAGCCTGAAACCGAAGCACAGGCCAACGAGTGGTTGATGCGTTATCTGGTGCGCACCTACAACGCACAGGGCCATCGTTCCGAGCCGCATTCGCGGATCGAGGACTGGCTGGCTAACCTGCCCGCCGAGGGCCTCCGCGAAATGTGCACCTGGGAGCAGTTCTGTCGGTTCGCCCGCGAGCCTGAACGACGCAAGGTCGGCGTTGATGCCCGCGTCACTATCGACGGCACGGCCTACGAGGTTGAGCCGGACATGGCGGGCGAAACCGTGGTGTTGCTCTGGGGCTTGTTCGACGACGAACTCTATGCCGAATTCGACTGTGAGCGCTTCGGGCCTTACTACCCGGTCTCTGGGCCGATTCCGCTGCATCGCTACCGTGCCTTCAAGCGTGGCAAGGTGTATGAGCGGGCCGAGCGCATCCGTTCGCTGGCTGACCAGCTCGGCCTGCCGATTGCCGCACTGGCTGGTGACGATGTGCGACTGGCGCCGTCCGCGACAGCGGTGGAACTGCCGCGCCAACCATTCGACCCAGCGGCACACGAGTACCGGTTTCCCAGCGTGATCGCGGCTAAGCTCGCCGTTGCCGATGACTTGGCTCAGCCGTTAGCCAAGCTCTCGCCCGAGGATCAGGCATTCATCCACCAGGTGCTGAGCGAAACCCTGACACGACGCATCGTGTTGGAGCGCGTGCGGGGCTACTTCCGCCATAAGAAAACAGGAGAAGAACATGCGGGTTGAAGTGATGCAGCACTACGGACTGACGTTGCCACTGAACCAGGCCGGGTACTTTGAGACCGCCCACCACCAGCAACTGATCAAGGATATCAAGGCGGCGATCTTCGAAGGTCGGCTGATCGCGCTCTGCGGCGTCATTGGCAGCGGCAAGACCGTGATGCTGCGCCGGCTTCAGCAGGCGATGGAAGAGGAAAAGAAGATCACGGTATCCAAGTCGCTGGCGATCGAGAAACACAGCATCAAACTGGCCACCTTCATCGCCGCGCTCTTCTACGACCTTTCCACCGAGAAGCAGGTACGCATCCCGACCCAGGGCGAAAAACGTGAGCGTGACCTGCGCGAGCTGGTGAGGAAGAATAAGCGCCCGGTGGCCCTGTTCGTTGATGAGGCACATGACCTCAACGGCCATACGCTGACTGGTCTCAAACGTTTGATGGAGCTGGTAGAGGATGGCGACGGCCGACTGTCGGTGGTACTGGCCGGGCATCCCAAGCTGCGTAACGACCTGCGCCGGCCGACGATGGAGGAAATCGGCTACCGCACCGACATCTTCTCGCTCGACGGCATCGCCGGCAGTCAGCGCGAATACATTCATTGGTTGCTGGAAACCTGCACTAAAGGGAAGGTCGAACCCGAGTCGATCCTGAGTGAAGACGCCATAGACCTGCTCGCCACCAAGCTGCGCACACCACTGCAAATCCAACTGCACATCAGTTTGGCACTGGAAGCGGGCTACCTGACCGGCGAGAAGCCCGTTTCGGCGGAGCTGGTGGAATCGGTGCTGTCGCGCCAACTGGATGACCTGGAACCGACCCTGACGCGCCACGGCTACCGCATCAAGGATCTGGTGGAGCAGTTCGACGCCAGGCCTACCGAGATCAAGGCGCTGCTCAGTAACGCGCTTGACCCCGCGCGCGCTGCCGAGCTGCGTGACAAGATGCTGGCGGCGGGGCTGCCGATCTGATCACTGGCTAATTTCACGTTTTCGGGGTTGGGCAAAAATAGCCAACTTCGACGCTGCACTGCAAGTTCGCCAGTCTGTCGCTCCAACCGATCCTGCTGAGTGGCCTGTTCCTTCAGCAGTAGTCGGGCCTCGGTGAGCAGGCGCTCATTGTCGCGGTTCAACCGGGTCAGTTCGTCTTGTTTAACGATTAGCGTCTGCTGTAGCTGGTGAGCCTCCAGCTGCAGCACCTGCGCTTCGTGCCGGCGCTGCTCCTGCTCACGCTGATCCTTGCTTGTACGTCGGTAGTGCTCAAGTGAATCACGGGCATGTCGGTGTCCGGTTGGTCAGGCTTTCAATGCCAGTATTCGGCGCGCACCGTTCAGTACGATGAGGCCCACGACAGTACCAATCACCAAATCTGGGTAGGAAGAACCTGTCCAGGCAACCAATGCACCTGCTGCAATAACACCAATGTTCGCGAGCACATCATTGGCTGAAAAAATCCAACTCGCTTTCATGTGTGCACCACCTTCGCGGTGGCCATAGATCATCAAGAGACAGCTGACGTTTGCGACTAGTGCGACTGCGCCAATCCCCATCATCAGCATCGACTCAGGTTCGCTGCCGTAGAGGACGCGTCTAGCCACTTCCACGAGCACGCCCAGAGCCAACACGATCTGAAAGACCCCCGCCAGGTGGGCAGCCCGAACTTGAAGCCGTGCACTCCGGCCGACCGCATAGAGAGCCAGCCCATAGACGGCAGCATCAGCAAACATGTCCAACGAGTCGGCAACCAGGCCAGTCGACTGGGCGATCAAACCTGCACCCATCTCGATGACAAACATCGCGGCATTGATACCGAGCAGGATCTTCAGCGTGCTTGCCTCTTTCGAAGCAGTCAGCTCTTCATTGGCACTATTGGCCGAGGCTGCTTCCTGACTGGCCGGCTCAGTACCCAGCAACGCTGCACCCAGGCCAAGTGACTCCAGCTTGGTAGCGATCTGGTCAACCGCCCCGTCATGGAAAGCGCGTACCTGTCTGCTGGTCAAATCAAAGGACAACGAATTGAGCTCAGGCAAGCCATTCAGTGCGAGCCGAATCATTCGTTCTTCTGAAGGGCAATCCATCTTGGGTACAGAAAAACTGCTGACCCATGTTCCTTCATTCGAAGGCGCGGTTGCCGCTTCTGTGGTTGCCGAAACTGGGCCACAGCCACAGGACTTCTCACAAGAACTCATGATTCGCTTCTCCTATCGGGCTTTATTTTGTCGATTAAAAACCATATAGCAGGTATAGGGTCAAGCATGGATATACTGAGTTTTCACTCAGGAGAAGGCCATGCGCATAGGCCAACTTGCAAAGCTGACGGGGGCGGACATTCAGACGATTCGTTTTTATGAACGTCAGGGACTGCTCCCACCTCCTAACCGTCAGGACAATGGCTACCGAGCCTACGAAGCGGATCATGTGGAGAAACTGCTGTTCATTCGCCGATGCCGCTCTTTTGGCATGTCACTGGAAGAAATTGGTGTTTTACAGGGCTTTCAGGAGCAGCCGCAGCAACCATGCACGGCGATCAATACGCTCCTTGATAGACATATCGCCCAGGTAAGGGCTCAGATCGCATCCTTACATGCCCTCGAAAACCAGTTGGTGACGTTGCGGGGCTGCTGCGATGACGAACGACAAAGCCTGGACTGCGGAATACTTTCGGGTCTGGTGGAGGGCGGCACTCCACTTCTTCAATCCTGAGGTCGAAGACCCTGCTTTTGATCGAGGATCAAGCGGCAGACCTCTTTCCTATTCACGGCTTAAATTCTTTTTTTGCATCGCCTCAATCCATAGCGCTTGACCCTATTGCGACTACAGGGTGTTCACTTGGCACATCTGACCAAGGAGTATTTCATGTCCAGTTGCTGTGGCGATGACCCTAAGCCCACTACTTCCTCTGGGACTTGCGCCTTGCAGCAAGCCGGCCCGTCCCCATGCGGCTGCGCGTCTATGGGCGTCAGCTTGCTGGTTGTCCTGAATGGCCTTCGACCGCTGCGCAAGTGAGATCCAGATGAATACAGCCCTCCGCATTGCCATTGATGAAGCCTTCTCACGAGCAAAGCAGGCCCTCCGAGAAAAGGATGAAGCCGGAACCTTTCCCTGGTTGGAGCGGGCCCACATATTGAGCCAGCGAATGCCAGTCCTTCACGCTCGGAGCCATTGGCTGATGCTGAGGGCTGGCTGGCAGTTGCGCGACTATCGGGAGGTGCTCGGCCAAGTGCCTCGGATCATTGCGGCACTGCTGTTCTCCTGGATCTGGGTGCCACTCGGAAACACCGGGCGGGCCAGGGTTAGTGCTTTCGCGCCGATGCCCGTCTCCCAGGAGTTGCAGCGACTTCTTCAAGGAGAGTCGCGATGAGCTCTTCTCCTGAAAGGTCACTTTTCGGCGCTCCTTGGCTTTGGTGGTCGTTATCGCTAGCAATTGCGTTAGCCGACCAGGTGTTCAAGAGCACAATTGAGGGTTCGCTCCCGGTCGGCTCCGTGACTCCTATGGCCACGTTCTTCAATCTGGTTCATTTCTGGAATACCGGCGCTGCGTTCAGCTTCCTGGCTGACGCGGGCGGTTGGCAGCGATACGTCTTCATCGCCCTGGCCGTCATCATTTCGATAGTGCTCGCGCTGATCCTGCGTAAGCCCAGGCCCAAGAGCGAAGCGCTGGGCTATAGCCTCATACTGGGCGGTGCAGTTGGGAATCTGATTGACCGCGCATTCCGTGGTCATGTGATCGACTACCTGGATTTCTACTGGCAGTCCTGGCATTGGCCGGCGTTTAACCTGGCGGATATCGGTATCGTCGGTGGCGCCGCCATGTTGATCCTGAGCAGTTTGCTGAACCCAAAAGCGGAAGTGGACCGAGCCAGAGAATGAAAAGCTCGCCTTCGACGGACACAGTGCGCTGGGTAGGCCATGCATGGGTCGGACCCGGTATCGGAGTCTTTCATGGGCGTGCCGGTCACCAAGGCTGGCACCACCATCAGGCGCATCAGATCTCAGTGGGCCTCGATTCAACCGTAGCGGTCGAAACCCCGCTGGGTATTCATTCAGGGGCAGCCATCTTCATTCCGGCAGGCTTGAAACACCGGCTGAGCGCCGGTCGAGTTCTGTCGATCTATGTGGATGCGCTGTCCGAGGAAGCTCGTGCTTTGCGGGGTACCGAAGAAGCGAGGGTGATTGAGATCACGCCGGCGGATGTAGCGGCGATTATCGGCGCGCTGCGCGAGACAGGACACAGTGCTGTACAGCTGAAGGCTGGGGTGCGCCAGGCGCTGCGGCTACCCGACCCACCGATCTCAGATCCTCGCTTGACCAAGGTGATTGAAGCGCTGCGTAGAGGCCAAATGAGACGCGAAGAAATGGCCGCACTGGTGCATTTATCACCCACACGGTTTTCCCATTGGTTCGTGGAACAGACAGGTCTGCCGCTTCGCAGCTATGCGAAATGGTTACGTCTCACGCAAGCCCTACAGCACCTGGCCAAAGGGGGGCGGCTGACCGAAGCGGCGCATGAGGCGGGCTTTTCTGACTCGGCGCATTTCTCCCGAACATTCCGGACGCTGCTGGGCATCGATCCATCATCTGCCCTGGCTGAAGTCGATCTCCAGGAATCCTAGCTCTTTCGTTCAAGTCGAAAGCTGGAATCTCCGAATAGAGTCATGGCTCCATCACAGGGAGCTGAACGATGTCGACCTTTCTTCGATTTGTCATACGGTGGGTGAGCTATCCACTCGTGTTTGGTGGCGCTGCCGCCTTCATGATCTGGGCGCTGTATGCCGGCGTACCGTATTGGCCCACCACTCCCATAGCCGCCGCGATAGGACTGTTGAGCATCGCTGGCTTGGAGCGCATCCAACCTTTTCGCGAAGCCTGGCTTGAGGATCATCAAGACACCGCGACAGATCTGCTGCACATGCTGGTGAACCTTTCCGTCATTCAATTCACCGCGGAAATCCTGGCCAAACTTGGCGATGCGGTGCCGGCTTCGGTTCGTCTCTTTCCGATCGAGAGTCCGCTGTGGCTCCAGTTGCTACTGGTCGCTGCCGTGCTCGATCTGGGCCTGTACGCCATGCATCGAATTAGTCACCGAGTGCAATGGTTGTGGCGTTTTCATATGATTCATCACAGCGCCGAGCGGTTGTATTGGGTGAACGGGGAGCGACGCCATCCCCTGCACGCGGCGCTCATGGCCGGCCCGGGGCTGGTGATTCTGCTCGCATTAGGCGCCCCGTCTGCCGTAGTCGCCACCTGGTTTGGCATTCTGACCGTGCACTTGGCTTTCCAACATTCGAACCTGGACTACCGGCTTGGATGGCTGCGTCATTTGATCGGGGTTGCTGAAATTCATCGCTGGCATCACAAGCGCGACTTTGAAGATGCCCAGGTCAACTTTGGTGAGTTTCTGATGGTCTGGGATCGACTGTTCGGCACCTTCTTCGACAGTGCGGGGAAGCTAGGGGAGGCCGAGGTCGGGTTGCATGAAAAGGACTACCCCAAAGGCTACCTTGGGCAGTTCGCCGAACCCTTTGGGCTAGATCGTAGAAGCAAAGGCTAGCGGGTTCTCTTGCAGTGGCACGATGTCTCTGGATTGCTCTGGTTAGTTGCAGAAAGCGTGAGCCCATTGAGATTGAATGCGAGCCGAAGCGGCTGAATGCAAGCTCGCTCGCAGTTAATGTGAGCCCGAGGGCTTCGTCAGTTGCAGTTAATCTGAGCCGGGAATCGCGTTAATTGCGAGCCCGGTTGTTTTCAAATGCGAGCCGTTACACGTAGCCACTGGTAAGGTGGTTCTTCTGAGCAGTAAGCCGGCTTCCTAGCAGCGCTGGGGTGTGCCTCACCTCACTGTCCAGAGCTGATCTAACCGTGTGGTATAGCTTGGGCCGAGCATTTCCCGACACATCCCCAGTCAGGAGTCACCGGCACCCCGCCCAGGCGGAGCGTGCCTCGACCCCACTTGGAATTGATCCGATCCATCACCTGCATGACCTTCTCAGAGGCGACGGGCTGTACGGCGGCGATCACGATGTCACGAGAGCGACCGAGCAGATTGTCTCCATGCGCGACAAGGCTGACGCAATCCTAGTGGCGGAAACCGTCAAGAAGATTGAACAACTGGGCGCCACGGCGGCAGGCCGTGGCGAAGCGAAGCGCAGCCCGGCTGTCCGCCTGCAAGGTAGATATGTGCTACTCGACCAGATGCAACGTGGGCCCGCCCCACTGATGCACAAGGGCAAATAGCAGTACCAACCTAGGGCCTTTGCAAGTGCTCCTTTGCCCAGTCAGCGGCGCTCAATGAGCGCCGCTCTTTCCACCTTCAGACCGACAAACAGAGAGCCCTGACAAACGGGAAATCGTGGGCTAACGCGCGAAGTGCGGGCGGTCACTTGCTCGCTTGCAGCGAAACGATCAGCGGACAGCTCACTGTCCCTTGGCTCGCGCAACAGTCATCAACCAGCTGCGCCAAGACCGACTCGATCCGCTGAAGATCCGCGAGTTTCTCACGCACATCCTCAAGCTTCTGCTCGGCGAGCACACGCGCTTCGTCGCAGTGCGCGCCGTCGTCCAGTCGCAACAGTCCGGCCACTTCATCAAGGCTAAAGCCCAGCCGTTGCGCGGACTTCACGAATCTCACCCGTGCGACATCCGCCTCGCCATAGCGGCGAATGCTGCCGTAGGGCTTGTCCGGTTCGGGTAACAGCCCCTTGCGTTGATAGAACCGAATGGTTTCCACGTTAACCCCGGCTGCCTTGGCAAAGGCGCCGATGGTCAGGCTTTCCACCGCGTTGTGCATGCCGCTTGACCCCGTACCTAACTACGGAAATAACCTTAACCCATCGATCAACCACTCGGAAGGATGAACGTATGTCTGAATCGCGAAATGGGCGCGGTGCACTCCTCACTGGAGGTCTGGCGGCAATCCTCGCGTCCACGTGCTGCCTGGGGCCGCTGGTGCTGATCGCCTTGGGCTTCAGCGGTGCCTGGATCGGCAGCCTCACCGTTCTGGAACCTTACCGCCCGTTCTTCATTGGCGCGGCACTGGTTGCGCTGTTCTTCGCTTACCGGCGCATTTTCCGCCCGGCTCAAGTCTGCATACCCGGTGAGGTCTGCGCTGATCCCCAGGTAAGCACCATCTACAAGCTCGTTTTTTGGGTCGTGACGGCCTTGGTGCTGGTCGCGCTCGCTTTCCCCTACATCCTCCCCTTGTTCTACTAATCAGGAGTTGGTCATGAAAAAGCTGCTTGCCGCTCTCGCCCTCATTGCCGTGGTTTCCCCAGTGTGGGCCGCCTCCCAAATCATCACCCTGTCGGTGCCGGGCATGACCTGCGCCGCTTGCCCAATCACGGTGAAGAAAGCGCTGACCAAGGTCGAGGGCGTGACCAAGGCCGAGGTGAGTTATGAGAAGCGCGAAGCCATCGTCACCTTCGACGATGCCAAGACCAGTGCGCAGGCGCTGACCAAGGCGACAGAGGACGCCGGCTACCCGTCCAGCGTCAAGCAATAGGCGGGCATTCCGATGGCAAATTCTTTCAATCTGTTCACACGGATCGGTGACAAAGCCGGTTCCGTCGGCGTGCTGGTTTCCGCCATAGGTTGCGCCTCGTGCTTTCCCGCCCTTGCCAGCCTGGGCGCCACGATCGGACTGGGCTTTTTGAGCCAATGGGAAGGCCTGTTCATCACCACGCTGTTGCCGTTGTTTGCCGGCGTGGCTCTGCTCGTCAATGCCCTCGGCTGGTTCAGTCACCGGCAGTGGCGACGCGCTGCGCCTGGCCTGATCGGCCCGGCCCTGGTGCTGGTAGCGGTGTTTTTGATGCTGGCTCACGGCTGGCGGAGCGGCTGGCTGCTCTATATCGGCCTGGCCGTCATGTTTGGGGTGTCCATCTGGGACTTCGTGTCGCCCGCGCACCGCCGTTGCTCCCCGGCGTCCTGTCCGACGCCGCCAAACCAGTGAACCTGACAAGAGACGATTCAATGAGTAACGTTATGACCGAACTGAAAATCATTGGCATGACCTGCGCATCCTGTGTCGTGCATGTGAAAGAGGCCTTGGAGAAGATTCCGGGCGTGCATCGGGCGGATGTTTCCTACGCCAGTGGGAGGGCCGAATTGAAGGTCGACGAGGCCGTAAGCCGTGAACAAATGCAGGCCGCCGTCGAGGCCCTGGGGTATCGAGCGGCGTTCGAAGACATCACGCTACCTACCCGTCCCGGCCTGCTCGATAAGGCACGGGGCTGGCTGAGCGGTGGCACTGACGCCGGGAAAGAGGGTGACAGGCTTCACGTGGCGGTTATCGGCAGTGGTGGCGCCGCCATGGCGGCCGCGCTCAAGGCGGTAGAAAGGGGGGCCCGCGTCACCCTGATCGAGCGCGGCATCATCGGCGGCACCTGCGTCAACGTCGGCTGCGTGCCCTCCAAGATCATGATTCGCGCCGCGCACGTGGCCCATCTGCGCCGCGAAAGTCCGTTTGATGGCGGACTGCCCGCCACGCCGCCGCTTGTCTTGCGCGAACGGTTGCTCGCCCAGCAACAGGGTCGTGTCGACGAACTGCGCCACGCCAAGTACGAAGGCATTCTGGAAAGCACCCCAGCCATCACCGTGCTGCGTGGCTCCGCCCGCTTCCAGGACAGCCACACGCTCAGTGTGGAACTGGTCGAGGGGGGCGAGCGCATCGTGACCTTCGACCGCTGCCTGATTGCCACCGGCGCCAGTGCGGCCGTGCCGCCGATTCCCGGACTGCAAGATACCCCCTTTTGGAACTCGGAAAAGGCGCTGGCAAGCAGCAGTATTCCGCAACGGCTCGCCGTGATCGGCTCATCCGTGGTGGCCTTGGAGCTGGCGCAAGCCTTTGCCCGGCTGGGTAGCCGCGTCACCATCCTGGCGCGCAACTCGCTGTTCTTCCGTGAAGATCCGGCCATCGGCGCAGCGCTGACGGCGGCCTTCCGCCTGGAGGGCATCGAAGTGCTGGAACAGACGCAAGCCAGCCAGGTGGCCCATGCCAACGGCGAGTTCGTGCTGACCACCAAGCACGGTGAAGTGCGGGTCGACCAACTGCTCGTCGCCACCGGACGCACGCCCAACACCCACGGCCTGAACCTGGAAGCGGCCGGCGTGCAGCTGGATGAACGCGGTGCCATCCAGATCGACCAGGGCATGCGCAGCAGCAAAGCGGATATTTATGCGGCCGGCGACTGCACCAACCAGCCGCAGTTCGTCTATGTCGCGGCGGCGGCCGGCAATCGCGCGGCGATCAACATGACCGGCGGCGAGGCAATGCTCAATCTCGACACCATGCCGGCCGTGGTGTTCACCGATCCGCAGGTGGCCACCGTCGGCTTCAGCGAAGCGGAAGCGCACCAAGCCGGCCTCGAAACCGACAGCCGCACCTTGACCCTGGACAACGTGCCGCGCGCTCTGGCGAACTTTGACACACGGGGGTTCATCAAGCTGGTCGCCGAAACGGGCTCGGGCCGACTGCTGGGCGTGCAGGCAGTGACCCCGGAAGCGGGCGAGCTGATTCAGACGGCCGCCCTCGCCATCCGCGCCCGGATGACGGTGCAGGAACTAGCCGACCAATTGTTCCCCTACCTGACCATGGTCGAGGGCCTGAAGCTCGCGGCGCAAACCTTCAGTAAGGACGTGAAGCAATTGTCCTGCTGCGCCGGGTAAAGAATGCGAGGTGCAAACATGAACATTAAGACTAATGAACTCGGCAGGGGTGACAGCCTGCGCCAGACATGGCAGGTGATCAGCTTCTGGGGGCTGCCTGCCGTTGTCGCGACGCTAACCATTCTTCTGGCAGATCGACACCCCACGCTATTCCTGGCCGCAAGCGCCGCGCTGGCGGTGATGGGTGGCGCCTGCCTGGTCAATGCCGCACGCTGCCGCCGACTTCACTGCTACCTCACGGCGCCGTACTTCCTGTTGCTCGCGCTCGGCGGGCTGCTGGCTTATGGCTTCGACCCGCATGGCGAGCAGTTCTCCAGACTGTGGCTATTGCTGGCACTGGGGGCGGCACCCTTGCTCATCTGGCTGCCCGAGCGCCTGGCCGGCCGAAAGTACCTTGGCGCTCCAGGGTGCGGAGAAGGCCGGGAGTGTCGGTGATGTAGGCCCTCTCAGCAGCCCTGATTGGCCGGGAACGCTTCGGTCTCCGTAATAGTGCTGCGAGCCAAGGACGTTATGCGAGGACTCCGTGTGCTTTTCGGTTTCGCCTGCTCTTCCGAACAACCGAACGACTCCAGCCGACAACAGATGTGCACGCTCATGAAGTTCATTCAAAGTTTTTTGGGGCCTCGCGGCCCCAGGGACACGACATTCGAGGCGGGCAGCTAGTTGGCCGCATGGGGGTGGGTCGGACTGAAAAGCCCTGATTTAGGCTGCGAAGGACGAAAAATTGTTAGCGTAACAATATCGTTAAATATCAATATGTTATGCACTACTAACTGTTAGCGTCATTCAGATACAACGACGGCTGTGTGGTGAGCCGCAGCAACGAGGCCAAGGCGCTAGGCATTGGCATGGGCGAGCCGTTTTTCAAGATCCGCGACCTGGTGCAGACGCACGACGTGCTGGCGTTCAGCAGCAACTATGCGCTGTACGGCGACGTTTCCGCCCGGGTGGTGCGGGTGCTGCGCGAGCTGGCGCCGCGGCTGGAGGTGTATTCCATCGACGAGAGCTTTCTCGACCTTGCCGGGCTTGGCCGCCCGCTGGCGGGCTACGGGCGGTACATTCGCGCGGAGGTGCAGCGGCTGACGGGCATGCCGGTGGGGGTGGGCATCAGCACCACGAAGACGCTGGCCAAGCTGGCCAACTGGGCCGCCAAGCGGCGCAGCCAGAGCGGGGTGGTGGTGGCCACGCGCCCTGAGCAGCAGGCGGCGTTGCTCAAGGATGCACCGCTGGGCGAGGTGTGGGGCGTGGGGCGCAAGCTGCAGGCGCACTTGGGCGCTCTGGGCGTAAAAACCGCCTGGGATCTGGCGCAGCAGGACGCCTGGACGATGCGCAAGCAGTTCTCGGTGGCGCTGGAGAAGACCATCCGCGAGCTGCGCGGCGAGGCGTGCTTCGCCCTGGACGAGGGGCCGGAGCCGAAGCAGATGATCACCTGCAGCCGCAGCTTCTCGCGCCGGGTGACGGAGCTGGCGCCGCTGCGCGAGGCGGTGGCCAGCTACGCCTGCCGCGCTGCGGAGAAGCTGCGCGTGCAGGGCGATGTGTGCCAACTGCTGCAGGTGTATATCCGCACCGGGGTGTTCAACCCGGACGAGCCGCGCTACGCGCGCACCGCCAGCGTGCCGCTGCACACGCCGAGCAACGACTCGCGCGACCTGGTGCAGGCGGCGCTGGCCGGGCTGGAGGGTATCTACCGGCCCGGCTACCGGTACCAGAAAGCCGGGGTGATGCTGATGAACCTGGTCAGCCCCGGGCAGGTACAGGCCGACCTGTTCGCCCCGACGCCGCGGCCGCGCAGCGCGGCGTTAATGGCAACCGTGGACAGGATCAACGCCAACATGGGCCGCGGCACCGTGCGCCTGGCGCGGGTACCGGCGCTGGGCGGCTGGTCGATGAAGCAGGAGCTGCGTTCGCCGGGGTATACCTGCCGCTGGGGCGAGCTGCCAAGGGTACGTTAGAACATGAACAGTTGCGGATGTCGCCTTGGCTGACAGCGACCTACCAGGCGTACCAAGGATAAAGGACGGGGTGATGGTCCCACTATCATTGAGTCAGTTGCTGCCGGTCGTGACAGGCCGAAGTCGAACCACAGCTACCGGTAGCAGTAGGCATCAACCGGCCAAAGCAGCCTCCTGGATATTTACCGAAGCGGGGGTAGTCCACTAGCTTGGCTAATCGCGTCCATACAGCGCGTCACACACCAAATCTTCAGAATCTCATCTCCACCATGCACAGTAGGCGAATAGTCGCCTCTTAAGCGGCCAATACAGTTCGGTTGGGCTATAAAGACTCCCAGGTTGGCGTCCAGAGCCAAGCAACCATTTGACCTACACGAGGAAGGAACCGCATGGCCCTTAGTGACTATTGGAAGGGACCTGAGCACCGGCGGCGAGCCGATGATCTTGACCTGCAACTGACTGATCTTCAGGCGCGCTATCAGCAACTTCAGGCACTCACTAGGCAGATCGGCGCCATGGAAGTCGTAGAGGTCCAGAATCTGATCGCTCAGGAGAAAAGAAAGCTGGAGGCCGTGCACCAGGAGGTTCAGCGCGCTGTGCAAGATGCATCTGCGCTCACGCAACGCTCTTCTGACTTGCAGAGAGAGATCCTCGTCTGGGAAGAGACACTGCTTCTTGAAAGCTTTGCGCTCTATGAACCCAAGTTCAAGTTGAACTCCAGCCATGAGTACAAAGCTCGACTGGTCAAGGTTCGCGAGCAGCAGAAAGCCTTAATCAAAAGTGGAACGGCCGCGAGTGGAAACACCAACTGGGAGGTGAATGGGAGCAATGTAGAAGGCCGGAAACTGGTCAACGACATGATCAAGTTGGTGCTCCGATCATTCAACAACGAAGCTGACTACTGCGTCGACAACGTAAAGTTCGACAACGTAGAACTAGGCGAAAAGCGCATTCTCAAGTCCTTCGAAACCTGCAACCGTCTTGGCAGGGTGATGTCCGTCGAGCTATCGCGGAAGTACCTGAGCCTCAAGATTGACGAGCTGCACCTTGCCCATGAGTTCCAGATCAAGAAGCAGGAGGAAAAGGAAGAAGCCAAGCGCGCTCGAGAAGAGCTGCGGGAACAGCAGAAGCTAGAGCAGGAAATTCGCGCCGCTCGGGAGAAGATCGCTAAGGAGCGCAAACACTTCGCGACCGCAATGCGCGAGCTGCAGGCTCGCCTGGACAAGGCACAGTCTGAGGAGGAGCGCGCGCCGCTTGTGGCTAAGTTGGCAGAGATTGAAGCGGGTCGCACTGCACTGGAGAGCGAAGAGAAGCTTATCGATTATCGCGAACAGAACGCCAAAGCTGGCTACGTTTATGTGATCTCCAACGTCGGGGCTTTTGGGGAAGGAATTTACAAGATCGGTATGACCCGCCGCCTGGAGCCAATGGAGCGAGTCGATGAGTTAGGTGATGCGTCGGTGCCGTTCTGGTTTGACGTGCATGCGATGGTCTTCTCGGATAACGCCCCAGCATTGGAAGCAAAGCTTCATGAACGTTTTGCGGCCGGTCGGTTAAACAAGGTTAACGGGCGCAAGGAGTTCTTCCGTGCCGATATCGCTGAAATAGAGGCGGTCATTCGAGAAAACTACGATGCTGCTGTCGAGGTCACCCACGAAGCTCCAGCAGAGCAGTATCGAGAAAGCCTACGGATGGAGTTACCCAAGGCTGCGGTTCAGCGATTAGAACCAGCTGCCGCACAGAGATGAATCCCCCGATTTCGTAGATACCTTCAAGTCTCAAATGAACGTCCGTTAATCCACTGCATGCCCAGCCGTTTTTGGCCGAGAGCAGGCAAAAAAGTTCCTCCATATTCGACTTAACAACCCGCGCCGATATCTAGCTGGTTCTTAAAGCAGCCTTGGCAGGGGTCGAGTGTCACAAGTATACTGCTGTGTGTGCTTTTCCATTAACAAGGCCTATCTAATGTCCAAGCTCGCAGAATTCAAAGCCCTTGAAGCCCAGCTCGCCGCTCAACTCAAGCAACTCGATGCTCTGAAGAACGATGGCGAATTGAAGCGCGAAATCGAATTCGAGGAAAAACTCCGCGCTCTGATGGAAGATTACGGTGTAAACCTGCGTGGCATCATTGCTCTTCTGGATCCGCAAGCAAATCAGACTTCTATCTCTGCTCCGGCTGTGCGTGGCCAGCGCCGTGAGCGACAGGTCAAGGTCTATAAGAACCCAGATACCGGTGAGGTTGTTGAGACCAAAGGCGGAAACCACAAAGTGCTGAAGGCCTGGAAAGAGCAGTACGGCGCTCAGACGGTAGACGGGTGGCTGCAATAAGGCTGAATCCTTAGAGACGAAAAGCCAGGCATTGCCTGGCTTTTCTTTGTGGGGTTACCGCTCCAATAGGTGGGAGTATGCGAGCAGCCAAGATCCCCTTTGGTGAGCGCGACGGCGTTCTGTTGCGGGCCTTCGAGGTTGCGAACGGGCTCGCGTGTGACTGTGTCTGTCCGGGGTGCCGGAAGCCGTTGAACGCCGCCAACCGGGGCCAAAAGGTCATCCCCCATTTCCGGCATGCCCAGGCCGAAGACTGCGTTCGTGGGTACAAGGACGGGGTGCGCCGCGCGGCGGTCGCCCTGATTGGCGCTCAGCAGCGTCTGACGCTCCCAGCCTTCTCCCGCCAAATCAGTGCCACGACCAACTCTGGGCACACCCTGCTGCGCGACGTCACTTTTCAGCCGGCGGCCATCACCGCCGACTCGGTGGAGAGGTTCGTGGATCTCGGTGAGGTAGTGGCACACGCCGTTATCACCGCAGGCGGGCGCCAGCTGATCGTGCGAATCAAGGTATCGCCCCGGGCTGAGCACGAGCGGTACCAGCGTCTAGCTCACATCGCCGCTTCCTCGATAGAAGTAGACCTCAGTGGACTCAGCCTTGAGCAGATCAATGACCCGGCAACATTCGAGCGCGCGGTTCTGTCCGACCCAAAGACCAAGTCCTGGATTCGTTCTCTGCGCGGAGAAATGCTGGCACAGCGTGCTGCCAATGACTTGGCGGCTGATGTCGTCGCTTACAACGCCCAGTGGGAGCAAGAGCGGGGTCGCCTGCAGGCGATCGAGGACGCGCGCCGAGTAGAGCAGGAGGCCAAGGTCACCACACATGCTAACGCGCTCGCGGCGCACAGGGAGGCCCAGTTGGCGGCTGCCGCAGTCCAGCGTGACGCGGACACCTTTGCCAAGAATGGTCGGGGCGCTCGCCAGCGACGCGAGGATCTCATTGTGGACCAGATTCTTCGCGCGGCCCAAGAGTGGGGCGGGCAGGCCGTCGAATGCTCGGCGTGCTGCCTGCTGAGCCAGCCGGGCGCGCAGTTCTGCCTGTACTGTGCCAGTGAGAGCAGCACAATGTCCCGCATCCTGGTGCCGGCTGATGTCGCAACCACCATCCACCTACGCATGCGCTGCTCAGCCAAGCCAGAGCGCTCGCTGCGACTAGCACCAACCCTGCTGGTTCAGCCCGCCCCATTCACGAGGGACTGAACCAGATCACGAGTCAAAGGATTGATCGGGCTGTTCATGGTGTCGCTCCTGTCGAAAAAGACGGAGGGACATGGCCCCCAAGGGACGCATGCCCCTCGTGGGCTGGGAAAAAGGGGAGGCTGAGAGCGGCAGGCTCACCAGCCGTCGTAGTGCAGAAACAGCTCGGCGATGACCTTGCGGCGCTCCAGATCGAGACCGCCGAGATCGGCAAGCCCCTCGAACTGGCAGCGTTTGAGCATCGCACCGCCTTCACTGGCGTTGTAAAAGCTGACCATCGCGGCAAGGAACAGCCGTTGGCCGCTGCTCAGCACGCCCAGGGCCTCGTTGAGACGCTGCACGTTTGGTCGCAGCTCCCACTTGCTCGTGGCCTGCTGCAGCCCGGCACGAGTGCCATCGCCGAACCACTCGGCACCGGCGATTTGGACACCGCGTTTCCAGGCCTGTAGAAATGCCGCGGGGGCATTGTCGAAATGCAGCATTTCACGCGCGATCTGATCAAGGACGTCTGGGGGTAAGGACTGATTCATGATGGTCTCCCGATGGGTAGGCTTCAGGGATGGAGGCGCTGCTGCCAGTGCCCTGTGCTCAGGGCCTGTTCTGCAGCTTCGTATGAGCGGAAGTACTCGACGGATTCACGCGAGACCGGCTCGCTGTCGTCGGCAGTGCCGATGAAGTAGCCGGCGGCGCTGTGGCGTACTTGCAGGGGCAGGCGTTTGCCCGCGTAGGTCAGGGCCAGATAACCGATAGATTCGGTCCGGGCCTGAGTAGTGATGGGTGATGCGGGAGGGGCATGGGACATGGAAGAGCCTCCTGACAGAGATGGAGCACCGACGCCTGGCCGGCGTTCGTCCGCAAGGCGGTGCGGAGCGGACTGGTTGGGGCGGCGCGGAGGGTTCCGCGGTGCAGCCGAGGCCCCGTGCTGCGGGCATGGTGTCGACCGGGGTCGACGACGCATGGGGGCAGCTTCGAGCGGCGAGGGGAGGTGAGTCAGCGGGAAATGGGAAACCGGCGGCCTCCAGATTTTGTGGGCGGCCGGAGCACTCGCGTTTGAACCGCAGGGAAAAGCGTCGGTTGTCAGTCGGGCTGGAGGGGGCGGCTAGTTCAGTCGACGGTTCGGCAACGATGCGCCGACGCACTGGGAGGGCAGGAGAAAAGGAGCCGAAGGCCTGGGCCTTCGGCTGCAGAGAAAGACACCACCTGTGCGCTGAGGTAGGGCGTGGCCGTCGTCAAAGCCATCCGCTGTCGCAGCGATTGCACTCGACCCTTGTCGTGGCTGGGGCCGACATCCTTTGGCACGCATCCGCGCACAAAAGGAGCCCGTTGTTTCGCCGGTGGGCGCCGGCACTGAATACCATTCGACCCGAAGGGTCTCCTGCTGCCTCGCACCGTCTTCCACGCTAGGCAACTGGAGACCCTTCATTGCGACACTCAGCCGATCAAATTGTCCGGGCATTACGGACGCTGGATGAATCAGCCTTCCCGTCGACCCAGCGGCTCGCAGGTGACGGGCACGCATTGCAGAAGGAGAGGCGTGCTGGGTTCCCCGCGGGCGCGAGGTGTGCGCATCGACCGTGGTCGATACGATGGGAGACGAACCTACGAGCTATTTCGGGATCTGCCGCGGTTTTCGTGAGGTGCTGCGCTTGGCGCTGGCCTGCCGGCCAGACTGGACGGACAGGGTGCCTGTGCAATCGGGATAGCGGCAGCAGGACCAGAACGGGCCGCTCTTGCCGGTGCGTTGGCGTGTGGCGCTGCCGCACCGCGGGCAGGCGGGGCCTTCGGGGAGTTTGATGGCCAGGGTGACCGAGCGGTACTGCTGCACCAGTTGGATGATCCACATGGATTGCTTGGCGACGAAGGTTTCCAGCGTCATCTCGCCAGCTTCGATCATGTCCAGGGCCTGCTCCCAGACCGCGGTCGTACCGGGATCGGTGATGGCTGCCGGCACCGCATCGATCAGTGTGCATGCCGCGTCAGAGGCGCGCACGGCGCGACCTTTCTTGAGCAGGTAGCCGCGCTCGAGCAGGCCTTTGATGATGCTGGCACGGGTGGCTTCGGTGCCAATGCCGGTGGTTTCTTTCAGCTTTTGCTTCAACCGCGGGTCGGTGACCAGCTTGGCGACGCCTTTCATGGCCTGGATCAGATCGCCTTGGGTATAGGGCTTTGGTGGCTGGGTCTTGAGGGCTTTCAGATCGACGTGTTCGACCTGGCAGGACAGGCCTTCGTGCAGCGCCGGCAACACCTGGCTTCGCGGTGCTGTTTCGCCATCGGCGTTGTCCGCTTCCGGGACGGCCAGCACCTGGTGCCAGCCGGGGATGATCACCTGCTTGCCAACGGCTTGTAGATGCTGCTCGCCGCAGCGCAACTGCGCCGTCGTGCGGTCGAACTCGTGATGCGGCAGAAACTGCGCGAGGTAGTGCGCGCGGATCAGTTGGTAGACCGCCAGCTCCTTGTCGCTCATGGCCGCCAGGTTGGCCGGCTCCAGCGTCGGGATGATGCCGTGGTGGGCCGACACCCTGCTGTCGTTCCAGGCGCGTGAACGCTGAGTCCGGTCGAGCAGCTCCAGCAGTGGGCGCAGGCTGGGATCGCTGGCGAGCAGGGCCGCGAGTACGGCCGGCACCTCGGCGAACATGCTTTCGGGCAGGTAACCCGAGTCCGAGCGCGGATAGGTCGTCGCCTTGTGCGTCTCGTACAGGGCCTGGGCAAGGTCCAGCGTCTCTTGTACGTCCAGGGCGAGTTGCCGCGAGCACACCTGCTGCAGCGTGCCCAGGTCGAAGGGCAGTGGGGGCGCCTCACGCACGCGCTCCGTTGCCACAGTGACCACCTGGGCGCTGGCGACTGCGCCCAGGCGTTCAGTCGCATGCTGGGCTACCGCCTGCTGCAGGCAGCGGCCGGCCGCATCGCAGCAGTCGTCAGGGGCGACCCAGCTGGCGAGAAAACGGTGCCCGCCTGTCGATAGCCTGACCTCGATGGCCCAGAACGGCACCGAGACGAAGCCTGCGATCTGGCGGTCGCGGCTGACCACCAGGGCCAAGGTCGGGGTCTGCACCCGGCCGACCGAGAGCACGCCGTCGTAGCCGGCCTGACGCCCCAGCAGGGTGAACAGGCGGCTCAGGTTCATGCCGACCAGCCAGTCCGCACGGGAGCGCGCGAGTGCCGCAGCGTACATCGGCAGCGTCTCGCTCGACGGCTTCAGCGCGCCCAGCGCCTTGCGAATGCTTGCGTCGTTGAGCGCCGACAGCCACAGCCGCTGGATGGGGCCGCGATAGCCGCACAGGTCGATGATCTCGCGGGCGATCATCTCGCCTTCGCGGTCGGCGTCGGTGGCGATCACCAGCTCGCTGGTCTGGCTGACCAGCTGTTTGACGATCTTCAATTGTGCAGCGGTTGCGGCCTTCGGCTCGACCCGCCAGCGCTCGGGAATGATCGGCAGTTGCTGAAGCGACCAGCGCTTGTACTGCTCGCCGTAGGCTTCCGGTGGTGCGGCTTCGATCAGGTGGCCGATGCACCAGGTCACGATTACGCCGGTACCGCTGTAGTAGCCGCTACCCCGCTGACCAGCCCCCAGCACGCGGGCGATGTCCTTTCCCTGGGATGGCTTCTCGCAGAGGAACAGGCGCATACGGTCTCCGGGGTGGGGGCATCGAGTGAGCCTCAGCATGGCCATCCGCGTCCTCGACGGCTGTAAACAAGGTGACAGCAGCGGTGCCCCAGTTGTGCGGGGCAGGCATCCTCTCAGGGATATGAGCAGAGTCGGCGGTGTGCCCTCACCCGCAGCTTCGTTCACGGCGGCGCCGGACCTCAGTGGAACTCCCTGGAACTATCCCCCGGGGATAGTTCCAGGGACGTCTTTTGCGGGTTCACTCAGCCGGCTGGGCGGGCTCGGTGGCCGGTTTCGGGCTCAGGGTTACGGCATCGATCCGGTACGGCAGGATGCCGACACGCCGCGCCTCGATCTTGAAGGTCACACGCTCGTTCTCGTCGGCGTCCTCCCACTCATCGCGCACGGTGCGGCCTTCCACCAGGACGCGCATGCCTTTCTGGTACAGCGTTTTCCAGTGCTCGGCCTCGCGGTGCCACAGCTCCACCGGGGCCCAGTAGCCACCGCGGTCGTCATAGCCGTCCTTGGTCGGGATCGGGTTGTCGAAATACACGTTCAGGCGCAACAGCCGCCTGGGTTCGTCATTGCCGCTGGGAAACTCCCTGAACTCCGGCGCAGAACCGATGTTGCCTTCGCCAACAAAGTGCGTGCTCATAGTGACTCCTTGGAACAGGTGGTGTGGATGGAAGCAGCGCTTGCTGGGGCGCGCTGCAGGTAAAGCGATTCAGCCTGGACCAGCTTGCCGGCGCATTCGTGAGCCTGGCGGCCCAGCGTGTGCAGCAGGCTGATCTGCATGTTCAGCACGATGCGCTGCTGCTCCATGGCGAAGAGGTCATCGAGCAGGGTGTCGGGCGTGCTGGCGCTGCCGATCAGCCCCTGCCACAACGCCACGCCCATGGCCGAGCGATCGGGCTTGCGCCAGCGCAGAAAGGTCGTGCCGGCGCCCGTCGTCTGCTGGGCCAGCTCCACCGGCAGCAGGCGGAAGGGATAGGCGTTCGCTTGCCCCAGAACGCGTCGCTGTGCCAGCTCGATCAGCTCATCGCGAAGCCTGTGGCACTGGCTGGCCCACTGGGTAAGTGCCCCCTTACCTTTAAAAGGCTGTAAAAGGCCTTTTAGAGAGGCGGCCTGTTCCAGCTTGAGGAAGTCGGCCTGTTCCAGGGGGTAAAAGCGGCGGGCTGCCACAGCATTCGGAGTCGAGCTCATACCGATGCCTCCTCGTTATCGGCGGAGGTCGCCAGAGAAATATCGCTGCGCTCAGCCTGGGCATCGTCGTCACTGGAATCCGCGGTATCCGGGTGCGCCGAGGCGGCCAACGCCGAGCGCCGGATGATCGGCGGGGCATAGCGCGAGCGCAGCGTGCCTTCGAGTACCTCCTGCGGCAGTTCCCCGAGTTTCTCCAGGGCCGCCCTGGCGGCGGCATTCTTGGCCGCGAAGTCGTCCCGGGTGCAGCCCGAGTAGCGGTACTGCTGCGCCAGCGAGAACAGGCTGCGTAGGGCATGCGCCCCTTCGTTGAGCCAGCGCTCAAGCGTGCTGCGATCGATCAGCGCGGTGTGATGGGCGAGGATCAGCTTGCGCGCCAGGTCGTCGTAATCGGCCAGCAGGTACACGGCGAGGAAGCCGAGCTGCGCGTTGACGAACAGCGGCAACTTCACCGGCTGCACATTCATGTTCTCGCCCAACGACAAGGCCGGCGGCACGTCGGCCAGGGCCTGGTCGACCTGCTCACGCAGCGCTTGCAGGCTGTCCTTGGTCTGCGTCAGCTTGTCCTCGAGCCTCAGCATCCACCAGTCCGAGTAGGGGTCGTCCTGCTCGGCGCCGCGCTTGATCTTGTTGGCGATGGCGATGAAACCGTTCAAGCCGACGATGCCGGGCTTGCCCTCGCTGGCCGCGCGGCCGTGCCAGATGCGCGAGGCGTGATGGGTGTGCAGCGTCAGCGACATGGCACTGCGCAGCGATCCGAGATTCAGTTGCAAGGAGGTGTCGGTGGCCATGGGGACGACTCGCGTGAGAGGAACGAGTCGCCAGCTTGGCCAGCTCGCGGAAGGCGGTCAGTCAACAAAGCGCAGCCGAGGCCAGCCAGCTTTGCCGGGCGGAAGGCTACCTGTTGCAACTATCCCCGGGGGATAGTTCCAGGGAGATCCAGTCGGCAGGCGGACGTTTCGGGTGCAGAGCAGGGCGTGGCTCAGCTCCGGAAGGCGGTGTGTTGCAACTATCCCCGGGGGATAGCTCCAGAGAGAGCCAGGGAGGGTTACTCGACCGTCACTTGGGGTGCAACAGGGCATGCAGTTGGGCCAGGTGCATGTGCACCACATCGGGGTTTGCCGCTCGGGGTACGGGAGGTGGATCGGCGGCGACGGCGTTGCTCTGTCCTTGTCCAGCCCAGGCGTTGAATTCGCCGCGAATGGCCGCCTGGATGATGCCGAACAGATAACCGGCCGGTTTGCGCACCGCGTTGCTGCGACAGCGCGCGGCCCATTCATCGAGCACGGCTTGTCGCTGTTCAACCTGCACTTGCTGCAGGGCCACCAACGCGCCGGCCTGCTGCTCCTCGCGCAGTGCCAGAAAGCACTCAGGCAGACGCAGGTGCTGGTGTTCTCGCGCACGCGGTACTGTACGTACTGCTTTATCTATACGAGTACTAGTACGGTCCCGCTTCGGATTCCGAAGAGGGCCGGTTTTACTGGTGTTCGCGCCTGCTTCGGCATCCGAAGACGGCGGCTCGCCATTCCGAAGAAGGGCGTTTTCACCCTCTTCGGATTCATGACGTGGGCATGCCTGTGGATAACTTTCCCGAGAGCTGACCTCGCCCTGGGCCATGCGCTGCACCAGCACCTGCAGTCGCGTCGGCAACACGCGGCCGCTGAGCAACGGGTCGTTGCAGATGTCCTGAATGGTGCGGTAGCCCACCCGCTGCACCGCCTTGCTGGCATGCTCCAGCGCATGGCTTACCAACCCCAGGTACTCGGGATCGAGTTGCATGGCTTCGAAGGGGGTGAGGGGCTCGTCGTGCAGGACGTACAGATTGCCCTTGATGCGCCCGGTCTTAGGATCGCGCCGGCGGCGCACGAGACTCAGCCAGCGCGTCAGCCGCAGCATCGTCAGTGCCCTCGCTACGGTCTCGTACGACGCCTGCTGCGCGCAGGGCGTCGAGGCCAGGTAGGGACGCAGTTGATCGTAGGTGGGGAACGCCGTCACGCCATCGGCGTTGAGCATGAGCCGGATGATTTGCCAGGCATTGCGCTCCAGCGGGGTCAACCGCGTGTCGAGAAACAGCGCCCGGGGCACGCTTTCATGGCGATTGCCGCTGTAGAGAAAACCATCGCTGGCAGGCGTGTGCTCCGGGTTGGGCGGCAACTGTCGCAGGGCGTCGTCGAGCAGCGTTGAAAGCGCGGCGGAACCTGCCGGCGCGACCATGGCCCTACACCAGGCCTTGGTCGATCCAGCTTGCGATGGCCGCCCAGATCACCGACATGGGCAAGGCGAGGGCTTCGGCCAGATCCATCGTCAGTTCCAGCATGGTGCTGTCGTCATCCAGCGCGATGCCGCGCTCGGTGATGCCGGCCTTCCACTGTTTCCACAGGGCCATTTCCTGCTCTTCATTCAGCACCGGATGCCGTCCCCTGCGCTTGGGCAGGCAAATGATGTCGCGGCGTAGGGCGACTTCCTGATGGGTCAGCCCGTAGAACTTGCTGACCATCTCGGTACTGGCCCCCAGGCGCAGCATGCGATCGATCGTGGCGATCTCCTGCTCGATGTCGTGCATCTGGCTGACCAGGCGCCAGAGGACGGCCGTATTGACCGTCACGGAGCACCAGGGCACCTGGGCATTGGCGAGCAGGCTCACCAGTGCCGGCTGCTTCAGGACGTCCAGTTCCCGCTCGCTGAAACCCATCGACTGGCAACGGCGCAGTTGGCCATTGCGCAGGTCGTGCAGCGCCTGTGCAACCACAGCTTGATTAAGCGGATGAGGTGTCGACATGGTTCCCTCCGGCCTGTTTCAGGGGTTGGCCTTACCTGGATTGGCCTCCAGATCCAACAGCCGGCGTGCCAGCCGGATCAGACGGAACAGCTTGACCAAGCCGTTATCGCTGAGACGGGGTAGGACGCCTGTATCCCTGACGCCGCCTCCCAGCAACAGTGCCCCCAGGTTGTCCTCCAGGCGCATATCACCCTGATCGGGCGCCGCGTTGTAGGGGCGAATCAAGGCGCGTAACAACGCCAACACCACCTGGCCGAAGGCCGGTGGCAACAAGTCCGCGTGGGATGCACTGCAGGTGAAGCCTATGCCGGTCTCGATCGCTTCGATGCAGTCGATCAGCTCGGCTTGCTCGGCGATCTCCTGGGCGAGTTGGGCGATGTGGATGCGCAGGCGATCGGGCGAGTCCAGTCCCGGCTCGATGTACCAGACGTCGCTGATCGGGAACAGCCCGCCGGCTTGCACCGGAATGGCCTGCAACACCCTGTCCGCGAAGGCCGGCAGCGGCTCGCCGGTATGCTCGGCGAGCAAATGCTGGATGCCTTGCAGGCGCTCGGTATTGTCGGCGGGGGAGACGATATGGCCCTGCAGGCGCGCGTCGGGATCATGATCACCGGAAGAAGCGCCTGGCTCGGGTGTCGGCGCTGGGACTAGCGGCGGGGCGGCGTCGTTGTTCGGTTCGGATCCTGAAGCGCCTGCTGCAGTGCCATTGTTCTGAGTGGCATCCGGCGGCGAAGTGACTGCATGCCCAGGTTGAACGACGGTTGCGGTTTCAACCGGCAACTGGGGTGGACTGGTTACCGCCCGCTGGCGGTGCTCGGTGCTGTCGATATCCAGCTCCAGCACGTTGTAGTCGATATCCAGCAGCTCCGACATCTGGCCGATCAGCTCGTCCCGGACGCGGCTGGCGGAGAAACTGTCGGGCTGAACATCGAAGGGGGCGAGGACGTCGTGAAAGAGCGTCTCGAAATCGACGGTCAACGCCTTGCCGCTGGCATGCTTTTCCCAGGTGAGCTCGCAGGCTTTGCGCAATACCGCCAAGCGCTCGACTTGATGCCGGCCCAGGCCGTTGTACAGCACGTTCGGAATGGTCGGCAGCAGGTAGCGCACGGTGTCTTGCATGCGGCTGATGTGCGACTGCTGGATGGGGTAGCCGTCCGTGCTGAGGCGTCGGGCCAGCTCCGACTGCGACAGCGTCTTGCCGCTGTCCAGCTCATAGAGCTCACGGGCCTTTTCAACGCCGAGCGCCCGCTCGATGAACGTCAGGCTGCCGTGCAGTTCGTTCTCCGCCAAATGCCCGGTCAGGGCGACGATCTCGCCGCGTTCCGGCCACGGCCGGAATAGGCAGGGAATGCGGAAGAAGCGCTCATCCTTGGTCTCCGACCACAGCTCGCGCAGGATCGCCAGGCGAGTGTTGCCGCCGTTGCGAATGATGAAGTGCTCGGCACCGGGGCGGCGGGTAATCGGTGGTGGGGCATCCAGGCCCCGCTCACGGATGGAGGTTTTGATTTCGTCGTACAGGGGATTGCGCGTCAGGCGTGGGTCGAGCTCGTAGGGGCGCAGGTCATCGAGCGTGACCACCATCGGCGTGTCGGTCACCGGGTCGCTCAATGCTTGTGCGGCAGGGCCGGTGCGGGAAAACCCCTCAGCCAGCAATTTACCGGCCATTTCCTCAGGCGTGACAGTCGCCATGACGGCCTCCCTACTTGCTTTGGCCCATCCGGTGGCTGATTGTCGTTGAGCGCGTGAAGATTGGCGGCAGGCCTGGCTTCACAAGCTTCAGCTGCCCTGCAGGCGTCCGGCGAACGTGCCAGCCTTCGCGCAGGGCGAACTCGATCAGCGCCACCAACCGCGGTTCTTCACGGCAGCGCTCAGCGGTGCTCGACATGTGACGGCCTCCTGCCGACGCGACCGGTCATGCTGGCAAACGACTCCTGCCACTGGGGCAGCAGCTCACTGGCCAAGGCGCGCATGATCTCCAGCGCCGCCGGCGCCTGACGCCCGCTCGGGCGTCGGTACTCGACCCGGTGCACGGGCAGGCACGCGGTTGCCGCCCGCGGGAAGGCTTCGATCGCCGGCAGTTCGCTGTCCAGAATCCGCACCTCGCTGTGCTCACGAAAGATCAGCCGCAGCGTCTGCTGCACCAACCTGGCGTTCGATGAGACGGCGGGCACGCGATTGAGCAGCAGGTGCAGGGGCGGTGGCTGGATGCCCAGATAGCGGTACGGAGCGATGGCATCGATTAGCTGCAGCGTGCCGCGCTGCAGTTCCCGCGCCGCCAGAATCTCCGGGGTGATTGGCGAGACGGCCAGGTCGGCGGCGAGCAGGGCCATCTCCAGCATGACGCTGCGGGCGCCCTGAGTGTCGATCAACACCAGGTCGTAATGCGGCCGAAACAGCAACATCAGGTTGCGCAACCGCAAGCGCCCATCGGCCGCATGCAGCAACAGCGTACCCAACTGTTGGTGCTGGTCGTTGGACAGCACCACGTCCAGGTTCTGCACGGAGGTCTGGGAGATCAACAGCGGCAGCGACTGCTCATTGAATGCCAGTAGCTCATAGATGCCGCCGGCAGCCTGCTGAGTGAGCGCGTAGTAGGACGACAGCGTCGGCTGGACGTCGAGGTCGATCAGCAGAACCCGTCGACCGGCGTCGGCGACAAAGCCGCCCAGGTTGGCGGCAACGGTCGTCTTACCGACCCCACCTTTGGTCGAAATGATGGCGATCACGTGCATGAGCCGCTCCCCGTCCGTAGTGGATCTGCGTCAAACGCGCTCTTTGAGGCGTTCGCTGATCCAGCAGTCGATTTCGACGGAGTCCCAGCCGACGGCACGAATCCCTAGACGCAAGGCCTTGGGGAACTTGCCTTCCTTCATCAAGTTGTAGATGTGGGCGCGCTTGAAGCCGGTTTTGGCTTCCACTTCGGCCCGACGCAGGATGCGATGCTCGGCAATCGCGGTTTGCTCAGTGGACATCGTGGTCACTCCTTTATGCTTGGTAGCACTCGTAAGGGGTGACAGGCAGTAGAAAGGCGTCACTCCATTGGCGCATCAAACAATCGGATCGTGCTGACCACCTGATTTACAAGAACGGCCCTTGGCCGCTCTAACTTCGCACTGCTGTTTGGCATCCGCCGTCCAGCCGATCCGCAAGGCGGGCACTATTGATAGGGCGTCGGGGGTAATCAAGATCGAAAAGGCACAGCCTACTACTGCGCACAGGATGAGGCGGTGAATCCGCACTTCTGGGTCACGGAGGCGACCAAAAAAGTTGGTGGACGATGCCGGTGGCTGTCATCTATTTCTGGGGCTGATTCGGCGGGCATTCGCTGCGCTGCATCGCGTGAAAGGGCACGGGTTCCATGATGGGGCGACCTTAAAGGTCCGACTACCGACGGAAAAAAGACCTTGACGCGCCAGCTCTGGGCCGGATCGGAGTCTGTGAGCCCCCAGATTAGCCGATGGTCACCTCACCAATTTGCCGGGCGCGGTCGATGAATCGGCTGAGGGCCTCAGGGCGTGGCTGATCGAGCAGGGTGATGAACGTCGCTGTGCTCGGTACATCGTCCGTGACAGGGCGGACGATCACATCTGGGTGATTGTAGAGCGTGATTTGCGAGGCCAGGCCAATGCCGATGCCGTAGCCGGCAGCGACCAACATCACCATGGGTTCGTGCCCAGAAACGTATTCGGCATTTGTGGGAAACGGCAAGGTCGCTTCGTAGAACCAGCGATGAATCACGTCGTATCCCCCTGAACACAGCTCTGGATGGCACAGAATCAAAGTGTGCCGAGCCACCTCCTGCAGAGGAATTTTTTCCAAGGAGAGAAGAGGGTGGTTTCGCGGGATGGCAATGATGGGGCGATCGGTCCAAACGACTTCCTTGACCAGCCCAGCGCTGAGCTCGGTATGCACAGTGAAGCCCGCATCAATCTGGTCATGCACCAATGCCCTAACCATCTCGCTGACGGTCATCTCAACGATCTTCACCTCGGTGAGGGGCTCTTCCTCTCGGCAACGTGCCAACAGTTTGGTCAGGTAGGGCTGAGCAAGACTGTCAGTCAGGCCGATGCGTAGCCGGCCGCGATAGCCCTTCTCAGCTGCACGGACACGGCTCTGAGCATCTTCTACGAAGCTGAGTATGCGGCGAGCGTCGTCCTGGAAAACTTCACCGGCCCAAGTCAAACGCATGCCCGCCTTCGTGCGTTGGAATAAGCGGACCCCCAACCCCGACTCCAACTCTCTGATGGCCCGCGACAGGGGGGAGGGTTCGATATGGACTCTGGCTGCCGCCCGCGAAAAGCTCAGCTCTTCGGCGACGACCAGAAAATAGCGCAGATGACGTATCCGCATACAACAGCCTCCGTGCTTGCTCTGCTCCTCTTGGATGGCCCGCAGTAATCCCTCACAAGGGGCGCATGCGATTCCGTCTTCGAAGAGTCCTCTTTGACGCTCCTTGGTGGGCTCCAGCCCCGCCTGGTGATCCCGGGGCGCTCGTGCTGCAATGCGACCGGGACGCTCTACCGCCGCGAGAGGTTGGGCGGTGATGGCACAATAACCCCACTTGATAACGGGATGTACCACCAATGAAAGAAAATGTGCCCAGGCCCCATCGGGCCGGCGAAGGGGGCGCAGCAAGGCTCGTTATCAGCCTCTAGCCGGCTCAAAAGAAAAATTGCTGGCAGGGGTTGCCTGGCTCATCAAACAAGTCCATAATTGCGTCCGCTGCCAAGGCAGTGATTGCGGAAAAGCCTTTTAAATCAAAAGGTTGGAGACTTGGTTCTAGTCTCGTTTCCCGCTCCAGTTTTACACGAGTCGCCACGGCGGCTCGTTTGATTTAAGGCTGAGTTGCAGAGTGGTTATGCACCGGATTGCAAATCCGTGAACGCCGGTTCGATTCCGACCTCAGCCTCCAATTCAAAAAAGCCTCGTAGATCCATGATTTACGAGGCTTTTTTATTACCCCAAGGCAATCCCCATGCCTTGCGGCTGCTGTAGGCGCTGTATATAGTCCAGCCCTTCAGCGTAGCGCTACCGCCCGAATGGCGAAATCGGTAGACGCAGGGGACTTAAAATCCCTCGCCAGCAATGGCATGCCGGTTCGAGTCCGGCTTCGGGCACCATTTCAAATCAAGCACTTACGATTCTTCTTGAATGTGACGCTTGATCGCTCATCCCGGCGGTTTCTCGCACTCTTCTCATTGAGGCAGTTTATGCCTCATCGCTCTGCCATAACCGCGCAGAATTTACGGCGAGCGATCACTGCAGCCTGCCCAGCACTGCGGCAGGCTGCAGGCGCGCCCGCGCCGCGTCGGGGCAAGCGCCGCTTACTGGAACAGGGCCGCGTTGGCGGCCAGGACTTCGTCGGCGCATTGGGCGTCCAGGTGGCCGCCCGGGGCACCGGCCACGCCGATCGCACCGATCACGTTATCGCCGGCTTTCACCGGGACGCCGCCGCCCTGCAGGAGGAAGCCGGGGATGTCGGTGAGGTTGGCGGCGCCCGGGTTCTTCTGCGCGTTTTCCATGATGGCCAGGGTCGGCGTTTTCGCCGATGCGGCGGTGAAGGCCTTGGCAGGGCCAGCCAGAGAACCAGGGTACGGATGTCGGTCAGGGGCTTCACGGCGGATATCATGCCAGCCGCCTCGGGGGCCCGCCATCCGTATGGCTACGGAGGAGCGCGGAGCGGCTAGCGGTGCATGGCGTGCAGCCGTTCGGCCGGCGGCCCGATCAGGTGTGGCTGCCCAGGATCAGGCTGTCGAGCGCCGGCATGGGCGGCTCGTCCGCCATGGCCTGGCCGGGGCGGCGTGCCTGGCGGTACTCGCTGGGCGTGCAACCGCAGGACTGCTTGAAGGCGCGGGCGAAGTAGGAGGGGTCCTTGAAACCGGCCTCGTAACCGATGCTGGTGATTGGCATCTGGCTGTTGTCGAGCAACTCCTTGGCGAAGTCCATGCGCTTGTTCAGGATGTACTCCATAAAACCGACGCCGACGACGTCCTTGAACAGGCGGCTGAAGCGGAAGGGGGTCATGCCGCAACGCTGCGCCAGATCCTTCTGGTCGACGCTCTCACGGAAATGCTGGTCGATATGCTGCAACACCTTGTGCAGTGGCTGCTGCTTCTGGTGCTCGGTGGTCAGACGGATGCTTTCGGGCAGGGTGGGGTGACGCTCCACCAGCGGTTTCCTGGAGTGACCGCTGACGCTGCGGCGTAGCTCGCACAGTTGCTGCAGGGAGTGCAGGTAGCGACTTTTCTCCGCCGCCGAGAGCGGCAGCACCATGTATTCCCAGACCCGCGAGCGCATGGCCCATACGGCCAACTCCTCCGAGTGTTGCACGGTGAACATGGTGATCGGGATCGAGGGCGCAGTACGTTTGACCTCCAGCAACAGGTTGAGACCGAGTGCATCCGGGCGGTCGAAATGCATGCAGATCATGTCCGGCTGTTCATGCGTGCGCTCCGGCAGAGCGGAGTTCTTGGCCAGACGACAATCGCAGGTTGAACGGAAATGGCCGATCAGTTCTTCCACCGATCGGTCGTGCGTCAGATCGAGCCATAGCAAGAATGGCTTTGTGGCCGAGTTAGACTTCATACCCTTAGCTCTGCGCCTCTGTTTTTGCGCCTCCCCGCCTTGAGTATTGTCACTGTGCCACTACTGTAAAGATCGAATAAAAATAAGAAACAGGTGGCTTAGGTTCTTACGCTCTAGATTTATCTGCGTGCCTAGTGCCACGGGGACTCCTCGATCTTATCGGATCAATGGGCCAACTACCGCCTGTCGCCTGAGAATTAGTTGCAGAATCATCTGTAAGTTATTCCTTTGGCTGGACTTTTCCTGTTCAGCCGAGGAGGGTGGCGATGGTCGCTAGTCGAGCCGGTCAGTGCGGCAAAAAAGTCCTAGCGATTCGCAAAAAACTCCTAACTCCCTGCTTGTTTGCCTGACTAGGGTTCAAGCAGGCGGGGCAAGTAGTGCCGCCGATTTCCTGGAAGAACAACTTTCGAGTGAGGTGGGCGAAATGACTTTTCAAGCAATCAAGACTTCGGTGATGAAGTTCGTTAAAGACGAGGATGGTCTGACCATCGTCGAGTATGCGGTGGCGGGCGGGTTGATTACGGTTGCGGTCGTCGCGGCCTTCGTAATTCTCGGAAACAACGTGAATACCAAGATTACGGCGCTCGGCACCGCTGTAGGTACCTGATTGACTCCCTGAGAATATGGCTGTCAAGAGGAGTTCGCAGCGATGTCCATAGAGCAGATGGTTCCATTCATTGTGCTACTAGGGCTGCTGGGCTTTGCGGTGGCGAGCGATCTGCGCCGCCACCGCATTCCCAACCTTCTGGTGGTGCTAGGCCTGGCTCTGGGGCTGGCCGGCCAGGCTTATGCCGGCGGTCTGGCTGGCCTGGGCGCAAGCCTGCTGGGGTTGTCGATAGGTTTCGCGGTGTTTTTGCCCCTGTATGTGCTGGGCGGCATGGCCGCCGGCGACGTCAAGCTGATGGCCATGGTCGGCGCCTTTCTCACCCCGAGCAGTGCGTTGTGGGCAGCGTTATTCAGCCTGATTACCGGAGGCCTGTGCGGCTTTCTGCTGGTGCTTCTACGCGGGCAGTTGCTGCAGACCCTGGCACGCTACGGCCTGATGCTCAAGGCCCGCGCCTACTTTGCTCCGGCCGCGGATGAAGTGGCCGGCAAACCCTTTCCTTATTCGGCGGCGATTCTGTTGGGCACCCTGGCCAGTCTGTACTGGCTGCATTTCGCCCAATGACCCGGGAGGCACGTCATGTATGCAGTCAGCGACAGCGATGCCTACCCCAGCGAACGCGAAGCCGTAGAACGCCTGGCCCCGCAGCCGCGGAGCATCAGCGAAACCGGCCTGGCGGACAACTTTCTCGGCGACCTGGTGTGTAAGCACCTGCATGATGCCGGGGTACTGGCCATGCCGCAGCTGGTCGAGCGCCTGGCGTTGACCGGCGCGGTGCTGGACGAGATCCTGGCCTTTCTGCGCAAGGATGGCCGCATCGAGGTACTGGGCCAGGCCGGTGCGCAGGCGGCCAGCCAGGGGCTGCGCTACGGCTTGACCGAGCGCGGCCGCAGCGCCGCCCGCGATGCCCTGGCGCGCAGCGGCTATATCGGCGCGGCGCCCTATCCGGTGAGCGGCTACCGTTCGCTGCTCAAGGTGCAGACCATCCACCATGGCCGCATCACCTCGCGCGACATGCATGCGGCCTTCGCCAGCGTGGTGCTGTCCGAGGCCATGCTCGATCAACTGGGCGTGGCCCTGAATTCCGGGCGCGCCATCATGATTTACGGCCCGGCCGGCACCGGCAAGACCTACATCAGCAGCCGTCTGATCCGCCTGTTCGCCGAGGCCGTCTGGGTGCCCTACGCCATCGCCATCAACGACGCGGTGATCGAGATCTACGATCCCCAGGTGCATCAGCGCCTGGACGACGACGGCCAAGCCAACAGCCTGATGCTCAACGAGGGCATCGACCGCCGTCTGCTGTGCTGCCGGCGCCCGGTGGTGATCACCGGCGGCGAGCTGAGCATGGAGCAGCTGGATATCCGCTACGACCCGTTCAGCCGCCAGTACCAGGCGCCGCTGCAGCTCAAGGCCAGCAATGGCCTGTTCATCATCGACGACATGGGGCGCCAGCGCATGGCGCCGGCCGAGCTGCTCAATCGCTGGATCGTGCCGATGGAGGAGAAACGCGACTTCCTCAACCTCGGCGGTGGGCGGCATTGCGAGCTGCCGTTCGACCTGGTGCTGGTGTTCTCCACCAACCTCAACCCGCTGGAGCTGGCCGACGAGGCCTTCCTCCGGCGCATCGGCTACAAGCTGCATTTCGATTACCTCAAGCCCCACGAGTACGAGCGCATCTGGCGCCAGGAATGCGAGCGCCTGGGCATCGCCTACGACCCGATTCTGCTGCGCTATGTGCTGCAGGGCCTGTACGAGAGCGAGGGCATGCCGCTGGTGCCCTGCCACCCGCGCGACCTGCTGGGCATGGCGCTGGATCGCCAGCGTTACGTCGATGGCTCCGGGCCGCTGTCGCCGCGCGAGCTGGAGTGGGCCTGGCGCAACTACTTCGTCCAACTCGACTTTCTTGGATAAGGAGATACAGACATGAGCGCGCGTACTCTCACCCTGGTGGCCCTGTCCCTGATGCTCGGCCTGGGCGCCGCCTGGATGGCCAACAACTGGCTCAGCGCCCGGCTCAATGCCAGCCCGGACGACAACCTGCAGAACGTGGTGGTCGCCACCGTGGAGATTCCCTTCGGGCAGATGGTCGAGGCGCAGCACGTGACCGTGGTGCGCATGCCCAAGGGTACCGCGCCGGACGATGCCTTCGATGCGACGGACAAGGTGGTCGGCAAGATCGCCACCTTCACCATGCTGCGCGGCGACATCGTGCGCGGTGCGCGCCTGGCCGAGCACCTGGGCGGCAGCACCCTGGCCTCGCTGATCGAGGCGAACAAGCGCGCGGTATCGGTGCGGGTCGACGATGTGGTGGGCGTTGGCGGCTTCCTGCTGCCGGGCAACCGTGTCGATGTTCTGGCCACCCGGAAAGTCGGCAATAACAGCGATGCCGAAGCGAAAACCATCCTCGAAGACCTGCGGGTGCTCGCCGTCGACCAGACCGCCAGCACCGACAAGACCCAGCCGGTGGTGGTGCGCGCGGTGACCCTGGAGATGACCAGCGAAGAGGCCGAGGTGCTGGTCAAGGCGCAAACCGAAGGCAGGCTGCAACTGGCGCTGCGCAACCCGCTGAACGACCAGAAAAAGCCGGAAGTCGTCGCCAAGCCGGTAGTCGCGGCGCCTGCGCCGGCGCCGCTGGTCAAGGCGCTCAAGCCGGCGGTGCGCCGCGGCGGCGATGGCGGCGGCGTCACCATCATCCGCGGCACCGCTGTCGAGGTGAGCAAGGTACAGCTGTAGAGAGGCCAGGTGCCGGCATCGGAACGGTTCGACGCCCCCTGCAATCAGGCAAAGCGGCATACCCAGAAAGGAGCAGGACATGGATAACATCCGGAGACTCGGGACCTTTGCGTTGTACCTGCTAGGCGCCTGGCTGCTGTCGGGTGCCGCGGTGCAGGCAGCCGAGGCGCCTGCGGCGGTGGCCGCGATGCCGGCCGCCAATATCAGCAGTATCCAGGTGCCGCTCTACAAATCGCGGGTGCTGACCACCCGTGCGCCGGTGAAACGGGTCTCGGTAGGCAATGCGGAAATCGCCGATATCCTGATCACCAGCCCGACCCAGCTCTATCTGCTCGGTCGCTCCCTGGGCAGCACCAACGTGCTGCTGTGGGATGGCGGCAACCGCCTGATCGACAGCCTCGATCTGGAAGTGGTGCACGATCTGGGCGGCCTGAAAGGCAAGCTGCATCAGCTGATGCCCAACGAGCGAATCGAGGTGTTCAGTGCCCAGGGCGCCCTGGTGCTGCGCGGTCAGGTGAGCAGCGCCGCCGTGATGGATACCGCGATCAAGCTGGCCAAGAGCTACACCGCGCAGAGCGCCAGCGTGGTGCAGGGCGAGGGCGAGGCGGCCGCGGCGACGCCGACCCAGTCGCTGGAGGTGATCAACCTGCTCACCGTAGGCGGCAGCCAGCAGGTGATGCTGGAGGTCAAGGTGGCGGAGATCCAGCGCAACCTGTTCAAGAACCTCAACGTGCGCTTCAACGCCCTGGACTTCGGCTCCTCCGGTCGTTGGTCCGGCGGCGGTTTCAACAGTGGCACCGGCGCGGGCGGCATTCCCCTGGGGTTCGTGCCCGATCCGGTGAACGACGGCTTCATCATTCCCGACCCGACCAGCCTGATCGGCAGCGGCAAGGGCATCTTCGCGCAGTTCCTCTCCGACGAGTTTCTGTTCAACGTGGTGCTGGAGGCGTCCAAGGACAACGGTTCGGCCAAGGTCCTGGCGGAACCGACCCTGACCACCCTCACCGGGCAGCAGGCAGAGTTCATTTCCGGCGGCGAGTTTCCCGTGCCGATCACCGAGGACGATGGCATCACCATCGAGTTCAAGGAGTTCGGCGTGGGGGTGAAATTCCTCCCGGTGGTACTCGACTCCGGGCGTATCAACCTCAACCTGAATGTCTCGGTCAGCGAGCTTTCCAACGTCAACTCGCTGGTGCTGGACACCGGCCTGGACAGCGTGCTGGGCGACGGGGTGACTCAGGTGATTCCCTCGCTGACCAAGCGCAGCGCGCAGTCCACCGTCGAGCTGGGCAACGGCCAGACCATCGCCATTGCCGGTTTGATCAGCGAGAACACCCGCGATTTCGTCAGCCGTTTTCCGGGGCTGGGCGATATCCCGGTGCTGGGCCACCTGTTCCGCAGCCAGCAGTTCCTCAATGGCGAAACCGAACTGGTGATCCTGGTGACGCCGCACCTGGCCAAACCCATAGATGCCCGCAGCGTGCGCCTGCCCACCGAGAAGTTTGTCGAGCCGAGCGATCTGGATTTCTACCTGCTCGGCAAGACCAAGGGACGCCAGATGGGGCGGCACGTGCCCGTCAGCCTGGGCGTCAGCGAGGGCAGTTTCGGCCACGATCTCGAGTAGTTACGGGTACGGACTGGCTTAGCGTCCGGGGCAGATGTGCAAGGAGACTCGCCCTGGCGGGCCTCGCAAGAGCAACGATTGGAGGCAGCGACCATGAAAACCATGATTCCCCTGTGCCTGCTGGCGTCCGCCTTGGCCGGCTGCATGAGCTACGACGAGGGCCGGGTGGGCCCGTTGGGTTCCACCATCTATGACATCCACTACCAGCAGATCGCCGACAAGGCGCAAGCGGCCAACCCCGGCACCGACGTTTCCCCCGTAGGCACCGATGGCCCGCTGACGGAGAAGGTCATGGACGGCTATCGCGGGGTGACCGGCGACGCGCAGCAGGTCGGTCAGCCCATCCAGATCAATATCGGCAACTGAGGACTGGATGATGAGCCCCCGTATGCGCCGGTCGTTTCGCCCGCTGCCACGCCGTCAGCGGGGGGCGGTGATAGTGCTGGTCGTGGTGGCACTGGCGGCCATGTTGTTGATGGCCGCTCTGGCCCTGGACGGCGGGCATATGCTGGCGAACAAGACCCGTCTGCAAAATGCCGTGGACGCCGCGGCGCTGAGCGGCGCCAAGACCCTGAGCCAGGTCATGGGCTCGGGCAATGCCTCGAGCCTGACGCGCGATGCGGCGCTCGCTACCCTGACGCTCAATGCCAGCGCGGCGGGCAATGGCGAACTGGCCAGCGCCATTGGCGCCGCCGGCGGCGTCGGCGCCTTTGCCGTGGTGCAGCTGGCCGCCAGCGTCGAAGGGCCTTTCGCCTATCCGGGGCCGACCGATGCCCGTTTCGTGCGGGTGACGGTGGCCAATTATTCCTTGAGCCGGTTCTTCTGGGATTTCGCCGAGGCATTCGGCGTGGGCAACCTCGGCGACAAGGCGGTGGCGGCAATCGCCACTGCCGGGCCGAGCCAGACCGCACCGTGCAACCTGGCGCCCCTGATGGTCTGTGGCGATGCCGACCAGTACGACCCGGGCAATGGCCTGTTCTGGGGCTACCGCTTCGGCGACCTGGAAGTGTTGAAGAGCGCCGCCGGCAACGAACCGGCCATCGGCCCCGGCAACTTCCAGCTGATCCGCCTGGGCGACAACACCGGTGCCGACGATATCCGCGATGCCCTGTGCGAGGGTATAGATCAGTGCCTGACCACGGGCGAGCCGGTCGAGACCGAACCGGGCAACAGCGTGGGCCCGGTGGCCCAGGGTCTGAATACCCGCTTCGGGGAATATAACGGGCCGGTCAACGCCAACGCTTGCCCGCCGGATCTGGTGACCAGCTTCACCACGCCGCGCATGACCTATGCCGAGCCCAATGTGGTGCACCAGAACCGACTGGTTCAATCCAGTGGCGGCGATCTGTACACCAGCAGCGGCGCACTGCTCGACTACAACGACTGGGTTGACAGCGTTGCCGGCTGCCCGAGCGGTTGCGAGGCCAACGGGGTGTTCGAGCGGCGCCTGTTGAAGATAGTAGTGGGCGACTGCGACGGTGCCTCCGGCGGGCAGACCTCGGTGCCGGTGCTGGGCTACGGCTGCTTCTTCCTGGTCCAGACGGTCAGCCAGCAAGGCAACCAGGCGCAGATCTTCGGCCAGTTCGTCACCGATTGCGAAGGGGACAGCGTGCCCGGGCCAGTACTGGACGACGTGGGACCGAAGATCATCCAGCTGTACAAAACCTATCTCGACCCGACGACGCCGAGCCCGGATTCCTAGGCGTAGTTTCGACCGGTTAGCGGTGAACCCAGTTACTGGGAGGTGCTTATGCACGTTCATTCATTCAAGCCAGGCCAGGCCCAGCGCGGCGTGGCCATGGTCGAGTTCGCCATCGCCCTGCCGTTGCTGCTGTTGCTGTTGCTGGCCATCGGCGAGTTCGGCCGCATGCTCTACCACCACAACAGCCTGCTGCAGGCCAGCCGCGATGCCGGTCGCTATGTCGCCGGGCAAGCCTGGAACGCGACCCTGGGGCAGATCGATCTGAACGGCGATCTGCAGAGCAAGACCAAGAGCGTCGCCGTCTATGGCGTGCCGGCCAACCCAGGCGGCTACGCTCCGGTGGTGCCGCAGCTGACGACCGCCGACGTGACGGTCGAGCCGGTCGGCGGCGAGCACGTGCGGGTCAGCATCGCCTACCTGTTCCGCCCGGTGATCGGCGCTTCGCTGCCGACCTTCTTCGGCGAGCCGATTGTGCTGGGCATCACGCTGAACTCCAGCGTGGTCATGAGGGTGCTGTGATGAACGCAAAGCGCATGCAGGGGGTGTACGTGGTGGAGTTCGCCATCATCGGCCTGCTGCTGTTCACCCTGTTGTTCGGCGTGCTGGAAATGGGCCGCCTGTACTTCACCGTCGGCACCTTGAACGAAGTGGTGCGGCGGGGCGCGCGGCTGGCGGCGGTCTGCCAGATCAGCGACCCGGTGGTGTTGCGGCGGGCGATTTTCAATGCGGCGAACGACGAGGGTGCCAGCGGCCTGATCGGCAACCTGGATACGGCCGATCTGAGTCTGGTTTATCTGGACGAGAACGGTGCCGTGGTGGCCAGCCCCGGTGATCCGGCGAATCTGAGTTCGATTCGTTTCGTCCAGCTCAGCATCGAGAACTTTGCCTTTACGTTGCTCATTCCTGGGTTCGGTGGGGGCGTCAACCTGCCGGTGTTCAGGGCGATCTTGCCCCGCGAAAGCCTCGGCTCCGATGGCGAGGGTGGAGACACATCATGTTGAAGTCCAGTGAAGCGCCGACGGCCGCGCGCGCGGCCGGTAAGCGTGGCTTGCAGCTGCTGATCAGCAGCCGTGACGCGTCTGCCCTCAATCATCTGCGCACGGTGAGCCAGCGTCTGGGCACCCTGCAGGTGAGCACCAGGCTGGTGAGCAACGGGCATACCGACCCCCTGTATGGCCTGGAACAGATGCCCGATCTCCTGTTGCTGTGCGTCAGTCACCTGTGGCGCGAGGAGCTGGCGGCCTTGCTCCAGCGACCGGCCCATGAGCGGCCGCCCTTGCTGGTCTGTGGCCCGCTCGAGGAGCGCGAAGGCATCCGCCTGGCGATGCAGGCCGGTGCCCGCGATTTCCTGCCCGAACCGGTGGCCGCCGACGAACTGCTGGCCGCCCTGGGGCGAATGATCCAGGAAACCCAGGCCGGCCAGGCCACGGGCGGCCAGCTGATTGCGGTGATCAATGCCAAGGGCGGCTCGGGCGCCACCCTGTTGGCCTGCAACCTGGCCCACCAGCTGAGTGCGCGCGGCGGCAATACCCTGTTGCTGGATCTGGATCTGCAGTTCGGTAGCGTCGCCCATTGCCTGGACATGCTGCCGACGCACAGCCATGTGGAGGTGCTGCAACAGGTCGAGGACATGGACGGTGTCGCCTTGCGCGGCTTCTGCAGCCATTTCAGCCCGACCCTGCATGTGCTGGGCGGCCGCTCCGGCGAGCTGTGCCTGGCGCAGGACGTGCGGCTGGAACAGCTGGAGGCGCTGCTGCGGCTGGCGCGCAGCACCTACGACTGGGTGGTGGTGGATCTGCCGCGGCAGATCGATCACCTCACCGGCATCACCCTGGAGCAGGCCGATCGGGTCTATATCCTGGTCCAGCAGAGCCTCAGCCACCTGAAGGACGCCACCCGCCTGGTGCGCATCATGCGCGAGGAGCTGGGCGTACAGGGCGAGCGCTTGCAGGTGGTGGTCAACCGCTACGACAAGGCCGCGCCGGTAAGCCTGCAGGACATCGCCGAAGCGCTGCGCTGCACGGCGTTGCAGAAACTGCCCAACGACTACCTGGTGGTCAGCGAGAGTCAGAACACCGGGGTACCGCTGGAGCTGCATGCGCCGCGCGCCCCGTTGACCCTCGGCATGCGCAAGTTGAGCCAGGCCCTGCTCGGCACCCAGGCTGCCGAGCAGGGCTTGCTGAAACGCACCTTTGGCCGACTGTTCAGGGGATAGACCATGCTCAGTGAATTTCGCAATCGCCTGCGCCAACACGCCGTCAAGAACTCGCCGACGGCTGTGCCCGAGGAGCTTGGGCTCGGCGATCAGAGCGATGAGGTACCCATGGCCTGGGAAAACAGTGCGCCGGATGCGCTCTACGAGACCAAGTCGCGCCTCAACCCGATGGAAGCGGAGTGGCGGGAGAGGATCTACCAGCAGCTGCTCAAGGTCATGGATCTGTCGCTGCTCGACTCCCTCGAGCCGGACGACGCCGGCCGGCAGATCCGCGAGCTCAGCCAGCGCCTGCTGGACGAGCATTCGGCGCCGGTGAGCGCCAGCAGCCGCCAGCTGATCATCAAGCAGATCACCGACGAAGTGCTGGGGCTCGGCCCGTTGGAGCCGCTGCTGGCCGACCACAGCGTGTCGGACATCCTGGTCAACGGCCATGCCTCGGTGTACGTCGAGCGCCACGGCAAGCTGCAGCGCACCGACGTGCGCTTTCGCGACGACCAGCACCTGCTCAACATCATCGACCGCATCGTTTCCAGCCTGGGGCGGCGCATCGACGAGTCCTCGCCGCTGGTAGACGCCCGCCTCAAGGACGGCTCGCGGGTCAATGCGATCATCCCGCCGCTGGCCATCGACGGGCCGAGCATGTCGATCCGTCGTTTCGCCGTGGACCTGCTGAACACCGAGAGCCTGGTGCAGATGGGCACCCTGACCCCGGCCATCGCCCTGGTGCTCAAGGCCATCGTGCGCGGGCGGCTGAACGTGCTGGTGTCTGGCGGCACCGGCACCGGCAAGACCACCATGCTCAACGTGCTGTCCAGCTTCATTCCGCATAACGAGCGGATCGTCACCATCGAGGATTCGGCCGAGCTGCAACTGCAGCAGCCGCACGTGGTGCGCCTGGAAACCCGGCCGCCGAACATCGAAGGCCGTGGCGAGGTCAACCAGCGCGAGCTGGTGCGCAACAGTCTGCGCATGCGTCCGGACCGCATCGTCATCGGCGAGGTGCGCGGCGCCGAGTCGTTGGACATGCTCACCGCGATGAATACCGGCCACGATGGCTCGCTGACCACCATCCACGCCAATACCGCGCGCGACGCCCTGGGGCGCATCGAGAACATGGTGTCGATGACCGGCGCGACCTTTCCGATCAAGGCCTTGCGTCAGCAGATCGCCTCGGCCATCGACGTGGTGATCCAGTTGGAGCGCCAGGAGGATGGCAAGCGGCGGCTGGTCAGCGTGCAGGAGATCAACGGCATGGAGGGCGAGATCATCACCATGACCGAGATCTTCGCCTTCGTCCGCCGCGGCATCGGCGAACAGGGCGAAGTGCTCGGCGACTACCGACCGACCGGCATGGTGCCGGCCTTCCGCGACGTGCTGGCCAAGCGTGGCATCGAGCTGCCGCTGAACCTGTTCCGCCCGGAATGGATGGAGGGGCAGTCATGAACCAGATTCCCAGCGAATTCATCCTGGCCTTCCTCGGCATGGTCTTCGCCGCGGTGTTCCTTCTCAGCCAGGGCCTGGTGGTGCCGGTGTTCGGCGAGGCGGGCAAGGTGCGCAAGCGCATCCGCGGGCGTCTGCAGGTGCTGGAGCAGGCCAGCAACCTGCCGAACATGCAGACGATCCTGCGGCAGAAGTACCTGCGTCGCCTGTCGCCGCTGGAGGCGCGGCTGGAGCAGCTGCCGGCCATGGAAGCGCTGGCGCAGATGATCGAGCAGGCCGGGCATCATTACCGCGCCTATCGGGTGGTGCTGCTCGGCCTGCTGCTGGGGGTTGCCGCCGGCCTGCTGCTGTGGTGGTTGACCCGGTTCTGGTGGCTGGCCTTGCCTGCGGCCTTGGCGGTGTGCTGGTTGCCGGTGCTGAAGATCGCCAGCGACCGCGGCAGGCGCTTCGCCCAGTTCGAGGAGGGCCTGCCGGATGCCCTGGACGCCATGTGCCGCGCCCTGCGTGCCGGCCATCCGTTCAACGAGACCCTGCAGCTGGTGGCCGAGGAGCACCGCGGCCCGGTGGCCCATGAGTTCGGCCTGACCTTCGCCGACATCAACTACGGCAACGACGTGCGCCGGGCCATGCTCGGTCTGCTCGAACGCATGCCGAGCATGACGGTGATGATGCTGGTGACTTCGGTGCTGATCCACCGCGACACCGGCGGCAACCTGACCGAGGTGCTGGAGCGTTTGAGCAGCCTGATTCGCGGGCGCTTTCGCTTCCAGCGCAAGGTCAGGACCTTGTCCGCGGAGGGGCGCATGTCGGCCTGGGTGCTGGTGGCCGTGCCGTTCGTGCTGGCGGCGGCGATCGTGCTGTCGAGCCCGACCTATCTGCCCTTGCTGATCAAGGAACCCATCGGCCAGAAGCTGGTGATGGCGGCTTTCGCCGCCATGCTGGTAGGGATTTTCTGGATTCGCCGGATCATCCGGATTCAGGTCTAGCCGTCGCTCGTAGAGGAGGTATGGGTCATGGACTATCTGCTGAGTCTGCTCAATCGCGTGGTGGGTAACGAGGAGCTGGCGCGCCTGTTGTTCGTCGGCGCCATAGGCCTGAGTGCAGTGCTGGCGATGGTCACTCTGGCGGTGCTGGTGCTGGGCCTGCGCGATCCGGTGCAGCGGCGCCTGGCCCTGATCAAACGTGGCCATGGCGGCCTGGGCGCCAGCCAGGAGGCGCCGAGCAACCTGCAGTTGATGCTGGAGCAGGTGGGGCAGCGGTTTAGCCCCGACGAGCAGGGCCGGGAGTCCGCCACCCGTACCCTGCTGACGCATGCCGGCTATCGCTCGCCGGCGGCCGTGCAGATCTACTGGGCGATCCGCCTGCTGGCGCCGTTGCTGCTGGTGGGCCTGAGCCTGCTGGCCTTGCCGCTGATCCCCACACTGTCGCTGGCCATGGGCATTGCCCTGGTGGCGGGCGCGGCGGCCGTCGGCTGGCTGGTGCCGGCCATATATGTCGACAAGCGCAAGGCGGCGCGGATGACCCGCTTGCTGGTGGCCTTTCCCGATGCCCTGGATCTGATGGTGGTCTGCGTGGAGTCGGGGTTGGCCTTGCCCCAGGCCATCGAACGGGTGGCCGACGAAATGGCGGTGAGCCAGGCGGAACTGGCGGTGGAACTGGCCCTGGTCAACGCGGAAATCCGTGCCGGCATCCCCAGTACCGAGGCGCTCAAGCACCTGGCCGAGCGCACCGGTCTGGAGGAGATCCGCGGGCTGGTCAGCCTGCTGGCGCAGAGCATTCGCTTCGGTACCAGCGTGGCGGCCACCTTGCGTATCTATGCCGAAGAGTTTCGCGACCGGCGCACCCAGAAAGCCGAGGAAGCGGCCGCGAAAATCGGTACCAAGCTGGTATTCCCACTAATCTTTTGCCTGTGGCCGAGCTTTTTCCTGGTGGCCATCGGTCCCGCACTCATTGGAGTGCTCAAAGTCTTCGGGAAGGTGTGACATGAACAGGATCAGTCTGCTGCTGGCTACGATGGTCGTGCTGTCCGGGTGTCAGAGCATGGGACCGGAGCCGCTGAGCAATACCCGCTCGATCTATACCGGTGACAATTCGCTGCTCTACCAGGTGAAGAAGCAAGCCAGCTCGCCCGAGCAGGCCATGCAGATCGCCGCCATGGCCTATCGGGCGGGCGACCTGGATCAGGCCCTGTATCAGTACCTGCGCGCCCTCGAGCTGGATCCGGAGCGTTACGCGGCGCTGGTCTGGGTCGGACGCATCCACCGCGAGCGGGGTAATAACCAGTTGGCGGAGATGGCCTTTGCCGAGGTGCTCGGCAAGGATGCGGAGAACCTCGCGGCGCTGACCGAGATGGGCCTGCTGCAACTGGCCCTGCGTCGTCAGGAGAAGGCCGCGCAGATACTGACGACGGCGGTGGCCATCGACCAGAAACGCTTCGCCGGCGAGGGGTTGCAGGTCGACAGCCAGTCGCCGCTCAAACTCTACAACGGCATGGGCGTGCTGGCCGACCTGCGCAACGATTTCGCCGCGGCAGCACTCTACTACGGCCTGAGCCTGCGCATCGACCCGGGTTCGGCGCTGGCCCACAACAGCCTGGCGTATTCCCAGTATCTGGCCGGCGACTGGTCGGGGGCCGAGCGTCAGTATCGCCGCGGCATCGACCTGGCGCCGAACTATAAGCCGCTATGGCGCAACTACGGCCTGTTGCTGGCCAGGAGCGAGCGCTACGAGGAGGCGTTGTCGGCTTTCGAGCAGGTCGGCAGCCGGGCCGAGGCCAGCAACGACGTGGGCTACGTCTGCCTGATCGAGGGCCGACTGGATATCGCCGAGCAGTTCTTCCACAGCGCCATCGAGCAATCGCCGGCTCACTATGCCCTGGCCTGGGACAACCTGCGCCGGGTCGAGCAGATCCGCAAGATCCGCCTGCAGAGTGGCCAGGCGCCCCTGGCCGAAGCGGTCGCCGGCGTTCCCGGCGAGCCGCAGGCGCTGCCCTGACCCGAGGACGGCCGCTCGCGCCCGCCGAGGAGGGGCATAGACCAGCGCCTTGCTCAGCGCCGCGATTTGCTGGATAAGTTCGACACTGCCCACAGGCATGTCGACAGGAGCAACGATGATTCACGGCAAATCCCTCGATGCCTGGTACGCCAGCCACCCGCTGCTCAAGGAACTGGTCGCGCTGCGCGAAACCGTCTGGTTCAACCCGGCCAGCGCGCCGGTCGCCGAGGCCCTGGCCGACGTAGGGCTGGGCGCGGAGGATGTCGCCCAGGCCAGCGCGCGTTTGCAGCGCTTCGCTCCCTACCTGGCCAAGGTATTTCCGCAAACCGCCGCCAGCGGCGGGATCATCGAGTCGGCAATCCAGCCGCTGCCCAGGCTGCACCGGCTGCTGCTGGACGAGGCCGGCCTGCCTGGCAGCGGCTCGCTGTGGCTCAAGCTGGACAGCGAACTGCCCATCTCCGGGTCGATCAAGGCGCGCGGCGGTATCCACGAGGTGCTCAAGCACGCCGAGGATCTGGCCCTGCAGGCCGGCCTGATCCGCCTCGACGACAACTACGAGGCCCTGGCCAGAGCTGCCGCGCGGCAGTTCTTCGGCCGCTACAAGGTGGCGGTGGGCTCCACCGGCAACCTCGGCCTGTCGATCGGCATCATCAGCGCCAAGCTCGGCTTTCAGGCCTGCGTGCACATGTCCTCGGATGCGCGGCAATGGAAGAAGGACAAGCTGCGCGCCAATGGCGTGACGGTGGTCGAGTACGCAGCGGACTACAGCGTCGCGGTGGAGCAGGGCCGCCGCCAGGCTGCGGCCGACCCGAGCTGCTATTTCGTCGACGACGAGAACTCGCCGCAGCTGTTTCTCGGCTACGCCGTCGCCGCGGAGCGCCTGGCGCGGCAGTTCGCCGAGGCCGGGGTGGTGGTCGATGGCGATCATCCGCTGTTCGTCTACCTGCCCTGCGGCGTCGGCGGCGGCCCCGGTGGCGTCGCCTTCGGTCTCAAGCTGGTGTTCGGCGACGCCGTGCACTGCATCTTCGCCGAGCCGACCCATTCGCCCTGCATGCTGCTGGGGGTGTACACCGGGCTGCACGACGCGGTCAGCGTCCAGGACTTCGGCATCGACAACCTCACCGCGGCCGACGGCCTGGCGGTGGGCCGGCCCTCCGGCTTCGTCGGCAAGGCGATGCAGCGGCTGATCGACGGCTACTACACGGTCACGGACGAGGAGCTGTACCGGCTGCTGGCCGTCGCCCACCAGGAGGAGCGGGTGCGCCTGGAGCCCTCGGCGCTGGCGGGGGCGCCGGGAATGCTCAGGGTGCTGGGCGCCGACGCCTACCTCGAACGCATCGGCGTCGCCGCGACGCAGCTGGCGAACGCCACGCACCTGATCTGGGGAACCGGCGGCAGCATGGTGCCGGACGCGGAATTCGCCGCCTATGTCGAACGAGGCCGCGGCCTGCAGCGGCGCCGCTGACGCTCGCCGCCGGGGCGAACCTATGGCAGGCATGCGCCTCTTGCAGGGGCGTGTTCCTTGAGTCGCAATCACTGCAGGATTTCGCGTTATCCCTTCCATTTAGCGGCGTTTTCCTGGCGGTTTTCCTCGCCCGAGCAGCCGGCGCTGGCGGGGCCGCGGCCAACACAATTTGCATGCCGGCGGCAGGCCGGGGCTATAGACTCCTGCAAAACAACAACGCCTGCGTGAACGCCTGCATGAAAATTCAACCTCTGCCGCCCCTGAACAGCCTGGTGGCATTCGAGTCCGCCGCCCGGCATCTGAGCTTTACCCTGGCCGCCAAAGAGCTGAACGTCACCCAGGGGGCGATCAGTCGACAGGTGCGCCTGCTCGAGGATTACCTCGGCAAGACCCTGTTCGAGCGCACCACCCGCGAGATCAACCTCAGCCCGACCGGCAGCCAGTACTACGAAACGGTGCGCGAGGCCTTGCTGCAGCTGGCCCACGCCACGGGCGAAATCCGTCACTGGCGCGGCGCCCAGCAGGTGACGGTGGTGACCAGCACGGCAATGGCGTCGCTCTGGCTGTTGCCCAGGGTCGCCGAGTTCCAGCGCGACAACGAGGAAGTCGATCTGCGCATCATCGCCTACGACCATGTCAGGGACTTTTCCCGCCTCGATTGCGATCTGGCGCTCTATTACTGCCGCACGCCGCCGAAGAACATGCAGGTGACGTCGCTGTTCGCCGAGGAGGTGTTCCCGGTGTGCAGCCCGGGCTATCTCGCCAAGCACCCGGATCTCACCGGGCTGGCGCAGCTGAGCGCCGGCACCTGGCTGTGGCTGGAAGATCCGCAGCGCGACTGGATTAGCTGGCCGGAATGGTTTCAGCGCCTGGGCCACAAGGCACGGGAGCCCAGGCACAGGATCAACATCAACAGCTACTCGATGCTGATCCAGTCGGCGCTGAGCGGGCAGGGCATCGCGCTGGCCTGGTCGAACCTGGTCGACAATCACCTGCAGACCGGCGCGCTGGTGCGGCCCATCGAGGACGTGCTGCGCACCGAGGCGCAATTCTGCTTGCTCGAACCGCTTGGCCGCGGTAGCAGCCGGCAGAGCGTCAAGCGTTTTCGCAGCTGGCTGATGGAGCAGGTAGCCGGTCAGGCGAACGGCGAAGCAAGCGCCCCCTGAAGCGCTGCGGCCGCCCAGGCGGCGATATTGGTGCGCACGGCGCACCCTACGATCAGGCGTCGGGCTGCCGCATTAATGATTTATTGTCATAAATGCGGCGTTAAAAAATCGTTTGTCGAACAATCCCCCGCTTTCCGAAACTGGCCGCCAACGGACAAGGCCAGCGCGCCTGCCGATCACCACCACCGTGCCTTGCAGGGGATAACAACAATGACTCAAGCCACTTCTCAGCAGATCCCAGTGCATCAGCTGGAAACCGTACTCGCGCCGATCCACGAGGCCACCGGCCTGTCCAACGCGTTCTACACCGAGCAGAAACTGTTCGAGCTCGAGCGCGACCAGATCATGGGCAAGACCTGGGCCTGCGTCGGTTTCGCCAGCGACCTGAGCCAGAACGGCTCGGTCAAGCCGGTCGACTTCATGGGCCTGCCGCTGCTGCTGATGCGCAACCGCGAAGGCCTGGTGCAGGTGTTCCACAACGTCTGCAGCCACCGCGGCATGAAGCTGGTGGAAGAGGAGGGCACCGTACAGGGCGTGATCCGCTGCCCCTACCACTCCTGGACCTACGACCTCAACGGCGGCCTCAAGGGCACCCCGCACGTCGGCGGCATCGACAAGCACAAGGACGAGCGCTTCGCCTGCGAGAAGCACGGCCTCAAGGCCATCCGCAGCGCCATCTGGATGGACATGGTGTTCGTCAACCTGTCCGGCGACGCGCAGCCGCTGGAAGAGATGCTGGCGCCGCTGACCGCGCGCTGGAGCCAATTCCTCGGCGACGACGGCATGGGCCTGATGCGCCGTCGCGCGCACATGGACGCCACCACCCTGGACATCGCCTGCAACTGGAAGCTGGCGGTGGAGAACTACTGCGAGGCGTACCACCTGCCGTGGGTGCACCCGAGCCTGAACACCTACTCGCGCCTGGAGGATCACTACAACATCCTGTTCGACGAGCAGTTCGCCGGCCAGGGCAGCTACGCCTACAACCTCTCCGACGTCGCCGGCACCCACCTGCCGCAGTTCCCCAGCTGGCCGCAGGACCGCCTGCGCAACGCCGAGTACGTGGCCTTCTTCCCCAACGTGCTGCTCGGCATCCAGGCCGACCACGCCTTCGCCATGCAGCTGGAGCCGGTCGCGCCGGGGCGCACCATCGAGCACCTGCGCCTGTTCTACGTCGGCGACGAGGCGCTGGGCGACGAGTACGCCGCCTGCCGCAACGCCATTCTGGAGTCGTGGAAGGTGGTGTTCGCCGAGGACATCGCCTCGGTCGAAGGCATGCAGAAGGGCCGTCATTCGCCGGGTTACGGCGGCGGCGCGTTCTCCCCGGAAATGGACATCCCGACGCACTACTTCCACCAGTGGGCCGCGCGCAAGTTGCTGGCCATCGCGCAGAACGCCTGAGGAGATCGCCATGTACCCGATTGCCGAGCACTGGCTGAACTATATCGACGGCCAGTGGTGCGATAGCGAGTCGCGCCTGACCGTCAACAATCCCGGCACCGCCGCGCCGCTGGCGACCATCGCCCAGGCCACCGTCGCGGACGCCGAGCGCGCCCTGCTGGCGGCGCGGCGCTGCGCCGACAGCGCTGAGCTGACCCGCGCCCGCCCGGCGCAGCGGGTGACCTGGCTGCTGCGTATCGCCGAGGAAATCCGCGCGGTGGCGGACGAGGGCGCCTGGGTGCTGTGCCAGGAAAACGGCAAGAGCCTCAACGATGCCCGCGACGAGTTCATCGAGGCTGCGCGCTACTTCGAGTACTACGCCGGCATGGCGGACAAGATCGAGGGCACCTCGATCCCGCTGGGCAACGGCTACATGGACTTCACCCTCTACGACCCCATGGGCGTGTCGGCGCAGATCGTGCCGTGGAATTTCCCGGTGTCCATCTGCGCCCGTTCCCTGGCGCCGGCGCTGGCCGCCGGCAACGCGGTGGTGATCAAGTCGCCGGAGCTGTCGCCGCTGGGTATGTGCGTGCTGCTGCGCGCCATCGCCCGCGCCGGCCTGCCCAGGGGCGCGGTCAACCTGATTTGCGGCCGCGGCCGCGAGGTCGGGGCGCATCTGGTGAGCAGCGCCAAGGTCGACCAGATCGTCTTCACCGGCTCGGTGCCGACCGGCCAGACCATCCTGCGCGATGCCGCCGAGCATGCGATTCCCAGCGTCATGGAACTGGGCGGCAAGTCGGCCGCCATCGCCTTCGCCGACGTCGACCGCCAGCAGCTGCTGGCCAGCGTCAAGAACGGCATCTTCTTCAATGCCGGCCAGGTCTGCTCGGCCATGTCGCGCCTGCTGGTGCAGCGCGAGGTCTACGAGGAGATCGTCGCCGCCGTGGTCGAGCTGGCCGAAGGGCTGTCCGTCGGTCTCGGCCAGGACAACCCGGACCTCACCCCGGTGGTTAGCGCCGCACAACTGGCCAGCATCGAAAGCCTGTGCCGGCGCGCCGTCGACGAGGGCGCGGTGGCGGCCACCGGCGGCGAGGCCTACAGCGACAGGGCCGGGCACTTCATGCGTCCGACCGTGTTCCGCGACGTGCGCCCCGAGATGTGCATCGCCCAGGAAGAGGTGTTCGGCCCGGTGCTGGCGATCATCCCCTTCGACAGCGAGGAGCAGGCCATCGAGATCGCCAACGGCACCGACTTCGGCCTGGTCGCCGGCGTCTTCACCCAGGACATCAGCCGCGCCATGCGCTGCGTGCGGCGCCTGCGCGCCGGCCAGGTATTCGTCAACGAGTGGTATGCCGGCGGCATCGAAACGCCGTTCGGCGGTGTGGGGCTGTCCGGTTTCGGCCGCGAGAAGGGCCAGGAAGCGCTGTACAGCTACGTACGTACCAAGAACGTCGCCATTCGCGTGGCGGGGGAGTGAACGACATGTTCAAGACCTGGCTCTGTGTGGTCTGCGGCCTGATCTACGACGAGGCCCTGGGCTGGCCGGACGACGGCATTGTCGCCGGCACCCGTTGGGAAGACGTACCGGCGGACTGGAAGTGCCCGGAGTGCAAAGTCGGCAAGGAAGATTTCGAGATGCTCGATATCAGCCCGGTGGTGGCCGCGGCAGCGAACCCCTCGACGCCCTTGCCGGTGCCCCCGGCGGCGCCCGCACAACCTGCGGCTGGCGTGCGTCAGCCCATCGTCATCATCGGCAGCGGTTATGCCGGTTATGGCCTGGCCCAGGCGCTGCGCCGCGCCGATGCCGAGGTGGAAATCCGCGTGCTGACCCAGGAGTCCGGCCACCTGTACTCCAAGCCGGCGCTGTCCATCGGCCTGGCTCAGGGCAAGAGCGCCGAGGCACTGGCCGGCGAGTCGGCGCTGGCCATCGAGAAGCGCCTGAAGATTCGCGTCTACCCGCATTGCACGGTCGAACGCATCGACGCCGCGGCGCGGCGCCTGCACACCAGCATCGGTGAGATGGAGTACGGCCAACTGGTGCTGGCCAGCGGCGCGGCGCCGATTCGCTTGCCCATCGAAGGGGCCAGCGACGCGCTGCTCAGCGTCAACAACCTGCACGACTACCGCAGCTTCCGCGAGCGCCTGGTCGGCGTGCGCCGGGTGGCCATCCTCGGCGACGGACTGATCGGCTGCGAGTTCGCCAACGACCTGGCGGCCAGCGGCTTCGAGGTCAGCGTTATCGGCCTCGGCCAATGGCCGATGGAACGCCTGTTGCCGGCCGAGGCCGGCCGGCAGCTGCAGGTCGCCCTGGGCGAACTTGGTGTCAGTTGGCATCTGCAAAACACCTTGCGCCGCGTCGATGCGCTGGAGCAGGGCTACCGCCTGACCCTCGCCGACGGCGAAAGTCTGGACGCCGATCTGCTGCTCTCCGCCGTCGGCCTGCGGCCCAATCTGGAACTGGCCGAAAGCGCCGGGCTCGCCGTGGGTCGCGGCATCCGGGTCGATGCCCGCCTGCAGTGCTCGCAGCCGGGGATCTACGCCCTGGGCGACTGCATCGAGATCGACGGCCAACTGCTGCCCTACCTGGCGCCGATCAACCAGGGCATCGCCGCCCTGAGCAAGACCCTGCTCGGCCAGCCAACCGCGGTCAGCTACCCGCTGATGCCGGTGACGGTGAAGACCCCGGCCGCGCCGCTGTGCCTGCTGCCGCCGGCCGTCGGCGTAGCCGGCGAATGGCGTTGCACGGCGACCGCCGATGGCCTCAGCGCCGGCTACTACGACGCCGCCGGCACCCTGTGCGGCTTCGTCCTGCTCGGCCGCCAGGCCCAAACGCAGCGCAACAGCTGGCTGCAATCCTGTCAGAACGCACAACGGGCCGTGGCCTGAGGGCGCAAGCATGAACAAGAGCATCAATCTGCCGCACGACGACGCCAGCTGCGGCTGGTACGCCGCGCTGCCCGCCGCCGAGCCCGCCACGCGCCTGCAGGGCGAGCAGCGCGCCGACTACGCGGTGATCGGCGCCGGTTTCGCCGGCCTGGCCGCCGCCCGGCGCCTGGCCGAGCACCATCCCGAGGCGCGCATCCTGCTGGTCGATGCCCAGCGCGTCGGCTACGGCGCCTCGGGGCGCAACTCCGGCTTCGTCATCGACCTACCGCACAAGTTCGCCCTGGAACACCCGGACCCGGCGCACAAGCAGCGCCTGCTCGGCCTCAACCGCGCCGCCATCGCCCAGTTGCAGGGGCTGATCCAGCAGCACGGGATCGACTGCCAGTGGTCGCATGCCGGCAAGTACCAGGGCGCGGTGGGGCCGCGCGGCATGGCCTACCTCGAACATTTCGAGAAGCTGATGGAGGACCTCGGCGAGCCCTTCGCGTGGGTCGAGCGCGGCGAGCTGGCCAAGGTCGTCGGCAGTCAGCACTACAGCGGAGCGATCTACACCCCGGGTTGCTACCTGATGCAGCCGGCGGCGCTGGTCGGCGGCCTGGGCCGCTCCTTGCCCGGCAATGTCGAGCTGCTCGAGGAATCGCCGATCCAGCGCCTGCAGCGCGACGGCCAGGGCGGCTGGATACTGCACGGCAGCGCCGGCAGCATCCGCACCCCGCGGCTGCTGCTGGGCACCAGCATCTTCACCCAGGAGTTCGGCTACCTGCGCAACCGCCTGCTGCCGGTGATGACCTTCGCCAGCTGGACGCGGCCGCTGAGCGACGCCGAATTGGCCGTTTATGGCGGCCAGCTCGACTGGGGCCTGACCCCGGCCGATCACGCCGGCACCACGGTGCGCATGACCCAGGACCGCCGCCTGATCATCCGCAACACGTACAAGCACGTGCCCAAGTACGGCAAGAGCACCAGCGACGCCATGCGCGAGTCGGTGCGCAATGACCATCGCAAGGCCTTCCTGGCGCGCTTCCCGCAGCTGGCCGAGGTGCCGTTCAGCCACACCTGGGGCGGCGTCTACGCCATCTCGCGCAATTTCACCAACTTCTTCGGCGAGCTGGAGCCGGGCGTGTTCGCCTCGGCCTGCGACAACGGCGTCGGCGCGGCCTGGGGCACCGTCTCCGGCACCCTGCTGGCCGACCTGGCGGTGGGCGCCGATTCGGCGCAGCTGCGCGACATCCAGGCGGTCACCGGCATGCCGTCGCTGAATCCGCCGGAACCCTTCCTCGGCCTCGGCGTGCGTTCGCGCATTCGCCTGGCCGCCTGGAACAGTCGGAGCGAGCTATGAGCCAGGTCGTTTCCGGCAAAGGCCCGGTGCTGCTGGTCGATCACCATGACCTGGACTTCGTCCCGCGTGGCGGCCCGCCCGGCGCGGCCTTCGTGGCGCGGGCGATCGGCAACGAGATATCGCCGCACATCGGCATAGGTTTCGCCCGCTGGGAAGGCGCCGAGGTGGCCTGGACCCTGCTGTACGACGAGGTGATCTTCGTCATCCAGGGTTGTTTCGAACTCAAGGCCAACGGCCAGCTGTATCGCGTTCAGCCGGGCCAGCTGCTGTGGATTCCCGAGGGCACCGAGCTGGTCTACGGCGGGCATGCGCTGTTCGGTTACGTGGTGCATCCGGGCGACTGGAAGCAGCGCCACGGTCTGGCCTAGCCGTGGGCGCCTTGCAGATGGTTCCGCCGTGCTGCGCGCCCGGCTCGGGCGCACTGTTTCTCATGAGAAAGGGGTGAGCAATTGCTCGGACTGACCCAGGCGTTCGCTGCACTCTATCTGGCCAGTCTGCTGATGCAGCTCGGCTCGACCCTGCTGATGACCTATCTGGCGCTGCGCCTGACCACCGGCGGCGTCGCCGATTTCTGGGGCGGCGCGCTGATGGCGGCCAATGCCCTGGGCATGGTGGTCGGCGGCAAGGTCGGCCAGGTGCTGATCGGCCGCGTCGGCCATATCCGCACCTACGTGGCCTGCTCCGGGATCATCTGCGCGGCGGTGCTGACCCACGCCTTCAGCGAGGCGCTGCCGCTCTGGCTGTTGCTGCGCCTGCTGGTCGGCGTGGCGATGATGTGTCAGTTGATGGTGGTGGAGAGCTGGCTCAACGACTGCGCGCAGAGCGATCAGCGCGGCAAGGTGCTGGGCATCTATATGGTCTCGGCCTACGTCGGCATGATGCTCGGCCAACTGGCGCTGAGCATCGACGGCGACCTGGGCCTGCATGCGCTGCTCGGCGTGGTCATCGCCTTCGCCCTGAGCCAGGTGCCGGTGGCGCTGACCCGCAGCACGCACCCGGCCATACCGAGTGCGGAACCGGTCGATCTGCGCCTGTTCCTGCAGCGGGTGCCGCAGTCGCTGATCACCGTGTTGGTATCGGGCATGATCAATGGCGGCTTCTACGGATTGGCGTCGATCTACGCCAGCCGGCAGGGCCTGGGCACGGTCGAGGTGGGGCAGTTCATGGCCCTGGCGATCGCTGCCGGCCTGCTCGCGCAACTGCCGCTCGGCTGGCTGTCGGACCGGCTGCCGCGCGCTAGCCTGATTCGCGCGGTGGCGGCGTTGCTGATGCTGACCTGCCTGCCGCTGGCGTTCTACCAAGGGCTGTCGTTCGGCGTGCTGCTGCTGTTCGGCGCCTGCATCGGCTTCCTGCAGTTCTGCCTGTATCCGCTGGGCGTGGCGCTTGCCAACGACAATATGGAGCCGCGCCTGCGGGTTTCGCTGGCGGGGCTGTTGCTCGCCACCTTCGGCGTCGGCGCCTGCATCGGGCCGTTGCTGGCCGGTGCGCTGATGGGGCATTTCGGCGCCTCCAGCCTCTATCTGTTCTTCGCCGTCAGCGCCGCCGCACTGGCGCTGGCGGTGGGGCAGGGGCGCGTGACCGGCGAGCACCTGCAGGACGATGCGCCGCTGCATCATCAGGCCACCCCCAACGGCATCGCCTGCGCGACGTTGGCGGCGGCGATCGAGCCGCCCAGTGCCGCGCCGGCGGCGCCCGCGCCCGACCTGCCAGGCGAGCGAGGCCACTCGGTTCCATGAGCCCGCGCGCCCGATAGCGAAGCGGCGCAGACGCGGCTATCTAGGCCAAGGCCTGTCGGCCAGCGGACTGGCTGTCGGGACCCGGCAGCGGGGCCGATCCCGGCGCTGCAGAGCGACCTCGCCAAGGCGCTACGGGCAGGCGCCGCGCACGCCCGAATTAATGATCAAAACTCATAAGTCGCGGAGATTAAATGGTTTGTCGAGGGCATACCCCTGACTGACCATTGAGCATCTGCAGAAGGTCCGGAACCAGGCACCGCGGTGCCTGGGTTGGGGTTCGGCAGAACAACTTATTACAAGAACAACATCGAGGTGCGTGCATGAAGCCTATAGCTGCGCAAGGCCTGGTCAGTCGAGAGTTCAATATTCGAGTGCTGGGCCTGAACTTCCATCGGGTTATCTTTCCAGTCTCGTTCTCCATCGTCCTGCTGCTGGTGCTGCTGGCGCTGAGCAACCCGGTGGTCTTCGGCCAGACACTGGAGAGCGTCAAGGGCTGGATTCTCAAGAACTGCGACTGGTTCATCATCATCATGGGCAACCTGGCCGTGCTGTTCTGCGCGGGCCTGGCGCTCTCGCCCCTGGGCAAGGTGCGCCTGGGCGGGCGCGAGGCCAAACCGGAGTTCAGCACGCTGTCCTGGTTTTCCATGATGTTCGCCGCCGGCATGGGCGTCGGCCTGCTGTACTGGGGCGTGGCCGAACCCGTGGCGCAGTACACCGCCTGGTGGAAGACGCCCCTCGATACCGCGGCCAACACGCCCGAGGCGCGGCATGCGGCGCTGGGCGCCACCCTGTTCCACTGGGGCTTGCACCCCTGGGCCATCTACCTGACCAGCGCCCTGGTGGTCGGCTACTTCTCCTACAACAAGGGCCTGCCGCTGTCCTTGAGCTCCGGCCTGCAGCCTTTGATCGGCAAGGCGCACAAGGGCCAGCCGGGGCAGTTGGTCGATGTGTTCACCGTGGTGCTGACCGTCTTCGGCCTGGCCACCTCGCTGGGCCTCGGCGCCATGCAGGCCACCGCCGGCATCTCCCATGTGCTGGGCGTGCCCAACAACTTCACCTTTCAACTGCTGTTCATCGCCACGGTAACCGGCATCGCCGCGATTTCCCTGTGGCGCGGGCTGGATGCCGGGGTCAAGCTGCTGAGCAATATCAACATGCTGCTGGCGCTGGGGCTGTTCCTGCTGGTGGTGGTCGGCATCGGCGTGCTGGAATTCTTCTTCGGCGCCCTGACGGCGGCCCTGGATTACGGCCGCTTCTTCCTGCCGCTGAGCAACTGGGTCGAACGCCCGGATCAGGACTGGTTCCAGGGCTGGACGGTGTTCTACTGGGCTTGGTGGTGCACCTGGGGCCCGCTGGTCGGCATCTTCGTCGCGCGCGTGTCCAAAGGCCGCACCCTGCGGCAGATGGTGGGCATGGTGATGCTGGCGCCGACCATCGTCGCCGTACTCTGGTTCGCCGCCTTCGGCGGCGGCGCCATCGCCCAGGTCGTCGACGGCAGCGGGGCGCTGGCGGCGGGCCTGACGGACGTCAACATGGCCATCTTCCAGTTCCTCGAAGTGCTGCCGCTGGGCGGTCTTGCCTCGCTGCTGGTCGTGGCCTTGCTGGTGATCTTCATGGTCACCTCGGTCGACTCCGGCGCCCTGGTGGTCGACAACCTCGCCGCCGGCGGCGATCCCGATACCCTGCCGCTGCAGCGGGTGCTCTGGCTGGTGATGATTGCCCTGGTCACCGTCACCCTGTTCGTGGTCGGCGGCGACACTGCGCTCAAGGGCATCCAGGCCGGCGCGGTGGCGATGGGCTTGCCGTTCATGGCCTTGATGCTGCTGCTGATGATCGGCCTGGTGAAGGGGCTGATCCGCGACTGCCGCAGCTGAACCACGCGCTACCCACGTCGCCCAACGCGCTGCCCGCCGGCAGTCGTTGGGCGGCGTTCTTGCGGTTGGCGAAAAAAGGCAGCTCTTTCACGCCCGACCGTCACTGGGCCATCCACCCTTCAAATACCTGCGCGAGATCGCCAGTGCCGGCGGCTTGGTGACCTCCTCGCATTTTTTCAGCGGCGCTTGCGCGAGATGCTCGACATCGTCCGGGGCGGTTTCGCACGCGTACGAATTCCCAGGAGCGCAGCGGGGAGCAGCGGGCCTGCGCACAAGCAACGATCGAGCCGCGAGCAAAAACCCGGCGTCGCTGTCAGAGAGGTATCCGCTGCCTCCGCCGTCGCGGAGGAGGTTGATTGCGAGGTTGCATGATGTTCAGTCGGTTCATTTCGCGCGGTGTTCTGCCGTTCTGCTGGGCGGCGCTGTTGGCCAGCCAGGCCAGTGCCGAACACCGCCAGGGTGGTCATGACAAATGGGAAAACCGCTACCGGGACGGGCCGTGCCGGGTCAAGGAGGAGTTCGATCGGGGCGATTACCTGCTGGAAATCAAATGCCCGGATGGGCACGGCCGAAGCTGGCCGCGCGGCGAATGGAAGGAGGAGTTCCGCGACGGTGGCTGCCGGGTGAAGATCGACGCCAAGCGCGACGAGTACAAGAAAGAGGTGAAATGCAAGGAGTGGGATGACGACTGACGGATGGCCTTGCGCCGGCTGTCATGCCCCGGTCACCTGACGGTCATACCGCTGCCACCGCCATCCGCTGCAATCGCTGCAACCCGTCGAGAGGATGCAGCGATGCAGATATGCGTAATTGGGGCTGGCTACGTTGGGCTGGTGACGGCGACCTGCTTTGCCGAGATGGGCAACCGGGTGATCTGCGTCGAGCGCGACCCTGAGCGGGTGGCACGGCTCGCCCGCGGCGAGGTGCCGATCTACGAACCGGGCCTCGAGGCCATGCTCAAGGCGCAACTGGCCAGCGGCCAACTCAGTTTCAGCGCACAGCTCAAGGCCGGCATTCGCCGCGCCGAGGTGGTCTTCATCGCCGTGGGCACGCCCAGCGGCGAGGACGGTTCGGCCGATCTGTCCCATGTGCTGGCGGTGGCGGATGAGCTGGGCGAACAGCTCGAGCACGGTTGCCTGGTGGTGGACAAGTCCACCGTGCCGGTCGGCACCGCCGAGCGCGTCGCCCAGCGTATCAACGGCGCCTTGGCACAGCGCCGACTGAAGGCCAGGGTGGCGGTGGCGAGCAACCCGGAGTTTCTCAAGGAAGGAACCGCCGTCGAGGATTTCATGCGTCCCGACCGGGTCATAGTCGGCTGCGACGACGAGCGCGGCCGGGAGCTGCTGCGCCGGCTCTACGCGCCATTCCTGCGCAACCACGACCGTCTGCTGTGCATGGGCGTGCGCGCCGCGGAGTTCAGCAAGTACGCGGCCAATGCCTTCCTCGCTACCAAGATTTCCTTTATCAACGAGATGGCCGGCATCTGCGCACGCCTGGGGGTGGATATCGAGGAGGTGCGCCGCGGCATCGGCAGCGACAAGCGCATCGGCACCCACTTCATCTACGCCGGCTGCGGCTACGGCGGCTCCTGCTTTCCCAAGGACGTGCGCGCGCTGATCCGCACCGCCGAGCTGGAAGGATTCGAGCCGGGCATCCTGCGTGCGGTGGAGGCGCGCAATGCACTGCAGAAGACCTTGCTGTTCCAGGCCCTGCGCGAGCACTTCAACGGCCATCTGCAGGGCAGGGTGGTGGCGCTCTGGGGGCTGGCGTTCAAACCCGGCACCGACGATCTGCGCGAGGCGCCCAGCCTGGTGCTGCTCGACGCGCTGCTGACGGCGGGCGCGCGGGTGCAGGCCTGCGATCCGGTGGCGACCCCGGCGCTGGCGTCGCGCTACGCCGAGTACCTGGCCAAGGGCCAGTTGCTGCTCAGCGATTCGCCCTATGTGGTCAGCGAAGGCGCCGACGCCCTGGTGCTGGTGACCGAGTGGAAGCAGTTCCGCCAGCCGGACTTCCTGCGCATCCGCGCCACTATGCGCATGCCGGTGCTGTTCGACGGGCGCAATATCTACGATGCGGCGCAGCTCGCCGAGTTGGGTTTTCTCTATCGCGGCATCGGCCGGCCGGCCCTCGGCGGTTGTAAGGCCAGCGCAGCTTGATAGACTGGCGGCGCATTCCACACGCCATCTGGGAGTCCCATGATCAAGAAATGCCTGTTCCCCGCCGCCGGTTACGGCACCCGCTTCTTGCCCGCGACCAAGGCCATGCCCAAGGAAATGTTGCCGGTGGTGAACAAGCCGCTGATCCAGTACGGCGTCGAAGAGGCGCTGTCCGCTGGCCTCACCGAGATCGCCATGGTCACCGGCCGCGGCAAGCGCGCGCTGGAGGACCATTTCGACGTCAGCTACGAGCTGGAGCACCAGATCCGCGACACCGACAAGGAAAAATACCTGACCGGCATCCGCCGCCTGATCGACGAGTGCAGCTTCGCCTACACCCGCCAGGTGGAGATGAAGGGCCTGGGCCACGCCATCCTCTGCGGCCAGCCGCTGATCGGCGACGAACCCTTCGCCGTGGTGCTGGCCGACGACCTGTGCCTGAACCTGGAAGGCGACAGCGTGCTGACCCAGATGGTCAAGCTGTACAAGCAGTTCCGCTGCTCCATCGTCGCCATCCAGGAAGTGCCGCGCGACGAGACCCACAAGTACGGGGTGATCGCCGGCGAAATGATCCGCGACGACATCTACCGGGTCAGTAACATGGTGGAGAAGCCCAAGCCCGAGGACGCGCCGTCGAACCTGGCGATCATCGGTCGCTACATCCTCACCCCGGACATCTTCGACCTGATCCGCGACACCCCGCCGGGCAAGGGCGGCGAGATCCAGATCACCGACGCGCTGATGCGCCAGGCCCAGCAGGGCTGCGTGATGGCGTACAAGTTCAAGGGCCAACGCTTCGACTGCGGCAGCGCCGAAGGCTATATCGAGGCGACCAACTTCTGCTTCGAGAACCTGTACAAGACCGGCAAGGCCTACTGAGGCGTTGGCAACCGCCGGCCCGGTGCGCACGGCGCACCCTACGAGCTGGACCATGTCGGGTGTCGAGGGGCTGCCCAGGCTGTGCGCACCAGGCATCCGGAGACCTTCGAGACAGGACGCCACCTTCGGGTGGCGTCCTGCGTTTCAGGGGATCGGCATCCGCTCCGAGCCGGGCCCCAGCGGCTGGCCGTAGCTGAATTCCACGTAGTTGCCGGCCGGGTCGCGCAGGCCGCAGTAGTAGCCGACCGGGTAGGGCTCGTCGCGCGGCGGCCAGATCAGGCAGCCGTCCTCCGCGGCCATGGCCGCGACGCGGTCGACCTCCTCGCCGCTGGCCAGGGCGAAGCCGAAATGGCTGTAGTCGTCGCTGGCCAGCTGGCGAGCCTGGCCGCCGGGCATGATGACGAAGATGAACTGATGCTCCTTGCCCGGCTCGGCCATCCAGACGATACGCGTGCCCTTGCCGGGGCGTTCATGGATCACCTGCATGGCGCAGTAGCGTTGGTAGAAGGCGATGCAGGCGTCCAGATCGGGCACGTGCAGCGCCAGGTGGGTCAGGGTCGGGCGCATGGCGGCTTTCCTCCTTGGCTGTCAGCTTAGTCTTTGCCTTTCCGGTATGCTGGCGGCCTGTTCAAGGAGGCCGCAGATGAGTTACGACTTCGACCTGTTCGTTATCGGCGCCGGTTCCGGCGGCGTCCGCGCGGCGCGCTTCGCCGCCGGTTTTGGGGCCCGCGTGGCCGTGGCCGAGAGCCGCTACCTGGGCGGCACCTGCGTCAACGTCGGCTGCGTGCCGAAAAAGCTGCTGGTCTACGGCGCGCATTTCGCCGAAGACTTCGAGCAGGCAGGCGGTTTCGGCTGGTCGCTGGGCGAGGCGAACTTCGACTGGGCGACCCTGATCGCCAACAAGAACCGCGAGATCGAGCGCCTCAACGGTATCTACCGCAACCTGCTGGTGAACAGCGGCGTGAGCCTGTTCGAAGGCCACGCGCGCATCCTCGACGCCCATAGCGTCGAGGTGAACGGCCAGCGCCACAGCGCCGAACGCATCCTCATCGCCACCGGCGGCTGGCCGCAGATCCCCGACATTCCCGGGCGCGAGCATGCCATCAGCTCCAACGAGGCGTTCTTCCTGGAAACCTTGCCCAAGCGCGTGCTGGTGGTCGGCGGCGGCTATATCGCCGTGGAGTTCGCCTCGATCTTCCACGGCCTGGGTGCCCAGGTCACCCAGCTCTACCGCGGCGAGCTGTTCCTGCGCGGCTTCGACGGCGCGGTGCGTCGGCACCTGAAGGAGGAGCTGAGCAAGAAAGGTATCGACCTGCAGTTCAACGCCGATATCGAGCGCATCGAACGGCAAACCGACGGCAGCCTCAACGCCACCCTCAAGGACGGCCGCGTGCTGCAGGCCGACTGCGTGTTCTACGCCACCGGCCGCCGGCCGATGCTGGACAACCTGGGCCTGGAAAACGTCGAGGTGAAGCTGGACCAGCGCGGCCATGTCGAAGTGGACGAGCAGTTCCAGACCAGCACGCCGTCGATCCTCGCCATCGGCGACGTAATCGGCCGCGTGCAGCTGACCCCGGTGGCGCTGGCCGAAGGCATGGCCGTGGCGCGCCGCCTGTTCAAGCCGGAGCAATACCGCCCGCTGGACTACCGGATGATCCCCACCGCGGTGTTCAGCTTGCCGAATATCGGCACCGTCGGCCTGAGCGAGGAACAGGCGGTCGAAGCGGGGCATCGCGTGCAGATCTTCGAGAGCCGCTTCCGACCGATGAAGCTGACCCTGACCGAATGCCAGGAGCGCACCCTGATGAAGCTGGTGGTCGATGCCGACAGCGACCGCGTGCTGGGCTGCCACATGGTCGGCCCGGAGGCGGGCGAGATCGTCCAGGGCCTGGCCATCGCGCTCAAGGCCGGCGCCACCAAGCAGATATTCGACGAGACCATCGGCGTGCACCCGAGCGCCGCCGAGGAGTTCGTCACCCTGCGCACCCCGGTCGGTGGCTGAGGGCGCCATGCAGCAACTGTTCTATTTCGCCGACCTGTTCGGCGTGGCGGTGTTCGCCATCACCGGCGCGCTGATGGCCGGGCGCAAGTCCATGGACCTGTTCGGCGTGCTGGTCATGGCCATCGTCACCGCCCTGGGCGGCGGCACGCTGCGCGACCTGATTCTGGACAATCACCCGGTCAGCTGGATACGCGACGACACCTATATCCTGATCGCATCGTTGGCGGCGCTGGGCACGGTGGTCTGGGTGCGCATGACCCGGCCGATCCACGAGAAGGGCCTGCTGATCGCCGACGCCTTCGGCCTGGCGGTGTTCACCGTGTACGGCACCGAACTGGCGCTGCAACACGGCACGCCGATCAGCACCGCGGTGATCATGGGGGTGATGACCGGCGTGGTCGGCGGGGTGATCCGCGACGTGCTGTGCAACGAGATCCCGCTGATCTTCCAGAAGGAAATCTACGCCACCGCCTGCATCGCCGGCGCGCTGACCTTTATCGGCCTGCGTGCGCTGGACACGCCGCACTGGCTGGATACCAGCGCCGCCATGCTGGTGGTGCTGGGCGCGCGCCTGGCGGCGATCCATTGGCACCTGGGGCTGCCGCGTTTTCATCTGCTGGACAGGCATTCAAAATGATCGAACGACTGGATCACCTGGTGCTGACCGTGGCCGATATCGACGCCACCGTCGCCTTTTACGAACGGGTGCTGGGCATGCGCCACGAGCGCTTCGGCGCCGGGCGCAGTGCGCTGGTCTTCGGTCAACAGAAATTCAACCTGCACCAGGCCGGCCGCGAGTTCGAGCCCAAGGCCGCCAGGCCGACGCCGGGCGCCATCGACCTGTGCCTGATCAGCGCCTGGCCGCTGCAGCGCATCCTCAGCCATCTGGCGGAGCAGGGCGTCGAGGTGGAGGAGGGGCCGGTGGCGCGCACCGGCGCCATCGGTCCCATCGAGTCGGTGTATTTCCGCGACCCGGACGGCAATCTGATCGAAGTCAGCCGTTATCCCGCCGCGTAGGGTGCGCCGTGCGCACCGCTGCTTGCGGTCGCCTCACTTTCATGTCTTGAGCAAGGCCCGCTGCCGCCAGGCGGGCGCGGCGACCGGGAACAACGCCTCGGTCGGGCGAAAACGCGCCAGGCCATAGGCCGCGATCCTGCGTTGGCGCTGCTGTGCCGTGGATAGGGCCAGGCGATAGCCCTGCTCGCTTATCGGTTGGCCGAGGAAATAGCCCTGGCCATTCCGGTACGCGCCTTTCTCCCCTTGCCACCAGGCCTCTATCAACGCCGGGTCGGGCCAGGGCAGGTTCTCGTCCTCGTCCATGGCCACGTTGGCATCGGCCGGATCGTCGTTGGGGCCGGCGTCGTGCTCGGGGGTGTCGCGCAGCTCCAGATCGAGCAACGCCAGGTCTGCTCCAGTAATGAGGCTGAAGGCCTCGCCGGCGACCCGGGCCTGCGGCACCTCCTGCATCTGCTGGATCAGCCAGGGCAGGCTTAGCGGATCGCCCAGCAGGCCGACCGCCTGGATGACCATGCGGCGCTGCTGCGCTTGCGGCATCAACTGACGAATCCAGGCGACGCTGGTTTCTCTGGGCTGCCAGGCCAGTAGCACCGGCAAGGCGCGCTGCTGCAGCGGACCCGGTTGTTCGGCGAACTGGCGCAGCGGCAGCAGCGCCTCCTCGTCGCCCATCTGCAGCGTGGCCCAGTTGGCCCAGAAGCGCGCGTTGTCGTCGGCATGCAGGCGATGGGCACGGATCGCCGGCAGCAGATCGCGCCGGCGCAACTCGCCGGCGGTGCGCGCGGCCTGGGCGACGACTGCCGCGTCGGCATGCGCCAGCCCGGCGATCAGCGCCGCACCCGGATCGCGGCGGTGCATGCCGCAGGCGGCCAGGCCGATCTGACGAAACAGTGCCTCGGGCGAGCCAAGCAGCTTGTCCACCCAGGGCTCGACGCGGGCCCAATCCAGCCAGCCCAGGGCCGCGGCCATAAAACGCGCGCTGTCGGGGGCAGCGCGCACATGCTCGGCCAGCCGAGCCATGGCGGCGGTATTGGCGGTCTCGAAGGCCAGCACCGTGGCCGCGAAGATTTCGCCCTGGGCGTTGGGGTTGAGCTGCTGGAGCAGGGTGTCGAGCCCTGCCGGGCCGGCGATACGCAGACCGTCCAGATGGGCCTCGATACGGTTGTCCAGGGTGCTCAGGTGATTGAGGTCGTAGTGGGGCTCGTGGACGGCGAGCTGGCGTAATAGTGATAGGAAGGAAGATTCTTCTGCGTGTTGCTCTACGATAATGAGGATCTTCTCCATGAGCTTCTCTATGTCGATTAAGGACAGGGAATGCGTGTCCAGCTTGCTCCATCAAACAGTGCGATATCTCTCTCGCCGGATGAGCATAGTAGATGCTCATTAGAATCCAGATATCGGAAAGTCTGACCTGCAGGAAGCCCAGTGCTGACTTTTTCTAGCGTCTGATCTTGCAGGGTGTAAAGCGCCTTGGTGGTTGAGAGCCAAAGCTTTCCTCTGAACCATGTCATATCCCAGAATGTGTCCTCGGTTTGATCGTGTTCAAGTATGCTCCAGCTGTTTTCTCGGCCATACAAAATGATCCCCAGCTGGCCGGATATGTATACCACCCCATCTGGCGCACAAAGAATATTCTCTAAGACTATATTTGTAGGGCTGCTGATTTGGCTCCACACTCCCTGTTTACAGTGCCAAATCTCACCTTGAGTTCCAGATGCATAAATTGCTGACTCGCTAAATCCATCAATAGACTCTAGAGCACTCAGGCTGTCTTCTGTTGGATCAACAAGCATTCCTTGATCATAATGCTGCCAACTTCTAGATCGTCTGATATAGGTCTGCCTACCGAAGCCGGTAGCATAAGCAGTGTTTCCGATCATGCGAATGTCACGAAGCAAACCATGCTTGCTTGGTTTTTCCGGAAGTAGATCTTCATAGGATTGTCCATCAGGTGCAGCTCTATGAACTCGCCCATCGGCACAGAGGGTTAAAATTTCGGGATTGGCTCCACGGATCGCACATATCCCAGCGGTAACTCCCTGTACATAATAATTATCCCAATTACCTGTCCATCGAAATACTCTTGTGCCTGGCTCTCTCTTGGAATAGGCGAGAACATAGATGCGATTGCTGTCAAAAACTGCCGTGCGACTCATGGTCCAGGTTAATGCTTGGTTCATTCTTAGTCTTCCAGTCCTATTACCAGGTACTTATTGAAACCTCTGGTATCATTTCGTGAGCCAGCTCTTTCTGGTTGCTGGAGAGGTTAGGCGTATGTGTCCTGACGGGGGTTTTGTCACTTGCTCCTACTGTGCTTTTATGGTAGGCGTCGAGCTGGGCGTTCAAGCACTTTTTTGAACATTTAGATTTGGGGAATGTTTGTTGCAAAGCGCGCACGCCAGCCGCCCTGGATTGAGAGTAGTTCCACGCATAATCTTTTTGTGAGGGTGGAGCTTTTTCTATGGCTGCCTGTTCTAACTTGCCCTGTGCCGCATGCATAAATCCGTGGTCTCCTTCGTATCGGCCACTACCATCTTGAGGGCACTCTACGCAAATACATGGCGCATCTTTCTCATCATACTTAGGGAATTGGGGTAGGGGAGTCTCACGCCCACTTCCAGACTCTGTAAAACCATGCGCTTCAACAAGGTGGTGACCGGTTTCACCATCGCAGCATGCAACTTGGCTGTTCTTCGCTTTTGAGTCTGCCTGCCGCTTCGACACGAGTAGACATTTCTTGGCAGCTGTACAGGCTTTATCGGCACACTGCTCCGCTTTGGTCGTTTTCCCTTCGCAAGCTTGGTTCTTCCTGGCGACTTCCTTTTTGCAGCTATCTATAGGGGATGTGGCCATTGCATCGGCATATACCCAGGGAGGAGTGTTGCCTGGTTTAGATGCATGGTTATGAGTCGTCATATCGAAATGCCTGACCACATTCTCCCCCTCGAACTTCACATCCATCGACCAGGAGGTGAAGTACACCTTGCCCTTGATCTTGCTGGTAATCACCCCCTTCTTCGGCGCGCAGCCGGCTTCGTCGCCGTAGCTGGTCTTGAAGTAGCTCTTGTTCTTCAGCATCACTTCCTTGCCGGTGATCTTCACCGTGCGCGTGCCGTTGGTGGTGTCCTTGGCCATGCCGGTGTTGGGGTAGGGGATGGGCACTCCGGGCGGGGTGGCCGGGGTCTGCGGCGGGGTGAAGCAGACGTCGGGGAAGCAGGCCACGGCCTTGCCGTCGGCCGACTTGCACGACACTTCCATATTGTTGGCGTAGACCTGGTTGCCCATCAGGCGGCCCTCACCGGTTGGTAGCTGAGCAGGGCGGCGGCGCGTTGGCCGGCGTCGTTGCCCAGGTGGCAGAGGATGTTCGGGCCATCGCCGTAGGCCTTGCGGCTGGCGGCCAGGGCCACGGCGAGCATGGCCGGACCGATGGCGGCGCCGACTTCGCCGATGCAGTCGGCCGGGTGCCAGATATGGAAGAACTCCTTGCGCACGCGCAGGCTGCGGCTCAGGGCCAGCGAGGCTTCCTTGAAGTAGTACTGCTCGCCGGAGAGGTCGGTGACGCGATAGTCCATCTGCTCCAGGCCGCAGCCCACTTCGGCCAGGGCGGCGCGGATGGCCTGGGTCAGGCCTTCGGCACGCAGGGGGATGTCTTCGCTTTCCACGGTGGCCGGCTCCATGCCGAAGCCCAGGCCCAGGCAGGCCAGTTGCGGCTCCTCGCTGGCGACCGGAGCGCCGATCACCACGGCGGCGGCACCTTCACCCGGGATAAAGCCGTTGGAGTTCTGGCTGGTCAGCAGCCGCTCGCGCTCCTCGAAGGCGGCCAGGGTCGGCGCGCTGAGGAAGGAGTCGACACCGGCGACCAGCACGTGGCGATGGCCGCCCTGGTAGATCAGCTTGCGTGCATTGAGCAGGGCCACCGCGCCGCTGACCCGGCCGCGGGCGACGAGGTTGGAGCTGGGATGAAAGGCCAGGCCCAGTTCCCTCTCGATATCGTGCAGCAATTCGATGTCCAGACCGTCGAGGCGCCCTGGGCGTTCCAGTTCGGCCACGCCGAGCAGCAGCGGGGTTTGCGCCGGATCGACGCCGGGCGTGCTCTGCAGGGCTTCGGCGATGGCGCGGGCGGCCATCTTGATCAGCTTGGCGCGGCCGCGCCAGGGTTGCTCCAGCGGTACGCTGGCGGCGATCAGCCATTCGCCACCGCGGTCGATAAAGCGGGTCTCCTGGAAGTTGTCGATGGCGCAGCGAATGGCCGCGCAGCTGGCCGGGGCGCTGAGACCGACCGCGCTGACCATGCCGGAGCCGAGGATACACAGCGCGCTCATCAGTCGACCTCCGTCGCCTGGTGCCTGGACTTGACCAGGCTGCCGAGGCCGGCGTGGTAATCCTTGCCCAGTTCGCGCGCACGCCACCAGGCGCGCGACATGCTGCCCACCAGCACCTGGGCGATTTCGAACATATTGCGTTTGAGCGGCCGGCTGATGCGCCAGGTCAGCTGCACCTGGCGCGCCTCGGTGTCGATCAGCAGGGTGTCGATCACCGCATGCACCGTCTCATGGCCGCCCTTGTTGAGAAAGAAGGTTACCGGCACGGACATCTGCGGAATGCGAAAGCCCGCGCGTTCCTGCGCCGTGAGGTTGAGCAGCAGCACCTCCTCGCCGCCCTTGAGGTAATCGGTCTGCTGGTCCGCCGGCGCGGCCTGGAAGTAGCGGTTGTCGAAATCGGCCGGCAGGAAGGGAAAGCAGTCCGCCAGCCAGGCCTCGTCGTAGGTGCCGGCAAAGGCGGCGCGCTGCGGCCAGTGACGGCCGATGGGCCCCAGCGCCATGGGGCGGAAGTCGCCATGCGGACTGTCCACCGGCTTGCCCAGTTCCTCGGTGCAGGGCATCGGCATGCCGAGCATGTCGGCGCTGTCCGTGCCGCGCGGATACCAGCCGATGCCGGCCGGGTTATCCGGGTAGGCCTGTTGTGGCTCGGGGTTGCCCTTGAGCGGATGGGCGCCGCCAAAGGCCTGGGCGTAGGAAATCGTCTGTTCGAGAAAAGGCTGCGGTAGCCCGGGGGCGACGCCGAGCAGCCCCGGCTGCCACTGCCTGGGGCCGAGTACCGAGAAGGCCTTGCCGACCCTGCCGACGCGGATGCCGGCGGTGATCTGGGTCGCCGGCCTGTCGCCCGGCGCATGGGCCTTGCCCTGCACCAGCACGTCGCAGAAAGGTTTGAGCGGGGCGAAGTCCATCTCCTGCAGCGGTGCGCTGAGGCCCGGCTCGCCGTGAAAGGTATCGGCCATCAGCAGCAGCTGCTGGGTGTCGAGCAGGCGTGCCTCGCGGCCGTCCAGCGGCAGGTCGAAGGTGCCCTTGGCGATCACCACCAGCGATTCGCGCCCGTCGGGGGCCAGGCCCTGGGTGAAGGCCGCCATCAGCCGGGTGGCATTGAGCAGTTCCATATGCCTTGCGCCTTCTAGTTGATCTGCACCGAGCCGCCCTTGATGCGGTTGACCCCGCTGGAGCGGCTGGAAAGGTAGGCGCCCTGGATGATCACCTTGCCGGCGCGGGTCAGGGTGATGCTGGCCTTGCCGCAGCGCAGCACGATTTCCCGTTCGGCGCGCAGCTCCAGGCGTTCGTCGTCCAGCTGCACCCGGGGCGTAGCCGGCGCGCCGAGCAGGCGGCCGAGCAGCAGCGGGCGACTCGGGTCGCCGTTCTCGAACATCAGCGCGACCTGGGCGCCGATATCCGCGGCGGCCAGCGGCGCCATGCTGCGAGCGCTTACACCCTGGGCATCGGTGCAACCGGGAAAGCTCACCCGCGGCACGCCGTCCTCGGACAGGGCGAGCAGGGTGCCGATCATCACGCCGTCGAGGCGCGCCTGGCTGGGCAGGCAGTATTGAACCGTCATAGCTGGGCTCCTAGTTCTGCAGAATCTTCTGCCCCTTGACCACCACGTTCTTGCTGGCCTTGACGTTGATCGCGCCGGAGCCGTCGATGGTGATGTCCTTGCCGCGGATGGTGATGGTGCCGTCCTTTTTCATGGTGATGCTGGCCGAGCCGGTGGTCAGGGTGATGGAGTCGCCGGCGGTCAGCGAGAAGTTCTTGCCGACGCTCAGGCTGTCGTCCTTGCCGATGCTGCTGTCGCGGCTCTGGCCGACGCTGCGCGACTCGTTCTTGCCGATGCTGGTGCTCTGGTTGCTGCCGATGCTGATTTCTTCGTTGCTGCCGACGCTCTCGGTACGATTGCTGCCGATGGTGATGTTCTCGTTGCTGCCGACGTTCTCGGTGCGGTTGTTGCCGATGGTGATGCTCTCGTCGCTGCCGACGTTCTCGGTGCGGTTGCTGCCGATGGTGATGCTCTCGTTGCTGCCGACGTTCTCGGTGCGGTTGGCGCCGATGCTGATGTCTTCGTTGCTGCCGACGCTTTCGGTGCGGTTGACGCCGATGGTGATGGATTCGTTGTTGCCGACCTTCTCGATACGGTCCACGCCGATGGTGATGGTCTCGATGTTGTCCACCGTCTCGGTACGGTCGTGTTTGACGTGCACGGTTTCGTCGTTGTCGATGGTCTTGGTCCGATCGTGGCCGACCCAGTGGGTCTCGTCGTTCTCGACCTCGATGTCCTGGTTCTTTTCCGCGTGGATGAACAGCTGTTCCTCGCCCTTCTTGTCCTCCATGCGGATCTCGTTGAAGTTGGCCGGCGTGCCTTCCTTGCTCGAACGGCTCTTGACCCCGCTCTGGGTGGCGTTGGCCGGCAGGTCGTAGGGCACCGTCTGCTCGGCGTTGTAGACGCGGCCGGTGATGATCGGCCGGTCCGGATCGCCTTCGAGGAAGCTGACGATCACCTCCTGGCCGATGCGCGGCAGCTGGATCGCGCCCCAGTTCTTGCCGGCCCAGGCCTGCGACACGCGCATCCAGCAGGAGCTGTTCTCGTCGGACTGGTCGTGGCGGTCCCAGTAGAAGTGCACCTTGACCCGGCCGTACTGGTCGGTCCAGATCTCCTCGCCGCTGGGGCCGACCACCATGGCGGTCTGCGGCCCGCGGACGATGGGCAGCGGTGTCAGCGGCAAGGGGCGGAAGGCCTGGCTGGCGTCCATGCAGTCCAGCTCGCCGGTGAACTGCTCCATGTTGTCGCCGAAGCCAGTCTCGTAGGGCTCCTGGTGGATGCGGTAGCGCGCGCCCACCACCAGGTACTCGCGGTTCTGGTCGGCGCGGTCATAGCCGCTGAGCTTGAACAGATGGCCCGAGCCCAGGCCGCGGGCACGGCCGCGCAGCTGCACGCGCTCGAACTGGGTGTGGATGGCCTCGATGCGCGTGCGCGCGTAATGCTCGCCGTCCTTGCTCTGCACGTACTCGCCGGGGTAGTCGAACAGCGGGTATTCGGCGTTGCTGTGGCTGCGCGACACGCTGGAGCGCACCTCCAGGCTGGCGCTGGGGCGCTGGAAATCGTAGTCGGTCAGCGCCAGGGCGCCGGGCTGCACCTCGCGCGCCAGTTGCCAGTCGTAGAAATGGTCGCGCTCGCGCATCTGCTGCTCGGGCGGGAAGAAGGGCACCGAGGCGTAGCCCTCCACTGTCGAATGGGCGCCGTAGGCATCGGCCAGCACCAGCACGTGGCGCGCCTTTTCGTGGCGGAAGTAGTAGTAGATGCCTTCCTGCTCCATCAGCCGGCTGACGAAGTCGAAGCTGGTTTCGCGGTACTGCACGCAGTATTCCCACTCGCGGTAGCTGCCGCTGAGGCTGTCCTCGAAGTCGGAGAAACCCAGGTCGCGGAACACCTGCTTGATGATGTCCGGCACCGTCTTGTTCTGGAAGATGCGGCAGTCCGAGGTGCGGCTGAGCAGCCACAGCCAGGGCCGCAGGGTCACCTGGTAGCCGGCGTACTGGCCGGTGCCGACGGTCTGCCGGCAGGCGCAGACGATGCCGTGGAAGTAGCGCTCGCCGCCGTCGTACAGCTCCAGCGCCAGGCCCATGGGTTTACCCAGCAGCTGGTCGAACTTGACCGAGGCATCCTCCGAGGTCAGCTCCAGGTGGTACTGGAAGGGCCGCCCGAGTTCCTCGCTGCCTTCCAGGCTCTGCAGCAGCAGCACATTGGCGCCCAGCGGGCCGTTGACCTGCACCAGGCGCTGGGATTGGGTCAGTGCCATCTACGTTCTCCCTTGGCGATCACGGCCCGCTAGTCGAAGCGGTAGCTGAACTGGCCATTTTCGGCGCCGATATGCACACCGGCCAGCGGCTTGCCCTCCAGCAGGCGGCCGAGAAACTCGCGCGACAGGTCCGGCAGCAGGCTGTTGGTGAGGATGGCGTCGATCTGCCGGCCACCGCTCTCGGCCTCGGTGCAGCGCGACACCACCAGGTCGAGCACGCTCTGCTCGTAGTCGAAGGGCACCTTGTGCGTGGCCTCCACACGCTTCTTGATGCGGTCCAGCTGCAGGCGGCTGATGCACTCGAGCATCTTGTCGCTCAGCGGGTAGTAGGGGATGGTCACCAGGCGGCCGAGCAGGGCCGGGGGGAACACCTTGAGCAGCGGCTCGCGCAGCGACTTGGCGATGGCCTCGGGGTCCGGCATCAGCTCGGGGTCGCTGCACAGGCCGGCGATCATCTCGGTACCGGCGTTGGTGGTGAGCAGGATCAGGCAGTTCTTGAAATCGATCATGCGGCCTTCGCCGTCTTCCATCACGCCCTTGTCGAACACCTGGAAGAAGATCTCGTGCACGTCCGGGTGGGCCTTCTCCACCTCGTCCAGCAGCACCACGCTGTAGGGCTTGCGCCGCACGGCCTCGGTCAGCACGCCGCCTTCGCCGTAGCCGACGTAGCCGGGCGGGGCGCCCTTCAGGGTGGAGACGGTGTGCGCCTCCTGGAACTCGCTCATGTTGATGGTGATGACGTTCTGCTCGCCGCCGTACATGGCCTCGGCCAGGGCCAGCGCGGTCTCGGTCTTGCCCACCCCGGAGGTGCCGGCGAGGAGGAACACGCCGATCGGCTTGCTCGGGTTGTCCAGCCCGGCGCGCGAGGTCTGGATGCGCTTGGCGATCATGCTCAGGGCGTGGTCCTGGCCGATGATGCGTTTTTTCAGGTGCTCGTCGAGGCGCAGTACGGTGTCGATCTCGTTGCGCGCCATGCGCCCGACCGGGATGCCGGTCCAGTCGGCGACCACCGAGGCCACGGCCTGGTAGTCGACGGTGGGCAGGATCAGCGGATTCTCGCCCTGCAGTTCGCTAAGGCTGGCCTGCAGTTCGCCGAGGCGCGCGCGCAGGGCCTCCAGCTCCTCCTGGCTCAGCGGCGAGGTCTCGGCGCCGCCTTCGCGGGCGGTGGCGTCCAGCGGCTCGGCCGCGGCACGCAGGCTGGCGCGAGTCGCCAGCAGCTCGTCGACCAGGGTCTTCTCCTCGCTCCAGCGCGTTTCCAGCTCGGCCAGGCGGGTGCGCTCGTCATCCAGGGCCGCCCGGGTATCGACCTCGCGATTGCCGATGGCGATACCGATGGCCTGTTCGCGACCGATGATGGCCAGTTCGGTCTCCAGCGCCTCGATCCGCCGGCGACTATCGTCCACCTCGGCCGGTACCGCGTGCAGGCTGATGGCGACGCGGGCGCAGGCGGTATCCAGCAGGCTCACCGATTTGTCCGGCAGCTGGCGCGCCGGGATATAGCGGTGCGACAGCTTGACCGCCGCCTCCAGCGCCTCGTCGAGAATCTGCACCTGGTGGTGCTGCTCCATGGTCGAGGCCACGCCGCGCATCATCAGGATCGCCTTGTGCTCGGACGGCTCGTCCACCTGCACCACCTGGAAGCGCCGGGTCAGCGCCGGGTCCTTCTCGATGTGCTTCTTGTACTCGGCCCAGGTGGTGGCCGCCACGGTGCGCAGGGTGCCGCGGGCCAGCGCCGGCTTGAGCAGGTTGGCGGCGTCGCCGGTGCCGGCCGCGCCGCCGGCACCGACCAGGGTGTGGGCCTCGTCGATGAACAGGATGATCGGCTTGGGCGAGCTCTGCACGTCCTCGATCACCTGGCGCAGGCGCTGCTCGAACTCGCCCTTCATGCTCGCGCCGGCCTGCAGCAGGCCGACGTCGAGGGCGCGCAGCTCGACGTCCTTGAGGCTCGGCGGCACGTCGCCGGCGACGATGCGCAGGGCGAAGCCCTCGACCACCGCGGTCTTGCCGACGCCGGCCTCGCCGGTGAGGATCGGGTTGTTCTGCCGGCGGCGCATGAGGATGTCGACCAGTTGGCGGATCTCCTCGTCGCGCCCGACTATGGGGTCGAGCTTGCCGCTGCGCGCCTGCTCGGTGAGGTCGACGGTGAAGCGCTTGAGCGCCTCCTGCTTGCCCATGGCGCTGGGAGCCATGGCGCCGCTGGCTTCGCCCGGAGCGCCGGCGGCGTTGAAGCCGTCGCTGGCGCCGAGGCCGTTCTCCGGCGAGTTGCCGACATACTCGTCGAAGCGCTCGATCAGGCTCTCCACCTTGATCTTGTCGAACTCGCGGGAAATCGCCGTCAGCGCGTGGCGCAGGCTCGGCGTCTTGAGGATGCCGACGATCAGGTAGGCGGTGCGCACCTGGCTCTCGCCGAACATCAGGCTGCCGTAGACCCAGCCGCGCTCGACCGCTTCCTCGACGTGGGAGGACAGGTCGGTGATCGAGGTGGAACCGCGCGGCAGGCGATCCAGCGCCTCGGTGATGTCCTTGGCCAGGCGCGCCGGGTCGAGGCTGAACTGGCGCACCAGCTGGTGCAGGTCGGAGTCCTGCAGCTGGAGGATCTGGTGCAGCCAGTGCACCAGCTCGACGTAGGGGTTGCCGCGCAGCTTGCAGAACACCGTGGCGGCTTCGATGGCCTTGTAGGCCAGGCTGTTCAACTTGCCGAACAGCGCGGCGCGGCTGATCTCACTCATGTTCGCAGCTCCTCGAATCGGGTATGGATTGGCTGGCGTAGTCGCGTACCAGCGATAGGTCGTCGGGGTCGTGCAACGGCGTGCCGAGCCAGGTGTTGAAGCCGAGCTGGGTGCCGCCGTCGAGGTCGATGCGCGGCACCTCGTGGCAGCGCAGCACCAGCTTGACCTCCCAGTCCAGCTCGTCGCCCTGGTGCTCGGCGACCCAGGCGGCCAGCTCGGCGAAGTTGTCCTGGCCCGGCAGCAAGCGCTGGTACTGCTCGAGGCTTAGCGGGCCGAGGCGGATGCGGAACTTGTGCTGGCGATCCCATACGTGGGTGCCCAGGCACAGGTCGCTGCCGAGGGTGCAGGCGGCCGCGCCGACCTGGCTGTACTGCGGCAGCTGCAGCCACTGGCCGACATATTCCTCGATGCGCACCGGCACCTCGAAATAGGCTTCGAGGATGCTGCGCAGGCCGTCCGGGTAGCGGGTCTGCGCGGCCAGGTGGCCGCTGAAGTGCAGGCTCGCCGAATCGGCCAGCGGGCCCTGGCCGAGCAGGCTGGGCATGCCGCGGCCGGACAGGGCGGCCAGGCGCATCGACCAGTAGTCGTCGTCCGGCCGGTCGTGGCTGACGGTAGGCCGCGCCTCGGCCCAGGCGCGGTAGAACAGGGTCAGCAGGCGATGGTGGAAGACGTCGAGAAAGCGCTTGAAGGTGGCGTCGCCATTGTTGCGCTGGCGCTCGCGGGCGTACTCGGTCAGATGCAGGGGCAGCGGCCCGTTGGGGCCGGTCAGGCCGAAGAAGAACTGTTCAATACGCGGCACCGGGCCTTGCTGCACGCTGGCCAGGGTCGCCGGGGCGAAGCTGCAGTCGGGCTGCTGGCCCAGGCGCAGCGGATCGTCGGCCAGGCGCACGGAACGGCCGATGCGCGGCTGCGCCACGGCCGCGCATTCGATACGGCGCAGCGCCTGGAAGAAGTCGTAGCTCCAGGGCGCGGCGGCCATCTCGGCGGCGCCGCTCAGATGTTCGGGCGGCGACCCGGTTGTGCCTGCCATCGCATGACCTCTCCGCGCTCGGTGGTGCGCAATACCGTTTCGGTAAAACTGTTGATCGACACGTAACGGGCGAGAAAGCGCTCGAACACCGCGCCGAGCAGGTACACGCCGGTGCCGCGAAAGGCGTTCTCGTCGAATTCCAGGCTGATCTCCAGGCCGCGGCCGAAGACTATCGGCCCGGGCATCGGCAAGCGCCGCGTGCAGGGACTGCTGCGCACCTCGCGCAGGCCCTCGATCTGCAACTGCAGCGCCGAATCGGCCGGATCGCCGTACAGGCGCAGCAGCTCGCGCAGCGCCGCGGCGCCCTGGCCGCGTTCGCTGAGCGACAGGTAGTTGAGCGACAGCTGGCTGATCAGCCGCCAGGCGCTGGCATCGTGGGCGCGGCTGGCGCGCGGCCGGCTCGGCCCGGCCAGGCAGCGCACCGCCTGCACCGGCGCGCTGTCTTCGAGGGTGAAGTCGCTCTTGCCGGTGCCGATCGGCATCAGCAGCGGCAGGTCGCGGTTGGTGCACAGCGCGCCGATGCCCAGTTGGCGCAGGTCGTGGCGGTAGGGCGCCTGGTTGACGTCGACCAGCGAGACGAAGGTCTCGCTGCCGACGTAGGTGGAGCGCGGCCCGCGCCGGCGCGCCTGGCTGGACAACCGGCGCGGCTCGCGGCGCACCACGTAATAGGCCTGCTCGCGGCCGTAACGGGCCGGATCGCGAATGGCGTAGAAGGGCTGAAACGGCTGCTCGGGGCCGCTGCCATGGCCGCTGACCTGGGTCAGCGAGTGGATCTCGAAGTCCAGCGGGCGGGTGCGGTCGGCGATCACCTGGTGTTCGTGCACACGGTCGCTGAGGTGGATGCGGTCGGCGCGGCGTGGGAACAGGTTGACCGCCGGGGTGCAGAAAGGCACGAACTGGGCGGCCGACACCGCGCCTTCCAGGCTGCTGTCCAGGCGGGTGAACAGCACCACCAGCTCCAGCTCCTGGGCGTTGCAGCGCGCCACGCCGCGCGCAAGGCCGGCGAACTCGACGAACAGGAAGCGATTGGGCAGGGCGAAATACTCCTGCAGCAGGCGGTAACCCTGGAAGGCGCGCGGCACCACCGGCAGCACCGCGTCCGCGTCGTCGAAGCCGCGCGCCTGGATGCAGCTCAGCGGCAGGCGTTCGGCCCATTCGCCATCGACGCTCTTGATAAACAAGGCGCAGGCGTTGCCCAGCAGTTGCTCGTAGAGGCGGAACGGCTGCTCGTCGGCGCCGCCGAGAAACAGCGGCAGGCTGTCCAGCGCCAGGGCCTTGAACGGCATGCCGGCGCCGCATTTGAGACGGATGCGCAGACCGGCCTTGGCCCGCGGCTCGGCCGCGGCAAGCCGACCCAGCGCTGTCGCAGGGTTGCCGAAATACTCGGCACGGCTGACCTCCAGCGGCCACAGGGTGACGTCGTGGCAGGTGCGGTACTCGCAGGCGGTCTGTTCCTCGTGGCCGAGCTGGCCGCGCAGGGCGGCGCCGCGTTCGACGCGAAAGCCGCTGGCCAGCGAGCCCTCGTCGGGGTCGGCACACAGTTGCACCACGGCCACCGAAGGGGTCGGCGCCAGGTAGTGCGGGTAGGCGATTTCCAGCAGGTTATGGGTGAAGGTGGGGTATTCGGCGTCCAGTTTCAGGTGCACGCGTGCGGTGAGGTAGGCGAAGCCCTCCAGCAGGCGCTCGACATAGGGGTCGGCGCAGTCGATGCCGGACAGGGTCAGGCGGCTGGCGATCTTGGGGAACTCGGCGGCGAACTCCGCGGCGCTTTCGCGGATGTGCTGCAGTTCCTGGTTGTAGTAGTCGAGCAGGCGCGGGTTCATGCGCGCCTCCTGCCGGTGTCGGCCGGCGAGACCTTGATATGCCCGGTTTCCAGGTCGAGGTCGGTTGACAGCAGCAGGCGCAGCGGCACCGGTTCGGCCCACAGGTCGGCCTCGATCTCGAAGCTCAGCGCGTTGTGGTTCATCTCGTCGCTGGCCAGCTGCGCGCGCACCCGCAGCGAACCCTGGAGCAGGCGCGGCTCGTAGGTTTCGATGATCTCGGCGAGCAGGGTCTCGACCAGTTGCACGTCGATGCTCGAGGCGGTGTGGCCGGACAGCGGCGGCAGGCCGAAATTGACCACCGAGGTGCCGGCCGGCATCTGTGCGGCCGTTTCACTATCGAATAGGGCGGTGGTATTGAGCAGCCAGGCCAGGTCGCGCAGCACCGAGGCCTTGAGCTGGTTGAGATTCATCACCCGGCGCTCGGCGCTTTCCTTGGGGTTGCCCGGCTCGTCGTCGGTGAGACGATCGAGCAGCGACGGCTGCAGCCGCTCCTGCAGGGTCAGCTCGGCCATGCTCAGGCGTCCCCGGCGGCGAAGCGCAGGCTGCGCAGGTCGAACAGCGCGGTTTCGCCGCGGTCGGTGGCGAACAGGCGCTGGCCGATGGGCAAACCGTTGTCCAGCCAGTCGACTTTGCGCGCCAGGCGCGCGGCGTCGTCGCCCAGTTCGACGGTGTCCGGGTAGCGGCTGGGGATCAGTGCCACCGTGCTGCCGCCGTTGCGCAGGGTCAGTTCGGCCGGCATCCACACCAGGTCGCGCAGGTCGCTGGGCGCCTCGCAGCTGAGGCTGGCGAGGTTCTCCATGGGCAGCCAGACGTAGCGGCCGTTGACGATCAGCTCCAGCACCGGGCCGAGCCGCGGATCGGCGTCGGCGCACCAGGCGAAGGGTTCTTCGTTGAGTTCGCCGGCGATGGCCGGGGCGGCGTCGAAGGCCTGTTCGCGCAAGCGCTGCGCGGCCTCGGCATGGCCTTCGGCATCCAGCTTGAGGGCCTGGATCAGCGGCGCCAGCCAGTCCGCCGGCTGGCCTAGCAGTACCGGGGTCAGGCGCCCGGCGAAGACTTCGCCGCGCAGCGCCTCGCATTCCAGCGCCGAGCGGTAGGTCTGCACCATGGCCAGGGCGCCGGCATCCAGCTCGCCGGCGACCTTGAGCTGGTTCTGCGCGCGGCTCCACTGGCCGAGCACGGCCAGCAGTTGAAAGAGGAAGACGCGCAGGGCGGGGTTGGACGGCTGGCTACGCACTTGATCCTGCAGGGCGCCCAGGGCCTCGTTGAGCTGACCGGCACGCACAAGTTCATCGGCATTCATCGCTGCGTCCTTCCGTTCGTGTGCCGCGCAGCGGTGTCGCTGCGGGCCGCGGGTGTCCTGGCCTTTGGCGGCGATACCAGGCGTGCGCGAGCGCCTGCGCTGGTGCCATGGCCGGTGAAACGAGCGCCCGGCGCCGCTGCGGCGCCGGGCGCTCAGGCCTCAGATCTTGACGTTTTCGCGGATGTTCCAGCCGTACTTGACCGGGCCGCCGTCCTTGCTGCCGTCCTGTTTCTGCGGTTGATAGTCGACCTGAACCTGGCCGAAGTTGAGGGTGACGTTCTCGGTCAGGCGATCCTCGCCGCCGCTGCCGCCGGTGCTGATCGACGACACCAGCACTTCCTTGAGGGTGATGATCAGGTACTCCACCGGGTCCTCGCCGCCGGCCTTGCGGATGGTCAGCTTGGCCTCGGGGTAATGCTTGCCGTTGGAGCAGGCCATCATCAGGTTGGGCGAGGACTTGTCGATCCACTTGGTCAGGGAAATATCCTGGATACTGACCTTGCCGGCGCCGCCGCCACCGCCCACGTGCATGCTGCCGGACTGGGACATGCCCCAGCTCCAGGCCAGTACGTCGATTTCCTTGGCGTGGGTCTTGTCGGCGGATTCTCCGTCCACATCGCCGATCTTGATAAACATATCAACAGCCATCATGCCTCCTTGGTGGCTCGCGCCACGCTACGTGGTGCGGTATCCGCCGCCGTGGCGGATACCTGTGTAAGGGTGGATCAGGCGCCTTTGGCCGAGGGCAGCTTGGAGACCAGGCGCAGGGACACCGTCAGACCTTCCAGCTGGTAGTGCGGGCGCAGGAAGAACTTCGAGTTGTAGTAGCCGGGGTTGCCCTCGACTTCCTCGACCACCACCTCGGCGGCGGCCAGCGGGTGCTGGGCCTTGGTGGTTTCGGTGGAGTGCGCCGGGTCGCCGTCGACGTAGTTGAGAATCCAGTTCTGCAGCCAGCGCTGCATGTCGTCCTTCTCTTTGAACGAGCCGATCTTGTCGCGCACGATGCATTTCAGGTAATGGGCGAAACGGCAGGTGGCGAACAGGTAGGGCAGGCGCGCCGCCAGGTTGGCGTTGGCGGTGGCGTCGGGGTCGTCGTACTCGGCCGGCTTCTGCAGCGACTGGGCGCCGATGAAGGCCGCCAGGTCGGTGTTCTTCTTGTGCAGCAGGGGCATGAAGCCGTTCTTCGCCAGTTCGGCCTCGCGGCGGTCGGAGATGGCGATCTCGGTCGGGCACTTCATGTCCACGCCGCCGTCGTCGGTGGGGAAGGTGTGCGCCGGCAGGTTGGGCACCTCGCCGCCGGACTCGACGCCGCGGATGCGCGAGCACCAGCCGTAGAGCTTGAACGAGCGGTTGATGTTGACCGCCATGGCGTAAGCCGAGTTGGCCCAGGTGTACTTGTTGCTGTCGGCGCCGGCGGTGTCCTCCTCGAAGGCGAAGGCATCCACCGGATCGGTCTTGGCGCCGTAGGGCAGGCGGGCGAGGAAGCGCGGCATGGTCAGGCCGATGTAGCGCGCGTCCTCGGATTCGCGCAGCGAGCGCCAGGCGGCGTACTCGGGGGTGGTGAAGATCTTGGTCAGGTCGCGCGGGTTGGACAGCTCCTGCCAGGAGCCCATGCCCATGACGGTGGGCGACGCCGCGGCAATGAACGGCGAATGCATGGCCGCGCAGACCTTGGACAGCTCGCCGAGCAGTTCGACGTCCGGCGGCGACTGGTCGAAGTAGTAGTCGCCGACCAGGCAGCCGTAGGGCTCGCCGCCGAACTGGCCGTACTCTTCCTCGTACATCTTCTTGAAGATCGGGCTCTGGTCCCAGGCGGTGCCCTTGAACTTCTTCAGGGTCTTGTGCAGCTCGCCCTTGGAGATGCTCATCACGCGGATCTTCAGCTGCTCGTCGGTCTCGGTGTTGTTGACCAGGTAGCTCAGGCCGCGCCAGGCGCTTTCCAGCTGCTGGAAGTCCTGGTGGTGCATGATCAGGTTGATCTGCTCGGTGAGCTTGGCGTCGATGGCGGCGATGATCGACTCGATGGACTTGATCGCATCGTTGGAGATCAGGTCGGTCTTTTCCAGCGCATGTTCGGCCAGGGTGCGCACCGCGGTTTCCACCGCCTCGCGGGCACGCTCGGTCTTGGGTTTGAACTCCTGCAGCAGCAGCGAGGCGAAGTCGCTGCTCTCTTCGGTAGCAGTCCCGCCCTGGGCCTGCTGTTCGGTCATCGGTTCGGCCATGGTCTGCGTCCTCTAATCAGCTTTGCGGCTCGGAGTCGGTCGGTTTCGGCGCGCTGGCCAGTGCCTGCAGCAGGGCCGGGTCCTTGATCGCCTTCATGATCATTTCCTCGGCGCCGGTCTTGCCGTCCATGTAGGTCAGCAGGTTGGCCAGCTGGGTGCGGGCCTCGAGCAACTGGTTGAGCGCGTCGACCTTGCGCGCCACGGCGGCGGGGCTGAAGTCGTCCATGCTCTCGAAGGTGATGTCGAGGCTGAGGTTGCCTTCGCCGGTCAGGGTGTTGGGCACGTTGAAGGCCACCCGCGGTTTCATCGCCTTGAGCCGGGAGTCGAAGTTGTCCACGTCGATCTCGAGGAACTTGCGGTCGGCCACCGCCGGCAGCGGCTCGGCGGGTTTGCCGGCGAGATCGGCCATCACCCCCATGACGAAGGGCAACTGGACTTTCTTTTCCGCGCCGTAGAGCTCCACGTCGTACTCGATCTGCACCCGTGGAGCTCGGTTGCGAGCGATGAATTTCTGGCTGCTGGGGTTGGCCATCTTGTTCCTCCTGCGCTGCGTATGCGGCTATGGGCTGTGAATGAGGTGACCCGGCGCTATTCGCCGTCGGGCCCCCTGAGCTTTTCGAACTGGGAGAAGCCATCGGGGATCAGGTTGCGCACTATGGTGGCGAAGTCGGCGCTGACCAGCGTCTTGGCCCGGCTCAGCAACACCGGCACCGGGCTGGAGGGCTCGTGCCGGGCGTAGTAGGCGAGGATGCGGTCGAGGGTCTTGAGCACGTCGTCGCGATTGCCGATCTCGCCGCTGATGCGCGGCGCGGCGGGTGCGCCCGGCATCGCTGCGCTTGTGCCGTCTGCGGCGGGCTCTGCCTCGGCAACTTCTTCAGCGGTCGCGGCGGGCGCCTGTTCGGCGACTATCTGCACGGCATGCCGCAGCAGTTGCTTGATGGCGCCCAGATCGGCGCCGCGATCCGAGCCGACGCGCTCGTTGACCTCCCGTTCTATCCCCTGCAGCGCCGCCTGGGCGACGCCGACCGCGGCGCGACAGGCCTCGACCTGCTCGGCATCGCTGTCGCGAAAGGCCGCCGCGACCTGCTCCAGGCCCAGGCTTTCGCTGGCGAAGCGCTGCAAGCCGCTGGCATTGAGCGCGGCACGCAAGGTCACGGTGCCGAAGGCGCGCGAGCGGATCAGCGGCATTTCCCACAGCAGCCGCACCACCGGCTCGGCGCCGATGCCGGCCAGGGCGTTGATGCGGAAGGTGGGGTCGTTGTCGTCCTCGACGTCGAGCATCGGGTAAAGGCTGTCCCAGTACTGCTGCAGCAGCGCCTGGATCAGCTGCAGCGCCTGGGCCAGGCCGGGCAGGCCATCGAGGGCGATGCTGCTTTGCAGGTAATAGTTGGCGATGCGCAGATCCTTGCTGCGCGCGAACAGTTCGACGCACAGATCGCGCACCTGGCGCCATTCCGGCGGCTCGGCGGGCAATACCGAGTCGCCCATCTGGCGCTCGGGCTGGCCCTGGGCGATGCGCTCGAGTTCGAGGAACGCCGAGTCGTATTCGAGATCGGCGCCACTCGGGGAGTCGGGGGATACCGCGGTCAACAGCTGCTGTACGTCCACCACAATGGGTGATCTCCATATCAAACCTGCTGCGGGCAGGCATACCGTCAGAGCGAACGTTGGACTTCAATCCACATCCTGTGGATTACGTTCTATCCGGAGCGGGGCATGGCCACTCCGATCGAGTTGTTAGAGCAAGTCTTGGCGTTGTTTTAGGCTTGTCAAGAAATTGGCCAGGCGCCTGGACGAACTGTCGAGCGGGATAAGATAGGCGAGCCGAAATTCTTTATTTAGTGTCTTTCGCTATATTGCTAATTACAAAAAAGCAGATCCAAAGTGTTACTCCTGAACAACACTGGTCAACTTTGTGATGCCTATACTCAGGGCACCGGTTGGGGACTCATGCGGTCGATGAGCGAAGTTTTGTAAGGAGTTTGAATGCCGCTGCGTTTGACCATCACCAGTTATCACAAGCTGACGCCCGGGCAGCGCGCGGACATGGAACTCGACCGCGGCGAGCTGCGCATCGGGCGCAACCCGGAGAACGACTGGGTATTGCCCGACCCGGAGCGCCTGGTGTCGGGCCAGCACTGCGTGATTCAGTTCCGCGACGGCACCTATTACCTGACCGACACCAGCACCAACGGCGTGCAACTGGTCAACGCCGGGGTGCGTCTGCACCGCGGCAATAGCGAGCCGCTGCGGGACGGCGAGCTGGTGCGCCTGGGCGAGTACGACATCCTGGTACAGATTACCGGCGCCGACATATCGTCGCCGGGGCTGCCCGCCGCCAGCGATCCCTTCACCGGTTTCGATGCACTGATGAACCGTCAAGGCGCCGGCGCGCCGAGCATGCCCACGCCGCCGACCGCCGCCCCGGCGCAGATGCAGGCGGGCGGCTCGCCGCTGGACACCAAGCCCGACCTGTTCGACTTCCTCGCCACGCCGACGGTACCGCCGCCGAGCGCGCCCGATCATATTCCCGCCGAACGCCATGATTTCCGCCCGCCGCAGGCGCAGGCCACGCCGCCGGTCGAGGCCAGCCCGGCCGCGGCGCATGCGATTCCGGCGGACTGGGACCCCTTCGCCGAACTGGGCATCGCCGCAGCGCCGCCGCAGGCCTCGCCCGCCGCACCGTCGGCGCCGCCAGCGGCGCCGCCAGCGGCGCCGCCAGCGGCGCCGCCAGCGGCGCCGCCAGCGGTGCCGCCAACGGTGCCGGCTGCCCAGCCTGTGCCAGTGGCCGCGCCGCTGCCGGCCGCCCCAACGGCGCCCCTCGCCGCGGCCGTTCCGCCGGCTGTCGGCACGCCGCAGCCCGGTGCGGCGGCGCCTAGCGACGACGCCCTGGAAGCCTTTCTGCGCGGCGCCGGGGTGGCGCAGCTGCGCATCGAACGGAGCGAGGCGCTGGCGCAGATGGAGGCCATCGGCCGCAGCTACCGGCAGATGGTCGAAGGCCTGGTGGACGTGCTGCGCGCTCGCGCCAGTCTCAAGGGCGAGTTCCGCATGGCGCAGACCATGATTCAGCCGGTGGAGAACAACCCGCTTAAATTCGCGCCGAACGTCGAGGAGGCACTGCTGCTGTTGCTGCGTTCCGGCAACCAGGCCTTCATGCCGGCCGACCAGGCCATCGCGGAAAGCTTCGATGACCTGCGCGCGCACCAACTGGCGGTCATGGCAGGGACGCAGGCGGCCATCAAACATCTGTTGAAGCGCTTCGAACCGGCCACTCTGGAGGCGCGGTTGAACAAACCTTCGGGCATTGGCGGACTGTTGTCGGGAGGGCGCCAAGCCAAGTACTGGGAACTGTTTACCGAAACCTATGCCGCCATATCCCGGGAAGCGGAGGACGACTTCCAGGACCTGTTCGGCCGCGAGTTCAGTCGCGCCTATGAAGAGCACAGCGCCAAACTGCGTAGAACTTAATATTTGTTATAGAGCGGCCGGCAATTAATTCTGAATTGAAATAATAAAACTTCTAGAGGACGCCAAAGATGCCAAGGATATTGTGGGGAGTGCTGGCACTGTTGCTGACCGCCTGCGCATCGGAGCCGCCACCGCCAGCGCCCACCGTGGTGCGCCTGCAGATCCAGGCCTCGGCCGACCTCAATCCGGCGCCGGGCGGGCAGCCGGCACCGGTGCGGGTACGCCTGTACGAACTGAAGAGCGGGGCGGCGTTCAGCCGGGCCGACTACTTCTCCCTGGTCGAGTCGGCCAACGCCACCCTGAGCAGCGATCTGGTGGCCCAGGACGAGTTGCTGATCCAGCCCGGCGAGCAACTGATCCTCGACCGTACCCTGGACGAACAGAGCCGCCTGCTCGGCTTGGTGGTCGCCTTCCGCGACCTGGACGACTCGGTGTGGCGGCAGCTGGTCAACATCCCCCCGCACCAGACCAGCGTGCTCAACGTCAGCCTCAGCGCACGCGCGGTCAGCGCCGTGCCCGCGCCGCCGACCAAATAAACCACTCGGGAGATTCGCTCATGTCCTGGAATAACCGAGTGGTGTGGTCCGAGGGGATGTTCCTGCGCCCGCAACACCTGCAACAGCATGACCGTTATCTGGAAACCCTGGTCGACAGCCGTTGCCGGCCGATGTTCGCCGGCGGCTGGGGGTTCTCCGAACTGCAGCTGGATACGGCGCTGCTGACCCAGGGCAAGCTGGCCATTCTCGGCGCCCGCGGCGTGCTGCCCGACGGCACGCCGTTCGACATCCCCGGCGATGACGTGGCGCCGACGCCGCTGATCGTCGACCCGCAGATGCGCGACCAGCTGATCTACCTCGGCCTGCCGCTCAAGCGTGCCGGCACCCGCGACACCGTGGAGGAGGGCGAAGCCCTCGGCGGCGCCCGCTACGTCAGCCAGGTGCGCGAGGTGCGCGACGACAACGCGCCGTTCGAGAGCCGCGCGCCGCTGGCCATCGGCGGCAAGGCCCTGCGCCTGCTCACCGAGCGCGACGGCCTCGGCGAGTACGCCTGCATCGGCATGGTGCGGGTGGTGGAAAAACGCGCCGACAATGCCTTGCTGCTCGACGAGAGCTATATCCCGCCGTTGCTGGACGTCGCCGCCTCGCCGCCGCTGGCGGCCTTTCGCAGCGAACTGCAGGGCCTGCTGCACCAGCGTGGCGAGGCGCTGGCGGGCAGGGTGGTGGCCTCCGGTGCCGGCGGCGCCTCGGAGATCGCCGACTTTCTGCTGCTGCAGCTGGTCAACCGCGCCGAGCCGTTGATCAGCCACCTGGCCCGGCTCAGCCCGCTGCACCCGGAGGCCTTCTACCGCGAGGCGGTGGCGCTGGCCGGCGAGTTTGCCACCTTCTCCAGCAGCGGCCGGCGCCCGGCCGACTACCCGGCCTACGAGCACGACGACCTGGCGGCCAGCTTCGCCCCGGTGATCCGCGAGCTGCGCCAGGCGCTGTCGATGGTCATCGACAGCCGCGCCACGCCGATCCCCATAGTCGAGAAATCCTACGGCGTGCACGTGGCCATGCTGGCCGACAAGAACCTGCTGCAGGGCGCCAGCTTCGTCCTGGTGGTGCGCGCCGACGTGCCGGCGGAAAACCTGCGCAGCCTGTTCCCGCAGCAGGCCAAGGTCGGTTCGGTGGAGCACATCCGCGACCTGGTCAACCTGCAGCTGCCGGGTATCGCCCTCCTGCCGATGCCGGTGGCGCCACGGCAGATTCCCTATCACGCCGGCTCCAGCTACTTCGAGCTGGATCGCGGCAGCGACCATTGGAAGCAGTTGGCCAACTCGGGGGGCTTCGCCTTCCATATCGCCGGCCAGTTCCCCGGTTTGAACCTGGCCTTCTGGGCCATCCGAGGATAGTTCGCCATGCATCCGATCGACGATCCCTTCGGCGGCCCACCCGGCAACGGTGGCGGCGGCTCGGGCGGCGGCAGCGACCGCACCATGATCATGCCGCGTCCCGGTGGCCGGGCACCTGAGCCGCCCGGCGGGCAGCCTCGCCCGGCGCCCGCAGCCGGGCCAGCCCCGGCCATGCCCGGCGCGCCCTTGCCCAGCAGCCTGGCCCAGGGCCTCAACCCGCTGGAGCGCGCGGCCGCACCCTTGCTGGCGCTGCTGACGCGGCTGCGCAACACCATTGCCCACCCGATGCCAGCCAGCCTGCGCGCGCAGCTGCTGGCCTATCTGCGCCAGTTCGAGGAACAGGCCAAGGGCGCCGGCGTGCCGCAGGACGAGGTGATGCTCAGCCGCTACGTGCTTTGTACCGCGCTGGACGAGGCGGTGCTCAGCACGCCCTGGGGCAGCGGCAGCGACTGGGGCAAGCAGAGCCTGCTGATCACCCTGCACAACGAGGCCTGGGGCGGCGAGAAGGTGTTCCAGCTGCTCGAACACTGCCTGCAGAACGCCCGGCAGAAGCTGAACATTCTCGAGCTGCTGTATCTGTGCCTGTGCCTGGGCTTCGAGGGCCGCTACCGGGTGATGAACGACGGCCGCAGCCAGCTCGAAGCCCTGCGCGAGCGCACCGCGGCGACCATCCGCAGCGTGCGCGGCGAGTTCGAGCGCGAGCTGTCGCCGCGCTGGCGCGGGGTCAGCGCGGTGCGTGACCGGCTGTCGCAGTTCGTCCCGCCCTGGGTCGGCGCGGCCATCTGCCTGGCGCTGCTGCTGCTCTTGCTGTTCGGCCTGCGCCTGAAGCTGGCCAGCGACGCCGAGCCGGTGTTTCGCAACATCCATGCCCTGGGCGAGATCCCGGTGCAGACCATCGATCGCCCGCCGCTGCAGCCCAAGCTGATCGAGCGGCCGCGCCTGGCGCGTTTTCTCGAAGAGGACATCCGCGCCCAGCGCGTCGCCGTGGAGGATGCGGTGGACCGTTCGGTGGTGACCATCCGCGGCGACGAGCTGTTCGCCTCCGGCAGCGCCAGCATCTCCGACAACCTGCAGCCGCTGTTGCTGCGCATCGCCGAGGCTATCCGCCAGGTCAAGGGCAACGTGCTGGTCACCGGCCACAGCGACGACCGGCCCATCGCCACCCTGCGTTATCCCTCCAACTGGAAGCTGTCGCAGGACCGCGCGCAGCAGGTCATGGATGTGCTGGCCGCGCGCAGCGGCCAGCCCGAGCGCTTCACCGCCGAAGGGCGCAGCGACACCGAGCCGGTGGCCTCCAACGAGACCGCCGCCGGCCGCGCGCGCAATCGCCGGGTGGAGATCACCGTATTCGCGGAGGGCAACCTGTGAAGGCCTTCTTCAATTTCTGCGTGCGCTGGCTGGTGCCGCTGCTCGGCCTGCTCGCCCTGAGCCTGGTGATCTGGTTCGTCGGCCCACTGATCGCCATCGGCAGCTACGAACCGCTGGCCTCGGCGACGGTGCGCTGGATCCTCATCGCGCTGCTGCTGCTGACCTGGATCGGCTTTCGCGTCCTGCGCCTGATCCAGGCCCGGCGCAACGCCGCCAAGGTCATGCAGGGGCTGGTGGCGGTGGCGCCGGATGCCGCCAGCGTAGCCACCGCCGAGGAGTTGGCGACTCTCAAGCAGCGCATGGACGAAGCCCTGCAGTTGCTGAAGAAGGCCAAGCTCGGCGGCCAGGAGCGGCGCAACCTCTATGAGCTGCCCTGGTACGTGATCATCGGCCCACCGGGCTCGGGCAAGACCACCGCGCTGGTCAATTCCGGGCTCAACTTCCCGCTCGCCGAGCACATGGGCGGCGGCGCCATCCGCGGCGTCGGCGGCACGCGCAACTGCGATTGGTGGTTCACCGACGAGGCGGTGCTGCTCGATACCGCCGGCCGCTATACCACCCAGGACAGCCACGCCGAGGTGGACAAGGCCGCCTGGCTGGGCTTTCTCGACCTGCTGAAGAACCAGCGCAAGCGCCGTCCCATCGACGGCGCCTTCATCGCCATCAGCCTGTCCGACCTGCTGCTCGGTAGCGAGAGCGAGCGCGCGGCCCATGCCCGCGCCATCAAGGCGCGCGTGCAGGAGCTGTATGCCCAGCTCGGCGTGCGTTTCCCGATCTACGTGATGCTGACCAAGTTCGACCTGGTGCCGGGCTTCATGGAGTTTTTCGACGGCCTCAGCAAGGAGGAGCGCGGACAGGTCTGGGGCTGTACCTTCGCCCTGGACGACGGCAAGAGCGGGGAAGGGCCCTTGGCCGGCTTCCGGCAGGAGTTCGCCGCTCTCGAGGAACGCCTGACCCAGCGCCTGGTCGAGCGCCTGCAGCAGGAGCGCGACCCCAACCGGCGCGACCTGATCTATGGCTTCCCGCAGCAGTTCGCCGCCCTGCGCGACAACCTTGCCAGCTTCCTCGACGGCGTGTTCAAGCCCAATCCCTATGAAGAGCGGGTACTGCTGCGCGGCGTCTATTTCACCAGCGGCACCCAGGAAGGCAGCCCTATCGACCGCCTGATCGGCGCCATGGCGCAGAGCATGAACCTGGATCGTCAACAGCTGGCGCGGCAGACCGGCACCGGACGCAGCTACTTCATCGAGCGGCTGTTCCGCGAGGTGGCCTTCGGCGAGCGCGGGCTGGTCGGCGCCAACCCCAAGGTGGAGCGGCGGCGCAAGTGGATCACCCGCGGCGCCCTGGCCGCCTCGGTGCTGCTGTTCGTCGCGGTCGCCGGCGTCTGGCTGGCCAGCTACAACGCCAACCAGGCCTATATCGCCGAGGTCGACGCCCGCGTGGCGCCGCTCAAGGGCCAGCTGGAGGCCCTGAGTCCGGCGCAGCGCGAGGTGCTGGCGGTGCTGCCGCTGCTCAACGCCATCCGCCAGGTGGCGGACAATCCGCCGTCCTGGGCCGAGGGCTTCGGCCTGTACCAGGGCGACATGCTCGGCGCCGAGGCCGGCAGCGTCTACCGCAAGCTGCTGATCGCGGTGATGGCGCCGCGGTTGCTGACCCGCATCGAGGAACAGCTGCGCAGCGGCGGCAATTCCGACTTCCTCTACGAAGGGCTCAAGGCCTACCTGATGCTGGCCAGCGCCGAGCAGTACGACGCGGACTTCATCAAGGCCTGGATCAACCTGGACTGGGACCAGAGCCTGCCGCGCGACTTGGCCCCCGAACAGCGCCTGGCACTCGCTGAGCACCTCGATGCGCTGTTCGCGCGCAAGCCGCCACCGGCGCGCCTGGACGAGAACCTGATCGAGGATCTGCGCCGTCAGCTGCAGCAGATGTCGGTGGCGCAGCGGGTGTACAACCGGGTCAAGCGGCAACCGCTACCCGACGGCCTGGCGGATTTTCGCATCAGCGAAGCGGCCGGGCGCGACGCGGCCCTGGTGTTCACCCGCAAGAGCGGCAAGCCGCTGAACGATCCGCTCAGCGGCTTCTACACCTACCGCGGCTATCGCCAGGTGTTCATGGTCGCCAGCCTCAGCCAGTCCGGCGCGCTGGCCGAGGAACAGTGGGTGCTGGGCCGGCCGCTGAGCGACAACCAGGACGCCGCCAGCCTGGCCCTGGAGGTGCGCAACCTGTACTTCCAGGACTTCCTCGGCCAGTGGGAAAGCCTGCTCGGCGATGTCGATTTCGTCGCCATCACCAGCGTGGCCCAGGCCGCCGACGTGATGCGCGTGCTGTCCGGACCCAATTCGCCGCTCAAGCAACTGCTCGAGGCGGTGGCGCGGGAGACCGACCTGCAGCAGGAAGACCGCCTGCTCGCCGACAAGCTCAAGGCCGCCGACGGCACGGTGGACAAGCTCAAGCAGCAGCTCGGCTCGCTGGTCGGGCAGACGCCGCAGAACCAGGCACAGGCCGCGCCGCAGGTGGACCCGATCACCGCCCGCTTCAACGAGCTGAACAGCCTGGTGCGCAAGCCCGAGGGCAGCAACAGCGCGCCCATCGACGACCTGCTGGCCCAGTTCAACGAGCTCTACGTGCAGCTCAGCGCCATGAGTGGCGCCAGCGGTGATGCCCTGCTGGGCGAGGCGAAGAACCAGGCGGTGGCCTCGGCGCAGCGGGTCAAGCTGGCCGGCGAACGCCAGCCGCCGCTAGTGCAGAACCTGGTCAACTCGGTGGTCAACGCCACCACCAACAGCATGATGGGCGGCATCCGCAGCCAGCTCAACGCCGCCTGGGTGGCCGAGGTGGTCAACGTCTACCGCCAGTCGCTGGCCGGCCGCTACCCGCTGGACAGCGGCAGCACGCGCGACGCCACCCTGGAGGATTTCGGCAATTTCTTCGGCGTCGGCGGGGTGATGGACAGCTACTTCCGTAAGTACCTGCAGCCCTACGTCGACACCTCGGCGACCACCTGGCGCTGGCAGCCGGGGGCGGCCGAGCGCTTGGGCATAGGCGGTGGCGTGCTGCAGACCTTCCAGCGCGCGGCGGCGATCCGCGATGCCTTCTTCCGCTCCGGCGGCGTGCAGCCCACCGTGCGTTTCGAGCTCAAGCCGGTGGCCATGGACGCCGCGATCAGCCAGTTCATCCTCGATCTGGACGGCCAGCAGATGACCTACGACCACGGCCCCAGCCGGCCGGTGGCCATGCAGTGGCCGAGCCCCAACAGCCTGGGGGTGGTGCGCCTGTCGATCACCCCGCCGACCAGCGCCGGCCGCTCCGGGCTGACCCTGGACGGGCCCTGGGCCTGGTTCCGCCTGCTGGAACAGTCCGACCTGACCCCGGGCGCCTCGCCGGACCGTTTCACTCTGCGCCTGCGCGTGGACAACGCCAGCGTGGCCTGCGAACTGCGCGCCAGCAGCGCCTTCAACCCGTTCAAGAGCCGCGTGCTGAGCGGCTTCAGCCTGCCGGAGCGGCTATGACGGCGGGCTTCTACGGCAAGCTGGCCAGTCGCGGCGACTTTCTCCACCGCGGCCTGCCGAGCAGCTTTATCGAGCCCTGGGACGCCTGGCTGGCCAGCGGCATCGCCACCAGCCAGCAGGAACTGGGCCCGGCCTGGCTGGATGCCTACCTGGTCAGCCCGCTGTGGCGCTTCGCCCTGGCCCCGGGCCTGATCGGCAACGAGGCGGTCACCGGGGTGATGATGCCCAGCGTCGACCGGGTCGGCCGCTACTTTCCGCTGACCGTCGCCTGCCTGCTGGACGCCGACGCCGACCTGGGTTCGCTGCTCGGTGGCCCGGACGCCTGGTACGAGCGGGTCGAGAACCTGCTGCTGGCGACGCTGGAGGAGGGCAGCGAGTTCGAGGCCTTCGAGGCGGCGGTAGCCGCCCTCGACACGCCGTCCTACGGCCGGCGCATGCCGCGCACGCCGGGGTTTCGGCAGATGCATTTCTGCGTGGCCAGCCCGGGCGAGCGCCTGGCCGTGCTGGCCCAGCTCACCTGCGAAGGCGCCAGTCTGTGGTGGGGGCGCGGCTCGGAGCATGTCGCCGCCGGCCTGCTGTGCTGCGCCGGGATGCCGGCAGCGCAGGCGTTCAGCGGCCTGCTGCTGGGGGCGGATGTCTCGCCTGCGCCCAGCCTGGCCGCGCAGTTGCAGAGCGAGGGCCGATGATGAGCGCAGCCGCAGTGGAGCAGTACCAGTCCGCCAGCCACAGCCATGTCGGCATGGTCCGCCAGGTCAACGAGGACGCCTGCCTGGACGCCCAGGAGGTCGGCCTGTGGGCGGTGGCCGACGGCATGGGCGGCCACGCCGCCGGCGATTTCGTCAGCAGCCTGATCGTCGACAGCCTGCGCCGGGTGGCGCCGGCGCAGCGGCTCGATGACTACGTACAGGCACTGCGCGACAGCCTCGACGAGGTCAACCAGGCGGTACGCGAGGAGGCCCGGCGCCGCGGCGTAAGCATGATGGGCAGCACCCTGGTGCTGCTGGTCGCCCGCGGCAGCCAGGCCGCCTGCCTGTGGGCCGGCGACAGCCGCCTGTACCGCCTGCGCGACGGTGTGCTACAGGCCATCAGCCACGATCACAGCTACGTGCAGGAGCTGATCGACAGCAGCCTGCTCAGCGAGGCCGAGGCGCGCGAACACCCCATGGGCAATATCGTCACCCGCGCCGTCGGCGCCCAGGAACGCCTGGAGCTGGCCGAGGTGCAGCTGGAAGTGCTGCCCGGCGACTGCTTCCTGCTGTGCAGCGACGGCCTGACCCGCACCGTGGAGGAACCCGAGCTGCAGGAGGTGCTCGGCCATGTCGCCCCCTACGAGATGGTGCGCAGCCTGGTGCACCTGGGCCTGACCCGCGGCGCGCCGGACAACATCACCGCCATAGTCGTCAAAGCCTATTGAAGGAAGCAGTAACCCATGGATATCGAAATACCGGGGTACGAGATCGAGCGCGAGCTGGGCGATGGCGCCATGGCCGTGGTCTACCTGGCCACCCAGCGTTCGCTGGAGCGCAAGGTGGCGCTCAAGGTGATGGCCGCCGCGCTGGCCGCCGACCCCAGCTTCTGCGAGCGCTTCCTGCGCGAGGGTAAGACCCTGGCGCGGCTGTCCCATCCCAATACCGTGACCATCCACGACATCGGCAACGTCGGCAGCCACTACTACATGGCTATGGAGTACCTGCCCAACGGCACGCTGAAGGAGCGCATCGCCGCCGGGCTGAGCGCCGAGCAGGGCATCCAGTACCTGCGCCAGATCGCCTCGGCGCTCGGCTACGCCCATGCCCAGGGCCTGGTGCACCGCGACGTCAAGCCGGCCAACATCCTGTTTCGCGCCGACGGCACCGCGGTGCTGTCGGACTTCGGCATCGCCAAGTCGCTGGAAGATCGCACCCAGTTCACCCAGGCCGGCTTCGCCGTCGGCACGCCCAGCTACATGAGCCCGGAGCAGGCGCGCGGCCAGCAGGTCGACGGCCGCGCCGACCTCTACGCCCTGGGCGTGGTGCTCTACGAGATTCTCACCGGCCAACTGCCCTATGTCGGCGCCGACTCGCTGTCCACCGCGCTGGCCCACCTGACCCAGCCACTGCCCGAGTTGCCGATCGCCCAGGGCCGCTACCAGCCGATTCTGTCGCGCCTGCTGGCCAAGGACCCGGCCGAGCGCTTCCCCGACGCCGCCGCGCTGATCCAGGCGCTGGACGCACTACCCGCCAGCCCGGCCCCCGCAAACGGCGGCGACAGCGAAGCTACCCAGTTCCGCCCGCTGGGCCTGCCGGAAACCCCGGTACAGCGCTCCGCCGCGGCCGATCTCGGCGGCCTGCAGGCAGTTTCGGTGAGCATGCCATCGGCGCAGGCCGAGCCGCCGCCACGGCCGACCGACGAGCATCCCACCCGCGTGCCGCCGACGAAACCGAACCCGTCGCCCGAACCCTCGCGCAGCCCCATGCTGGCCATAGTCGCGCTGGCCCTGGTCGGCCTGCTGGTGCTGGCCGGCGGCGGCTACTGGTTGTTCGGCGGGGCGCCCGAACCCGAACCGCAGGAGCAGCAGGCGGAGGGCGATCCGCCGCCTGAAGACACGAAGCCGCCGGTGGCGAACGACGGCACGCCGGGCGCGCTGGCCAGCGACGGCGGCGAGCGTCCCTTGCTGATGCCGGGCAAGAAGAGCCTGTTCCAGCGCGTGCTGAGCAAACCCGAGGCGCGTCTGGCCAGCCAGCCCGGCGAGGCGGGGCAGGGCAGCGAGCTGCCGGCCTTCTCGGTGCTCTACGTCTACCGTCGCCAGGAGCACGGCGGGCAGACCTGGCTGGAGGTCGGCGCCTCCAGCGACGGCACGCGCGAGGGCTGGCTGACGGCCGCCGACGTCAGCGACTGGAAGCAGAGCCTGGTGCTCAAGTTCACCGAGCGTTCCGGGCGCTCGCCGGTGATGTTTCTCGACAGCCGCAGCGCGGTGGAGCAGTACCTGGCCGATCCGGCGCAGGCGCGCACGGCGCTGCACCAGGCGCAGTTCGAAGAGCGCGTGGCGCCGCAGATCGTCGCCCTGGAGCCGGCCGCCAGCGCCATCCCGCAGGAGCAGTTCTACCTGCTGCCGATCTTCGAGTCGCACGAGACCTTCGACGGCAACGGCGCGCCGGTGCAGTTGCTGAACGTGGCGTCGATCGATCCGGGCGACGCCGAGCGGGTGGTCGGCGACGGCAATCCGCGCATCCAGCACGACAAGTTCCGCACCGGCATCGTGCTGGTGGTCGACACCTCGGTGTCGATGCAGCCCTATATCGACCGGGTGGCGCAGGTGGTCGACGAACTGCACCGGCAGATCGCCAGCCGCGGCGACCTGGACAGCGTCAGCTTCGGCCTGGTGGGTTTTCGCAGCAACGTCGACAAGACCCCGGGGCTGGAATACGTGACCCGCACCCTGGTGAGCCTGGAGGAGGGCAGCGACCCGCAGCGCTTCGCCGAACTGGCGCGCCAGGTGCGCGCCACCAACGTCTCCAGCCACGCCTTCAACGAGGACGCCTTCGCCGGGGTGATGGAGGCGGTCGAGGGCATGGACTGGACGCCCTACAGCGGCCGCCTGATCCTGCTGGTCACCGATGCCGGCGCGCTGCGCAAGAACGACCCGCTGAGCCGCACCCAGATGAACGAGGCCGAGGTGCGCGAGGCGGCGTTGCGCAAGCAGATCAAGGTCTACGCCCTGCACCTGCGCACCCCGGTCGGCCGCGACAACCACGGTTTCGCCGAGCAGCAATACCGCAGCCTGACCGCCGACGCCAACCCGCAGATCGGCGACCTGTACATCCCGGTGGCCGATGGCGCGGTGGAGAAGTTCGGGCAGACCGTCAAGGAAATCGGGCTGATCTTCGCCGAACTGGTGAACAAGGTGGCGAACAACCAGGTGCAGGCGCCGAGTCCGCACCAGTCGATCCGCAGCATCGCGGCGAAGACCTCGGCCATCGGCTACGCCATGCAGATGGACTTTCTCGGCCGCCGCGCCGCCGCCCAGGCGCCGCAACTGGTCACCGCCTGGACCGCCGATCACGACCTGACCAATCCCTCGCTGCCGGCCTTCCAGGTCTGCGTGCTGCTGACCAAGCTGCAGCTCAACGACCTGCAACAGTCGCTCAAGCTGATCGTCGACGCGGCGCGGCGCACCCAGTCCTCGCCCAAGGATTTCTTCCAGGAGATCGCCAGCGCCAGTGCCTATATGAGCCGCGACCCCAGCGGCCTGAGCCAGGGCCGCAACCTGGCCGAGTCCGGCATCCTCGGCGAATACCTGGAAGGGCTGCCGTACCGCAGCAAGTCGCTGAACATGACCCAGGAGCTGTGGTTGTCGCTCAGCGTCGCCGAACAACAGGACTACATCGACGAGCTGGAGTCGAAGATCCGCCTGTACGAGACCTTCCACAACGACATCGCCCACTGGGTACGCTTCGGCGATGCGCAACCGGGCGACGCGCTGTACCGCGTGCCGCTGGCGACGCTGCCCTGATGCTGCGCCTGCGCGACATCGGCAAGAGCCGCCCGGGCTACCGCCTGCAGGTGCCGCGCCTGGATCTGCGCCCCGGCCAGCGCCTGGCCCTGGTCGGGCCCAGCGGCAGCGGCAAGAGCACCTTGCTCGACCTGCTCGCTCTGGTGCTCAGCCCGGACCCGGGCGGCACCCTGGAGTTCACCCGCGACGGCCGCAGCACCGACATCGCCGGGCTCTGGCGCCACGACCGCCAGGATCAGCTGGCCGCTTTGCGCAGCCAGTTGCTGGGCTACGTGCTGCAGACCGGCGGGCTGCTCGGTTTTCTTGACGTGCGCGGCAATATCGGCCTGTCGCGTGCCCTGCTCGGCCTGCCCGAGGATGCCACGGTGCAGCGCCTGGCCGAGCGCCTGGAAATCGCCGACCAGCTCGACAAACTGCCGGCCGCGCTGTCGGTGGGCCAGCGCCAGCGGGTCAGCATCGCCCGCGCCCTGGCCCATGGCCCGGCCCTGGTGCTGGCCGACGAGCCCACCGCCTCGCTCGACCCGCTCAACGCCGAGCGGGTCATGCAGTTGCTGGTGGAGCGGGCGCAGGAGCAGGGAGCCTGCATCCTTATCGCCACCCATGACGAAGCGCTGGCCCGGCGGGTCGGGCTGCAGCTGTTGCGCCTGAGCGTCGAGCGCGGCGGCCAGGGCGGCGTGCTGGCGACCCTGCAGGAGGCCGGCTGATGCGCCTGCGCCTGATGGGCCGGCTGGCCTGGCACGACTACCGCCGCGAAGGGCGGCTGTCGGCCTGTGCGGTGCTGGCCCTGGTCGCCGTATTGGCGCCCTTGCTGGTGCTGTTCGGTCTCAAGTTTGGCCTGATCGGCACCCTGACCGAACGCCTGGAGCGCGACCCCGGCATTCGCGAGGTGATCCCGCTGGGCGGCGGCCGCTTCGGCGCAGAAGCAATCGCCGAACTGCGCGCGCGGGCCGACGTGGCCTTCGTCGTGCCGCGTACCCGGCAGATCGCCGCCACCGCCGAGCTGTCCGCCGGCGCCGGCAGCCTCACCGTGGAGATGATTCCCACAGCGCCGGGCGACCCGCTGTTGCCGCAGCAAGGCCAGCCCCTGGCGCTGGACGCCGTGGTGCTCAGCCAGCGCGCGGCGGAGAAGCTCGGCGTCGCCGCCGGCGACGAACTGCAGGCCGCCTTCGGCCGCCAGGTCGGCGGGCGCAGCGAATTCCAGCGCACCCGCTTGCGCGTGAAGGCGGTGCTGCCGCTCGCCGCCTTCGCCCGCGACGCGCTGTTCGCCGACCTGCGCCTGCTGGAGGCGGCCGAGGATTATCGCGACGGCCTGGCGGTGCCGGCGTTCGGCTGGCCGGGCCTGCAGGAGGTGCGCGGCGCGCGGGTCTACCCGGGCTTTCGCCTGTACGCCGCGGACCTGGACAGCGTCGAGGCGCTGCGCCGCCACTTCGCCAGCCGCAACCTGGAGGTGGCGACCCAGGCCGACGCCATCGCCCAAGTGCGCTCGCTCAGCCGCAACCTGACCCTGGTGTTCTGGATCATCGCCTGCCTGGCCCTGGGCGGCGCCTTCGCCGCGATGACCGCCAGCGCCCTGGCCGCGGTGGAGCGCAAGCGCCGCGCGCTGTCGGTGCTGCGCCTGCTGGGCTTCTCGTCCTCCGCGCTGGTCGCCTTCGTGGTGCTGCAGGCGCTCTATACCGGATTGTTCAGCACCTTGCTGGCCTGGGCGCTGTATGCCGCCGCGGAACTCGGCCTGAACCAGCTGTTCCAGCACAGCCCGGGCGAATACGCCTGCCGCCTGCTCGCCGGGCATTACCTACTGGCCCTGTTGGTCACCCTGTTGTGCAGCAGCCTGGCGGCCGCTTCCGGGGGCTGGCGGGCGGCGCGAATCGAAGCTTCGGAAGGATTGCGCGATGTCTAGATGTCAGTGGCCTCTGCTGTTGCCCGCGTTGTTGGTGCTCGGCTGCTCCGAGGGCGAGCAGGCCAAGCCCGTTGCCGCCAAGGTCGAGGCGGCGCAGGAAGCTGCGCCGAGCGCGGCGGAAGCGCCAGTCGAGTCGCCGCCGCCCAGTGCCGCCGCGGTACCCGCGGCGGCGCCAGGCAGCCCGGCCGACTACAACCCCAAGCCGCTGGAGGACGACGTTAGCCTGCCGCTACCCTGCGGCGGCGAGATGGTCTTCCGCCACGTCTATATCCTCGCCCGCGGCACCCTGGACGACCGCGAGATCAGCCTCGGCTACCCCTTCAGCGAGGACGAGCCGGGCTATCAGCAGTCCTTCATCTCCGGCTACCGGCGCGATTTCATCAACGGCCAGTTCGTCGTCGAGGACCTGCCCGAGGACTGGCGATCGCGCATCGCCCCGACCCTGCCGATCCGCCAGGACGACGAGCTGCTCAAGCCCATGCTGTACTTCGTCGGCAAGTACGAGGTCAGCGAGCGCCAGTACCAGCAGGTGATGGATCAGGCGCCGGCCCTGGTCGAAGGCGGCGAGGAGGTCTGTACGCCGGTCGCCGGCGGGGTGATGGCGCGCCGGCCCAAGGTCAACCTGTCGCGCTTCGAGGCCGAGCGTTTCGCCGCGGTGTACAGCGCCTGGCTGCTCAGGCACCACCGCGAACGCCTGCCGATCAGCGGCCGCGGCGAGAGCCTGGAAGACGGCGGCGTCGGCTTCGTGCGCCTGCCCACCGAGGTTGAATGGGAGTTCGCCGCCCGCGGCGGCCATGCGGTCAGCCGCCAGGAGCTGGAGGCCAGGCTGTTCCCACGGCGCGAGGAGGGCGTCGACGGCGATGGCCCCTTGGCCGACTGGGCGGTGTTCACCCAGGTCGCCGGCGGCACGGGGCAGGGCGCGCGGCTGCTGCCGGTGGGCAGCAAGAAGCCCAACCCGCTGGGGCTGCACGACGTCATCGGCAACGCCGCCGAGATGGTCCACGATCCCTTCCAGATGGTGCACGCCGGGCGCCGCCAGGGCACCTATGGCGGCTTCGTGGTCAAGGGCGGCAACTACCTGGAAGGCGAGCTGACCCTGTTCACCGGCATGCGCCGCGAATACCCCTCGTTCGCCGCCGACGGCAGCGAGCAACGCAACGAGACCACTGGCTTTCGCGTCGCCCTGGGCGCGCTGTCGGCGCCGCGCTCGCGTTATCAGGAGCTGTTCGAGCAATGGCAGAGGGAAGGGCGCCTGGCCGGCCTGACCGACGAGATCGAGGATGCCGACGACCCGACCCTGTTGCTCGACAGCATCATCGCCGGCAGCGCAGACCCTGAGCTGCAGGCGCGCCTGGCGCTGATCAACGAGGAGCTCAAGCGCAACGTCTCGCTGATCGCCCAGCAGCGCCAGGAGGCCGCGGCCAACCTGATCCAGTCCGCGGCGCTGGTGGCCGAGACCGTCAACAACTACAACATCCGCCTGACCAACCTGCAGAACAGCCTGAACCAGGCGCGCCAGGCCCAGGACCAGACCGCGGCGAAACTCTACGAGTCGGCCATCGGCAACGGTCGCAGCGCCCTGGACGGCGCGGTGAGCATCTATATCGACAACCTGGCCACCGGCACCCGCTACAGCGATGCGGTGATCCAGGCGCAGTTTCAGCGTACCCGCCAGGAGCTCGAGCGCCAGCCGGTGCTGGGCAAGAGTCTGGTGAAACGGGCTACGCTGTTTGTGAAGCATGTGGGCGAGTACCGCCTGCAACGCAAGGCTGATCCGGCGGCGATTCTCAAGGAGCTGCTGGCACCCTGACGTAGGAGAGCAGGCTGCGGGTGAGGGGCGCTGTACGCTCGAGCCGGCCCAGGACGGAATCAGACAACTCAAGCATGAGGCCAAGACCATGGAATATCCGCAGCAGATTCGCTTTCTACGCTCCTCCCTGATGTTCGCCGGCGCCTTCTCCGTCCTGTTGCTGGGCGGCTGCGCCAGCGTCGGTGGCGGGGTCAGCGCCAAGGTGGCCAAGACCACCCAGGCCAACTACTACCCGGCCTGTTACGAGCCGGTCAATCATCTGCGTGCCTCCGACGCGGCGATGCAGAAATCGGTGACCACCGGCGCGGTCACCGGCGGTCTGCTCGGCGGCCTGGCCGGCGCCCTGAGCGGCGGCGACCACGCCGGGCGCAACGCCCTGATCGGCGCCGCGGCCGGCGCCCTGGTCGGTGGCGCGGCGGGCTACTACACCGAGCGGCAGAAACAGATCAGCGACGACCGCCAGCGCATCGCCTCCTACGGCAGCGATTTCGAGCGCAGCACCATGGATCTGGACCGCAGCATCGTCCACGCCAAGGCGGCGCAGGACTGCTACCAGCGCGAATTCGACAACCTGCGCGCGGCGCATCGCAACAAGACCATGAACGACAGCGAAGGGCGCAGCCGCTTCGCCGAAATCCTCAGCGGCCTGAAGGAAACCAACGCCTTGCTGGCCGCCGCCGACGGCCGCACCGGCGAAGACATCGATACCTACACCCAGGCCTACGAGAAGGACCTGCAGCAGGTGGGCGTCGAGCGCCAGCAGGTCGCCGTCGCCGCCAAGGTGGAAAGCGCGACCGTGGCCAAACCGGCACCGGCGGCCAAGCCCGTGCCGCAAGAGGCGGTGGTCACCGAGCAGAAGATCCAGAAAGCCAGTGCCAAGCGTAGTGAGGCACAACAGGTCAGCAGCCGCGGCACCGGCATGATCAGCAGCGCCTGCAGCAACCCCGACCTGGGCGACTGGGCACCCGATCCCTGCACCGTATAGGGCCATCGCTTGCGGCTACGCCAGGCGCTGCATTGGCCACGCAAAAGAACGCCGCGACTTCGTAAGAGAGTCGCGGCGTTTTTCTATACGGTGGAAGGTGCAGTCAAAACGGCCGCTGTCGAGCGAGTCGCAGGGCGGGAATCCGAAAGAGAAGGTGGAGCTGTCGGACGTCAGCTAAAGGGAGAATTTAAGTCACTGGAGAATCAATGACTTACGCAGCTAGCGTGAGATTTTCATTGCCCGAAAGCGTCAGCTATCGCGAGATTTTCATTGCGAAAATCGTCTAAGAGGAGAATTCGCAAGGCGCTGCTTTTACACGACCACGAGACAACGCGCCGAATGGCTTCCTATGCGCTAAGAGTGGTCGCGCATTGACAACTTGTCAATACGAGCCAATTGGGGGGGGGCGGGTCGATCTGGGGGCGCTTTCAATGATGGTCAGACAGGCAGTGTGACCAAATTGAAGTCGAGAGAACTTGAGGCTACGTAGCTGGCCTCAGCGTCCGGTGAGGCTATTGAGGTGGGACTCTAGCTCTTTTGTGCGCGTGTAAAGCACGCCATCAATGGCTGCATCGAAGTCTGATGCCTGGAGATCAGCTCGTAGCTGTCGAATGGGGATTCCGGCGATCTTCGACCACCGTTTGATAGAGGTATGGCCGGCGAGCAGCCGACTGATATCGCCACCCAGGAAGTAAAGCTCGCGCCTCCACCCCAAAGGCTTGAGCAGCCCCAACGAGCACGCCTGAGTGATTTCTTGCTTGTTCATCCCAATGATGGCGATAGTCTGCAAAAGAGGACATTGAGCATTCTCTAAGGAGGCGAGATGCCTCTCCATCCAAGCCAGCAGGGCAGCGGTGCCTACGCGAGCCCCATCAAGTAGAGAATTTCGCTCTGGATTGGGTTTGAATGGAACTTCGTTCAGCAGGATGCCTGCCAGCACATGTCCCAGATTGCCACCATGAGCTGCTGCGATGCGGGCTGCATGCTCCATATCGGTGAGCGAACCCGAAGCATCTGAATCCAGCTGTTCAATCTGCTTGGCCAATTCAACGAGATCAAAACGAGAATCCCGGACAGATTTGTGGCCGATAAGCCCTTGAATGGCAGCTGACTCAAGCAGCGGCAGGATTTCGGTTGCCTCACACCCAAGAACTTGTGACAGCAACCGATGATCAACGAGCGCCATTGGATTTGCGTTGTCTTCTGCGGGCTCATTGACCGAATGTCGCCCCGCAAGGCAATCGAAAACTCGTAGAGGCCATGGTAGTCCCAGCTTTTCTTTCAACGCATAAATCGGCAGATAAATGGCTGATGCTCCAATTGAAGCAGTAGCCGATCTATGGCTCCAGCAAGCTTCGACCCATGACTCCATCGCCGTTGAATCATTGAGCAAGGCGTACGCCTGCTCCAGAAGCAGGGGCCAGCGAGCGACTTCTGTGGGCGGCCTCTCACGAGCAGACAGGTCACTGCTCAAAGGTTCAAGGACGCACTGAAGAGCTAGTAGTAGATCGCGAATAAAATTGTTGAGCCCGGTCGTGTCGATTAAACATGCACGAAGCGCTGAAGCATATGCCGGTAGTTGCACCGGCCTAGTAGAGTCTTTGAGGCCGACCCCGCACGAAGGGCATTTGCAATCGAACAGCTCTTCCGACCAGGTGAATGGGGCATTGCAGTACGGGCACGCATGGATCAGTTCATGGTCATGCTCATTGCAATGGGTGAACGGCAACTGGCCAAAGTACGACGGTATCCGCTTTTCTTTTTCATTCAGGCAAGCCGTACAGACCCTGGGGACGCGGAGCTCAAGATTGCGGTAAATCCGCGTGGAATCATGCGGTGTGACCTTCGCCAAAGTCTCGTCTCGCACGATCAGGCTTTCCAGTTCGGCACCGCTCAGTCCCAGCCACTGGGCCACGGTTATGAGGGTGTCCGAGGATTGATGGTTTTGTGCCCTGGTGCCCTTAATATTGAGCGTCGAGAAGAACTCTCGTACTGATCCCCGGCCATTCGCAATGGCTAGTCGCAGCAGATAAGCTGAGAAGTGCTCACCAGCATCTGGCCGAAGACGGACAGGCAGTAGTTTCTGATCAGACATTTGCCCGTAGCGCCAGTGCGCGCTCTACCTGTGGCATAGGCAGCAGAAACGGATTGCCCACTTTACTCAAGCTTCCAGTGGTGAACTCAAAGGCACGAGCAAGATGCTTAATGCAGACCTGCTCCTTTCCATCGGTTTCTTCGAGTGCGTGCTCCAGCAGGTTTGAAACGAAACCATGCAGACCACTGGTGGCAAGGTGAATGCGTTTCAGCATCTCTTCATCTGTCAGATTAATGCATGGCACTCCGATGATCTGCTGGTAGCCAGCCATCAAATTTTTCCAGGCCTTTGATCCTAGAGCGGCAGGCATGATCTCAACAGATGCATTGAAACGACGAAGGAGCTGATCCTCCTCATGCTTGCCCTTAATCGTATCAGTCAACAGTCGGCTAGCATGGGGCAATCCGACCAGCACGAATGGAATCTGCGTATCCCTAGTAATGCTTTTGATGGTGTCAGCGGCCTCTTGGGTGCGTCCATGCGTATGCTCGGGGAGCACATGCTGAATCTCATCGATGATGATCAACTTCACGCAGAGCGAGCTTGCAAGGCGATTAAATCGCCGAATCAGAGCGCGTGTGGTGCCTTTGTCAGGCTCAGGGTCGCCGCATGCATCTAGCAAAGCCGAGAGGATGTCGTTGACCCGAACACGAGCATGGAGCGACACATACAGAATCGGGCGCTCAATGCGATCCTCCCGTGCTACGTCGGGATAAAAATGCCGGTAGGTGTCAACGATGGTTGATTTACCGGCACCACTCGGGCCCAGCAACATCAGGCTTTTCGGGTTTTTCCCTTGGGTTGTCTTGTGGCTGCGCCTGATTGCCTCTGTAGCCTCATCGAATTGTTTGTTCCGAAACGTCCGCTGCAAGAATGCAACCGTATGGGGTTTACGCTGCAAGGGGTCAGTCAATGGTGACGACATAGTCATCATCCTCATCAGTCTGTGGCCGGCTCTCGTATCCAGTCGTGCTGGCCGCAATCGGTTTGCTGGGGGTACTCAGGATGAAGTCCAGGTAGACTGGACTATCGAAATCATCAAGTGGAACATCAGGGCCTTTACGCCGTTTGCTGCTATAGCCCTCACGAACACCGCCATCTATGACAGGGGCAGCTTGGGCAGTTGTCCGGGCCGTGCGCTTTGAACGCAACTCAGCGAACGAGAGACCTTCGGCCTCAGCAGCAAGAATGTTCGGCACCTCGAACAAACGATTAGTTTGGGGGTTAACCACGCTAATTGCAGATGCATCAAGCGGATCACGATAGATAGTGACTTTAATATCAGATCTGACCCCCGGCTTTTTTGAGGGCTCCAGATCGTGATAAAGGCGCTGCAATTCATCAGAATTAAATGCCTGGTAGTCGCAAGTAATCCCTGTCGCGTGTTTGAGTTGTTTCTCTTCGCGCACTCCACGCAGCAACTGGGTATAGGGAATATCTTCGAGAATGATCGGCGGATGCGATTTTGCGCTTTCAGCCCAGACCTGGGCAGGGGTTTTCCCATTCAGACCACTGTGGGGAGTATTGTGATACTCAATAATGAACTCACTAAAGGCTTGACGAAACTCGGCGACGGTGTGAACTGCTGCCTGTTTGACGGTTTCATCAGACTGAAATCTTCTGTCACGCTTACCGAGGTAGCCATCAAAGCCACTGAAAAATCTCGTTCGGCATGTTCCAATGAAGCGCTCAATCATCGGCTTTCCCCATCCCATTCGTGTCGCCGTCTTCGCGATATTTACTTGGATACCTGCAAAAAATCTCACAGCATCCTCTGAAACATATGCTACTCCTTGATCTACTAAGACAGTGCATGGCAGACCAAAGAACGGGTAAAGAGGGTCATGTTTTTTAGAAATTGCATATCGAAGCGTGTGGATTACACAGCCTGATGATTCGCTATGCTTTCCGATATGAATCCCATAGCCCAGAACAGCGCGCGAATAGTCGTCCATTACAAAATAGATGCTTGGCATTCCAACGTATTGGCCAAGAATATTTTTCAGGCCGTAATTGAAGTGGGCTGCATCCATTGAAGCCAATTCAAGAATATGCCTGAGCTTCGTCTTTGCAGTGGCCGAGCGGCCTTCTTCACGCGCAGCACTTTCTCCGTACCTTTTTCTTATGGCAGACAATCGATCTAGTTTTTGGATTCTGCGTTCGAAGCTAGAGAGGGATGGGCACGGGCCCAAATATTGTCTATTAAAATAGGCTCTCGTAAATTCTATATAAGCCTTATAGATCGTGCATTTTGACTTTCTGAGGTATACAGACTGAATAACCTCGTCCATCAGATTAAAAATCTCATCTGGTATGACAGGGCGTCTGTGCCTTTGTTTTCCAAAAAGAACATTTGTCATGTTCTTTCCGTTGTCAATCCACTTCCTGTAAATTTTATGGATTGTCGATTTGCTTGGCGGGCTGGCGTCGCCAATATCCGCAGCTACTTTTGAAATTACGCGCTCTCTGACACCTTTCGCACAAGGCTTTTTCTCATTACTCAGTTCAATGCAGTACTTTTCAAGGCGAATAACCTCTTTCTTCTGCTCATCATCCAATTGGATATGGCAGGGGTTATATGCTGTCCGCCTGACCAGGCTCATCTCGCCATCTCTATAGGCATCAGCCAAAGCCACGTGGGAGATTGAGAGCGCTGAACTATCTAGAAACTTAATGACAGCAATGCTGTTGTCATAGTAGTCAATTTCCCCAGTTTTCCCACGAAAAGAAATGGGGTCACCGACAGTGAGATATTGAAGGCTCATTGTTTTATAATCCTTGTGCTGCCCACTAGCGGTGACGTTATGTCAAAGGACAGGTAGCCGTGGGCCAGAAGAGCGAGTGGCGTAACGTCCCGAGCTCCAAGTCGCTTTGCGCAATCGATAAGGTCGCCATAACATAGCTCTTGAGGCAGGGCTTTCATTATTTCCATGGCGTCTGGCTTATTAACATCTACTCGCCTATACGAGTACAGAACCTTCAAATTATCGATCCGCTTTCCAACTCGAATATCACCATCAGTAATGATCTCTAGGCGCGAATCGTAAGACCTCATTATTTGCCTATTAATTAGCGCAAATTTTGCCTTGAGCTCTTCGTTAACGCGATTGCTCATCTTGACTTCACGAAAAACAAATTCAGCGGAGGATTTTCGCTTTAACAAAGAGTCTGGCGTATATCGGCAGACCTTCCCTATGGCATTTTTGTACTGTATTGAAATGGGCTGTGTTTTATAACGCTCAATGTCGTCATCAAACTCCATGACAAGCAGGGCATCGAGCTCAAGCATGCTTTCACACCAGCAATAGCTCTGGTTTTTCAGCGAGTAGAAGTAATGGATCGATTTCGACCACATCCCTTTTGGCAGCACCTTCGACTTCACAAGCAACCCACTCAAGACATCAACGCGATGATGCAAATACTATGGGATCTCGGATGTCTGTCAAGAGGAAAAATAGCATCATCATGTTGATGTTAGTATCCCTGGCGGCTAGGATGAGTGATACGCACAAGAAGGAAGTGAGATGGTGACCCTCTCAGAAATCGCTGAAATCCGCGCAGGGCATGCGTTTCGCGGTGCTATCACGCCTGACTTTGAAGCACACAGCCGGGTGATCCAGATCCGCGACGCTGATCAACAGAGTGGGGTGGATTGGACAGGCTTGGAGCGCTGTACCATAGCTGCTCGCAAAGAGCCGGACTGGTTACAAGCTGGAGACATCCTTTTCCAAGCACGTGGACGTAAGAATTTCGCCGTGTGCGTGGCTGAGGTGCCTTACGCAAAGGTCATCTGCACGCAGCACTTTTTCGTAATTCGTGTTCATGACCAGCGATTCAACCCAACTTTCATCGAGTGGCAACTGAACCAATCAGGTGCTCAACGTCACTTCGAGCTGAACACACCGGACGTCAACACCCGGCACATCACACTGGCAACTCTGAGTGCGACCCCGGTCGTACTCGCTGATCAAGATACGCAGCAACAGCTACATCAACTCGCCACCCTAGCTCGAAAAGAGCGGCTTCTCTTCGAGGCCATGATGAGAACGAGGCAACAGCAGATCTCGGCGGTAGCCAGCCAAATCCTTGGGAAGGGCATCGTATGAGCCAGATGTGCCTGATGGATTTAGTCACGGCTAATCCGGCCTACCGAAAGCTAGCGGCACACTTATTCCTTCTGATCTTGTGGAGCCGCGATTCGTCTGAGGAAGAAGTGCCAGAGTCGTTTGAAGACGGATTTTTTGAACGTGTCGCCTGGCAAGTCGGCGAGACCTCACCGTTGCTTGGGGATGCACTCCGCAAAAAGCTAGGAATATACAAGCTGGAGACCGGCTCGCTAGCCGCTCACCATGAGTATTTCCGTACGATTGCACGCGGATTAGCTGAGGATGACTCGCTGAGACCAATGCTGCTGGAGATGCTCCTTCAATCGATTGAAGCTGATGGCTCTTATGACGGGGCGAGGCCTTGCCCTGGAGAGCTTATCCAAGTGATCGCAGGCATCTGCCAGCAGGCAGGAGGGCGCTCTTACTACGACCCCATCAGCGCGAATGGACGACTGCTTGCCCAGCTCGTTTCCAACTCAAGCCCATCAGCTTGGGGGCTGGGCCAATCCTCTGCTGACGAAGACATCCTGCATGGGCTGCTACGCGCTTTCTTCCAGCACAATTCTCTGACATTCGAAAAGGCCGATGCCCTGAAGTCCCCTCCGGTTGATGGAGTAGGGCTTCAGGTTTTTGATTCAGTGGTTTCTGACCTGTCAGGTGGTGCCGAGGCATGGGATCCAGAGCTTGGCGTTAGGGATCCATTTGGTCGGTTCAGATACGGTGCAGCCCCAAAAGGGAAAGGTGAGTGGCCGTTCATACAGCACATGCTCGCGTGCATGCGCCCAGACCACGGATTGGCAATTGCAGTTGTAGATCAGGCAGCACTGCTACGAGCGGGTAAAGATGCTGAAATCAGACGGGGCATCATTCAGGCCAATCTACTGGATGCAGTGATTTATCTCCCGCCAAAGCTTTATCGCAGTGACGCACGTCCGCTCGTGATCCTTGTCTTCAAGTCGTCACGACAAAGCCACTCGGTACTGCTTGTAGATGGCAGCAAGCTCTACACCTCTGAAAAAAGCCTCAACACGCTCACGCAAGCAGGTATCCAACAGATCCAGGAGCAGTACTCGCGACGTGAACCTGTTGACGGCACTGCTGTGCTTCTGAGTATCGCTGAGCTTGAAAGCAATAGCTTCGCGCTGAACCCAGGGCGATATTTCTTAGCCCGTGCTGATGAAGGACTACATGATCTCGACGCCCTGAGCCGTGAGCATGAGCACATTAAACGTGAGCTCTGGGATGTAGGTGCTCAGATCGACGAATTGCTCGGCAGACTAGCTGGGTAAGCCGCCCGATGAAAAGCCAGCGAAAGATGGCCATGCTCGCCGCCGCGATGCTCGAAGACTTCCCTGAGATCATCTCTGGTTATGTTGTTGATGCACGCATCGAGTCTCTCTGCCTGACGGGCACTGCGTTCAAAGCATTTGGCTATCCCAACGGTGCACACCTGGTAACCACCGAAATAATGCAGGTCACGCATTTTTCGCCGAACCGCTGGATGATCAAAACACAGGACGATGACTGTTTCGTAATCGCATCCTTTGCTCGCGGTGGTCGCCAGTCCGTGCAGATCTTGGCAGACAAGTTTGAAACCGCACATCTCTCGCAATCCAACTGGTGCCTGCACTAAATGTGAGGAGGGCACATGGACGAGTTAGGTGCTGTGACGAACATGCTCTACGGCCCCGGAGAACCTATGCAGGGCTCCCCAATGACCGATGACCAGGCACTGGGCTACATGCGTGGACTACGCCCGTATTCTGAATTCTGTCTGGTCAGAGACTGGATCTGGATTGACCTAAATGTCACGCCGGCACAGCTTGCAGAGTTGGAAAAAACTCGCCGCCAGCCTGTGATCATCTTTTCTCACAGAGTGATATACGACTCCATGAGGCGCTGGGACGTTGGTGACCTTGTCCGAACCTCTCTGCTGCATGAGTTCCGTGATGGCTTTCTGTTTCAGACGTTGAACACGGATTATGTGCTCTTGGGTCAGGGCATGAGGAAAAGGGCCGCACTCGAAACGGTTGGCCGCATTGTCTTTTGATCTCGGTGACGCCTATGACTGATCGGATACAGAACGACTCATCGTGCGGGGTTTGCGGTAGCGGTACGCAGGTGCCTGGTTATGGTGAGCAATTCGGTACACTTTCTGCGCGCTGGGGCTATGGCTCGCGCCATGATGGCGAGCATTATCGCGTGAAGCTCTGCGAAGGCTGCTTTTTTGGAGATCCTAGCGTATCTCCGTGAGCAACGGCGGACTCAAACGATGTGCGATGAAGCCCAACCCAAGGACGATTGCGTCTTTGGCCTGACTGCGCGTGGCGATTACTTTGGTGAGTCATAACAGGCTCAGGACTTTATTTTGGAGCAGGCATGATCTCGGCCAATTCATCTCCCTTGCTTATCGGTTGGGACGTAGGTGCCTGGAACTGCGACAGGAACCCCAGCAGCCGCGATGCTTTGGTCGTTCTCGATAGCCAGCGGAAGCTCATGGGGAGGCCCTGGCGCGGAAGCCTTCGCCGGGTGATCAATCAGTCAGCGGGTACAGATGATTTTATCCATCGGCTCTTGGGACTTTGCAAGCTGGATGACCATGACCAATCAGCACCAGTGGTCTTGGCCATCGATACCCCGCTGGGCTTTTCTCAGGGGTTCATCGATCTACTGATAAACGGCCATGCAGCTGACACGATTGATTGGTCATCTGAGAACCCCTACCTGTTCCGTCGAACTGAGCGTTTTCTCTTTGAGCGTGGGCTGAGCCCGCTATCAGCGCTGAAGGACATGATTGGTAGTCAGGCGACCAAGGGTATGCATGTGCTGGCTCGCTTCGCCCCTCAAATTGAGACCTGCGGGGTATGGACAGACGGTGCGCGGTTACGTGCTATTGAGGCATATCCCAGTGCCTGCAAGCATTCGGCCACCATGGCTGAATTGCACCAGGGATTCGGTATCAGGGGACAAGCCGGTGGTGGGCTGCCAGAGGGATTCCATCATGGCGATGAACTGGACGCATTGACCTGTGCCTTGATCGCCTGGCTATTTCACTTTCAGCCGGAAAAGCTGCTCCAGCCGGAGCCAAATGTACCCGTCAAGGAAGGCTGGATCTTCGCTCCAGTCGATGGCTTGGACGACCCGACGCAATGAATGCGAATTCTTCGACATATGAAGACAGTGTTCTGCTCAGCCAGGATGAAGTATCAGAGTACCTTGCAGAATTTGGCGACAAAGAGGTTTACCTCCGTGAAGCGGTGCTATTGCTTCCAGTGGAGAAGGTCTTTGACTTGCTGGATATCAACCTCCGCTCTCTCTGGGAGGCAAGCAGGTCGATTCGCAGAGGGCTTCCAACGAGCAAAACTGCGCTGAAGTACCTTTCGCAACCAGCATCAGATATTTCCATCAAGGCGCAACACAGGTTCATCCGGGCTGTGCCTATACCCAGGCAGTCAGCAGAACTCTCCATAGCTCAATTAGAAAATGGGTTTACCGTTCCCACAATCACGAGCTGGCTTGGCTTTCTAGAGCTGTCTCGCCTTAACCCAGCAGTACTGAACTACTGGAAGGACAGGCTGTACTCACTCTCGGAGCTCAGCGGGCGAGTGATTCACTCATTGCCAAATAAGCGTGATCGTTTTCTTGCCTACACCTCATCAGAGGTGGTTGATCTGCTCGGATGTCCGGCAAGCCGTCAGCCGATGATTGATCTGCTGCATGACCTCACCGAAGACGAGCTCGCGCAGAGCAGAGCACTTGCTCAGCTGATGTCTGCCGATAGCTGGGCGGCGCTACTCAGGCTGGCCGCATGGTTCATGGCAGATTCGCAGGTAGCTAACTGGGAGTTCGAAGTAGAGGAAGGGACGCAGAATGTCATCCGTGCATCTTGGGCAACACCGAAGTGGTGCGCATTAAGCCAGTCATGGTCAAACCCTATGGAGGCCGCACTTGAAAAGCTCGCATCCCTTGCAGGTTTAACTAAGAAAAGACCTGGGCCAGTCACTTACCTCGGAAAGCTCTGGGCTGCACACGATGGCATGGGGCCAGAGTCAAGAATTCGCCTGCTTCGGAACTGGGTGCAACTCAAAGGGGGGCGTCCGTCTTTCCAGATGCTTCTGGATCTGATCAAAGTCAGTTATGACCTGCACATCAAGCAAAGAGGTGATCTGCCGCACGATGCACAAGCAAATTACTGGGAGGGAGCCTGCGTGTTTCGATTTGCCGAGACCATTTCCATACTCAATCGAGATTTGCAGCGCGCTGGTTTGCCGACTGAATTACTGATTTCGCTCATGGGCGTGTATGAAGCCGAGTACCGGAAAGCTCGCTGCTTGTTGGGCAAGCCCATAGGAAACTGAAGGCGCCGTAAAGGCGCCTTCAATTCGGGTGATCAGATTCGATCCTCCCAGTCCTCAGGACGCTCATCGTACCCACGTGACTCCCAGTAGGAGTCATGGTTCGGGTTCAGCTGGTTAGCGTGGTTGTCTTGATCACTTTTCTGGCTCATGGCCGTCTCCCTCAGTTGAAGCCCGCAGGAATTTGCGTGCGGGGTCAGTATCGGAAACAGCCTGGTTCCGAAATAGGGAATTGAAATGGAAATTTTCTACTGGAAAATTCTAGCGGGGCAGGTGTAGTGGTCAGCCGTCAGTCTCGAATCCAGGTAATGCTTCATGGCATCAGGGTTCGTCGCGATTTTCTTAACAAATTTGATAATGCTTTCCTTACCAATAACCTGCCTCGATTGATGCCTGGTCGGCTTTTTCAAGCCACGGTGGCCGCAGCTCGACGCTTGTAGCGAACCAGTGGATGGTTGTTGATCCTCTTCATCTCGAACAAGTCGATGGCCGCGAACAGATCTACCAGCCGTGGATATCCATAGTTGCGTGAGTCAAAGGATGCTTGGTTCCCAATGCGACTACCTACCACGCTCAGGTGAGCCCAGCCGTCTTCGCTCTCGGCGTATGCCACTGCATTTCTCAGTAGGTTCAGTAGTTTGGTATCACCCTTGAGTTCCTTACCCGACTTCCTGCTCGGAGACATCGCGTGACCAGTGTCTTCAGCGGCCAGGCTTTTCTCCAAGTGAGTGATCAACGCAGTGGATTGGTCATCTGTTAACGCAGGTTGGTCGAAGTACAGAAACCTAGAGCAAGCGTTGACGAAAGGCTCTGGTGCCTTGCGCTCACCGAAGCCCCGCTAGAACGTCACCGATTTTGCGGCTGGGCGCGTTGTCTGCGTCGATAAACATTGCGACGTTCAAATTCTGTAGCTGACCACCCATACAAACTCCCTAGAGCCTGGAAGGGAAAGCTCTTCCAGGCTTTATTTCTATAAGACCAAGATCAAAGATCACTAGCCCTAAACAGGCCTCTCATTGCCAGCTCCAAGCGTCCTTTGGACTGCGCTGACACTTTTTGAAGGCCAATCTCTTTCGCCATGCCTTGAACCAACCCGTCACTGGAAGTTCCCGAATCAACCATGTGCCGGGCCAGAGATTCCAACTCGGGCAGACAGATTTCATCTACGGTGCGGAAACTATCCGCATCATCTGGACGCCGGAATCGCACTTGCCCATCCGTTTCGTAATGACTTGGCCAATAGAAGGCGCTATCTGCCTCCAAAGTGAGTCGATGATCGCGCCCAGCAATCTCAGTTACTCGGGCCAGAATTCGAGCACCAGTGCGAACCCAGCCATGAGCTCTGGCGATCCTTTGGGCCAAGATGCTATCCAGTACAGGGCCCTCCTGATGAATAACATGGGCGATCATGGCCGAGAGAACTTCGTCATACTCGGGATTGAAGAATGCATCCGGGTCAGCTACTGCTGCTTCAAGAGGGTTCGATTTCCGGTAGGAGACAGGGGCTAATACAGGCGCATTGACAGGGTCGATTGAGACCTTATGTGCATACTGACCCGCACGCTCACTATCAGTCTCGGTTTCGCAAGCTGACGGCAACTCAATGTTCTCCTCCATAGGGTTGACGCCATTGCCTTCGGTTTCGACGACAGTCGAGATCAGCTCCTCGCTTAATTCCAGCTTGACTCGTTTGGCTCGACTTTCTGCAAGAATCTCTTCCAAACGAGCATGGACTTTCTCAGCTGTTCCGATGGGATTGATCCACCAGTCCGTCGACCAGATCCGCACAATTTCCCACCCCAGTCCACGAAGAACTTGTTCGCGGAGCATGTCACGGTCTCGGGCCGTTGCACTACGGTGATAGGTCGCACCATCGCACTCAACCCCAGCCAGGTACCTGCCAGGCGCATCAGGATCAATAACCCCGAGGTCGATACGGAAGGAGGAAACTCCGACCTGGGTCACTACATGCCAACCTTTCTTACTCAAGGCTCGCGCAACTTGCTCTTCAAAGGGGCTGTCGAAGCCGCCTAGGGAAACTCTGAAGAAGACTTCCCGAATCTGGTGAAATACGCCGATCCCGTTGCCCGAGTATCCCGATGAAGCAGATGACTTTCGCCGACGCTGAGTACGCCGGCAAGCGCAAGCAGACCCGCAAGGAACTGTTCCTGATTGAGATGGATCAGGTTGTGCCGTGGAAGGGGTTGATTGCCTTGATCGAGCCGTACTACCCGAAGGGTGAAGGCGGTCGCCCGGCGTATCCGTTGATGGCGATGCTGCGCATACATCTGATGCAGAACTGGTTCGGCTACAGCGATCCGGCGATGGAGGAAGCGCTGTACGAAACGACCATCCTGCGCCAGTTCGCCGGGTTGAGCCTGGAGCGCATCCCCGACGAAACCACCATCCTCAACTTCCGCCGCCTGCTGGAGAAACACGAGTTGGCGGCCGGCATCCTCGGTGTGATCAATGGTTACCTGGGCGACCGTGGCCTGTCGCTGCGCCAGGGCACCATCGTCGACGCCACGTTGATCCATGCGCCGAGTTCGACCAAGAACAAGGACGGCAAGCGTGATCCAGAGATGCACCAGACCAAGAAGGGCAACCAGTATTACTTCGGCATGAAGGCCCATATCGGCGTCGATGACGAATCTGGCTTGGTGCACAGCGTGGTGGGCACGGCGGCCAATGTGGCGGACATTACCCAGGTCGACAAGTTGCTGCACGGCGACGAGAACGTGGTTTGTACGGATGCGGGCTATACCGGGGTTGAAAAGCGCCCGGAGCATGAAAGCCAGAAGGTTATCTGGCAGGTGGCGGCACGCCGCAGCACCTACAAGAAGCTCGATAAGCGCAGTGCGCTATACAAGGCCAAGCGCAAGATCGAGAAGGCCAAGGCCCAGGTGCGTGCCAAGGTCGAGCATCCGTTCCGCGTGATCAAGCGGCAGTTCGGCTACACCAAGGGATGGTCTGAAAAAGACTTCCTGAATCTGGTGAAATACGCCGATCCCGTTGCCCGAGTTTCCCGATGAAGCAAATGACCTTCGCCGACGCCGAGTACGCCGGCAAGCGCAAGCAGACCCGCAAGGAATTGTTCCTGATCGAGATGGATCAGGTGGTGCCGTGGAAGGGTTTGATTGCCCTGATCGAGCCGCACTACCCCAAGGGTGAAGGCGGTCGTCCGTCCTATCCGCTGATGGCGATGCTGCGGGTTCATCTGATGCAGAACTGGTTCGGCTACAGCGATCCGGCGATGGAGGAGGCGCTGTACGAGACCACAATCTTGCGCCAGTTTGCCGGGCTGAACCTGGAGCGCATTCCCGACGAAACCACCATCCTCAATTTCCGTCGCCTGCTGGAGAAGCACGAGTTGGCGGCCGGGATTCTGGCGGTGATCAATGGTTACCTGGGCGACCGGGGCCTGTCGCTGCGCCAGGGCACCATCGTCGATGCCACGCTGATCCATGCGCCGAGTTCGACCAAGAATCAGGACGGCAAGCGCGACCCGGAAATGCACCAGACGAAGAAGGGAAACCAGTATTACTTCGGCATGAAGGCGCACATCGGCGCCGATGCCGAGTCCGGCCTGGTGCACAGCGTGGTGGGGACGGCAGCCAACGTTGCAGACGTTACCCAGGTCGACAAACTGCTGCACGGAGAGGAAAACATGGTGGGTGCCGACGCAGGTTACACCGGCGTCGAGAAGCGCCCGGAACATGAAGGCCGGGAGGTGATCTGGCAGGTCGCGGCCCGCCGCAGTACGTACAAGAAGCTGAGTAAGCGCAGCGCGCTGTACAAAGCCAAGCGCAAGATCGAGAAGGCCAAGGCCCAGGTGCGCGCCAAGGTCGAGCACCCGTTCCGGGTGATCAAGCGCCAGTTCGGTTATGTGAAGACACGCTTCCGTGGCCTGGCGAAGAACACGGCGCAGCTGGTGACATTGTTTGCGCTGTCGAACCTGTGGATGGCGCGCCGGCATTTGCTGACGAATGCAGGAGAGGTGCACCTGTAATGTGGGAAATGGCCGCAACGAGGTGCACGCGGCGACAAAAAACACAGGAATGAGCGGGTGATCTGGTCGTTTTTGATCAGTTTGCCGCGCTTCAAAATCGGCGGAGGCTGAAGTCGACCGAAAATGCAGGGCTACTTCAGACCATCCCTAGGCTGCCCACGTTTGCCTCCGCGATAGCGATAGCGCCGCGCTCAGCAAATTCGAGGAAGTGCTTCATGTCGCGGACACCAATTGAAGATGTCCGGGCGAGATCAATATCTTCAGGCTTAAAGGAAGCGAATACGCGCATCTCATGGCGTGCACGAGTGACCGCTACGTTGAGCCGGCGCTCACCGCCTGCGAGTGTCATTGGGCCGAAGTGCATGGTCAAATGCCCAGCAGCGTTTTTACCGAAAGTCGTCGAAAAATAGATAACATCGCGCTCATCACCCTGAACGCTTTCCAGATTTTTAACGAAGATTTTCTCGTACTGATTGTCGGCCAGGAAGCAATCAAGCCGTGGGTCTTTGCGGATTTCAGCCTCAAGTAGATCTTCAATCAACCGACGCTGCTCACCGTTGAATGTCACGACGCCAAAGGACATTTTCTCTTCTTGGCCGGCTTCAACACGCAAGCGAGCGACAAGGTCGTCAACCAACGCTTGCGCCTCGATCCGGTTGGTGCGGGAGCCCCCTCGGTCGTAAACACCTTTGACGTGGTGCAGTCAGTAACCGTGGCAGTCGTAAACTCTTCGTTCTTCAGCCAGACGCCGGCAAATGCATGACCTTCCGTGAAGATGGCCATGGGGTTAAGACCAGCCTGTTCAAGCGCTGCACAGAACAGCATGGTGGTGTCCATGCAGGTGGCCAGCCCATTGGCTGCAATGTGGCTGGGACTGCGTACCTTCTGGCCATTCAACTCGAAACTTGCCGGGGGCAGGGTGTAGTCGAGCCCCATTGCAAGAACGGCGTTCCAGATAGCCGACATGATTTCCCACGCATGTTCGGAGCCACTGCCGTAACCATCGAGAGATGAGCTCTTGCCCGCTTTGGTCAGTAGCTCGCAGGCCTTTTTGAGCAGAGTTTCAATGGCTGGATCGTTGGGCTGAACAAATGCGGCGGTCATCTCTGGGATGTGCGAGAGCCCACCCCACTGATTGCGGGGAAGCATCTCCAGAGAAAGCTCGCGCCTGGCCACTTCAACACGCGGGGCAGCATCGCTCGCGCCTGCGGCAGTCAGCTTAAAACTGAGCTTGGAGTACTCAGACTCGACCAGTCTCGTAAGTAGAGAGCTGTCAACCTCAACGTCCAAACCTGGGATTTGCAGAAAGGCATTTGCGCTGAGGGAATCAATGTTCCAAGTCTTAGGCTTGAAGATGGCTGGTTCTGCTGAGAGCGACAATGTCAGCGACCGGTAATGCTGGGCAGTCTCGTTGCGAATTCTGAGCTCACGAATCACCGGAACGGCATTCATGTAGTCAGCCAGGTTAAGCTTGGTGACCAGGGTGGTGTCGATTATGACGGTCTTGGCTGGCTCTTGGACGGCCTCCTCGATGATGGCCGCTCCCTCTGCGATATCCACCGGCTCAGGTGCAGCCAACTCGACGATACGCTCGTCACCAGAGGTACCGCCCAAAACTTCACTCATTTATGACTCCCTGTAGTTCGAATTCTCAACCGGCTCAATGACGACTGGAGACTGTGAAATTAAACAGCCTCCCAAATCCTGGGCAGCCGCGGTATCGGCTCAGAGTAATAGAAGAGGGCGGCACACCCTAGCTGAGCCTCAGAGGGGAGGCTTCGATGCTTTTGACTGTGCGCCCAGATAAACAGGAAATTCTCCATGCTTTCTACCGTGCAGAGCTGAAAAAACTCGTTCCGGAGCTGTTGGAGAAGTGGCAGGCCATCAGTAGGACGAACTGAAAATACGAAAAGAACAGAATATTAAGGCTTTGATTTTTCGACAAAATTTAATTTTTTTTATCTTTCAATACTGCTGGAGAAAAGTAAAAGCTAAGTGGTTGCGCTGTAATGACCCTGCCATGAACTAAAGATCAAAAATGGTAGATGATGACATCGACCAATGTATATAGCGATGCGCTATATACATTGCCAGCATGGAATAAATGGAGGGTTTTTTATTGGGAAATAGTCTAGGGGGTCTTGTTATCATCTGATATCTTGCCAGTGGGCCATCTCCACCTGTGCGACACAGTACTTATAAGAGAGATCACCATGGACCCATCTATTCCTTGTGCTAGGGAGGATGGGTTGTGATTAGGCGCAATTCTAAGGTTTCAAACTTTACCAATCGTGGCCAGCACTTTGGGAATTTATGGGTAGTCTATAGCCATAAAGCTCGAAGAAGCCTTACGATTGTTAACGACATTGAGCTATGCTACTGGCTTACATTTTTGGAGTTTCAGCCAGACGTACTTAAGTTTAACCTTCATCCCGCATTCCGTATATTACCCACCAAAACGCCACGAAAAATCCTACTGACATCCGAAGCTACTCTCGTAGACGGAACGTTAGAATGGCATTTACTTTATTCTCCAGAAAAAATCAATTTTGACTATCTGGCCGAGCTGAGAGAGCACGCCAACAGTTGTGGTGCAACGCTGCGAGAATTTACACCAGCGACTATCATTCCGCACAAATATAAAGTAATGCCTCTGCTGAAGGTATGTGCATGCTTGGCAGCTGGAAAAGAATATTCTCTTCCGCCAGAAATAGTAAGCAAGGCTCAATTTTACATCAGGCAGCGCGTCAGAGGTCGCATGAGTGATCTCTACGAGCAACTACGAGATTTTGACACGGCAACGGTGCACTATCTTGTTGCAAGAATGTTTGTCGAGGGTCGTCTTAAAGTTGAGTTGTCACCGTATTTTTTCAGTCCCAGCACCGAATGGGTGAGCGCATGAATGTTCGTGGGCGCTTAAAGGGTATCAATCTAGAAGAACTGATGCATGTTAATCCGGAGGCGCTTCAAGAAAATATTAGAGAGGTGTTTGCCAATAGGTTGACTGTTATTCGGTTAATTAGCCAGGGTAGAACAGGAAGCTTCATCTATCGTCGATGTGGTATTTCGAACTCCGAGCAAACTCGACTAGCTAATAGATTTCTCCAGCGTGACCCTGAAGGTAGATATTATGGCGATCGTGCCCTGATTCCCCAGATGCGTACAACAGAGTACCGGAGGAGTGCGCCTGTACAGCCAATGAGAAGCCAGCAGCAGGGTGGTTTGAGCGGAGTTCTTAAGCTGACATTAGAAAGGCATCCTACAGTTGCAACTGAAATTTCTAATTTCATTCTCCGATTTCACAGTGACTTTTCTGGTCAGAAATTTGATCGAAAATTCATTGCAGCAAAATTCAGATCGATACTGAAGGAGTCCGGTGTTACGGAAGATGAGTGGCCATTTAACCATAAAGGGTTAGGTCAAAGGACGATTGAGAAATATATTAATGAAATCCTGCGCAGCGATTTCATGTGTGCTGCTTCGACGCTTGGAGAGTTTGGCGTAACACATGCACAAATAGGTAGTGGGGAGCAAGGGTTGATCAGCCCCAGTCTACCATTTGACGTAGTGCAACTGGATGCCTACAAAGTCGACCAAATGTGCATAGTTAAAGCGGAGCCACTGCCCGGAATTCACACATCAAGAGTTATAGATCGTTTTTGGCTGTTGGCCGCTGTGGATACCGTGTCAACGGGAGTGCTTGCTGCGAGATTCGTGTTTAGCAGCGAGGTAAGGGCTCAAGACGTAGAGGATGTTTTGATCAGCGCTTTTCTGGGAAATTGGAAACCACGCGACGAAGCTGAGTTGCAGAACTTATCCTATGTTCCAGGTAGTGGAATGATTGGCTATGTGCTTCCGGAAACGAAGGGAGCGCTGTGGGGGGCGCTTTTTTTAGACAATGCGATGGCGCATCACGCGGACAGGATCAAGATTAAGCTAAAGGAATTGATTGGCTTCTCCGTAAGCTATGGTCAACTTAAACGACCTGAACGGCGATCCATAATTGAAAACACTTTTAAGCAGATTGCAGAACAAGTTATGCATCGGAGCCCGTCAACAACTGGGAGTGGACCCGGATTTGGCCGAGCAACTGATGCCGAAAGTAATGCAGAAAAATATGAGATATTTGTGGACGAGGCTGAATGTCTGCTCGACGTTTGGTTGGCTAACTTAAATGTAACGCCCAGGTCCGGCTCTACCTTCTCAATGAGTCCTGTTGAATTGATTCGAGCGCATTTGAATAATTATAAAGTGCCAATTTACCTTCCGGCGGCGCGGGAAGAGAGCCTTAACAAAACTAAGCTAAGCCTGGATGTTGAATACTGTATTGTCAGAGGAAGTGCCGAGTCAGGAGTGGCCCCGCACATCACTATCGATAAGGCTCGGTATACCAACAAGGTTCTATCAAGGTCGCTGGAGTTAGTAGGGCAGCGACTGCTCGTCAAAATTGACCCCAAAGACCTTCGGCAAGTGGAAGCGATTCTTCCCAATGGGCAATCGCTGGGTTGCCTGAGCGTATTGGGCTACTGGTCTAAGACTGCCCACAGTCGAATCACACGGAAGCTGATCAATCGTGCACTCAGGGACAGAACGCTGGAAATAACACGAAAAGACGACATTGTAATGTCCTTTGTAGATAACCTTTTAAGTAAGCCGAATAAGCGAAGCTTACTGGAATGGCAGCGAATGGAAAGGGAGCTTTCATCATTAGGGCAAAGCTCGTCAGGTGATGATTCAGAGAGCATTGAACGAACTGCATTTCAGCTCACTGACGGTGGAGTGACTAAGGTGGAGTTTCTGGATGATTTCTTTGATCAGTCCGCAGGGGGCGTTGCTGATGAATAGAGATCAGATGGATGCTCATGCCGTGTTCAGAAAGGATTTCACGGTAATAACCAATGCAATAGCAAAAGCAAGCAGCACGGCATTGGAAGCGATATTCATGCGGCAAACTGGCCTGATTTTTCACGGCCTTTCAAGAGTGGGAAAGACTTCGTGCATCAAGACCATCAACTCCAAGCTTCGCGGGTTTATGCCGCGCGCTTATGTAATCCAAATTGAGGTGGTCAAGAAAGAGGGTTCCTTCACAAACAATATACTCGATCAGCTAGCCACGGAGGAAGGTGTGAAGTTTCGAAGTCGAGAAACACCGGTAGGTAAATTAGATAGGATATCAGAGCACGTCATTAATCGTTGTGGTGAAAAATTTTGCAACCATTGGGTGCTGCTTCTTGACGAGTTTCAAAGACTTCGATCTCATGATCTACATGTGCTTTTTGATTTGTTTAACAGGCTGGATCGTAAAGGGATTACTATGACCATACTATCGTTTGCGATGCCAGCTGTTTTCAAACAACGTGAAGATCTCATGTATGCTGGGAACAGCGAGCAACTAATCGCGCGATTCATGAGTGAGCTCATCGAGTTTAAAGGCTGCACCAGCGCTCAAGATCTCGCGGTAATACTAAAGACTTTTGACGAAAAATCGGAATATCCTCCTAAATCAGGTATCACCTATACCAATGGTTTCGCACCTCAAGCATTCACAACGGGGTTCAGGCTGGAGCCACTTCACGGCTCACTCTGGAAAGCTCTTAACTCCGCCTCTGCCGGAGGCTATAAGAACAACGTACCTCTTGAACATCTATTTTTATCAATTCGCTACCTGCTAAGGTATCTGTCGCAAAATGATTCTTCCAGGATTGTCATTCCAGATAAGTTGCTCGATGAGGTGGTGCAGAAATCGAATCTTCCGCAATTTTGTATGCTCAATGGAGGAGGGCAGGGGTGAAGCAACTGCCATTTTTTATTCGACGTGCCTATCCATTCGAGTCTACTGTCGGAATCATTGCCAGCTTGGCGCGATTCAATGGGGTCAATCCTGTCGATGTAATGCGGTGGCTGGAAATAAGAAGCGCTGGGAATGTTCATAAGCTTTTCTATCTACCCGAGAGGGTTGCCAGCGCTCTGCCCTCAAGTCGGGCGCATGACTACAGGATGCATTTCCCCTCAGCGTTTCGACTAGCACCGTTCTCAGCGACAATGGTTGTACGGTACTGTCCGGAGTGCTTAGTCTGGGGATATCACTCTACCTTTTTTTGCCTGCCTCAGGTTGAAACATGCCTAATTCACAATGCCCCCCTCAAGCCGCTGTGCAAATGGTGTCACAGCATGTTGAGTCGTGATCTGCTTGATACACCATGCTCACAGTGTGGTTTCTATGTTTGCCAAGCATTAAACCAAGTTAAATACCGCTGTTCCCCAGCGATCGCCTTAAAAACATATAGAGCGGGAAAAGCATTAGCGGCGTGGTTTACATTTGTCCGGAGCGGCGCACAATCTGGATCACCTTTCTTTATAAAACTGGACAAGATCGGTAGCTACACTGAAGACCCCATTGATAAAGTACTCATTACTTCCCTCGGTTGCCCGATTGCTAAGAATGATGGCGTCGTACGGTGTCTAACCAAGATCGTGAACTGGGAGGTGCCGTCCAATCGCCGTCATTGGAAAGATTGGCAAGGTGCATGCCGAAATATAGAGACAGTCCATTTGCAGAGACATGAGTATTGTCTTGCGCATTGCGAAGGGTTGCTAGGGTATTGGGACGGAGTAAAGGCACCTAGACCAACATGCCTCAAAGCTGCAATTTACCTGCTCATTCGGTTGCGGCTAGCCATAACCTCCAGTGTGCCGTGGCTGCCTAGCAAGTTGGATTGCTTAGGTTTTGGATACATTGATGCGCTTCAACAATCGACATTCATTGATCAAGAGATCCCAGTGGTTTTGGTGAAAGTATATTATTTGAAGTTGTTATACGATGCTAGCATTTATCTCGAGCTTGGTTATGTCATAAAATTTAGAGTTAGAACGTGGCAAGGGCTGCTCCATGAGTTGGCGGCGCCCGCCGGCATCTCGATGAGGCGGGAAACAGTGTTGGGGGTCGTTTCTGAAAAAATGTTACGGTGCCCACATGTGCGTCGCGTCGTTAATACTCCTCATCTCTACATCTGTCGCGACAGCGACTCTAGTTGGACTTTGTCCTTGGCTTGCAGTGGAACCCAGCAAGTCATTATGGATTTATAGTGCTGTAAACAAGACAGCTATTTAGGAGTTTAATATGGTACCTAAAGGACCTTCCATTACACGCTTGGATGTAGCGCGCGCGGTTAATTTTTTGATTGGAGCAGGTGAGCAGGTGACGATTAGGGCAGTGAGAAATACTATCGGAGCCGGCAGCTTTACTACAATCAGCAAATATCTTCATGAGTCTGCTGTGCACTTGGATGGTGTTGGTACGCATGAGACGGATGAAGTCGCTGAGCGTAAATTGCCCAAAAAAGAGCTGGCTCCGCTACTGAAAAGCTCTGCAAGGGCGGACTGCCGTACAACCTCAGTGCTTGATGGCCTTGCAGGAGAGCTACGAGAGATTTTTTTTCAATGTGATGAGGTTATCCGCAAGGCTGAAATTGAAATAATTACTGCGCGAGAAAAGCTTCAGAGATCCATTTCAAACGCGGACAGACTAACGCACGAAAAGCACGCGCTTATTCATGAGGTTCGTAAATTGCGGGCTGAACTCGCGGCGCTCAAGGGGCATATTCAGTTCAAGAATCAGCAGTAGCTTGTATCAAGCCCCGACTTCACTGGTTTCGGCTCGAGCGCTGTCGAGCTATTCGCCTTGAGGCGGCGAGACCAGCCTTCAGCATATTGCTTTGGGCTGCAGGTTAACCGTGGCTTTCTGTTCTGCATGGTTCAGGATCATGAAGGCTATTAATCGCGGAGCGCCGACTGATCCGACAAAGCCCTTCATCGAAAATGCCCTCAGTAACCATGCTCCGACTTGAGGGGCAGCGATTTCGTAAAAGTGGATGTTTGGCGTTTTCTCAGGGACTTCTGTCGCTGTCAGATCTTTCTTCCGAAGCAGTGGCACCCGCGGCCGGGCCTAGCAACTGGCTCGCCTGACTGGATAGCAGCGCCCCAGCCTGGAAGTAGTTCATCACCGTGGTGACGCTGCGGTGCTCAGTCATAGCCATCACTTCGCCGAGCGGTACGCTCTGACGCCCTGCCTCGGTGACGAAACCTGAGCGCAGGCTGTGCGCGGCCCAATCGCCGTCCAGGCCCGCCAACTGCGCACGGCGCTGGACAATTCGCGCCACCTGGTCGGCTGACAGGCCTTGGGTGCCGACCTTGCCACCCCTATAAATTCGACGGAACAGCGGTCCGGATTCGGCAGGCGCGACTTCCAGCCAGGCGGCGAGGGCTAGTGCTGCCGGCCCACGTAGCGGTTTCTCGCGGCGCAGCCCGCCGGTGTCGGTTTTAGTCGTGCCCAGTGCGTAGAGCCAGGTGTCAGCATCCAGTCGGCGTACATCACCGATCTGCAAGCCGACCACTTCGGAGCGACGGCGGCCACCGCCACTCCATGCCAGCAGGAGGAGGGCGCGATCACGTACCCCGCGCACGCCGTCGGTGCAAGTGGCAAGTAGCGCTTGCAACGGCTCGAGGATGATGGCGGTTTTCTTGCGCACCGACACGCCATGGCGCGACTGGGCTTTGCGCGCTTCGCGCAGCAAGGCCTTCAACGCCGCCGTCTCGGTTGGACTGCCCCAGCCGTTAATCCGATGCCATTTACCGAGTACCGCCAGGCGATGGCTGACGGTGTTGTAGGCCAATGGGCCGAGTTTGGCCTTGACTCGCGCAGCCACCAGCGCGGCGTCGATGGTAGGTGGCAAAAGGTGCACCCAGCCACCGCCAGCCGTCGGACGAGCCAGGTGGTCAACCACAAACTGTATGGCTACCGAGGAGGGCAATGCCGCATCGCCCAGCGCCTGGCCGTAGCGCAGTTGCAGCCACGCCGACCAGTAGGCGAGAGCGCTGCGGTAGCTGCGCAGGGTGTTGGCTGCGGTACCAGCGGCGATGAACGCCGCTGCCGCTTCCTGGGCGTTGATCGCCAGAGAATGTAGGTCCAGCTGCGTTTCGTTGGCCAGCGATAGGTGTTCTGTAATATTTAATACGTTCAACGTATTATATTTCCAAATTCAAACAAATAAGATCGGATAACATTCATTTATCAGACCTAATATAGCGAGGAGCTGACGATGGCGGTAGGCGTACCGGAAACCGACGTATTTGCCGCGGCTGACGCGGTGTTGGCGCGCGGCGAACGTCCGACGGTGGAACGCGTGCGATTGGAACTGGGTCGCGGCAGTCCGGCGCGGGTCGGAGCGCTGCTCGATCAGTGGTGGGATGGCCTGGCGCAGCGCCTGCGCGGCGAGACGCGCCTACCCGGATTGCCAGCCGAGGTGGCACGGGCCTTTGTAGCGGTGTGGCAGCAAGCGATCCTACTGGCCCAGGATGTCGCCGAGCAGGGTCTGAGCGAACAGCGCGCGGTGCTAGACGCAGAGCGCGAACGGCTCGCGACGATCGAGGAGGCGGCACACAAGACCACCGCCCAGGCGCGGCAGCAGCTAGCAGTAGCCCAGGTCGCGCAACGGGCTGCGGAAGCCCGCCTCGCCGACCTGGAGCTTCTGCTCGCGCAACGCCAGGCGCAGTTGGACGACCTGCAGAATCGTTGCACGCTCCTCACCGCAGAACGTAAGGAAGCCCTGCACGAAGCCAGCACCCTGCGCCAGGAGCTGCTGCTCGCGCAGCGCCAGCTGACGCAAGAGCGCGAGTCATCGGCCGCCTACGTACGAGGTGTGGAGGACCGCGCCCATCGCGAAGTCGATCGCGCCCGCGAGGAGAGCAGGGCGGCGGCCGCTCAGTTGAAGACGGCTGGGAAGCAGCAGGAGCTACTACGCCAGCGGCTAGATGCCGCGCAGACCCAACTCGGTGAGGCGCAGCAACTTGCTGCTGCCGAGTCAGCACGGGCGATGACCCTCGCGCAACAGCTGGCCATGTCTACGCGCACCAAGCGCTCAGCCGCCAAGCCGACAAAAAGGCGAACGAAGAAGGTAGACCAGGACCAATGAACGCATAAATGTCCATCGTGACAATTGCTAGCGCACAGCGATATACCCGAGTATTGCCGGCGATTCGCCATCTCATTTCTCGCTGAGAGCCTGTCCATGCCATCACCGATGATCGATTTCCGAGCCATCCGCCCTCATCGCGGCAGCCAGCATGGAGGATTTGAAGAGCTCGTATGCCAGCTCGCCATGCTCGATACGTCTACTGGGGTGCCCTTTCATCGCAAAGGGGCTGGGGCTGATGCAGGGCTCGAATGCTACCGCGTTGAACCCGATGGTTCTGAGACTGGCTGGCAGGCCAAGTACTTTTTCGCGCTAGGCAGCGGTGAGGCTGGGCAGCTCAAAGAATCCTTCGACAACGCCGTAGCCAAGCATCCCAAACTAGCTCGCTTCATTGTTTGCATACCCTTCGACCTCTCGGACGGGCGCATGGAGGGACGAAAGTCTGAGCGCGATCGTTGGGACGCCTGGATGGCTGCGCGCCAGTCTTCAATCGCCCCCCGAAGGGTGGATATTCAACTATGGGGGAGCTTTGAACTGATAGAGAGGTTGTCGCGAAATGACTCTCTGCACGTGGGGCGTCGCACCTACTGGTTTGATCTACCGCATTTCGGAACCGACTGGCTAGCTGACCGCTTCGCTATCTCCCGTGCCGCACTCGGGCGTCGCTACACGCCAGAGCTGAACGTCGAGCTGGATATACGGCAGGGCTTGTCAGCGTTCGCCCGCGATCCCTGCTTTATGCGCCGCATCATTGATTGGGCGGATGATCTCGATGAGGGAAGGCATCGTGCGTTACGCGATATCAGTGCGGTACTGGAAGCTGCTCACGCAGAGGATGTGACGAGGCTCGTTGAGCAATCGGCTGCGATTTCAGCGGCGATTCGCACCGCACGGCTGGGGCCTACAGATACGCTACCGTGGGCCGAATGGCGCGCCTTGCTGGCAACCGCGTGCGCAACCCTTAACCGCTGTTCAACGGCGATCTGGGAGCTGCGTCGCCAGCCCGAAGGCGATCGAGAAACGGTACGCAACGGTTCGCGTGCCATCGAGCTTCTGCGTGAGGGTCTCGATAGTGTGGCCGAGGCGATTGATGCGCCTGGCGTCCGTTTAGCCAATGTGCGTCGATTGCTGCTTGTCGGCGAGGCGGGGGTCGGCAAGTCGCACTTGCTCGCTGACGTCGCCGAGCAGCACATCGCCCGCGGTTTTCCCGCCGTACTCATGCTCGGGGGTGCCTTCAGCGACGCCGAGCCCTGGCGGCAGATCGCCGAGCAACTCGGACTTGCTCATGCGCCTCCGGATGTGATCCTCGGAGCTCTGGACTCGGCGGCAGAGGCCATGGGCACGCGTGCGCTGGTGATGGTGGATGCGATAAATGAGCGGAATGGCGTTGCCGTCTGGTCTGAGCGACTGGCCGCGTTCCTCGCCGTTGCCGACCGTTTCAGTCATGTCGGGATTTTGGTCTCGTGCCGTACCACCTTTGTTCCTCACATCGTGCGCGATCTTGACTCGACGACGCTGCCTCGGATTGAGCACCCAGGCTTTGCCGGGAGAGCAGCTGAGGCTGCGCGCCGCTATCTCAATCAGCGTGGCATTGTGCGTATGGCGGCTCCGCACTTCGCCTTCGAGTTTGAGAACCCTCTGTTTCTGCGCACCTGCTGTGACATGCTTGAACGCCGAGGCTCGAGAGAGTTCCCGAAGGGCCTCGACGGCGTATCAAACGTCTTCGATTTCTACTATGCCGCGGTTGTCGAAGCACTCAATCACCGTATGGGGCTAGCCCCCAGGCTTAAGCGTGTTGAAGCTGCCATTGAGGCACTCGCTGAGGCGATGGTTGTTGCGGGAACTGGCTACCTCTTGATCGACACGGCAAACGAGATCCTAGAGAGGATTCACGGCTCAAACGGCCGCGCCGAGCAATCGCTGTTCTTTCAGTTAGAAAGTGAGGGGGTGCTCGCGGTTGAACCAGTGTACGACGACAACAACGATCCGGTTGAAATGGTGCGATTCACCTTCGAACGGATGAGCGATCATCGTATCGCTCAAAGGCTGCTCGATACCCATGTCGGAGAGGGTGATCCTGAGTTGGCATTCACTCTTGGCGGCCCTCTAGCACCTTATGTAATCGGCGCAGGATCGTATCGCTTCGCTGGCGTCGCCGAGGCGTTAGCCGTCCAGTTGCCCGAACGTTATGGCGTTGAACTGATCGATTTAGTTGATAACAAGAGGGACCGCTGGGAACTCCTTCACGCCTTCCAACTCAGCCTGCTGTGGCGTCGCCAAGAGGTCTTTACTGAGCGGACTTTGGATCTGCTGGAAGAGTGGGCGCATGCCATGGATGGTGACATCGTGCTCGAAACGCTACTGGCGATCTCCACCGAGCCTAACAATCGTTTTAACGCGAACTACCTCGACAGCTGGTTGAGACCGCTCTCGATGCCGGAGCGTGATGTTCAGTGGTCTACACGTGCAGCGGAGTTGGCCGCCAGTGATGACGATAACGAGGGTCCAATCGGTATATTGATCGAATGGATAATTGCCAACGGCCTTGAGCCGATCGACCTTCCTCGTGCCCGTCTTGCAGCGATCACGCTGGCTTGGCTCACCAGCCTCAGTCATCGCTGGGTGCGAGACATGGCAACCAAGGCATTGGCGACGCTGCTGGTCGATCGACGTGAACTCGCGACTACGCTGATTAAGCAGTTCGCCGGCGTTGATGACACCTACGTCCTCGACCGCGTGCTCGCTGCCGTATACGGTGCGGCGACTCGTCGCTCATGTGATGCGGGACTGGCCGAGCTTGCCCGTGCAGCCTTCAAGGCGGTCTTCGAGCGCAATCCGTTGCCAGTTCATGCGCTCGTTCGTGATCATGCGCGGGGGATCATAGAACTTGCTGCCAGCCGAGGGGTACTGCCTGCGGATATACCGCTGGAGCGAGTCAGGCCGCCATACCAAGGTGGTGTTGCTCTTGAAACGATCTCCGACAAGACCCTTGACGCTTACGGGGACGACTATGGTGGGCATCGGTATCGTGATGAAATCTGCAGTTCTGCGGTCGAAGACGGAGACTTTGCGCGCTACAGAATCGACTCGCTTGCGAGCAACTTTCTGCTCTTGCCTCGTGAAGAGCACGGCAAATCCATGCGCGAGATCTTCGATGCGTGGTACGCCGACACGATCGCATCGAATCCCGAACGCAAAGCAGCGTTTTCCCATGTCGTCGAACTAGCCGAACGGGCGCATTCAATGCCCTCCGGGTTCAACGAGTTTATCAGTCGGAGTAGTCGTTCCGCAGGGTTGGCCGAGGCGCGTCGTGCGGCAGAGAACGAGCGTGACGAAGCGATTGAAGAATTTAAGAACTCGTTGGATGAGAGTGAGACTGAAGCGTTCCGCGTTCGCGCGGAAAGTTATGTCTGTGGCCGCATGTGGAGCGAGAGCGCTCCGACCTGGCATCCGACCTATGCCCGCGATAGGTCACGTCGCTGGGTTGCATGGCGGGCACATGAGCTAGGTTGGACCAACGAGCGCTTCGCCGATTTCGATGGCCAGATGAGCAGCCATGGCCGTATGGAGCATCGTATTGAGCGCATCGGAAAAAAATATCAGTGGATTGCTTATCACGAACTGGCTGGGCGCCTGTCTGATATTGCCCTCGTTGAAGAACGATACGGAGACGTTCCGGTGCTCTATCAAGGACCCTGGCAAGTCGGTGCGCGCGAAATGGACCCGACCATTCTCGTGACCCGTACCAAGCAGCGCGACTCAGATCGGCAAGCCGCAACCTGGTGGTCACCCCATGCTTCGCAGTGGCGGGAAGATCCACCCGAGGCGCGCCTCGCGTGGATGCAAGATCAAACCCGAGATGTTCCTGATCCGGTTAAGCAGATTGATGTAACTGATCCTGGCGGTCGACGTTGGCTTGTGCTGGACACCAGCGTTGGACGAAATCAATGGGCCATGGTTAATGGCGAGCGGCAGATCCATCGAATGACTTGGCACAAGGTGAAATCGATGCTGGTTGCACGTGGCGATGTCGAGCACTTGGGGCGCAAGCTTTCCAGTTCGGCGAACAATCGCGACCATTTCCCCGAACTTGATATGCCAAGTGACGGCTATCTCGGCGAATACCCTTGGCATCCGGTATTCGAGGATGTTGATGGTGGCTGGGAAATTGATAGGCTCGGGAACATCTCGATCCAAGCCACTGTGGCCAACTGGCTCATCGAGCGATCAGGCTACGATTTTTCGGTCGAAGAAAGTTTCAATCTTACGGTCCCGGCGCCTGCACTTGTGCGAGGTCTTAACCTTCGTCTCGCAGAAGGGCGTTCTCTTGCATATGGCAGACCAGATGGAGAAATCCTTTTCAAGGATCCCTCGGTCGACGAACCCGGGTTTAGTGCGGCGCTGGTTGATCGTAACGTCATGCGTGCGTTTCTCGATGAAACGGAGCAAGAGCTGGTTTGGGTCTTCTCAGGTGCGAAGAGTGCACATGGGGGGCGGCACCATGGAAATGGATGGGGTGGGGAGCTCAGTTATTGGGGGATCTACCGATTCGACGGCTCCCCTATCCAGGGTACGCTCCACTTCGACTGCCAAGATGCCCGGGCCGAGCAACTGGTGGAGTTCCTCTCTCATCCTTAGCCGGAAGAGGGCGGCGCTCATTAGGATCGCCCCTAATGTCGAGTTTCTGAAAATGCACACCTATTCAACTTAGATGATAGGAGGCGCCTTTGCACACTGAGCAGCCCTTCTTAAAGTGTGACCGGCGTGCCCTCACTCCTTATAAGTGGATGTGGCGATGCGACATCGAGGAAATGGAGAGATATCTATGGAGAAAAATCGATGACGGCTGCCAAGTCAGCAATGAAAATGCCCGAGCTGCTGGTATTTGCCCGGCTACTCGCCACTGGTTTTATAGGTGCAGAGGTTGGGCGGGCCGCCTTCTACCTCGGCACGAGCTTTGCTCCAACAGTGTCTGGTGTAGCGCTATGCGCCAAAATCGGCGGGATACTCTTCGGGCTTCTCTTGTGCCTGATCTATGCAGAGGAGCGTGGGGCATACGCAACGGCTGTAAAATTGGGGCGCAGTCTTCGTATTGATCTGCTGGGGGCGCTTGTTGTGGGCATCTGGATCAACGAGCTGACCTCGCCCTTACTTTCCAAGGTCCATGTCGTATTGAAGAGTGCGGACCCTCATTGGGCCCTCGCGATCTTCTGTATGCTCTGCGTCGTGCTGTTGTCGCCACTGTTTCAAAAATATTGGCCGAGACGAAGTAGAGTCGCTCCTCAGCTATATTTCATGGCGGACGAAGAGATCCGGGACGATAACGAAGACTTGCTTGCAAACAAGGCGCAAGCCAAGTCATTCGCAGAGACTGTCCTCGCGAGTGGCGCTCATCCTGGGCTTGTCTTTGGGGTCGACGGGCCGTGGGGGGTAGGCAAGACAAGCTTCATCAATCTTGCTGAGCGTTACTGGGAAAGCGCTAGTGACCAAGTAATTGTTTGTCGATTCGAACCCCTTCGATACGCATCCGAACCAGACTTGGCAGATCGCTTAATTCGCGATTTATCTTCAGCGATTCAGAATAATGTATTCGCACCAGAGTTTCGGCCGACGGTTTCACGATACTCTCGATTGATAAAGGGGAAAGCCGATGTCTCGTTCCTAGGGTTCAAGATCTCCTTGGAACCTTCGCAGGAAACCGTAGATGAGCTACTTGATGATATAGACGAAGTCCTTCGGCGTATCGGGCGCCGTGTAATCATCGTCATTGATGACCTTGATCGTTTAGATGCAAAAACTACGAACAATGTTCTGTTTGCAACACGGCGAACCTTCAAGCTTTCGCAGGCCACCTATGTCCTCTGCTATGACACAGAGGTACTTGCTGGAAACCAAGAGGAAGGCTCTCGGGCTAGGGAGTTTCTTGAAAAATTTGTGACTGTCAAGCTAAGTCTATTCGTTGATAGCTCAAGTGTTCGCGACTTCCTGCGAAGGGACTGGCAAAACGCAGATACCCAACTAGGCACAATTCCTTCCGACACGATGCTGAAGCTCGGCTCTGTACTCAGCGAGTTAGCAGATATACTTGACGGCAACCTGGCGGCGAAGTACCTACCTCTTGTTGGCAATCTCCGCAAGGTGAAGCGCCTCGTAAACGCAATGCTGCTCATGCAGCTTGAAAAAAGCGATTTGCATCGGACGGACTTTAATAAACGGGATCTTATCAATCTCATGCTCTTGCACCTGAATTACCCAGGATTATTCAGGCAGATCTATGCAGAAGAGACAGAGGGGCGTCACGGAACCTTCTCCGTAAAGCGTAATTACGGCCAACGTGAATTTACGAATTCAGCTGAGTTCTCTGAGCTAGTGGGGGCTCAACAAGAGCCAGCCGCATTCCTTTTGACGCAGCTTTTCGATATAACAGTTCTCGAATTCAATGCGCTGAACGAAGCGGACGAGGCGTTGCTAGCATCACGCGCCTGTTTCAATCAGGACTCATTTAGAAATCTAGAGGGATATCTAAAGCTAATTGTGCGCTTCGTTACACCGGAGCCGCAGGAGACTTTTGTGCTGTACCAAAAGGCTGTTGAGGCTGTTCGAAACGGGGCGTCCATTGCTTCCATTTTAGCCTCACCTGAATTTCAGCTTGAGTTAGGAGAGCACTCACATGACCAATTCTGGAGGGTACTCGTCAACCAGTCCTATGACTTCACTCAGGCTACCGCCGACGATTCTATAAACACGCTTGTCGACTGTCTGCCGCTTTACGGGGCAGTCGAGGTTATGGATCGCAGCTTGCGGCAGAGGTCTGTGTACTCCCTACTGCGCCTTCTGGATCGCGCCGGTTGGGGCCGTACAGCAGGTCGCCGGCGCTCGAATACCCCGGAAAACATCGTAGAAATTGCATGGCGCATATTCGGCGAAGGACCCCATCTCAATCGCGGTCTACTTCAGCGCATTGCTAGCATTGATCGTGGCGCTCTTGGCTGGTACGACCTAATGCTGTTTCGGCTCCAATGTTCAGCAGATCGCCAGGGTCAGTTGCACAACCTGCATTCAGCCCTCATTGTGAATCAGGATATGAGTGCTGCAACAACCGGTTACGTCACCAACCTCGCTCTAATGGGCATGAGAAAATTGTCTCAAGAGGTTTTCGCACTGTTCAAGCGAGATTACATTGCCCCCCAGAGGAATTTTTTCTCAGCGGTCAACTGCGTCCGAGATGAAGAGCTTCTTGGCCAAGCTGCGTCGTACTCTGCTCAGTCGGAGTCAGAGAACCAACAATCTGAGTGGGCTGGAACCTCGATTGGTATACGGATTTCCGCCGCACGTTCGGCCATTAAGTCCTTTGTGATTTACCAACTGAGTAACCCGCAGGCTCCTGGTGGATCCGGCGTGGGCTGTGGTTACTACGACGAGTGCGGTGCCAACGATGGTGGAGGTATATCAAGGTTGATGAATTCATACGTATTTGATGTTTGCTTCAACCCCGCCATTGATGAAGACAACATCTTCTTGTTCATTGACCACTGTTTGGCGCACTTGAGCAATTCATTTTTTTCGGCTGTAGATGGAGATGGAGATGGCTACTTTGCCTCTAGGTCGGAACTTCCGGGAGGTCTCGATCCGGAACACATGGAGCGATACTGGCAGCAGCACCGAGAGTTAATTCGACAACGCGTCCTAGGTCATGAGGAGCGGCAAGTAGTTACGTCTAACTACATAGCTTATTACCATGAAGATCTTGCAGGAGTATTCAGGGTGCTTGATGAGATGGTTGATGAGCGAGCAGCGGCTGAAGGGGGAGGCGACGAGCTTTCGTCTACACCACCATCAGTTGTGTGAGCGAGTACTAGGTCTACGTCGGGTCAGTAAGCGGACGCACGATGTCATCGAAATAAAGTACCGCTTCGCCTATATCATCACACTTGGCCATAAAATTGCTATGTGGTCTCAATAACTCTCCTGGGAATATCGGCCTTGATCACCAAAATTCGAATCCGTGGTTATCGAATTTACAAGGATTTTCTTCTGAGGCCGAATCCCGGCTTAAATATCCTTATAGGAGACAACGACGCCGGCAAATCTACTCTAATGGAGGCAATTTCACTGGCGCTCAACGGCCGGATTGGAGGGCGTGGCATTCTAGAGGAGCTAAACCCGCATTGGTTTAACACTGAGATGGTGGACGAGTTTCTTTCCCTCAGGCAAGCAGGGAAGAAGCCAGCCCTACCGGAAATCCTCATTGAGCTCTACCTACAGGACACAGATGAACTGCAGGGGCTTCTAGGCGCCGTGAATGCCGACGTCCCAACCAATGCCTGTCCCGGTCTATTCCTCTCCATCTTCCCCAGCGAGGAGTACCAAGACGAGCTAGATGAGTGGCTCAAACATCCATCTGCATTGCTCCCCATCGAGTATTACACCTACGAATGGCGATCTTTCGCAGATAATGAGCTCACACGGCGGCCCCGGGCTCTCTCTGTGGCTACTATAGACTCTAGGACGGTTAAATCAGCCGCCGGTGTTGACTATCACCTTCGCCAGATACTAAGTGACCACTTGGAGTCATCCGAGAAGGCACAGATATCTCTGGACTACCGCAGCATCAAAGCATCTATGACGGATGGTGCGTTAGCACCGGTGAATAAGCGACTCTCCGGTATTGATGCTGCGTTGCAGCAAGAGCCAATGGCCCTGGCGATGGATCAGACATCCCGTACGTCATGGGAAAGTGTGGTCACTCCACATGTTGACGGCCTCCCATTTGCAATGGCAGGCCAAGGCCAACAGGCAGCTATCAAGATTTCACTCGCGATGAAGCGTCACTCCTCGAAGGCGAAGATCGTGATGATCGAGGAGCCGGAGAACCATCTATCGCACACTAGTCTGACGACTTTGCTCGATCGTATCGAGGCCCTGAAGACGGAAGAGCAACAACTCTTCATTTCAACTCACAGCACCTACGTGCTCAACCGCCTGGGCCTGAATGCGTTGCTCTTACTGCATCGCAATAGCGCTGCCAAAATCACAGAGCTTGATCCAACCACAGTCAGCTATTTCCAGAGACTGCCTGGCTACGACACTTTGCGCCTGGTGCTCGCTAAGAAAGTCGTGCTGGTTGAAGGTCCTTCGGACGAAATTATCTTCGAACGCGTCTACAAGGATTGTTTCAGTCAACGCCCAATGGGCCATGGTATCGATGTCATCAGCATGCGAGGGTTGGCGCTGGCTCGATGCCTTGAGCTTTGTGCTGCGATCGATAAACCTGTAGCTGTAATGCGCGATAACGACGGCGTTGATCCTGAGGAGCTATCTAAACCGGTTGAAAAGTGGCTAGACCATAAACGGCGAGCGCTTTTCATCGGTGCCGTCGCTAATGGCCGCACGCTTGAGCCGCAACTCATAACCGCAAATGGCGAGCCTCACTTGCGCAAGATGCTCGGCATCACCGCTGCAGCAAACCTGGAAACGTGGATGGCTCGTGAGAAAACGGAAGGGGCCATTCGACTGGCGGAATCAGTCGAACATCTTAGCCCGCCTGATTATATGAAGGCGGCAGCCGAGTTCATCCACCATGTCTAACCATCTAACTCTTGCAGTTGCTGGCGGTAGAAAAACTCAAGGGCTGGTAGATCATTGCAAAGCATTGCCCAATGATCGGCGCCTACTTCTCGTTACGTTCACTCAAACCAATCAGCAAGAACTGATTCAACGGCTCAGCTCTCAGGTCGGTGACCGCCATAGCGTGGAGGTTATGGGCTGGTACACCTTCTTGCTACGCCATTTCGCAAAGCCGTTCCTGCCATTCAAATTCCCAGGTGAGCGGGTAGGGGGGTTCAGTTTCGAAGGACGCCCCGGACAGTTTGCGAAAGGCAGGCACAGGTTTATGGACAGCAGCAATCATCTGTATGCCTGCGAGCTCGGCCGTCTCGCGAGTGAACTGATGGCAGCGACGCCGGCATTACTTCGCAGACTGGAATGCCTTTACGACGAGATTCTGATCGACGAGGTCCAGGATCTCAGTGGCTATGACTGGGAGATTGTGCATGGGCTACTGCATTCACGAATCGACATTCGCATGGTCGGCGATGTGCGCCAGGCGGTGCTCTCAACTAACCCGAGGGGGCAGAAAAACAAGCAGTACGGTTACGCAGGTGCACTTGAGTGGTTTCTAGAGCGCGAAGCAGATGGTCTGCTAAGGATTATCTACGCGACTACAACCTACCGTTGCCGAGCCGAGATTGCGGCGTTCTCGGACACTATTTTTGATAAATCGTGGGGTTTCCCAGAGACCACCTCAGAGAACCACGTAGAGTCTGAGCACGATGGTGTGTTCCTAGTGCATTCGAAGCATGTCAGCCAGTACGTCGAGAGCTACCAGCCCCAGTGCCTGCGTAACACCGCATCTTCGGGCAAGGATTTCACTTTAGACTTCATGAATTTTAAGGTTTCGAAGGGAGCCACATTCGAGCGTGTGTTGATCGTGCCAACGGCGCCGATCAGGACATTTATACAGAAGCAGGAGTGCTTGGAGGCTACGGCCGCAGCGGCGTTCTATGTAGCTACAACAAGGGCAAGACAAAGCCTGGCGATCATCATCGATAATCCAGGAAACTCCAAGCTGCCAGTGTGGGTGCCATGAGAGCGGATGCGCATTTTTAATTAATGCGTCAAGGATGCCAAACTGACAGCAATTTTCTCAGTAACAATCTGATTTTCCTGCCGTTTCATTTTTATCTGTGTTTGCGCAGATTTACCTGATCTCGACAGCTGCTCAAGCGGAGACTCTCGGCTCTGGGGGTTAGTTCTGGTTCCTCTAGGACGCTTATTCGCCTAGTGGCTATGCGTTTCACTTTGTCGCGGAGTCCATGTGCTCAACTAATTCGTCAATTCGGTCTGGAACACTGGGAGTCTTGCTCAGCACAATGCAGCGAGTAGTGCCGACATACTCTTCGATGAGATAGAGGCTGTCCCCGACCTCAACTCCCATTGCTTGGAGAATTTCATCGGGAATCCGGATGGTGCCATCGCCGTCCCAGCCTTGAATCACTACCCGAGTTGCAACCATCTTTCGAAACCTCTGATGGTAGAGCTGACGCCCTACAATGACGGACTACTTCTGTCGTTACGAGATACCCTCTAAGAATTGATGTCACTCCGCCGCAGATGCATTTCGGCCGAAAAAATAACGTCGGTAACGATCAGTGCCTCCAGGTTTCTCCGGTGATGCATTGAGTAGCTGACGCCATTGGCGACTTTATAGAGGTAGCCCGGATCTCCGGTGGGTCCATCTCGAACGATGCAAATTTCTTTCAGTGGTTCCATCAGCCACGTTGAGTGGCCATTGACGTGTGCCGGTGTGACCAGCTGCACTTCCTCCGCCCAGGCCAGATTTGACTGATCATCAATGATCTTTTTTAGGTCATGGGCGTGATGAAGCATCAGCATGCTTCGATAGGCCTGACGGCCGTGGCGTCGAGCGATTTGCAGGTAGAACCAAGGCCAGCTGATCTCCTGCTCAACATAGCTCCACAGCTGGGTGGTGGCACCCTTTGCGGTATCCAAGTGGATCTCCGCACTCCGGTAAGTCGTGAACATAGCCCTGCACCTGAAAATGAACCCTATAGATTGTAGCCCTATAGTGTTCGCGAAGGCTTCATCGATTCTTTTTCAGGATCGGTAAAATGGAGCTGAGCACAGCATTCGGGCTGGCGCTTAAAAGGTTGCGCAAGCAGCAGGGCCTTACCCAGGAAGACTTTTCCAACATCAGTAGCCGAACCTACCTGAGCAGCCTGGAGCGCGGTATTAAGGGGCCGACCATCGAGAAGGTCGAGCAACTCGCCAGCGTGCTGGATCTCCACCCAGCTACCATTCTGGCAGCCGCCTATCTCATCAAAGAAAACGGGGTGGCTCGACGTGACCTCGTTCTGCGGATTGAGGCGGAGCTCAAGCTTTTTGAGAATGAGGATTATTCGTAGTGCGGCCATGACCTCAGTCATGCGATCGGATTAGAAATGGAGCCCAATCCCTGAACCTGACGGGGCCTTTCGGACATTACTTGTGAGGTCTACTGCCAGAGTGCTCGGGTGGAAGATTTTGTCCGCAGCACGGTACTCCTGGGGTGCTAGCCCCGGCGGCCAAATTAAGCTCCAATGCTCCGCGCATCCACCGAGGCATTTTGCAGGTCATCAGGGTGATTTGGTCTGCAGGTTTAAGCGCGTTGTGGATGGCTGTAATGCATCCTGCGGTTGCACCCTCTTTGCCTAGATAAAAGATGGCACTGATTGCTGTCCCAACTTCGGTTCCGGCATGCTGCATAACCAAAGGAGGGGCATGTATCAGGCGGACCTCACCTTTCCCGAAATGGAATGATCGACTTGGCCCGCTGGTGTAGTAAATCGGGACCAATGGCATCTGGGTACTGAGACCAAACATTCGTACAGCATTGGCGCCATGAATTTGGAGGGTTTGACGGTTCTGCCTGGCAATCAAGCTCACGACCTCCCAAGCACTAGGCCGGTACCGCGTCCCATACCGACTAGGTTTGGGGCGCATGTAGATACCTCGATGTAGCCTCTCTAGTTCGCCTCTGTTGATCAGCAGTGCTACTGCCTTGTAAACGGCGCTGCGTGTTCCAATTTCCGCAAAGCGCCTGATCGAGAAGGGCTGTCCTTTCGGTAGGCGCTTGACCCGCTGAGCAATTCGGATAGATGTCGATTGAGATTTATCACTCGGCATTGCTGTTTCCACGTCTAGCGTATGAACTCTATCGCAGCTTCCTGCGGTCGAGGACGGATAGTGATCGTCTATTTTCTGCCCTATGGTAATACTTGCGAATCAAGCTAGGGTCAGTAGAGGTGCCAGAGGGTGGATACAGACAATCTCGACCACTTGGTCAACCATTTTCAATGGCTGGCGTCGACTCGCCTCACTTGATCTACTGATATAACTCTGGCTCGGCCCTAACCCTTTACACGAATTTCGTAATTTTTTTGACCGTCAGCACCAAGCGCTTTACAGAGCTCCACTGGCTGTTCCGAAAGAAGACCAATGATGTCTCCGGTTCGGAGTGGCACGTCGGACAGGTCCGTAATGATCGCGAGCAGTGAATGCCTCTATTAGCTCAGCTAATGAATTGGGGGCGATCTTTTTCTGTAGAGTTTCTAGACTCATTCCGGTAGCCATCCCAGCGCTTGCAGCGCATCGCCCCCGCGGTTGCCCCTGACAGGAGTTCGCCCATGACAAGACTTCAAATCAACGGCCAAACCAAGGACGTTGAAGGCCCCGACGACATACCGTTGCTATGGGCGCTACGCGATGAACTTGGCATGACCGGAACCAAGTTTGGCTGCGGCATGGCCATGTGCGGTGCCTGCACCGTGCATATGGACGGTGCGGCCATTCGCTCGTGCGTCACTCCAGTCTCGGCGGTAGCCGGGCGGGCAATCTCGACCATCGAGGGAATGGAGGCGGATCGCGTCGGGCAAGTCGTGCAACAGGCCTGGATCGAGAACAACGTCGCCCAGTGCGGTTACTGCCAGGCAGGGCAGATCATGACGGCGGTGAGTTTGCTCAAGAGCACGCCGAAGCCCAGCGAGCAGCAGATCGATCAGGCCATGAGCGGTAACATTTGCCGCTGTGGCACCTACCCGCGCATCCGCGCAGCAATCCAGCAGGCTGCCAACCAACTTGCGCAGGGAGGCTTGGTATGAGCATCAAATCTGGACTCTCCCGACGTGTCTTTCTGCAAGGCAGCCTGGCTGCGCTAACGCTGGCCGTGACGGCCAAGGGACTGGTCACCGCCGCCTGGGCCGATGACGGCGCCAAGAAATACGGTGCCGATAGTATGCCTGGCGGTACGGTGGACGATCCGCTGATCTTCGTTTCCATTGTTGAAGATGGCACGGTCACCATCGTCGCGCACCGTGCAGAAATGGGTACAGGCGTGCGCACCAGTCTACCGATGGTGGTGGCGGACGAGATGGAAGCGCGTTGGGAGCAGGTCAAGATCGTACAGGCTGAGGCTGACGAAACGCGCTACGGCAACCAGAACGTGGATGGCTCGCGTAGCGTGCGCCATTTCCTGATGCCCATGAGGCGTGTCGGTGCCGCAGCGCGTCAGATGCTCGAAGCGGCCGCCGCAGCGCGCTGGTCTGTGCCTGTGTCTGAGGTCAAAGCTATTCAGCACGAGGTCGTACACGAGCGTACCGGGCGGCGCCTGGGTTACGGCGAGCTGGCGGTGGATGCGGCCAAGCAACCGGTACCCAATGCCGACGCACTCAAGCTCAAGGCTCGGGAAGATTTTCGCTACATCGGCAAGGATCGCGTACGCCTGGTCGACTTAGAGGCGATTGGTAAGGGCCAGGCCACTTACGGTATGGATATGCGTCTACCAGGCATGGTCTATGCCGTAGTGGCTCGTCCGCCCGTGGTTGGCGGAAAGTTGCGCCGATACGACCCCAGTCAAGCGATGGCTGTGCCAGGCGTCATCAAAGTGGTGGAAGTGCCTGATATGAGCGGCGCACCGGGGTTCCAGCCTCTAGGCGGTGTAGCGGTCGTCGCGCGCAACACCTGGGCCGCACGCCAGGGACGCGCTGCTCTGAAAATCGAGTGGGACGACGGCGCCAACGCCAACTATGACTCCGTTGAGTACCGCCGAACGCTGGAGAGTGCAGCGCGCAAGTCCGGCAAGGTAGTGCGCGACCAGGGTGACGTTGCGCAGGCCTGGAGCAGGGCGCCTGAGGCCGAACGCCTGGTCGCGGAGTACCACGTGCCGCATCTGGCTCATGCCTCAATGGAGCCTCCGGTGGCCACCGTACAGATCCAGGGTGGCAAGGCAGAGGTCTGGACCTCTATCCAGAACCCCGTCGCGGCACGTGATGCTGTGGCGGCGCGGTTGAAGCTAAAGCCCGAGAACGTCAAGGTCAATGTGCTGCTTCTAGGCGGCGGTTTCGGTCGCAAGTCCAAGCCCGACTTCGTAGATGAAGCTGCCATCGTCGCCCAGGCTATGCCTGAAGGGACGCCGGTCAAATTGGTATGGACCCGCGAAGACGACATCCAGCACGACTACCTTCACACCGTTTCGGTTGAACGGCTAGAGGCGGTCGTCGACAGCCAGGGCCAGGTCCGCTCGTGGCTGCACCGCAGCGCGGCGCCCACCATCGCCTCGCTTTTCACCGAAGGCGCCATGGGCGAGCAGATCTTCGAGTCGGCGATGTCGGCGATCAACATGCCTTACCGCATTCCGAACGTACGAGTGGAAACCGCCGAGGTGCCCGCACATGCCCGCATCGGCTGGTTCCGCTCGGTGGCCAACATCCCGCATGCCTTTGCGGCGCAGTGCTTCATCGCCGAACTGGCTCATCGCGCAGACAAGGATCATCGACAGTTCGCTCTCGACCTGATCGGCCCAGCGCGCCAGATCGATCCGGGCACGATGGCCGATACCTGGAACTACAGCGAGTCGCCCGAGCGTTACCCTTACGATACCGGTCGCCTGCGTGGCGTGATCAACGCTGCGTGCGAGGGAGCAGGGTGGGGGCGCGAACTGTCAGCGGGACATGGTCTCGGGCTGGCATTCTGCTATAGCTTCCTCAGCTACACGGCCGCTGTGGTCGAGGTGGCAGTGGACGACAAGGGTGCAGTGCGCGTGCTGAGTGTGGACATGGCGATTGACTGCGGTCCGCAGATCAATCCAGAGCGTATCCGCGCACAACTCGAAGGGGGCGCAATCATGGGCCTGAGCCTGGCACTGAGCAGCGAGATTACGTTCGCCAAGGGCCGAGTGGTTCAGAGCAACTTCCATGACTATGAAGTATTGCGCCATAACGCGTCGCCGCGGGTTATCCGTACCCATCTGGTTAATGACGACCACAATCTGCCTCCCGGTGGTGTCGGTGAACCGCCGGTACCACCGGTTGCGCCTGCACTGTGCAATGCGATCTTTGCTGCTACCGGCAAACGTGTGCGTAGTCTGCCGATTCGAACAGTGGCGTAAGTTAAGGTGCCTAGCTGACCGCCAAGGTCAGCCTGGCACCAACCAAACTATGTGCTTTGCAATAGGCTGTGTCCCCAACTTGTGCGCTACATAGCTGCTCGCACTCATCACCCAAATGCATTGCCGCTGATTACTGATTAGATTCGAGTTGACCGATGCCGAGCGAAGCGGTGTGGTGTAAGCAGGGGAGGTCTTGATTCACAGGAAAGGGCAGGGATCGCGCTTCGGAGTCACAATGGTGGTCCGACGTATCGCCCGAGTCACACCCACCCGCAGTACTAAAAGATCCTGGGCGCAGATTCTTGGATCCTGCGGGGCTTTGGCAATGCGCTGGTAAAGGCCGTCGTAGATGATGACCTCGTCGAACTCCTTCCCTTTGGACTTATGTATCGTCATTAGGTGGATGCCACGCCAGTCCTTTTGAGCTGCAGCGAAATGCTCCTGCATCAAGGCACTCCGGACTGCCTCTTCAGCACCCATGTACTCTCCCTGGGCACGCCACAACGCGCCCAAATTGGTTCGCAATACTGAGCTTCGGTGCAGCAGTCGTAGGTAGCGAGCATCTGTTGCTACTTGCTTCAAGGCTTCCGCAGTGGACGACGCCAACAGGCCGCGCAGGTGTAACCAGTCTTCCGCAGGGTCGCCCGTTAATTGCAGTTGCTGCCGCAATTCTGAGATGCGCTGAACTTCGCTGACAATCAACAGGCGCTTGGAGCCGCGGATCTTTCCCGAGGAGAGGAACCCGCTAAGAGCACCCGCCAGGTCAAGCTCGGTCTGTGGGGTAGGCCTGCCCCCGCGCCGCCCGCGAATGTGCGAGTGAAGTGCGCCGAGCATGCGGCTCGCCACATCGCCAGCGGTACCTCCCTCCAGCAACGTGGCGATAACGCCAGCGGCTAGAGCCGGCGGTTCAGCATCCATTGCGACGTCGTGATGTAGCTCTGGCAGACCATCAGTTGCAGAAGAAAGGTAGTCAGAAAACTCGAGCATCAGCCGCCTGGATGGCACCAGGATCGCGATCGATTTGTCAGGTACTTTTTTGAGGCGATCCAACGCCGAGAATACCGCGGCCTTGGCGGTGAAGTGCAGGCTCTTGCCATACATGAAGTCGTAACGCGTGATTTTGACCTGCTGGTAGGCCTTGCCCTTGTTTGCGCCAGTGAGCAGGTCATTCCCATAGGCCGTGATGTCGGTACCGCTGCTGCGATAGTTTTCACCCGCGAAGTCGAAATGGGCGGCGCCGAAGCTCTCCAGAAAGTCTCCCACCCGCCTGGGATCAGCACCTCGAAACTCATAGATCCGCTGTTCGGGGTCGGCCAGTGCAATGAGGCGACTGCGCTTTCCAAGCTGCTGGATCAGCGCCCATTCATCACTGTTTGTATCCTGAAACTCGTCGAGGATGATGATGGGATAGGTGTCGGAGAAGATGGCGCCTAACCGATCACTGCGGCTCAGCAGTTCGCTGGCCAAGCTTGCGAACAAGTCGAAATGCAGGCGGCCCTCCTGTTCAAAAAGGCGTCGCTTCTCATTTTCGTGCTGGGCCTTATCGATATCTGCCAAATGCGCTGCTGCTTCCGGCGGTGGCAGAAGCTGCAGGTTCGGTCTGCCATTCAGCAGATAGGCATGGCTTCGGAGAATGCTCCATGCGAAACCGTGGTACGTGCTGACCTCTAGTTGCTTCAGATCCTCGCGAGAGATCAGCTCAGAAGCCTTTTCGATGATGCGCGCTACGGTAGGCCTGGCGAAGCTCAAGAAGAGGATCTTCTGGCCTGGTTTGAGTATTCCTGAGCGAATTTCGTCACGAGCTTTGACCAGCGCGACGTGTGTTTTGCCGGCACCAGGACCACCTAGCGCCAGGGCGTGGCTGGCGCACTTCAGGAAGTCGCGCTTCTGATCGCTCCACACTGCCGTCATGCCAGAGGCTGGGGCGGGGACGGTTGGAACTTCCCATAGGCGGCTGCCAATGGCGGCGACTTGGCTGCAGCCTCTGGGAGAGGGGGCACGCCGGCTAGCTGGGGAGGTAGTGGAGGCGGCGGAGGTGGCTCAATGACGTTCTTGATGGCTGCCAGCGTGGTTCTCACGTATTCAGGCATGTCATTGGCGGTTGGGCAGGAGGCGAGCAAGTCGCCGGCGTCGCCACCACCCTTGGCCCAGCTGAAATAGCTCGACAGAGCCGCCTGCAGATTGGCCAGCGGCGTTGCGGGCGTTGGCGTCCATGCCGCGAGATGCTGCGGCCAATCGCCGCCAGCAACTACAACAGCAGCATAGCTGCGGAGTGCGACCTCAGACACGCCATACAACACAAGGTTTTCGAAGCCCTTAGTCGCGGACTCATAGGCATGATCGACCGAGGCAGTGATGGTTGCGAGCGCCTCCTGTGATTGCTTGTCGAACACCGCGAACACGATCTTGCCGAGAGACCGGAAGAATGCACCCAGAGGAGCGACATTGGTCTCGCCGCGAGCATCGACGATAGCCACTCCAAGGTTTTCGAGAGATTTGAATCGCGTGGGATCCAGCTCGGCGAGCCGGCGGGCGGCGGCAGGCAATGCGTCGAACTCCGTACGGCCCTCAAGCACAAGTACGTAGCGGGCAAGTAGAGCTTCGCAGAACCGAGCTTTAAACTCTGTGCGATAAGCCTTGGGCTTGACTGCCGGTGGATATGTAGCAGGGACTCCGGTCATAACACCGGCCGTGCGCTTGAGAACCACCACCTGGGCAGGATCGAACTCCTCCAGCACGTAGGGTGAGTGGGAGGTGAAGATGGCCTGTGCCGACTTCTGGCGCAGCGAATTGATAATTCGTTTCTGGGTGTGCGGCGGAAGCGCGATCTCTGGCTCTTCCATCGCGAAGATCACGCTTTGCTTGAGTTCGGCGATGATGGACAGCAGAGCCAATACCAGCGTATTAATCGTGCCAGTGCCTTGGTGCTGATATGGGGCGGAATAGACGGAGCCGTCCGGCCTTTTCGCTCCAGTGCCCATGAAGACAGTCAGGGTTCGACGGAGCATGTCGCGGGTGAGGTCCGAAACCCGCATGTGGGGTTGCTCTGCCCAGTCGGATGGTACGTAGTGCCGTACTGCATCCTGGACTGCGACAAGTAACTCGCCGATATCCTCTGTCTCTCCAACTGGCAATGCCCTCAGTTGGTCGAGCAAGTCTTCCCACATTGTCAGTCGTGTCTCCTTCAGCCGAAGGATCACGTCCAACAAGGAGCCTCGCTCTAGGCTGAGTGCGCGGGCGCCGGTTCGTAGGGTGCGAAGATAAAGAAAACCGCACTTTCGTTTGTCGGGCGCAGAGAACCGCAGGTAGGAGCCATCCGGCATTTCGGGAGTGGCGTAAAAGGTATCCCCAGCGAAGTCGTCCTCTTCTACGTCATACCAGCCGTTGAAGAAGACGCGTATTGCTGCACCAACATGGGGGGCGTCTGTTCCCTCTGGGGGGGCCCCCACAAGCAATGTCTTGGCCTGTGAATCCCACCACTCGATATGGTCGCGGAAATGCCGCAGCTGCTCATCAGAGAGTCCAGCGACAATAACCTCGATCTGGATCGGGATGACCTCGTTCTTGGCCGGATCTACGTACGTACCGGCATAGAAATCGTGCTCATCAATTACAGGACGGCGACTCAGGCGTTCCGGGCCAAGTACCAGGTCCACCGCTTCCAGCAATGTGGACTTCCCGGCGTTATTGTCACCGATAAAAGCAGTGTGTCCATTGAGGTGGACCTCACCGTAGGCGATGCCTCTGAAGTTCCGGACGCGAACACGCACAAGATGCACTTCGACCCTCCTTGTCTAGCGGAAACCAACCTACTGATTCTAGTGCGTAATGGTAGGTGCGATTCGACTGTATCGCTACTTGAGGGATCCTTCGGGTCGAGCCGCGTACCGCGCCCGCAACCAAGGGCCGATTTTGGCCGGTTTCTGCCTGGTGTGGCTGGCCGATAGCGAGCACATCAGGTAGATGATACCGGCCACTTGCAGCTCTTCAGAGCTGCCGCGAGTACCTTGCAAGTGATTGGGCAACTTGGTACTGAGCACGAGTGATTTTTAATCAACGATCTGCTCCACAGCCTTATCGCGGCAGAGCTCTGTATAGGCTCTTTCGGCTGCGACTGTTTACGTCGTACTTGTCCACGCTGCCGCTTAGCTTGCCGCTTTGCATGCTGAGCCTGAACCGCCGTAACTATTCCAACTGCCTGACCGCTCAAGTCGAAGCGCGGCGCATTCTCCGTCATGCTTGCCCAGTATCGACTTCCCCGACACCAGGTAGTGAGCTTCGAGGTCTTCGCCCTCGAAGTGATGCAGGATCGAGGCGACCGCTTCGTTGCACGTGTTGAAGGTGCGATTGCAGCGAATCTCAACAGCATTCGTTCCGGGCGCCTGATAGCCCTCGACGGTCTTCCAGCCGCCCCAAATTACGAGCGCGTTCCGCTCTTCCTTGAAGATCAGCGGCGGAATCGTGGTGTTTTCGAGGGGGGCAGGCTTCGTCAGCCAAAGCACGAGGTAAGTCGCGCATAGAGCCGAAGCTAGCGCGATGAGGAGCAGTTTGAGATAGCGCATATAGAGTCCTTTCTGGTGGCAGCCATCCTGGCAGACCTCAACACTAGTGCATATCGAAGAAATGGGCGAATCGAAAGGCAGCGACCGGCCAGCCACATCAGGCAGAAACCGGCCAAAAGCTGCCCTTGATTGAATGCAGCTTTTGACCTAGATGCAGACTATTACCACCGGTACGTCAAACTTCCCACCACTGTACGCCGCGTGCCATAGAACACGCTGCTCTCGTAGAAGCCTGGGGTGAAGTAGCGCTTGTCGAACAGGTTGCTCGCACTCAGATCCACCGAAACGCCTTTAAGGTCGGGCGTCAGGTGGCCCAGGTCGTACCGCACGCTGGCATCGGTGAGGGTGTAGTGGGGAACCTTCACTGTGTTCTTGGCGTTGTATGAGGAGCCGACATAACGCTGGCCGATGCCCATGCCCAAGCCTTCCAGCGGACCACCCTGCACGGTGTAGTCAAGCCACAGCGAGGCAGTGTCCTTGGCTACCGAAATCGGCACGTTGCCTTCGAGGCTATATGCGTTGGCGCCGGTGCCAACCGGGTTGGCCTTGGTCACCTCGGCGTCGGTGTAGGCGTAGGAGGCAAGGCAAGCGTAGGTGATGCCGTTTCAAAGCTTCATAAACTACTACCCGAGAGCGAATGGTGGGCTCTAGTGTCAGCTCACCGCTCATTGCCTGCCTGGATGGCGAAAGCCATCTGCGCTCGGTCGAATTGCACCTGAGCTCGCTCTGTCAAGTTGGGCTCGCCGTCGGCTGTAGACTACTTACCGGCAGACCGACATCAACTGGGATGGGGGAATTCGATGTGAAAGCCCGTGAGGCCAGCCGCTGAAGTGCACCAAATGCGGCCTTTGTGAGCCTCGCTTATGGATCGGGTGATGGCAAGTCCGAGCCCGGCGTTGCTTGGGCTACCTTCGCGTCGAGCAGGGTCGACCCGGTAAAAGCGGTCGAAGAGCTTCTCTAGATGCTCCGAGCTGATTGTGTTACCTGGGTTCTCGATGCTGAAGATAGTTGAGTCCGCTGTCTGGCGGATCAGAACCGAAATTGTCTTTCCCGCCGGCGTGTAACGCAGCGCATTGGACAGCAAGTTGGACAGCGCTCGATCAAGCATCAGCCGATCTCCTAGCACTTGGCCTTTCCCTGTGAGCGATAGTTCAATGTCGCGCTCTTCTGCCAGGAGGTGGTAGTAGTCGAACAGTTTGAAGACTACGTCGGCCAGTTCGATCCTGGCCTGCTCTGGGATGATCAGGCCATTATCAGCCTTGGCCAAGAACAGCATGTCATCGATCATGCGAGACATGCGCTTCAGGTCCTCCAGGTTCGAGTACAGATTCTCTTCATAGGCATTGATATCGCGTTTCTTGCTCAGCACGACCTCGGTGTGGGTCATCAGGTTGCTAACGGGCGTGCGTAGCTCGTGGGCAATGTCGGCCGAAAAATTGGAGAGCCTAACGAAGGCATCCTCTAGCCGAGCCAACATCGCATTGAAGGATAGAACCAGTTGCTGAAGTTCCCGCGGCACTGGTTCTAGAGGGATTCGTTCCTGTAACGAGCGAGCGGACATCCCGGAGGCTACATCAGTGACTTGCCGCAGGGGCCTAAGACCACTGCGAGCAACCACCCAGCCAAGCGCCGCACTGACCAAGGCACTGATGACCAATCCAATCCAGAACCATCGCTGCAGCGTGTCGAAAAAGTGCGTGTGATTGGTGACATCGAGAATCAGCAGAGCTGTAAGCGGTTCGGGTTGGTCAGTCACAGAGATTTGAGCCGTCATGCCCCGGTACATGTGCTCGTCTTTCTGCCACTCCCACATGCTCTGCTCATCGGCACGCCTGAAGCGTCCCGGCACTTCGACTGCTCTGGGGTCGGAAAAGAGCACTGCGCCGTCGCTGGCCAGGATGGTTGCGGCCAGATCCTGATGCGCCCCCAGTAAGGCTCGCAACTGCGGTAACTCCTCGGAGAGGTTAGCTCCGCTGCGAGCGTTGTTGAGAATGTGTTTGGCTGATTCGAGTTTTTCCACCAGGGCCTGCCGGTCCAGCATCTTAAAGTGGTGCTGGCTGAGCATGTTGAAGCTCAGCCCCGCTACTGTCAGGACGGCAATCACCGCGGACATGAACATCAAGCTCATCCGAGCGGTCAGCGAGAGGTGCTTCATATTCACTCCGGCGCATCCATCATGTACCCCATGCCGCGGGCGGTATGGATCAGCTTGAGATCGAAATCGTCATCGATCTTGGCGCGCAGCCGACGTACAGCGACCTCAATGACGTTGGTGTCGCTGTCGAAGTTCATGTCCCAAACCTGCGAAGCAATCAGCGATTTCGGGAGCACTTCGCCGCGCCGGCGCAGTAGCAGTTCCAGCAGTGAAAACTCCTTCGCCGTCAGGTCAATTCTTTTCCCACCCCGGACAGCGCGCCGTTTCATCAGATCGACTTCCAGATCGGCAATTTTCATGGTGGTTTGCGTGGGTGAGCCATTGCCTCGGCGCAGCAGCGTTCTGACCCTGGCCAGAAGCTCTGAGAAAGCAAATGGCTTGATCAGGTAGTCATCCGCGCCCAGTTCCAACCCTTTAACGCGATCCTCCACACCATCGCGTGCGGTCAGGAAAAGCACTGGGACGTCTTTTCCGGCGGCGCGCACCATGCGCAGCACTTCCCACCCGTCCAGCCCAGGCATCATCACATCCAGGATCAGGAGGTCATAGGATTCACTGAGCGCGTGCTGTAGAGCATCTGTACCGGTCATAACCCGGTCGACATTGAAGCCTGCTTCACTGAGGCCTTGCTGCAGGTATGCACCGGTTTTGGGTTCATCTTCAGCTACCAGTAATTTCATGCGAGCAGACTCCAAAAATCGGGTGGCCTGAGTTTGCAGGCAAACCGCGCCCCCAACCAGAAGCTTACGAAAATGTAATTCTGGCTTCAGGTGACTGACAGGGTGGCTTGTCTAGGGTGCAAGCATGAGCACTGGGTTGTGCTCTCGGCCCTCGACAGACCAAAAACAGAGGTGCCGGCCATAGTTTGCACTGATGGAGACTGCCCCATGAAATCGCTGAAACCTTTATTTCTGGTTGGTTCGCTACTGCTGTCTTCTATGGCTTGGGCCGAAGGGGGCAGCGATCGAGTATTCGAACGCATCCAGCAGATGCGCGACAAAGCAGAAGCTGTGCTGATCCAGGCGGAGAAGGCCCCAGCCAGCGAGCGACATGTGCACATGCAGGAGCACATGAAAATGCTCGAAAACATTATGGGTCAGCTACACGACGAACATCCTGCTCCGGGTATGTCCACCGAAGAGCATCTGGCCTGGATGGAAAAGCATGACAAGCTCGTAGACGACGTGCTGGGTCAAATGATTCGAGAGCACAAGCTGATGATGGCCGACAAGGAATGCCATCAGTAAAGATTTCCCCCATCTTCCAGGCCTTTCGTGATTGCTCCTTTGGCCTAGCGGCGCCTCTAAGGCGCCGTGCTTTTTCCCAGCTGACGCAATTGTAGTTTTGGGGTCAGCGGCCTGGCAGCAAGTGGGGAATAACATGAGATTTCCAGCGTCCATCACGAGGTCTCACCATGAACCGCATACCCCTTAAGCTGCTGATCAGCACTTTGTTTATCAGCACCACTTTTCCGGCATTTGCCGAGACCGGCGGCAGTAGCAATGGCATTGGGCAGCAGACCCAGGCGACGCCAGCAACTCGTACCATCTTCGTGAAGATGGACGACATCAGCTACAGCCAGAAAGCGATCGATGTGAAACCGGGTGAAACCGTGCGCTTCGTTTTGAAGAACGAGGGCGCGTTGATGCACGAGTTCAACATCGGGCAAGCAGCTTCCCAGCTGGAGCACCAGCGCAAGATGGCGTCCTTGTTCAAGGACGGCACATTGACACCGACCGGCATGGCCGAACGCATTGTCTGGCATGAGCGTTATGGCACGGGAGACTCCAACCCTCCAGGCTATCCGGAAGTCATCAAAGCCAAGCATGACGATCCGAATGCTGTTCTCGTCGAGCCCGGCACAACCAAAGAGTTCGTGTGGACCTTCCCTCAGGCGGGTAGTTTGAGCTTCGCCTGTACATTGCCCGGGCATTACCAGGCGGGAATGATCGGTGAGTTTGCTCTGCGTTAGCCCAGCACCGGTGCTACTCGTCGGCCGCGAGCTGGGTAGCACCGATTGGACGAACCTTACTGCGATGTAATTTTCACGTCAGCGTACCGCCAACTGCACTTCATTAGAATCGGGACTCATCCCTCCTCAATACCCCAGAGGCACACCATGAAACTCAGACCCGCTTTCATTATCACCGCCTTTGGTTTGCTGCTCAGTGCTGCCAATGCGCAGGCCAGCCCGGGCCACAATAAAGACAGCATCGGGCAACCGGGAGACAGTCAGGCTGTAGATCGCACCATCGAAGTACGGATGGGGGACATCTTCTTCGAACCTAAAGCTATGGAGATCAAAGCAGGCGAGACGGTTCGCTTCGTACTGAAAAATGACGGTGCACTGCTACACGAATTCAATCTTGGCAAAGCGGCATCCCATGCCGCACATCAGAAAGAGATGGCTGCGATGTTTCAGAACGGCACGCTGTCCCCAACGGGTGCGCATGACATGAGCAATATGGGCCATGCCATGGGCGGCATGAAGATGGTTGGTATGGAACACGATGACCCCAACAGTGTTCTTGTCGGACCTGGAGCACGCGAAGAGTTGATCTGGACCTTCTCCGCCGCCACCGAACTGGAGTTCGCTTGCAATATTCCAGGACATTATCAGTCGGGAATGGTCGGTAAGGTGATCGTACGCTGACGTCTATTGATACTCGTCAACTCCGCCCAGTCTGGGACACCTATGCTGATCCAGCTGCCATTGAAACGAGGCTATTGTCATGGACCATACCCATCACACCAGTACCACTGAACCGCCTTTTTGGAAGAGCAAGATTGGCATTGCGCTGATCATGCTGGCCGTAATCGGCATCTTCTATGTGGCACGCGAGCATTACGGTCACATCTCGCAGGCCCTGCCATACCTCATCCTGCTGCTATGCCCGCTTATGCACCTGTTTGGCCACAATCATGGCGGGCACTCCCACGCTAGCGGTGCCACGGTTTCTAAGGACGAAGATAGGAAATAAATCACATGCGAAATTCCTCCTGCCACGATCACGGACATGGGCACAACTCGCACGGTCAACCGGAAAGTCAACGCGATCCTGTGTGTGGCATGGAGGTGAAATCTGATAGCCCATATCGCGAGAGCGTTGAAGGGAAGACCTACCGATTCTGCAGTGCCAAATGCCTGGAGAAGTTTCAAGTTGATCCCCACTTGTACATGGGCAACTCGTCTCATGAAGCACATCAGCATACGAGTCAGCCCCCGATATCGGCACCAGAAGGAGCCGCATACACCTGCCCGATGCATCCTGAGATTCGCCAACCGTCCCCTGGCAACTGCCCGATCTGCGGCATGACGCTGGAGCCTGTCATCCCGGAACTGGAAGAGGAGGAAAACCCGGAGCTGAAGGACTTCTCACGGCGGTTCTGGTGGAGCCTACCACTGACCGTCATCGTGACCGTGCTGGCGATGGCTGGTCATTCCTTGCAACTGTTTCATGGCACGACCCAGAACTGGGTTGAGCTGGCTCTGGCGACGCCCGTGACGCTATGGGGTGGCTGGGTGTTCTTCGTCCGCGGCATTGACTCCATCCGGCACCGCAGTCCCAACATGTGGACGCTGATCGGTTTGGGAACGGCTGCTGCCTACTTCTACAGTTTGGCCGCTACCTTGGTTCCGCAGTGGTTTCCGGCGGCCTTTGTTCAGGACGGACGTATCGGCGTCTATTTTGAAGCAGCCGCGGTGATTATCTCACTCACGCTGTTGGGCCAAATGCTCGAACTAAAGGCTCGCTCGCAGACGTCCGCAGCAATCAAATCGCTGCTGGGACTGGCGCCAAAGACAGCGCGCCGCATCAGGCCCGATGGAGTAGAAGAGGACATTCCTCTGACTCATGTCCATCAGGGCGATCATCTGCGTGTCCGGCCAGGCGAGAAGGTTCCTGTAGATGGTACTGTGCTGGAGGGTGAGAGCGCAGTCGACGAGTCGATGCTCACCGGCGAGCCAGTACCGGTTACCAAGCGGATAGGCGATGCCCTTATCGGTGCCACCCTGAACACCCACGGCAGCCTAGTGATGGAGGCGCAGAAAGTCGGTGCCGAAACTATGCTGTCGCAGATCGTGCAGATGGTGGCCAAGGCCCAGCGCTCCAAGGCCCCCATGCAGCGTATGGCTGATGCGGTGGCTGGGTATTTCGTGGTCGGGGTGATCCTGATCGCGGTCCTTACGTTCTTCGGGTGGGGGCTATTTGGGCCGGAACCAGGCTGGGTATTTGGCCTGATCAATGCGGTGGCGGTGCTGATCATTGCCTGTCCCTGCGCCCTGGGTCTGGCAACCCCGATGTCCGTCATGGTCGCAACCGGCAAGGCCGCAAGCAGCGGTGTGTTGTTCCGCGATGCCAGCGCCATCGAGAATCTATGCAAGATCGACACGCTCATCGTTGACAAGACGGGAACTCTGACCGAAGGGCGTCCGGTATTCCATAGCGCGGAAGGGACTGGCGGTTACGACTCCAACGAAGTGCTGCGCCTGGCTGCCAGTCTCGACCAGGGTAGTGAGCACCCGCTGGCTCATGCCATCGTCGATCATGCGCGTGGTCAAGGCATTGCACTGGTCAAGCCGGACACTTTCGAGTCTGGCTCGGGTATTGGTGTGCGCGGTCAAGTCGATGGCCATCAACTGCAGCTCGGCAACACCGCGCTGATGGACGAGGCTGGTGTCGACATTACCCCGCTGCGTAATCGCGCCGAACAACTGCGTCTGGAGGGCATCAGCATTATTTATTTGGCCGCTGATGACCGCCTGGCGGGACTCCTGGCCGTTTCCGATCCAATCAAGCCTACTTCTCAACAGGCTGTCTCCAGGCTTCAAAGCGAAGACGTGAAGGTCATCATGGCCACTGGTGATGGCCTCACCACAGCAAGGGCCGTGGCGAAACAGCTCGGAATCGAGGAAGTGCATGGTGAGGTCAAACCGCAGGATAAGGAGAAACTCGTCGCCGATTTGCAGGGCTATGGCCGTCGTGTCGCCATGGCGGGTGACGGCATCAACGATGCGCCCGCCCTGGCCAGGTCTGAGGTAGGTATCGCCATGGGCACGGGCACCGATGTGGCGATGAACAGTGCCCAAGTGACGCTGGTCAAAGGAGATCTGATGGGCATCCTGCGAGCCCGCACCCTGTCAGTGGCGACCGTGAAGAACATGAGGCAGAACCTCGCCTTTGCGTTCCTCTACAACGCGATGGGAATCCCGCTAGCAGCGGGGCTACTGTACCCGCTCACGGGGCATCTTCTGTCGCCCTTGATTGCTGCGCTGGCGATGAGCGTCAGCTCTGCGTCGGTGGTCTTCAATGCTCTGAGATTGAAATCAACGGACATCGGCTAGGCTCCCATACCACTGGCCAACGGCAGGGCCTTATTGTGGCGTTTGCACACTTGACCTTGCCATCGTGTCAAGGTCGATGCTGTCCGTGCGGCAACTTGAGCCGCGGACGAAATGAGGTGAAAGACATGTTTAGTCTGAGTGTTGCGGGGATGGGCTGTGGCAGTTGCGTGAGCAAAATCACGAAGGCCATTCAAGCTCTGGATCAGGATGCACGAGTAGAAGTGGATCGAGCGGCCGGCAAGGTCACCGTTGAGAGCACAGAAAGTGCCGAATCGATCCGCGAACTCATCCAGGAGCTTGGCTATTCGGCCCAGGTCAGCGCTTGAGCGCTGATCTGCCAAGCAACTAAATCTCCAGCTCTGAGAGCTCTTTTAGCCCCGGGATACTGGTGACCTCGTTGGTCATACCTTCTGAACCATCTCGGCCCCGAAGCCAGTTTGAGTGATCGCCTGGCTCGCGCATTTCCAGCGTGTCATAGGAGTACCGCTTGCGCTTAAACAGGCATTTCAATGCAGCGAACTCGTGGCTTTTTTCGTCTTCTATGCCGACGACTTCTCCTGAAAGCCGCTCCCAGTGACCAACGCCGTCGGCCAGCATTGCCTGATAGGTCTCTGGGTCAAGCAAGGCTTGCTGTTTGAAATGAATGATGCGGTGAGTCATAGAAGCGCTCGGGAGTGGCCAAAGAGAGAGCGCTAGCCTAAAGGTTCCGGGTCATTCGTGTAATAGCTGGCTGCGCTTTAGCAAACCGTCGTTGATCCACATCTTCAACCAAGTCGCGGCCTGCAAGGGAGCTTGCTCGCCATGCGTAGCGCTCAACGACTCGCAGAGCTCAGCGAACGATCCGCCCTCGATGAGAAACTGCAATGCCGAAGCCTCCGCTGGCTCCAGGCTCCGGTACTGGCAGACGAGTTCATGACGCCAAACAAGACAGGCTAGGTTCGTTGGCAGGCGGGTAATATCAGGCAGCAAGCTGCCGGACTTGGCGGCTTTCCACAACTCCAGCGTGTTGTACTGCAGCTGCAACCACCGGGCAGATGCAGTCAGGGAAACCCTGAGTGAAATCCAGTCTTCAGCCGAAAAATCACTCATGGTCTCCAGCGAAAGCGCTTCGACATCCTGAGCGTCGAAGGCCAGTGTAAAGGCCCATTCCAGTTCCGCGAGTTCGCGCATCGGCGATAGTTGGGGTTTTTCGACGTAGCTGCTAATGAACTCGGGCAGCTTCTCGCCCAGCCAGCGAATGCTGAAATGTCGTGGTGGCCAGGCGGCCAAGTAGGCCAGTGCGAGCTGCTCGAATGATTCGTTGCCGATCCAGTGAAGCAGGGCAGGGAAGTCTTCTCGCAATACCGCAAGCAGGCGCGAACGGTAAGCATTGTGGTAGATCTGCAGGCCTTCAAGAGCACTCAGCGCTGTGCTACCTCGGATCTGCTCCAAAAGCTCGTTGGAGGGCAGGGCACTGTCACCTGTCAGGTAAGTTTCAAATGCAGTCTGTACGGCGATCAGGCTCAAGGGGTGGCCCCCGATATCACAGATTTGGCGATAGCACGGGCATGTGCTAATTCGGACAACAGCTCTTCCAGCGGCGGAAACTGGTCATCCCGCTCGATCAAGGTCGATGTCGGGCCCAAGTAGCTCAAAGTCTTGCTGTAGAGAGACCAAACCGGATCAGCGATGGGCTGGTCATGGGTGTCGATGAGGTACTGCCCGTAATCGCTGTGCCCGGCCAGGTGAATTTGCCGAATCCGCTCGTGCGGCAATTCCATGATGAACTGCCAAGGGTCGAAACCCTGGTTGCACGAACTGACGTAGACGTTGTTCACGTCGAGAAGCAGCTCGCACCCGGTCAGGCAACTGAGCTCCGAGAGGAACTGAGACTCGCTCATGCTGGATGTTGTCCACTGCACGTAGGAGGAAACGTTCTCCAGCACGATGGGACGTTCCAAAACATCCTGCACCAAGCGCACTCGGGCCGCGACATGCAGCAGGCTCTCCTGGGTAAACGGCAGCGGTAGCAGATCGTGAAGTTGATGGGCGTTGCCTCGACTCCAGCACAGGTGATCAGACACCCACTGAGGCTGCACCCGATCCGCCAGCTGCTTGAGCTGTCGTAGGTAGTCTATGTCCAAGGCATGTGAGCCGCCAATCGAAAGAGATACTCCGTGCATCACCAGGGGGTAGTGCTCGCCGATCGCATCAAGGAAGTAGAGAGCCTTGCCGCCCTCCACCAGGTAATTCTCGGAAATGATCTCGAACCAGTCGACCGCAGGCCGTTCCTCCAGGATCTGCCGGTAATACTCGTTACGAAGGCCAAGACCGAAACCCAGAGTTTTGCGCTTACTCATTCGAGACTCCAGCAGGGGAGTGGCATGCACTCCCCTGAACCGCCTTATTCGCTGGTTTTGCCACCGGCTTCGTCACATTTGGTCTGGGTCATCAACTTGAACCCTTGGCCTTTGCATTCGCCTTGGCCTTTGCAGTCGTTTTTCGCGGTCATGCAGTCGTTCTGCCCTTTGCAACCATTGATCCCGAAGCACTTCACTTCTGCTGCTTTGGTTTCCTGAGCAGCCTGGACGGGCAGGGTGGAGAACAGGCTGGCGGCCACCAGAGCCAAGGCGGCACCGGTAGCTACGTTGGATTTGTTCGACATAGTGGCTATCTCTCTTGATTGTTTGATGGTCGCGATCCGTCGGTGCGAATGAACGAGTTAGCTCAGGCATTGCTACCGATCAGGCCCATGGAATCCGCAAGGCTGCGCGGGCAGGAAGACAGTACCGAGCCTTCAGGAGGGCCTACAAGAAAGAAATAGCAAACTGACAGAACTGTAATGTTCGGATCAGGTTGCTGACAGGGCGTCGTGGTTAACGTAGCAGCGAGCTTAACGCTCGTCCCCACTAGTTACAGGGGCTTCTAAACTTCTGAGGATTAACGAAATGAAATCGATCAAAACCCTGTTTGTAGTTGCTGCCCTGAGTGTTTCCAGCCTGGCGATGGCCGAAGGCGGTGCTGATCGCACGTTTGCACGCATGGAACAAGCCCGCCAGGTCTCGCTGGAAGCCTATCAGTTGGCCAAGCAGCAGAACGATGAAGCTCCTGTCGCCGGCAGCCAAGCCAAACAGGCGGAACACGCCAGCTGCTGAGCCCCCTCAACCTTACAGAAATGTAATCACCCGGATGGTTGAGATATGGCAGTTTCATACTGCTTGGTGTCAGGGGGAACTTGCGCAGCACGCAAGGCTTGAAGATCAAATCTCCCGACACTGGAGCAGTCAATGAACCCGAGACCGGATGCATATCACCGGCTCATCTGACGGATTGGACATAACGGCATGCAAAGCAAAACCACAAGACGTACTTTCGTCAAAGGCCTCGCCGCCGCCGGTATTCTCGGCGGCATGGGCATGTGGCGCACGCCGGTCTGGGCGGTAACCAGCCCAGGTCAGCCGAACGTGCTGAGCGGTAACGATTTCGACCTGTTTATCGGAGAGACTCCGGTAAACATCACCGGCGCAGCGCGTACCGCCATGACGATCAATGGCTCGCTGCCAGGCCCAATCCTGCGCTGGCGGGAGGGCGAGACCGTGACGTTGCGCGTACGCAACCGCCTCAAGGAGGACACGTCCATTCACTGGCACGGCATTATCCTGCCGGCGAACATGGATGGCGTTCCGGGCCTGAGCTTCCATGGCATCGCCCCCGACGGCATGTATGAGTACAAGTTCAAGGTCAACCAGAACGGCACCTACTGGTATCACAGCCACTCGGGGCTCCAGGAGCAAGTCGGCGTATACGGCGCGCTGGTCATCGACGCCAAGGAACCCGAGCCCTTCAGTTACGACCGTGATTATGTCGTGCTGCTGAGCGACTGGACCGATGAAAATCCAGCGCGGGTACTGGCCAAGCTCAAAAAGCAGTCGGACTACTACAACTACCACAAGCGCACCGTTGGTGATTTCATCAATGACGTGAGCGAGATGGGGTGGTCCGCTGCGGTAGCCGATCGCAAGATGTGGGCCGAGATGAAGATGAGCCCGACGGATCTCGCTGACGTCAGTGGCTACACCTACACCTACCTGATGAATGGCCAGGCACCTGATGGCAACTGGACCGGCATATTCAAACCGGGCGAAAAGATCCGCCTGCGCTTCATCAACGCCTCGGCGATGACCTATTTCGATGTGCGCATCCCGGGCCTGAAGATGACTGTGGTTGCGGCCGATGGTCTGCACGTCAAACCGGTCAGCGTCGACGAGTTCCGTATCGCCGTGGCCGAGACCTACGACGTGATCGTCGAACCAGACAGCGAACAGGCCTATACCGTGTTTGCCCAATCCATGGATCGCACTGGCTATGCGCGCGGCACCCTTGCTGTACAGGAGGGGTTGAGTGCACCGGTACCCAGCCCCGACCCGCGTCCGCTGATTGCCATGGGCGACATGGGTATGGATCACGGCAGCATGGGTGGCATGGATCACGGGAACATGGCCGGAATGGACCACGGCAGTATGGCGGGCATAGATCATGGGAGCATGCAGGGTGGCATGGCCGGCATGGATCACAGCCAGATGGCTGGAATGGATCATTCGGGCATGGCAGGCATGGCAGGTGCCATGCAGGCACACCCAGCCTCAGAGACCAACAACCCGCTGGTCGATATGCAGACCATGACACCGACGCACAAGTTGGACGACCCAGGTATTGGTTTGCGAGACAACGGCCGACGCGTCCTTACGTACTCTGACCTGCGCAGCACCTTCCTCGACCCGGATGGTCGCGAACCAAGTCGCACCATCGAGCTGCACCTTACCGGGCACATGGAGAAATTCTCCTGGTCCTTCGATGGCATCAAGTTCTCTGACGCCGAGCCTCTGCGCCTCAAGTACGGCGAGCGTGTTCGCATCACGCTGGTCAACGACACCATGATGACTCATCCGATCCATCTTCATGGCATGTGGAGCGACCTGGAGGATGCGAACGGCAATTTCTTGGTGCGAAAACACACCATCGACATGCCGCCAGGTTCCAAGCGCAGCTATCGAGTGACTGCCGATGCGTTGGGGCGATGGGCCTATCACTGCCACCTGCTGCTCCACATGGAAATGGGCATGTTCCGTGAAGTTCGTGTGGATGAGTAAAGGAGATTTCTGATGAGCACTTTTATGAAGCGAAATGCCCTGACTGGCAGCGCAGTCATGTTTAGCTTATTGGCTGCCCTGCACGCACCGGTTTCGTTGGCAGGTGAGGGGCACAGTGAGCACGAACAACATGCTGCCGAGTCGGCTGCGCCCAAGACCGCCAGTGGCAATCACGCAGATCAGTCGAAGGATAAGGCGGCTGGCCAGCAGATGGATCATGGCGCCATGGATCACGGAGACATGAAGCATGACGGCATGAATCACGAAAACATGATGGATAAGCATGGCGGCACCGAAGCCGAAGCAGGTTCGAACCATGACCACTAGGTTTTCACGCCCGTCCCTCATAGCGCTGGCCGTGTCGCTGAGTGCACTCAGCGGTGGCGTTACCCAGGCTGCGGAAGAAATGGATCATTCGGCAATGGGGCACGGCTCCATGTCGATGGACCACAGCCAGATGGGCCACGGTTCCGCCAAAGCGCCGATGGAGGGCATGGATCACAGCAAGATGGATCATGGTGCCATGCAGAGCGAATCGGGCAGCATGGACCATAGCCAGATGGGCCACAGCCAGAGCCAAGAGAAGGCCCCAGCCATGGACCACAGCAAGATGGGACACGGCACCATGCAGGGACAGATGGAGGGCATGGATCATTCGAAGATGAACCATGGCTCCGCTGAAGCCCCGAGAACTACCAGTCGTACGCCGATTCCCGTTCTGACGGATGCTGATCGCCAAGCGGCTTTCCCGCCACTGCCTGGCCACAAGGTGCATGACAGCGCCATCAACAGCTTTTTCCTGCTCGATCAGCTCGAATACCAAGACGCAGATGAGGGCAGCACCCTGGCCTGGGATGCGTCGGGTTGGGTAGGCGGTGATATCAACCGGGTCTGGTTCCGCTCCGAAGGCGAGCGTACCAACGGCGTTACCGAGGACGCTGAATTACAGCTGCTGTACGGCCGCTCGATCGGCCCTTGGTGGGATGTCGTCGCGGGCGTTCGCCAGGACTTCAAACCGGAGTCGCCGCAGACTTGGGCCGCCTTCGGTATCCAGGGCATGGCGCTTTACGCCTTTGAGGCCGAAGCCACGGCCTTCGTCGGCGAGAATGGCCAAACTGCTGCCCGACTGGAGGGCGAGTACGACATTCTGCTGACCAACCGGCTGATTCTCCAGCCAACTGCCGAAATGAACTTCTACGGCAAGAACGATCCTGAGCGAGGTGTGGGGTCTGGGTTGGCAAATACCGAGCTCGGCTTGCGTCTGCGTTACGAGATTGTCAGGCAGTTTGCCCCCTATATCGGGGTTTCCTGGAGCCGCTCCTATGGCAACACGGCAGACATGGTGCGCGACGAGGGCGGTGATGTAGACGAGGCGCGTTTTGTCGCCGGTATCCGGATGTGGTTTTGAGAACCTGACATGAAAAGAACAATTAAAACTTTGGTGGCGGCCGGCGTGGTCGGTAGCACAGCTGTCCTGGCCGGCGCCTACTTTGGCGTGGTCAACGTGGGGGCCGACGATCCCCATTTTCCTGCAGTGCATGCGTTTCTCACGATGGCCCGTGACCGCTCTATCGAAGTCCGTTCGCGGGACATCGAGGTTCCCAACCTGGATGATCAAGCTCTTATTCGCGCCGGTGCGGGCAACTACAACTCCATGTGTATCGGCTGTCATTTGGCGCCAGGTGTGGCGGAGACCGAGCTAAGCCAATCGCTTTATCCTGCGCCCCCCAACCTCGCCAAGATCGGTGTCGATGGCAATCCGTCAGCAGCGTTCTGGGTGATCAAGCATGGCATCAAGGCAACGGGTATGCCTGCGTGGGGCAAGAGCATGGGAGACGAGTACATCTGGGGCATGGTTGCCTTCCTCAACCAACTGCCGGCGATGGATGCCAAGCAATACCAAACACTCGTCGCATCCAGTGGCGGCCATCAGCACGGTGGTGGGGAAACGCAGATGCATAACCATGAAGGACAGCACGGCGACAACAAGCCTGGCCATCATGACAATAGTGGCGGTGGCGATGACCATCATGGATCAGGTGATGCTGGAGAGCCTGGTCATCACGATGCCGCGGCTACGGATAGCGAGGGTGGCTCCGCACCTAAGGCAGGTCACCATTCGGATATGAGTGGCGATGACCACCATGCTGGGGATGAGGCGTCGTCCAACGGAGGTGATCATCACGCCGAGCAGGCTCCGAACGCCTCGCCCAAGCCCCACACCCACGCCGATGGCAAAGAGCACGTACATGAAAGCTAAATATCTGGCCTTACTGGCCGCTCTCTCCGTCACGTCTGCGGTTCAAGCAGCTGATGCCCTGACGATTGATGTCCATCGTGATGCCAATTGCGGATGTTGCAAGAAGTGGATTTCACACCTCGAAGCGAATGGCTTCAAAGTCGTCGACCATGTTGAAAGCAACATGACAGCAGTGAAGCAAAGACTGGGCGTCGCGCCACGGTTAGCGTCTTGCCACACCGCGGTGATTGACGGCAAGTTCGTCGAAGGTCATGTGCCGGCGGCTCAGGTCATCGAACTCACCAAGCGCGATGATCTGCTGGGCATCGCTGTTCCCGGGATGCCGGCGGGCTCCCCCGGCATGGAAGTCGATGGCGTACAGCATGCCTACCAGGTCATTGGCTTGACCAAGACGGGTTCTGATCAGGTCGTTGCAGAATATCCCGCCCAGTAGTACTGCCTGCCAGCACGGCCGCTTGTGTGTAGTGGCCGACTCATTTTCATACGTCCTTTAACCTAAGTAAAAAAGGCGCCCTAGGGCGCCAAGGGCTGTCTCCAAACCAAAGGAGCACTACGAGGGGACAGCAGAGTCAAAATGCGAGCGGCATTCACACCGCTCGCGCACTGGCGTTAAAGCACTTCCAGTGGGTACTCGACGATGAAGCGGAACTCATCCAAATCCGACTCGAAGTCGGTGGCGCGAGTCGTGGCTTGTCGAATGCGAAAGGACATGTCCTTCAACGACCCAGACTGCACAACGTACTTGGCCTCGATGTCCCGCTCCCAGCGCTTCTGGTTGGTCAACGGATCGCCGTTGTCATCACGGCGCATATAGACTTCGTTGGCGTTGCTGTAGTCGGCATCCCAGCCCTGGGCATATCGAGTCATGAAGCTCAATCCAGGCACACCGAAAGGCTCCATATCCAGGTCATAGCGCACTTGCCATGACTTCTCCTTCGGCGAGTTGAAGTCGCTGTACTGGATGGAGTTGTCGAGGTAGATGGAGTCCGATTGGCGCAAGTAGTCGAAGTCATCATCGCCATTGTTGCGCTGGAGACCCACCAGCACTGTATGAGCGCCGAATTGGATGCCGACCTTGCCGCTCCAGATGTTGTTATCGAAGCTCCCGAGGAGCTGCCTCCCTTCATCGACCGCCTTGTAGTAGTTCAGCCCGCCGATCAAGGCGACATCGTCCGCAAGCGGGTAGCTCAGCGTGGTGCCCGCGTAATATTGATTCCAGGCATCCTTGAGGCGGCTGGTGTAGAGACTAAAGCCGACGTTGTCATTAAGCGTGTAATCACCACCGAAATAGGCGATCCATGGCGAGTCCACTTCGCCCGCGTAGAAGGTAGCGAAGCCGTCGCGCATGCTGCTGGTATTGGGTTGGCTCATCGAGTGGAGGCGACCGCCCTGAAGCGACAGTCCTTCCACGCTGCTGTTGACCACGGTGACACCTCGGAAACTCTCCGGTAAAAGCCGTGCATCACCGTATTGGACGACCGGGCTGACGGGAAAGACGTCGCCTACCTTGATCTCGGTATCCATGAACCGAGTTTTCACCGCGCCCCCCAGTTTGGAGTAGTTGTCCTCAGCCTGCCCGAGGCTGTTATACGGCATCACGTCGACTGAGCCGCCTGCTCCAGAACGGCCGTCGCCGGTGTCAAGCTTGAGCCCTAGCATGGCAAAGGCATCGACACCAAAGCCTATGGTGCCCTCGGTGAAACCAGACTCGAATCTGCCTATCACGCCATGCGCCCACTCTTCCGAATAGCCATTACCCGAGCTGCTGGACTGGCCTTTACGGAAATCGCGGTTGAAGTAGAGATTTCGATTGAGAATGGTCAGGCTGCTGCCTTCGATAAATCCCTCGCCTTTCTCGCCGGCGGCCATTGCAGCTTGCCCGGTACTGACGCTCAGAGTGAGCAGAGAAAGTCCTAACAGGGTTCTGTTATTCATAAATGCTCCTGATGTTATTGGCAGTTGTCATTGTGTGGTCGCATATATGTGCCAAGCGCGCCGGGCATAGCCAGGCACGCCTTGGTCATATTTCCACATGCCAAATAACGTCAGGGTGACTTGGAAATTACATTTCAGTCAGCGCGATGTCATTTATCTAGTTTTGATTACGGCAACCTGTCCCGGCTGCCCGGTATTCAAGAATATTCAGATCGCCATTGGAGTCCTCGTAGGTCATCTGGGCCGGCATCACACCGCAGCTAGAGTCCGTCGGGGTAGTGGCCACGACCCTGGCGATATCGAGTTTCATGCCGTAGCGGTAATGAATAACTTCAGGCGGATTCTTTCCGTTAGCGGCAGCATACTCTTGCATGGCCTGCTCATTGGCCTGAATCATCCGACCATAGACACGATCAGCGCCGCCTTCTGCCAGAGCTGCAGAGGAAACAACCATAGCGGAAAGTGCAGCAATGACTTTGAGGTTTTTCATGTTTAATCACTCCTTCAAGGTGGTGATTAAAATATAAACGCAAGACCCTGTCACAAACGTGAAGCGAGAATTACATTCCTGTAATGGATCTAAACTCTTTGAGAGTAAAGGTTTTGATACGTCAGTTATGTTTGGCACTCGTCAGAGCAATTACAGGCGTCGGCTACCGAAGATAACAATTTCTACCCAGGTATCAGTGAGTGGGTCATTGGAAAGTCAGCTTTGGTGAGGCGATCGTTAGGGAAGGTCTGAAGTAGCCCTGTATTTCCGGTCAACTTCAGCCCTCGCTGCTTTTGAAAGCGGGCCGTCGATCAAAATCGACCAGGTAACCCGCTCAGTTCTCCGTTTTTGGCCGCCGCGAGCACCTCGCAGCAGCCATTTTCCGCATTACAGGCGTACCTCTCCTGCGGTAGTCAGCAAATGTCGGCGCGCCATCCATAGGTTCGACAGCGCGAACAGCGTCACCAGTTGAGCGGTGTTCTTGGCCAGGCCACGGAAGCGCACCTTCACGTAACCGAACTGGCGCTTGATCACTCGAAACGGGTGCTCGACCTTCGCTCGCACTTGTGCCTTGGCCTTCTCGATCTTGCGCTTGGCTTTGTACAGGGCGCTGCGTTTATCGAGCTTCTTGTAGGTGCTGCGGCGTGCTGCGACCTGCCAGATCACTTCGCGGCCAGCATGTTCGGGGCGCTTTTCGACGCCGGTGTAGCCGGCATCGGCGCAGACGACGTTCTCGTCACCGTGCAGCAGTTTGTCGACCTGGGTGATATCCGCCACGTTGGCTGCCGTGCCTACCACGCTGTGTACCAGCCCCGACTCATCATCCACGCCGATGTGCGCCTTCATGCCGAAGTAGTACTGATTGCCCTTCTTGGTCTGGTGCATCTCCGGGTCCCGCTTGCCGTCCTTGTTCTTGGTCGAGCTCGGTGCGTTGATCAGCGTGGCGTCGACGATCGTGCCTTGCCGCAGAAAGAGACCGCGGTCGCCCAGGTAGCCATTGATGACGGCCAAGATTCCTGCCGCCAGCTCGTGTTTTTCCAGCAACCGCCGGAAGTTGAGAATGGTTGTTTCGTCAGGGATGCGCTCCAGGCTCAAGCCCGCAAACTGGCGCAGAATGGTGGTCTCATAAAGCGCCTCTTCCATCGCCGGGTCGCTGTAGCCAAACCAGTTCTGCATCAGATGGACACGCAGCATCGCTATCAGCGGATAGGCTGGCCGGCCACCGTCACCCTTGGGGTAGTGAGGCTCGATCAGCGCAATCAAGCCCTTCCATGGCACCACCCGATCCATCTCGATCAGGAACAGCTCCTTGCGGGTCTGCTTGCGCTTACCTGCGTACTCGGCGTCGGCGAAGGTCATCTGCTTCATCGGGATACTCGGGCAACGGGATCGGCGTATTTCACCAGAAACGGGGAGTCTTCTTCAGGGTTTCCTTAGCGGTAGTAATGCACTCTTGGCGGCTCCCCATAGTCGCCGTCTGTGCATTTCGCTAAATGCGTGCGCTGCACAAACAGTGCAACGCACGGATTATTGCTAATTACAGCAGTGGAAGGGTGTAGCTCACGATCAGGCGGTTCTCATCAACGTCGTTGCCGAAGTTGGTTGAACGTAGTGTGGCGTTGCGCCATTTAACGCCCAGGTTTTTCAGCGCACCGTCCTGAAAGACATAGGCGATGTCAGTATTGCGCTCCCACTCCTTACCATCGGCACCGCCTGCGCCTAGATCAATATTGTCGCCGGTCAGGTAACGGGTCATGAACGTCAAGCCAGGGATGCCAACGCTGGCAAAGTTGAAGTCATAGCGGGCCTGCCATGAGGTTTCGTCTTTGTTGGCGAAGTCACCGATTTGCACATAGTTGACCAGGAACGGATCGGTGCCGTTGATGTAGGCGTAGCCGGTGTCTCCGCTCATGCTCTGGTAACCAACACCGAGTGCGTGACCGCTAAATGCATAGGTGAACATCGCCCCGAATGCCTTGTTGTCGACGTTGCTGTTGCCCTCGTCGGTGGAGCGAGCGTAGCGCAGATCAGTTTTCAGCGATTGCTTGTCACCTAGCGGCAAGGTGTGCAGGACCGTGAAAATATGCTGCTTGTAGAAACCGTCTAGATTGCCGTAGTTGTAGCCGGTGGCTAGGTTGCTGTTCCACTTGTAGGTTGCTCCGGCGAAGTTGAATTCATCGCTATTCTGGGTTCCGCCGCCGCTGATAGCGCGGGCTGCGCCGCTGGTAATGCTGAGGTCTTCGCTATCGGATGAGTCGCGCTGGCTTACTTGTTTGAGCTGGCCGGCATCGAAGGTCAGGCCGGCAATCTCCAGCGAATTCAGGTGCCCGCCTTGAAAGGTCTGTGGCAGCAGGCGCGAATCGTTTGCTTGGACGGTTGGCAGTCGAGGTTGCAGCGTGCCCAGTTTCAGCACGCTGTTTGAAGCGCGCAGCTTCGCGGTTAAGCCCATCTCACCATATTCATCCTGCGCTGCACGAGGTGCTTCTTTGTTGCGTTTTAGAAGGCCCGTGCCTGAACGATCAGCGCTGGAGTCCAGCTTGAGACCCAGCATGCCGATGGCGTCGATACCCACGCCGACTGTCCCTTCAGTGAAGCCGGATTCGTAGCGCAGCAGGAAGCCCTGGGCCCATTCCTCCTGCTTTGACTGGCTAGCTGAGTCTTGGCGGAAATCACGATTGAAATAGAAGTTGCGCGCTTCCAGACCAGCTTTGCTATCTGCCAAAAAATCAGCTGCCGCTGGTTGACTGAGACCGAGTCCTCCAGCGCTCAGCAGGAGCCCGCACGTGACTCGGTTAAGCCATTGAGAGTTGGGGGTAGCAATGAGCATGTAATTATCCTCGTCGAAAACATGTGTGGTAGACGTGGGGCAGGCTCGGGTAGGCGTATTACACTTGCACATACTTTCGATGACATTTTTATTTCAATGATCGAGAGGGCGAATGAAAGCCTTACAGGGCGAGGGTTTCAATGCAGGAGTGGAAACTTTTGTTTGTTTCAGCGAGATGACTATTTGGTGAATTAGCTGCTTGTGGACTACTCAGGGCTACTGAGTGAACCAGTTGTGGCGATCTTCAAAGGCTTTGTAGATGAGCGATACCAGTGTCTGCACTTCTGATTGCTCTGCTGCCAGCGGGGACGTTGAAATCCAGACCACCCGTTCCAAGGCAGTCTCGAATAACTCGTCAAGGGGCAGCAGGTTACGGTCTACATGGGAGATGTAGCCAGGTAGCAGGCCAATGCAGGAGGAGTTACGCAGCAAGTCAACGACCCACTCTTGTGAATGCACTTGAATGACCGCGCTTTGGCGCTGACGGATCAGCTGATTCCATGGTTCGAAACTGTCAACCGTTGTGTTTCCCGCGAGCTGAACCAGCATGAAATCCTTGAGGTCGGCTACAGAACTCGGTAGGCGTTTACCCGCATAACGTTTGGCCATATGGGCACGATAGGGAATTCGTGCAAGCATCAATGGTGTTGTCATTGCAAAGCTTGGAGTCGGTCTTGGCGTGCCGGGATCGGTGATCCAAATCATGACCTCTGCCAGCCTCTCGGGCTCGCCCTCCTGTGGGATGATTTCTAGTCTCACGGCCGCGTCATTACGCAGCCAGGAGATCAAATCACGGGCCAGCAGGTCGGTGAGCAGTGCCGTCGGCACCGCAAGACGTACCAGAGCTCGCTGGACACTGACGTCCTCTGGATGCAGGTCACCGAATTTCTGGATCAGTAGTTGTTGTAATTCACGTCCTGTTGCGCTCAGGCTGAGCTCGCGTCCTTTATAAAGGAATAGCGGGGTACCTACAGTTGCCTCCAGCTTCCTGAGTTTTTTGCGCATCGGCACGATTTGTAAGTTTAGGCTGCGTGCAGCCTGCCTAAAGCAGGCGCAGCGCGCGCTGGTCAAGAAAATCTGTGCTAGTTGGTGGTCGATGGTGAGAGGGTCGAACATGGGGGGCGATCAAAGCTCGTGCCAAGCAAAATGCATGTACTTTGAGCTTAACGAGACGAACCTAACGCCAGGATCGCAGCAGGATTACTTATTTGTAATCTGATGGAGGGAGGAGCTTTATGTTTGGAATTGAACTTCCGGCAGTATCACTTTATCAGCGCGGGCGGTTCTCAGCGCGGCACTCGACTACTAGTTCCGCGCTGAGGTTTGATGATTACAACAGCGGAAGTGTGTAGCTGACGATCAGGCGGTTCTCGTCAACATCGTTGCCGAAATTGGTTGAACGTAGTGTGGCGTTGCGCCATTTCACACCCAGGTTTTTCAGCGCACCGTCCTGGAAGACATATGCGATGTCAGTATTGCGCTCCCATTCCTTACCATCGGCGCTGCCTGCGCCTAGATCAATATTGTCACCAGTCAGGTAACGGGTCATGAACGTCAAGCCAGGGATGCCAACGCTGGCAAAGTTGAAGTCATAGCGGGCCTGCCATGAGGTTTCGTCTTTGTTGGCGAAGTCGCCGATCTGCACATAGTTGACCAGGAACGGATCGGTGCCGTTGATGTAGGCGTAGCCGGTGTCTCCGCTCATGCTCTGGTAGCCAACACCGAGGGCGTGGCCACCAAAGGCGTAGGTAAACATTGCTCCGAATGCCTTGTTGTCGACGTTGCTGTTGCCTTCATCGGTGGAGCGGGCGTAGCGAAGATCAGTTTTTAGCGACTGCTTGTCACCTAGCGGCAAGGTATGCAGGACAGTGAAAATATGCTGTTTGTAGAAGTCGTCCAGGTTGCCGTAGTTGTAGCCAGTGGTCAGGTTGCTGTTCCATTTGTAGGTCGCCCCGGCGAAGTTGAACTCATCGCTGGTCTGGAGTCCGCCGCCACTGATAGCACGGGCAGAGCCGCTGGTAATGCTGAGGTCTTCGCTATCAGAGGAGTCGCGCTGGCTTACTTGCTTGAGTTGGCCTGCATCGAAGGTCAGTCCATCAATTTCCAGCGAGTTGAGATGCCCACCCTGAAAGGTTTGTGGCAGCAGGCGCGAATCGTTTGCTTGAATGGTTGGCAGCTTGGGTTGCAGCGTGCCCAATTTCAGCACGCTGTTGGAGGCACGTAGCTTCGCGGTTAAGCCCAGCTCGCCATATTCATCCTGCGCGGCACGAGGTGCTTCTTTATCGCGCTTGAGCAGGCCCGTGCCTGAGCGTTCGGCACTGGAGTCCAGCTTGAGACCCAGCATGCCGATAGCGTCAATGCCGACGCCTATGGTTCCTTCGGTGAAACCGGATTCGTAGCGCATCAGGAAGCCTTGGGCCCATTCCTCCTGCTTTGATTGGCTGGCTGAATCTTGGCGGAAGTCACGATTAAAATAGAAGTTACGCGCTTCCAGACCAGCTTTGCTGTCCGCCAAGAAGTCAGCGGCCGCAGGCTGGCTGAGACTGAGTACCCCAGTACTCACCGCGACTGCCAAGAGGGTCTTCATTGTTGTTCTCCATGATCAGGGGGTTGGCATATCGGGGAGTCGTCGCTGCATGCCGTGCTCTCCGAATAGGGGGGCAGGTTCCTCTGCGCCAATGCTCAGCTGGGGGCTAGGCCAGTTCGCGCGCAATAACTAGGTCGAGGAACCATTACGGACTTTGGGGAAGATCAAGCGGAATACGGTAAAGCTGCCTGGCAGGCTGCTGACCTCGACCGTGCCCTGGTGCAGGCTCATGATCGAGCGAACAATTGCCAGGCCCAGCCCTGTACCCCCTTCGGCACGAGAACGGCTGGTATCGACGCGGTAGAAGCGCTCAAACAAATGGGGGATGTGCTGTGCTGGGATGCCAATACCAGGGTTTCCGACCGAGAACGATACGGTTTCGCTGTGCTTCTCGATCAGCAGCGAGATGTTTGCGCCGATAGGGCTATGCCGAATCGCATTGGACAAAAGGTTTGAAATGGCGCGCTGCACCATCAGCCGATCACCGAAGGTTCGGCCTGCTCCGGCAATGCTCAGACTGATCTGCTTCTCTTCCGCGGAGATGCTGAACAGATCCACAACGCGTCTTGCCTCGTCTTCCAGGGCAATCTTCTCGAAGGGCACCAGGGACGCTGGGTGGCTGACTTGAGCGAGAAACAGCATGTCGGAAACAATCCGGGTAACGCGCTCAAGCTCTTCTGTACAGCACTCCAGTGCGGCTTTGTATTCCTCTGGCGGACGCTCTCTGGAGAGGGTTACCTGGGCTTTGCCCATCAGGTTGGTGATGGGCGAACGCAACTCATGGGCTAGGTCATCAGAGAATTGCGATAGCTGCTGAACGCCGCCATCAAGTCGATGCAGCATGAAGTTGATGCCGTGGGCCAGCGCGCTGAGCTCTTGTGGAAGTTTGTCGACGGAAATCCGATGGGTCAGGTCCTGCGTGGAGATCAGCGAGGCAACTTGACGAAATTGCCGGAGAGGAGAGAGGCCTCGCTGCACGATCCACCATGCGCCCATGCCAATCAGCGCGAGCAGAAGAGGGAGTGCGATCAGTGTTGATTTGAGGTAGGCGCTGAGCAGCGCTTCGTCGGCAGATCGATCAATTGAGAGCAGGACTCTGACGTGGTCGCCATCGTTGAGCAGCATCACTTTGGATGCGGTCAGGAAGTTGTTTCCCTCAGTATCCGACCAGCTTTGGTAACTAGGGGTATCGCCTGCCGGTATGTTGGCAAGAATGGGCTCCCTGGATTTCTCACCCAGATTCAGGAGTAATTTTGTGCCTGACTTTTTCCCGTAGATCGTCAGGTGCAGGTTGTCATGTCCCATGACCAGATCCAACAGTGCGTGAGGCTGCTGGGCAATTGCATGGGCGCTCATGTCTTCAGCGAGACTGTGCTGAATCTGCTCCAGTTTGCCGTCAAGACTCTTCTTGGCCAAAGAGTCCAACTCATGAGTCAGTGCGAAGTAGGCGAGTGCCGCTAGCAGAACAACCAGTGCCGCCCCCATCACGCTGACCGACAGGCCAAGGCGCATGGATAGACTGGCCGGCCTCATGCTCGCTCCTCAAGCACGTACCCAACACCCCTAAGGGTGTGGATCAGTTTGTTATCGAACGGGTCATCAATTTTGGCGCGCAGCCTGCGGATGGAGACTTCGACGACGTTGGTATCGCAGTCAAAATTCATATCCCAGACCAGCGAAATGATCTGGGTGCGCGATAGCACTTCCCCAGAGCGGCGCATCAGTAGGTGCAGCAACGCAAACTCTTTGGTGGTCAGATCGATACGCTGCTCGCCACGGAACGCGCGGTGCCTAGCCGGATCAAGTTCAAGGTCGGCTACCCGCAGCACTTCCGGTACCGGAATTTGTTCGCTTCGCCGTAGCAACGTACGAATTCGCGCAAGTAATTCAGGGAACTCAAACGGTTTGACTAAATAATCATCCGCGCCCAAATCCAGGCCTTTAATTTTATCCACTAAGCGGCCGCGCGCGGTCAGCATTATTACGCGAGTACTGCTGTTGCTGCGTATATGCTCAAGCACACCCCAGCCATCAATTTCTGGAAGGTTTACATCAAGCACTACCAAATCGTAAGCGTGTTGCCTAACAAGATGGAGGCCGTCAACTCCCGTGGCAGCCTTATCAACTACATAGCCACTTTCGCTTAAGCCTTGGTGTAAGTACTCAGCAGTCTTGGGCTCGTCCTCGACAATAAGGATTCGCATAAATATTCACCTTAAAATGTGCGGCCAGTATTTTTTAGATTTTCTTTTGTTGTGGCTGCAGAGTGGTTTTAATTCTTTAATCGGTGATCACTGACATGACCTGAGGCGTTTCAGCTTTCACCAAGGCTAAAGCCTGTAGCGGCTTTAGGGTCAAGCCGTAATGCCCGTTTTGACTAGGCTCATGGGGTTAGCGACAACGTGTCGCACGTCTCGAACTCATCCAAAACACCCAACTTTGGACTGGCAGGGCTGCCCCGTGGCGCTAGGAACGGGGCAACCCTTATTTATCTGTGTTTGTTTCTATTTGTTGCTGGACGCTAAATCGCCTGCTCTCTTGAACGCTGCCAATATTAATACAGCCACACCTGAAAAAGTGCTGGATAACGTATTTGTAATTTTCCAGTCACCTTGCTGATAGGCGTGGAGCACTACATTCTGCCGGGAATTGGCTTTCTACTTATTTTCCCAAGTAATGATCCTCGATATCCCTCGGGATTAATAAATATAAAGGCCTTCATTATATTCCAGCAGAGTTAGTTCTGCGGAGGACTTTTAAGTGCATGTAAAAACAATGGCCGGACATGGAGTTGGAGTAGGTAAGTTCTGTGTGTTATCAGGGCTACTGGCTGCATTGTTAATTGCTCCAGTTCCAACAACTGCTGCCGAATCAACAAGGCAGTCAATAACGATTGATGAGGCGTTGGCGCAAGCGCTCACTGAGAACCAGGAGTTCGCTGCAGCACAATGGAATACAGGTATTGCCGAAGGTGCTCGTACTCAAGCTGGGCTGATCCCGAATCCTGAGTTGTCCTGGAGCGTTGAGGACACGCGCAGTGAGTCGCGCGTTACCAGCATTCAGGTATCTCAGCCAATTGAGCTGGGCGGCAAGCGTAGCGCGCGTATTGATGTGTCTGAGCGTGATCAGGACGCGGTGGCGATTGATCTGGAGCGTAAGAAAAACATCTTGCGCGCTGAGGTCATCCAGGCCTTTTACTCAGCCCTGCGTGCCCAGGAAGGACTGCAGCTTTCCACTCAGTCGTTAGACCTTGCCCGTCGCGGACTTCAGGTGGTCGAAGGGCGCGTAAAGGCCGGCAAGGCTTCGCCAATCGAAATTTCGCGTGCTCAGGTGCAGCTTTCGGAAATTCAACTGGAGCTGAATCGCGCACGCCTCAATCAAAGCAATGCCTACAAGCAACTGGCGCTCATAACGGGTGCCGAGACACCGAACTTCGCGCATGTCGAGGGTGATCTTGAGCGCCTGCCGTACCTGCCGTCGCAGGCTGAGATGCTTGCACGCATAACAGATACAGCGGACCTACGGCTGGCCAGCACGCACATCCAGCGTGCCGAGTCTTCCTTGGAACTCGAAAAGTCGCAGCGCATTCCAGACCTCACCGTCAGTGTTGGCAGCCAATACGACGAAGGGCTTGGCGAGCGCGTCAATTTGCTCGGCTTGTCGATGCCTATTCCGTTGTTCAACCGTAACCAAGGCAATGTGCTGGCCGCTGCTCAAGGAGCTGACCAAGCGCGGGATTTGCGCAATGCCGCAGAACTCCGCCTGCGCGCGGAAGCCCAGCAGGCATTTGAGCAGTGGGAAAGCGCTAGAAGTGAAGTCGACTCGATCAGCGGCACACTGCTGCCGACCGCGCAGCAAGCAGTAGAGGGCGCAGTACGTGGATTCGAGATGGGCAAGTTTGCCTTTATCGATGTACTCGATGCTCAGCGCACCCTCGTAAGCATGCGCTCCCAGTACCTGAATACCCTGGATGAAGCTATCTCGGCCTGGGTGAGCTTGGAGAAGATTTACGGCTCCCAACTCAACATCGAATTCAAAAAATAAGCATCTCTGCGCACCTACATAACGCCTTAGACGGTCGCGTCATGCGACATGAAGCCTCGCCTGCTTTCCTGGCGGCTGCATGTTTATTGAGCGCGTTTAGTCGCCGCCTGGGCATGAATCAAATTCAATACTTTTGATAATTTGGAGTTACCAATGGCATCAACAACTCCCAGAAAGCAGTGGCTGATGATTGTGGCTGTTGTCGTCATCGGTTTAGCCGTGGCGGGCCTGATTCTAAGTGGTAGCCCTGGTAAGTCCGGGGAGGAAGGCCATGGCCATGATGAGAGTCATGAGGATGTATCGGCTCACGCAGATCCCGAGCACCACGGGGAGGCTTCGGCCGACGAGCATGAAGAGGCCGATGAGCATGCAGATAAAGAGCACCATGAAACTGTAGAACCCACCAAGGGCGAGCATGGCGGCAAGCTTTTCACCGAGGGTGATTATGCGCTTGAAGTGACGATTTTTGAGGAGGGCGTAGAGCCTCAGTTCAGGCTCTATACCTACCTGGACGGCAAGCTTCTAAATCCTGCTGAAAGCACGGTGCAAGTGACCTTGTTGCGTCTTGGCCAACCTGCGCAAATCATCAATTTCAGCAAAGAGAATAACTACCTACGTGGCGATGCCGCGGTTGTAGAGCCGCATTCATTCCAGGTTTCCATCAGCGCCACGCACAGTGGCAAGAGCTATTCGTTCGGTTACGAGCAGGTTGAGGGCCGCGTGACCATGACGGATGCGCAGCTTGAGCAGGGTGGCGTCACGCTCGCCACTGCTGGTCCCGCGAAAATCGCCTCCACGCTGCAAGTGCTCGGCGAGGTTCGTTACAACGGTGACCGCACGGTTCAGGTGACCCCGCAACTTGCCGGGCGCGTCGACTCGGTGGCGGTTAGTGCTGGCGATACGGTCAGCAAGGGTCAGGTATTGGCCAAAATCTCCAGCCAGGCGCTGGCCGAACTGCGTGGCGAGCTACTGGCCGCCCAGCAACGCTCTGCGCTTGCCCGCACGACCTATGCACGTGAAAAGCAATTGTGGGAAGAGAAGATTTCCGCCGAGCAGGACTTCCTGCAGGCGCAAGTTGCCATGCAGGAAGCTGCTATCGCAGTGCAGCGCGTCCAGCAACAAATCGCTTCGCTGGGCGGTGCACCGGCCAAAGGCCAGAATCTCACCGAATTCGAGATTCGTGCCCCTATCGATGGCGTGATAACCAGCAAAAGCATCTCTGTTGGTGAAGTACTCAAAGAGGATTCCGCAGTCTTTACCGTCTCGGATTTGTCGACCGTATGGGTGGACTCAACCGTCGCGGCGAAAGACTTGGGCGTAATCGCCGAAGGGCAAAACGTTGTCGTGAGCTCCAGCGCATTCGCCGCCACGGCTAAGGGCTCCATTTCCTATGTCAGCGCTCTGGTTGGGGCGCAAACCCGCTCAGCGACTGCTCGCATCGTGCTAGCTAACCCAGATCGGCTATGGCGGCCTGGTTTGCCAGTGACGGTCGAGGTGATTGCCGAGGAGAACAACGTTCCCGTTGCAGTAGCGGTCGAAGCGATCCAGACCGTTCGCGATTGGCAGGTAGTGTTCGGCCGCTTCGATAACCAGCTAGAAGCTCGGCCTCTTGAGCTGGGCAAATCCGACGGCCGCTTCGTCGAGGTTATCTCGGGTCTGAAGGCGGGCGATCGATACGCGCTGAAGAACAGCTTCCTGATCAAAGCTGAGCTTGGCAAAGCCGGCGCGAGCCATGACCACTAATTCGGAGTCGAGCTATGAAACAAGTTACAGCTATTTTTCGCCCGATCCGGCTTGAGGCCGTCGAGCAAGCTTTGCATGCACTGCCACACCTGCCTGGATTTACCATCCTGCCCGCCCATGGTCATCCACGTGGCCACGGCAAGGATCACAGCTACATCGCCGACGAGTGGAACCCCGACGCCCATCAGCATCTCGTGCTGCTGGCGTTCTGTTCAGAAGAAGTTGCCGATGAGATCGTCCATGCCATCGAGAAGGCCGCCCACACAGGTGTACCCGGTGATGGAATCGTCGCCGTGGCCCCTTTGACCGACGCATTGCGCATCCGTACTGGAGAGCGCGGTGATGCTGCGCTTTAGGGGAAATTGACATGTACGAACGATTAATTCGCTTCGCCATCGACCAGCGCTGGCTAGTCTTGCTGGCTGTGCTCGGCATGGCAGCGTTGGGTGTTTACAGCTACCAGAAGTTGCCGATTGATGCGGTTCCCGACATCACCAACGTGCAGGTGCAGATCAATACCGAGGCAAAGGGCTACTCGCCACTGGAAACCGAGCAACGCGTGACCTTTCCGATTGAATCGGTAATGGCTGGGCTGCCCAACTTACAGGAAACGCGTTCAATCTCACGTTACGGGTTGTCGCAGGTCACCGTCATTTTCGAAGACGGCACAGACATCTACTTCGCTCGTCAGTTGGTGAATGAGCGGATACAGGAAGCGCGTGGAAATCTACCCAGTGATCTGTCGCCGAGCATGGGGCCAATCGCTTCTGGTCTGGGCGAGATCTACATGTGGACCATCGAGGCGCAAGACGGTGCGAAGAAGCCGGATGGCAGCACCTATACACCGATGGATCTGCGTGAGATTCAGGACTGGATCGTCAAGCCGCAACTGCGAACCGTCAAAGGTGTTACCGAGATCAACACCATTGGCGGTTATGCCAAGGAGTTCCAGGTTTCACCCAAGCCGGAGCGCCTGGTCGCACATGGCCTCAGCCTGCAGGACATTGTGGTTGCGTTGGAGAGCAATAATGCCAACGTTGGTGCGGGCTACATCGAACGCAGCGGCGAGCAGTACCTGATCCGCGCTCCGGGACAAGTCGGCAATATCGCTGACATCGCCAACATCATCATCAAGAACACCGATGGTGTTCCTGTGCGCATCGGTGATGTGGCCGAGGTTGGCCTGGGTAAGGAGCTGCGCACCGGTGCCGCTACTGAGAACGGCCAGGAGGTGGTGCTCGGCACTGCCTTTATGTTGATTGGTGAGAACAGCCGCTATGTATCGCAGGCTGTCGACCAGCGCATAAAGGAGATCAATCGCAACCTGCCGAAAGGAGTCATAGCGAAGACGGTCTATGACCGCACTGTATTGGTCGATAAGGCCATCAATACGGTGAAGAAGAATCTGATCGAAGGCGCTCTGCTGGTTATCGCTATCCTGTTCCTGTTCCTGGGTAACATTCGGGCGGCCCTCATCACCGCAATGGTGATTCCGCTGTCGATGCTGTTCACCTTTACGGGCATGGTCAGCAACAAGGTCAGCGCGAACCTGATGAGCCTTGGCGCACTCGATTTCGGCATCATCATCGATGGTGCCGTGGTGATCGTAGAGAACTGCGTGCGTCGTTTGGCTCACGCCCAGGCCGCAGCAGGCCGAACGTTGACCCGTAATGAGCGCTTCCATGAGGTGTTCGCGGCGTCGAAGGAGGCGCGTCGTCCACTGCTGTTCGGCCAACTGATCATTATGGTGGTGTACCTGCCGATATTTGCGCTGACCGGCGTGGAAGGCAAGATGTTCCACCCAATGGCGTTCACCGTGGTGACAGCCCTGTTCGGAGCCATGATCCTCTCGGTGACATTCGTCCCGGCAGCTGTTGCACTGTTCCTCAATGGCAACGTCAGTGAAAAAGAAAATCGGCTAATGGCCTGGGTCAAGCAAGGCTACGCGCCGTTGCTAGATTGGGTCATGGTCAGCAAGCCGTTAGTGCTGACCATTGCGACAGTCATCATGGTGCTTTCTGGTTTAGCTGCTTCGCGGATGGGCAGTGAGTTCGTGCCGAGCCTGGATGAGGGCGATATCGCTTTGCATGCCCTGCGTATTCCTGGCACTAGCCTTTCGCAAGCAATTGAAATGCAGGTGCAACTCGAACAACGAATCAAATCCTTTGCCGAGGTTGATACGGTGTTCGCCAAGCTTGGAACCGCTGAAGTCGCAACCGATCCAATGCCGCCGAACGTGGCGGACAACTTTGTCATGCTAAAGCCGCGCGACCAGTGGCCCGATCCTGATCGCAGCAAAGCCGATTTGGTTGCGGCGATGCAGGAGGCGGTTGAACAGGTTTCCGGCAACAACTATGAGTTCACTCAGCCCATTCAGATGCGCTTCAACGAGCTGATCTCCGGCGTACGCAGTGACGTCGCAGTGAAAGTGTTTGGCGATGACATGGATGTGATGAACGAGACCGCCGAGCAAATCGCTGAGGTGCTGGAGGGTATTCCAGGAGCAGCTGATGTGAAGGTCGAACAGACCACCGGTCTGCCGATGCTCAGCGTACAAATCGACCGTGAGAAAGCCGCACGATTCGGTTTGAATGTCTCGGAGATTCAGGACGCCATTTCCACCGCCATCGGCGGGCGCGAGGCGGGTGCACTGTTTGAAGGTGACCGGCGTTTCGATATCCAAGTTCGCCTGGCGGACGAGTGGCGCAATGATGTCGACAAGATCCAGCAGCTGCCTATTCGTCTGGCCAATGGCGATGGGCTGGATGGCCCAGGGTTTGTGCGCCTGGCTGATGTGGCGAGCGTGGTGTCCGCACCGGGGCCGAACCAGATCAGCCGTGAAAGTGGCAAGCGTCGCGTGGTGGTCACCGCCAACGTTCGCGGCCGCGATATTGGCTCTTTTGTCGCCGAGGCCGAGAGCAAGATCGCCCTGGCGGTTAGCGTCCCTACAGGCTACTGGACGACCTGGGGCGGCACCTTCGAGCAGCTTCAGTCGGCAGCCAAGCGCCTGCAGATTGTCGTACCGGTCTCGTTGCTGCTGGTGTTCACGCTGCTCTTCATGATGTTCGGCAATGTCAAAGATGGCCTGCTGGTATTCACCGGCGTGCCCTTCGCGCTGACCGGCGGGATCATGGCCTTGTGGCTGCGTGATATTCCGCTCTCGATCTCTGCGGGGGTGGGTTTCATTGCGTTGTCGGGTGTCGCGGTACTCAACGGCCTGGTGATGATTTCCTTTATTCGCAGTTTGCGTGAGAACGGCATGGGGCTGGACGAGGCTATTCGTGAAGGCGCGTTGACTCGTTTGCGGCCGGTGCTGATGACTGCTTTGGTTGCGTCTCTGGGCTTTATTCCAATGGCCACTGCCATCGGTACGGGCGCAGAAGTTCAGCGCCCTCTGGCGACGGTGGTGATTGGCGGAATCCTGTCTTCAACCGTGCTGACGCTGCTGGTTTTGCCATTGCTCTACCGCTTGGCCCATCGTCTGCGCTAAGTTCACAGCGCTATTCGTGTGCAACTGAAAAGCCCCGCTCTTGAGCGGGGCTTTTTGCTTACCGTAAATACCGCTCAATGTGGGCGGTGACTGTGCCTGTGACGTCCTCAGCGGCTTTTTTTACGCCAAATAAGAATCGGAACTGCCCGGATGTAGACAAGCTCACCCACCAACTCAACCAGCGTCTGGGTGATGACCGCTGCGGCTGCAAGCCCCCGTATTTCTTCAGGCAATGCCAGGGCCAGCGGAAGAACCACCAACGAGTTACGTGTGGAGGTACTGAAAGTAACCGCTCTCGCCGTCGAGGCGGGCAGTTTATAAGCTCTTGAAGCCAGTGCGCCCACTACGGGGGCCAAAAGCATGAAACCGATGTACACCGGGATCACCGGTAAAAGCTGGTCGATATCACGAACCACCGGCGAGATTTGCGACCCAACCACCGCAATGAGAACTGCCGCCATCGCAGGGACTGGCATCCATGCCCATACGGTGTTCCAGCGACCTACGAACCGTGAGCGCTTAGCCAAGGCTGCTGTAGCAACCGCGAGCAATAAAGGCACGACAATCAGTGCGAGAAAGGCTTCAGCGAAAGGCGCTATCGAGATAACGACTCGGGATTGCTCCCCTAGCATGAAAGCCAAGTACACAGGCAACAGCACAAGCTGCAACAGCAAGAGGATGGGGGTTGCTGCAAGAATCGCACGCGAGTCGCCTTTGCCAATGTGAGTAAAGACCACCACGTAGTCGATACACGGGGTGAGCAAAACTAGAAGAGCGCCTATTAGGATTGCCGGGTGTTCTGCGAGCCCTCTGGTGAGTGCCCATACCAGCAGTGGAATCAGTACGAAATTGGCGATAAGCAAGGCTGACATGAAGCGTTTGTTGCTAAGACTTTTGCGGAGATCAAGAAAGGGAATTTGCAGAAACATCGCGTACATCAGCACGGCGATAGTCGGGGTCACTAATGCGTTCAGGCTCTGCGCCGCTGCAGTAGCTATTAACCCACCGATTGCCGCTGCAATGACCGCGACGAAATAGATCGGTATCTGGTTTTGTTCAAGTGCATCCCTACTCATAGCATCCTCAAGGATGAAAAACGTCAGCTTACATGAGGAAGCGAAAAGCGTGGCGATCCTCTTGGATGGCTTGAATCATGAAAGATTGAGATGGGCACGGCGTCTGGCTATTGAGTGGGTATCTGCTGACGGTGCAAGGGCGCGGTATTCAAATGACACCGTGTTCTAGCATCGGGGTGATAGCCGAGTGCCTTTGCAGATATCAGGCAGATCAATCTAAAGGCCTTCACCGGTATCATTTTGCCCTTCTTGCTACACGCTGACAGCGATGACTTGTTGCAGATATGAATGACTTGCGGAAGAGAAGAGTTAGTTGTCTAGCTTGGAGGTTTAAACTCCCAGTGAATCTTTCTTATTATTAAAGATTAAATAAAAAAAGCGCCCCGAAGGGCGCTTAGGGTACACCTCTTTCCAAAGGAGCTCGGGAGCTTCTAGAGGTGAACATCGTTCGGAAGTGAGCGGTTAGTCAGCGTTGGTTTCTTTTTTAAGATCGGTATTGGTCCGATCTTGGTTGCTGGTCTTAACCTTTAGTTCGTCCGCCGGTTTGGCAGCAGGCTCAGTTCCGTGAATTCGTTTTTGATCTGCTCGAAATTTTGCCTGAGCTTTCATTGAGCGATCATAGCCATCTTCTGCATAAGACTGTGTGGAGCCGACAAGAAGTACTGATCCAATAACTAGGGCTTTCAACATCTTCATAAGGCAGGCCTCGTAAAATTCAATTATTAGCTTGTCGAGGTTCATGGACAAGTTCTGCAAGTTCGAGTGAATTTTACGGAGGTGAAGCTAACAGCAGCGTGAGCCCAACATTACATTCTTGAAATCTAATAACTGCCTATCTTGTTATGCATGAGCGGGCAGTGCTTTTAGAGCCCGCCCGCCCATCCATTTTTAGAGCACGCTCAGTGGGTACTCGACGATCAGACGAACCTCGTCCAGATCCGACTCGTAATCCGTTGCGCGGGTAGTCATCTGGCGAACACGGAAGGACATCTCTTTCAGTGAGCCCGTTTGGACGACGTACTTGGCTTCGATGTTGCGTTCCCAGCGCTTCTGGTCAGTCAGCGGGTTGCCATCGGCATCACGACGCATATACACACTGTTGGCGTCGGAATAGTCCGCATCTGTACCCAGCGCATAGCGCGTCATGAAGGTCAGTCCAGGAACGCCATAGCTGGCCATATCTAGGTCGTAGCGCAGCATCCAGGACTTCTCTTTCGGCGAGTTGAAGTCGCTGTACTGAATAGAGTTGTCGAGGAAGATGGAATCAGACTGGCGCAGGTAGTCGAAATCATCGTCGCCGTTGTTGCGCTGGTGCGACAGGGCAACGCTGTGTGCACCGAACTGCACACCCACTTTGCCGCTGTAAATGTCGTTATCGAACTCACCCAACAGCTGCTGGCCGTCATCAACAGCTTTGTAGTAGTTCAAGCCACCGAACAAGGAAACACTGTCGGTCAGCGGGTAGGTGAAGGACGTACCGGCATAGTGCTGCTTCCAAGCATCCTTGAGTTGGCTGCTATAGAGACTAAAGCTCAGGTTGTCATTTAGCGAATAGTCACCGCCGAAATAGGCAACCCATGGAGACGCGACAGAGCCCGCATAGAAGGTTGCGAACTCATCACGCATGGTGCTGACCTGCGGCTGGCTCATGGCATGCAGGCGGCCACCCTGAAGGGTCAAACCATCAAAGCTTGTGTTCTCAACCGTAACGCCGCGAAAGCTTTCCGGTAGCAGGCGGGAGTCACCGTAGTGAACCACCGGCGTCATGGGGAACACATCACCCACTTTGACAACGGTGTCGAATAGCCGGGCTTTTACTGCACCACCCACTTTGGAGTAGTTATCTTCGGCTTCACCATCACTATTTACCGGCAGCAGATTAACAGTACCACCTGGGCCATATCGACCATCCCCGGTATCCAGTTTAAGGCCGAGCATGGCGAAGGCATCAATACCAAAGCCTACGGTGCCTTGGGTAAAGCCCGACTCGAACTGGCCAATGATCCCGTGTGCCCAAGCTTCAGTATAACCATTGTCAGTGTTGCTCGACTGACCTTTACGAAAGTCACGATTCATGTAGAAGTTACGGTTGAGAATATTGAAACTGCTACCTTCTACAAAACCTTCGGCTTGCTCTTCTGCGGCCGCCATGAGCGGAGCTGCACTGACAATCGCCGAAAATACTGCAAGGGATAGTTTGGTTTTATTAAGCATTTATTGCTCCTTTATAATTGGCAGTTATTAGTCTAGTTTTCGCCATGGCGTTCTTATAGGTATTGCACCCTCAAGCGCTCTGCGCCTTTGGGGAGCTGAGCCCTATCCTTGCAAGCTGAAGATAACTTGAAGATGATTGGAAAATTACAATTCTGTAATCTTCACAAGGCGGCAATGAAAGTTGTCTTAAAGCGACATTTGAATTCAGATTTTCAATAGAATCCGACGGGTAGGTCGAGAGAGCTCCAGCCTTGATCAGGCCGAATGTTCATGACTGCCAGCTCATAGGACGGTGCACTCAGATAGATCGATAGCGCCGGGCTGATGTGACAAGCCGGCTGGGGGTGACGCCGGTTGATCTTGTTTGGATGCTCGTAAGCGTCCACCCGAATCACCTTGCGTGATTCGGGCATGCTGCTCACTCCCGCCGTGTAAGCCAGCATTTCGCTGACGAGCTGGAGCTGGCAGGCGCACTGCGTATATTCCAGCTCATGGCAGTAATGGTGCATGAAACTGTGACCGCATGGGTGTGAATAGCCATGGGCTCAGCGCTTACCAGACGAAGAGTTGGTTGATGCGACCAAGAACCTAGCAAGGTGCGATTACTACAGCGGCTGAGAGTTTCCGTAGTTAAAGCCATTTGCCGCCAAGGTTGCCCAGCGGCGCTGACGGTGGGCGTAGAACAGGCGCGCAAATAGCCAGACGAACGGAGTGAGGACGCCCGCCTTGATGGTCACGCTATCTCGGTAAAGCGTTCCGCCGTTGACCTCTTGTGCCGTAATGAGGTGATCCCACTTGCTGATCAGCGGGCTGTAGCCGTTGTCTCTTAGCATGAAAATCTGAGCATTTTCCGTCTGCGGGTATGTAATCACAATCGCCTGACGGCCAATGGGAAGTACGCCGAATAACTTCAGCTTGACCCAGTAAGTGCCCTCGCTCCAGGTGCCAGGAAACTCAACGGGAGTCAGCGGGCTGAAACTCAGCAACGGTGATGCAACCTGATGCAGCAGACGTGGCGTGCGCACCTGGGCGATCACCTCTGCCAGTGAGCATGGCAGCTGGGTAGAGATATCAATTTGCATGGGCGCAATCACCGACCGGATTGAGTTTACTTGTCATCGGCAAGCAAGGTCTGTGGTTCTTCGGGAACCGGCATGGGCTTGAAAGCACTGACCCTGGAGCGGCCTGTATTGCCGATAGGCACCCAGATTTTGGAGAACAGCAGGGCCGCGAAAATACGTGGTAGTTGCCCCGCGACCTCGCGGTAATCGCCGGTCTGCCAGCCGAGCACAAGCATCAGCCAGTGTGACCCAGCATGCAGCACGGGTTGGCGTTGGGTCAGGATGTGCGCGCGCTCTAACCATTGAAAGGCATCTGCGCTGCGCTGTTCCTGCATGGCCTGCCGGGCCTGCTGAAAGGCTTGTTCAATTGCGAGTTGCAATGCTGCTTTCATCTTCAATCCTCCGATCCTACTTTTTAAGCAGGCGCAGGCCGTTGAACACCACCAGCAGGCTGACGCCCATGTCGGCAAAGACGGCCATCCACATCGTCGCCTGCCCCGTTAGGGTAATGGCGAGAAACAGGGCCTTGATCCCTAACGCCAGCACGATGTTCTGCTTGAGGATGACGGCGGTCTGTTGAGACAGGCGGATGAAGGCCGGGATCTTGCGCAGGTCGTCATCCATCAAGGCCACATCCGCAGTTTCGATGGCCGTGTCCGTGCCGGCGGCGGCCATGGCGAAACCGATTTCAGACTTCGCCAGCGCCGGCGCATCGTTGATGCCATCGCCGACCATCCCTACAACGTAGCCGCGCGCCTGCAATGCTTCAATGGCCTGCAATTTGTCGACTGGCAGTAGGTTGCCGCGTGCCTCGTCGATGCCTACCTGCTGTGCAATCGCATCTGCGGTGTGCGGGTTATCGCCGGTCAGCATTGTGGTCTTCACGCCAAGCGCATGAAGCTCCTCAATTGCCTGGCGGCTGGAGCCCTTGACGGTATCGGCAACGGCGAACAGGGCAATGGCACGCTGCGGATTGCACAGCACCACCACTGTTTTACCTTGGCGTTCGAGACGCTCCAGCGTCGCTTCCAGCTCGGGTGAGCAGAGGCCAAGCTCTTCCACCAGGCGGTGGTTACCCAGGTGGAAATCTATGCCTTCGATGGTGCCTCGAACACCTCGACCCAGTAGGGCTTCGAATCCTTCAACGGCGGTAAACGCCAGCCCATTCTTACTGGCATGCTTGGCTATCGCTTGCGATACCGGATGGTCAGACCGACTGGCGAGGCTGGCGGCATGTGTGCGGTAGACTTCTGAGTCCTGATCAACCAGCGGCATGTAATCGGTCTGCACCGGCTTGCCGTGAGTAATAGTGCCGGTCTTGTCGAGTGCCAGGAAGCCAAGCTTGCCGCCGGTTTCAAGGTAGACACCGCCTTTGATCAGAATGCCTTTGCGCGCAGCCGCAGCCAGGCCACTGACAATGGTGACGGGCGTTGAAATAACCAAGGCGCAAGGGCAAGCGACCACCAGCAGTACCAAGGCACGATAGATCCAGTCGTACCAGGGTTCGGCCATGAAGAGTGGCGGCACAATGGCGATAGCCAGGGCGAATAGGAATACGACAGGGGTGTATACCTTGGCGAATTGGTCGACAAAGCGCTGGGTCGGAGCACGTGAACCCTGTGCCTCTTCGACCGCGTGAATGATGCGTGCCAGCGTAGTGTTGGCAGCGGCTGCCACGACGCGGTATTCCAGCGAGCCTGCTTGATTGATGGTGCCAGCAAAAACCGGGTCTCCGACGGTTTTCTCTACGGGCAGGCTTTCCCCCGTGATCGGCGCTTGGTTGATGGTGGAGTTGCCGGAAGTCACCTCGCCATCGAGGCCGATTCGCTCGCCAGGCCGAACCCTGACCAATGCACCTAAGGCTATGGTTTTAACCTCAACTTCAAGCCATGAGCCGTCTGCTTGCTGCACCGTGGCGCGCTCTGGGGTCAGATCCATCAGGCCGCGGATGGCATTACGAGCCCGACCCAGCGATTTTGCCTCGATCAGCTCGGCCACAGAAAAGAGGAACATGACCATGGCGGCTTCCGGCCATTGCCCAATCAGCACCGCACCGGTAACCGCAATACTCATCAGTGCATTGATGTTCAGGTTGCGGTTCTTCAGCGCAATCCAACCCTTTTTATAGGTCGTCAGGCCGCACAGCAGAATGGCGAGCAGCGCCACACCGGCCACAACCCACTCAGGTGCAAGCTCGGCGAAGTGCAGCACTTCAGCCGATACGGCAGCCACACCGGATAGCGCCAAAGGCCACCAAGCCTTCTTGCGCGGCGCTGCTTGCGCTTCATCGTTTACTGTTGCTGCACCCTCAACCACTGGCGTGAAACCAAGGTCGCGAATCGCTGCCAGGGCTGCTGGCAATGCTTCTGCTGTGTGGCTAAACGTCAATACGCGCTGAAGCAAGTTGAACTCCAGCGCGCTGATGCCGGTCAGGGAGGAGAGCTTGTCGCGGATCAGCTTTTCTTCCGTTGGGCAGTCCATCTGTTCGATTGTGATGCGGGCTTGCCCCTCAGCAGAGAGCGGTTCTGCTTGCATACCTAGGGATGAGATCGCCGCTTCAATAAGAGCGGTCGACGGCAAGCTGTGCCATACCCCAAGAACGCGATTGATCAGATTGAAATCGAGCTTGTCTATGCCAGCCAGCTTGCTCAGTTTGTCTTGAATCAGCGTCTGTTCGGTGGGGCAGTCCATTTGTTCAATACGGAAACTGCTGAGCCTGGAGCGAACCATGGCATTTACCGTTGTAGTTGCCGTGGCCGAGCACTTAAACGCGCCGCTGGGGTCACAGCAGACATCCTTTGAAACCGCTTCAGGTTTTTGTTCATCACTGCAGCAACCAGCCATGGGGGTATCCTTATTGGTCAGTGCTGTAGAGTGAACACCCTGAAGCCACTACAGGGTCAAGAGTTTGTAGAAGGGGTATTTCATGAAAATTGGAGAGCTGGCCAAGCTTGCCGATTGCCAGGTTGAAACGGTTCGCTATTACGAGCGTGAAGGGCTGTTGCCGACACCGGCTCGCAGCGAGGGCAATTATCGTCTTTACAGCAGTGAGCATCTTGAGAGGCTTACGTTTATTCGTAATTGCCGAACACTGGACATGACCCTGGACGAGATCAGAAGCTTGTTGGCGCTGATGGATCGGCCAGAGGGGAACTGTGAGGGTGTGAATAGCTTAGTGGATGAGCACATCGAGCATGTGCAAGCGCGAGTGACCAGCCTCCTGGCACTGCAACAACAGCTGGTTGAGTTACGACACCGTTGCGCCTCTGAGCGGGGTGTAGACGAGTGTGGAATTCTCCAGCGCCTGAATACCACCGGCGGAGTCAGTGCACTTCCAGATGATGGCCATACCCACGTTGGGAAAAGCCATCGCCACTAAACAATGCGCCACCACCTGCAGTACTCGGCACGAGACATTGCAGGCGGTGGTGCGGGTTCGTTTGTTTACAGACTGCAAGCGCTTATTTGCTTTGTTCGATTTCAGCTTTAACCAGATCAATCAGTGGCTGTGCACCAAAGCTCAGGAGCGGCTTGCCATTCACAAAGAACGTGGGCGTCTGGCGCACGGCAGCAGCTTGGGCATCCTGGGCGTCTGTTTTAAGCGTTTCGGTGATATCGGTAGCCATCATCTCTGCGCGGGCCTTTTCCACATCTAAGCCTGCAGCTTCAGCAGCCTCCCAGGCTTTGAGCACCTGAGGGTCACTGTGCCATTGCGGTTGAGCCGCCATGATTGCCTCCAGAACCGGCTCATAGACCCCCTGCTTACGCGCAGTTTCAAGGATTCTTGCCGCTGTTTCAGAGCCTTCATGGAAGAGGACGTAACGCAGCACCAAGCGCACATCTTTCGGGTTCTCAGCCAGGATCTGCTTAACCAGTGGAAAGAAGGCACGGCAGGCTTCGCAGGACGGATCGAAGAACTCAACAATGGTTACTGGCGCAGTAGCGGCACCGATAACTGGCGAATGGAAGCGCACCAAGGAGCTGGTTGCCGGGGCAGCTGGCGGAGTTTCTTCGCTTGCCGAATATCGATCATAAACGAATGCCGCAGCAGCGAAGCCGAGCGCAGTAAGAATGCTGATGACGAGGACGATTGCACGTCTGCTCATAGGGAAGACCTCCGGCGGATGAGAACAAGAAGAGCAGCGATAAGGGTGAATGCACCCAGCGAAAGCAGTGGCAGCGGTATGCTGCCGAAAATCATCATGTCAGCGCTGGAGCATGATGGGCCTGCACCACAGGGCTTGATGCTCTCCGGGATGATCCCGAGGTAGAGCAGGCTGTGGTAAAGCGCGATGAGCCAACCCACGACGGTAACTGGCAACGCATAGCGCCAGACGCCGAAATCTGAGATGTAGCAACCAACGGCCAGAATCACGACCAGTGGGAACATGAATGCGCGCTGGAACCAGCAGAGAACGCAGGGTGTTTTCCCCATGACCTCGCCGATGAACAGCGCGGCTAAAGTTGCAACAAGCGCAATACCCCAGGCCATAAGTAGCAGTCCCCAGGGGTTGATAGCGTGAGTGTTTGTCTCTGCTTCCTTCATGGTTGACACCTGCTCTCGACTGAGGTGGATGGCGCGGAAACTAGCTTTGGCGCTATACCGCTTGTGGTGACGTCTTGAGCCCGTGCATCTGCCATGCCCATAACCATCAACGAGATGGCGAACAGCGATAAGAGCGCCGGGCGGCGTAGGTGCGCGGACAGAGCCACGAACCCGCGAGGAGAAAGCGATTGCATAAGTTGATCCTGGATTGCAGTGGTCTTTGGCCGCAATGCGGCTTTGTCTAGATCACGCGTCTGGATCGTGGAGGGCGCTCAATCAGGTAGATAGGGCGAACTGGCGTAGCTTGATCCGAAATAGCCGCAAGTGCGTTGTTTTCTGCTTGGGCAGGCAGGGTAAGCAACGGCCCGAGGTAAGGGGTTTCATGCACATGGTCAGCAGTCACCGGCGAGTGCCGATGATCTTCACACCATGAGCAAGAGGGGGCTGTATCTGTGGACAAACTACTGTGCGTGGATTCGCTTTTGAATCCCGCTTGCGGCTCTGTACCCGTCAACAAGGAAGATGTATGCCAGACCATGACCAGCAGTAATGCCAGGCTCAGTGCAAGTACTGCTTGAGTTGTAATAGTACGGCTGGGCATCGTTGATGTCGGTAGGCATTAAGTGGGGGAGGGAGGTTTGAGCCTAGCCTCATTGAAAATACGGTCGTCGTACGAATTGTCCCGCATGAGATCATTCTCAGGTGGGCGGCACAAGCACAATAGGCATCGCATAACCTTTTATAAGGTGACGCGCCCAGAGGGCTAATTACACAGTGCACGGCGACTGTTAACGATGGTTCCTTGCTGATTATATGGAGTGAGCAAGCAGGCTTTGAAGAAGGAAAACCCACACTAGCTGAGCGTGCGGATCAGGTGCAGTGCTACTAGATGACTAGGGTAGAACCAGTAGACCCAGCGCTTGACCGGCCAGATCCTGAAATGGCGCGTTCGGCGCAGTAGCCATAGCCCAATTAAGGGCGCAGCGAACGCTGTGGCCAGGATCAGCAACGTATAGGGCTGCAACTCCCACTCGGCGAGCCAGCGGTTGCGACTGTTGGCCAGTACGCAAAGTGAGGCAGGCAATAGCCACACAAGCCCAGGGCGCTGAATGGCCAGCAGCAACGCTGCCGGCAGCAGTGCGCCGAAAACGCCGTACATCAGGCGCTCTTGCATCAACACCGTTACAGTCACGCCGGCCAAAGCCAGGATCAAACCGTCGCGACCACGGTGATGTGCTCCCCAGGTGATAAGCAGGCCCAACAGCAGCGAAGGCATAACGTTGAGCGTGCTGCTGTCGTTAGAAAGCAGGCGATAGGGCAACTCCGAGATCACTGCAAACGCAGTCATCCAGCCCATGTAGCGAACGTTGTTATCGGAATACAGCTCACCTGTTTGCGAGCGCGCGACATTGGCGGCGATCCCCAGGCAGAACATTGGAAAGGCTAAGCACCCAACGATGAACAACCATCCGGTGTCAGGCCAGATGTAGCGCAGGTGATCCAGCAGCATGGTCAGCATCGCCAGCCATTTGATCAGATCTAGGTTGGTGTCGCGCTTCTGCAGGCTCACCCAAACCACCCAAGCGTCATGGCAGCTAGTGCCAGATAGCGAGTGGTCTTAGCCAGCAGCACGATCAACAGAAAGCTCCAGAAGGGTTCTCGCATGACACCCGCGACGACTGTGAGTGGATCACCAATGATCGGCACCCAACTGAGCAGCAGTGACCAGCGACCGAAGCGGTGATAAGCCTGCTGAGCCTTTTCCAGTTTGCCCTCGCTGACGGGAAACCAGCGCTTGTGTCTGTAGCGCTCGATAGAGCGACCCAGCAGCCAGTTCAGCACCGAGCCCAGTACATTACCCGTGGTGGCCACCGCCAGCAGCGCCCAGACCGCATAGCGGTCAGTCAGCAGCAACCCGACCAGCACCGCCTCCGACTGCATGGGTAGCAACGTGGCAGCACCGAAGGCAGCGAGGAACAGGCCGAAATAACCGGATAACTCCCACATCGGCTAGGCGTTCAGGCCGATCCAGCCGTGGACGCCTACATAAATCCCCACACCGATGATCAGTAGGCTGGAGAAGTACGGTGCGCGACGCGCTACAGCGCCAAGCCAGGGCCAGCGATTGGATGCCTGGCGAGCGCCGATAGCGGCGGCGGCACCAACAGTGACCAGGGTGATAGCCAGACCAATGCTGAAGCACAACACCAGCACCGCTCCAAGCGCGACTTCCTTCACTTGCAGGCAGAGCAGCAGCACGGTGATTGCGGCTGGGCAGGGAATCAACCCGCCCGTTAGGCCGAACATGATGATTTGGCCTGTGGTCACATTACGGTTGCTGAAGCGCTTGCGGATGTCATTGGCGTGCGCCCGTTCATGGGCATCCTGATAGCCATCCAGCGACAGCTCCAGCCCATCCAACTCGGTATGTTCATGCCCGTGGCTGTGCTCGCGGAACTCCAGGTCATAGTCGTGGGAGTGGCCGGCATGGCCCAGGCTAAGACGCGCAGTGAACTCATGAGGCTCGGGAATTTCGTCCAGTGACTCCAGGTAGTCTCCCCGGTCGACGAAGCGAAACTGTTGGGCCAGGCCATCGGGGCGAGTCGTCAGCAGGCTTACTTCACCAGCCGGCCAGGCATGGCCACTCAAGGCCTTCAGTTGCCAGCGCGGTGGAACGCTTTCCTCGAAGATCGACAGCTCGATACGCCCGTGACCAGTGTCAATGCGATGGGTTTCATCATGGTGGTGATGGTCGTGCTGATGCTCATCACCCTCCTCGAAACGCCACATCTGTTCACCTCTCCAGGTGCGCCAAAGCATCCACAGGGCAATGGAGATAATGATGGCGGCAGATGCGAGCTGGAAATAAGGCTCGGTGGTTTCGGCATCCAGGCCTTGTCCTAGGTACATGCCAGCCATGGCCACCAGCCAGACCACGGCTGTGTGCGAAAGCGTTGCAGCAAGACCCAGCAGAATGGCCTGCTTCACCGAGCCACGAATGGCCACGATAAATGCCGCCATCATGGTTTTTGAATGCCCTGGCTCCAGGCCATGCAAGGCACCGAGCAAGATGGCACTGGGGAAATACAGCCAGGCCTGCGAGGCCCCCTGTTGCAGCAGTTCGGCGAAGCTCGACATGGGAAGAGGCCTAGAGGTACTTGGTGATTTGCTTGAAGTCTTCGAGTGATGCGCGCTCGCCTATCGCAAGTGCTTCGACCGTGTGTTCCAGGCAGTGGTCGATATGGTCTTGGATCAGCACACGCTTGGCCTGGCAGACGGCTTTTTCTACGGCATGCAACTGCTGAGCGATGTCGACGCAGGCACGGCTGTCTTCGATCATGGTGACGATGCTGCGCAGGTGGCCCTCCGCACGCTTCAACCTTTTGATGATGTCACCATGACTTTGGTGCTGGTGGCCGTGTTCGTGATCGCTCATGCCTTGAGTCTCGTGCGTCGATGAATTACGCTCGCACTCTATCCCCCCTGGGGGGATGCGGTCAAACCGACCATCCCTCCAGAAAGCCAACCGCTTAGGCATTGAAAGAACCACGATATGCTCAGCAAGCCCCTCAGCGCCAAGGTGATTTTTGCCCTTGCTCTCGCCATCCTGATGGCTTGGGCCGGGCACACCTCTGCGCTGTTTATGGGCTCAAGTCAGCCAGCCGGCAGTGGCTACGACGGCGCTCATTCGCATACCCATGGTGACGAGGCTCTGGCCTGTGCTGAGTATGGGGATCACTGTCACCCACCGCTGACTGCCGACCATCTGCATGAAACGCCGCACCTGACCACGCTGCTGAGCATCAGCACGCAACCAGAGCGTACGCAGCCGATAGAGGCTCCGCGCTACTCCATTCCCCCCAGTCCGATCTTCCTGATCGAGCGGCCACCACGCGCCGCATTCGTGCTCTGACACAGGCCGCTGTGCGGCCCAAGACCACTGCAATTTAGGACTCAACTATGCATTCGCTATCTATGGGCGCAATGGACGCATCTGCCGTGCGCCCAAATCGCTCGTTACTACTGTTGCTGCTGTTCACGGCCTTGCTTTTTCTCGGTATGTCTGACGCACTGGCCCACGCCGTTGCCGAGGGCGACAAGGGCTTTATCCAGGAAAGCTCCGGGGTGATGGTGCTGCCGTTTATCTACATGGGCGCCAAGCACATGATCACCGGCTACGACCACCTGCTGTTCCTCTTCGGGGTGATCTTCTTTCTCTATCGCCTGAAAGACGTGGGTCTCTACGTCACCCTGTTCGCCGTGGGCCACACCGTGACGCTGCTGTTGGGCGTACTGGTGGAAATCCACATCAGCTCCTATGTGATTGACGCCATCATCGGTTTCTCGGTGGTGTACAAGGCGCTGGATAACTTGGGCGCGTTCCAGCGCTGGTTCGGTTATCAGCCGGATACCAAGGCAGCCACGCTGATCTTCGGCCTGCTACATGGCTTCGGTCTGGCGACCAAGATTCAGGAGTACGAGATTTCGGCAGACGGCCTGATTGCCAACCTGATCGCCTTCAACGTTGGCGTCGAAATCGGTCAGCTCCTGGCCCTGAGCGCCATTTTGATTGTCATGGGCTACTGGCGACGTACCGCCAGCTTCTGGCGTCATGCATACACCGCCAACGTCGCCATGATGAGCGCCGGTTTCCTCTTGATGGGTTACCAGCTCACCGGCCTGATCGTCTCTCAGTAAGGAATTCTCAGCATGTTCAATACCAAACTCCCGACCCAAAGCGAATTGCCGACCAGCCGCCAACTGCTGCGCTCCACTGTGATCGCCGTGGGTGTTGCCGCTGCCTTACTGGTCACCGTGGTGATGCCTTCGGAGTACGCCATCGACCCGACGGGCGTTGGTCGCGTACTCGGCCTGACCCAGATGGGCGAAATGAAGATAACCCTGGCCGAAGAAGCGGCAGCGGATGCAACGGTTCAGCCAGCGGCGGCTCCCGTAGCTCAAGCTCCTGTACCTGTTCAGCCAGTAGTTCAAGAGCCTGTTGCAGCAGCATCTGTGGCCGAACCAGTAGCTGAGCCGCAGCCAGCCCTGAAGTCTGATGAGGTGACCGTCACCCTGAAGCCGGGCGAAGCCAGTGAAATCAAGCTGGAAATGCTGGACAAGGCCACGGTCAGCTACGAGTGGACGACCAATGGCATTCCGGTCAACCACGACACCCACGGTGAGCCCTACAACGGCCCCAAGGACTACTACCACAGCTACAGCAAGGCCAAGCAGGTCAAAGGCGACAAAGGCGAACTAACTGCAATTTTCGACGGCACCCACGGCTGGTTCTGGCGCAACCGCAGCAACCAGGACGTGACCATCACGCTGAAGACCAAGGGCGAGTACCTGAGCGTCAAACGCGTGATTTAAGGTAGATAAGCCCCTTCGTCAAATGGCGCAGGGGCTCGCCTGAACACTCAGAGCTATAGCTCCTGTGGTTGGTGACTCTTTCGCGCGCCCTGTCGACGCATCAACCAATAGGCAGCAGGCAACACCAGCATGGACAGCAGCGGGGCTGTGATCATGCCGCCAACCATGGGCGCGGCGATGCGCTTCATGACCTCTGAACCCGCTCCACCGCCCCACAGAATAGGCAGCAGACCGGCTATGATCACGGCAACCGTCATCACCTTGGGTCTGACGCGCAGGACAGCACCTTCGCGGATTGCCTCAAGCAGAGTCGGATCGTCGCTACGCCCAGCATCCACGCGCGCATGCCAGGCGTTCTTCAGATACAGCAGCATGATCACCCCGAATTCGGCAGAGACGCCGGCCAGGGCAATGAAGCCCACGCCGGTGGCGATCGACAGGTTGAAGCCGAACCAGTAGAGCAGCCAGATACCGCCCGATAGGGCGAAGGGCAGGGTGGCCATGATCAGCAGGGCCTCGCTGAAGCGGCTGAAGGTCAGGTAGAGCAGCACGAAGATAATCAACAAAGTCGCCGGCACCACCCAGGCCAGCCGCGCATTGGCACGCTCCAGGAACTCGAACTGACCGGAGTAGGAGACGGTCATGCCAGCATCGAGTTGTACCTGCTCAGCTACGCGTTGCTGCAACTCGCGCACGGTCGATGCCAGGTCGCGCCCACGGACATCGACATAGACCCAACCGGACAGACGCCCGTTCTCGCTGCGCAGCATTGGCGGCCCTTCGGTCAGACTAACCTGGGCGACGGTGCCCAAGGTGATCTGCTGGCCGGCTGGGGTGAGGATCGGCATACGCCGCAGTGCCTCCGGGCTGTCGCGCCACTCCCTGGGGTAGCGCAGGCTGATCGGGAAGCGGGCCAGTCCTTCAACCGTCTCGCCAATATTGCTGCCGCCGATGGCGCCCGATACCACCGCCTGCACATCGGCGATGCTCAGGCCATAGCGCGCCGCGGCCAGGCGGTCGATCTGGATGTCCACGTAGCGCCCGCCGGTGAGGCGTTCCGCCAGCGCCGAACTCACCCCAGGCACCTCTTTGGCCACCGCCTCGATATCGCGCGTTATGCGCTCGATGTCGACCAAGGAGGTTCCGGACACTTTCACCCCAATGGGGCTCTTGATCCCCGTCGCCAGCATGTCGATGCGGTTGCGGATGGGCGGCACCCAGATATTGGACAGCCCCGGAACTTTCACCGCACGATCCAGCTCCTCAATCAGCTTCTCCGGCGTCATACCCGCGCGCCATTGCTCGCGCGGCTTGAACTGCACGGTGGTCTCGAACATTTCCAGCGGCGCCGGATCGGTGGCTGTCTCCGCTCGCCCGGCTTTGCCGAATACCCGGGCCACCTCCGGCACCGTGAGGATCATGCGGTTGGTTTGCTGCAGCAGCTGGGTTGCCTTGCTCGCCGGCAAGCCGGGCAGGGCCGAAGGCATGTACAACAGATCGCCTTCGTCCATGGGCGGCAGGAACTCTCCTCCGAGTCTGCTGAGGGGCCACAGACTGGACACAAAGACCAGCACGGCCAGCGCCAAGGTCACCTTGGGCCAGGCCAGCACCCACTCCAGCACCGGCCGGTATGCGCCGATCAGCCAGCGGTTCAAGGGGTTTTGCTGTTCGCTGGGGATATGCCCACGAATCCAGTAGCCCATCAGCACCGGTACCAGGGTGACCGAGAGGCCGGCGGCGGCGGCCATGGCATAGGTCTTGGTGAAGGCCAGAGGGCCGAACAGGCGCCCTTCCTGGGCCTCCAGGGTAAATACCGGGAGGAACGATAGGGTGATGATCAGCAGGCTGAAGAAGAGTGCCGGCCCTACCTCGGCCGCGGCTTCGCCGATCACTCGCCAGTGCGCCTCGCCCTGGAGCGGCTCATTGGGGTGCCGCGACTTCCAGGTCTCGATGTGCTTGTGCGCGTTCTCGATCATCACCACGGCGGCATCGACCATGGCGCCGATGGCGATGGCGATCCCCCCGAGCGACATGATGTTGGCATTGACGCCCTGGTAGCGCATGACGATGAAGGCCATCAGGATGCCCAGGGGCAGGGTGATGATCGCCACCAGCGACGAACGCAGGTGCCAGAGAAAGATCAGGCAAACCAAGGCAACCACCACGAACTCTTCCAGCAGTTTGTAGCTGAGGTTGTCGATGGCACGGTCGATCAGTTGCGAACGATCATAGGTAGTGACCACTTCGACGCCGGCGGGCAGGCTGGCTTTCAGGCTGTCCAGCTTGGTCTTCACGGCAGCGATGGTGTCCCGGGCATTCTTGCCGGAGCGCAGGATGACCACGCCACCGACCACTTCACCCTGGCCGTCCAATTCGGCGATACCGCGACGCATCTCTGGCCCCAGTTGAATGGTGGCCACCTGACCTAGCAGCACCGGAATTCCGCTTGCCGAAGCCCGCAGCGGCACATTGCGAAAATCATCCAGGCTCTCCAAATAGCCCGAGGCCCTCACCATGTACTCGCGCTCAGCCAGCTCCAGGATGGCGCCGCCGGTTTCCTGGTTGGCGCTCTTCAGCGCCGCTTCGACTTCCTGCTGAGTTACCCCATAAGCCACCAACTTCTGCGGATCGAGCAGCACCTGGTACTGCTTGACCATGCCGCCGAGGGTGGCCACCTCGGCCACGTTGGGCAGGCTCTTGAGCTCGTACTTGAGAAACCAGTCCTGCAGCGCCCGCAGCTGGGACAGGTCATGCTGGCCGCTGCGGTCGACCAAGGCGTACTGATAGATCCAGCCCACGCCGGTGGCATCCGGGCCCAGAGTGGTGGTGACGCCCTCGGGCAGGCGATCCTGGGCCTGGTTGAGGTACTCCAGCACGCGCGAGCGCGCCCAGTAGAGATCGGTGTCGTCCTCGAACAGCACGTAGACGAAGGAGTCGCCGAAGAACGAGTAGCCGCGCACCGTCTTCGCCCCCGGAACCGAGAGCATGGTGGTGGCCAGCGGATAGGTCACCTGATTCTCGACGATCTGCGGCGCCTGGCCGGGAAAGCTGGTTCTGATGATGACTTGGGTGTCTGAGAGATCCGGCAAAGCGTCCACTGGCGTGTTGCGCAACGACCAGATCCCTAAAGCGGTGATGAACAGGGTCGCCAGCAGCACCAGGAAGCGGTTGCCTATCGACCAGTGAATCAGGCGCGCGATCATGGCAGCTCTCCTTGCTTGTAGAGCCGCTCTACTTGCAAGCCAGAGTCCGTCTGACGAGCGCCGATGCGTACGTGATCACCAGGCTTGAGTCCCGCAGCTACTTCAGGGCTGGCCAGCGGAAATGCCATGGTCATGCCGGGCATCTTCAGACTCTCGAATGGACCGTGCTCCAGGGTGACCTCCTCGGCGTCCAGGGCACGAATCACTCCATGGGACTCATGGAGTTCCTTTGCATTGTCCTGCTTGGCATGGCTGGCCACGACCCCCTGGAGGCTGGCCTCCGAGTCAATCAGGAACTGTCCGGAGGTAACGATCGACTGCCCGTCCTCAAGACCGGACAACACCTCCAGACGCCCATCGCCCTCGCGGCCCAGGGTGATCTCCACGGGGCGGTAGCGCCCATCGGCTTCGGCCAGCATCACCAGCGCACGCTTACCGGTGCGAATCACAGCTTCACTCGGGATCAGTAACGCGGGTTGTTCGACGGTGCTGTTCAGGCGCACGGCGGCGAACATGCCGGGGCGCAATTTACCGGCGGGATTGGGCAACTCACTGCGCACCGTGAGCGTACGCGTCCGCGAGTCGGCACTCGGCAGCAAGGCGACGACACGACCTTGCAGAGGCTGTTCTGGGAAAGCGGTCAGGGTGGCGGTGATGCTCGCGCCAAGCTGAACCGCTCCAGCTTGGTCTTCGGGGATTGCAGCATCGAGCCAGACCGTGGACAGCCCGTTGATCCGCGCCAGGTCCTGGCCAGCTGCCACGGTCATCCCGGTACGTACTTCCAATGCCTGCAGCTCGCCGGCGATTGGCGTGGTGATGGTCTGAACCGCCCGTGGCTGGCCGCTGCGACGAACCTGCTCGACCAACGATTGGGGCATGCCCAGCAAGCGCAGGCGCTCCTGAGTCGCACTTATCAAGCGCGTGTCAGCAGTACGCAACACTGCCAGAAACTCCAGCTGGGCGGCAGACCATTCGGGAATCAGCAGGTCGACGAGGGGCGTACCGGCGGGCAATACATCGCCAGGGGCGTGTCCGTAGACCCGCTCGACGAACCCACCCGCTCGGGCCTGCTGGTTCGCCACCTCGCGCTGGTTATAGGCCAGGGAACCGACGGCCTCGATACCCGAAGGCAGCACACCGCGAGTTACTGGCGCGGTGCGCATCCCGAGATTTTGCACGGCTTGCGAGGGCACGCTCAGGGTCGAGGAGTCCTGCCCTACATCTGCGTACTTGGGGACAAGCTCCATATCCATGAAGGGGGACTTGCCCGGTTTATCGAAGCGCTGGTCAGGTTGCATCGGGTCATACCAGTAGAGCACTTTGCGCTCATCCGTCGGTGCGGGAGTTGGCATCACCTCATGTTTGGCCGGCCTCTCGGCCAGCCAGTAGCCACCGCCTGCCGCGGCAATGCCCATGGTCAGCAAGGCCGCGGAAAAACCTAATGCTGAAATTTTCATTGCAGGCCCTCCACATAGGCGTAGTACAAGCTCGCGGAGAGCTGGCTCAGCTTGCGCTGCTGTCCGATCTGTCGCAGCTGAGCCTCGATCAGCTCGCGCTGGGCGGTGATGACGGATGCCAGCTGACTGTTGCCGGCCTGATAGGCGGCCAGTTCGAGATCGGCACGTTTGCTCGCCAGAGGGATCAAGGTTTTCTCGGTACGCGCCAGAGCTCTGCGTAGTTGCTCCAACTCGGCAAGGCCGCTTTCCAACTCAGCCTGATGGGCGCGCAGCAGCACTTCCTGCTCGGCTTCCATCTGCGACACGCTCTGTTGCTTGGCGTTGATCTTGGGGCCCTGGCGTGTGCCGACGAACAACGGCAGGTCGAAGGTGAACTGTACCATCACCATGTCGCCGAACTGGTTGTCGCGGTTGTTGTAGGCAAACTCTACGCCCCAGTCAGGTGTCTTCTCGGCTACAGCCTCATTCAACTCTGCGCTGGCCTCGCCAACCCGGGCAGACGCGGCACGCAAGTCGGGATGCTGAGTCAAACGGTGCTGCAGGTGGAGGGCATCCAAACTTAGGCTGGGCACATCTCCCGCCAGAAGTTGATCGGCTTCGTTGCCTATCCAGCGGCGCAGCTTGGCCCGAGCTATCGCCACGTCGCGACTCAGCTCATCCCGCCGATCCTGCAATGCCAAAGCCTCCTGGTCGGCCTGCAGCAGTTCACCAGGCTGAGCGCTGCCACCGGCGATCAGCGATTGCACCGTCGAGCGGAGCAGCTCGATCTGGCGGTCCAGTTGATCGAAGAGGCCAACACTGTGCTCGGCGTAGTACACATCCAACCAGCTCAATGCCGTCTGGCGTTTGACCTCAAGCTGCATGGCGCGCTGCTCGGCCTCGGCCCGGACAACGGAGGCCTCGGCCAACTGGCGGCGGGCCTGGCGTTTGTCGCCATTGGGAACCTCTTGCATGAGCCCAATGCGGCGCATGGTCATTGAGTCACGATTCAGGGTGTAACGATCAGGCCCTTCGATGGGCAGATTATCGATGCCGAGAATCAGCTTGGGATCGGGCAGGGCGTCTGCGGGAACTACGGCCTGCTGTGCCGAAGCGACCTGTGCTTGTCGTGCCAGGTTCTCAGGTGCGCGCTGTTCGGCGAGCGCCTGCGCTCGTTCGAAGGTTAGGGGCTGCGCCTGTGCAGCAACCCAGGGAACTGCCCAGAATGCGGCAGCTAACACACCGAGATAGCCACGGCGTGGGAAAAGGAAAGCGGGCATGCTTTCGCCTCCAATGCGATTGATCGAGGTCGCCACCAAAAGCGTGGCCGCGACGATGCGCCTGGTTTAAAGGCGCGAAGATCACTGCATTAGACGAAACGAGGAGGGCGCCAGAGTCCTGCGGGCTCCCGCTTAATCACCGACTGGGTCAGCAATATCTCGGGGCGTGAGGGAAGAGGGGATATGCTCTTGATAACGGTGGTCTGGAGAAGTCCTCCGGTCTTGCATTCCTGGCCGGATTTGCAGGGGGACTTACTGGCCACCCCATCAGACTTATCCATTTGCTCGCAGCACGGAGCATCGGCCATTGCATGGCTCTGATGATCGGCGCTCTGCATCGGGCAAGGTTGTGCAGGCATGCTGAAAGCCATACCGCCGAAGGTCGGCAGCACGAGGCTAGCAATCATTACCAGGATCAATCCAATCCGACGCACAGCAATTCACCAGGCGGGGCGATAGGGCGACGATAGCAGATTGCCCCGGGGCATGAACGCTCGTTTTGGCGATAACAGCACTTCGTTGATTTGGATCAAATAGAGTGTCAGGCAGGGTATCGGGCTCAACTAGTAGCTCCGTTTAACCGGATTTCTCAAGCTCGTAGGGTTCGCACCGCCCATTCGGCGCGCTAGCACAAGACCGGCCTCGCTAGCCGTCAAGTCGAGCCCCTAGTGGGTGTTTGGGTCCTAGTCAAACATCTGTGGTTAGGCGAGGTGCAGGAGCTGCCTGCTTCGGGCGTCCCCAATCAGGCACCCAAAGCTAATTCTATAATGTTCTATAATCACTCTATAATCGACTATAAACCCGGTTCTAGAGCGCCCGGCGCTGCCTAAGAAGCCGATCAGTTGCTGTATGCATGTGTCACTTAGATACTGCATTCAAGGGCGGCGGCAAAGACATCTGGTTGGCGAGACTGCTTTCGGCTCGGCAGTAACGAAATGGCCAGTCATAATGGACGACAGTCCGCAGCCCTTCGTTGCGTAGGAGTAGCCCATCATGATCTGCCCAATCGAAACCCGGGTTATCACGGCTCACGTCCCAGTACAGCTAGCTGAGAGAGTCGATCAGATGGCCGCACATCTGGGCCGCTCCACGGACTGGATTCTCAAGCAAGCCTTGGCCACATGGATTGATCAGGAAGAAGAGCGCGGCCGCCTGACCCGAGCGGCCCTGGCCGATGTGGACGCAGGCCGCGTGATCGATCACCAAGCAGTTCAGGCCTGGGCCGACAGCCTTAGCAGCAATACACCGCTGCCGGTGCCTCGCTGAAGGTCATTTGAGTAGGTGACCAGTAAGCGTACGGGGAATACGTCTTGCGCAGGACGGGAAGTAGTGATCCAACTGCATTCGGTCATATTGAGTTCAAGCATGAAAGGCTGACGAAAAAATCAGAGTGCCGGCGCTGAGGGAAGTAAAAATCCGAAGCTGGGGGAAATTCCGCGATTTGGATTATTGATACACAGAAATTTGGATCTTCACTTCCGGGTACTGTTCGGTGTACTGCAATGAGCGTTGGGCTGCTCCATATCCATACTAAATTTAACATAATATACATTATGCGAATCCTTGGGCAAGAAGGCACCAGCCAGGCTCTACGCTTTGCGATCTACCGCTAACCGCTACATGGGCAGCCCCTACGGGCGAAAAGCCACAGAAGCGATTACAGGCAGCCTGGCGAACGGTCAGGCGGGAGTCGCTGCGCGACAGCACGCCTGAACATTCGCCAGGAAAGCAAAAGCGCGTTGTGGGCTGAAGCGTCCGGTAAGGCCTCGCATAATGAATATCACCGGTTAGATCGTTGGCGCTGAGCGTGCGCTGTCTCCGGACAAGGTTCCGAGCAGTAAGGCGATCATTGCAGCACGTCCAAGACGGTCAGTCTGGATATGTCGACGTAGTCTTCATGCTTGCAGTCATCCCACCTCAAGAGCAAAGAGCTCTCGATGCCGTCCGCAGCGGAACCGATATGCACGCCAACAACCTTCGCTTCATACACAATGGACTCGTCGACCAAGCCACGCTCGTCGTCATAGCAAGCCTGAAGCTGCTCCCCAAGTCGAACCCGATGGCCTAGCAAAACAGAGGGATCAGCAGAGAAAAAAGCGCCTTTCCAGCATGATATTTTTTCAAGTTGAACCGCTTTTGGGGCCAAAGCGTCAAAGCCTTGAACCTGAGCGTTCTGAGTAGCCTGCGTAACATGTAAAGCAGCCATTCGATCACCTCCGATCGTGTTGGTTAGCCCGCCCAGGGAGCGGCAACTCCCTGGGTAGGCATCTAGCCCTTATGGGCTGGATTCATGAGCATCGAGCGTGCCCGTACCCACTCGCTACGCTCGTACGGCCCGGTCTCGCTCAATGCCTGTAAGTCAGAAGAGCGGCAACTCCCCTGCCCTCAAAAAAGCTTCTGAGTCCTAACGGCCTCAACCATGAAGCGCTTGATTTCGCGACTTAGCGTCGAGCCCCTCGCTTTACACAGGCGCTCAAATTCTTGCTTGATCAGCGAATTAATCCGGAAGTTAATCCGATCATCCTGCGTGTCACTCAGGGTTGAAAGCACCTTGCTGACACGCTCTTGACTGGCACGAAGCTCGTGCATGGCTCGGCTTTCAGCGCTCTCAGGATCGAAGCCAAGCTGCTTTCTAAGGTCGCGAATGGCGGCCATACCTTGATCTTGTGGGTCTCCATCACGACTCATACGAACTCCAAACGCGTAAATTGGCTCGATCATAGCTGCATGTTTTGTACGTACACAATGGGTGACGCGCAAGAAAATGGAAGAATATGCCTCAAGCCCTTGCTACGCAAGGCTTTGAGGCATAAAAATCCCTCTCAGAAATTCTCACCATGAGACAAGAGTCCACCATTAGAGATGGTGGACCCGGCTTCGCCGGCCAACAGCCAAAGCAGCCCCCTTTCGGGGGACCAAGGCACCGGCGCTGCCGCACATTCGTGCTCTGCTTGGTAGGGGTTCCCCCTCGCGCTTCGCGCTACCCCAACCGAGAAACGCTGATCCAGCTCCGCAGCTAGAAGCCCCGCTCCGCGGACATTCGTCCGCTACTCGGCCAAGGGCTAGCCCTTGCGCCCTTCGGGCTATCCCCCTCCGACCTTACGGAAATTGCCTCCGGGACCCACCACCGAATAAACCTGTCGGGGGCCTACCGTTGCGGAAAAGCGGGTTGGACAGTGAAGGGGGTGGTCAGAGATCGAGGACACGCCGCGCGATTGCCTGGAGTTCAGCAACCAGCTGGTCGAGCTGGGCCGACTCGGCATCGAGCTGGGCAACCCTGGCAGTAAGCCGGCGCAGATCCGCGACCACATCCGGGAATCGTTCCAGGACGTAGCAAACGGCGTCGAGCTCGTGACGGGTCGGGGCGTAAAGCTGGGCGGATTCGACCAGGTGGGCGGGGATTTCGAGTTTTACAGATCGCGGCATGTTCGCTGCAAGATCGAGGAAGTTTGTCAGGCTTCGGATAATCACGATTATGGCTAAATTCCGCCGTGATCGTGAATTTTCACGGCGAAATTCACCATAATCGCGCCATTATGCGAAGCATCCTTAACATAATACGACGACGGCTCTGCCGCCGCGCTGGATTTCGGCGGCGACGGCCAGGGCGACCGCAACAGCATCTGGAGCCTGGCGGCCAAGTACCGCGTCGGCGCCCATGCCTTCATCCTCGCCCACCAGCGCAACAGCGGCGATGCCGGTTTCGCCTACGACTACGGCGACGGCGGCGCGAGCATCTACCTGGCCAACTCCTACTACTCGGACTTCAACCGCAAGGACGAGCGCTCCTGGCAGGCCAGCTACGAGCTTGACTTCAGCAGTTACGGCGTTGCGGGGCTGCGCTACAAGCTCGCCTACGTGCGCGGCGACAATATCGACACCGGCGTCGACAACCAGGGCACCGAGCGCGAGCTGTTCAATCAGGTCAGCTACACCGTGCAGAGTGGTGCGGCCAAGGATCTGTCCCTGCGCCTGCGCAACTCCATCTACCGCTCCAGCACCGATGTCGGCCCGGATCTCAACGAGATTCGCGCCTTCGTCGAGTATCCGCTGAGCATTCTCTGAGCGGCGCCCCGCCCCGGTCTCGGATGGCCGGGGCGGGAAACGCGAAGAGAGGAAGGCGCGGTTTAGCGCTGGCCGCCGATCTGGCGAAAGGCGTTGAGCAGGGCCTGGCTCAGGTCGACCGAGGAAAACTTGGTGAGCACCGCGTTGGCGCCCACCGACCTGGCCTTCTCGGTGTTCATGGTGCTGTCCAGCGAGGTGTGCAGCAGCACGTAGGTGTCGGCGATCTCGGCACTGCGGCGGATTTCCCGCACCAGGTTGTAGCCGTCCATCTCCGGCATCTCGATGTCCGACACCAGCAGCTCGAACGGCATGCCGGCCTGGCGATACTCCTGCAGCTGCTGCAGCGCCGCCTGGGCGCTGCGCACCGCGGTGCAGTCCAGGCCCAGCTGGCGCAGCACGTTGAGCGTCTGCTGCAGGGCCACCTGGGAGTCGTCGACGATCAGCACGCGGCGGCCCTGCAGCAGCTGGCCGTCGTCGCCGTCGAGCAACTGCGCCACCGGCGCCTCGTCCAGCGCCGGGGCGATGTCGTGCAACACCTTCTCGATATCGAGGATCTGCACGATGGCGCCGTCGATCTGGGTCACCCCGGTGATAAAGGCGCGACCGCCGGATCCCGCAGGTGGCGGCCGCACGTCGCGGGTCGAGCATTGCACGATGCGCTCGACGCTCTTGACGTGCAGGCCCTGGCGCGAGCGACTCAGCTCGGTGACGATCAGGCAGCCCTCGTCCTCGCTGGAGCCGCCGCGCTCGCCGATGGCGCGGGCCAGGTCGATCACCGTCAGCGCCGAACCGCGCAAGGTGGCGATGCCGCGCACGTTGGGGTGGCGGTTGGGCAGCTTGGTCAGCGGCGGACAGGGGATGATCTCGTTGACCTTGAGCAGGTTGATGCCCAGCAGCCTGCCGCTGTGCAGGCGGAACAACAGCAGCGACAGGGCATCGCCGGTGACGAGGGTCATGAAGGGATCCTTGGACTGAGAACCTGCAGGTTATAGCGACCGGACGGCCGCGGACTTTAATCCGCGGCCAGTTCCAAGGCCACCCGCCCGCGACTCGGGCAGGTTTCCATATAGCGGTGCGCGGCGACGAAATCGTCGAAGGCGAACACCTTGTCGATCACCGGCGTGAGCAAACGATCGGCGGTCATCTGGTTGATGTGTTGCAGCGCGCGCTGCACCGCCTCGGCGTTGGGCTCGATGCCCAGCTCCGGGTGGCCGGTGAAGTCCAGCACGCAGTGCCGGTAGAACTGCAGGTGCTTCTTGAACGCGGCGCAGGCCGGAAACGCGGTGTCGTTGCCGCCGTTGACCCCGTAGAGGATCAGCTTGCCGCGCGGCGCGGCGATGTCGCCGAGCAGCTTCATCTGCGGCCCGGCGCACTGGTCGAGGATGACCTCGACGCCCTTGCCTTCGGTGTAGCGCTCGACTTCCAGCACCAGGTCCTGTTCCTCGGTGACCACCACCTTGTCGGCGCCCAGGCCGCGCAGGAACTCGCGGTCGTCGGCCGAGCCGGTGGCGGCGATGACCTTGGCGCCGAGGGCCTTGGCCAGTTGCACGGTCTGCGGCGCCATGCAGTGGCTGGCCTCGGTGATCAGCACGTGCTGGCCGGGCTTGAGCTGGGCCAGGTCGACCAGGGCGAAATAGCCGAACAGCAGTGCGGTGTAATGCACGCTGGCAGCCACCGGGCCGAGCACCTCGGGATAGCGGGTCAGCGCGTAGCGCGGCATCAGCACCAGATCGCCCCAGGTCGGGTAGCGATTCGGCGTGCTGGCGGGAAAACCGGCCACGGCCGTGCCGAGCGGAAAGTCGTCGACGCCCTCGCCCACTGCAGCCACCGTACCGGCCAGTTCGAAGCCCATGCCGGCCGGCAACTGCGCCTGCTCGGCAGCCAGATTCTGCCGCCACAGCACGTCCTTCCAGCCCAGGCCCACGGCCTGCACGCGCACCAGCACCTCGCCGGGGCCCGGCACAGGAGTGGGTACTTCCTCGTACTGGAGTACCTCGGCATCGCCGAATTTATGGAAACGGATCATGCGGGACATCGCTATACCTCGAGCTCCGATCACGGATTAACACTGCATTGCCTGTGGACTCTATCCGCAGATCGCCGCTGGCACCACCCGCCGGCATCGATAGTGCCCATGCCTGGCAGTGATTCAACGGCGTGCCGGACGCCTTTCAATCTCGCCCGGACTGCCCGTACTATGGCGCGGCAAGGCTCTCATTTGCCACGCCGTACTGACAAGGCCCGCTCTCTCGGATGGTAACCGGATGAACCGCAACGACCTGCGCCGCCTCGACCTCAACCTGCTGATCGTCTTCGAGACGCTGATGCACGAGCGCAGCGTGACCCGCGCCGCGGAAAAGCTGTTCCTCGGCCAGCCGGCGATCAGCGCCGCCCTCGCCCGCCTGCGCAGTCTGTTTGACGACCCGCTGTTCGTCCGTACCGGGCGCAGCATGGAGCCGACCCCGCGCGCCCAGGAAATCTTCGCCCTGCTCGCCCCGGCGCTGGACTCGATCTCCACCGCGGTCAGCCGCGCCGCCGACTTCGATCCCGCCACCAGCAAGGCGGTGTTTCGCATCGGCCTGTCCGACGACGTCGAGTTCGCCCTGCTGCCTGCCCTGCTCCGCCGCCTGCGCGCCGAAGCGCCGGGGGTGGTGTTGGTGGTGCGACGCACCAACTATCTATTGATGCCGGGCCTGCTGGCCTCCGGCGAGATCTCGGTGGGTGTCGCCTACACCGACGACTTGCCGGCCAACGCCAAGCGCAAGGTGCTGCGCCGCAGCAAGGCGCGCCTGCTGCGCGCCGACTCGGTGCCCGGGGCACTTAGCCTGGACGACTACTGTGCACGGCCGCACGCGCTGGTGTCCTTCGCCGGCGACCTCACCGGCTTCATCGACGACGAACTGGCCAAGTTCGGACGCCAACGCCATGTGGTGCTGGCCGTACCACAGTTCAACGGCCTCGGCACGCTGCTCGCCGGCACTGACATAGTCGCCAGCGTGCCGGACTACACCGCCGCCGCGCTCACCGCCGCCGGCGGTCTGCGCGCCGAGGAACTGCCGCTCGAGACCCAGTCCTTCGAGCTGCACATGGCCTGGCGCGGTGCCCAGGACAACGACCCGGCCGAACGCTGGCTGCGTTCGCGCATCCAGATGTTCTGCGGCGATCCGGACAGCCTGTAAGCGCTCCCTGCCGCTCGCAGCATTTCATGCGGGCGTGAGTGGCAGGCTCAGGGCATTATAGTTTTCGACGCGAACCACCAATTTCTTATCGAATTCCACTATTGGTTAGGGAAACGCTGAAATAGTCGTCATTCCCGCGCAGGCGGGCATCCAGAACCTCCGTAGTCCCTGGGCTCCCGCCTTCGCGGGAGTGACGGTAAATGGCTTTTCCAGAATTTCCTTAGCGTTCTTACGCATCACGGATTATCGTTTTCGTGAGCCATCACAGTTCTGTTATCACTTTTTCATTCCGGTTAGAGGATTCATCCATGCAGGTCGGCTTCAAGGCACTCGCCGAACGCTACGGTATCGCGCCGGTACAGCCCCTGCGTGTCGAGTCGTTGATCGGCAGCACACGGATGAGCCGCGAGAGCGGTGGCCATATAGAGAACAAGTACCCGGCCAGCTACCAGCCGCTGGACAGCTTTGCCGGCCATTTCGAGTTCGGTTTGAAGTACGAAGAGATTCACCTGGAATTCTTCGCCCGCCTGTTTGCCGCTGTCGGCCCCGAGCCCATCGAAACCTGGTGCCGGCAATCGCCCTTTGGCCAGTATGCCCGCCGCACCGGGTTCTTCTATGAGTGGCTGACCGGGCAGCGCCTGGATGTGCCGGATGTCACCAATGGCGGCTATGTCGATGCGATCTCGGCGCAGCAGTACCTGACCCGGGTCGAGCCGCTGCGCGCGCGGCGCTGGCGCATAAACGACAATCTGCCCGGCGTAGCGCAGCTCTGCCCGCTGATCCGCCGTACCGAGACGCTGCAGCAAGCGCTGCAGTTCGACCTGGACGCGGCGCTGCGCGAACTGAACCAGACCTTTGGCGCGGACATCCTGCTGCGCACGGCCACCTGGCTGACGTTCAAGGAATCGCGGGCGAGCTTTCTGATCGAGAAAGAGGCAGACCAGGCCGACAGGATCCAGCGTTTCGCCCAGGTGATCGCCAGGCATTGCGGACATATCGAGGACCCGCTGGGTAGCCAGAGCCTGCAGCGATTGCAGGCGGGCATTCTCGGCAGCGAGGCTTTCGGCCTGGGTTTGCGGCGTTCGCCGGTCTTCGTCGGCCAGGCGACCATGCGCGAGGACATCGTGCATTACATCGCCCCGCCCTTCGAGCAGCTGGCGCAACTACTCGAAGGGCTGAAAGCGTTCGAGCTGGCAACCCGCGGCGCCGAACCGCTGGCCCGGGCCGCAGCCATCGCCTTCGCCTTCGTCTATATCCACCCCATGCGCGATGGCAATGGCCGGCTCCACCGCTTTCTGATCAATGACGTGCTGATCCGCGACAGGGCGCTGCCTGACGGCGTGATCCTGCCCGTATCGGCCACCATCACCAGCTCGATCGACTTCCGCGCACGCTACGACCGCACGCTGGAGGTGTTTTCGCGCCCGTTCATGCAGCGCTACGCCGCCGCCTACCGCTTTGGCGAGCTCAAGGCCTACGAGGACGGCACCCAGAGCAACCTGGTGTTCGAGGACTACGACGACGCGCTGTTCGCCTGGCGCTATCCCGACCTGAGCGAACAGGTCCTGTATACCGCACAGGTCATCGAACACACTGTCCGCACCGAGATGGCGCAGGAAGCGCGGGTACTGGTCATTTTCCAGCGCGCCCAGGAGCGGCTCAAAGAGGTGCTGGAAATGCCGGATCAGGACGCCAACCGCATCATTCGCTCGCTCAAGGAGAACGGCTGGCAGCTGTCCGGCAAGCTGAAGAAAACCTACCCGCAACTGGAGGATATTCAGCGTGCGCAGCGGCTCGTGGAAGCCGTGCGCTCGGCCTTCGAAGAGCCGCCAGAGCAGCCAGGCGAAGCGTGAGCGCTGCAGACCTCACGGGCCATTGCCACGGCTGAATCGGCGGCCTGAAGCATTGCAATGAGCTGCCAATCATCATTAGCGCTGATATTCAACTTCGCGGCATTCGATTCGTCCTCGCTAAGCCCCCGCAGCAGACTCCGCCCATTCACAAATCCGACTGGCGGAGTCAGCCATGGAACAGCCCCACAAGAACATCTGGATTTTCCCCCTGGCGCTCGCCGCCGCCCTGGTGCTCAGCGCCTGCGGCCAGGCGCCGGACGCCATGCCGCAAATGCCGGCGCCCAAGGTCAGCGTGGCCGAGGTGATCGAGCAACCGATCAACGAGTGGGACGAGTTCACCGGCCGCCTGGAGGCGCCGCAGTCGGTCGAGGTGCGCCCGCGGGTGTCCGGCTATATCGACAAGGTGGCCTTCGCCGAAGGCGGCCTGGTGAACAAAGGCGACCTGCTGTTCCAGATCGACCCGCGCCCCTTCCAGGCCGAGGTCAAGCGCCTCGAGGCCCAGTTGCAACAGGCTCGCGCCGGCCTGACCCGAGCCAACAGCGAAGCCCGTCGCGGCGAGCGCCTACGGCAGAGCAACGCCATCTCCGCCGAATTAGCCGACGCCCGCGCCAGCGCCGCCGCCGAGGCCCAGGCGCAGGTCGCGGCGATCCAGGCGCAGCTGGACAACGCCCGCCTCAACCTCGATTTCACCCGCATCACTGCGCCCATCGACGGTCGCGTCAGCCGCGCCGAGATCACCGAAGGCAATCTGGTCGGCGCCGGCGAGAGCCTGCTGACCTCGGTGGTCTCCACCGACAAGGTCTACGCCTACTTCGACGCCGACGAGCGGGTGTTCCTCAAGTACCTCGAGCTGGCCCGCCAGGCCGGCGCCGACGCCCGCGGCGCCAGCCCGGTGTACCTCGGTCTGTCCAGCGAAGACGGCCATCCGCACCTGGGTCAGCTGGACTTTCTCGACAACCAGGTCAACCCGCGCACCGGCACCATCCGTGGCCGCGCGGTGTTCGACAACACCGATGGGCGCTTCACCCCGGGCCTCTACGCCCGGCTGAAACTGGTCGGCAGTGCGGCCTACCCCGCCGCGCTGATCAAGGACGAGGCAGTCGGCACCGACCTGGGCAAGAAGTTCGTCCTGGTGCTCGGCGAGGACAACGCCGTGGCCTACCGCGCCATCGAACTGGGGCCGAAGCTGGAGGGCCTGCGCATCGTCCGCAGCGGCCTGGCCAAGGGCGAGAAGATCGTGGTGGGCGGCCTGCAGCGGGCCATGCCCGGCGCCACCGTCGATCCGCAGGCGGTGCCCATGGCCGATCCCGCGACCCTGGCCCAGCTGGCGCAGATGCGCCAGGCCGTGGATGGCACTCAGGCCCCGCGCCTGGCCAGCAAGAGCAACGCCGCGGCAACCCCGCGCAGCTGATAACGCCTTGGTGCGCACGGCGCACCCTACCCGCTCGTAGGGTGCGTCGTGCGCACCAATGCCCGAGGACAGTCCCATGAATTTCTCGCAATTCTTCGTGCTGCGGCCGATCTTCGCCGCGGTGCTGTCGCTGATCATCCTGATCGGCGGCGCCATCTCGCTGTTCCAGTTGCCGATCAGCGAATACCCGGAGGTGGTGCCGCCGACGGTGGTGGTACGCGCCAACTTCCCCGGCGCCAACCCCAAGGTGATCGGCGAGACCGTCGCCTCGCCTCTGGAGCAGGCGATCACCGGCGTGGAAGGCATGCTCTATATGTCGTCGCAGTCCACCGCCGACGGCAAGCTGACCCTGACCATCACCTTCGCCCTCGGCACCGATCTGGACAACGCCCAGGTGCAGGTGCAGAACCGCGTGACCCGCACCATGCCGACCCTGCCCACCGAGGTGCAGCGCCTCGGCGTGACCGTCGACAAGGCCTCGCCGGACCTGACCATGGTGGTGCACCTGACCTCGCCGGACGACCGCTACGACATGCTCTACCTGTCCAACTACGCCGCACTCAACGTCAAGGACGAGCTGGCGCGGCTGGACGGCGTCGGCGACGTGCAGCTGTTCGGCCTGGGCAACTACTCGCTGCGGGTGTGGCTCGACCCGAACCAGGTGGCCTCGCGCAATCTCACCGCCACCGACGTGGTCAATGCGATTCGCGAGCAGAACCGCCAGGTGGCGGCCGGCTCGCTCGGCGCGCCGCCCTCGGATGCCGGTAACAGCTTCCAGCTGTCGATCAACACCCAGGGCCGCCTGGTCGACGAGGAGGAGTTCGAGAACATCATCGTCCGCGCCGGCGAAGACGGCGAGATCACCCGCCTCAAGGACATCGCCCGTATCGAACTGGGTTCCAGCCAGTACGCCCTGCGCTCGCTGCTCAACAACAAACCGGCGGTAGCCATCCCGGTGTTCCAGCGCCCCGGTTCCAACGCCATCGAGATCTCCGATGCGGTGCGGGCACGCATGGCCGAGCTCAAGCAGAGTTTCCCCCAGGGCGTGGACTACGAGATCGTCTACGACCCGACCATCTTCGTGCGCGGCTCCATCGAGGCGGTGGTGCACACCCTGCTCGAGGCCATCGTCCTGGTGGTGCTGGTGGTGGTGCTGTTCCTGCAGACCTGGCGCGCCTCGATCATCCCGCTGGCCGCCGTGCCGGTGTCCTTGATCGGGACCTTCGCCGTGATGCACATGTTCGGCTTCTCGCTCAACGCCCTGTCGCTGTTCGGCCTGGTGCTGGCCATCGGCATCGTGGTCGACGATGCCATAGTCGTGGTGGAAAACGTCGAGCGTAATATCGGCCTGGGCAAGACCCCGGTCGAGGCGACCAAACAAGCCATGAAGGAAGTCACCGGGCCCATCGTCGCCACCGCCCTGGTGCTGTGCGCGGTGTTCGTGCCGACCGCCTTTATCTCCGGCCTGTCCGGGCAGTTCTACCAGCAGTTCGCGCTGACCATCGCCATCTCCACGGTGATCAGCGCGTTCAACTCGCTGACCCTGTCCCCTGCCCTGGCCGCCGCCCTGCTGAGGAGCCATGACGCGCCCAAGGACGGTTTCTCGCGCCTGCTCGACAAGCTGTTCGGCGCCTGGCTGTTCACCCCCTTCAACCGCTTCTTCGACCGCGCCAGCCACGGCTATGTCGGCACCGTGCAGCGCGTGCTGCGCACCAGCGGCGTGGCCATGTTCCTCTATGCCGGTTTGCTGGTGCTGGGCTACATGGGCTTCTCCAGCACACCGACCGGTTTCGTGCCGCAGCAGGACAAGCAGTACCTGGTGGCCTTCGCCCAGCTGCCCGACGCCGCCACCCTGGACCGCACCGAAGCGGTGATCAAGCGCATGTCGGAGATCGCCGGCAAGCACCCGGGGGTGGAGAACACCGTGGCCTTCCCCGGTCTGTCGATCAACGGCTTCACCAACAGCCCGAACAGCGGCATCGTGTTCACCCCGCTCAGGCCGTTCGACGAGCGCAGTGATCCGTCGATGTCCGCCAACGCCATCGCCGCCGAGCTGAACGCCCAGTTCGCCGAGATCCAGGACGCCTATATCGCCATCTTCCCGCCGCCGCCGGTGCAGGGCCTCGGCACCATCGGCGGCTTCCGCCTGCAGATCCAGGACCGCGGCAGCCTCGGCTACGAGGAGCTGTACGCGCAGACCCAGAACATCCTGGCCAAGGCGCGCGCGCTGCCGGAGCTCAACCCCATGTCGGTGTTCACCAGCTACCAGGTCAACGTGCCGCAGATCGATGCCAATATCGACCGCGAGAAGGCCAAGACCCACGGCGTGGCCATCAGCGACATCTTCGACACCATGCAGGTGTACCTGGGCTCGCTGTACGCCAACGACTTCAACCGCTTCGGCCGCACCTACCAGGTCAACGTCCAGGCAGACCAGCTGTTCCGCCTGGAACCCGAGCAGATCGGCCAGCTCAAGGTGCGCAACAACCGCGGGGAAATGGTGCCGCTGTCCACCTTCGTCAAGGTGGACAACAGCTCGGGCCCCGACCGGGTGATGCACTACAACGGCTTCCTCACCGCCGAGATCAACGGTGCGGCGGCGCCCGGCTACAGCTCCGGCCAGGCCGAGGCGGCCATCGCCAAGCTGCTGAAGGAAGAACTGCCCAACGGCATGACCTTCGAGTGGACCGAGCTGACCTATCAGCAGATCCTCGCCGGCAACAGCGCGATCTTCATCTTCCCGCTCTGCGTGCTGCTGGCCTTCCTGGTGCTGGCCGCCCAGTACGAGAGCTGGAGCCTGCCGCTGGCGGTGATCCTGATCGTGCCGACGGTGCTGTTCTCCGCCATCACCGGGGTGATCCTGGCCGGCGGCGACAACAACATCTTCACCCAGATCGGCCTGATCGTACTGGTGGGCCTGGCGTGCAAAAACGCCATCCTCATCGTCGAGTTCGCCAAGGAGAAACAGGAGGAAGGCCTGGATCGCATCAGTGCGGTGCTGGAAGCCTGCCGCCTGCGTCTGCGGCCGATCCTGATGACCTCGATCGCCTTCATCATGGGCGTGGTACCGCTGGTGCTGTCCTCTGGCGCCGGCGCCGAGATGCGCCATGCCATGGGCGTGGCGGTGTTTAGCGGGATGATCGGCGTGACCTTCTTCGGTCTGCTGCTGACCCCGGTGTTCTACGTGCTGATCCGCGCCTTCGTCGAGAAACGCCAGGCGCGCAAGGCCCAAGCCGCTGCCCACGAGGTGCACGCATGAAGCGCGTTGCCAATGCCCTGAAGATCAGCCTGCTGGCCCTGGCGCTCAGCGCCTGCGCGGTCGGCCCGGATTACCGCGCGCCGCAGACCGAAGCGGCGCGCGTCACCGCGCTGGAGGCCGGCGACTACGACCGCACCCGTTTCGAGGCCGCCTGGTGGCACCAGTTCGACGACCCGACGCTGAACCGCCTGGTGCAGCGCTCGCTGGCGGACAACCGCGAGCTGCGCGTGGCCTTCAGCCGCCTGCGCGCGGCGCGGGCGATCCGCGACGACGTCGCCAACGACCGCCTGCCCACCGTCACCAGCCGCGCCAGCGGCGAGCTCGGCAAGGCCCAGCAGCCGCCCACCAGCGAGGAGCGTATCCGCCAGGAACGCTACGACCTGGGCCTGGACATGGCCTGGGAGCTGGACCTGTTCGGCCGAATCCAGCGCCAGCTGGAGGCCAGCGAGGCGCAGATCGAGGTGGCCGAGGCCGACTACTACCAGTTGCAGGTCAGCCTGATCGCCGAGCTGGTGGATGCCTACGGCAGCCTGCGCGGCGCGCAACTCAGGGAGCGGATTGCCCGCGACAACCTGAAGAACCAGCAGGACTCGCGGGCCATCACCGAGCAGCTGCGCGACGCCGGCGTCGGCAGCGAACTGGACGTACTGCGCGCCGATGCGCGCCTGGCCGCCACCGAGGCCAGCCTGCCGCAACTGCAGGCCGAGCAGGTGCGCGCGCGCAACCGCATCGCCACCCTGCTCGGCCAGCGCCCGGAACAACTGGAGGTGGACCTGTCCGCCCGGCCGCTACCGGCCATCGCCAAGGCCCTGCCGATTGGCGATCCGGCCGAGCTGCTGCGCCGCCGCCCCGACGTCCAGGCCGCCGAACGCCAGCTAGCCGCAGCCACGGCGCAGATCGGCGTGGCCACCGCGGATTTGTTCCCGCGGGTCAGCCTGTCCGGTTTCCTCGGCTTTACCGCCGGTAGAGGTTCGCAATTGGGTTCCTCGGCCGCGCGCGCCTGGGGCGTGGCGCCGAGCATCAGCTGGGCGGCGTTCGATCTGGGCAGCGTGCGCGCCCGCCTGCGCGGCGCCGAGGCCGACGCCGACGGCGCCCTGGCGCAGTACGAGCAGCAGGTGCTGCTGGCCCTGGAGGAATCGGAGAACGCCTTCAGCGACTACGGCAAGCGTCAGCAGCGGCTGATCTCGCTGCTGCGCCAGGCCGAGGCCAGCCGCTCCGCCGCCGAACAGGCGGCGATCCGCTACCGCGAAGGCACGGTGGATTTCCTCGTGCTGCTGGACGCCGAACGCGAACGCCTGGCTGCCGAGGACGCCCAGGCGCTGGCCGAGGTCGAGCTGTACAGCGGCATAGTCGCCATCTACAAGGCGCTCGGCGGCGGCTGGCAGCCGCAGGCCTGAGCCTCTCCTGTTCTCCCGACCGGCAATCGCCAGTCGCTCCGGCCCCAGGGTGTTGGCTCCTTACCCTGGGGCTTTTTTTGTGGTTATGCCCCGCTGGCCAACCGCGCCGCAGGAGCCGATGGAGGCAGGCCCAAATCCCGATGGCAATGCCGCCATTACATCCGGGCCATGCACTGATCGGGCGCCGGCTTTCTGGTAGACTCGCCAGTTTTTCAGGCTTCACTCGCAGACTCCCATGCAAGCACCTAGCACCCAACGCGTGATCGTCGGCATGTCCGGCGGCGTCGACTCGTCCGTTTCCGCCCTGCTGCTGCTGGAGCAGGGTTATCAGGTCGAAGGCCTGTTCATGAAGAACTGGGACGAAGACGACGGCACCGAATACTGCACCGCCATGGATGACCTGGCCGACGCCCAGGCCGTATGCGAGCGCATCGGCATCAAGCTGCATACCGCCAACTTCGCCGCGGAATACTGGGACAACGTGTTCGAACACTTCCTCGCCGAATACCAGGCCGGGCGCACGCCAAATCCGGACATCCTGTGCAACCGCGAGATCAAGTTCAAAGCCTTCCTCGACTACGCCCTGTCGCTCGGCGCCGATCTGATCGCCACCGGCCACTATGTGCGCCGCCGCGACATCGACGGCCGTACCGAACTGCTCAAGGGCCTGGACCCGAACAAGGACCAGAGCTACTTCCTGCATGCGGTCGGCGGCGAGCAGATCGCCAAGACCCTGTTCCCGGTCGGCGAGCTGGAAAAGCCGCAGGTGCGCGCCATCGCCGAGAAGTACGAGCTGGCCACGGCGAAGAAGAAGGACTCCACCGGCATCTGCTTTATCGGCGAGCGCCGCTTCAGCGACTTCCTCAAGCAGTACCTGCCGGCGCAGCCGGGCGATATCGAGACCACCGAGGGCCAGGTCATCGGCCGTCATCACGGTCTGATGTACCACACCATCGGCCAGCGCCAGGGCCTCGGTATCGGTGGCCTCAAGGACGCCGGCGACGATCCCTGGTACGTGCTGCGCAAGGATCTCGCGCGCAATGTGCTGATCGTCGGCCAGGGTAACGAACACCCCTGGCTGTTCTCCCGCGCCCTGCTCGCCTCGGACATCTACTGGGTCAACCCAGTGGACCTGAGCACTCCGCGCCGCCTCACGGCCAAGGTGCGCTACCGCCAGAGCGACCAGGCCTGCACCCTGGAGAAGACCGAGAACGGCTATCGCGCCGTGTTCGACGAGCCGCAGCGCGCTGTTACCCCGGGCCAATCCGTGGTGTTCTACGACGGCGAGGTGTGCCTCGGCGGCGGCGTGATCGAAACCGCAGAAGCCTGGTACGAGGACGCCCGATGAGCCCGATGCAGGAACAGCTGGTCGCCCTCGGCGCGGTATTCGAAGCCGCCGTACTGGCCGACAAGATCGCCCGCACCGGCCAGGTCAGCGAGGCGTCGATGAGCTGCATGCTCGGCAGCCTGCTGGTGCGCGATCCGAAGAGTACGCTCGACGTTTACGGTGGCGACGACCTCAACCTGCGCGATGGCTATCGCGCGCTGGTCAGCTCGCTGGAGCGCAACCCCGCGGCGCTGCAGCGCGAGCCGCTGCGCTACGCCCTGGCCCTGCTCGGCCTGGAGCGCCAGCTGGACAAGCGCGACGACATGCTGCAGGTGATGGGCAGCCGCCTGGATCAGATCCAGCAGCAAGTCGAGCACTTCGGCCTGGTCCACGACAACGTCATCGCCGCCTGCGGCGGGCTGTACCAAGACACCATCAGCACCTTCCGCCAGCGCATCCAGGTGCACGGCGACATGCGTTTTCTGCAGCAACCGAGTAACGCGGCGAAGATCCGCGCCCTGCTGCTCGCCGGCATCCGCTCGGCGCGTCTGTGGCGCCAGCTCGGCGGTCACCGCTGGCAGCTGGTGTTCAGCCGCGGCAAGCTGCTCAAGGAACTCTACCAACTGATGCGCAGCTGACCGCCATGGGCGCCCCGAGCCGCAGCGTCAAACCGTTGCAGGGCGCCCTGCTGCTGGCCCTGTCGGCGCTGCTGTTCGCCCTGACCGGCGTCGGCATTCGGGAGATATCCAGCAGCGTTAATAACGAGTCGGTGGTGTTCTTCCGCAACCTGGTCGGCGTGCTGTTCTTCCTGCCGCTGCTGCTGGTGCGCGGGGTACGCCCGTTGCGCACGACCCGGCTGAAATCGCACCTGTGGCGCACCACCTACGGCCTGGCAGCGATGTACTGCTTCTTCTACGCCATCGCCCACCTGCCGCTGGCCGACGCCATGCTGTTCACCTACTCGGCGCCGGTGTTCACCCCGCTGATCGCCCATTTCTGGCTCAAGGAGCCGCTGACCCGGCGCATGCTGCTCACCAGCCTGATCGGCCTGGTCGGCGTGCTGCTGGTGGCCAAGCCCAGCGCGGCGCTGTTCGAGGGGCCGGCACTGGTCGGCCTGGCCGCCAGCCTGCTGGCCGCCTTCGCCTTCGTCTCCATTCGCGAGATGAGCGACAGCGAGCCGGCGACGCGCATCGTCTTCTACTTCTCGCTGTTCAGCGCGCTGTTCTCTGCCATTCCGCTGAGCTGGAGCTGGCAGCCGCTGGACGCCAACCAGCTCGGCTGGCTGCTGGGCATCGGCCTGCTGGCCACCGCCAGCCAGATCATCATGTCGCGCGCCTATGGCCTGGCGCCGCCGGGGCTGATCGGCCCCATCGCCTACCTGGCCATCGTCTTCGCCGGAGTGATCGCCTGGCTGCTGTGGGGCGAGATGCCGGACCGCCTGTCGCTGCTCGGCGCCGCGCTGATCTTCGCCGCCAGCCTGCTGTCGGTCGCCCGGCGCAACGTATAGGCGGTCAGCCGGACGTTTTCATGTATGATATGCGCCCTTTTCGTCAGCCCGACTGCCCGAGAACGCCCCTATGCAGCTTTCCTCGCTCACCGCGGTTTCCCCCGTCGACGGCCGCTACGCCGGCAAAACCAGCGCCCTGCGCCCCATCTTCAGCGAATACGGCCTGATCCGTAGCCGCGTGCTGGTCGAAGTGCGCTGGCTGCAGCGCCTGGCCGCCCACGAAGGCATCGCCGAAGTCGCGCCCTTCTCCGCCGAAGCCAACGCCCTGCTCAACCAGCTGGCGGAGAACTTCGCCGTCGAGCACGCCGAGCGCGTCAAGGAAATCGAGCGCACTACCAACCACGACGTCAAGGCGGTGGAATACCTGCTCAAGGAGCAGGCCGCCAAGCTGCCGGAACTGGACAAGGTCAGCGAGTTCATCCACTTCGCCTGCACCAGCGAGGACATCAACAACCTGTCCCACGCCCTGATGCTGCGCGAAGGCCGCGACAGCGTGCTGCTGCCGCTGATGCAGCAGATCGCCGACGCCATCCGTGAACTGGCGGTGAAGTTCGCCGAGGTGCCGATGCTGTCGCGCACCCACGGCCAGCCGGCCTCGCCGACCACCCTGGGCAAGGAGCTGGCCAACGTGGTCTACCGCCTGGAGCGGCAGATCGCCCAGGTCGCTGCGGTGCCGCTGCTGGGCAAGATCAACGGCGCCGTGGGCAACTACAACGCCCACCTGTCCGCCTACCCGGCCATCGACTGGGAAGCCAACGCCCGCCAGTTCATCGAAGGCGACCTGGGCCTGACCTTCAACCCCTACACCACCCAGATCGAGCCGCACGACTACATCGCCGAGCTGTTCGACGCCATCGCCCGCTTCAACACCATCCTCATCGACTTCGACCGCGACGTCTGGGGCTACATCTCCCTCGGTTACTTCAAGCAGAAGACCGTGGCCGGCGAAATCGGCTCCTCGACCATGCCGCACAAGGTCAACCCGATCGACTTCGAGAACTCCGAAGGCAATCTGGGCATCGCCAACGCGATCTTCCAGCACCTGGCCAGCAAGCTGCCGATCTCCCGCTGGCAGCGCGACCTGACCGACTCCACCGTGCTGCGCAACCTCGGCGTCGGCTTCGCCCACAGCGTGATCGCCTACGAGGCCAGCCTCAAGGGAATCAGCAAGTTGGAGCTCAATGCTCAGAAAATTGCTGAAGACCTGGACGCCTGCTGGGAGGTGCTCGCCGAGCCGATCCAGACCGTGATGCGCCGCTACGCCATCGACAATCCCTACGAGAAGCTCAAGGAGCTGACCCGCGGCAAGGGCATCAGCCCCGAGGCGCTGCTGGCCTTCATCGACGGCCTGGACATGCCGGCCGAGGCCAAGGCCGAGCTCAAGCAACTGACCCCGGCCCGCTACATCGGCAACGCGGTGGCCCAGGCCCAGCGCATCTGATCCGCACCAGCCTCGAGGACGCCCGGCTGAGCCGGGCGTTTTTGTTTTAAGGTTTTTATCTATTTCAAGGGCTTACTGATGAATCCTGATACTCCGCTGCAATTGCTGGGTGGCCTCACAGCCCGTGAATTCCTGCGCGACTACTGGCAGAAGAAACCGCTGCTGGTGCGCCAGGCCGTGCCCGGCTTCGAGAGCCCGATCAGCCCGGACGAGCTGGCCGGCCTGGCGCTGGAGGAAGAAGTCGAGTCGCGCCTGGTGATCGAGCACGGCGAACGCCCCTGGGAACTGCAACGCGGTCCCTTCGCCGAGGACAGCTTCGAGAACCTGCCCGAGCGCGACTGGACCCTGCTGGTGCAGGCGGTCGACCAGTTCGTCCCGGAAGTGGCCGAACTGCTGGAGGACTTCAAGTTCCTGCCCAAGTGGCGCATCGACGACCTGATGATCAGCTTCGCCGCCCCCGGTGGCGGCGTCGGCCCGCATTTCGACAACTACGACGTATTCCTGCTGCAGGGTTACGGTCATCGCCGCTGGCAGATCGGCCAGATGTGCGACTCCGAAAGCCCGCTGCTGCCCCACGCCGATCTGAAGATCCTGGCCGAATTCGAACCAACCGATGAATGGGTGCTGGCGCCCGGCGACATGCTCTACCTGCCGCCGCGCCTCGCCCACTGTGGCACCGCCGAGGACGATTGCATGACTTATTCCGTGGGTTTCCGCGCGCCGAGCGCCGCCGAAGTTCTGACCCATTTCACCGATTTTCTCGGCCAGTTCCTCCCCGATGAGGAGCGTTACAGCGACGCCGACATCCAGCCGAGCGAGGACCCGACGCAGATCCAGCGCGACGCCCTGGAGCGCCTCAAGGCCCTGCTCAACGAGCACATGAGCGACGAGCGCCTGCTGATGACCTGGTTCGGCCAGTTCATGACCGAGCCCAAGTACCCGGAGCTGGTCGCCGGCATCGAGATCGCCGAAGAGGAATTTCTCGGCAGCCTGGAAGACGGCGCCGTGATCATCCGCAACCCCAGCGCGCGCATGGCCTGGTCGGAAGTCGGCGAGGATCTGGTGCTGTTCGCCAGCGGCCAGAGCCGCCTGGTGTCGGCGCGCCTGCGCGAGCTGCTCAAGCTGATCTGCAGCGCCGATGCGTTACATATCGATAACCTTGGCGCCTGGCTGGCCGACGACGAGGGGCGTACCCTGCTCTGGGAACTGGTCAAGCAAGGTAGTCTGGGGTTCGCCGATGAGTGAGATCCGAGTTCGCGTCGCGGACTGGCACAAGGACAACGCCGAGCTGCGGCGTATCCGTGAAAGCGTGTTCGTCGCCGAACAGGCGGTGCCGCCGGAACTGGAATGGGACGCCGAAGACGCCGAGGCGGTGCACTTTCTCGCCGAGGAAGGCGACTACGCCGTGGGCACCGCCCGCCTACTGCCGGACGGCCATATCGGCCGCGTCTCGGTACTCAAGGACTGGCGCGGCCTCAAGGTCGGCGAGGCGCTGATGCAGGCGGTGATCGCCGAAGCCGAACAACGCGGCCTGGATCGGCAGATGCTCAGCGCCCAGGTGCACGCCACGCCGTTCTATGAAAGGCTAGGCTTCGAGATAGTCAGCGGCGAGTACCTCGACGCCGGCATCCCGCATGTGGATATGGTGCGCACCCGCCAGTAGAGGCTGCAATGGACGACCAAGACGCCCCGCTCGAGACGAGCGATACCCCGCAGCCGGCCGAGCTCGCGGCTATCGAGTTCGAATCGCCGGGGCGTTTTGCCGTGCACAACCCCGAGCCGGCGACGGCGGACGCCGCGCAATGGGAGCCGGCGCCCTTCGTCCTCGGCGCTCACGAGCGCCTGGAGCGCTTCAGTCAGCCACAGCAGGCGCGTGCCCATGTGCTGGCGCTGATCCAGCAGGCGCAGCGCAGCCTGTGCCTGTACAGCGACGACCTGGAACCCTGGCTCTACCATCACGGCAGCGTGCAGCAGGCCTGCACCCGCTTCCTCCTGGCCAGTCCGCGCGCGCGCCTGCGCATCCTCGTGCGCGACCCGACCCGCGCGGTCAAGGAGGGGCATCGCCTGCTCGGCCTGTCGCGGCGCTTGTCCTCCAACCTGCATATCCGCAAACTCAACCCGGATTATCCCAGTGAAGAACTGGCCTACCTGATCGCCGACGACCAGGGCCTGCTGCTGCGCCCCGAGCTCGGCCAGCAGGCCGGCTACGCCCTGTACCGCGACCCGGCGCGGGTGCGCCAGCGCCAGGCGCAGTTCGACCAGGCCTGGGATACCAGCATCAGCGATCCCGACCTGCGGAGTTTCCTGCTATGACCCTGCGTGCCCTGCTCGCCGCCCTGCTGCTCGGCCTGTGCCTGCCGCTGCAGGCGGCCACCGAGGTGATCCCGCTCAACTACCGCACCGCCGACGAGGTGATCGGCGTGGTGCAGTCGGTGCTGGGCAACGAGGGCCGGGTCAGCCCCTACGGCAACCAGCTGATCGTCAACGCCTCGCCGGCCAAGATCGACGAGGTGCGCCAGTTGCTGGAGCAGCTCGACACCCGCCCGCGACGCCTGCTGATCAGCGTGGAGAGCAGCGACAGCAACTACCAGAGCGACCGCGGTTACCGGGTCGACGGCAGCCTCAGCGCCGGCGATGCCGAGGTGCAGGTCGGCCGCGGCGAAGTGAAGGGTCGCGACCAGGTGCGTATCATTCGCCGCAGCACCGACAGCCGTGGCGGCGGCACCCAGCAGGTGCAGGCCACCGAGGGCTATCCGGCGCTGATCCAGGTCGGCCAGAGCGTGCCGCTGACCACCACCAGCACCGGCCCCTACGGCCAGGTCTACCAGGACACCCAGTACCGCGACGTGACCCGCGGCTTCTACGTCACCGCTACCCTGTCCGGCGAGCTGGTGCACGTCAGCATCAGCAGCCAGCGCGACCGCCTCAACGCCCACCGCCCCGGGGTGATCGACGTGCAGAGCACCGACACCCGGGTCAGCGGCCGCCTCGGCGAATGGATCACCCTCGGCGGGGTCAACGAAGACACCGCCTCCAGCAGCCGCGACATCCTCCAGCGACGCACCACCCAGGGCCGCGAAGACATGACCCTGCGCCTGAAGGTCGAAGCCCTCGACTGACCCCGACCAAAGTCGCAGCCCTTCGCCGCTTTCGACCAATGGACAGCCCCCGCAATCCTGCGCAACGCTGGAAACGCCCGCACCAGAGGGTTTCCGCCATGACCGGCCGGTCGTCTTGAGAATATGTAGTAGTCTAAAAAAACCACTACAAAACGTTTGACGAAGCTTTGGCCGAGAGGCATGATGGCCTCGCTCCCGCTAGCCAGGGGTCCTGAAAAGGATCTCCAGATCGCCAACGAAGCACTTCGTAGCGATCCGTGTCCCAACAGCCCACAAGGCCGTACGACGAGGTTGCGACTGGAACGAAGTTGTCCTGAGGGACGGGGAAGCGTTTAGCGTCAGACAGATCGAAAGATGCAGCAGGTGCCCAAGGTTTCCACGAGCCGGCCGGCCCAGCAACGCTAATCGAACTGTTCGCCACATCCCCCCTCCTCGCGGTCAATCCTCGCCCCAGCCGTTTTCTCGCCGTCATGCGGAAGCCTCCCGCAGCCACTGCATCCGTGCACGCATTGCGAGGGTAGTCGGTGCTCAACCAACACATTTTTTGAAGGATTGACCATGTCCGCATATCAAAACGACATCAAGGCTGTAGCCGCTCTGAAAGAGAAGTTCGGCAGCAGCTGGAGCGCTATCAACCCCGAGTCCGTCGCCCGTATGCGCGCTCAGAACCGCTTCAAGACCGGTCTGGAAATCGCTCAGTACACCGCTGACATCATGCGCAAGGACATGGAAGAGTACGACGCCGACTCCTCCGTCTACACCCAGTCGCTGGGCTGCTGGCACGGCTTCATCGGTCAGCAGAAGCTGATCTCGATCAAGAAGCACCTGAAGACCACCAACAAGCGCTACCTCTACCTGTCCGGCTGGATGGTTGCCGCCCTGCGCTCCGACTTCGGCCCGCTGCCGGACCAGTCGATGCACGAGAAGACCGCCGTTTCCGATCTGATCGAAGAGCTGTACACCTTCCTGCGTCAGGCCGACAGCCGCGAACTGGACCTGCTGTTCACCGCGCTGGACGCCGCTCGCGAAGCTGGCGATCAGGCCAAGGCAGCTGAAATCCAGAACCAGATCGACAACTTCGAGACCCACATCGTCCCGATCATCGCCGACATCGACGCTGGCTTCGGTAACCCGGAAGCCACCTACCTGCTGGCCAAGCGCATGATCGAAGCCGGTGCCTGCTGCATCCAGATCGAGAACCAGGTTTCCGACGAGAAGCAGTGCGGCCACCAGGACGGTAAAGTGACCGTTCCGCACGCCGACTTCCTCGCCAAGATCGCTGCCGTTCGCTACGCCTTCCTCGAGCTGGGCATCGACAACGGCGTGATCGTCGCACGTACCGACTCCCTGGGCGCCGGCCTGACCAAGCAGATCGCCGTGACCAAAGAGCCGGGTGACCTGGGCGACCTGTACAACAGCTTCCTCGATTGCGAAGAAGTAGCCGCCTCCGACCTGGGCAACGGCGATGTCGTGATCAACCGCGGTGGCAAGCTGCTGCGTCCGAAGCGTCTGCCTTCCAACCTGTTCCAGTTCCGTGCTGGCACTGGCGAAGACCGCTGCGTACTGGACTGCATCACCAGCCTGCAGAACGGCGCCGACCTGCTGTGGATCGAGACCGAGAAGCCGCACGTTGGCCAGATCAAGGCCATGGTTGACCGCATCCGCGAAGTCATCCCGAACGCCAAGCTGGTTTACAACAACAGCCCGTCCTTCAACTGGACCCTGAACTTCCGTCAGCAGGTGTTCGACGCCATGGTTGCCGAAGGCAAGGACGTTTCCGCCTACGACCGCGCCAAGCTGATGAGCGTCGAGTACGACGAGACCGAACTGGCCCAGGTTGCCGACGAGAAGATCCGTACCTTCCAGCGCGACGGTTCGGCCCACGCCGGCATCTTCCACCACCTGATCACCCTGCCGACCTACCACACTGCCGCACTGTCCACCGACAACCTGGCCAAGGGCTACTTCGCCGACCAGGGCATGCTGGCCTACGTGAAGGGCGTGCAGCGTCAGGAACTGCGTCAGGGTATCGCCTGCGTCAAGCACCAGAACATGGCTGGCTCCGACATCGGCGACAACCACAAGGAGTACTTCGCTGGCGAAGCCGCTCTGAAGGCGAGCGGCAAAGACAACACCATGAACCAGTTCCACTAAGAAGGGTTCCCTGCTGCGGACCACGCATCCGCAGCAGCCTGTTTGCCTAATCCGCCCCGGCTCTGCCGGGGCTTTTTTCATCTCCCACCTTCGGCACTTTTTCCGCGGCTCTTGTAGGGTGCGCCATGCGCACCAGCTGTTTCCAGCGGCCTCGGTGCGCACAGCGCACCCAACGGAAAGCCCAACCGCGCAGTTTTGTGCAACAGCGCACAGCCGCTGTCACTTTCCCGTCGTCTTGCTTGGTTAGCGTCATGGCTCCGTCGATCAGCCTCAGGAGCCCTCCATGCGCAATGAACAAGAGCAAGACGTGCTATTCGGCAATGGCGACGAGCCGCTCAGCAACGCCTCCGCCAACCCCCATATCAACGACCTGATCGAAGCCGGCCTGAGCCGTCGCCAGGTGCTCGCCGGCGGCGCCGCGCTGGGTGTCATGGGCTTTCTCGGCGTGGCCATGCCCGGCAGCGTCGAGGCCGCCGGCAACCCGCTCGACGAGCTGCTCGAGCGTCTGAAAAAACGCGGCAAACGTCTGCCGTTCAACCCGGTGGCGGTGACCCGCGCCGACCGCATCAGCGTGCCGCCCGGCTACAAGGCCACCACCTTCATTCCCTGGGGCACGCCGATCCGTGGCAGCTTCCCGGCCTTTCTCGACAACGCCGGCAACAGCGCCGCCGATCAGGCCGAGCAGATCGGCATGCACCACGACGGCATGCACTTCTTCCCCATCGACGGCCAGCGCGGCGGCGGTCGCAAGAGCGACCACGGTCTGCTGGTAGTCAACCACGAATACATCGACGCGCCGCTGCTGCATCCCAACGGCCCGACCCTGGTAAACGGCAAGCGCAGTAGCGCCGACGAAGTGCGCAAGGAAATCAACGCCCATGGCGCCTCGGTGGTGGAAGTGCGCCGCGTGCGCGGCCAATGGGAAGTGCTACCCAGCGCCCGCAACCGCCGCATCACCGGCGCCACGCCGATGCAGATCAGCGGCCCGGCGTGCGGCCATGCCCTGCTCCAGACCCGCTACAGCCCAGACGGCACCGCCACCCGCGGCACCCTGAACAACTGCGCCAACGGCTTCACGCCTTGGGGAACCTACCTGACCTGCGAGGAGAATTGGGCCGGCTACTTCGCCAGCGGCGACGCCGAACGTCCGCGCGAACTGCGCCGCTACGGCGTCGGCAGCGCCAGCCGCTACGGCTGGGATCACCTGGCCGGCGACGAATTCCAGCGTTTCAACGCCACCCGCCTGGCCGCCGACGCCAGCGGCGACTACCGCAACGAGCCCAACCATTTCGGCTGGATCGTCGAGATCGATCCCTTCGCGCCGGAATCGGCCCCGATCAAGCGCACCGCACTGGGTCGCTTCGCCCACGAGGGCCTGGTGTTCGCCCCGGTCAAGCCGGGCCGTCCGGTGGTGTGCTATTCCGGCGACGACTCGCAGAACGAGTACATCTACAAGTTCGTCAGCCGCGGCAAGTACATACCCGGGCGCAGCGACGGCAGCCTGCTCGACGAGGGCACCCTGTACGTGGCGCGCTTCAAGGCCGACGGCAAGGGCGAATGGCTGGCCCTGGACATCAAGGACAAGGCCTTCCAGGCCGCCTGCAAGGCCGCCGGGGTCAGCTTCGCCGACCAGGGCGAGGTACTCATCAATACCCGCCTGGCCGCCGACGTCGCCGGCGCCACCAAGATGGACCGCCCGGAATGGGGTGCGGTCAACCCGCACAACGGCGAGGTCTACTTCACCCTCACCAACAACAGCTCGCGCACCGTCGCCGACGCGGCCAACCCGCGCGCGGCCAACCCCTACGGCCATATCATTCGCTGGCGCGAACTGAGCCGCGATTACGCCGGTCGCGAGTTCGCCTGGAGCCTGTTCCTGTTGGCCGGCCCGGAAGGCGACAGCCTCGATGCCAACGGCAGGCCGCTGAGCGCCGACAACCGCCTGGCGAGCCCGGACGGCCTGTGGTTCGACGAGGGTGGCCGGCTGTGGATCCAGACCGACATGAGCGGCAGCCAGCTGGCCAGCGGCCCGTTCGGCAACAACCAGATGCTGGTGGCCGAACCGAGCACCGGCGAGATGAAGCGCTTCCTGGTCGGCCCGGTGGGCTGCGAAGTCACCGGCATCACCGCCACGCCAGACTTCCGCACGCTGTTCGTCAACATACAGCACCCGGGCGAAGGCTCCACCCCGACCGATTTTCGCAGCACCTGGCCGGACGGCCCCGGCCGGCGCCCGCGCTCGGCCACCGTGATCGTCACCCGCGAAGACGGCAAACCGCTGCTGTAAGACCCCGGCGCCCTCTCATGCAACTGAGAGGGCGCTCTCCTTGCTCGCGCACGGGCAAAGCGCGGCGACAGCTTCTACGCTGAAAGCGCTATTCGACTCGCGCAAGGAGTGCCCATGCCCCGCACCACCCTGCTGCTCGGCTGCTGTCTCGTTCTCGCGAGTGCGGCGCTGACCTGGTACTGGCAGCGTCCGCCCGCATCGGTTCGACTCGACCCGGCTGCCGTGCCACCCACCCCGACCGCTGCCGAACCCTCCAGCGCCGCGAGCACCCAGTCGGCCAGCGCCGAGCAGCTGCAATGGCTGGCCGCCCCGCTGGTCCGGGCGCTGGTGCGCCGCTACCAGGCCCTCAGCGCCGAGCGCGAGGCGCGTCTGGCACAGCGCCGCGACCCACACTTCGAACGCTACAAGGCCGAGGAGCAACGCATAGTCGAGGACCTACTGGCTCTGCAGGACATCCCCGACGGCCTCAGCCGCGATCAATACCTGCGCCAGCGCCTGCAAGAGGCGCGCGAGCGCAGCTATCAGTAACCCCATCAGGAGCCATGCCATGCCATTGACCACCCTGAAGTACAACGACAACGATCAGGAGCACCGTGGTTTCGCCGACACCCTCGGGCAGATGCTAGGGCTGATCGACAAGGGCAAGCTGGATCGCAACACCAGCCACGCCTACTACGCTGGCCATGAATTGCGCGACAGTGGCGTCACCTGGAGCGGCCACTTCCTCAAGCGCGACTGCCCTGGCAGCGGCAAAACCAAGCTCGGCCGCAGCCAGAACCGCGTCATCGTCAACATCGACAGCAATGACGACCTGGTGGAGGGATGGGCGGTGGCCTGGCGTCACGACGACCGCCTGCTGCTGCTCGACGCCGGCTTCTTCAAACGGGCCGCACAGATGCGCGATTACATCAATTCGATGTGAGGCTACTCGGGCGCCCTGACCAACGCTCGCAACACCAGATAGAGCAAGGGTCCCACCGACACGAACAGCGCCGTCAGGGCGAAGAACGGCAACATGTAGCCGAGCGACTTGCCGCGCGCCCGCGCATCGCGATAGAGCCACACGCAGGCCAACGTCGCGAGGATATAGAGGTCGATCACCACCTGAGCGGTGTCCGCGCTGGACATCAGCTGCAGGCCGAACTGCAGCAGCGACTGTTCGGCATGCAGCATGACGTAGAGGGTGTAGGCGGAAAAGACGACGAGTACGGCGAGGGGCAGCATGGCTTTGCGCATGGGTTCTTCCTTGAATGAGCAGTCGAGCGTAGTGGCTCGACCGATACGCCGTCCAGCCAGACGCGCTCCGGGCTGACGTGGATCCGACTGCCCATGCCTCAGAGCAACTGATCCAGCAGGTAGTACAGCAGGTTGAACGGCTTGTTGCGGTCGGCCATATCGCTGCTTTCCGAGGCGTCCGGCACACTGCCGACGAAGTGATCCAGCTGCGGGTTCTGCTCCTGTAATGTCGGCGCTGACGAACTCGATGATGCTGGTGCAGTGGCTTTCGTTGACCCCGCGGTATTGCGGGAAATAGAAGCGCTCGTAGGAGTAGGACGAATAGTTCAGGTCCTGCCAGAAATGCGTATGGCCCATGCGCTCGCCCGGCAGTTGGCTCGACAGCGCCGGATACAGGCTGCCCAATCTTGTGGTTCTCTTGAGGGTCGGCATGCCGAGGCAGCGGCAACTACGCAGACCCCGTCGTCATCAGGTTCTGCTCGATCACCCTGGATCGTCGCCGGCTCGGCGATTCATGCACGCCAGTCCAGGAGAGTCGTCGACGACAAAGCCCGGACATATCGATTAGAGATATTTGCGCAAGTTTTAATTATTCATCGCTATTTAAATCTCCGGCGCAGTGCAACTGAGGCCTACACGAAAGTTGCAACTTATTCTCATCGCATTCGTTTCAAGCAATTATCAGTTGCACCTCGCGAGCCCCGTCAATGCTGGCCCCTGGGCAAAATTAAAATTAATACCGGCGCAACTGGATAACTGCGCCTAGCATTTAAATCACTTGGGTGCGCCAAGTTGGTTCGCCGTCATGGGGCTGCCGGGCCTTGCACGCACAGCCTCGGGCAGGCGACAGCCCGCAGCCCGAAGGCACCGCGACAACCCGGCGCACGGCAGCGATATTCAGCTACGGGGGTAAGGCATGAGCGAAGCGTTCGCCCAGCACTGGGCGCTGGCGGTGTTCCTCCTCGCGGTGGGCGGCCTGTGCGCCTTCATGCTCGGCGTATCCAGCCTGCTCGGTGGCAAGGCCTGGGGGCGCAGCAAGGAGGAACCCTTCGAGTCCGGCATCGTGCCCACCGGCAGCGCGCGGCTGCGCTTCTCCGCCAAGTTCTACCTGGTGGCCATGCTCTTCGTGATCTTCGACGTCGAGGCGCTGTTCCTCTTCGCCTGGGCCATCGCCGTGCGCGAAAGCGGCTGGGCAGGGCTGATCGAGGCCGCCGTGTTCATCCTCATCCTGCTCGCCGGGCTGCTCTACCTGTGGCGCGTCGGCGCCCTGGACTGGGCCCCCGAGGCACGCCGCCGGCGCCTCGGCGCACGCAAACCCTGAGGTCATCGCGATGCAATACAAGCTAACCCGCATCGATCCCGAAGCCCCCGGCAGCCGCTACCCCATGGGCGAGCGCGAGCTGCTCGACGACCCGCTGGCCGGTCAGGTGCACCGCAATGTGTTCATGGGCCGCCTCGAGCAGGTGCTGCACCAGACGGTCAACTGGGGCCGCAAGAACTCGCTGTGGCCCTACAACTTCGGCCTGTCGTGCTGCTACGTGGAGATGACCACCGCCTTCACCGCGCCGCACGACATCGCCCGCTTCGGCGCCGAGGTGATCCGCGCCTCGCCGCGCCAGGCCGATTTCATGGTGGTGGCCGGCACCTGCTTCATCAAGATGGCACCGATCATCCAGCGCCTGTACGAGCAGATGCTCGAACCCAAGTGGGTGATCTCCATGGGCTCGTGCGCCAACTCCGGCGGCATGTACGACATCTACTCGGTGGTCCAGGGCGTCGACAAGTTCCTCCCGGTGGACGTTTACGTGCCGGGTTGCCCGCCACGCCCCGAGGCCTTCCTGCAGGGGCTGATGCTGCTGCAGCAGTCCATCGGCGAGGAGCGCCGGCCGTTGTCCTGGGTGGTCGGCGACCAGGGCGTATACCGCGCCGAAATGCCCTCGCAGCGCGAGAAGAACCGCGCCGAACGCATCCAGGTCACCCAGTTGCGCAGCCCGGACGAGATCTGATGACCACTAGCAGCGCCCGCCTCGCCCCCTCACCCGCCGGCCACGACGACGTGGTCGCCGAGCTGCAGGCGCTGTTCGGCGCCGAGGCCTTCGTGGTGCAGGCGACCCGCACCGGCATGCCGGTGCTCTGGCTCGCCCGCGAGCAGTTGCTGGCGGTGTTGCGCGCCCTGCGCCAGCTGCCGCGCCCCTACGTGATGCTGTACGACCTGCACGCCACGGACGAGCGCCTGCGCACCAAGCGCGAGGGTCTGCCGGCGGCGGACTTCAGCGTGTTCTACCACCTGCTGTCGATCGAGCGAAACAGCGACGTGCTGCTCAAGGTCGCCCTCGCCGAAGACGACCTCAGCCTGCCCAGCGCCACCGCCATCTGGCCCAACGCCAACTGGTACGAGCGCGAGGTGTGGGACATGTTCGGCATCCGCTTCGACGGCCACCCACACCTGACCCGCCTGCTGATGCCGCCGACCTGGCAGGGCCACCCGCTGCGCAAGGACTACCCGGCGCGCGCCACCGAGTTCGATCCTTTCAGCCTGGATGCGGCCAAGCAGGATCTGGAACAGGAGGCACTGCGCTTCAACCCCGAGGACTGGGGCATGCAGCGCCACGGCGCCCACGAGGACTTCATGTTCCTCAACCTCGGCCCCAACCACCCCTCGGCCCACGGCGCCTTCCGCATCATCCTGCAACTGGACGGCGAGGAGATCGTCGACTGCGTGCCGGAGATCGGCTACCACCACCGCGGCGCCGAGAAGATGGCCGAACGGCAGAGCTGGCACAGCTTTATCCCCTATACCGACCGCATCGACTACCTCGGCGGGGTGATGAACAACCTGCCCTACGTGCTGGCAGTGGAGAAGCTGGCCGGCATCCGCGTGCCGGAGCGGGTCGAGACGATCCGCGTGATGCTCGCCGAGTTCTTCCGCATCAACAGTCACCTGCTGTTTCTCGGCACCTACATCCAGGATGTCGGCGCCATGACCCCGGTGTTTTTCACCTTCAGCGACCGCCAGCGTGCCTACCAGGTGATCGAGGCCATCACCGGTTTTCGCATGCACCCGGCCTGGTATCGCATCGGCGGCGTCGCCCACGACCTGCCGCGCGGCTGGGACAAGCTGGTGCGCGAGTTCGTCGACTGGCTGCCGCGGCGCCTCGACGAATACCAGAAGGCCGCGCTGGACAACAGCATCCTGCGCGGGCGCACCATCGGCGTGGCCGCCTACGACAGCCGCCAGGCACTGGACTGGGGCGTCACCGGCTCGGGTCTACGCGCCACCGGCCTGGACTTCGACCTGCGCAAGGCGCGCCCCTACTCCGGCTACGAGCGCTTCGACTTCGAGGTGCCACTGACCGCCAACGGCGACGCCTTTGATCGCTGCATCATCCGCGTCGAGGAGATGCGCCAGAGCCTGCGCATCATCGAGCAGTGCCTGCACAACATGCCCGCCGGCCCCTACAAGGCCGACCACCCGCTGACCACGCCGCCGCCCAAGGAATGCACGCTGCAGCATATCGAGACGCTGATCACCCACTTCCTCCAGGTGTCCTGGGGGCCGGTGATGCCCGCCGGCGAGAGCCTGCAGATGATCGAGGCAACCAAGGGCATCAACAGCTATTACTTAACCAGCGACGGCAGCACCATGAGCTACCGCACGCGTATCCGCACCCCGAGCTTCGCCCATCTGCAGCAGATACCGGCGGTGATCAGGGGCAGCCTGGTGGCGGACCTGATCGCCTACCTGGGCAGTATCGATTTCGTTATGGCCGACGTGGATCGCTAATCACATGAGCCAGACTGACCTGATCCAGACCGACCGCTTCGCCCTCAGCGCCGCCGAACAGGCGGCCATCGAGCACGAACGCGAGCACTACGAAGACCCGCGCGCGGCCTCGATCGAGGCGCTGAAGATCGTCCAGCAGCAACGCGGCTGGGTGCCGGACGGCGCCATCGCCGCCATCGGCGAGCTGCTCGGCATTCCCGCCAGCGACGTCGAGGGCGTCGCCACCTTCTATAGCCAGATCTTTCGCCAGCCGGTCGGCCGCCACCTTATCCGCGTGTGCGACAGCATGACCTGCTACATCGCCGGCCACGAGGCGCTGCTGGCCCACCTGGCCCGGCGCCACGGCCTGGCGCCGGGCCAGACCAGCGACGACGGCCGCTTCACCCTGCTGCCGGTGTGCTGCCTGGGCAATTGCGACAAGGCACCGACGCTGATGATCGACGAGCAGACCTTCGGCGAAGTGGACCCGCAGCGCCTCGACGCCCTGCTGGAGGCCTTCCAATGAGCCGCCTGCCCTCCTTCGCCCCGGCCAACCAGGTCGCGCGCCCGGCCGAGAGCCATCCGCTGACCTGGCGCCTGCGCGACGACGGCGAGCCGGTATGGCTGGAGGAGTATCGCGCCAAGGGCGGCTACCAGGCGGCCCGCCGCGCGCTGGCAGAGCTAGCGCCTGCGGACATCGTCCAGCAGGTCAAGGACGCCGGGCTCAAGGGCCGCGGCGGCGCCGGCTTTCCCACCGGGGTGAAATGGGGGCTGATGCCGGCCGACGAATCGCTGAAGGTGCGCTACCTACTGTGCAACGCCGACGAGATGGAGCCCAACACCTGGAAGGACCGCCTGCTGATGGAGCAGCTGCCGCACCTGCTGCTCGAAGGCATGCTGATCGCCGCCCGCGCGCTGAAGGCCGGGCGCGGCTACATCTTCCTGCGCGGCGAATACGTCGAGTGCGCCCGCCACCTGCGCCGCGCCATCGCCGAGGCCGAGGCCGCCGGCCTGCTCGGGCGCAATATCCAGGGCAGCGGCTTCGACCTCGAACTCTTCGTGCATACCGGCGCCGGGCGCTACATCTGCGGCGAGGAAACCGCGCTGATCAACTCGCTGGAGGGCCGCCGCGCCAACCCGCGGGCCAAGCCGCCGTTCCCCGCCAGCGTGGGCGTGTGGGGCAAGCCGACCTGCGTCAACAACGTCGAGACCCTGTGCAACGTGCCGGCGATCATCGAGCACGGCGTCGACTGGTACCGCGCCCTGGCCCGCCCCGGCAGCGAGGACATGGGCAGCAAGCTGTTCGGTTTCTCCGGCAAGGTCAAGCGCCCCGGCCTGTGGGAGTTGCCGTTCGGCATCGAGGCGCGCGAACTGTTCGAGGAGCACGCCGGCGGCATGCGCCCGGGCCATCGCCTCAAGTGCTGGCAGCCGGGCGGCGCCGGCACCGGCTTCCTGCTGCCCGAGCACCTGGACGCGCCGCTGCACGGCGCCGGCATCGCCAAGGTCGGCACACGCCTGGGCACCGGCCTGGCGCTGGCGGTGGACGACTCGGTAAGCATGGTCGGCCTGCTGCGCAACATGGAGGAATTCTTCGCCCGCGAGTCCTGCGGCTTCTGCACCCCCTGCCGCGACGGCCTGCCGTGGAGCGTCAAGCTGTTGCGCGCGCTGGAGCGCGGTGAAGGCCAGGCGGGCGATATCGAGACGCTGGAGCAGCTGTGCCGCTTCCTCGGTCCGGGCAAGACCTTCTGCGCCCATGCCCCCGGGGCGGTGGAGCCGCTGGCCAGTGCCCTGCAGTATTTTCGCGACGAGTTCGAGGCGGGAATGGCGCAGCAGCCGCAGGCGCTGAGCGTTGGATAAACACGGCTCCCTCTCCCCTCTGGGGAGCGGGTTGGGGTGAGGCGTAGGGTGGATGACGCTCTTTTCATCCACCATTACGGTGCCTTGGTGGTGGATCGATGAAGCGTGATCCACCCTACGGCGCTCCTACAAGACAGGCAACGAGGCAGGATCAGATGGCCACCATCCATATAGACGGCAAGGCATACGAGGTCGACGGGGCGGACAACCTGCTCCAGGCCTGCCTGTCGCTCGGCCTGGACATCCCCTACTTCTGCTGGCACCCGGCGCTCGGCAGCGTCGGCGCCTGCCGCCAGTGCGCGGTCAAGCAGTTCGCCGACGAGAACGACCAGCGCGGCCGTCTGGTGATGGCCTGCATGACCCCGGCCGGCAGCGCGCCCTGGATATCCATCGAAGACGAAGAAGCGCGCCAGTTCCGCGAGAGCGTGGTCGAGTGGCTGATGACCAACCACCCGCACGATTGCCCGGTGTGCGAGGAAGGCGGCCACTGCCACCTGCAGGACATGACCGTGATGACCGGCCACAGTCGCCGGCGCTACCGCTTCAGCAAACGCACCCACCTCAACCAGGACCTGGGCCCCTGCATCGGTCACGAGATGAACCGCTGCATCGCCTGCTACCGCTGCGTGCGCTACTACAAGGACTACGCCGGCGGCAGCGACCTGGGCGTGTACGGCGCCCACGCCAACCTCTACTTCGGCCGCGTCGAGGACGGCACCCTGGACAGCGAGTTCTCCGGCAACCTCACCGAGGTCTGCCCGACCGGGGTGTTCACCGACAAGACCCATTCGGCGCGCTACAACCGCAAATGGGACATGCAGTTCGCCCCGAGCATCTGCCACGGCTGCTCGCTGGGCTGCAACATCAGCCCCGGCGAGCGCTACGGCGAGATCCGCCGCATCGAGAACCGCTACCACGGCGCGATCAACCACTACTTCCTCTGCGACCGCGGCCGCTTCGGCTATGGCCACGTCAACCGCGCCGACCGCCCACGGCGACCGCAGCTGGCCGACGGCACCCAGCTCGACCTGGACGCCGGACTGGACCGCGCCGCGGCGCTGCTGGCCGGCAAGCGGGTAATCGGCATCGGCTCGCCGCGCGCCAGCCTGGAGAGCAACTTCGCCCTGCGCCAGCTGGTCGGCGCGGAGCACTTCTACAGCGGCATCGCCGCCGGCGAGCTGCACTGCCTGCACCTGGCCGTACAGCTGCTGCAGCACGGCCCGCTGCCCAGCGCCAGCCTGCGCGAGATGGAAGGCTGCGACGCCGCCCTGGTGCTCGGCGAGGACCTGACCCAGAGCGCCGCGCGCATGGCCCTGGCGCTGCGCCAGATGGTCAAGGGCAAGGCCGTGCGGATGGCCGAGGCGCTGCAGGTGCAGCCCTGGCTCGACGCCGCGGTCAAGACCATCGGCCAGCATGAGCGCTATCCGCTGCACAGCGCCACGCCGGACGCCACCCGCCTCGACGACGTGGCCCTGCCCTGGCACGGCGCTCCGGCCGACATCGCCCGCCTCGGTTTCGCCGTGGCCCACGCCCTGGATGCCGAAGCGCCGGCGGTGCCCGAGCTGGACGAGGCCAGCCGCCGGTACGCCGAGCGCATCGCCGCCGACCTGCTGGCCGCCGATCGCCCGCTGCTGATCGCCGGCACCTCGCTGGGCCAGCCGGCGCTGTTGCAGGCCGTCGCCAGCATCGCCAAGGCCCTGCACGAACAGGGCAAGCACGCGCGCATCGGCCTGGTGCTGGGCGAGGCCAACAGCCTGGGGCTGGCCCTGCTCGGCGGCGACTCGGCCGACGCCGCCCTGCACGCGCTGATCGACGGCAAGGCCGAGGCCGCCGTGGTGCTGGAGAACGACCTGTACCGCCGCGCCAACCATGCCGTGGTCGAGGCCGCGCTGCACGCGGCCGACAGCCTGCTGGTGCTCGATCACCAGCACGGCGCCACCGCCGCCTGCGCCGACCTGCTGCTGCCGGCAGCCAGCTTCGCCGAGGGCGACGGCACCCTGGTCAACCAGGAGGGCCGCGCCCAGCGCTTCTTCCAGGTGTTCGAGCCGAGCTACTACGACCCAGACTGCCTGATCCACGAGAGCTGGCGCTGGCTGCACGCGCTGCACTGCACTCGCGAAGGGCGCGCGCTGGACTGGACCCAGCTGGATCAGGTCACCGCCGCCTGCGCCGAGGCGATTCCGGCGCTGGCCGGCATAGTCGAGGCGGCGCCCTCGGCGGCGTTTCGCATCAAGGGCCTCAAGTTGGCGCGCGAGCCGCACCGCTACAGCGGCCGCACCGCCATGCGCGCCAACCAGAGCGTGCACGAACCGCGCGCGCCGCAGGACATCGACAGCGCCTTCGCCTTCTCCATGGAGGGCTACGCCGGCAGCGCCGAGCCGCGCCAGCAGGTTGCGTTCGTCTGGGCGCCGGGCTGGAACTCGCCGCAGGCCTGGAACAAGTTTCAGGACGAGGTGGGCGGCCACCTGCGCGCCGGCGATCCCGGCGTGCGCCTGCTGGAGCCCTCCGGCGCGCGCCTGGACTGGTGCCACGACATTCCGCCGGCCTTCGTCGCCGAACCCGGCTGCTGGCAGCTGGTGGCCCGCCAGCAGTTGTTCGGCAGCGAGGAAACCAGCGCCCTGGCCGCACCGATCCAGGCGCGCATGGCGCCGCCCTGCGCCACCCTGGCCCGCGCCGACGGCCTACGCCTGGGCCTGGCCGACGGCGCGCGGGTGCGCCTGCAGATCGCCGGTGAGTCGTTCGAGCTGCCGCTGCAGCTGAGCGATCAGTTGGCCCCCGGCCTGCTCGCCCTGCCCCACGGCATCGCCGGGCTGCCGGCGGTGCTGGCCGGACTGTTCGCCGAACGTATCGAGGAGGTGCGGTCATGAACGGGTTCGGCCCCGACGTGCTGACGATCCTCGTCGCCGTGCTCAAGGCGCTGCTCATCCTGGTCGTCGTGGTGCTCTGCGGCGCCCTGCTCAGCTGGGTGGAGCGGCGTCTGCTGGGGCTCTGGCAGGATCGCTACGGGCCCAACCGGGTCGGCCCGTTCGGTGCCTTCCAGCTCGGTGCGGACATGATCAAGATGTTCTTCAAGGAGGACTGGACGCCGCCGTTCGCCGACCGCCTGATCTTCACCCTGGCGCCCATAGTCGCCCTCAGCGCGCTGCTGATCGCCTTCGCCGTGGTGCCGATCACCCCCACCTGGGGCATCGCCGACCTGAATATCGGCCTGCTGTTCTTCTTCGCCATGGCCGGCCTGGCGGTCTATGCGGTGCTGTTCGCCGGCTGGTCCAGCGCCAACAAGTTCGCCCTGCTCGGCAGCCTGCGCGCCTCGGCGCAGACAGTGTCCTACGAGGTGTTCATGGGTCTGGCGCTGATGGGCGTGGTGGCCCAGGCCGGCACCTTCAACCTGCGCGAGATAGTCGACTACCAGCACCAGCACCTGTGGTTCATCGTTCCGCAGTTCCTCGGCTTCTGCACCTTCTTCATCGCCGGCGTGGCGGTCACCCATCGTCATCCGTTCGACCAGCCGGAGGCGGAACAGGAACTGGCCGACGGCTACCACATCGAGTACGCCGGGATGAAATGGGGGATGTTCTTCGTCGGCGAGTACATCGGCATCGTGCTGGTCTCGGCGCTGCTGGTAACGCTGTTCTTCGGCGGCTGGCACGGCCCGCTGCTGCCGCCCTTCGTCTGGTTCGCGCTGAAGACGGCGTTCTTCATCATGCTGTTCATCCTGCTGCGCGCGTCCATACCGCGGCCGCGCTACGACCAGGTGATGAACTTCAGCTGGCTGGTGTGCCTGCCGCTGACCCTGCTCAACCTGCTGGTGACCGGCGCCCTGGTGCTGGTCGCGGCGGCCTAGGGAGGTTGCTATGTTCCGCGCCATCGGCCACATCCTGCACGGCACCTACACCCAACTGCGCAGCCTGGCGATGATCTTCGCCCACGCCTTTCGCAAGCGCGACACCCTGCAGTACCCGGAGGAGCCGGTGTACCTGCCGCCGCGCTACCGCGGGCGCATCGTGCTGACCCGCGACCCCGACGGCGAGGAGCGCTGCGTGGCCTGCAACCTCTGCGCGGTGGCCTGCCCGGTGGCCTGCATCTCGCTGCAGAAGGCCGAGAGCGCCGACGGCCGCTGGTACCCGGAGTTCTTCCGTATCAACTTCTCGCGCTGCATCTTCTGCGGCCTGTGCGAGGAGGCCTGCCCGACCACCGCGATCCAGCTCACCCCGGACTTCGAGATGTGCGAGTTCGACCGCCAGCAGCTGGTGTACGAGAAGGACGACCTGCTGATCGCCGGCCCCGGCAAGTACCCGGACTACAACTTCTACCGGGTGGCCGGCCTGGCCATCGCCGGCAAACCCAAGGGCGCGGCGCTGAACGAGGCCGAGCCGGTCAATGTGAAGGGGTTGTTGCCATGACGAGAACATTCGCGTCGATAGGCTCCATGAGGCTCCCCGGAGGGGTTACCACGCAGGATCCTGCCAACATTCAATTCATCAGGCGCGCGAAGTCCCCCGTCAGGAGGCCGAACGGAGGTATTGCGCAGGGGGACGAGCCGCAGGGACGCGGCGAGAGGCGTAATGGGCCAGGGATGGCCCATGTACGCCGGCCCCCGGAGCGATACCGGAGAGAGGGGAGTCGAGCGCAGCGAGACCCGGATGCAGGGGCGTGTTTCTTTTGCTTACTTTTCTTTGCACGAGCAAAGAAAAGTAAGGCGCCCGAGGGGGCGCAACCAGAGCTACCGGCACACGCAAAAGCGGCGGCTGCCTTTGCACCTGAAGTGCTCCAAAAACATAGACCTGAGGGAGGCCACTGACCATGGCCATCGCCTTCTACCTCTCCGGCGCCATCGCCCTGCTCGCCACGCTGCGGGTGATCGGCCACCACAACCCGATCCACGCCCTGCTCTACCTGATCATCTCGCTGCTGGCCGTGGCCATGTGCTTCTTCGCCCTCGGCGCGCCCTTCGCCGGGGCGCTGGAGATCATCGTCTACGCCGGGGCGATCATGGTGCTGTTCGTCTTCGTGGTGATGATGCTCAACCTCGGCCCGGCGGTGATCGCCCAGGAGCGCAAGTGGCTGACCCCGGGCATCTGGATCGGCCCCGGCATCCTCGCCGCGCTGCTGCTGGCCCTGCTGCTGCATGCCCTGTGGCTGCTGGACGGCGGCCAGCCGCTGGGGCAGAGCACGGTGCCGCCCAAGGCGGTGGGCATCAGCCTGTTCGGCCCCTACCTGCTGGCGGTGGAACTGGCCTCGATGCTGCTGCTGGCGGCGCTGGTCGCCGCCTTCCACCTCGGCCGCGCGGAGGCCAACCAGCCATGATCGACACGGTACCGCTGGAACACGGCCTGGCCCTGGCCGTCCTGCTGTTCTGCCTGGGGCTGGTGGGCCTGCTGGTGCGGCGCAACATCCTGTTCATGCTGATGAGCCTGGAGGTGATGATGAACGCCGCCGCGCTCGCCTTCGTCGTCGCCGGCAGCCGCTGGGCGCAGGCCGACGGCCAGGTGATGTTCATCCTGGTGATCACCCTGGCCGCCGCCGAGGCGGCCATCGGCCTGGCCATCCTGCTGCAGCTGTACCGCCGCCACGACAGCCTCGACATCGACTCGGCCAGCGAGATGCGCGGATGAACCTGTTGCCCCTGACCCTGCTCCTGCCGCTGCTCGGCTTCCTTGCCCTGGCGTTCTCCCGCGGGCGCCTGAGCGAGAACCAGGCGGCGACCATCGGCGTCGGCTCGGTCGGCCTCGCCGCGCTGACCGCGCTGTGGGTCGGCTGGCAGTTCCTCAGCGCACCGCCGGCCGGCGGCGTCCACGTCCAGCCGCTGTGGCAATGGCTGGAGGTGGACAGTTTCGCCCCGGCCATCGCCCTGCACCTGGACGGCCTGTCGCTGACCCTGCTCGGGGTGGTCAGCGGCGTCGGCTTTCTCATCCACCTGTTCGCCAGCTGGTACATGCGCGGCGAGGAAGGCTACGCGCGCTTCTTCGCCTACATGAACCTGTTCGTCGCCAGCATGTTGCTGCTGGTGCTCGGCGACAACCTGCTGGCGCTCTACTTCGGCTGGGAAGGCGTGGGCCTGTGCAGCTACCTGCTGATCGGCTTCTACTACCGCAACCCGGCCAACGGTGCGGCGGCGCTGAAGGCCTTCATCGTCACCCGCATCGGCGACGTGTTCCTCGCCCTCGGCCTGTTCCTGCTCTACCACGCCCTCGGCACCCTGAACATCCGCGAGCTGCTGGAACTGGCGCCGCAATGCTTCGCCAGTGGCGATGCGCTGCTGACCCTGGCCACCCTGCTGCTGCTCGGCGGCGCGGTGGGCAAGTCGGCGCAGCTGCCGCTGCAGACCTGGCTGGCCGACGCCATGGCCGGCCCGACGCCGGTGTCGGCGCTGATCCACGCCGCCACCATGGTCACCGCCGGGGTCTACCTGATCGCCCGCTGCCACGGCCTGTTCAGCCTGGCGCCGCTGAGCCTCGGCCTGGTCGGCGCGGTGGGCGCCATCACCCTGCTGCTGGCCGGCTGCGCGGCGCTGGTGCAGCGCGACATCAAGCGCATCCTGGCCTACTCGACCATGAGCCAGATCGGCTACATGTTCCTCGCCCTGGGCGTCGGCGCCTGGCAGGCGGCGATCTTCCACCTGATGACCCACGCCTTCTTCAAGGCCCTGCTGTTCCTCAGCGCCGGCGCGGTGATCAATGCCTGCCACCACGAGCAGGACATCTTCAGGATGGGCGGCCTGCGCCGGCGCCTGCCGCTGGTCTACGCCTGCTTCCTGGTCGGCGGCGGCGCCCTGGCCGCGCTGCCGCTGGTGACCGCCGGCTTCTATTCCAAGGACGAGATCCTCTGGCAGGCCCTGGCCGGCGGCGAGCGCCTGCTGCTGGCGGCCGGCCTGCTCGGCGCCCTGCTCACCTCGCTGTACAGCTTCCGCCTGATCTTCATCGCCTTCCACGGCCAGGCGCAGATCGACGCCCATCCCGGCCAGGGCCTCGCCCACTGGTTGCCGCTGGGCCTGCTGCTGGTGCTGTCGACCTTCGTCGGCGGGCTGATCGAGCCGCCGCTGGCCGGCGTGCTGCCGGCCGGCCCCGGCGCGGCCCACGGCGACGGCAGGCTGGGCCTGGAGCTGCTGTCCTCGGCGGTGGCGATCATCGGCGTGGCGCTGGCCGCCGGCCTGTTCCTCGGCCAGCGAAGGCAGGTCGCGGCGCTGGCCGCCAGCGTCCCGGGGCGCCTGCTGGTGGCCTGGTGGGGCGCGGCCTGGGGCTTCGACTGGCTCTACCAGCGGCTGTTCGTGCTGCCCTACCTGTGGCTGTGCCGGCTGCTGGCCCGCGACCCCTGCGACCGCAGCCTCGGCCTGCTGGCGCGCCTGGCGCGGCTGGCGCACCTGCTGCTGAGCCTGAGCCAGACCGGCCGGCTGCGCTGGTACGCCGCCTCGCTGGCGGGCGGCGCGGTGCTGCTGCTGGGAGCGCTGGCATGGTCCTGAATCTGCTCATGGAGGCGAGATGATTCTGCCCTGGCTGATCCTTATCCCCTTTATCGGCGGCCTGCTGTGCTGGCTGGGCGAGCAGCGCAGCCAGACCCTGCCGCGCTGGCTGGCGCTGCTGACCATGCTCCTGGTGCTGGCGCTGGGCCTGCTGCTGTGGGCCCAGGGCGACTTCCAGCTGGCGCCGATGCCGGGCCGCGATCCGGTCTGGGAGCTGGAGTTCAAGCAGCCGTGGATTCCCCGCCTGGGCATCAACATCCACCTGGCGCTGGACGGCCTGTCGCTGCTGATGATCCTGCTCACCGGCCTGCTCGGGGTGCTCTCGGTGCTCTGCTCCTGGCGCGAGATCCAGGCGCGGGTGGGTTTCTTCCACCTCAACCTGATGTGGATTCTCGGCGGGGTGATCGGCGTGTTCCTCGCCCTCGACCTGTTCCTGTTCTTCTTCTTCTGGGAAATGATGCTGGTGCCGATGTACTTCCTCATCGCCCTGTGGGGGCACAGCGCGGCGGACGGCAGCAGCTCGCGGATCAACGCGGCGACCAAGTTCTTCATCTACACCCAGGCCAGCGGCCTGATCATGCTGGTGGCCATCCTCGGCCTGGTGCTCAGCCACTTCAACGCCACAGGCGTGCTCACCTTCGACTACGCCCTGCTGCTGCGCGCCGAGCTCGCGCCCGGCCTGGAATACCTGCTGATGCTGGGTTTCTTCGTCGCCTTCGCGGTCAAGCTGCCGGTGGTGCCGCTGCACTCCTGGCTGCCGGACGCCCATGCCCAGGCGCCGACCGCCGGCTCGGTGGATCTGGCCGGCATCCTGCTGAAGACCGCCGCCTACGGCCTGCTGCGCTTCGCCGTGCCGCTGTTTCCCAACGCCTCGGCCGAATTCGCCCCCATCGCCATGGGCCTCGGCCTGCTCGGCATCGTCTACGGCGCGCTGCTGGCCTTCGCCCAGAGCGACATCAAGCGGCTGATCGCCTACACCAGCGTCTCGCACATGGGCTTTATCCTGATCGGCATCTACAGCGGCCACCCCCTGGCGCTGCAGGGCGTGGTGGTGCAGATGCTCGCCCACGGCCTGTCGGCGGCGGCGCTGTTTATCCTCTGCGGCCAGCTCTACGAGCGCCTGCACACCCGCGAACTGGGACAGATGGGTGGACTGTGGAGCCGCATGCACTACCTGCCGGGGATCACCCTGTTCTTCGCCGCCGCCAGCCTGGGCATGCCCGGCACCGGCAACTTCGTCGGCGAATTTTTGATCCTGCTCGGCGCGTTCAAGGACTGGCCCTGGTTCACCGTGGTCGCCGCCAGCGGCCTGGTGCTGGCCTCGGTCTATGCCCTGATCATGATGCAGCGCGCCTTCTACGGGCCGGCCAGGAGCGAGGCGGCGCTGCAGGCGCTGGACGGCCGCGAGCTGGCCATGCTGCTCGGCCTGGTGGCGCTGCTGCTGTGGCTCGGACTGTTCCCCCAGGCGGTGCTGGACACCTCGGCAGCCAGCATGCAGGGCGTGCAGCAGTGGCTGAGCGCGGCCTTCGCCCAACTGACGGTCGCGAGGTAGCCGGCCATGGATCTACGCCTCGAGCACTTCATCGCCCTGCTGCCGCTGCTGGTCTGCGCCGCCACCGCCATCGCGGTGATGCTCGGCATCGCCTGGCGCCGCAGCCATCGGCAGAGCTTCCTGCTCAGCGTGATCGGCCTCAACCTGGCGCTGCTGGCCCTGCTGCCGGCGTTGCGGGTGATGCCGCTGGAGGTCACCCCGCTGCTGCGCATCGACAGCTTCGCCGCCTTCTATATGGCGCTGATCCTGGTGGCCACCCTGGCCTGCGTGACCCTGGCCCACGCCTACCTCGGCGAAGGCCGCGGCAAGGGCTACCCGGGCAACCGCGAGGAGCTCTACCTGCTGATGCTGCTCAGCGCCTGCGGCGGCTTGGTACTGGTCAGCGCGCAGCACCTGGCCGGACTGTTCATCGGCCTGGAGCTGCTCTCGGTGCCGACCTACGCCCTGGTCGCCTACGCCTTCTTCAACCGCCGCTCGCTGGAGGCCGGGATCAAGTACATGATCCTCTCCGCCGCCGGCAGCGCCTTCCTGCTGCTGGGCATGGCCCTGCTCTACGCCGAATCCGGCAGCCTGGCCTTCGCCGCCATCGGCGCCAGCCTCGGCAGCCCCGGCCTGCTGGCGCAGTCGGCGCTGGGCCTGATGCTGGTGGGCCTGGCCTTCAAGCTGTCGCTGGTGCCCTTCCACCTGTGGACGCCGGACGTCTACGAAGGCGCGCCGGCACCGGTCGCCGCCTTCCTCGCCACCGCCAGCAAGGTGGCGGTGTTCGCCGCCCTGCTGCGCCTGTTCCAACTGGCGCCGGTGGCCGCCGCGCCAGCCCTGCACGAGCTGCTCGCGGCCCTGGCGGTGGCCTCGATCCTGGTGGGCAACCTGCTGGCGCTGCTGCAGAACAACCTCAAGCGCCTGCTCGGCTATAGCTCCATCGCCCACTTCGGCTACCTGCTGGTGGCCCTGGTGGCCAGCCGCGGCCTGGCCCTGGAAGCCGCCGCGGTGTACCTGGCGACCTATGTGCTGACCACCCTCGGCGCCTTCGGCGTGATCAGCCTGATGTCCACCCCCTACAGCGGCCGCGACGCCGACGCCCTGTACGAATACCGCGGGTTGTTCTGGCGCCGCCCCTACCTGACCGCGGTGCTCACCGTGATGATGCTGTCGCTGGCCGGGATTCCGCTCACCGCCGGCTTCATCGGCAAGTTCTACCTGATCGCCGTGGGCGTCGAGGCGCGCCTGTGGTGGCTGCTCGGCGCGTTGGTACTGGGCAGCGCCATCGGCCTGTTCTACTACCTGCGGGTGATGGTCACCCTCTACCTGCGCGAGCCCAACCTGCACCGCCACGACGCGCCCTTCGACTGGGGCCAGCGCGCCGGCGGCATGATGCTGTTGCTGGTGGCGCTGCTGGCGTTCGCCATCGGCGTCTATCCGCAACCCCTGCTGGCCATGCTGCAGGGCGTCGCGCTCGGCTGACACCGGCAAGATTCCGCTAAGCCCGAGCGGGTGGATGGCGGGTTTCCGCCACCCGCTGTGCGCTGCGTCACGGAGTTTTTCCCGTGGCCACCGCGTTGGCGGAAAATCGCCACCCTGGCACAGCCCTTGCCATGCAAGCTACCAGCCTTGACCGCGAACCGGCGCTGCCGAGCTCCGCCACCCACGGCCAACGCCACCAACACCGGGCGCCCCGCGCCTCACCACAGATAAGAAGAAAAAGGTAGCAAGATGCTCAACACGATCCGCGCCCTGGCCGTCTGCGCCCTGGCGCTCAGCTCGCTGGCGGCGCTCAGCGCCCAGGCCGACGAGGCCATCCTGATCAAGTTCTCCCACGTGGTCGCCGACGGCACGCCCAAGGGCCAGGGCGCGTTGCTGTTCAAGCAACTGGTGGAAGAACGCCTGGCCGGCAAGGTCAGGGTCGAGGTCTACCCCAATTCCAGCCTGTACGGCGACGCCAACGAGCTGGAGGCCCTGCGCAACAACGAGGTGCAGCTGCTGGCGCCCTCGCTGGCCAAGTTCGAGCAGTACACCAAGCAGCTGCAGGTGTTCGACCTGCCCTTCCTGTTCGACGACCTCGACGCGGTCAACCGCTTCCAGAAGCGCGCCAAGGGCCGCCAGCTGCTGCGTTCGATGGAGGATCACAACATCGTCGGCCTGGCCTATTGGCACAACGGCATGAAGCAGCTGTCCGCCACCCGCGCGCTGCAGATGCCCGGCGACGCCAATGGCCTGAGCTTTCGCATCCAGCCCTCGGCGGTGCTCGAGGCGCAGTTCCGCCAACTCGGTGCAGGCGCGCAGAAACTGCCGTTCGCCGAAGTGTTCAAGGCGCTGCAAAGCGGCCAGGTGCAGGGCGCGGAAAACCCCTGGTCGAACATCCATAGCCAGAAGCTGCACGAGGTGCAGCCCTTTATCAGCGAGACCAACCATGGCGTGCTGGACTACATGCTGGTGAGCAACTCGCGCTTCTGGTACGGCATTCCGCACCAGATCCGCATGGAACTGGAGGGCATCATCGACGAAGTCACCTACGCGGTGAACCGCCAGGCCGAGGCCGCCAACCAGGCCGATCGCCAGCGCATCGTCGATTCCGGGCGCAGCCAGGTACTCGAACTCAGCGCCGAGCAGCGCCAGGCCTGGCGCGACGCCATGCGCCCGGTGTGGCAGCAGTTCGAAACGGCGATCGGCAGCGACGTGATCAAGGCCGCGCAGACGGTCAACCGCAAGCACCGCGAATAGCCTGGCGGAATTCCGCCAAGTCAGCCCGCCGGCAACTGCTCCGGCGGCAGCGGATGGCCGAGCAGGTAGCCCTGCAGCGAGTCGCAGCCCAGCTCGGTGAGGAAGGCCTGCTGCTGGCGGGTCTCCACGCCCTCGGCGACGATGCGCAGGTCCAGCGCCTGGCCCAGGGCGACGATGGCCGAGACGATCGCGGCGTCGTCGCCGTCGTGCTCCAGATCACGGACGAAGCCGCGGTCGATCTTCAGCTCGTTGGCCGGCAGGCGCTTGAGGTAGAGCAGGCTGGAATAGCCGGTGCCGAAATCGTCGATGGCGATGTCCACGCCCATGGCCGATAGCTGTTCGAGTATCGCCAGGCTGGCGTTCACGTCGTGCATCGCCGTGCTCTCGGTGATCTCCAGGGTCAGGCAATTGGCCGGCAGCTCATGCCGCGCCAGGGTCTGGCGCACGCTGTCGACCAGTTCGCCGTGACAGAACTGCAGCGCCGAGAGGTTCACCGCCACCCGCCAGTCGCTGCGCCCCTGCTGGTACCACAGGCGCATCTGCCGGCAGGCCTCGTCCAGTACCCAGTCACCGATGGCGATGATCAGCCCGGTCTTCTCCGCCAGGCCGATAAAGCGATCCGGCGCCAGCAGCCCCTGCTGCGGGTGCTGCCAGCGCAGCAGCGCCTCGACGCCGATCATGCGCTCGCTGCCGGTGGCGAACTTGGGCTGGTAGTACAGGCGGAACTCGCCGCGCTCCAGCGCCGCGCGCAGGTCGTGCAGCAGTTGCAGCTGCTGGCGCGCGTTGGTGTTCATCGAGCGCTCGAAGAAGCTGTAGCCGTTCTTGCCCAGGCCCTTGGCGTGGTACATCGCCGCGTCGGCGTTGATCAGCAGCTCCTGCTGGTCGCTGCCGTCGCCCGGGTAGAGGGCGATGCCGACGCTGGTGGAGACGCGCAACTCGTGCCCCTCGACCCAAAACGGCTGGCTCAGCAGGCTGACCACCTGCCCCGCGACGTTGGCCGCGTCCTGCGCCTGACGCAGCTCGGCGAGCAGGACGAACTCGTCGCCGCCGATCCGCGCCAGGCTGTCCTGGGCGCGCAGGTTGGCGCGCAGGCGCTGGGCCACCGCCACCAGCAGCTGATCGCCGACGTGATGGCCGAAGGCGTCGTTGACCGGCTTGAAGCCGTCCAGGTCCATGAACAGCAGGGCGAAATGGCCGCCGTTGCGCCCGACCTTGAGGATGCTCTGGCCGATGCGGTCTTCCAGCAGCAGGCGGTTGGGCAGCTTGGTCAGGCCATCGTGCAGGGCCAGTTGGGTCAGCTCGGCGTTGGCCTTGGCCAGCGAGCTGCTGAGCAGCGCGGTACGCGCCTCCAGGCGGGCGTCGAGGATCGAGGTGAGCAGCGCGATGGCCAGCACCGCCAGGGTCACCACCAGCACCAGGCTGGCCAGCCAGCGACTGTCCAGGCCGCTGATCGCCGCCCCGCAGTAGCTGCCCTCGGGGAAGTTCGCCGCGGCCATGCCGGTGAAGTGCATGCCGACGATGGCGAGGCCCATGACCACCGCCGCGCCGCCGCGGGCCAGGCGCACGTAGGGCGTGTCGCGGCGCAGGCGGAAGGCGATCGACAGCGCCGCGCCCGAGGCGAGCACGGCGATCAGCAGCGACAGGGCGAAGAGCAGCGGGTCGTAGTCGATCCCCGGCTGCATGCGCAGCGCCGCCATGCCGATGTAGTGCATGGCGCCGATCCCCGCGCCCATGGCCAGCGCGCCCAGGCCCAGGTGCCAGGCCGGCAGCTCGGGCTGGCTGACCAGCCACAGGGCGAAGCCCGAGGCGAGCATGGCGATGGCCAGCGACAGCAGGGTGATGGCGAGGTCGTAACCGAGCGGAATCGGCAGGCTGAAGGCGAGCATGCCGACGAAGTGCATGGACCAGATGCCGATGCCCATGGCCACCGCGCCGCCGGCGATCCACAGCGGCTGGGCGATGCCCTTGGCACTGGCGATGCGCCCGGCCAGATCGAGCGCCGTATAGGACGCCAGGATGGCCACGCACAGCGACAGCACAACCAGGGATAAATCGTAACTACCGATCAGCATCGAAACTCTCTACAGGCGTTGCGCCGACCGCGGAGCGTCGCACGCTCCGAATCCCTGATGGCCAGTTGCAAGCATTGACGACAAGAGCGCGAATCTTAGCGGAAAGCCCGCTTCCGGGTCAGGCAAAAAAACACCTGACTACTGGGTCAAGCTGCTGTTCGTCGCCTGCTCGTCGCCTTCATGCAGTCGCTCGAGTTGCCAGCCGCCGCCGAGGGCGGCGATCAGCTGCACGCTGGCGGTCAGCCGGCTGCCGAGCAGGGTCAGGCTGGAGCGCTCGTTGCTCAGCGCGGTGGCCTGCACGTTGACCACGCTGTTGAAGTCCACGGTACCGGCGCGGTACTGGTTTTCGATCAGGCGCAGCGATTCGCGCGCGGCGTCCAGCGCCTGCTGCTGCACCCCGCTCTCCTGCTCCAGCACGCGCAGCTGTACCAGTTGGTCTTCCACCTCGCGGAAGCTGTCGAGCACCGCCTGGCGATACTGCGCCACGGTCTGCTCGTAGACCGCCTCCGTGCGCTCCAGCTCGGCGCGGCGGGCGCCGCCGTCGAACAGGCTCAGCGCCAGTTGCGGGCCGAGCGACCAGAAGCGGTTGGGCACCTCGATCCAGTCGGCGAAGCTGCTGCCGCGGTAGCCGCCGCTGGCCGAGAGGGTCAGGTCGGGGAACCAGGCGGCCTCGGCCACGCCGATCTGCGCGTTGGCGGCCATCACCCGGCGCTCGGCGGCGGCCACGTCGGGGCGCCGTTCGAGCAGCTGCGAGGGCAGCGCCACGGGGATCTGCGGCAGCCCCGGCACGCCGTCGCGCGCGGCGATGGACAGCTCGGCCGGGCTGGCGCCGACCAGCACGGCGATGGCGTGTTCCAGCTGGGCGCGCTGCCACTCGAGATCGATGGCCTGGGCCTGGGTGCTCTTGAGCTGGGTGATGGCCTGGGTCACGTCGGACTTGGGCACGATGCCGGCCTGGTACTGGTTCTCGGTCAGGCGCAGCGAGCGGGCGTAGGCGGCCACGGTGGCGTCGAGCAGGCGCTTCTGCTCATCCAGCACGCGCAGCTGCAGGTAGTTCTGCACCAGCTCGCTCTGCAGGCTCAGGCGTGCGGCGGCCAGGTCGGCGGCGCTGGCGTCGTACTCGGCGCGGCTGGACTCCAGGCCGCGGCGCAGCTTGCCCCAGACATCCAGCTCCCAGGCCGCATTGAGGCCCAGTTCGTAGGTCTTGGAGATGCGCGCGGCGTTCGAGCCGCTGACGCTCACCCCGTCGCCGGTGCTGAGGGTGCTGTCGCCGCCGCCCTGCCCCGCGCGGGTCACCCCGGCGCTGGCGGACAGGCTCGGGTAGAAGCTGGCGCGCGCGCCGCGCACCAGGGCGCGGGCCTGGCGGTACTGGGCCTCGGCCGCGGCCAGGTTCTGGTTGGACAGCTGCAGGCGCTCGACCAGGGCGTCGAGTTCGGCGTCGCCGTACAGCTGCCACCAGGCGCCGCGCTCCAGGGCGTCGCCGGGGCTGGCGGCCTTCCAGCCTTCGATCTGCTTGAACTGCATGGGCGCCGCCAGCTCGGGGCGCTGGTAGTCGGGGCCGAGCATGCAGCCACTCAGCACGCCGGCCAGCAGCAGGGACAGGAGGGTTTTGCCGACAGGAGCTTGGGTCATAGCGGAGTTTCCAACGAAGCATCGGTGCGCACGCCGCGCCAGCGGTTGACGCGGTGGCGCAGGCGGTCGAAGTAGAGGTAGATCACCGGCGTAGTGTAGAGGGTCAGCAACTGGCTCAGCACCAGGCCGCCGACTATGGTGATGCCCAGCGGCTGGCGCATCTCCGAACCCTCGGCGCTACCCAGCACCAGCGGCAGCGCGCCGAGAATCGCGGCCAGGGTGGTCATCAGGATCGGCCGGAAGCGCAGCAGGCAGGCGCGGCGAATGGATTCCTGCGGGCTGAGGTGCTCGCCGCGTTCCAGTTGCAGGGCCAGGTCGACCATCAGGATGGCGTTCTTCTTGACGATGCCGATCAACAGGAACAGCCCCAGCAGCGAGATCAGGCTGAACTCCATGCCCACCAGCTGCAGCGCGAGCAAGGCGCCGACGCCGGCCGAGGGCAAGGTGGAGAGGATGGTCAGCGGGTGGATGTAGCTCTCGTAGAGCACGCCGAGGACGATGTACACCACCACCAGCGCCAGCAGGATCATCAGCGGCTGGTTGTCCTGGGTCTGCTGGAAGGCCGCGCCGGTGCCGCCGAGCATGCCCTGCACCTCGCTGGGCAGGCCAACCCGCGCCACCGCCGCCTCGATGGCGCGGCTGGCCTGGTCCAGGCTCACCCCCTCGGCCAGGGAGAAGCCGATATTCTCGGCGGCGAACTGGCCCTGATGGTTGACCCGGTCCTCCTCCAGGCTGCGCTCCCAGCGGGCGAAGGTGGACAGCGGCACGCGCGCGCCGGCCTCGGTGATCAGCTGGATCTGGTCCAGCGCCTCGGGGTGCTGGGCGTACAGCGGGTTGATTTCCATCACCACGCTGTACTGGTTGAGCGCCTGGTAGATGGTCGACACCTGGCGCTGGCTGAAGGCGTTGTTGAGCACCGCGGTGATCATGCTCATCTCCACGCCCAGGCGCTGCGCCGCCTCGCGGTCCACCACCAGGCGGATCTGCTGGGCGCCCTCGTTCTCCTTGGCGTCGATATCGGTCAGCTCGGGCAGCGCGCGCAGCGCCTCGCGCACCCTGGGCAGCCACTGGCGCAGGGCGTCGAGATCGCCCGACAGCAGCATGTACTCGTTCTCCGAGCTGCGCCCCTCGCGCCCGCCGATCTGCAGATCCTGGTCCGGCATGAGGAACATGCGCCCACCCGGCACCTTGGGCACGCTGGCGCGCAGGCGGTTGATCACCTGCTGCGAGGACGCGCCGCGTTCGCTCACCGGTTTCAGCCGTACGATCATAAAGGCATTGTTGATCCCGCCTGCGCCGCCGATAAAGCCGGCCACGCTGTGCACCGCCGGGTCGGCCAGCACCGCCTTGCGGAAGATCTCCATCTTCGGCTGCATGACCTGGAACGACAGGCCGTCGTCGCCGCGGATAAAGCCGATCAGCTGGCCGGTGTCCTGCTGCGGCATAAAGGTCTTGGGCACGCTGACGAACAGGTAGACGTTCAGCGCGATGGTCGCCAGCAGGCTCAGCAGCATCAGCAGCGAATGGCGCAGCGCCCAGTCCAGGCTGCGCCCGTAGAACGCCAGCACGCGCCCCTGCAGGCGCTCGCCCCACTGCTGCAGGCGGCTCTGCGGCTGCTCGGCCTCGGCCTTGAGCCAGCGCGCGCAGAGCATCGGCGTCAGGCTCAGCGACACCAGCAGGGAAATCACGATGGCCACCGCCAGGGTGATGGAGAACTCGCGGAACAGCCGCTCGACGATGCCGCCCATAAACAGGATGGAGACGAACACCGCGACCAGCGACAGGTTCATCGACAGCAGGGTGAAGCCGACTTCGCGGGCGCCCTTGAACGCCGCGTCCATCGGCTTCTCGCCGTTATGGATATGCCGCGAGATGTTCTCCAGCACCACGATGGCATCGTCCACCACCAGGCCGGTGGCGATGATCAGCGCCATCAGCGACAGGTTGTTCAGCGAAAAACCCAAGAGGTACATGGCGGCGAAACTGCCGATCAGCGACACCGGTACCGCCAGCGCCGGGATCAGCGCCGCCCGCCAACGCCCGAGAAACGCCAGCACCACCAGGATCACCAGGCCCACGGCGATCAGCAGGGTCTGCTCGGCCTCGTGCAGGGTGGCGCGGATCACCGGCGAGCGATCCATGGCTACCTCCAGTTGCACGCTGGCCGGAATCACCTCGCGCAGCGCCGGCAGTTCGGCGCGGATATCGGCGATGGTCTGCAGGATATTCGCCCCGCTCTGCCGGTTGACCACCAGCAGCACCGCTTCCTGGTCGTTGAAGAAGCCGCTGTTGTAGCGGTCCTCGACGCCGTCGCTGACCGTCGCCACGTCGCCCAGGCGCACCGCGGCACCGTCCTGGTAGCGGATGATCATCGGCAGGTAGTCGGCGGCCTTGGCCAACTGGTCGCTGGCCTGCACCTGCCAGCGGCGCTGCGTGTCCTCCACCGCGCCCTTGGGGCGCAGCGCGTTGCTCGCGGCGATGGCCTGGCGCACCTCGTCGAGGGCGATGCCGTACTGATCGAGCAGGCGCGGCTCCAGCGCCACCCGTACCGCCGGCAGCGAGCTGCCGCCGACCTGCACCTCGCCGACGCCGCCGATCTGGGCCAGCTTCTGCGCCAGGATGGTCGCGGCGACGTCGTACAGCTGGCCCTTGTTCAGCGTCGCGCTGGTCAGCGAGATGACCATGATCGGCGCCTGCGAGGGGTTGACCTTGCGGTAGCTGGGCATCGTGCGCATGCCGCTGGGCAGCAGCTCGCGCGCGGCATTGATCGCCCCCTGCACCTCGCGCGCGGCGGTGTTGATGTCCTTGTCCAGGTCGAACTGGATCATGATCCGCGTGTTGCCCTGGCTGCTGCGGCTGTTCATCTGGCTGATGCCGGCGATGGTGCCGAGCGAGCGCTCCAGCGGCGTGGCCACGGTCGAGGCCATGATCTGCGGGCTGGCGCCGGGCAGGCTGGCCTGCACGGTGATGGTGGGGAAATCCATCTGCGGCAGCGGCGCCACCGGCAGCAGGCCGAAGCTGACGCCGCCGAGCAGCATGATCGCCAGGCTCAGCAGCAGGGTCGCCACCGGGCGGCGGATAAAGGGGGCGGACAGATTCATAGAAGCAGCCACAAGCTACAAGCTTCAAGCTGCAAGTGAGAAGCAAAAGCCTGGCAGCGGGCTGCCTTTAACTTGTGGTTTGAAGCTTGAAGCTTGCCGCTCATACCGCCACCCCCGCTGCACTGCGACCACTAAAGCGCCGCGACAGGCGATCGAAGTACAGGTAGATCACCGGCGTGGTGAACAGCGTCAGCACCTGGCTGAGCAGCAGGCCGCCGACCATCACCAGGCCCAGCGGTTGGCGCAGCTCGGCGCCGGAGCCGGTGGCGAGCATCAGCGGGATGGCGCCGAACAGCGCGGCCAGGGTGGTCATCAGGATCGGGCGGAAACGCAGCAGCGCCGCCTGGTAGATCGCATCCTGCGGCGCCATGCCCTGGTTGCGTTCGGCCTCCAGGGCGAAGTCGATCATCATGATCGCGTTCTTCTTGACGATGCCGATCAACAGGATGATGCCGATGATGGCGATCAGGCCCAGGTCGTTGCCGGTCAACAGCAGCGCCAGCAAGGCGCCGACCCCGGCCGAGGGCAGCGTGGAGAGAATGGTGATCGGGTGGATATAGCTCTCGTAGAGCACGCCGAGCACGATGTACATGGTGACGATGGCCGCCAGGATCAGCAGCAGGGTCGAGCTCAGCGAGGCGCGGAAGGCCTCGGCGGCGCCCTGGAACTGGGTGTCGATGGCGCCGGGCAGGCCGATCTCCTGCTCAACCCGCTCGATCACCGCCACCGCCTCGCCCAGCGACACCCCCGGGGCCAGGTTGAACGACAGGGTCACCGCCGGGAACTGGCCGATATGGTTGACCAGCAGGCTGGCCGGACGCTCCTCGATGCGCGCCAGCGAGGCCAGCGGCACCTGCTGCCCGTCGCCGCTGGCGACGTGGATCTGCTCCAGCGCCGCCAGGCCGATGCGTCCGCCGTCGCGGCTTTCCAGCACCACGCGGTACTGGCTGGCCTGGGTGTAGATGGTGCTGATCTGCCGTTGGCCGAAGGCGTCGTACAGCGCATCGTCGATATCGCCGACGCTGATGCCCAGACGCGCGGCGGCGTCGCGGTCGATCTGCAGGTACACCTGCAGGCCGCGGTTCTGCAGGTCGCTGGCGACATCGGTGAGCACCGGCTGCTGGCGCAACGCCTCGACCAGGCGCGGTGTCCACTGCTCCAGCAGCGCGCCGTCCGGCGACTCCAGGGTGAACTGGAACTGGGTGCGGCTGATGCGATCCTCGATGGTCAGATCCTGCACCGGCTGCATATACAGCTCGATGCCCGGGATCTTCGCCAGCTCGGGGCGCAGGCGCTCGATCACCTGGCTGGCGGTGACGTCGCGCGCGGCGTGGGTTTTCAGGTTGATCAGCAGACGGCCGCTGTTCAGCGTGGGGTTGTCGCCGTCGACGCCGATCGACGAGGACAGGCTGGCCACCGCCGGATCGCGCAGGATCACCTCGGCCAGACGCTGCTGGCGCTCGCTCATGGCGGCGAAGGAGATCGACTGCGGCGCCTCGGAGATGCCCTGGATCACCCCAGTGTCCTGCACCGGGAAGAAGCCCTTGGGCACCGCCAGGTAGAGCAGCACGGTCAGGCCCAGGGTGGCCACCGCCACCAGCAGGGTCAGCGGCTGGTGCTTGAGCACCCAGCTCAGCCAGACGCCGTAGCGCGCGATCATGGCGTCGATGACGCCACCGGCGGCGCGGTAGAAGCGCCCCTCCTGCTCGGGTTTCTCGGCCTTGAGCAGGCGCGCGCACATCATCGGCGTCAGGCTCAGCGACACCACCAGGGAAATCAGGATGGCCACGGCCAGGGTGATGGCGAATTCGCGGAACAGCCGGCCGACCACGTCGGCCATGAATAGCAGCGGGATCAGCACGGCGATCAGCGACAGGGTCAGCGAGACCAGGGTGAAGCCGATCTGCCGCGCGCCCTTGAGCGCGGCATCGAGCGGCGTCTCGCCCTCCTCCAGGTGACGGGCGATGTTCTCCAGCATGACGATGGCATCGTCGACCACGAAGCCGGTGGCGATGGTCAGCGCCATCAGCGTCAGGTTGTTGATGGTGAAGCCGGCCAGGTACATCACGCCGAAGGTGCCGATCAGCGACAGCGGCACGACGATGGACGGGATGATGGTCGCCGACAGCTTGCGCAGGAACAGGAAGGTCACCATCACCACCAGGGCGATGGCCAGCAGCAGCTCGTGCTGCACATCGCGCACCGCGGCGCGGATGGTCTGGGTGCGGTCGGTGAGCACCTTGACCTCGACGCTGGCGGGCAGGCCCTCGGTCAGGTGCGGCAGCAACGCCTGGATGCGGTCGACCACCTCGATCACGTTGGCGCCGGGCTGGCGCTGCACGTTGACCAGCACCGCGGCGTTGCGATTGGCCCAGGCGGCCAGGCGCTCGTTCTCGGCGCCATCGACGATTTCGGCGACGTCCTTCAGGCGCAGCGCCGCGCCGTTCTGGTAGCTGAGGATCAGCTCGCGGTATTCCTCCACCGATTTCAGCTGGTCGTTGGCGTCGAGCTGGGAAACGCGGGTCGGGCCGTCGAAGTTGCCCTTGGGCTGGTTGACGTTGCTGGCGGTGATCAGGCTGCGCACGTCGGCCAGGCTCAGGCCGTAGGACGCCAGCGCCTCGGGATTGACCCGAATGCGCACCGCCGGGCGCTGCCCGCCGGCCAGAGTGACCAGGCCGACGCCGCTGGTCTGCGCCAGCTTCTGCGCCAGGCGGGTATCGACCAGATCGTTGACCTGCGGCAGCGGCATCGTTGCCGAACTCACCGCCAGGGTCAGCACCGGGGTATCGGCCGGGTTGACCTTGTTGTACACCGGCGGCGCCGGCAGGTCGCCGGGCAGCAGGTTGCTCGCCGCGTTGATCGCCGCCTGCACCTCCTGCTCGGCCACCGCCAGCGCCACCTCCAGGTTGAAGCGCAGGGTGATCACCGAGGCGCCGCCGGAGCTGGTCGAGGACATCTGCTTGAGCCCGGCCATCTGGCCGAACTGGCGTTCCAGCGGCGCGGTCACCGCGCTGGTCATCACGTCCGGGCTGGCGCCGGGATAGAGGGTCAGCACGCGGATGGTCGGGTAATCCACCTCCGGCAGCGCCGACACTGGCAGCAGGCGGTAGGCGATCAGGCCGCTGAGGAAGATCGCCACCATCAGCAGCGTGGTGGCGACCGGCCGCAGGATGAAGGGGCGGGAGATGTTCATGCGTCGTTCCGCGGCTGGGCAGAACGCTCGCCCCGACCCGGCTTGCCGCCCTCGCTCAGCGGTTGACGCGCCGCACCGTCCGGGCTATGCACCACAGCCGGGTCGATCACCTCGACCTGGCTGCCGTCGCGCAGGCGGTCGGTGCCCTCCAGCACCAAGCGCTCGCCGGGCTGCACGCCCTCGCCCACCAGGCTGCGCTCGGCGTCGCTGGCGGCGATGGTCACCGGCCGCAGGCTGATCGTGCTGCCTTCGTCGACCACGTAGACGAAGGTGCCCTGGGCGCCGAACTGCACGGCGGCCGAGGGAATGATGGTGGCCGCTTCGCGGGTTTCCACGCGCAGGCGCACGTTGACGAACTGGTTGGGGAACAGCATCTGCTCGGCATTGGCGAAGCGCGCCTTGAGCTTGACCGTGCCGGTGGCGGTGTCGATCTGGTTGTCCAGGCTCTCCAGCACGCCGTCTGCCAGCTTCAGCCGCTCGCCACGGTCCCAGGCCGCCACCGCCAGCGTCGCGCCGCCGCGGGTGCGCTGCAGCACCGCCGGCAGGTCGCCCTCGGGGATGGTGAAGGTCACCGCGATCGGCAGGGTCTGGGTGATCACCACCAGCGGCGTGGTGTCGCCGGCGCTGACCAGGTTGCCGACGTCCAGCTGGCGCAGCCCGAGACGGCCGGAGATCGGCGCGCGGATCTGGGTGAAGTCGAGGTTGAGCCTGGCCGTGGCGACATCCGCCTGGTAGCTCTGCAGGCTGCCGCGGTACTGACTCACCAGCGCCTGCTGGGTATCGAGGGTCTGCTTGGCGATGCTGTCTTCGGCATAGAGGCCCTGGTAGCGGGCCAGGTCCAGTTCGGCGTTCTTCAGCTGCGCCTGCTGCTCCTGCAGCGCGCCCTGCGCCTGCTGCAGCGCCGCCTGGTAGGGGCGCGGGTCGATCAGCGCGAGCAGATCGCCGGCCTCGACCTGCTGGCCCTCCTCGAACAGCACCTTGACCAGCTCGCCGTCCACCCGCGAACGCACGTTGACCGTGTTGTAGGCGGTGACCGTGCCGAGGGCCTTGAGCTCGATGGCGAAGTCGTCGCGGCGCACCTCGGCCACCCGCACCGGCACCGGGCCCATGTCGCCGAAGCGGCCACCGCCCATCGGCGCCTGTGCCTTGCTCGGCCAGAACCACCAGAGCAACAGCAGCAGCACGGCGAGCAGGCTCAGGCCGATCAGCCACTGGCGGGAGGTTTTCGCGGAGGTCGAGGCGGTATCGGACATGGCGGGGACGGGTCACTTCTTGAGGGAGTCGGAACGATAAGCACTGACACCCGGCAAGCAAAGCCCATTTACCCGCTTTTTACGCTGCTCTTACGTTACCAACTGTTTGAGGCACAAATAAAAACGGCCTGCAGAGCAGGCCGTCGTTGCCGCGCCGGCGGTTACTTGAGCGCCGCCAGGGCCGCCGCGTAGTTCGGCTCGTCGGCGATCTCGCCGACCAGCTCGCTGTGCAGCACCTTGTCGTGCTCGTCCAGCACCACCACCGCACGGGCGGCGACGCCGACCAGCGGGCCGCCGGCGATGGCCACGCCGTAGTTCTTGAGGAACTCGGCGCCGCGCATGGTCGACAGGTTGATCACCTTGTCCAGGCCTTCGGCGCCGCAGAAGCGTGCCTGGGCGAACGGCAGGTCGGCGGAGATGCACAGCACCACGGTGTTGGCCAGTTGTGCGGCCTCGGCGTTGAACTTGCGCACCGAGGTGGCGCAGGTCGGGGTGTCGACGCTGGGGAAGATGTTCAGCACCTTGCGCTTGCCGGCCAGGCTGGCCAGGCTGACGTCGCCAAGGTCGTTGCCGACCAGGCTGAAGGCAGGTGCTTGCTGACCGGCCTGCGGCAGTTGACCGTCGACCGGAACCGGGTTGCCTTTGAGGGTGACTTGCGCCATGGGGAGAATCCTTTTCTGCGAAGTGAGGGTAAAAGAGTAAGGGCGCGATCCGGGCTTTTGGCAAGCCCAGAACGCGCCCTCGTCAGGCAGCGGATCAAGCTGACCCGAAGGTCAGACTACCTTGCCTGCACTGGCGACACATTCGCTTTTTGCTTGGCGAAGTACTCGCGGGTCAGCGCCACCACCACCGGGCTCAGCAACAGCAGCGAGAGCAGGTTGGGGATGGCCATCAGGCCGTTGAGGGTATCGGCCAGCAGCCAAGCGAAGTCCAGTTGGGCGATGGCGCCGAACGGCACCGCGACCACCCAGACCAGGCGGAACGGCAGGATCGCCTTGGTACCGACCAGGTATTCCCAGCACTTCTCGCCGAAGTAGCTCCAGCCGAGGATGGTGGTGAAGGCGAACACCACCAGGGCAATGGTCAGGATCGCCCCGCCGATGCCCGGCATGGCCGACTCGAAGGCCGCCGCCGACAGCGCCGCGCCGCTGGCGCCGCTGGTCCACACGCCGGAGCAGATGATCGCCAGACCGGTCATCGAGCAGATGATGATGGTGTCGATGAAGGTCCCGAGCATGCCGATCATCCCCGAGCGCACCGGGCTGCTGGTGGTGCCGGCCGCCTGGGCGATACCGGCGGTGCCCAGGCCCGCCTCGTTGGAGAAGATGCCGCGGGCCACGCCGAAGCGGATCGCCGCCATCACCGCCGCACCGGCGAAGCCACCGGTGGCGGCGATCGGAGTGAAGGCGTAGGTGAAGATCATCTCGAAGGCCGCCGGAATCTGGCTGGCGTTGACCACCAGCACGACGATGGCGGCGACGATGTAGGCCACGCACATGGCCGGCACCAGGGAGGCGGCGACCTTGCCGATGCGCTTGATACCGCCGAGGATGACCAGGCCGACGAACACCATGGTCACCAGGCCGGTGACCCACAGCGGCACGCTGAAGGTGGTTTCCAGGGCGTGGGCCATGGAGTTGACCTGCACCATGTTGCCGATGCCGAAGCCGGCCAGACCGCCGAAGATGGCGAAGGCGCCGCCGAGCCAGGCCCATTTGGCGCCCAGGCCGTTCTTGATCGCGTACATCGGGCCGCCGACGTGCTCGCCGCGGTCGTCCTTCTCGCGGTAGTGCACGGCCAGTACCACTTCGCAGTACTTGGTGGCCATGCCCACCAGCGCGGTGCACCACATCCAGAACAGCGCGCCGGGGCCGCCAAGGAAGATGGCAGTGGCCACGCCGGCGATGTTGCCGGTGCCGACGGTGGCGGCCAGGCAGGTCATCAGCGCCTGGAACGGGCTGATCTCGCCGCTTTCCTCGTCGTCTTTCTTACGCCCCTGCCACATCAGTTTGAAGCCGGGGCCGATCTTGGCCAGCGGCATGAACTTCAGGCGCAGCATGAGGAACAGCCCGGTACCGAGGATCAGCACCAGCATGGGTGGGCCCCAGACCAGGCCGTTGAGTTGGTTCACCAAGTTGGTTATGGCTTCCATTGAAGGGTCCTTATTCTTGTAGTTGCGCGGTTGGGTACCCGTCGCATGATCGACTGCCGGATAGGCAGCGCCGTTTTTTTCGTCACCGCCCCGCGCTGCACCAGGGTTGCCGGATCGAGGGGGCGGCTAAGTATACGAAGACGAAATAAGTTCTTTTCACTGTTTAGAAAAAAATTAACGCGACCATTCTCCAAACAGCTGGGGAAAAGCCGCACGAAACACCTGGCTAATCCGGCTCGACCCCGGAAAAGCCGGAGCGGTTCCGCGCTGCCTAGAAATCGCGCCGATAGAACAGGTCCAGGGAACTGGCCAAGCCGCTGGCCGCCTCGAGATAGAGCCTGCGCCCGAGCTGGTAGCGCAGCGCGATGGTATTCGCCGGCTCGAACACGCCGACGCCGTAGCGCAGGCTGAGACGTTCGGTGAGGTTGCCGCTGGCCACCACGCTGGTGGTGATGCCGCTGCCCTCGGTGTCGAGCTGGAAATCCTGGATGCCCAGGCTGCTGGCCAGGCTGCTGGTCAGCGAACTGCTGCCGGCCAGGCCCAGGGCCAGCGCGGCCTGGCCGAGCATGTTGTTGTCGCCGCTGCCCTGCCCCAGCGGCCGGCCCAGCACCAGGTAGGACAGCGCCTGCTCCTGGCTCATCGCCGGCTCGGCGAACACCGTGGTGCTGGGTTGCTCGGCGCTGCCGGACAGGCGGATGCCGGCGACCACGTTGTCCACCCGACGAATCGCCTCGACGTCGAGGAACGGCTGATCGATGGGCCCGGTGAACAGCAGGCGCGCCCGGCGAATGGTCAGGCGCTGGCCGTAGGCGCGATAGCGGCCGTTCACCAGGTCCAGCTCGCCGCGGGTATCGAGGTCGTCGCCGATATGCACGCGCCCGCGCAGGTCGGCGGTGAGGCCGAAGCCGCGGAAGGCCAGCATGTCCTGGCCGACCTCGACCTCGACGTCCATGGCGATGCCCAGCGCCTCCTCCTCCAGCGGCGTCTCGCGCCCGGCCACCCGCGCGTCGCCGGACAGCTTGACGGTCGAGGCCGGCAGCTCGCGCACGCCGATCTGCCCGCGCGGGATGCCGACCTTGCCGCGCACCGCCAGTTGCTGGGCGCGCAGCTGCAACTGCAGGTCCGGCTCCACTTCCAGCTCGGCATAGGGCTCGACCTTCAGCGGCAGGCGCTGGCCCTGCACGGACAGATCGCCGCTCAACCCCTCGGCCCAGCTCAGCTCGCCGCGCAGGTTGCCGCGCCCCTGCTCGCCGCTGCGCCAGTCGCCGGCCAGCTGCAGCCGCTCGCCGGCGATCAGCGCCTGCAGCTGCAGCGCCTGCAGGCTGAGCGGCAGTTCGCTGCCGGCCAGCTCGCCGCCGTCCAGGCGCAGCTGGCCGTCGACCTGCGGCGCCAGCAGCGGCCCGGACAGCCTGCCGCTGCCCTGCAGGCGCCCCTCCAGGCGCTCGGCCATGGGCACGAAGGGGCGCAGCACGGCCAGGTCGAAACCGCTCAGGCGGAACTGGCCGCTGAGCGGCTTGGTTGCCTGCCGCGGATCGAGCTGCGCCTGCAGGCTCAGTTCGCCGAGGCGTTCGCTGAGCAGGCGCAGCTCGCTGTCCACCCGCTGCGGGCGCAGCGTGCTGTCCAGGCGCAGGCTGGTGTAGGGAAAATCCAGCCACTGGTCCTGCTCCGGCTGGCGAATGCGCAGGCTGCCGCCGCCGGCATCCAGCAGGATGCGCCCGCTGGGGCCGCTGGCCGGCAGTTCCAGTTCGAGCCGGCCGTCGAGCCGCCCTTGCCAGGCGAAATCCGCCGGCAGCCAGGGTTGCAGGCTGGCCAGGGGGAAGTTCTCCAGGCGCAGATCCAGGCTCGGCTGCGGCGCCAGGCGCTGCTGACCGCCGCACAAACTGGCATCGCCGGCCCGCCAGCAATGCGCGCCCAGGCTCAGCTGGCCGCTGGCCAGGCGCTGCAGCGCCGCCGGCTGTTGCAGCTGCCAGTCCTGGCCGCCGCTCTGGATCCGCCCGCTGGCGATGCGCCCACGCCAGTCGCCCTGCTCGCTCAGGTTGCCGTCCAGCGCCAGGGCCAGTTGCAGCAGCGGCCCCTGCAGCTCCAGCTGCAGCGCCTGGCGCCGCGCATCGCCCTGGCCATCGGCCTGCAGGCGGCCGAGATAGCTGTCGCCGAGGCGAATGCCGCGCGCCTGCAGGGCCAGCCTGCCCTGCTGCCGGGCATCCAGGCTGGCCTCCAGTTGCAGGCGGCGCAGGCTGGGCTCACCGAAGGCCAGGCGCTCGCCGCCGAGTTGCAACTGGCCCTGCGGCGCCTGCAGCGTGCCGGCCAGTTCCAGGCTGCCCTGCACCTGGCCCTGCAGGCCCGGCCAGAGCTGACCGAGGCGCGGCAAGGCCAGTTGCAGCTGACCGCGCAGGCGCTGATCCAGCGCGCCCTGCCCGCTCAGGCGGTTGTCGCCCAGACGCGCCAGCAAGTGCTGCACCTGCCATTGCTCGCCGGCGCCGGCGCCTTGTACCTGCAGCTGCGCGGGCTGGCCGCGCAGGCGCCCGGCCAGGTCGATATCGGCCTGCGCCTGCAGGCGGCCCTCGCTGAAACTGCCGCGACTGTTCAGCGGCCCGCCGAGCCGGCCGGGCATCTCGGCCAGCCAATAACCGGGATCCAGTTCGCTGAGCTGGAGCATGGCCTGCCAGTCGATGCCCGCGGCGAAGCCCAGCTTGAGCACGCCGTCGAGCTTGCCCTGGCCGGCCCGCAGTTGCAGCTGCGGCAGGCTGACCTGCTTGAGATCGCCGCTGACCGGGCTACTCAGGCTGAAGGCGCCGGCCGGCCCCTGCAGTTGCCCGGCGAAGTTGCCCAGGTAGTTGCCGTCGCTGTAGCGCAGTTCGGCCTGCAGCTGCTGCAGGCTCACCGGCGGCGCCTGCTCCAGCGGGTACAGGCGCTGCCAGGGGAAGGCCTGCCAGTCCAGTTTGGCGTCGACGGCAAAGGCCTCGCGCCAGTCGAGGCGCCCCTGCAGCTGCAGGTGCTGCTCGGCGTCGCCCTGCAGGCGCAGCAGCTCGATATCCGCGCCCTGGGCCTCGACGCGCCCCTGCAGGCGCACGGCGATCGGCGCCTGCTCGGCCGGCAGGCTGGCCTCGCCGTCGATGCGGTAGCCGCTGGCCAGATCGCCCTTGGCGCGCAGCTCCAGCTGCTGCAGGCGCAGGGTCGGCGGCAAGGCGCTGCTGGGCGCGAAGTCGCCGCTGCTCAGGCGCAGCTCGGCCGGCAAATGCTCGGCCAGGGCCTGCACCTCGCCGACCAGGCGCGCTTCCAGATAGCCCGTGCTGTCGGCCTGCAGGGTCAGGCTGCGCTGCAGCTCGCCGCCGACCTGCAACGCCAGCTGCCAGGGTTTGCCGTCCACCTGCGGCAACTGCAGGCGCCCGCTGAGGGCCAGCGGCCAGTCGCCCTGCGGGGTCAGCTCGCCGCTGAGTTCCAGGCTCAGCTCGTCGCGGCGCAGGCTCAGGCGTTGCAGCGTCACGCCCTGGTCGTTCCAGGCGGCGATCAGGCTCAGTTCGCTGAACTGGGCCTGGCCGTCGAGGCGCAACTCGCCCAGCTGGATATCGCCCAGTTGCAGGCGCAGCGGCAGCTTCAGGCTAGGCAGCGCAGTTGGCTCCTCAGCCGGTGCCTCGTCGGCCGGCAGATCGATTTCGGCCCGCGCCAGGTGCAGACGATCCAGGCACAGGCTCAGGCGCAGCAGGCAGGCCGGCGACCAGGCGAAATCCAGCTGCTGCAGCTCCACGCGCAGCCCGTCCTGCTGCCAGCGCAGCGCATCGGCCTGCCAGGCCGCACCGAGCCGGCCGCTGAAGTTCTCCACCGTCAGCCCCGGCACCTGCGCCAGCAGCCAGCGGCTGCCGCCCTGGGTTCCCAGCAGGCCCAGCACTGCTGCGCCGAGCAGCAGCGCCAGGCTCAGCAGCCCCGCCGCCAGCCACTTGAGTGCGCGCCTCATAGTTCCGGCCCCATGGAGAAGTGCAGGCGCACGCCACCCTCGTCGTCCAGCGCATGGGCCAGGTCCAGGCGCAGCGGGCCGACCGGCGAGACCCAGCGCAGGCCGAAGCCGACGCCGGTCTTGAGGGTGGGGAAGTCCAGCGAGTTGAACGCGTTGCCCTGGTCGACGAAGGTGGCCAGGCGCCACTTGTCCGTCAGGCTGTACTGGTACTCGGCACTGGCGGCGAACAGGTAGCGGCCGCCGATCTTGTCGCCGCGGTCGTTCTCCGGCGACAGGCTCTGGTAGTCGTAGCCGCGCACGCTCTGGTCGCCGCCGGCGAAGAAGCGCAGCGACGGCGGCACGCCGGAGAAGCCGTTGGTCTCGGTGCCGCCCAGCTGCACGCGGCCGAGCAGGCGATGGTTGTCCAGCAACGTGGTCAGACCCTTGAGCATGACGTTGCCGTGCACCACGTTGGCGTCGGAGAGCACCCCGTCCACCGCGCCAGAGACATCGAACTGCAGGCGATAGCCGCGCCGCGGATCGAGGCGGTTGTCGCTGCGCAGCAGCGAATAGCTGACGCCCGGCATCAGCAGGGTGCTCAGGCCGGAGTCGTCGCCCAGGCGGTACTCCTCGCGCTGCCACTTGAGCGACAGCACCCGCTGCCAGCCGCCGGCGCGCTGGCTGTGCCACTCCGGACCGAAGGTGAGCAGACGGCTGAGGCTGTCCTTGCTGGCCAGTTCCTCGTACTGGTAGCCGCCGGCCAGGCGCAGCTTGTCGGTCAATGGCGGGTCGCCGGGCATGTCGTACCACAGGCCGAGGTTCTGCCTTGGCGCCGACAGCTCGGTCTCCACCCCGTAGCTATGGCCCTGCGGGTTGCGCCAGTGGCGCGTCCAGGAGCCGCGCAGGCGCGGCCCGACGTCGGTGGAAAACCCCACACCCAGGCCCAGGGTGCGCGGCTCGCGGGTCACCAGCGCGACCGCCACGGGAATGCGCAGCTGCTCGGCCTGGGTGGGAATGGCGTCGATGCGCACCGACTCGAAGTAGCCGCTGGACTGCAGCGCCTGGTACAGCTCGGCGATCAGCTCGGAATCGTAGGGGCTGTCCGCCTGGAACGGCACCATGCGCCGCAGCAGCGCCTCGTCGAAGGGAAAGTCGCCGCTGAAGGCGAGGTCGCCGAGGCGGTAGCGCGGCCCGCTGAGGTACACCAGCTCGATATCGGCGACCCCGGCGGCGGGGTCGATATCCAGGCGCTGGCGGGAGAAGCGCCCGTCGAAGAAGCCGTAACGCGAGGCCTGGTTCTGGATCAGCCGCTTGGCGTCTTCGTAGCGGCCGTGGTGCAGCACCGCGCCGGGCTGCAGGCGGCTGGCGCTGGGCAGGCGAAAGGCAGCCAGCTCGCTGGCCGGGCCTTCGATGCGGATGTCGACGTTGCGCAGGCGCACCCGTTCGCCGGGTTCCACCTCCAATACCAGGCGCGGCGTCTCGCCCTCCTCGATGCGGCTGCGGATGCGCGCCTGGTAGTAGCCCAGCGCCTGCGCGGCCTTGTCCGCCTCGGCCTCGGCGACCCGGCGCAAGCGCCGCAGCGCCTGGCCGTCGCGGCCCTCGAGGCTGCCCACATAACCTTCGATATTGGCCTTGAGGGCCGAATTGGCCGGGCTGATGCGCACGTCCAGCTCGCCGGCGGCGAGGGCCCCGGTGCTGATCAGCAGCAGCGCCAGGCTGCGCCGGATATGTCCATATACGCTCATGGCCGGGGATGCTATCACGGAGCGGACGGCGAGCTAGAGCGGTGGAGAACAGCGGCGACAGCCAGGGTTCAGGCGCGCGCCCGCGCCACCGGCTGCGGATTGGGGTGGAAGAACACGTGCTCCACCACCGGGCCGATGGCCAGTTCGCCGATTTCCTCGTAGCCCTGGCGCTTGTAGAACTCCAGGTAGCGCGCATTGCCGGTATCCAGCACCACGCCCTGCGAGCCGGTATCCTCGGCGCACCAATCGTGCAGCGCCTCGAGCAGTTGCTCGCCGCGGTGCTGGCCCTGGAACTCGGGATGGATGCCGAGCAGCGGCAGCACGTGATAGGGCCCCGGCGGCAGGCAGGCGAGCACCGCGTCGTGGTACTCGAGGTAGCGCTTGGTGCAACGGAAACCGGTGCTCAGCAGCATGCGCAGACGCCAGCCCCAGCTCTCGGTGATATCCAGGCGCCGCTGCGGCGGGGCGATCAGCGCGGTGCCGATCAGCCGGTCGTCGAGCAGCAGGCCGATGGCCGGCAGCTCCTCGGCGAAGTGCTGCTGCACCAGTTCGCGCACCGTGGCCCGCACCCGCTGGTCGAAGCCCGGCCGCTCGGCCTCGAACAGGTAGGCGAAGGTCGGCTCGTGGCGGTAGGCGTGGTAGAGCAGCGAACGCACTTCGCGGGCGTAGCCGCCGTCGAGCATGCGGACTTCGGCAGGAGCGTTATGGGGCATGATTGACCTCTATTTATTGGTGTCGGCGCACTGGCCTCACTGGCAACTTAGCAGTGACCCCGATGTGCCGCCAGGCGCTGGCTCCGCTACCGAGTGATCGGCTAGCATCGCCTTTTGCCCAGGATTCGCCGCCCATGAAAATCGTCTCCTTCAATATCAATGGCCTGCGCGCCCGCCCCCATCAGCTGCAGGCCCTGATCGACAAGCACCAGCCGGACGTGATCGGCCTGCAGGAAACCAAGGTGGCCGACGAACAATTCCCCGAGGCCGAGATCCGCCAGCTCGGCTACCACGTGCACTACCACGGGCAGAAGGGTCATTACGGCGTCGCCCTGCTCTCGCGCCAGGCACCGCTGAACCTGCACAAGGGCTTTCCCGGCGACGCCGAGGACGCCCAGCGGCGCTTTATCTACGCCACCTTCGCCGACGCCCAGGGCCAGCCGGTGACCGTGATGAACGGCTACTTCCCGCAAGGCGAAAGCCGCCACCACCCGCTGAAGTTCCCCGCCAAGCAGCGCTTCTACGCCGACCTGCAGCAGCTCTTGGTCGAGCGCTTCGATCCGCAGCAGGCGCTGGTGGTGATGGGCGACATCAATATCAGCCCCGAGGACTGCGACATCGGCATCGGCGAGCCCAACCGCCTGCGCTGGCTGAAGACCGGCAAGTGCAGCTTCCTGCCGGAGGAGCGCGAGTGGCTGGCGACCCTGAAGAACTGGGGCCTGGTCGACAGCTTCCGCCAGCTCAACCCCGAGGTGAACGACCGCTTCAGCTGGTTCGACTACCGCAGCCGCGGCTTCGAGGACGAGCCCAAGCGCGGCCTGCGCATCGACGTGATCCTCGCCAGCCAGGCGCTGCAGGGCCGGTTCAAGGACGCCGGCATCGACTACGAACTGCGCGGCATGGACAAGCCCTCGGATCATGCGCCGATCTGGCTCGAACTGGGCTGACCGGGCCGCGGCGCACAGCCGTCATATAACCGCAACCTGACTGACTTAATCTGCGCGGCACTTTCCATCACCCACTAGAAGGTGTCTGCCGCATGCCGCGCGCCCCGTCCGCCGTCGACCGCGACCTCTGGAGTCGCACCCTGTCCCTGCTGGTCCTCGGCTTCATCTGCTATGCCCTGCCGCTGTCGGTGTTCGCCGCCCTGCCCGCCTCGCAGGGCGGGCAGCCGGTGCTGCGCCTGCAGGGCTCCAACACCATCGGCGCCAAGCTCGGCCCGGAACTGGTCAAGGGCCTGTTCGAGGCCCAGGGCCTGCGCGATATCCGCAGCGAGGCCGGCGCGGCGGAGAACGAGCAGCGCCTGCTGGCGCGCGACGCCGACGGCCGCGCGGTGATAGTCGAGGTCGCCGCCCATGGCTCCGGCACCGGCTTCGCCGCGCTCAAGGACGGCACGGCGGACCTGGCCGCCTCGTCGCGGCCGATCAAGGACGGCGAAGCCGCCGCCCTGGCCGGTCTCGGCGATCTGCGCAGCGCGCAGGCCGAACAGGTGATCGCCATCGACGGCCTGGCCATCGTCCTGCACCCGAGCAACCCCGTCGCGGTGCTCGGCGTCGAGCAGGTGGCGCAGCTGTTCGCCGGCGAGATCGCCGACTGGCGCGAGCTGGGCGGCAACCCCGGGGCGGTGCGCCTGTACGCCCGCGACGACAACTCCGGCACCTACGACACCTTCAAGGAACTGGTGCTGGCGCCGGGCGGACGCAGCCTGGCCGCCGGCGCCCAGCGTTTCGAATCGAGCACACAGCTGTCCGATGCGGTCAGCGGCGATCCGCAGGGCATCGGCTTTATCGGCCTGCCCTATATCCGCCAGGCCAAGGCGGTGGCCATCGCCGCCGGCGATTCGCAGCCGATGCCGCCGAGCACCACGCTGATCGCCACCGAGGACTACCCGCTGTCGCGCCGGCTGTTCCTCTACAACCAGCCGCAACCGGACAACCCCTGGGCCCAGGCGCTGATCGACTTCGCCCACAGCCCGCGCGGCCAGGCCATAGTCGACGCCAGCGGCTTTATCGCCCAGACCGTGCAGGCGGTCCGCGTCGAGCCCAGCGCGCAGATGCCGGCCGACTATCGCCAGCTGGCCGAACGGGCGCAGCGCCTGTCGGTGAACTTCCGTTTCCAGGAAGGCAGCGCCAGCCTGGACACCAAGGCCCAGCGCGACCTGGCGCGGGTGCTGGACTACCTCAAGCGCCACGACAAGCTGCATAACCAGGTGGTGCTGGTGGGTTTCGGCGACGCCAAGAGCGACCCGGCCCGCGCCGAGCTGCTGTCCAAGCTGCGGGCCATGGCCGTGCGCCGCGAGCTGGCCAGGCAGGGCGTGTTGTTTCGCGAAATCGCCGGTCTCGGCGACGAGCTGCCGGTGGCGGCCAACAGCGAGGATCACGGGCGCGTCCGCAATCGCCGGGTCGAGGTCTGGGTCTACTAGAGCGCCAAGCGGCAAGTGGAGCGAAACCGCGGGCTGGCTTGAGGCTTGCCGGGTTAAGCGCTAGCCTGTCTATGCGTGACGCCGGGCCCCTCTGGCGGTGAGCTTTCACCGTGATGTCGGAGTCACTGAGTCGATATTCAACTCAGGCAGACATTCAGGGAGGGCTCATGGACGCTCTACTCGCCTTTTTCACCACCCCGCTGTTCGGTACCCCCGGCTGGTTCTGGCTGGCCTTTCTCGTGCTGATCGTCACCCTGCTGGTGCTCGACCTCGGCGTGCTGCACCGCGACCAGCACGAAATCGAGATGCGCGAGAGCCTGCTGCTGTATTCGGGCTACTTCAGCGTCGGCGTCGCCTTCGGCGGCTGGATCTGGTGGCAGCTCGGCGCGACCAAGGCGCTGGAGTACTACACCGGTTTTCTCGTCGAGCAGTCGCTGTCGATGGACAACGTCTTCGTCATGGCGATGATCCTCGGCTACTTCGGCATCCCCCGTCGCTACCAGCACCGCGTGCTGTTCTGGGGCATCCTCGGGGTGATAGTGCTGCGCGCCATCATGATCGGCCTGGGCACGGCGCTGGTGCAGCAGTTCGACTGGATCCTCTACCTGTTCGGCGCCTTCCTGCTGTTCAGCGGCTTCAAGATGTTGCGCAGCGAGCACGAGCAGGAACATCACCCGGATCTGGCGCAGAACCCGCTGCTGCGCTTCCTGCGCCGGCATATCAGGGTCACCGACGAGCTGCACGAGGGCCACTTCCTGGTGCGCCTGCAGGACCAGGTCAGCGGCAAGCCGCTGCTGCATGCCACGCCGCTGCTGCTGGCGCTGGTGCTGATCGAGCTGGCCGACCTGGTGTTCGCCGTCGACAGCGTGCCGGCGGTGCTGGCCATTTCCCAGGACCCCTTCATCGTCTACACCTCGAACATCTTCGCCATCCTCGGCCTGCGTTCGCTGTATTTCGCCCTGGCCGCGCTGATGCACCGCTTCATCTACCTGAAGTACGCCCTGGCGCTGGTGCTGATGTACATCGGCGGCAAGATCTTCCTCCACGACCTGGTCAAGGTTCCCGCCCTGCTCTCGCTTGGCGTAACCTTGGGCCTGCTGGCCGGCGGCGTGATCCTCTCCCTGCTGAGAACCCGCGACCGGGCCGCACCCGATCGACAACAGAGTTGAAGCATGGCGGATGTACGCATAGATGAGCTGGAGCGTGGCGGCCAGCGCCTGTGGCAGGTGCGCGTCGGCCGCCGCGCGCTGACCTTTCACGAAGAGCTGGCCGCGCGCGCCTTCGCCGCACAGTTGCAGATGCGCCTGATGTGGCTGGGCCAGCTACAGTAGGGCGGCGCGGGGCCGCCCAGGCTGTGCGCACCACCTAAGAGCGTGGCGGGGTGCGCATGGCGCACCCTACGCAACCTCGGAGCAGCGCGCCCCTTCGCTCCGGCGCATAAACGACGAGGCCCGCAAAAATGCGGGCCTCGTGCTGTTCAGCGCCTGGTTCAGCGGCTGGCTTTCATCGCCTCGCGCGGCACGTACTTGCCGATCTCGTACTTGCCGATGGCGGCGCGGTGCACCTCGTCCGGGCCGTCGGCCAGACGCAGGGTGCGCTGCATGGCGTACCAGTAGGCCAGCGGGAAGTCGTTGGAGACCCCGGCGCCGCCGTGCATCTGGATCGCCCGGTCGATCACCCTGAGCGCCACGTTGGGCGCCACCACCTTGATCTGGGCGATTTCGCTGGCGGCGATCTTGTTGCCGACGGTGTCCATCATGTAGGCCGCGTTGAGGGTCAGCAGGCGCGCCTGGTTGATCTCCATGCGCGAGTCGGCGATATGGTCGATATTGCCGCCCAGGCGTGCCAGCGGCTTGCCGAAGGCGGTGCGCGAAACGGCGCGCTTGCACATCAGCTCCAGGGCCCGTTCGGCCATGCCGATCGAACGCATGCAGTGGTGGATGCGACCCGGGCCGAGGCGACCCTGGGCGATCTCGAAGCCGCGACCCTCGCCGAGCAGCACGTTCTCGTAGGGCACCCGCACGTTCTCGAACAGCACCTCGGCGTGGCCATGCGGCGCGTCGTCGTAACCGAATACCGGCAGCGGGCGCAGCACGCTGACGCCGGGCGCATCCATCGGCACCAGGATCATCGAATGCTGCTGGTGGCGCGGCGCGTCCGGGTTGGTCAGGCCCATGAAGATCATCACCTTGCAGCGCGGGTCGCAGGCGCCGGAGGTCCACCACTTGCGGCCGTTGATCACCCACTCGTCGCCTTCGCGGCGGGCGTTGGCCTGCATATTGGTGGCGTCGCTCGAGGCCACACCCGGCTCGGTCATGGCGAAGGCCGAGCGGATCTCGCCGGACAGCAGCGGCTCCAGCCACTGGCGCTTCTGCGCCTCGTTGCCGTAGCGCACCAACACCTCCATGTTGCCGGTGTCCGGCGCGGCGCAGTTGAACGGCTCCGGGCCGATCAGCGAGCGGCCCATGATCTCCGCCAGCGGCGCGTACTCGGTGTTGGAGAGGCCGGCGCCGTAGTCGGACTCGGGCAGGAACAGGTTCCACAGGCCCTCGGCCTTGGCCTTGTTCTTCAGCTCTTCCATGATCGCGGTGGGCTGCCAGCGGTCGCCCTCGGCCACCTGCCGCTCGAACACCGCTTCGGCCGGGTAGACGTGCGCTTCCATGAACGCCGTGACGCGCTCACGCAGCTGTTGAACCTTGGGGGAGTAGGCGAAATCCATGGGGGCTACCTTCTTGGCTGTGCGGTTGTGGAAAAGATGCTAGAACAGCGCCTAAGATTTATCGAACCTATTTTTAGCGTGTATGAACATTCATAACCGATATATGATCGATTGATATCGACAGCCCTGGAGCGCATCCGGCATGAACCTGACCAAGGTGGATCTGAACCTCTTCATCGTCTTCGACGCCATCTACACCGAGGCCAACCTGACCCGTGCCGGGCAGATCGTCGGCATCACCCAGCCGGCGGTGTCCAACGCCCTGGCCCGCCTGCGCGAGACCTTCAACGACCCGCTGTTCGTGCGCACCGCCCAGGGCATGGTGCCGACGCCGATGGCGCAGAACATCATCGGTCCGGTGCGCAACGCCCTGCAGCTGCTGCGCGTATCGGTGCAGGAGAGCCGCACCTTCAACCCGCAGCAAGCGAACAAGACCTACCGCATCAGCATGACCGACCTCTCCGAGCAGATTCTCCTGCCGCCGCTGTTCCAGCGCCTGCGCCGGCTGGCGCCGAACGTGTGCATCGAGAGCTTTCTGGCCAAGCGCCGCGAAACCACCAAGGAGCTGGCCGCCGGGCGCCTGGATTTCGCCGTCGACGCGCCGCTCAACACCGACCCGCAGGTGCGCCACGTCAAGCTGCTGGACGACCGCTACGTCTGCGCCATGCGCCCGGGCCACCCGCTGGCCAAGGACAAGATCAGCCTCGACGACTACCTGTCGCTGACCCACATCCATATCTCCAGCCGCCGCAGCGGCCTGGGCTACGTGGATCTGGCCCTGGGCAAGATGGGCATCCAACGCAAGATCGCCCTGCGCTCGCAGCATTACCTGATGGCCAGCAGCGTGATGCTGCAGACCGACATGGTGATCACCGTGCCGGAGCGCTTCGCCCGCCGCCACCATCTGCACCACGTGGCGCTGCCGGTCGGCGACGTGCCGGCCCTGGAAACCCACCTGTACTGGCACGAGAGCACCGACCAGGATCCGGCCAACCGCTGGATGCGCGAGCAGATGATCGAGCTGGCGCAGCAAGTGGCGGCGCAGGAGAAGAAGGCCGAACAAGCCCCCGCCGCCTGAGTGCAGGGTGGTAAACGCAAGAAGGCCCGCAGATGCGGGCCTTCTCGTTTCGGGCGGGGCGAATCAGCGCGCCAGCTGGGCATCCAGCGACAGCCTGCCGGCGCCTTCGACCAACACCGCCAGGCTCATCGCCATCAGCGCCAGGGCGAACTCGTAGCCGTTGTTGCTCATGAAGAAGCCATGCTGCAGGTGCACGGTGACGATGGCCACCAGCATGGTCACCGCCAGCACCGCGGCCGCCGGGCGCGCCAGCAGACCGACGATCAGGGCGAGACCGCCGAAGAACTCGGCGCTGCCGGCCGCCAGCGCCATCAGGTAGCCCGGCGCCAGGCCGATGCTTTCCATCCATTGGGCGACGCCGGCCAGGCCATGGCCGCCGAACCAGCCGAACAGCTTCTGCGCGCCGTGGGCGGCGAAGGTGATGCCGGCGACGATGCGCAGGATGGTGATGCCGAAACCGGCGTGGGTGGCGGTGATGCTCTGGATCAGGTTGTTCATCGCAAGGCTTCCTTCAGATATGGGAGGTGATGGCGCATAGAATATCCATATTATTCGATAATTAAATTGGAATATTCCGCTTATATCTATCGAATCAAGCGATCATTCTGCAGCCGTGAGCCTCGCCTTCTCGGGTTCCAGCAAATAGCGCTCACGGTCATAAGCAAGATAGTACTTATTCACGCTATTGACGTAGCTCACCACGCCCATGCCCATCTGCTCCATGGCCACCCGCTCCACCTGAAAGAACCACTGATTGGCGTTGAGGCCGCGACGACGGGCCTCGGCGCGCAGGCTCTGTACCCGCTGCGGGCCGAGGTTGTAGCCGGCGAGGACGAAGGCCATGCGCTCGCGCTCGTTGAGTTGCGGGCTGTTGAAGAAGGTGCGGCGGATCATCGCCAGGTACTTGCTGCTGGCCAGGACATTGCCATCCAGACTCTGAATATTGCTCACGCCGACGGCACGCGCCGCCGCCGGGGTGATCTGCATCAGCCCGGTGGCGCCGCTGGCGCCGCGTGCCGAGGGGTTCAGCGTCGACTCCTTGAACGCCAGCGCTGCCAGCAGCAGCCAATCGAAACCCTGCTGCTCGGCATGCTGCTGCAACACCGGGCGCACCCGCTCCAGACGCTGGCGCTCGGTGCGACCGAGCGGCGAATGGACCTTGTACAGACGCCGATAGACGCGCTGGAAGGCGGCGTCCTGATCGGCCGGACTCTTATAACCACTGAAGAAGCGGTCGATACTGGCGCGCAGCATCGGCGCGTCCGGGCGCACGAACCAGCTCATGTCGCCGTCGCGCGCCAGCACCAGGTGCCTGTCCACCCTGAGCTTGGGCATCACCTTGGCCCAGCGCTCGGCGATCGGCAGTTCCACCGCGGTGCGCTCGAAGATGCCGGCCTGGACCATCTCCAGCACGTCCTCCACCGCCAGGCTGGGGTCGACCCACTCCACCACGATCGGCGGCAGCTTGCGCGCCGCCAGCTGCTGGTTGACCTTGCGCAGCGCCTCGCCCACGGCGCTGCCGGCCGGCAGCGACAGACTGCGACCGGCCAGTTGTTCGAGGCTGCGGTAATGCCGGTTGCCCTGCTTCGCCACCAGCACCAGCGGCACCTCGCGGCGGATCGCCGCGCTGGCGCTGACGTCGCGCCCGGCGCGCACGTTGAGCAGCTCGCCCGGCGCCACCAGATCGCCCTCGCCGCGCTGCAGGGCGCCGAGCAGCTGATCCTTGGCCTTGGGGATGATCTTCAGGCGCAGGCCGCGGCCGTCGCGGACGTTGCGGTTGAGGTACTGTTCGAAGGCGCGCAGGCGGTGGTACTCGACGCCGATGCTCTGGCCCTTGACCGCGCCCGAGCTGTTGCGACTCTGGTTGACCAGCACGCGCAGCTCGCCGCTGCTGCGAATCGCCGGCAGGTCGCGAGCGCTGCGAGCCTGGCTGCCGACTTCCGGCGGCCCGGCCAGGCGCGCGCTGGCCGGTAGCGGCAGCAGGGCCAGCAGGCACAGGATCAGCAGCAATCGCGACATCGATTCTCCAGGGATGGGCGGGGCAGGCCACCGGACTCAGAGCGCAGCCCGCGAAACAAGTTCCCAGGCTGCGCGCGGGGCGCGGAGGGTCGCACAGCTGGCGCCGGTGGCGCCAGCCCGCAACCTTGCCTCAACCTTAAAAAGCATCGCCAACTTGTTGTTTTCAATTGCCTTTCTGACGAACGGAACGCTTCTGCTATGCTGCTCGTTCGCTCGGACCAGGTGGCACCATGCAACTCATCGATATCGCCGTCAATCTGACCCACCCCAGCCTCGCCGCGCAGGCCGAAGCCCTGCTCGAGCGCGCCTACGCCGCCGGCGTCTGCCAGCTGCTGCTGACCGGCACCAGTCTGGCCGAAAGCGAAGCCAGCCTGGCGCTATGCCGACGGCTGGACGCCAGCGGCGAGCGGCTGTTCAGCACCGCCGGCGTGCACCCGCACGACGCCAGCAGCTGGAACGGCGCCAGCGCCGCGGCGCTCAAGGCCCTGCTGGGCGAAGCCGAGGTGCGCGCGGTGGGCGAATGCGGGCTGGATTTCGACCGCGACTTCTCCCCCCGACCGCTGCAGGAGAAGGCCCTGGAGCAGCAGCTGGCGCTGGCCGCCGAGCTGAACATGCCGGTGTTCCTGCATGAGCGCGAGGCCAGCCAGCGCCTGCTGGAGATTCTCCGCGATTTTCGCGACCGGCTGCCGGCGGCGGTGGTGCACTGCTTCACCGGCGAGCGCCAGGCGCTCTACGCCTATCTGGACCTCGACCTGCATATCGGCATCACCGGCTGGGTCTGCGACGAGCGCCGCGGCACCCACCTGCATCCACTGCTCAAGGACATCCCCGGCGGCCGTCTGATGCTGGAGACCGACGCGCCCTTCCTGCTGCCGCGCAGCCTGCGACCCAAGCCGAAAAACGGGCGCAACGAGCCGGCCTTCCTTGGCGAAGTGCTGCGCGAGGTGGCGCAGCACCGTGGCCAGAGCCAGGCGCAGCTGGCCGCCGAGACCACCGCCTGCGCCCGCGCCTTCTTCGCCCTGCCGCAGCTGACGGAGCCTGCCGCGCCGGAGTCTTGATCCCGGTCAACACTTGCACCCCGGGGCTCGACGACACTGCTGGCATTTGGCCAATAGCGGCTGTCGTACGCGGACACTACCAAGCATGGGCGCCTGGATCAGCGATATTTCCCTCAAGTACAAGTTCTGGGCGGTCAACGCCGTGGCCTTCGCCACCAGCCTGCTGCTGGTGCTGTTCGCCCTGCATAGCGAGCAGCGCGCAGCCCGCCAGGCCGCGGTCGAGCAGGCGCGCCTGCTGGCGCACTGGCCGGCGCAGGCGGCGCTGCCAACCCTCGCACAGTTGCGCCTACTGGCAGATGGCGAACGCCTGCCCGGCGCCCTGGGCCAACCCGACGCCAGCGGCTGGCAGGCGCTGGCGCACGATCCCTGGCTGAGCGACTCCCCGCTGACCGGCGCGCAGCTGGCGACCCTGAGCGACGGTCGCCGCGTGGCGCTGCTGAGCCGCGCGCCCGGCCTGCGCCAGCTGTTCGCCCAGCACGCACCGGCCTACGCCGGCGCCGTGGCCGCGCTGATGCTGCTGCTTCTGGCCGCCTCGCAGCTGCTGATCCGCTTCCTGCTCAGCCACCTCAACACCCTCAAGGACGTGATGCTGCAGGTCGAGCGCAGCGGCGACCTGTCCCTGCGCGTGCCGCTGGAGGGGCGCGACGAGGTCGGCCAGATGGCCGCCGCCTTCAACGCCATGCAGGCCGGCTACCAGCGCGTGGTCGGCACCGTCGGCCAGGTCGCCGCCGAACTGGACAGCGGCACCCGCAGCATGGCCGAGCGCATGGGCGCGGTGCGCCAGGGCATGCTCGACCAGCAGAGCGAGACCGACCAGGCGGCCACCGCGATCAACCAGATGTCCGCCACCGTGCAGCATATCGCCGAGCACGCCGGCAGCACCCGCGACCAGTCGCACAATGCCGACCAGCTGGCCCGCGAAGGCCAGGCCGCGGTCGGTCGCGTCGAGCAGTCCATCGCCGGGCTGTCGCGCGGCGTGCAGCAAAGCGCCGGCACCATCGAGCGCCTGGCCGAGGACAGCCAGCACATCAACCGGGTGGTCGGGGTCATCCACGGCATCGCCGAGCAGACCAATCTGCTGGCGCTCAACGCCGCCATCGAAGCCGCCCGCGCCGGCGAGATGGGCCGCGGCTTCGCCGTGGTGGCCGACGAGGTGCGCAACCTGGCCAAGCGGGTGCAGGACTCCACCGACGAGATCACCCAGATGATCGGCAACCTGCAGGCCGGCACCCGCGACGCCGTGGAGTTCATGCGCGAGAGTTCCGACAGCGCCAACCAGTGCGTGCAGCTGGCGCAGGAGGCCGGCGAGGCGCTGGCGGCGATCACCGCTGCGGTGGCGCTGATGCGCGACAGCAACACCCAGATCGCCGTGGCCGCCGCCCAGCAGAGCCAGGTGGCCGAGGAGATGAGCCGTTCGGTGGTGGGCATCCGCGACGTCACCGAGCAGACCGTCGGCCAGACCCTCGACTCCGCCGCCACCAGCCAGCAACTGGCTCAGTTGGCCGGCGAGCTGAGCCAGGCGATTCGTCAGCTGCGCCTGTAGCAGGCCTCTAGCCTTGAGCCTATCTGCACCATAGCCAAGGGCAATTCGCCGCGCCCCAGGCGGCCGCCCTAGACTCGCTGCATGACCCAGAGGAATGCAGCATGAGCAAGCGCCGCCCCAACCTGCCGGCCTGGCAATGGCGCCACTACGCTGACCAGCACCGCCACCCAACCAACCTGCTGCTGCATCTGCTGGCGGTGCCGCTGTTTCTGCTGTCGGCCGCGCTGTTGCTGATCGGCCTGTGGCGCCTGGGCTTCGTGCCCCTGGCGCTGGGCGCCATCGGTCTGCTGGCCGCCCTCGCCCTGCAGGCCCATGGTCATCGTCTGGAGCAGCAGGCGCCGGAGCCCTTCGCCGGCAAGCGCGATGCGGTCAAACGCCTGCTGCTGGAACAGTGCGTGACCTTCCCGCGCTTTCTCTTCAGCGGCGCCTGGTGGCGCGCCTGGCGCCGGCGCAAGCGCCACTGATTCAGCCGAACACCGTCACCGTCTGCCGGCTGATGGCGATCAGCTCGCCTGTCGGGCTCCACAACGCCGCGGCGATATGACCGTAACCGTCGCGGGCGTGCTCGATCTCGGCGCGGTACAGGCACCAGTGCTCGGTGCTCAGCTCCTGCAGCGGCTGGACGAACTCGATGGTCCAGGTCAGCGAACTGCCCGGCGCCGGGCTCTTCAGATGCGGCAGCACCGCCGGCGGCCAGGCATCGACCAGCGCCAGCAGGTGCGCCTCGCTCAGCGCCTGCGGCTCGGCCTCGCCGCGCAGACGCACCCAGCCGCCCATCTGCCGCGAGGGGTTGTTGGTGAACGGCATGCCGCCGATGCCCCAGCGCATGGCCAGGAAGCGGGTGAACTCGGGGGTGACGCCGCGCAGGTAGGGCAGCTCCTGACAACGCTCGGCCGGTTCGATCTGCGGCGCCGGCAGCGGCGCCACCTCGATGGCCGAGGCGCGCGCGGCGCCGAAGCTGCCCTGCACCATGGTCACCACCTGACCGTCCTGCACCGCGCGCAGGCACAGCTGGCTGACCGCCTTGCCCTCGCGCAGCACCTCGGCCTGAAAGCTCAGCGGCACGTCCGCCGCGACCGGGCCGACGAAAGTGAGGGCCAGCGAGCGCACTGGCCGCCCCGGCGGCACCTTGGCGCTCATGGCCTCGAAGGCCAGTGCCGCCACCAGGCCGCCGAAACTGGCGCGACCCTGGCCCCAGAGCGGCGGAATCACCAGCGCCTCGGGGTTGGTGCGCACGGCCTGCAGCAATTCGGAAAAGGTCATAGCCACCTCGCAAACGATAGATGGCGTCGATCTTAGGGGATGGTGGAGGCCGAACGATAGACCGAAAGGACGGTTATTCGGCCATAGTTACGGCGAAAATGTCGCCTTATTTTTCCAGCAGGAAGTCGCCATGCAGCGCCAGCAGCGCCTCGTCCGCGCGCCGCTCGGCCTCTGCCTGGGCCTGCAGCCAGGCCGCGCGACAGGGCCGCAGGGCCTCGCTGGAAGCACTCTGCGCCAGCCACTGCAGACGATCGTGCCAGTCGCCCAGCTCGCCCTGCGCGCGTTTCAACCGGCCCTGTGCCGCCTCGCTCGGGCCGCTGTGCCGCGGATAGGCCTCGGCGGCGTAGCGTACCCGCTTGATCAGCAGGCGCAGGCGGTGACGGTCGTGCGCCGGATCGCGCAGGGCGTCCGCCAGTTGCCGCTGCTGACGGCGCAAACGGCGGCGGATGCGTTTGCCCAGGCCGCGCAGTTGGCCTTCGGCGGCGGCCCGCCGCCAGCTTGCCGGCCAGGCATCGAACAGCAGCAGCAAGTCGGCCAGCTCGCGACTGGCGGCGACGGCGGCATGCCCGGCGACCCGCTGCGCCTCGGCGGCCTGGGCCAAGTCGCTCAGCCCCAGGCGACGCAGCTCGGCCGCCAACACCTCGCGGTCGCGCAACGGGCCGGTGAGGCGGCCCAGCACGGCGGCGCCCTGCGCCAACGCGTCCACCGCCGGCAGGCCGCGCAAGGGGCGTAACAGGCTGCGCAACTGGCGCAGGGCGATGCGCAGATCGTGCAGGGCTTCCGCGTCGGTGGCGCCTGCCAGGCGCGCCTGGCAGGCATACAGGCGCACCTGCAACGCCAGCACCCGGGCCAGGATCCGCTCGACGAAACCCTTCATGCGCACACCCCTTACTCGGATCGTTGTGAGATGGAGGTCGGCCTGCAAGGTGCGCACGGCGCACCCCACGGCCCGATGTTTGGATTAAGGAATCATGCAAGACCGCACTAACGCAACAGGCTCCAGGGCAAGGCCCTGCGCAACTCGCCCAGCGCCTGGCGCAGGGCCGCCCGCGAGGGGGCCTGACCGGCGTAGCGCTGGGCCTCGAAACAGCGGGCGAAGGCCTGGATCGCCGGCGCCTGGCCCGGCAATTCGCGGCTCGCGCGCTCGGCGAAGGCGCGCGGCCCCTCGCCCGCCTGGCGCCGCACGCCGTGCCGCGCCAGCAGCTGCTCGAAGCGGCGGAAGGCCTGGCGCTGCGGATCGCGGCGCTGCTGCCAGGGTTTGAGCAGCCACAGCGCCAGCAGGCCGAGCAGCAGCGTGCCGCTGCCGACCAGGGCCAGCGCCAGGCGCTGCCAGTCGAGGCTGCCGAACCAGCGCTGCAGCAACTGCAACTGCTGCTCGCCCTGGTAACCCAGCACCCAGCGCTGCCAGCCGTAGTTGAGGTTTTCCCAGCTCAGGCGCAACTGGTTGAGCCAGGCCAGTTCGCGGTAGCGCAGCGGCGAGAAGGGCTGGTCGTCGAGGAAGCCGTCCTCCTCGGCCAGCGCCTCCTCCAGGCCCTGCTCGATGCGCTCCGGCGCCACCTGGAAGGTGGGATCGACGCTGCGCCAGCCGCGACCCGGCTGCCAGTACTCGACCCAGGCGTGGGCGTCGAACTGGCGCACCTGGATGTAGTTGCCGCTGGGGTTGAGCTCGCCGCCCTGGTAGCCGGCCACCACCCGCGCGGGAATGCCGGCGGCGCGCAGGACGAAGGTCATGGCGCCGGCGTAGTGGGCGCAGAAGCCGCGGCGGGTGTTGAACAGGAAGTCGTCGATGCTGTCCGCGCCCAGCGGCTGCGGGCGCAGGGTGTAGACGTAGGGCTCGCGGTTGAAATGCTGCAGCAGCGCGGCGACCAGCGCATCGGCCTGCGGATGCTGGCGCTGCAGCTCGGCGGCCCAGGCGCGGCTGCGCGCATCACCCTGCTCGGGCAGTTGCAGCGCGCGGCGCAACGCCGGCGGTTCGCCGTCCGCCTCGCGCAGCGCCTGCGGCCAGGAGCGCACCTGGTAGAGCAAGGGGCGATCCACCGGGCGCCGCCGCTGCCAGCGGAAGTCGCTCATCATGCGCCCTTCGTCCTGCGCCAGCTCGCCGACGTCGAGGGCGAACAGCCAGGGCTTGCCGCTGGGCTGCATGACGATGCTGTAGTCCAGTGCCTCGCCCGCCTGGCGCCACTGCGGCGCCGCGGGCAACTCGGCGTAGTTGGATTGCGACCAGCGCCGGCCGTCGAAACGCTCCAGGGTCAGCGCGCGCCAGTACAGCTGCTCGCGCGGCGGCACCGGGCCGTCGAAGCTGACGCGAAAGGCCAGCGCCGAGGAGCGGCTGAGCTGGGCGATATCGGCCGGCGCCATGCTGTCCGACAGCCCGGTGACGCCCTTGTCGCTGGGCAGCGGCAGCGACCACAGCGGGCCCATGCGCGGGAAGAACAGAAACAGCAGGACCATCAGCGGCAGCGCCTGCAGCAGCAGGCCGCCGGCCAGGCGCAGGGTGGGCCAGGGCCGCTCGGCGAAACCGCTGTGTTGTAGGCCGACCAGCGCGGCGAGCAGCGCGGTGACCGGCAGCAGGCTGTACAGCGCGGCGAGGATGCCGTCGTCGAACAGGTAGGCGGTCACCACGCAGAAGAAGCCGAGGAAGATCAGCACCAGGGCGTCGCGCCGGCTGCGCATCTCCACCAGCTTGAGGACGAAGGTGGCAATCAGCAGCACCACCGCCGCGTCCAGCCCCACCAGAGTGCCGCGCGACAACAGCACGCCGGCCAGCACCAGCAGCATCAGGCCGCCCTTGGCCCAGCCGTTGGGGTAGCGTGCGCGCATGCGGAAGATCTGCACGCGCCAGGCGGCCGCGCCCAGCCACAGGGCGATCATCCACGGTGGCAGATGCACCAGGTGCGGCAGGATCACCAGCAGCTGGGCCACCAGCAGCCAGGTCAGGGCAATGCGCGGAATGCCCGGCAGTGTGCTCATGCCAGCTCACCGAACAGCGCCAGGGCACGCAGGCAGGCGTCGCGATGGCCTTCACCGGAGTCCGGGGCGATCACCTGCCCCGGCAGCTGCAGGCCGAACGCCTGTTGCCGCTCGGCCAGTTGCAGCACCCAGTGGCAGAGCAGCGACAGGCGCAGCTCCGCATCGCCGCCCAACTGCTCGAAGTCCAGCCACAGGTCGCGCCCGCCGAGCATGGCGAACTCCTTGACCAGCAGGCCCTGGCCGCGCGAATAGGCCTTCCAGTCCAGGCGCCGCTTGGAGTCGCCCGGCTGGTAGTCGCGCAGGCCCTGGAAATCGTCGGCGCCCTGGCCGCGGGCGCGCATGCCCTCCTCGTCCTCGGCGCCCAGGCCGGCGGCCAACGGCAGCTCGCCCTCCAGCGGCCGCGGATAGACCAGCACCGCCTGATCCAGATCGACCCAGCTCCAGGCCACCAGCAGGCCGAGGGGAAAGCGGCTCTCCACCCGCAACCGGCCCGGGCGCAGCCAGCCACGGCGCTGCGCCGGCAGGCTCAGTTCCAGCTCGGCCTGGCCCTGGCGCGGCACGTCGCGCGCCAGCAGCTCGGCCGGCGGCCACCCCAGGGCCACGGCCTGGTGCTCGCGCTCGCGGCTTTCCAGGCGCACGTGAAAGCGCGCCTGTTCGCCGACGAACACCGCGCCGCCACCGCCGGCCTTGAGCACCAGCCCGGCCAGGTTGCGATAGGTGTGCAGGATGGCGACCACGAACACCGCCATCAGCAGGAAGGTCAGGCCGTAGGCCAGGCTGTTCTGGTAGTTGATGCCCACCAGCAGCATCAGCAGCAGGGCCAGGCCATAGGCGGCGCCGACCCGGCTGGGCAGGATGAAGATGCGCCGCTGATTGAGGCGCACGCTGGCCGCCGGCGGAATGCGCCGCGCCAGCCAGCGGCTCCACAGCGGTTTCAGCGCGGCGCGCATCAGAGCGCCGGCACTTCGCGCAGCAGCCACTGCACCAGGCTGCCGCCGCCGTGGCCGGTGGGGTCGGCGCGCTCGCGCAGGCGGTGGCCGACCACCGAGGGCAGCACCGCCTGCACATCCTCGGGGATCACGTAGTCGCGCTCGGCCAGCAGCGCCCAGGCCCGCGCCGCGGCCAGCAGCGCCAGGCTGGCGCGCGGCGACAGACCCCAGGCGAATTGCGGCTGGCTGCGGGTGGCCTCGACCAGGCGCAGCACGTAATCGATCAGTGCATCGCTGGCGCGCACCTTGGGCACCTCGGCCTGCAGCCGGGCCAGCTCGGCATGGTCGAGAATCGGCTGCAGCCGCGGCAGCAGCTCGCGCCGAGCATCGCCGAGCAGCAGCGCCTTCTCCGCCGCCTGGGCCGGATAACCCAGCGACAGGCGCATGAGGAAGCGGTCCAGCTGCGATTCCGGCAGGGCGAAGGTGCCGCCGCTGCTCACCGGGTTCTGCGTGGCGATGACGAAGAACGGCTCGGGCAGCGGCCGGGTGGCGCCCTCGATGGTCACCTGGCCCTCCTCCATGGCTTCGAGCAGCGCGCTCTGGCTCTTCGGCGTGGCGCGGTTGATCTCGTCGGCCAGCACCAGCTCGGCGAAGATCGGCCCGGGGTGGAAGACGAACTGGCCGCTGTCCTTGTCGAACACCGAGGTGCCGAGGATGTCGCCGGGCAACAGGTCGGAGGTGAACTGGATACGCTGGAAGCTCAGCCCCAGCACCCGCGCCAGGGCATGGCTCAAGGTGGTCTTGCCCATGCCGGGCAGGTCTTCGATCAGCAGGTGACCGCGCGCCAGCAGGCAGGTCAGCGCCAGGCGCACCTGCGCCTCCTTGCCCAGCAGGACCTGATTGACCGAGTCCAGGCAGGCGTCCAGTTTGCTTCGCATCGTTGGCTCCTTATGCAGACCGCCGATGCTACTGGGCCGCTCGAATGCGGCAAAGCGCCATGTAATCTTTGCTGACGAAACTGTGAGCACGCCCGCCCTTACAGACGAAAATGCCCGGCCATGCCCTGCAGCTCGCGGCCCAGTTCGGCCAGCTGGATGCTCGAGGCGGCGGTCTGGTCCATCGCCACCGCCGACTGGTCGGCGATATCGCGGATCGAGGTGACGCTGCGGTTGATCTCCTCGGCCACCGCCGTTTGCTGCTCGGCCGCCGCAGCGATCTGCTGGTTCATCTCGAAGATCCGCGTCACCGCCTCGGCGATGGCCGTCAGCGCGCCCTCGGTCTGGTTGGCGTCCACCACCGTCTGGCTCACCAGGCTGGCGCTCTGCGCCATGTCGGCCACCGCGCGGCGGCTGCCCTCGCGCAGCGCGGCGATCAGCGCCTCGATCTCGGCGGTGGACTGCTGGGTGCGTCTGGCCAGGGCGCGCACCTCGTCGGCGACCACGGCGAAGCCGCGGCCCTGCTCGCCGGCGCGCGCCGCCTCGATGGCGGCGTTGAGCGCCAGCAGGTTGGTCTGCTCGGCGACGTTCTTGATCACCTCCAGCACCGCGTCGATGCGCTGAGCGTCCTGGCTCAGGCGCTGGATGCTGGCGGTGGTGGCGTCCATGGCGCCGGCCAGCTGGTCGATGCGCTGCAGGGTCTGGCGCACCACCTGGCTGCCACTGTCGACGCGCCGATCGGCCTGCTCGGTGGAAGCCGCGGCGGCCTCGGCGTTGCGCGCCACCTCATGCACCGTGGCGGTCATCTGGCTCATGGCGGTGGCCACCTGATCGGTCTCCAGCTTCTGCCCATTGACCCCCTGGCGGGTCTGCTCGGTCACCGCCGACAGCGACTGCGCCGAGCTGGACAGCTGGGTCACCCCGCCCTGCAGGCGGCCGACCATCTCGCGCAGGTTGCCGGCCATCGCCTGCATGGCGCCGAGCAACTGGCCGATCTCGTCGCGCCGGCCGATGTCGATGCGCGTGCTCAGGTCGCCGGCAGCGATGCGCTCGGCCAGGCCGATCACCCGTTTCAGCGGCCGCACTATGGCCAGGCTGATGGCCAGCGCGGCGCCCAGGCCGACCAGCAGGGCCAGGGCCGCCGCCAGCAGGATCAGGGCGCTGCTCGCCTGCTGCGCAGCCTGCATGGCCTGGCGCTGGGCGCCTAGGGCCTGTTCGACCTGGCCGAGCAGTTGTTCGATCTGCGCCACCAGCTGCTGGTAGACCTGCTTCTGCTGCTGCAGTTGCTCGGCATATTCCTTGAGCCGCTCGTTGAAGGAGTCGACATTGACCACCACCTCGCCGAGCACCGCGGCGTAGCCGGGGTCATCCAGCGCGTCGCGCAGCGCGGCGGCCAACGCCTGGGCCTCGCCGGCCTGGGCGATCTCGACCCGCTCGAGCGCGTCGCTGCGCCGGCTCGCCTCCAGGCGCTGGCGGGCCTGGTCCAGCGCCTGCAGCAGCAATTGGTGAATCTTGCCGACCTGCCCGGCCTGCAGCACCGCCTCGCCGCCCTGCTCGCCCTGGCTGCGCTTGAGCAGGTCGACACCGTCCTCGCTCAGCCCCTCCTGCAGCAGGTCGAGGCTGTTGGCTGCGCTGACCACCAGCCAGTCGGCGGCCTGCAGCGACAGCTGCATGTTGTCGGTGAGTTCCACGTAACGGGCGAAGGCGGCGCGGTAGTCGGCCAGCGCCGGCGCCAGCGGCGCCAGGAGCGCCGCGCTATCGGCGTCCAACTCGCCCTGCAGGGCGGCGCTGGCCTGCACTATCGCCTCGGCCTGCTCGGCCAGGCGCGTGGCCTGCTGCGGATCGCCGCTCAGGGCGAAGGCCTGCTCGCTGTGGCGCATGTGCAGCACCTGCGCGCCAAGCGCGCTCATGCGCTGCTGCAGCGCCGCGCCGGCGTTCACCTCGCGCAGCGCCAGCAACCCGGTGCCGGCCACCAGGGCGGTGAGCCCCAGCACCAGGGCGAAACCCAACATCAGTTTGCTGGCCGTGCTCAGACTGGCCAGCCGATTGCTCCACCCGCTCCCCATGACCGCCCCCGCCTACTGCTCGCCGCGAATGGCCGAACATAGGAGCGCCACCCTACTGGCGACAAGCCAGCAAGGCCTGAAATGGCAGGATCAGCTAACTGGAGGTCGTTTCCAGAGTCTGTTCAAAGGCTGCTGCGCCTAGGCCCGGCTGCGTTAAAACAGGCTCGCCGGGCGGATTTATGGCCGCTGCATCTGGAACAGCTCGGTGGTGCGGCAGTAGGCGCTGCCGCCGAGACGGCCGACCAGGTCGAGCTTGAGCGGGTCGAGGCGACCCTGCTCGCTGAGCACGGCATCGTCGATATGCGCCAGCAGTACCTCGGCGAAGATCAGGTGGCAGTTGGGGTTCGCCGCCGGATAGGGCTGGATCTGCGCCACCCGGCACTCGAAGGTCACCGGCGCGCCGGCCACCCGCGGCACGTCGATGCGCTCGCACGGCAGGCTGGCGATGGCGCAATGGGCGAACTCGCTGACCTCGTGCGGCAGAATCGCCGCGCTGGCGTTCATCGCCTCGGCCTGGGCGAAGCCGACCAGCTGGATCGCCAGCTCGCCGCTGGCCTGGGCGTTGCGCAGGCTGTCCTTGAGGCTGCCGTCGTCGCGGGTGTTGACGTTGACCAGCAGGGTCGGCGGGTTGTCGCTGATCACCTGGAAGAAGCTGAACGGCGCCAGATTGGCCACCCCGTCCGGGGAACGGGTGGAAACCCAGGCGATGGGCCGCGGGGTGACGCTGGAGGCCAGCCAGCGGTAGGCCTCCAGCGGGCTCAGGGTGGCGAAGTCGAGTTGCATCAGCGCCCCGCTCGCGATTCGCGGATGTAGAAGCGCGCCCGCTCGGCCTTGCTGGTGCAGCCCTCGTAGGCCTCGAACTGCTGCTGGGTCTTGGCCGCGGTGAGCAGCGACAGCGCCTTGGAGTAGCTGACCGTGCCGGCGAAGCCTTCGGCCTCGGCGATGCTCAGCTCCTTCCATGCGGCATCCAGCTGGTTGGCGCAGGTATCGCGGTAAACCGTCTTGCCGGCGCAACCGCTCAGCGCCAGGGCCAGCAGGGGCAAACAGATCCAATGTTTCATCGACCACACTCCTTAAGAGGACATGACTACGGATAGACCCAGTGTAGGACGCCGGCGCCCGGGGAAAGTGCCCGGCTCAGCGCTCGGCGCGTTGACGCAGATACTCCACCACCGCCTGCTGCTCGCCGACGAACTCGATGCGCCCGGCCTTGCTCTCGCGCTGGAACACGTACATCGGGTCGTAGTACTCCACCAGCAGCGCCTCGATCCAGCCGCGATGGGTGTCGACCTGGCCGGCGGCGGCCTGCTCTTCCAGGCCCTGATCCATGATCGCCGCCAGGCGCTGGTAGCGCTCGCCGCCGAGGCGCCGGGTGATATTGGCCAGACTCTCGCGCAGGCGTGCGGCGAAGGCGGCGAAACCGGCCTCCTCGCCGTGGGCGGCGACGAACTCGGCGCACAGCTCGACCACGTAGGCCTGCAGGATGCGCTCGACGCGATGCTCCAGGCTGTCTTCCAGCCACACCAGCGGGTAGTCCTGCATGGCCTGGTACAGCGGCAGCGGCAGCGAGCAGCGGCCGATCAGGCGCGCCTCGTCTTCCAGCACGAACTGGCGCTGGCCGCGCGCGCGACGCTTGAGCAGGTCGATGGCCAGGGCGTTCTCGAAATCGATCTGCGCCGGCTGGGCGCTGGCGCGCTTGCCGAAGCTGGAGCCGCGGTGGTTGGCGTGGCCTTCCAGGTCCGGGGCGTTGTCCAGCTGGCCGATCACCTCGGTCTTGCCGGTGCCGGTCATGCCGCCGACCAGGACGAAGTCGCACTCGGCCACCGCCTGCTCGCTGGTTTCCAGGAGAAAGCCGCGCATCGCCTTGTAGCCGCCGATCACCCGCGGGTAGTCGATGCCCGCCTCGCTTTTCAGCCACTGCTGGACGATCTGCGAGCGCAGGCCGCCGCGAAAGCAATACAGGTAACCGTCCGGGTGGGCCCTGGCGAAGGCCGCCCAGGCCGCTATGCGCTCGTCCTTCAGCGCGCCGCTGACCAGCTGGTGGCCCAGCTCGATGGCCGCCTGCTGGCCGCGCTGCTTGTAGCAGGTACCGACCTTCTGCCGCTCGAGATCGTCCATCAGCGGCAGGTTGACCACGCCGGGGAAGGCGCCCTTGAGAAATTCCACCGGCGCGCGGGCGTCCATCATCGGCCGGTCGCCCAGAAAGATGTCGCGGTAGTCGGCGCTGTTGTCCCGCATCACAGCACCTCGACCGCGTAGCGCTGTCGCTCGACCATCTCGCCGATGGGCGCCAGGGCCAGCCCCAGCTCGGCGGCCGCGGCGAGGAACTCGGCCTCGCCCTCCGGCGCCACGGCGATCAGCAGGCCGCCGCTGGTCTGCGGGTCGCACAGCAGCAGCTTGGCCAGCTCCGGCAGCGGCGCGATCTTCTCGCCGTAGCTGTCGAAGTTGCGCAGCGTGCCGCCGGGCACACAGCCCTGCTCCAGGTAATACTCGACGCCGTCCAGGCGCGGCACCTTGGCGAACGCCACCCGCGCGGTGAGACTGCTGCCGTCGGCCATTTCCAGCAGGTGACCGAGCAGGCCGAAGCCGGTGACGTCGGTCATCGCACGGACGCCCGCGAGCTTGCCGAAGCGGCTGCCGGGCTTGTTCAGGGTGCACATCCAGTCGCGCGCCAGGCCGACGTCCTCGCTGCGCAGCTTGGCCTTCTTCTCCGCGGTGGTGAGGATGCCGATGCCCAGCGGCTTGCTCAGGTACAGCCGGCAGCCGGCCGTGGCGCTGTCGTTGCGCTTCATATGGCGCTTGTCCACCAGGCCGGTGACGGCCAGGCCGAAGATCGGCTCGGGGGCGTCGATGGAGTGACCGCCAGCCAGCGGGATACCGGCCTCGTCGCACACCGCGCGGCCGCCGCGGATCACCTCGCGGGCGACCTCCGGGGCCAGCACATTGACCGGCCAGCCGAGGATGGCGATGGCCATCAGCGGGTCGCCGCCCATGGCGTAGATGTCGCTGATGGCGTTGGTCGCGGCGATGCGGCCGAAGTCGTAGGGATCGTCGACGATGGGCATGAAGAAATCGGTAGTCGAGACCACCCCGCGTTCTTCGTCTATGGCGTACACCGCCGCGTCGTCGCGCGAGGCGTTGCCGACCCACAGGCGCGGGTCGAGGTTCTGCGCGCCGCTGCCGGCGAGGATCACCTCCAGCACCTTGGGGGAAATCTTGCAGCCGCAACCGGCGCCGTGGCTGTACTGGGTCAAACGAATCGGCTCGCTCATGGCTCTCTCTTGCATCGACGACTGGCGGCGGATTCTAGCAAAGACCGCCTTGGCGCAGCGCCTTTGCGCGAGTAAGGTCGAAACATAGATGGGGGATTTTTCGCATGAGCAAGAAAGTGGCGCTGGTACTGGGCTCGGGGGGCGCGCGCGGCTACGCCCATATCGGCGTGATCGAGGAACTGCAGGCGCGCGGCTACGAGATCGGCTGCATCGCCGGCTGCTCGATGGGCGCGGTGGTCGGCGGCATCTTCGCCGCCGGCAAGCTGCGCGAGTACCGCGAGTGGACCGAAAGCCTGGACTACCTCGACGTGCTGCGCCTGATCGACGTCAGCTTCCGCCTCGGCGCCATCCGCGGCGAGCGGGTGTTCGGGCGCATCCACGACATAGTCGGCGAGATCAATATCGAGGAGCTGGCGATCCCCTTCACCGCGGTCGCCACCGACCTCACCAACCAGCAGGAAATCTGGTTCCAGGAAGGCTGCCTGCACCAGGCGATGCGCGCCTCGGCGGCGATTCCCAGCCTGTTCACCCCGGTGGTGCAGGGCAAGCGCATGCTGGTCGACGGCGGCCTGCTCAACCCGTTACCGATCGTGCCGGTGGTGTCCAGCCACTGCGACCTGATCATCGCGGTCAACCTCAACGCCACCAACCAGAGCCACTACCAGTTGCCGCTGATCGAGCGGCCGGCCGCGCTCAAGGGGCGCATCGACCAGTTGATGGCCACGCTCGGCTCGCGCCTGCCGAGCTTTCGCCGCAAGAGCGAGGACGACGTCCTGCTGCTGGCCGCCGAACAGCAACAGGCCGACGCCATCGGCCCGGCCGCGGCGCCCAGCCGTGGCGAAAACGGCGCCGCGCCGAAATCCGCCAGCGGCTCGCGGGTCGCCGAGTTCAGCGGCCCGGCCTCGCTACTGGAGCTGGTCAACCAGAGCTTCGAGGTGATGCAGACCTCGCTGGCGCAGTACAAGATCGCCGGCTACCCGCCGGACATCCTGATCAACGTGCCCAAGCGCGTGTGCCGTTTCTTCGAGTTCTACAAGGCGCCGGAGCTGATCATGCTCGGCCGCCAGATCGCCCGCGACACCCTCGAGCGCTACGAGCGCGAGGGCTGATCACTCACTGTGCAGCGCCTCGACCGGCTGCAGGCGCGCCGCGCGCCGCGCCGGGGCGATGCCGGAGAGCACCCCGACCAGCGCCGCCAGCAGCAGCGCCAATAGCAGGACGCCCGGCTGCACGGCCAGCGGCAGCCCCGGCAGCGCCAGTTGCAGTGCGCCGAGCAGCGCGCCCATCAGCAGCAGCCCGGCCAGCCCGCCGAGCAGCGACAGCAGCAGCGCCTCGCCGAGAAACAGCGCCAACACCTGCCGCGAGGTGGCGCCGACCGCGCGCAGCAGGCCGATTTCCGCCGCGCGCTCGGCCACCGCGGTGGTCATGATGGTGAGGATGCCCACCGCCCCCACCAGCAGCGAGATGCCGCCCAGCGCCGCCACCGCGACGCTGAACATGGCGAGGATGCGGTCCAGGCTGCGCAGCATGTCGTCCTGGGTGGTCAGGTTGAAATCCTCCTCGCCGTGGCGCTCGATCAGCAGCCGGCGCACCCGCTCGCTCATCTGCGGCGCGGCGATACCGGCGTTGAACACCAGGTTGATCTTGGCCAGGCCGTCGCGGTTGAACAGGCTTTCGGCCCAGTCCACCGGCACGTAGGCGATGTCGTCGATATCGAAGCCGAGCAGCTGGCCCTGGCGCGCCATCACCCCGATCACCCGGAAGCGCGTGCCGCCGACCCGCACCGTCTGCCCCAGCGGGTTGGCCGCGCCGAACAGTTCCTGGCGCAGGGTGTGGCCGAGCACCACGTAGGGCGGCGAGCGGCCGTCGCGCGGCTCGGGGAGAAACTGGCCGAGGGCCAGCGGCAGGCGCCAGGCCGTGGCCATCTGATGGCCGCAGCCGAGCACCCCGGTGTAACGGGTCAGGCCGGCGAACTGAATGTCGCCGTTGCCCTGGATGATCGGCACCGCCGCCTCGACGTGGGCCAGGCGGCGCAGCGCGTCGGCGTCGGCGATGGTCAGCGGGCGCACGTTACTGAGCACGCCGCCGAGGCCGCCGGTGCGGGTCATGCCCGGGCGGATGGTCAGGTTGCGCGTGCCGAACTGGGCGAAGTTGTCCTGCACGTAGCCGCGCAGGCCGTCGCCGATGGCGGTGAGCAGGGCCATGGCGGCGATGCCGATGGCCACCCCGAGCAGGGTCAGCAGGCTGCGCAGGGGCCGGCTGAGCAGCGCCGAGCCGCTCAGGCGCAGACCGTCGCGCAGTTGCATCAGCCGGCCCCCGCCGCGCCGTGCAGCGCCTGCACCGGCGCCATGCGCGCGGCGCGGTTGGCCGGCAGCCAGGCGAACAGCCCGGCGCAGGCCAACGCCAGGCCCAGGCTGGCCAGGCGTGCCCACCAGGGCGCATGCAGCGGCAGCGCAGTGGCCAGGCGCGCCCCCCACAGCAGCAGCTCGGCCAGCAGCAAACCGGCCAGCGCACCGGCCAGGGCGAGCAGCAGCGCCTCGCCGAGAAACACCAGGCGCACCTGTCCGGCGCTGGCGCCGAGGGCCTTGAGCAGGCCGATCTCGGCGGTGCGCTGGTTGACCGAAATCCAGGTCACGTTCATCACCAGGATACCGGCCACCAACAGGCTGATCGCGGCGATGCCGCCGAGCGCCTGGGTCAGGCGCGCGAGAATCTGCTCAAAGGTGCCGCGCAGGGCGTCCTGGCCGACCAGGGTGAAGTCCTCCTTGCCCTGGTGACGGCGAGTCAGGCTGGCGCGAATCTGCCGCTGCGCGCTGTCCAGGTAACTGGCGCCGCGCAGCTCGACGAAGATGCGCAGCAGGCCCTCGCGGTCGAACAGCGCCTGGGCGTTGGCCAGGGGTATCAGCAGGCTGTCGGAGAAATCCATGCCCAGCGACTCGCCGCGTTCGGCCAGCACGCCGATCACCCGCAGCCGCCGGTCGCCGGCGCGCAGCCACTGGCCCAGCGCCGGTGCGTCGCCGAACAGCTCGCGGCGCAGCCGTGCGCCGAGCACGCCGACCGCCTCGCCCTGGCCCGCGGCCAGTTCCGGCAGCGCCTGGCCCTGGGCCAGTTGCAGACCGCGCATGGCGAAGAAATGGTGGTCGGTGCCGACGATCAGCGTCTCGCGGTGGCGATTGCCGGCGCGCACCTCGGCGCGCCCCGACTGCTGCGGCGCCACCCGCCGCACCTGCGGCAGGCGGGCGATGGCCAGGGCATCGCCGAGGGTCAGCTCGCGCGGCGCCAGGCCGGTGACCGGTGGCATGCCGCCGGTGGTCTGGTTGCGCCCCGGCACCACGATCAGCAGGTGGCGGCCGAGCTGGTCGAACTCGCCGATGACGAAGCGCCGGGCGCCCTCGCCCAGGCCGCTGAGCAGCACCACGGCGAACACGCCAATGGCGATGGCCAGCAACAGCATGGCGCTGCGCGAACGGTGCCCGCGCAGCCCGCCGAGCCACAGGGCGCAGAGGTCGGCGGCGCGCATCAGGCCACCCGCAGTTGCGGCGGCCGCGCCTGGCCGTCGTGCAGCCACAGCTGGCGCCGTGCGCGTGCCGCGTGCTGCAGGTCATGGGTCACCACCACCAGGGTCTGGCCCTCGGCATTCAGCGCCTCGAGCAGGGCGAACACCTCGCCGCCGGCCTGACTGTCGAGGTTGCCGGTGGGTTCGTCGGCCAGCAGCAGTGCCGGGCGCATGACCATGGCGCGGGCGATGGCCACCCGCTGGCGCTGACCGCCGGACAGCTCGGCCGGGCGATGACCCAGGCGCTGGCCGAGGCCGAGGCGCTCGGCCAGCTCGCGGCTGCGGCGGCGCCGCTCGGCGGGGTCGATGCCGGCCAGGAGCATCGGCAGCTCGATGTTTTCCAGCACGTCCAGCCGTGGGATCAGGTGGTAGGCCTGGAACACGAAACCGATATGGCGGCTGCGCAGCTCGGCGCGGCGACGCTCGTCGAGCGCCGCGGTGGCCTCATTGTTGAGCCAGTATTCGCCGGCATCCGGCACGTCGAGCAGGCCGAGGATATTGAGCAGGGTCGACTTGCCCGAGCCGGACGGGCCGACCACCGCCAGGTAATCGCCGGCGGCGATCTGCAGATCCAGCGCCGTCAGGCCGACGACCCGCTGCTCGCCGCTGGCGAAGCCGCGCGTCACCCCCTGCAGGCGGATCATCACTGCGCTTCCGCGCTGCGCGAGACCACCGCGATGCCGTCCTTGAGCCCCTCGCGGTCGAGGCTGGCGAGAATCCGCTCGCCCTCGCGCAGGCCGCCCAGCACCTCGGTCCAGCGCCAGTTGGCCAGCCCGGTGTTCAACTCTACCTCGCGCAACACGCCGGTGGCCGGGTCGTAGCGCAGCACCCGGCGCCCCTCCAGCAGGGTCTCGGTGGGGATGCGCAGGCTGCCGGCGCTCTGCTCCAGGAGGATTTCCACGTCGGCGCTGTAGCCGGCCAGCAGGGTCACGTCCACCGGCAACTGGGCGAAGCGCACCTCGACGTCGACGGTGCGCGCCTGCTTCTCCAGCTCGCGCACGAAGGGCGCGATGCGGCTGACCTGGCCGTGGAAATGGCGGCCGCGAAAGGCGTCCAGGCTGATCCGCACCGGCATGCCGATACGCACCCGGCCGGCGTCCACCTCGTCGATCGGCGCATCGACGTAGAGGCAGCTGTCGTCGATCAGGTCCACCGCCGGCGGGGTCGGAATGCCCGGCGGCGAGGGGGTGACGAACTCGCCCAGCTCGCCGTTGATCTGCGCCACCACCCCGGCGAAGGGCGCGCGCAGCACGGTCTGGTCGAGCAGCGAGCGCTGCAGCGTCAGGTTGGCCTCGGCCTCGCGGATCTGCACCTGCTGCGCGGTGCAGGCCAGTTGCGCCAGGCGCGCCTTGGTCTCGGCCTGGTCGAGGCGCTCGAGCGAGGTCAGCTTGCGTTCGCCCAGGTGCTGCAGGCGGCGGTGATCGCGCTGGTACAGCTCGGCCTTGCGGCACAGCTGCTCGCGTTCGCTGCGGCGCACCTCGAGGCGCGCGCCGGCCTCCTCGACCCGCGCCTGGCGGTCGTCCTGGCGCAGGCGCATAAGCACCTGGCCAAGCTCGACGTGCTGGCCCTCCTCGACCAGCAGCTCGCTGACCTGGCCGCCGACGTTGAACGACAGCCGCGAGCGGCGACAGGATTTCAGGGTGCCGGCGCGGGTATTGGCGACCAGGGTTTCCACCGGGCCGCGCTCCACCGCGATCAGTTGCACGGGCATCGGTTGGGGCCGCTGCCACCACCATACAACCGCCAATAAACCGGCGAAAACGATGAGGGAAATCGACAGACTGCGCATAAGTGCCTCTTTCTTGACACCCCAACCTCAGCCTAGGTCAGCCTCCCCCCGCCAACAACGCGGCGCACCCGCCATTGGTCTCTTGATAGAGGTTCTTAGTTTCAACGGTTGATACGTCTCATGCCGGTTTGTCCGGCGGCAGCCGGTCGAGGGCCGCCTGGTTGTCCGGCGCCTTCTCCGCCACCCAGTCGCTGAGCAGGCTGTAGGCCACCGCCAGCAGGGTCGGGCCGAGGAACAGCCCCATAAAGCCGAAGGCGAGGATGCCGCCGAACACCCCGAGCAGCACCACCACCAGCGGCAGGTTGCCGCCGCGGCTGATCAGGTAGGGCTTGAGGATATTGTCCACGCCGCTGATGACGAACATGCCCCAGACGCCGAGGAACAGGGCGAAGCCGTACTCGCCCTGCCACACCAGCCAGGCGGTGGCCGGTATCCACACCAGCGGCGGGCCCATCGGCACCAGGCTGAGGACGAAGGTGAGAATGCCCAGCACCAGCGCCCCCGGCACCCCGGCGATCCAGAAGCCGATCAGCGCCAGCAGGCCCTGGGCCGCGGCGGTGCCGATCACGCCGTTGACCACCCGCTGCACGGTGCCGGCCACCAGCTCCAGGTAGTGGTCGGCGCGCTCGCCGATCAGCCGTTCCAGCAGGCTGTGGACGAACACCGCCAGGCGCGGGCCGTCGCGGTAGAAGAAGAACACCAGCACCAGGCTCAGGCCCAGCTCCAGCATGCCGCCGCCGAGTTGGGCGCTGCGCGCCAGCAGCCAGTTGCCGACCTGGCCGAGGTAGGGCCGCAGGGTGGCGAAGAAGGCCGCGCCCTGCTGGTCGATGGTCAGCCACAGATTGGCCAGGCGCTCGCCCACCAGCGGCAGGCCGATCAGCCAGCTCGGCGGCGGCGGCAGGCCCTCGACCTGCAGGTCCTTGATCAGCGCGTTGGCGTCCTTGATGTGATCGGCCAGGTTGAACCCCAGCCAGATCAGCGGCACCGCTACCAGGATCACCCAGCCGCAGGTGAGGATGCCCGCGGCCAGCGACAGCCGCCCTTGCAGCGCCTGGGTCAGCAGCCGCATCAGCGGCCAGCTGGCGAAGGCCAGCACCGCGGCCCAGAACAGCGCCGACCAGAACGGCGCCAATACCCAGAGGCTGGCGGCCAGCAGGCCGAGCAGCAGAATCTGCACCAGCAGACGATCGTTAGTGGCCATGACCCGAAACTCCCTTCGTTGCAACGACAGAGCGCCCCTGGAGGGCGCTCTGGATGTGCCTGGTTGTGCCGCGCAGCTTAGCGCAATAGACGCACCGCCAGGGCTTCGCCGGCACCCTCGCCGAGCTCCAGACGCGCCTCGCGCACGCGCTGGGCGATCAGCGCCTCGCGCCAGGCCTGCGCCTGGCTGCCGGAGAGGCTGACGCGCAGGGTGCTGTCGAGGTTGAGGCTGCGCGCCAGCACCTCGGCCCAGGCGCTGTCGGCCCGGGCTGCGTCGGGCAGTTGCAGCAGGCCGTCGCTGCGCAGCTGGCGCAGCAGGGTCGCCGGGGTCGGCAGCAGCTCGCCCAGCGGCGCCTCGGCATCCAGCTGCTCGGCATGCAAGTAGGCGCGGCGGTTGCCGCGGGTGATGCTGTACAGCGCCAGCAGGCTGTCGTGGTTGGGCTCGGCCAGGCGCAGCAGCGCATAGGCCTGCTGGTCGTCGGAACCGTACAGGGTGGCGTTGCCGAACACCGAATTGGCCCACAGGCTGCTGGCGCCGCATTCGCGCCCCTGGCACCAGTAGAGCAGCTCGGCGCCCCGCTCCAGCAGGGCCTCGCGCGCGCTGGCAAATACCTGGTCGGCGCTGTGGGTGCGCGGCAGTTCGTAGGTCACCGCGGCGTGCCGGCCCTGCACCAGGATCTCCCGCTCGTAGCGCAGGCGCCCGCTGATGCGGCGGATCGAGCCCTGCGGGTAGACGCGTTCGAGCTGCGGGCTCTCGGCGAAGGCGACGATCTTGCTCGCCGGGAAACGCGGCAGGCTGTCGAGGTCGCGACTGCCGGGCAGATCGGCAGCCAGCACGACGGCGCTGCCCAGCAGTGCGGCCACTAGGGCAAAACCTTTCATACGCGCCCTCATTGGATCAGCATCGCTTGCGCGGCTTTTACCAGGCGCGCCTCGTCGGCCTCGCGCTGCGGCACCTGCAGGCCGCGCTGCACCGCCGGGCGCGCCGCGATGGCGTCCAGCCAGCGCTGCAGATGCGCCAGCCCGTCGAGCGAGACGCCGGCCCAGTCGTGCACGCGCACCCAGGGGAAGGTGGCGATATCGGCGATGCTGTAGTCGCCGGCCAGGTATTCGACCTCGCCCAGGCGCGCGTCGAGCACCTCGTAGAGGCGGCGGGTCTCGTGCTGGTAGCGGTCGATGGCGCCCTGCAGCTTCTGTGGGAAATAGCGGAAGAACACATTGGCCTGGCCCTGCATCGGGCCGACCCCGCCCATCTGGAACATCAGCCACTGCAGCGCGAGCGAGCGCCCCTTGGCGTCGCTGGGCAGCAGTTGCCCGGTCTTCTCGGCGAGGTAGATGAGGATGGCGCCGGACTCGAACACGGCGAAGTCGTCATGGTCGCGATCGACGATGGCCGGGATGCGGCCGTTAGGGTTGATACGCAGAAAGGCCGCGGCCTTCTGCTCCTTGCGCTCGAAACTGAGGGCGTGCACCTGATAAGGCAGGCCGAGTTCCTCCAGGGCGATGGATGCCTTGTGCCCATTGGGGGTGGCGGCGGTATACAGGTCGATCATGCGATCCTCCATGGCAGACCGCCACACCTTTCCCCATGAGCCGGCGGCAAGTCAAGGCAAGCGCAAGAATGGATTGAAACAATCCGCGACACGTTGCGCGCCGGCCTCGTCGTCCAGGTGCAGGTGGTGGCCGCCCGGCAGGCGGTGCAGCTCGAACGACAGGCCCTGCAGCAGCTGCTGCACCGCCGGCTGCGCCTGCATCATGCCCTGCTCGGCCAGCACCAGGCTGACCGGGCATTGCAGGGCGCGAACGAAGGCCTGGGCATGGGCCCAGCTCAGGCGCAAGGGCGAGGCCAGGGTCAGGCGGCTGTCGGTGCGCCAGGTGTAGCCGCCGGGCACCGGCATCAGGCCGCGTTGGGCGAGCAGTTCGGCGGCCTCGCGGCTGACCGCACCGACGCCCTTCATGCGCGCCTCGACGGCTCGCGCCACCTCGGCGTACACCGGCTTGCGCTTGCCATCCAGGGCGAGCTTGGCGCGCAACGCCTCGCCGAGTTTCGCCGGTGCGCTGTCGGCCTCGCCGGTATAGGGCACCAGGCCGTCGATCAGCGCCAGGCGGGCGATGCGCTCGGGCATGGCGGCGGCCAGCAGCACCGCGCTGATCGCGCCCATGGAGTGTCCGAGGATGGCAAAGCGCCGCCAACCGAACTGCTCGGCCACCTGCAGCACGTCGTAGGCGTAATCCCACAGGGCGTAGCCGGCGCCCGCCGGGCGGTGTTCGGAATGGCCGTGGCCGGCGAAATCCAGGGCGACGATGCGCAGACCCTCGAGCTTCGGCGCCAGGCGGGCGAAGCTGGCGGCGTTGTCCAGCCAGCCGTGCAGGGCCAGCACCGGCACGCCGTCCTCGGGGCCGTAGAGATGGGCGGCCAACTCGATATGCGGCAGGCTCAGGCGGACTTCTTCGAAACAGGCGCTCATGCGGACTCCTCAAGCGGGCCGGCCCAGCGGACGAACAGCTGGCGCAGCAGCTCGGCGGTGGCCTGCGGGCGCTCCAGGGGGAACATATGGCCGCCGGGCAGGCTCAAGTATTCGCCGCGCGGCATGCGCCGCAGCAGGCGGGCGTGATGCGGTAGCACCACTCGGCTGTGGCGGCCGCGGACCATGGCCAGCGGCACCGCCAGCTGCTGCGGGCGCCCCGGCGCGGTGTGCGGCACGCTGCGGTAGATGCCGATCTCGGTGGCCGGATCGAACGTCAGGCGCAGGCCCTGCCCCGCGGGCTGCAGGCCATGGCGCACGTAGGCGTCCAGGCAGTCGGGATCGAAGCGGCGGAACAGGCTCTTGGCGGCGAAGTAGTCGCGCGCCTCGGTCAGGTCGGCGAAGGCCTCGCGCCGGCCCAGGGTGCGCCCGGCCGGGGTGATGCGGTCGATAAAGCCGAAGCGCTTGGCGGCGCGGATCAGCATGCGGTCGACCAGGGTCAGCAGCGGCGAATCGAGCATCACCACGCCGCGGTACAGCTCCGGCCTGAGCAACGCGGCGTGGTAATGCAGCACGCCGCCGAGGGAATGGCCGACGCCCCAGACCGGCTCGTCGCCGCCTTCGAGGTGATGGATCAGCTCGGCGACCAGGTTGGCCCAGTTGTCGTCCACCGGAAAGCGCGGATCGTGGCCGTGCTGCTGCAGGTGGCGCACCCGGTAGTCCGGCGCCAGGGCGGCGAACAGCTTGGCGTAGGTGGCCGAGGGAAAACCGTTGGCGTGGGCGAAGAAGATCGGCTGCGGCATGCGCGGTGCTCGCGAAATGGACACCGGGCGATTTTCCGGCAGCCCCGCCGCCGCGGCAACGACCGTAACCGCCATTGATGGCGGCGCAATGGTCAGGGCTATTGGCGGCGCCCGCTCAGACCCTGGGCGGCTGCTCGCCCAACGGCACTATGGCCATGGTCAGGCGCGAGATGCAGCTGGGCTTGCCGTCGTCGCCGCTCAGGCGGATGTCCCAGACGTGGGTGGTTCGGCCCAGGTGCACCGGCCGCGCCACGGCATGCACGCGCCCTGCGCGCAGGCCGCGCAGGTGGTTGGCGTTGACCTCCAGGCCGACGCAGTAGAAGCGACTGCTGTCGATGCACAGGTAGCTGGCCATGGAGCCAAGGGTCTCGGCCAGCACCACCGAGGCACCGCCGTGCAGCAGGCCGTAGGGTTGATGGGTACGCGCATCGACCGCCATGCTGGCGCTGAGCGACTGCTCGTCGCAGGACTCGAAGCGGATGTCCAGCAGCTCGCCGATGGTGTTTTTCTGGGTCGCGTTGAGCGCATCGAGATCGGGGGCTTGTCGCCACAGGCTCATGGGGCATTCCTTATGCTGTCGGGAAACCGGGCCGACGCCGCCGGCCCGCTCACATTCACTCGTGCCAGAGCACCGCTTCGCTGCGCTGCTGCCACTCGGCGAAGCGCGCGCCGTAGGCGCCCTCGACCACGTTGCGCTTGATCTTCAGGGTCGGCGTGAGGAAACCGTTCTCCACCGCCCAGACCTCCTTGACCAGCACCAGCCCCTGCAGCCGCTCATGCTGGTCGAGACGCCGGTTGACCTCCTCGAGCAGCGCCTTGAGGCTGCTTTCCAGCGCGCCACGGCTGTCGTTGGCAGCCTCCTGGCGGCCCGCCTCGGACAATACGCAGAGCGCCAGGGGTTGTGGCAGGCCGTCGCCGACCACGCAGACCTGCTCGATGCGCGAATGCTCGCCGAGACGGATCTCGATGGGCGCCGGCGCCACGTACTTGCCCTTGCTGGTCTTGAAGATCTCCTTGATCCGCCCGGTCAGGCGCAGGTTGCCCTCAGCGTCCTGCTCGCCCTTGTCGCCGGTGCGCAGGAAACCGTCTTCGGTGAGGGTCTCGGCGGTCTTGGCCGGGTCCTTGTAGTAGCCCTGCATGGTGGCGCCGCTGTGCACCTGCACCTCGCCGTCCTCGGCGATGCGCACCTCCACGCCGGGGCTGTTCTGGCCGATCCAGCCTTGCTTGAACTTGCCTGGCCGGCACACGTGGGAGTAACCGCAGTTCTCGGTCATGCCGTAGACCTCCTGGATTTCCAGGCCCAGGCGGCGATACCAGCCCAGCAGCGCCTCGGGCACCGGCGCGGCGCCGGACAGCGCGTAGCGCACGGCGTCCAGGCCGAGCCCGGCGAGCACTTTCCTGCCGACCAGGCGGCCGATCAGCGGCAGCTTCAGCAGGCGATCGAGCTTGTGCGCCGGCATCTTGGCGTACACGCCCATCTGGAACTTGGTCCAGATGCGCGGCACGCCGAACATCACCGTCGGCCGTGCGCGCTTGAGGTCGTCGAGGAAGGTGTCCAGGCTCTCGGCGAAGAAGATCGTCTGCCCGGCGTAGATCGATGCCAGCTCGACGAACATGCGCTCGGCCACGTGACACAGCGGCAGGTAGGACAGCAGGCGGTCGTCCTCGCCGACGCCGAACAACTCGATGGCATTGCTGGCGGCGAAGCCGAAATTGCCGAACTGGTGCATCACCCCCTTGGGCGTGCCGGTGGTGCCGGAGGTATAGATGATGGTGGCCAGCTGGTTGGCCGCGGGCTTGGGATCGTCCTGGATCGGTGCGCAGCGCTGCAGGTCGTCCCAGCTGTAGTGGAACTCGCCCGGCGGGTGCAGCGGCAGGCTGACGGTCGGCAGCCCGGCGGGCAGCCCCGGCGCCATGGCCGGCCAGTCATCGAGCTTGCCGATCAGGGCCAGCGCCGCTTCGGAATGCTCCAGCACCTGGCGCATCGACTCGGCGGTGAGGTTGGGGTACAGCGGCACCGAGACGTGCCCGGCCATCCAGATCGCCAGGTCGGCGACTATCCAGTGCGCGCAGTTCTTCGACACGATGGCGATGCGGCTGCCCGGCGCCAGTTCGCGGCTGCGCAACCAGTGGGCGGCGCGCCGCGCCTGTTCGCCCACCTCGGCCCAGCTCAGCTCCAGCAACTGGCCGCCGCCGAGGGGCTGGACCATGTAGCGTTTGTTCGGGTGCCTTGCTTCACGCTCGTAGAACAGCTCGAGCGGCAGACGGATCGCATCGGCCACAGGGCTTCCTCCTTGTTGTTTTTATGGGTGTCAACCAAGCACTTGCTTGGTCGACTATTCCACGCAGACAAGGACGGCGCAAGTTAAGAAATGTTGCACGCCGTAGCCCGGATGCCATCCGGGGGCGGGCCTACGGTTCCCGGATGGCATCCGGGCTACGAGAGTCGGTGCAGCCCTCAATGCGGATGGATCAGCGCCAGCAGCTCCATCAGACCGGCCGCCGGCAGATCGCCGTCGAGCTCGGCCAGGCTGGTGGTGCGCATCGGCAGCGGTTCCTGGCGGTTGCCATGCACCAGCAGGCCGCCGAGGGCGCCGATCAGCGGCTGGTGGCTGACCAGCAGCATTTCCGCGCCCTCGCGCTCGTCGAGGTACTTGAGCACCTCGCGCGGGTCGCTGTCCGGGGTCAGCCAGGGCACGGTGCCCACCGCGCCGGCGAAGCCCAGCGCGCCGCGTACCAGTTCGGCGGTCTGCTGGGCGCGCACGTAGGGGCTGGCGAGAATCGCCGTGAGCGGCCGCCCGGCCAGTTGCGCGGCGGCCTGCAGCACCTCCTTGCGGCCCTGGGCGGTCAGCTCGCGCGCGGCATCGCTGGCGGCCTGCGGCTCGGCCTGGCCGTGACGCAGCAGCCACAGCCTCACAGCTTGGGCTCCTCGTCGCGCACCGGGTGCGGCGCCGGCGGGATGCTATGGGCGGCCTCGCCTTGCGCCGCGCGCGGGGTCGGCCAGTCGGCGAACGGCCAGGGCTTCTCGTCGCTGTTGAAGGTGCCGAAGCGGCCGATCTGCATCAGGTACTGGCTGAGGCTGTCGCCGAAACCCAGCAGGCTGGCGTTGGGCGCACCGTAGAACAGGCGGTAGCCGAGCTGCAGCAGCACCACGGCGCCGAGCAGCAGCTCGGCCAGTTGCCAGACGATGACGAAGATCACCATCCACAGAATGCGCAACAGGATCGACTCGCGTTCCAGCTCCTGCTTTTCATCGTTCATCACTTGCTCCTCAGAAACCCGCGGTGGGAATGAAATCGACGTCGGTCTTGGGTTCGCCGCGCATCAGCAACTCGATCACCTGCGCCAGCGTGCGCCCCTCGAACAGGATGGCGTGCAGCCCGGCGACCAGCGGCATGTACACCTCCAGCTCCTCGGCGCGCGCCTTGAGCACCTTGAGAGTATTGACCCCTTCGGCGACTTCGCCCAGGCGCTGCACCGCCGCCTCCAGGCTGAGGCCTTCGCCGAGGGCGAAACCGACCTGATAGTTGCGGCTTTTCGGTGACGAACAGGTGACGATCAGGTCGCCCACCCCGGCCAGGCCGAGGAAGGTCATGGGGTTGGCGCCCAGCTTGACGGCGAAGCGGGTCATCTCGGCCAGGGCGCGGGTGATCAGCATGCTCTTGGTGTTCTCGCCCATGCCGAGGGCCGCGGCCATGCCAGACATGATGGCGTAGACGTTCTTCAGCGCGCCGCCCAGCTCGACGCCGAAGCGGTCGGCGCTGGCGTAGACGCGGAAGGTGCGACCGTGCAGGGCCTGCTGCACGCGCAGACAGAGTGCTTCGTCCTCGCTGGCGATCACCGTGGCGGTCAGCGCGTGTTCGGCGACTTCCTTGGCCAGGTTCGGCCCGGACAGCACGCCGATGCGCGCGTCGGGGGCGATTTCCTCGAGAATCTGGCTCATCAGCTTGAAGGTCCTGGCCTCGATGCCCTTGGTGGTGCTGATCAGCAGCTTGCCGGCGAGCAATCCGGCCACCGGTTGCAGCGCTTCGCGCAGGGCGCTGGAAGGCAGCGCGACCAGCACCAGCTCGGCCTGCTGCAGGGCGCCGCTCAAGTCGCTGGTCGGTTCGATGCCCGGGTGCAGCTTGACGCCCTTGAGGTAGCGCGGATTCTCGCCGCTGCGGCGCATCTGCTCGGCCTGCTCGGGGTCGCGCATCCACTGTAGGACGCGCTGGCCGTTCTCCGCCAGCAGATTGGCCAGGGCGGTGCCGAAGCTGCCGCCGCCGAGTACGGCAATGGGTTGAAGCTCTGTCATAACACTTCCGAATGGGGCCATGCGCGATGGCGGTCTGCAGGCATTATACGGAGCCGCGAGTGACCGGCCAGGGCAAAAGTTCGCCGCGCCGCATCGGCCCCGGCGGGCAAACGCGAAATGGCGCAGAGTGCGCGCGCCTGGCGCTGGCAAAGCGCGCCGGGTCGGTTAACATGCCGGCTCGACGTAATTTGCCAAGGACGACCCGTGCCCACAGGCAGCCCCTTGCCCCGCCCTGCCCGCTACAGCCGCCGGCAGCGCCGCACTCCGACAGGGACAGTACGACCATGAGCCAGCGCCGCGGCTGGAACATCCACACGCGCACCCAGCTGATCAGCGTCGGCCCGGCCCTGCTGCTGACCCTGCTGCTGACCGGCTTTCTCACCTTTACCCGCCTGCAGGACCTGCGCCAGGAGCAGGGCCACACCGGCCAGCTGATCGCCAACCAGCTGGCGCCGGCCAGCGAGTACGGCGTGCTCAACGACAACCTGGGCACCCTGGAAAACCTGCTGCGCGCCACCCTGAGCACGCCGGACGTGCGTTTCGCCGAGGTGCGCGACCGCGACGACAACATCCTGGTCTACGTCGAGCGACCCAAGGAGCAGGGCCACAGCACGCCACAGGTGGAAGTGTTCCAGGCGCCGATCCGCCTGCAGCGCCCGCCAGCCGGCGCGCACAGTGCGGTGCAGCGCGGCAAGGCGCTCGCCGACGGCTACCTGGGACGGGTGGTGGTGGGCATGTCCAACGACACCTTCAACGCCCGCCAGCAGGAAATCCTGTTCAAGGCCGGGGTGCTGTCGCTGCTGGCCCTGCTGCTGACCTTCCTCCTCGCCCGCCGCCTGGCCCGCCGCCTGGCGCAGCCGCTGAGCGCCATGGGCCAGGCCCTGGAGCGCATCCAGGCCGGCGACTACCGCCCGGCGCTGGCCGAGCGCGGCAACGACGAGCTGACCGACCTGGCGCGGCACATCAACGACCTCGCCAGCGCCCTGGATCGCAGCGGCCGCGAGCAGCAGCAGGCGATCGCCGAACTGATCCAGGCGCGCGAGGAATCCGAGCAGGCCAACCGCGCCAAGTCCGACTTCCTGGCGATGATGAGCCACGAGCTGCGCACGCCGATGAACGGCGTACTGGGCATGCTGCAGCTACTGGAGACCACCATCCTCAACGATGAGCAGGCCGAGTACGCGGCGCTGGCCACCGAATCCACCGAGCACCTGCTCAAGGTGATCAACGACATCCTCGACTTCTCCCGCATCGAACGCGGCGCGCTGGAGCTGGAGGCAATCCCCTTCAACCTGCCGGAGCTGCTGCAGGGCTCGATCCAGGTGTTCCAGCACAGCGCCCAGCAGCGCGGCCTGCAGCTGCAACTGGACAGCCAGCCGGGGCTGGAGCAGCTGGAGATGCGCGGCGACCCCACGCGCATCCGGCAGATTCTGGTCAACCTGATCGGCAATGCGCTGAAGTTCACCGAAGATGGCGGCATCCGCGTGGAAACCCGCTGGCAACCGCTGGACGAGCAGGTGTTGTGGTTCACCTGCGCGGTGCACGACAGCGGCATCGGCATCGACGCCGAGCGCCTGGAGCACATGTTCGACGCCTTCCAGCAGGCCGACACCTCGATCTCCCGCCGCTACGGCGGCACCGGCCTCGGCCTGCCCATCGCGCGCACCCTGGCCGAGCGCATGGGCGGCACCCTGCGCGCCGAGAGCGAGGTCGGCGCCGGCTCGGTGTTCACCCTGGAGATTCCCCTGCCGTTCCGCCAGCGCAGCGAACAGGAACAGGCCAGCGAGAGCCTCAAGCCGGGCGGCGGCGACGGCCAGTCGGTGCTGCTGGTGGAGGACAACCCGGTCAACCAGACGGTGATCGAAGCCATGCTGCGCAGCCTGGGTTACCGGGTCAGCCTGGTCGGCGACGGCCAGCAGGCGCTGCACAGCTTCGCCCAGCACGATTACGCGGCGATCCTGATGGATTGCCGGCTGCCGCTGATGGACGGCTACGAAGCCACCCGGCAGATCCGCCAGCAGGCCAGAGGCCGGCAGATACCGATCATCGCCCTGACCGCCAACGCCCTGCAGGGCGACCGCGAGGCCTGCCTGGCCGCGGGGATGAACGACTACCTGGCCAAGCCCTTCAAACGCGCGGATTTGCAGCACATCCTGCAGCGCTGGCTGCCACCCCGACCATAGGCGAGTGGCAGCGGCGCGATGGCGGGGTTACAAGGAGAAACGCCGGCGGCTGTGACAAGGCCGCGGTAGCGGAGTACAACTGTACTCACCGCGCTGTGACTTTCACCACAACGCAACAGTCTATGACTAGGCTGCCGGCAGACGCCCACCAGGCGTGGCCGGCCAGGACGATTCGCCCAGCCTTAGAAGCGTGGGGACAATTGAGGAGCTCGCATGACAAGACAAAACGCCTACACCCGGGAAGACCTGCTCGCCTGCAGCCGCGGCGAACTGTTCGGCCCGGGGAACGCGCAACTGCCCGCCCCGAACATGCTGATGATCGATCGCATCGTTCACATCAGCGAAACCGGCGGCAAGCACGGCAAGGGCGAAATCGTCGCTGAGCTCGACATCAATCCGGACCTGTGGTTCTTCGGCTGCCACTTCGAGGGCGACCCGGTAATGCCCGGCTGCCTCGGTCTCGACGCCATGTGGCAGTTGGTCGGCTTCTACCTTGGCTGGCAGGGCAATCCCGGCCGCGGCCGCGCCCTGGGTTCGGGCGAAGTGAAGTTCTTCGGCCAGGTGCTGCCGACGGCGAAGAAGGTCACCTACAACATCCATATCAAGCGCACCATCAGCCGCTCGCTGATCCTCGGCATCGCCGACGGTAGCGTCAGCGTCGACGGACGCGAGATCTACAGCGCCGAAGGCCTGCGCGTCGGCCTGTTCACCTCCACCGACAGTTTCTGAAGGACTTGCACATGCGTCGTGTAGTGATCACCGGTCTGGGCATCGTTTCCTGCCTGGGCACTGACAAAGAAGCCGTAGCCGCCAGCCTGCGTGCCGGCAAGTCGGGCATCCGTTTCAACCCGTCCTACGCCGAGATGGGCCTGCGCAGCCAGGTCTCCGGTTCGGTCGACCTGAACCTGGAAGAGCTGATCGACCGCAAGGTCTACCGTTTCATGGGCGACGCCGCCGCCTTCGCCTACCTGTCCATGGAGCAGGCGATCAAGGACGCCGGCCTCAGCGAGGAACAGGTCTCCAACCCGCGCACCGGCCTGATCGCCGGTTCCGGCGGCGCCTCCACCTTCAACCAGATGGAAGCCCTCGACATCCTGCGCGAGAAAGGCGTCAAGCGCGTCGGCCCGTACCGCGTGCCGCGCACCATGGGCAGCACCGTCTCCGCCTGCCTGGCCACGCCGTTCAAGATCAAGGGCGTGAACTACTCGATCTCCTCGGCCTGCGCCACCAGTGCTCACTGCATCGGCCATGCCATGGAACAGATCCAGATGGGCAAGCAGGACGTGGTCTTCGCCGGCGGCGGCGAAGAAGAACACTGGAGCCAGAGCTTCCTGTTCGACGCCATGGGCGCCCTCTCCACCCAGTACAACGAAACCCCGGACAAGGCCTCGCGCGCCTACGACGCCAAGCGTGACGGCTTCGTCATCGCCGGCGGCGGCGGCATGGTGGTGGTCGAGGAACTGGAGCACGCCCTGGCCCGCGGCGCGAAGATCTACGCCGAAATCGTCGGCTACGGTGCCACCAGCGACGGCTACGACATGGTCGCGCCGAGCGGCGAAGGCGCGGTGCGCTGCATGCAGCAGGCCCTGGCCACCGTCGACACGCCGATCGACTACCTCAACACCCACGGCACCTCCACCCCGGTCGGCGACGTCGCCGAGAGCCGCGCGGTGCGCGAAGTGTTCGGCGACAAGGCGCCGGCCATCAGCTCGACCAAGAGCCTGTCCGGCCACAGCCTGGGCGCCGCCGGCGTGCAGGAAGCGATCTACTGCATGCTGATGATGGAAGGCAACTTCATCGCCGCTTCGGCCAACATCGAAGAAGTCGACCCGGAACTGGCCGACCTGCCGATCCAGCTCAAGACCCTGGAGAACGCCAAGCTCGACACCGTGATGAGCAACAGCTTCGGCTTCGGCGGCACCAACGCCACCCTGGTGCTCAAGCGCTGGGCCGGCAAGTGACAGTCGCTTCGCACTGACAAGAACGGCGCCTGCGGGTGCCGTTTTCGTTTGCTGCATCAGGGCTGCTGCAGGAGCCGACCTCAGACCCTGAAGCGCGCCACCAGGTTGTTGAGCTCCACCGCCAGGCGCGACAGCTCCTGGCTGGCGGCGCTGGTCTGGTTGGCGCCGGCCGAGCTCTGCAGCGACAGGTCGCGGATATTGACCAGGTTGCGATCCACCTCGCGCGCCACCTGCGCCTGCTCTTCCGAGGCGCTGGCGATCACCAGGTTGCGCTCGTTGATCGCGGCAATCGCCTGGGCGATCTGTTCCAGCGCCGTGCCGGCGGCCTGCGCCACCTCCAGGGTGGAGCGGGCGCGGCCGTTGCTGCTGTGCATGGCGCCCACGGCCTGGTCGGTGCCGCTCTGGATGCCGCCGATCATCTGCTCGATTTCCTGGGTCGACTGCTGAGTGCGATGGGCCAGCGCGCGCACCTCGTCGGCGACCACGGCGAAACCGCGCCCGGCGTCGCCGGCCCGCGCGGCCTCGATGGCGGCGTTGAGCGCCAGCAGGTTGGTCTGCTCGGCGATGGAGCGGATCACGTCGAGCACCTTGCTGATCTCGCGCACCCGCTCGGCCAGCTGCTCGACCTGCCCGGAGGTGCTGTTCACGTCATCGGCCAGCTGGCTGATCGAGCTGACGGTCTGACGCACTTGCTCACGCCCCTGCTGGGCGGTCTGGTTGGACTCGCGCGAGGCCTCCGAGGTGCTCACCGCGTTGCGCGCCACCTCTTCCACCGCGGCGGTCATCTGGTTGACCGCGGTGGCCGCCTGTTCGATCTCGGTGTTCTGCTGGTGCAGGCCGCGGCTCGAATCCTCGGTGACCGCGTGCAGTTCCTCGGACGCCGAGGCCAACTGGTTGGAGGAGTCGGCGATGCTCTGGATGGTGCTGCGCAGGCTCTGCTGCATGCTTTTCAGCGCCGCCAGCAGGCGCGCCGGCTCGTCGTTGCCGAGCACCTGGATCGACTGGGTCAGGTCGCCCGAGGCCACCACCTCGGCCACCCGCACCGCCTCGGCCAGCGGCGCGACGATGCTGCGAGTCAGCAGCAGCGCCAGCGCCACGGTGGCCAGGGCCGCCAGCAGCAGCATGCCGACGACCCAGGCGCGCGCCGACTCGAACACCTCGCCGGCGCGCTGCGCCGCCGCCGACGCGCCCTGCTGGTTGAGCGCGGACAGCTCGCGCAGGCCGCGTGCCATGGCGTCGGCGTGCTGGTTGAGCACGCCGCCGGCGACCGCGACCGCAGCATCGAAATCGCCGGCGCGCACCGCTTCGACTATCCGCCCCTGTTCCTGCAGGTAGGCCGTCTCGGCCCGCTTGAAGTCGTCGTAGAGGCGCCGTTCCTCGCTGGTGGTGATGCGCTGCTCGTAGGCCGTTTGCGCCTTGGCGAGCATGGCGCGCAGCTCCTCGGCCAGGCGCAGGTTGCTCTGCACCTGCTCGGGTTCGCGGTTGAGCATCAGGCGCAGGGTGATGGCGCGCAGGCGCAGCACGTCCTGACTCACCTCGGCCAGCGCCAGCACGCTGGGCAGCCAGTTTTCGTCGACCTCGGTGGACTGCTTGCGCATCTCCGCCATCTGCAGCAGAGAGAAGGCGCCGAGCAGCAGCACCAGCAGTGCCACCAGTCCAAAACCCAGGGCCGCCCGCGGGGCGATGGCAAGATTACGCAGCGACATGATGGTGCTCCTGTTGTCGGCAACCCGCCGCCATTCCTGACTGCAGGTCTGAAGATATTCAGCTAACTACTTAATTTCCCTTGTATCGGCTTGTGCCTTGGGCGCTTGATGGGACGCGCCAAATATTTCTGCGCCACATGCAAAAGGCGCCCCGCGGGGCGCCTTCGGCTGACGAGCGGATGCTTCAGGCCGCTTCCTCCAGCTCCTCCACCTTGCGCTTGCCGCGCAAGCGCGGCAGCAGCATCGGCACCCGTTGACGATAGCTGCGGTACTGCGGATACGCCCGCAGCAGGTCGCGCTCCTCGAAGACGATGGCCAGCAGGATGTAGGCGCTGGTGGCCAGGGCGAACAGCAGGTGGGTGGCGCTCATCTGCGGCGTGCACCAGAAGGCGAAGAACCAGCCCAGGTACAGCGGATGACGCACCAGCTTATAGGCCCCCGGGGTCTGGAACGGCAGCGCGGTGTAGGGCCGGCCGAGCAGCTGCAGCCACACCTGGCGCAGGCCGAACAGGTCGAAATGGTTGATCAGAAAGGTGCTGTACAGCACCAGCGCCCAGCCGAAGCCGAAACCGGCGTTGAGCAGCAGGCGCCCACTGCGGTTGTCGATCTCCCAGATCGTCCCGCCCAGCGGCTGCCAGAAGTAGAACAGGGCGATCAGCGCCAGGCTGGAAAACAGCACGTAGGTGCTGCGCTCCGCTGCTACCGGGACGATTCGCGTCCACAGGGCCTTGAAGGCCGGGCGCGCCATCACACTGTGCTGCACGGCGAACAGGGTCAGCAGCAACAGGTCGATCGCCAGGGCGTCGGCCAGGGGCAACAGCGGTGCGCCGTCGATGGTGCGCGGCGCCGCCGGCAGGTTGCCGACGAAGGCCATGGCGTAGAGAAAGGTGCCCAGGAACAGGGCGTAGCAGGCAAGGCCGTAGATAAAGATGGCAAGGCGTTTCATGAGGAGTCCTCGCTGCGCGGGCGCGCAACTGATGTTCGTCTGGGCAATCAGTTCAGTTCCATGTAGCGGCGGGTCAGTCCGGGGTTCTGCGCCAGGTAGATGCACAGCATGCGGTCGCCGGCGGCGCACGCCTTGCGCCGGTGCGCGTCGCCATCCCGGCGCGGCGCCGCCTCGCCGGAGATCGGGGTCGGGCGCATGCGCCCGGGGGTGAAGAATGGGAGTTTCATGGGGTGCTGCCTCGTGGTAGTTGAGGGCTGCAGGCTGTTGCCGAGCCCTGAGGCCAGCTTGCCGCGCGCCTGTATCGCCACGATGGCGCCGTGCTGCGCCTTTGTATGCTTTGGGTATCAGCGGGTTTCAGCCGCCAGCTGGGCGCTCAGCCAGGCGTGCAGGCGGCCCTGATCCAGCGGTTTGTGCAGCAGCGCGCGCACGCCCTGGGACAGCACCTCGGCCTCCTCGAGGCGCTCGCTGAAGCCGGTGTAGAGGGCGATCGGCAGATCGGCGCGGGCGGCCAGCAGGCGCCGCGCCAGCTGCAGGCCGGTCAGGCGCGGCATGCACTGGTCGATGATCGCCAGGTCCCAGGCGTAGGGATCGGCCAGCAGCTCCGCGCTGGCCTGCTCGGCATCGCACCACAGGCGCGTGTGCAGCCCCCAGCCGGCCAGCCGTTCGCAGACGAACTCGCCGACCAGGCGCTCGTCGTCGATCACCGCCACCCGCCCGCGCAGCGCCGGCCAGGCATGCGCGGCGGCCAGCGGCGCCGCCACCTCGCCCGCCGGCGCGCCGGCCTCGCCCTGCGGCGGCAGGCAGATCTCGAAGCTGCTGCCCTGGCCCGGGCGGCTGTGCACGCGGATATGCCCGCCGTACTCGTGGACGATGCCGTGGGCCATCGACAGGCCCATGCCGCTGCCCTGCCCCGGCGCCTTGGTGCTGAAGAACGGCTCGAACATGTGCAGCTGCACCGCCTCGGCGATGCCCGGCCCGGAGTCGCTGACCCGCAGCACCAGGTAGTCGCCGGCAAACGCCTGCTGGCAGGAGGCGCAGATACCGTGCGGCTGCAGGCCACGCTGCAGTTCGATGCGCAGGCGGCCGCTGCCGGCCATGGCGTCGCGGGCATTGATGCACAGATTCATCAGCACCTGCTCCAACTGCAGCGGGTCGACCCGCGCCGGCGGCAGCGCCTGGGCCAGCTGCAGGTCGATCTCGATGCTGCTCGGCAGGGTCGACTGCAACAGCTGGCGGAACTCGCCGATCAACTGGTCGAGCGCCACCGCCTGCGCCTGGCCGCGCCCGCCACGGCTGAAGGTGAGCATCTGCTGGATCAGGTCGCGGGCCTTCTCCGCCGAGTGCTGCACCCGCGTCAGGTAGTGGCTCAGGCGTTCGTCGCCCTGGCGCTCGGCCAGCTCCTCGGCCATCACCGTGTAGCCGAGCATGCTGGTCAGCAGGTTGTTGAAGTCGTGGGCGATGCCGCCGGTCAGGTGGCCGATGGCCTCCATGCGCTGGGCCTGGCGCAGCTGCTGCTCCAGATCGGCGCGCTGCTGCTCGGCCTGGCGACGCTCGGTGATGTCGCGCAGAAAGCCGATGAACTGGCTGCCCTGGGCGCCCTGTACTACCGAGATGGCCAGTTCGGCGGGAAATTCCTGGCCGTCGGCGCGCATCGCCTGGACCTCGACCCGGCGCCCGAGGAAGGCGCCCTCACCGGTCGCCAGATAGCGGCGGAAGCCCTGGTTATGGGCGGCGCGATGCGGCGGCGGGATGATCAGCTCGGCCAGCTCGCGGCCCAGCGCCTGCTCGCGGCGATAGCCGAAACACTGCTCGGCGGCCGGGTTGAAGGTGGTCACGCGGCCCTCGGCGTCCATGCCGATGATGCAGTCCAGGGCGCTGGCGACTATGGTGCGGTACTGCTGCTCGCTGGCGCGCAGCGCGCTCTCGGCCTCCTTGCGCTGGCTGATCTCGCGGGTGAAGGCGAGGATGCGCTCGACGCCGCCAATATTGGCCCGTTTCAGGCACACCTCGTCCCAGTGCAGGCTGCCGTCGCGGTTGCGCCGGTGCCACTCGAAGCGCTGCGGGCCCTCATCGCGGGCCCGCGCCAGCCAGCCCAGGGCCTCGACCCCGGTGTAGGGCGGATAGCCGGCGCAGAAGGCGTCGAGCGGCAGGCTGAGCATCTGCGCGTGGCTGTAGCCATACATGGCGCAGGCGCGCGGGTTGATGTCGAGCAACGCGCCGCTGTCCAGTTGGTGGACGAAGATGGCGTCTTCCGAGGCCTCGAAGATCGCCCGGTAGCTGGCCTCGGCGTCCAGCCGCTGCAGCTCGGCGGCGGCGCGTACCGAGAAGATTCGCAGCACCGACTCGACCCGGCTGCGCTCGGGCAGCGCGTGGCGATGGCCGACGGCGATCAGCCCCAGCGGCCGGCCGTCGCTGGCGAACAGCGGGTAGCCGGCGTAGCTGTCGAGGCCCAGGTGGCTTAGGCTGTCGTCGCCCGGGTAGCAGTGCGCCAGGTTGCACTCGACCAGGTGGAAGGCCTGGCCAAAGACCTCCTCGCAGGGCGTGCCGGCGATGCTGTAGGTCAGGTTGGGCAGCAGTTGGCCGTCGAAGTACAGCGCCAGGGTGCTCAGGCGCCGGGCATCGGGATCGCAGACGCGGCTGACGAAGGCGAAATCGGCCTGCAGCGAGCGCGCCAGGTAGCGGGCGATGGCCTCGAACACCGCCTCGCCGGTGGCCGCCGAGACGCCGAGGGCGACGTGGCGCAGGGCCTCCTCGACCCGCTTGCGCTCGCTGATGTCGGTGGAGATGCCGCACACCGCGATGACCCGGTGGCCCTCGTCGAACAGCGGGAACTTGCTCGACAGGTAGATCCAGCTGCGCTCGCGCAGCACCAGTTGCTCCTCGAACTCGATCGAATGGCCGAGGCTGGCCACGCTGAGGTCGTTGCTGCGCAGGGCGTCGGCCACCTGCACGGGGAACAGCTCGTGGTCGTTGCGCCCGAGCACCTGCGCGGCGCTGAGCTGGAAGAAGCGTTCGAAGGCCGGATTGACCAGGCGGTAGCGGCCGTCGAGGTCCTTGATGTAGATGACCGCGCTGCTGTTGTCGACGATCTGCCGCAGCGGGTGGTCGAGGTCGCTGGTCACCAGGGCCGGGAGCGGGTGCATGGCAAACCTCCGCACAGGGGCTATGGCGCCAGTATAGGAAGGCGCGCGGCGCCACTGGCCGTCGGCAAGCGCAGTGAAACAATTGAAACATTGCGCAGCGGCTTTGGCCGCGAGCAGCCGCTAGCGCTGCGTCGGTTCAGCGGGTCACCAGCATATAGCCGACGCCGCGCAGGGTGCGGATGATCTGCGGCTTCTCCGGGTCGTCCTCGAGCTTGCGCCGCAGGCGGGCGATGCGGATGTCGATGGAGCGGTCGAAGGGGTTCCAGTCGCGGTTCTGCGTCAGGTTGAGCAGCTGGTCGCGCGACAGCGGCCGGTTGGGGCGCTGGGCGAAAGCCTGCAGCAGGTCGAACTCCATGGCGGTCAGCTCGATCTCGCCGCCCTGCTCGTCGAGCAGCTGGCGGCGCTGCAGGTCGAGGCGGAAACGGCCGAGGCACAGGCCGTCGGCCGGGGTTTGCGCCTCCTCGCCGGCATGCCGGTAGCGGCGCAGCACGCTCTTGACCCGCGCCAGCAGCTCGCGCGGGTCGAAGGGCTTGGCCAGGTAGTCGTCGGCGCCCACTTCCAGGCCGATGATGCGGTCGACCGGGCTGCCGGCGCCGGAAATCATGATCACCGGCAGGTCGTGGCGCTCGCGCAGAAAGCGCGCCAGGCTCAGGCCGTCCTCGCCGGGCAGGCCGACGTCGAGCAGGACCAGGTCCGGCAGGCCGTCCTGCAGCGCCTGGCGCAGCGCCGCGCTGTCGGCGCAGCCGTGCACCGCATAGCCGTGACCGCCGAGGTAGTCCTGCAGCAGCTGCCGCACCTCGCCGTCGTCGTCCACCACCAGTACCCGCTGCCCGTCCGCCATCGCCCTGCCCTGCGCCGCTCCTTTCACAGCATAGGCCGGGACGGCGGATCAACGTACCTGAAAGCGCTGTTCGGCCAGCTTGCGGTCGCCCTGGAACACCATGAAGTGCCATTCGCCGGGCACCACTTCGTGATGCTCGCTGAACTCGAAGGCCATCACGTCCTGCGGCGCGCCGGCCACCAGTTGCTGGCGTACCTCGAACTTGTCGTGGCGCTGGCCGTCCGGGGTGACCACGCCGGGGGTGAAGTACAGCAAGGTCAGCGGCTCGTCGCCCTCGCGCTTGCCGACCAGGCGGTAGCGCAGGCCGAACTTGGTGCCGAGCTTGGCGGGCACCTGCTCGGTGCGCTGGATGTCCTGGTTGCTGCGGGTCAGCACCCGCTCGCCGGCCTCGAAGTCCTGGTACTGGCTGGCGAAGATGCCGTATTCCACCGGCCCCTCCACCCGCACCTCGGCCTGAACGGCGGCGGCGCAAGCGAACAGACCGGCCACGGCGGCCACTTGGATTGGGTGCATGTCGCGCTCCTTGTTGAGATCGGCGCGAGCCTATGACGCCCAGATGACAGCCTGATGACGGCCGCGCTAACGCTTCAGCTCGGCCTGCACCTTGCGCGGCAGCACGGCGAGGAAGTTGTCGCGCGCCACCTGCTGCGCCACGTCCGGCGGCAAGGCGTCGAGGAACGCATCGAAACCCCTCATGTACTCGCCCAGGCTGGCGAAGCGGCCGACCACATCGGAGCCGAGCATGAAACGCTGCGGATAGCTGCTGACCAGGTGCACCCAGTCCACATCCGCCTTGCCGTTCTCGTCCAGCAAGTAGGGGCGCAGCATGGTCCAGGACAGGTCGATATACAGATTGGGGTACTCGCCGAGCATGCGCTCGAGGGTCGGCAGGAGGAAATCCAGCTTGTCCTGATGCCGGTGAATTTCCATGCTGGTGCCGGCATGCGCCCAGATAAAGCGCACGTGCGGGTGGTTGCGCAGCGGGTCTTCGATCTCCTGCAGGTAGAGCGGGTTGCGCTCGCGCTTGGAGGTGATGTTGGAGTGCAGCATCACCGGCAGGTCATATTCGGCGGCCAGGTGGAAGACCCGCGTCAGCGCCTCGTTGTTGGCCCGCGGGGCGCTGCCGTGGATCAGCGCGGTGAGGTCGTCGTGGCGGGTGAAGATCTCGCCGATGCCCTGCCACAGCCCGGGGTCCAGCTCGAGCATGCGGCGGATATGGGCGTCGGCGTTCTTGTCGTTGGGGTTGAAGCCGGACAGGAAGGGATGGAAGCGCTGGCGCTGCTCGGCCGGCAGGCGCTTGTAGGCGGCGGCGACGAACACGTCGGTGGCGCTGTACCAGTAGGCATTGGCATCGTCGCCGGCGTAGTAGCGCGGCCGCTTGGGCTCGTCCTCGTCCCATTTCTTCGCCACCGGGATGCCGGACAGCATCACGTGGTCGATGCCGTTGGCGGCCATCTGTTCCAGCAGCTCGTCCATCCCGGCGCTTTCCTGGAAGAAATCCACGTAGTGCAGATGGGCGTCGCTGTAGCGGTAGTCGCGCGCCTGGGCATTGCAGGCGAGCAGGCCGGCGAGCGCCAGCGCGATAACACGGAAAATGGGCAAGACGCGTCCTCCTGACAGGTTCGAGCAGCATAGACCCCAGGCCGGCCCCGCGAGTTCGCCGCACCGCGCTGGTGCAGCAGCGCCCGGCAGCGCGCCAGTCTCGCCCCGGGCGCCTGGCGCGCGCCGCCAGGGCGCGGTGCCGCGCCGATGCTGGCACTTGGCTTGCAACGCCTTCTGCAGACCATCAAGGGGACTGACCATGCTGCAGTTGCTGCGCAAACCGAACCGCCAGGCTCAGGACGAAGCCGCCCTCGACGCCCTGTTCCAGCACCACGACCTGACCACCCGCCTGCCCGAGCATCGGCAGTGGATGGCGCGCCTCAACGGCTTCAGCGCCGGCCTGCAGCAGCGCATCCGCGCCAGCCTCGGCGCCGCCGTCGGCATCGCCGCCCATGCCCCGCAGTTGGCGCGCATCGCCGCCGCCAACGAGCAGAGCGGCCAGGCCCTGGCGCAGTCCTCGGAGCTGATCGCCAGCGCCAGCGAACAGGTCACCACCACCCTCGACGCCGAACTGGTGCCGGGCGCCGGCGAGGTGGCGCGGCTGTCGGCCGAGGTCTCGGCGACCCTGCGCCAGTGCCAGCAGAGCGGTCAGACAGTGCTGCGCCAGGTCGAGGCGATCGGCGCCAGCGAGGCGCAGCTGGGCCAGGTGATCGAGCAACTGGCCGGCCAGTTGGACGAGGTGAGCAAGGTCATCGGGGTGATCGCCAGCATCTCCCAGCAGACCAATCTGCTGGCGCTCAACGCCGCCATCGAGGCCGCCCGCGCCGGCGAGCACGGCCGCGGCTTCGCCGTGGTGGCCGAAGAGGTGCGGCGTCTGGCCGGGCATACCACCGCGGCCACCGACCAGGTCAGCAGCATCATCGAGCGCTTTCGCGACGGCATGCGCCAGCTCGGCGACGCCGGCGGCCATATGCACCAGGCGGTGGCCGACGGCCGCGACGGCATGCGCGAAGTCGGCAACGGGCTGGACAGCACGCGCCAGGCCATGGATCGCCTGGACGCCCAGGTCGGCCAGATCGCCGCCGGCACCGAGCAGATCGGCCAGGCGCTGCGCTCGATCAACGGCGACGTGCAGGCCATCGCCCAGGTCGCCGGCGAGCTGCTCGGCAAGGCCGGCCAGGTGCTGCATCACAGCCAGGCGGTGCGCGAGGACGGCGACCGCCTGCTGGCCGGGCTCGGCGATTTCCGCCTGGAGATCCACAGCGCGGTGCGCGCCAGCGTCGAGCGCCTGGCCAGCGAACCGGAGCTGGCTGGCGAGCCGCTCGCCGCCGAGCGCCTGCTGCGCGAAACCCTGGCCCGCGACAGCCGCTTCGAGCTGTTCTATCTGGTCGACAGCCGCGGCGTGCAGCTGTCGGAGAACGTCTTCGCCGCCGACGTGCCGCACCACGACAGCGCCAGCTGCCGCGGCCGCGACTGGAGCCAGCGGCCCTGGTTCCGCGCCGCCGCCGACGGCCTGCGCAGCCATATCACCCAGGTCTACCGCTCCTCGGCCACCGACGCCTTCTGCTTCACCGTCTCGGTGCCCATCCTCGACGCTCAGGGCCGTCTGCTGCGCGTGCTGGGCGCCGACGTGCGGCTGTCGGCGCTGGTCTGATCGGCTCGGCCTGGGCTAGGCTGGCAGCACCATCACTCGCCCGGGACACCCGCCATGATCCGCGTAAGCACCGCCACAGGCCTGTTGCATCACATCGACATCGGCCCGCATCGACTCGACAGCGACGTACCGGCTGAGCTGGGCGGCGACGGCGCCGGGCCGGAGCCGCACGACCTGTTCGACGCCGCCCTCGGCGCCTGTAAGGCCCTGACCCTGATGCTCTACGCCCGTCAGCGCGGCTTGCCGCTGGAGGGGCTGGAGGTGAAGGTGGAGCGCGACGACAGCGAGGAGCGCCAGGGGCGTTACCGCCTGGCGGTGGAGCTGGAATTGCGCGGCGCGCTGGATGACAGCCAACGCCAGCAACTGCTGCGCATCGCCGACAAGTGCCCGGTGCACAAGCTGATGACCGGCGCCGACATCCAGGTCGACACCCGCCTGAGCGGAGCACGGCCATGAGCGACCTGCTGCTGATCCGCCCGCGCGCCGAGGATATCGCCGGCCAGCCGATCCTGCGCCCGCTGCCCTCGGCGCAGTGCCGCAGCGTCGGCCCCTTCGTGTTCTTCGACCATATGCTGGCGCAGCCCTACCCGGCCGGCAGCGGCATGGACATCGCCCAGCACCCGCATATCGGCCTGTCCACCCTCACCTACCTGTTCGAGGGCCAGCTGCAGCACAAGGACAGCCTCGGTTCGGATCAGCTGGTCGGCCCCGGCGACGTCAGTTGGATGAGCGCCGGGCGCGGCGTCGCCCACGTCGAGCGCACCCCGCCGCAGCTGCTCGGGCAGGCCAAGCGCCTGCACGGCCTGCAGGTGTGGCTGGCGCTGCCGACAGCCGAGGAGAACGGCGAGCCGGCCTACAGCCATCACCCGGCCAGCACGCTGCCGCGCAGCGACAGCCTGGGCGTGCAGATCACCCTGATCGCCGGCAACGGCTTCTGCCTCGAGTCGCCGGTGCCGGTGCGTTCGCCGACCCTCTACGCCGAGCTCAAGCTGGCCGCCGGCGCCAGCCTGGCGCTAACGGCCGAGCACCGCGAGCGGGCGCTGTACCTGATCGACGGCGAAGCCGACCTGGACGGCACGGCCCTGCCCCTTCACGCCCTGGCCGTGCTGGAGGAAGGCGCCAGCCCGACCCTCAGCGCCTGCAGCGAATGCCACCTGGCGCTGATCGGCGGTGAACCGCTGGGGCCGCGGCGAATGAACTGGAACTTCGTCGCCAGCACCCCGGAGCTGATCGACCAGGCGCGTCAGCGCTGGGCCGCGGGCGACTGGCCGCAGGTGACCGGCGAGACCACACGCATCGAACTGCCGCGCTGAGCAGCTTTTTGTTGCACTCGCGTGATCCGCGGACGCCGCCGGCGGGTATAAGCTGCGGGCGGACTGACCCAGGCCAACGGATGACCCATGGCGGATCGCGACTTCGACTACGACAGCACCCTGGAAGCCTGCGCGCGCGGCGACGAGCGCGCCTTCCAGACGCTCTATCGACAGGAGGCCGGGCAACTGCTCGGCCTGGCCATCAGCATGCTGGGCCGCCGCGATATAGCCGAGGATTGCCTGCACGATGCCTTCGTGCTGATCTGGCGCAATGCCGGGCGCTTCCAGCGGCGCCTCGGCAGCGGCCGCGCCTGGGTGCACAGCATCCTGCGCTACCGCGTGCTCAACGCGCTGCGCAGCGGCAAGCGCCTCGTCGAGATGGACGACGGTTTCATCGAAACGCTACTGGACGAGCGCCCGCAGGCCGAGCAACTGGCGCTGGATGAAGGCGAGCGCCGCCTGCTGCGCAGCTGCCTGCAGCGCCTCGAGCCGCCGCGCCGCCATCCGATTCTGCTGGCCTTCTACCGTGGCCTGAGCCACGAGCAGATCGCCAGCCGCCTGAGCAAACCGCTGGGCACCATCAAGGGCCGTATCCGCGCCGGCCTGCGCGCGCTGCAGGAGTGTCTGCAAGCATGATTCCGCATGACCTCGAAGAACGTCGCGCCCTGATCGGCGAGTACCTGCTCGGCCTGCTCGACGGCGCCGAGGCCGACGAGGTGCGCCAACTGCTGGAGCGCGACGAAGACGCCGCGCGCATGGCCCTGGAGTGGGAGCGCCACTTTCTCGAACTGAGCGACCGGTTGCCGGCACAGGCCCCCTCCCCGGCACTCTGGATGCGTATCCGCCGCAGCCTGGGCCTGCAGGACGAGGCGCACCCGAGCGCGCTGGCCAACTGGTGGAATAGCCTGCTGGCCTGGCGCCTGACCGCTGCTGCGCTGGCCGTTGCGCTGCTGCTCGCCGTGCTGCTGCCGCTCCTGCGCAGCCCGGACAGCGTAGGCGAACGCTACACCGTGGTGCTGCAGCAACCGGGCGAAGCGGCCAAGCCTGGCTGGGTCATCCAGGTCGGCAGCGATGGCACGCTGCTGCTCGATCCGCTGGTCGCCGACCAGGTGCCGGAAGGCCGCGCCCTGCAGTTCTGGACGCTGCTCGATCCGGCCGAAGGCCCGCGCTCGCTGGGCCTGGTCGAAGCCGGCAAGCCGCTGCGCCTGCCAGCCGAACAGATCGGCGCGGTGCAGGCCGGCCAGCTGTTCGAGCTGACCCTGGAACCGGCCGGTGGCTCGCCCTACGACCGCCCCAGTGGCCCGGTGCTCTATATCGGCCGCGCCGTGCTGGCCAGCGCCAACTGATAGGACTTGCCGGCCGCTCGGCCGGCAAGCCGCTTGAAAGAAATTTCCGCCGCCGACATCCAGCTGCATTCCTCGCGGGTATAGCTCACAGGTGTTTCGTCGAGGCACCTGCGAAACCGGCCAGCCGCTTTCGTCTCGATGCTGAAACCTTCACGAGGAACCCACATGAAACGCATCACTACCCTCTGCACCGCCGGCCTGCTGACCCTGGGCGCAAGTGCCGCCAGCGCCACCGAACTGCTCGCGCTGAGCGCCGATGGCACGCTGTACAAGGTCGATGTCGCCAGCCTCAAGGTCAGCGGCAGCATGGCGGTCAGCGGCGCCAGCGACCTGCGCGGGCTGGATGTGCGTCCGGCCAGCGGTCAGCTCTATGCCTTGAGCGGCGCCGACCGGCTCTACACCCTGGACGCCGCCACCGGCGTCGCCAGCGCCGCGGCGAAACTGCAGACCGCACTGGCCGGCAGCGGCCAGGCGGTGGTCGACTTCAACCCGGTGGCCGACCGCCTGCGCCTGCTCGGCCCGGACGGCAGCAGCCTGCGGGTGAATGTCGACACCGGTGAAGTGGCGGTGGACGGCAAGCTCGCCTACGCCGCCGATGGCCCCTACGCCGGCCAGCAGCCCAAGGTGGTCGCCGGCGCCTACACCAACGCCTATGCCGGCACGCAGAGCACCGCGCTGTACAACATCGACCTGGCCAGCGCCGGCCTGATGCTGCAGAACCCGCCGAACGACGGCGTGCAGCAGGTGGTCGGCAAGGTCGCCGATGGCCTCGAGGCGGCTGCCATGGACATCGCCAGCGATGGCAAAGGTGGCAACACCGCCTATGTGCTGACCGGCAAGACCCTGCATCGGCTCGATCTGGCCAGCGGCAAGCCGACCACCCTGGGCGAGGTGGCCGATCTGCCGGACGGCATCATCGATATCGCCGTACTGCCCGCGAAGTAAGATGAAAAAAGGCTGCGCCCAGTGGGCGCAGCCTTTCGTTCAACGCGTGGTAAACCCGCGGTCACTGCTCGGCGAACACCTCGTCGAACAGATCGTTCATCGCCTTGAAGGCCCGCGCGGCCACCACCGGATGATATTCGTTGCGTCCCGGCACGTTGGCCTTGGGGTTGGTGAACGAGTGCACCGCGCCCCCGTAGCTGACCAGTTGCCAGTCGGTCTTGGCCGCCTTCATTTCGGCGATGAAGGCGTCGACCTGAGCCGGCGGCACGGCCGGATCGTCGGCGCCGTGCAGCACCAGCACCGGCGCCTGGATGTTCTTCGCATCACTCGGGTTGGGCGTATCCAGGTTGCCGTGGAAGGACACGAAGCCCTTGAGCGGCGCGCCCGAACGCGCGAGCTCCAGCACCGTGCCGCCACCGAAGCAGAAGCCGATGGCGCCGAGCTTGTCGAGATCCAGCGCCACCCCGCCGCTCTGCGCCTTGAGCACCTCGACCGCCGCCTGGGCGCGCTTGCGCATCAGCGGGCGATCGGCACGCACGGCAGTGGCCGCGGCCCCCGCTTCTTCGGCGTTGCTCGGACGAATCGATTTGCCGTACATGTCGGCGACAAATACCACGTACTTGTCGCCCGCCGCACGGGCGGCCTTGGCCACGGTGTCCTCGTTCACTCCCATCCAGTTGGGCACGGCGAGCAGCCCCGGACGCGGCGTAGTCACCGAGTCGTCGTATACCAGCACGCCTTCGAAGGCTTCACCTTCGATCTCGTAGGCAATCGTCTTGGTCACGACAGCCGCGTCGGCAAGACCGGCGAATGCGGCGCACAACAGGGGAACCAGTGTCTTCTTCTGCATGGCGAGGCCTTCCTTCGCGAGGGTTGGCCTCTAAACATAGCCCTGCAAGCGGCGATGACCAAGCCGCTGGCGTACGGGTTTTACACAGGACGTGTCAGAGCGCGTGCAACTCGGTCTAGCGTGCCTTGATCCGCAGGACCTGCGGGAGCGGAGCGCGAGCTTGCGCAAGCTGCAGCACTGGCTTGTTTGTCACGCTTACCCTTTGCGCAAAAATGCGCAGAACCATAAAAAAGCCCGCCGAAGCGGGCTTTTCTACTGCTTGGCCAGTCAGGCGGACAGCTCCACCAGCAGCTTGTTCAGGCGCTGCACGTAGGCGGCCGGGTCCTTCAGGCTGTCGCCGGCGGCCAGCGCGGCCTGGTCGAAGAGGATGTGCGACAGGTCGACGAAGCGATCCTCGTCGGCCTCGGCATCCAGGCGCTCGATCAGCGGATGGCTCGGGTTGAACTCGAAGATCGGCTTGGATTCCGGCACCTTCTGCCCGCTGGCCTCGAGGATCTGGCGCATCTGCAGGCCCAGGTCCTGCTCGCCGATGGCGAGGATCGCCGGCGAATCGGTCAGGCGGTGCGATACGCGCACCTCGGCGACCTGCTCGCCCAGCGCGCCTTTCAGGCGCTCGATCAGCCCTTCCTTGGCCTTGGCGATCTCCTCCTGGGCCTGCTTGTCCTCTTCCGAGTCCAGCTTGCCCAGGTCCAGATCGCCGCGGGCGACGTCGACGAACTGCTTGCCGTCGAACTCGGTCAGGTAGCTCATCAGCCACTCGTCGATGCGGTCGGTGAGCAGCAGCACCTCGATGCCTTTCTTGCGGAACACCTCCAGGTGCGGGCTGTTCTTGATCTGCGCGTAGGATTCGCCGGTCAGGTAGTAGAGCTTGTCCTGGCCTTCCTTGACGCGGCCCAGGTAGTCGGCCAGGGACACCGACTGCTCGTCGCCCTCGCCTGCGGTGGAGGCGAAACGCAGCAGGCCGGCGATCTTCTCCTTGTTGGCGAAGTCTTCCGCCGGGCCTTCCTTGAGCACCTGGCCGAAGGCCTTCCAGAAGGTCTTGTAGTCCTCCGGCTTGTCCTTGGCCAGCTTCTCCAGCATGTCCAGCACGCGCTTGGTCAGCGCCGACTTCATCGAGTCGATCACCGGATCCTTCTGCAGGATCTCGCGCGAGACGTTGAGCGACAGGTCGTTGGAGTCGACCACGCCCTTGATGAAGCGCAGGTACAGCGGCAGGAACTCGTCGGCCTGGTCCATGATGAACACGCGCTGCACGTAGAGCTTGAGGCCCTTGGGCGCTTCGCGGTGGTACAGGTCGAACGGCGCACGGCCCGGCACGTAGAGCAGCGAGCTGTATTCCAGCTTGCCCTCGACCTTGTTGTGGCTCCAGGAGAGCGGGTTCTCGAAGTCGTGGGCGACGTGCTTGTAGAACTCCTGGTATTCCTCGTCCTTGACCTCGCTGCGCGGGCGGGTCCACAGCGCGCTGGCGCGGTTGACGGTTTCCCACTCGACCTCGGCCGGCTGGTCCTCGCCGTGGTGTTCTTTCGGCAGCTCGATGGGCAGGGCGATATGGTCGGAGTACTTCTTGACGATATTGCGCAGGCGCCAGCCGTCGGCGAACTCTTCCTCGCCGCTTTTGAGGTGCAGGACGATGCGGGTGCCGCGCTCGGCCTTCTCCAGCGTGGCGACCTCGAACTCGCCCTCGCCCTTGCTCGACCAGTGCACGCCCTCGCTAGCCGGGCTGCCTGCACGGCGGCTGAACACGTCCACCTTGTCGGCGACGATAAAGGCCGAATAGAAGCCCACGCCGAACTGGCCGATCAGGTGCGAGTCCCTCTTCTGGTCGCCGGAGAGGTTCTTGAGGAAATCGGCAGTGCCGGACTTGGCGATGGTGCCCAGGTGCGCGATCACGTCCTCGCGGCTCATGCCGATGCCGTTGTCTTCGAGGGTGACGGTCTTGGCATCCTTGTCGAACGACAGGCGGATCTTCAGCGGATCGCCGCCTTCGAGCAGCTCGGGCTTGGCCAGCGCCTCGAAACGCAGCTTGTCGGCGGCGTCGGAGGCGTTGGAAATCAGCTCGCGCAGGAAGATTTCCTTGTTCGAGTACAAGGAATGGATCATCAAGTGCAGCAGCTGCTTCACCTCGGTCTGGAAGCCCAGGGTTTCTTTTTGAGTTTCCACACTCATGGTCGTCTAACTCCACATGCAGGACTAAGCCGCTAGCGCGGCGGATGTCCTGCAGATGGGGGCGGCTCGATGGATTTCAAGGGCTTAGGGTTCGAGCAGCTGCAGGCGGCCGATCTCCTGCGGCTTGAAGCTGAAGCTGGCCTGGCCGGCGCCGCTACCCAGTTGCTGGTTGAGGCGGATGCTGCCGTCGGCATCGATGCCGACGAAGCGCCCTTCCACCGTGCCGCCGCTGGCCTTGCTCAGGCGCATGCTGAGGTTGCGGTACTGCTCGGGGTTGCGCTGCAGGCGCGCTAGGCTGAAGCGCTGGCGGCGATCGAGCGGCCGGCTGAGGCGCTCCTCCACAGGCTGCGCCTCGGGCTGTGCGGCCGGCTGCGCCGCGGCCAGCGTCGGCAACGGCGGAAAGCGGTCGCCGAGCACCGCCCAACCCTGCTGGTCGCGCTTGCTCAGGCGGATCGGCAGGCGCTCGGCGCGCCCGTCGATCAAGGCTTCGACCGACAACTCCAGCTCGTCGCCGTCGAAGGTAAAGGGCGGCAGTTTCAGCTCGCGCACGTCGCGGCTGGCGAAGCGCCGCTGCAGGTAGTCGTGCAGCACATGGGCGATGGTGTCGCGCGAGTCGAAACGGCGGTCGACTTCGCCGTCCTCATAACGCAGGCGGTCGCTGTACAGCTCCACGCGGCCGCTCAGGCTGGTCTTGAAACGCGGCGGCAGCACCAGGTGGAAATCGCCGACCAGACGGTTCGGCGCCTGCGGCTGCAGATCCAGGTGCAGGGTATAGCCGCGGCTCAGGCGCCGCGCCTCGGGCAGGTCCTGCTCCGGCAGCAGCCAGCTCAGTTCCACCTCCGGCAGGTTGCCGCCGTCCTGCGGCAGCACGTCGAGGCGCAGCGCGCCGCTGACCGGCTGGGGCAGGCGGATGTTCAGCTCGCGCTGGGCGAAGAAATCCAGGCCCTCGCGCAGGCTCAGCACGCCGTCGATCAGCTCGCCCTGCTGCGGGCGGAACGGCTGGCCGTTGAGCTCGCCGCTGAGCTCGATGGCCAGCTCGGCCGGCGCCTGCACCTCGGGCTTGAGCCAGTCCAGGCGCATGATCGCCGCCAGGCGCTCGGCATCCTTGGCCGCCAGCAGGGTCAGGCCGACCACCAGGGGAATCACGCCCAGGCCGATCAGCGCCACGGCGCTGCGCGCCCGCGACCAGTGGCGCAGCAGGTAGATCAGGGTCAACGGCGGGATCAGGCTGCCCCAGCCCCACAGCAGGCTGGTGCCGAACGCCCGCATCACCAGCCAGACCAGACCGGCCAGCATCAACAGCAGGCCACCGATTATCAGCAACGCATCCATCCACAGTTTCCTTGTCGTTAGTGCGGCGCGCTGCCGAACCGCCCCGCTACGTTAAGGCTCGTCGACCTTGAAATGGGCGCGGGCGGTGGCGATCGGCTCGGTCTGGGTGGTCTGCCAGGCGCTGATCGCCACGTTGGCGACCCGCCGGCCCTGGCGCCAGACCTGGCACTGCGCGTAGGTGTCACGATAATGACCGGCGCGCAGGTAATCTATCGAGAAGTCGATGATTTTCGGCAAATGTGGAATGCCCATGAACATCAGCAGATGGAGCATGGCGGCATGTTCCATGAAGCCGGCGATCACCCCGCCATGCAGCGCCGGCAGCACCGGGTTGCCGATGCAGTCGCGGTTGGCCGGCAGGCGAAAGACCATATCGTCGCCCAGGCGCAGGCATTCGATGCCGAGCAGCTTGGCGTAGGGGATCAGCTTGATCAACGGGTCGTAGTCGTTCTGCTGGTGGGCGCGCGCCACCAGTTGCTCCAGGTTCAGCTCGCTCATGCCGCGCCACCCTGTTCGATGCCCTGCTTCAGCTCAGCGCCGCCCTGCACGGCCTTGCCCATACGCATAAAGGCGCCGACCACATGGGCGATGGGCTGCTCGGGATCGTCCTGGTAGGCGTAGCCGCGGGTGAAGATGACGTTGGGGGTGACCCGGTAGCACTCGGCGAAACCGAACACGTCCTTGCCGGGCTCTGCCGGGTGCATGTAGTCGATGCGCAGGTCCAGGGTCGGGCAGATCTCGAATTCCGGCAGCACGCAGACGGTGGAGATGCCGCAGGTGGTGTCCATCAGCGTGGTGATGGCGCCGCCGTGAATCACGCCGCTGTCCGGGTTGCCGACTATATGCGCGCTGTACGGCAGACGCAGGGTCAGGCCCCGGCTATCGGCCGCCTCCACGCACATGCCCAGCACCTGACAATGACGCAAGGCGGCGAGAAACCGCTGTGCCCGCGCCTGAATCGACTGCTCGCTCATCACTACGACCCTACTGCTTCATGGGAAAAGGCCGCGCATGATAACGCCTCGCGGCCCTGCCCGGCCAAGGCCGGCGAGACGTACCGGGAACTTAAGCGCATCCGCTCGCTCCAACGGGGTGCGCATGGGATCACCCCAGCCGACTATAACTTCCACACATGGAGTGCCGACCGTGAACAAACCTCTGACTTATGCCCTGCTGCTTGCCGCTACCCTGGGTCTCGCCGCCTGCGAGAAGACCCCGGAAGACAAGATGGAGTCGGCCAAGGAGTCAGTCTCCGAAGCCATGGAGAACCTGGGCGACGCCGCCAAGGAAACCGGTGACGCCATCGAACAGAAAGCCGACGAAGTGATGGGCACCGAGCCGACCACCGGCGAAAAAATTGAGGACGCCGCCGAAGACGCCGCCGATGCCATCGAAGAGGCCGGCGACGAAGCCAAGGACGCCGTCGAAGGCCAGTAAGGCCCGAGCAACGAGAAGGCCCGCAATCGCGGGCCTTTTTCGTTTACAGCGCCGGGCTGAGCATCAACAACAGACTGCACAGCAAGCCAACCACCCAGACCAGACTGCGCTGCCAGTGCAGGTCGTACCAGTAGCACAGCAGGTACAGCACCCGACTGACCACGAAGGTCACCGCCAGCACATCCACCAGCACCCCGTAGGTCTGGGTGACGTGGGCCATCAGCACGCCGGCGGCGAACAGCGGGAAGGCCTCGAAGCTGTTCTGGTGGGCGGCCAGGGCGCGGGCGCCGAAGCCCGTCAGGCGGTTTTGCTGGGCACGCGGATGGCGGTTGTCGTAGCGCCCGCCGCCCTCCTCGGCCATCGCCTTGGCCACCGGGGCCTTGGCGATGAAGATCAGCAGGGCGCTGATGAACACGCACCAGAACGGCAGACTCATTCGCTCTTCTCCTTGGCCACTTCGGCGGCCGGCGTTGGGGTGTAGACCATCACTTCCAGCACATCCGAGTGGAATTCGCGGCGATACAGCACCAGCACCACGCCGGCGCTGACCAGCATAAAGAACCAGGGATTGATGAACCAGGCCAGGGTCGCCATGCCGAAATAGTAGGCGCGCAGGCCCTGGTTGAACTGGTTGGCGGCCATCGAGATGACCCGCGCGGTGCGCTCGGCGAAGGCCTTGCGCTCCTGCTCGGTGACGTGCCGCTCGCCGACCATGGGCGCCGAACCGACCAGCACCGCGGCGAAGTTGTACTGGCGCATGCACCAGCTGAAGGTGAAGAAGGCGTAGACGAACACCACCCCCAGGCCCAGCAGCTTGACCTCCGACAGCTCGCGGCTGGCCGGTTGCACGAACGGCAGGTCGGCCAGCAGCGACACCGCGCGGTCGGAGGCGCCGAGCACGGTGAGGATACCGGCGAGGATGATCAGGGTGCTGGAGGCGAAGAAGGAGGCGTTGCGCTCCAGGTTGCCGATCACGTTGGCGTCGGCGATGCGGTTGTCGCGCAGCAGCATGCGGCGCATCCAGTCTTCCCGGTACAGGTGCAGGACGCTGGCCAGGCAGGGCGTGGCGCGGCCCTTCCACAGCGCATAGCGGGTGTAGCCGGCCCAGCAGACGACGAACCAGAGCGCAGCCAGTAGATGGGGCAAGTAATGATCGCTGATGGGCATGCCAACTCCTTGTAGGACTGGCGGCGATTATAGCCAGGGCGCCCCTGCGGTTGCCGAAGAAAAAGGCCGCCTCGTGGGCGGCCTCTCATGACGCTGGCGACTCAGGCCACAGCCGGCTGGCGCAGGGCCAGCAACCGGTCGAGCGCCGCGACCAGCACCAGGGTCACCAGCACCGGCAACAGCCAGCCCAGGCTCTGATCGGCCAGCGGCAGTTGGCCAAACCAGGCCGGCACCTGCTCACCCCAGCCCGCCGCGGCGATGCCGTCGGCCACGCCGAACACCAGGGTAACCGCCATCACCGGCACGAACACCAGAGGCTGCGAGAGCCACAGGCGATTGGCCAGACTCAGCGCCACCAGCACGATGGCCAGCGGATACAGGCCCACCAGCACCGGCACCGAGACGCTGATCAGCTGGGTCAGGCCCTGGTTGGCCACGCCCAGGCTGAACAGGCCGAAGACGATCACCACGCTGCGGTAGGACACCGGCAGCAGGTTGCTGAAGAACTCGCCGCAGGCGGTCAGCAGCCCCACCGCAGTGGTCAGGCAGGCCAGGGTGATGACCACCGCCAGCAGCAGGCTGCCGGTGGTACCGAAGGTGTGCTGCACATAGGTGGTCAGTACCTGCACGCCGTTCTGCGCGTCGCCGGCAATACCCTGGCTGGTGGCGCCGAGGTAGAACAGCGCCAGATAGACCAGCGACAGGCCGATGGCGGCGATCACCCCGGCAATCACCGAGTAGCGGGTGATCAGGCCGGCGTCGCTGACGCCGCGGTCGCGGATGGCACTGGCGATGACGATGCCGAACACCAGCGCGCCGAGGGTATCCATGGTCAGGTAGCCCTGCAGGAAGCCCTGCACCAGCGGCGCCTCGCGGTAACTGTCGGCCACCGCGCCGATCTCGCCGGCCGGCGCGAACAGTGCCGCGCCGCCCAGCACCAGCAATGCCGCCAGCAGCACCGGGGTGATGTACTTGCCGATGCGGTCGACCAGTTGCCCGGGGTTGAGCGAGAGGAACAGCACCGCGGCGAAATAGGCCAGGGTATAGAGCAGCAGCGGCAAGCCCTCGTTGCCGGTGAAGGGCGCCACACCCATCTCGAAGGACACCACGGCGGTGCGCGGAGTGGCGAACAGCGGGCCGATGGCCAGGTACACCGCCACCGCCAGAATGGCGCCGGCGAGCTTGCCGATGGGCGCGGTCAGGCGCTCCATGCCGCCGCCGACGCGGGCCAGGGCGACCACGGTGAGCAGCGGCAGGCCGACGCCGGTGAGCAGAAAGCCCAGCGCCGCCGGCAGCAGGTTCTCGCCCGCCGCCAGACCGGCGCTGGGCGGAAAGATGATGTTGCCGGCGCCGAGAAACAGCGCGAATGTCATGAAGCCGAGGGCCAGGAGGTCCGAGCCTTGCAAACGAGTCATAGAGGGGAATACCACAAGCAGGAAATCGAAGAGTTGCGGAGGTTTCCTTCAGGGATCGGGGAAACGTCGCCCGAGCGTTTGGCTCGAACCACTGCAGGCATCGCCAGGCGCTTGTGGCGCCACGGACACCGGATAGTTGCGATACTAACGAAATTTGCTCGATAGCAGCACAGTTGCCGGACGAGCTGTCGAACTGGCGTAACTCGCTGTCGCATGCCCGACAGTTGCACGGCGCCAGCGACAACTGCCCTGCCCCGCCTGCCTTCCTGCAGGAGCGAAGGGGCGGCGTTCCGCTTTATTCGCGATCGCACTGCGGGCTTCGCGGATAAATCCGCTCCTACCCGAACCTGCGCTACATCGACAGGACCAGGAACAGGCCCAAACAAAAAGGCCACCCGAAGGTGGCCTTTTTGCGAGCAGTCAACGAAGGCTTAGGCCTTCTTGACTTCCCAACCGGTCAGCTCGGCCAGGGCCTTGCCGATGTCGGCCAGGGAGCGCACGGTCTTCACGCCAGCGTCCTGCAGCGCAGCGAATTTCTCGTCTGCAGTGCCCTTGCCGCCGGAGATGATGGCGCCAGCATGGCCCATGCGCTTGCCGGGCGGAGCGGTGACACCAGCGATGTAGGAAACTACAGGCTTGGTGACGTTGGCCTTGATGAAGGCAGCCGCTTCTTCTTCAGCCGAACCGCCGATCTCACCGATCATGACGATCGCTTCGGTCTTCGGATCTTCCTGGAACAGTTTCAGGATATCGATGAAGTTGGAGCCCGGGATGGGGTCGCCGCCGATGCCCACGCAGGTGGACTGGCCGAAGCCGGCGTCGGTGGTCTGCTTCACGGCTTCATAGGTCAGGGTGCCGGAACGCGACACGATGCCGACCTTGCCTGGCAGGTGGATGTGACCCGGCATGATGCCGATCTTGCACTCGCCGGGAGTGATCACGCCCGGGCAGTTCGGGCCGATCAGGCGAACGCCCAGCTCGTCGCAGATGACCTTGGCGTCCAGCATGTCCAGGGTAGGAATGCCTTCGGTGATGCAGACGATCAGCTTGATGCCGCCGAATGCAGCTTCCAGGATCGAGTCCTTGCAGAACGGAGCCGGAACGTAGATGACCGAAGCGTCGGCGCCGGTGGCTTCGACAGCTTCTTTGACAGTGTTGAACACCGGCAGGCCCAGGTGGGTAGTGCCGCCTTTGCCCGGAGTCACGCCGCCAACCATCTGGGTGCCGTAGGCGATGGCTTGTTCGGAGTGGAAAGTACCCTGCGAGCCGGTGAAGCCCTGGCAGATGACTTTGGTGTCTTTATTGATCAGGACGCTCATTACTTGCCCTCCGCAGCTTTGACGACTTGCTGAGCAGCGTCGGTCAGGCTGGTTGCCGCGATGATGTTCAGGCCGCTTTCAGCCAGGACCTTGGCGCCCAGCTCAGCGTTGTTACCTTCCAGGCGGACGACCACCGGGATTTTCACGCCGACTTCTTTCACGGCGCCGATGATGCCTTCGGCAATCATGTCGCAACGAACGATGCCGCCGAAGATGTTCACCAGAACGGCAGCGACGTTGCTGTCGGACAGGATGATCTTGAAGGCTTCGGTCACGCGCTCTTTGGTTGCGCCGCCACCTACGTCGAGGAAGTTGGCTGGCTTGCCGCCGTGCAGGTTGACGATGTCCATGGTACCCATGGCCAGACCGGCACCGTTGACCATGCAGCCGATGTTGCCTTCCAGGGCCACGTAGTTCAGCTCGAAGCTGGCAGCGTGGGCTTCACGAGGATCGTCTTGCGACGGGTCGTGGAAGGTCTTCAGCTTCGGCTGACGGTACATGGCGTTAGCGTCGATGTTGATCTTCGCGTCCAGGCAGTGCAGGTCGCCGTCGGCCTTGATGACCAGCGGGTTGACTTCCAGCAGAGCCAGATCGTGATCTTTGAACAGCTTGGCCAGACCTACGAAGATCTTGGCGAACTGAGCGACCTGCTTGCCTTCCAGACCCAGCTGGAAAGCCAGCTCGCGACCCTGGTACGGCTGAGCGCCAACCAGCGGATCGACGGTGGCCTTGAGGATCTTCTCAGGGGTTTCGTGGGCCACTTTCTCGATGTCCACGCCACCTTCGGTGGAAGCCATGAACACGATGCGACGGCTGGAGCGGTCCACTACCGCGCCCAGGTACAGTTCCTTGGCGATGTCGGTGCAGGATTCGACCAGGATTTTGCTGACCGGCTGACCGTTGGCGTCGGTCTGGTAGGTCACCAGACGCTTGCCCAGCCAGTTGGCGGCGAAGGCCTTGGCGTCTTCCTTGCTCTTCACCAGTTTGACGCCGCCCGCTTTACCGCGGCCGCCAGCGTGGACCTGAGCCTTGACGACCCACTCGGTGCCGCCGATTTTTTCGCAGGCTGCTGCGGCTTCTTCCGGGGTGTCTACCGCGAAGCCCTTGGATACGGGCAGGCCGTATTCAGCGAACAGCTGCTTACCCTGATACTCGTGGAGATTCATGCTTGTCTACCGTCTTCGTTTAGGTATTGCGCATTCGGCGCTGTACTTGTGATACCGCGCCACCTGTGACTGCCGGAGCAGTCCGCCGGGCTTTCCGCGGCGAGTGCCAAGCACTCGACGCGGGCCACCCGCCGTGGTTCTGCTTGCAAACACCGCCGTGGCGATGAGGCGATTACGCGACGCCCCGCCTACCGCAGCGGCTTACAACAACTCGAGTGGCCGGACGGGCCGGCCACTTGTGACGCTTAGCGCTTCTTGCGGTTGGCGATGTGAATGGCGCCGCCATTCACCGCCAGGGCTGCTTCGTGCAGCGCCTCGGACAGCGTCGGGTGCGAGAACACCATCATGCCCAGGTCTTCGGCGCTGGTGCCGAATTCCATGCCGATGGCGCCCTGCTGGACCAGCTCGGCGGCGCTCGGGCCGATCACGTGAACGCCCAGCACGCGGTCGGTCTTGGCATCGGCGATGACCTTGACCAGGCCGCCGGTGTCGTTGGCGGCCATGGCACGACCGCTGGCGGCGAACGGGAAGGTGCCGACGTTGACGGCAACGCCTTCGGCCTTGAGCTGCTGCTCGGTCTTGCCGACCCAGGCGATTTCCGGGTGGGTGTAGATCACCGACGGGATCAGGTCGTAGTTCATCTGCGCCTTGTGGCCGGCGATGCGCTCGGCAACCATCACACCCTCTTCCGAGGCCTTGTGCGCCAGCATCGCGCCACGCACCACGTCGCCGATGGCATAGACGCCCGGCACGCTGGTGGCGCACTGGTCGTCGACATAGATGAAGCCACGCTCGTCCAGGGTCACGCCGCTGTCGGCGGCCAGCAGATCGGTGGTCACCGGGCGACGGCCCACGGCCACGATCAGCTTGTCGAAGGTCAGCTTCTGCTCGCCTTCGGCATCGGTGAAACTCACGGTGACCTGCTTCTTCTTCACTTCCGAAGCGGTCACGCGGGCGCCCAGGCGAATCTGCAGGCCCTGCTTGGTCAGGGTCTTCAGGGCTTCCTTGGCGATCTGCTCGTCGGCAGCCGGGAGGAACTTGTCCAGCGCCTCGATCACAGTGACTTCCGCACCCAGGCGCGACCACACCGAACCCAGCTCCAGGCCGATGACGCCGGCGCCGATCACGCCCAGCTTCTTCGGTACGCTCTGGAACTCCAGGGCGCCGGTGGAATCGACGATCACGTCCTGATCGACCGGGGCCGGCGGGATGTCCACCGGACGCGAGCCGGAAGCCAGGATCACGTTGCCGGCTTCGATGACCTGGGTCTTGCCGTCCTTGTCGGTGACTTCGACCTGCTTGTTCGCCAGCAGCTTGCCGTGGCCTTCGAGCAGGGTCACGCCGTTGGCCTTGAACAGGCCGGCGACGCCACCGGTGAGGTTCTTGATGATGCTGTTCTTGCGCGCCACCATGGCCGGGACGTCGATGGTCACGCCCTTGGCTTCGATGCCGTGCACGGCGAAGCCGTCTTTGGCTTCGTGGTACTTCCAGGAGCTGTCCAGCAGCGCCTTGGACGGGATGCAGCCGACGTTCAGGCAAGTACCGCCGAGGGCGACCTTACCCTCCTTGTCCTGGTACTTCTCGATGCAGGCGGTCTTCAGACCGAGCTGCGCTGCTTTGATGGCCGCTACGTAGCCACCAGGGCCGGCACCGATGACTACCACGTCGAATTTCTGGGTCATAACGTATTCCTTCTCGAATAAACCGGACGGCCCTGTGAACAGGGCCGCCGTGGGAGAGACTGGCTTTTAGATATCCAGCAGCAGACGCGCCGGGTCTTCCAGCAAGTTCTTGATGGTCACCAGGAAGGTCACGGCTTCCTTACCATCGATCAGGCGGTGGTCGTAAGACAGCGCCAGGTACATCATCGGGCGGATCACCACCTGACCGTTTACCGCCATCGGACGCTGGATGATGTTGTGCATCCCCAGGATGGCCGCTTGCGGCGGGTTGACGATCGGGGTCGACATCATCGAGCCAAAGGTACCGCCATTGGTGATGGTGAAGGTACCGCCGGTCATCTCCTCGATCGACAGCTTGCCGTCTTTGGCCTTCTTGCCGAAGGTGGCGATGCCGCTTTCGATCTCGGCCAGGCTCATCAGCTCGGCGTTGCGCAGCACCGGCACCACCAGACCGCGGTCGCTGGACACGGCGACGCCGATGTCGGCATAGCCGTGGTAGACGATGTCGTTGCCGTCGATCGAGGCGTTGACCGCCGGGAAGCGCTTCAGGGCTTCGGTCGCGGCCTTGACGAAGAACGACATGAAGCCCAGGCGCACGCCGTTGTGGGACTTCTCGAACAGGTCCTTGTACTTCGAGCGCAGCGCCATGACTTCGGTCATGTCGACTTCGTTGAAGGTGGTCAGCATGGCCATGGAGGACTGCGCCTCGACCAGACGCTCGGCAATCTTGGCGCGCAGGCGGGTCATCGGCACGCGCTTCTCGGTGCGGTCGCCAGCGGCGAAGACCGGAGCGGCAGCGGCCGGAGCGGCGGCAGGCTTGGGCGCCTGCGCAGCCGGGGCGTTCTTCTTGGCTTCGACTGCGGCGACCACGTCTTCCTTGGTCACGCGGCCACCCTTGCCGGTGCCGGCGATGCTGCTGGGGTCGATGCCGTTCTCTTCGGCCAGCTTGCGCGCGGCCGGCGAGAGGATGGCGTCGTCGCCAGCGACAGCCGGGGCGGCGGCCTGAGCCGGAGCAGCCGCGGCGGCGGCAGGAGCGGCAGCCGGAGCAGCGGCGGCAGCACCGCCTTCGCTCAGCTTGCCCAGCAGCTCGTTGGAGAGCACGGTGTCGCCTTCGTTCTTGACGATCTCGGCCAGGACGCCGTCGGCCTCGGCCAGTACTTCGATCACCACCTTGTCGGTCTCGATGTCGACGATCAGCTCGTCGCGCTTGACCGCATCGCCCGGCTTCTTGTGCCAGGTGGCCACGGTGCCGTCGGCAACCGATTCCGGGAAGGTTGGGGCTTTGATCTCGATAGCCATTGTGTGTGTTTCCTTAAATTCGGTTTTTACCGGGAGGCGGCACCCGCCGCCCCCCGGATGAAGGCGTTAAACAGTAAAGGCGTCCTGCAGCAGTTTTTCCTGCTGCTCGGCGTGCATCGAGGCGTAACCGCAAGCCGGCGCGGCCGAGGCATCGCGACCGGCGTACTCGAGGAACAGGGCCTTCTTGTGCGCGCTGGCAACCCGACGCATATGGTGCTGGCTGCAGTACCAGGCGCCCTGGTTCATCGGCTCTTCCTGGCACCAGACGATGTGCTTGAGGTTCTTGTACGGCGCCAACACCTCGGCCAGATCCTCTTCCGGGAACGGATAGAGCTGTTCGATACGGACGATGGCGATGTCCTCGCGCCCCTCGGCACGACGCTTCTCCAGCAGGTCGTAGTAGACCTTGCCGCTGCACAGCACCAGACGCTCGACCTTCTTCGGATCGAGCGCATCGATCTCCGGAATCACGGTCTGGAACGAGCCTTCGGCCAGGTCTTCCAGGGTCGAGATGGCCAGTTTGTGGCGCAGCAGCGACTTCGGCGTCAGCACCACCAGCGGCTTGCGCAGCGGGCGGATCACCTGGCGACGCAGCATGTGGTAGACCTGCGCCGGGGTGGTCGGCACGCAGACCTGCATGTTGTGCTCGGCGCACAGCTGCAGGTAGCGCTCCAGGCGCGCCGAGCTGTGCTCGGGGCCCTGCCCTTCGTAGCCGTGCGGCAGCAGCATGGTCAGACCGCACAGGCGACCCCACTTGTGCTCGCCGCTGGAGATGAACTGGTCGAACACCACCTGGGCACCGTTGGCGAAGTCGCCGAACTGGGCTTCCCAGATCACCAGCGCGTTCGGCACGGTGGTCGAGTAGCCGTATTCGAAGGCCAGTACCGCTTCCTCGGAGAGGAAGGAGTCGTACAGCTCGAACTTCGGCTGCCCTTCGTAGAGGTTCTTCAGCGCCACATAGGTGCTGGCGTCCTTCTGGTTGTGCAGCACCGCGTGACGGTGCGAGAAGGTGCCGCGGCCGATGTCCTGGCCGGTCATGCGGATCGGGTGGCCTTCGAACAACAGGGTGGCGTAGGCCATGGTTTCGGCGTAGCCCCAGTTGATCGGCAGACCGCCTGCGCCCATCTTCTGGCGATCCTCGAGAATCTTCGCCACCTGGCGCTGAACCAGGAAACCCTCGGGGATTTCCAGCAGCTTGGCGGACAGATCCTGCAGGGTCTTCAGGTCGAAGCGGGTGTCGTGACGCGCGGTCCAGGCATGGCCCAGGTACGGACGCCAGTCGACGAACAGTTCCTTGTTCGGCTCCTTGACCAGGCTCTTGACCACGTGCTGGCCGTTGTCCAGCGCAGTGCGGTACTCGTCGATCTTGGCCTGCACCTCGTCGCTGTTCTGCACGCCGGCGGCAACCAGGGCGTCGGCGTAGAGTTCACGGGTGGTGCGCTGCTTGGCGATCTGCTGGTACATCAGCGGCTGGGTGCCGTTCGGCTCGTCGGCCTCGTTGTGGCCACGACGACGGTAGCAGACCAGGTCGATGACCACGTCGCGCTTGTACTGCATGCGGTAGTCGACGGCCAGCTGGGTGACGAACAGCACGGCTTCCGGATCGTCGCCGTTCACGTGGAAGATCGGCGCCTGGATCATCTTCGCCACGTCGGTGGCGTATTCGGTCGAGCGCGAGTCTTCCGGACGGCTGGTGGTGAAGCCGACCTGGTTGTTGATCACGATGTGGATGGTGCCGCCCGTCTTGTAGCCACGGGTCTGCGACATCTGGAAGGTTTCCATGACCACGCCTTGCCCGGCGAAGGCCGCGTCGCCGTGGATGGAGATCGGCAGCACCTTGTCGCCGGCGGTGTCGCTGCGACGGTCCTGGCGGGCACGCACCGAACCCTCGACCACCGGGGAGACGATCTCCAGGTGCGAGGGGTTGAACGCCAGCGCCAGGTGCACTTCGCCACCAGCGGTCATGACGTTGGAGGAGAAACCCTGGTGGTACTTCACGTCGCCAGAGGACAGGCCCTCGGTCTTCTTGCCTTCGAACTCGTCGAACAGGTCACGCGGGTTCTTGCCGAAGGTGTTTACCAGGACGTTGAGGCGGCCGCGGTGGGCCATGCCGATGACGATTTCCTTGGTGCCGTAGGAACCCGAGCGCTGGATGACTTCGTCCAGCATGGGGATCAGGCTCTCGCCGCCTTCCAGACCGAAACGCTTGGTGCCCGGGTACTTGGTGCCCAGGTACTTCTCCAGACCCTCGGCCGCAGTGACGCGCTCGAGCACATGCGCCCGCACTTCGGTGGAGAACTGCGGACGACCGCGCACGCTTTCCAGGCGCTGAGCGAACCAGTGGCGCTGGCCGGAATCGACGATGTGCATGAACTCCGCGCCGATGGTGCGACAATATGTCTGCTGCAAGGCGTCGCGAATTTCGCGTAGGGTCGCCTCTTCCTTACCGATGTACAGCTCGCCGGTACGGAAGGTGGTGTCCAGGTCGGCGTCGGTCAGGCCGTAGTGGTTGATCGACAGATCGGACGGCGCAGTACGCACCCACAGACCCAGCGGGTCGAGCTGGGCGGCCTGATGACCACGCACACGATAGGCCTGGATCAGACGCAGCACTTCCACCTGCTTCTTCTCGTGCTCGCTGCTCACGGTTCCCGCGGAAACCGGCTGGGCACGACGCGAATTCTTGGCGAGCAGGACGAAATGATCGCGAATGGTCGAATGCGACACGTCCGTTGCGGCGCTGCCGTCGGTCGGCAACTTCTGGAAGTAAGTGCGCCATTCTTCTGGCACAGCGTTGGGATCGTGCAGGTAGAGCTCGTAGAGCTCTTCCACGTAGGCAGCGTTGCCACCGGATAGGTGGGCACTGTCCCACATGCGCTGCATCACGCTTTCTTGCATGCTTGGTCACCCTCGGTAAGGGGACACCACCGGCGTGAACACCGCATGGTCGTACCCGAGCCCTGGTGCTGCGACTCGGATAAAGCCACTTGGGTTCCCGCAGATAGTCCGGGTACCAGCCCGGATGCCCCTGCTGGTCGTCATATTTTTCGAGTAGGAACCGCGGCTTTGTGGGCTGCGGTTCTGGCTTTACTGCGAGACCGGCCGAAGCCGGGCTCGCAGGTGTTACGGGTACAGCAACTTGCGAATCAGGTACCGCTCTGCAGCAGCATGTTGCGTACGTGACCGATGGCCTTGGTCGGGTTCAGACCCTTGGGGCACACGTTCACGCAGTTCATGATGCCGCGGCAGCGGAACACGCTGAACGGATCGTCCAGCGAGGCCAGACGCTCGGCGGTCTTGGTGTCGCGGCTGTCGGCCAGGAAGCGATAGGCCTGCAGCAGCGCGGCCGGACCGAGGAACTTGTCCGGATTCCACCAGAACGACGGGCAGCTGGTCGAACAGCAGGCGCACAGGATGCACTCGTACAGGCCATCCAGCTTCTCGCGCTCTTCCGGGCTCTGCAGACGCTCGATGGCCGGAGCCGGGGTGTCGTTCTGCAGGAACGGCTGCACCTTCTCGTACTGCTTGTAGAAGATGCTCATGTCGACGACCAGGTCACGAATGACCGGCAGACCCGGCAGCGGACGAATCACCAGCTTGCCGCCTTTCAGCCCCGCCGCGGACAGCGGGGTGATGCAGGCCAGGCCGTTCTTGCCGTTGATGTTCATGCCGTCGGAACCACATACGCCTTCACGGCAGGAGCGACGGTAGGAGAAGCCTTCGTCCTGCTCCTTGATCAGCGCCAGCACGTCGAGGACCATGATGTCCTTGCCGCCGGTGTCGACCTGGAAGTCCTGCATGAACGGAGCGGCGTCTTTCTCCGGGTTGTAGCGATAAACACTGACTTGCAACATATCAGTCACCCTTAATAAGTCCGAACCTTGGGTTCAAATGCCGGAACGGTCTTCGGCGCGAAGTTGACCGCACGCTTGGCCACGCGCTTCTCGCCCGGGAAGTACAGGGAGTGGCACAGCCAGTTTTGGTCATCGCGCTCTTCGAAGTCTTCGCGAGCGTGGGCGCCACGGGACTCTTTGCGAGCCTCGGCCGCCACCGCGGTCGCTTCGGCGACTTCGAGCAGGTTTTGCAGTTCCAGCGCTTCGATACGCGCAGTGTTGAACGCCTGGCTCTTGTCCGCGATCTTGACGTTCGCGATGCGCTCACGCAGGTCGGCCAGTTGTTGGATGCCCTTCTGCATGTATTCGCCGGTACGGAATACACCGAAGTAGTTCTGCATGCACTGTTGCAGCTCTTTGCGCAGCGGGGCGACGTCTTCGCCGGTGCTGCGCTGGTTGACGCCGGACAGGCGCGCCAGCGACTGCTCGATGTCGGTCTCGCTGGCACCACGGACTTCCACGCCTTCTTTCAGCGCTTTCTCCAGGTGCAGACCAGCGGCGCGGCCGAATACCACCAGGTCGAGCAGCGAGTTGCCGCCCAGACGGTTGGCACCGTGTACCGATACGCAGGCGACTTCGCCCACGGCGAACAGACCTTCGATGATCTTGTCGTTGCCGTTGGCGTCCTGGGTGATGGCCTGGCCGTGGATGTTGGTGGCCACGCCGCCCATCATGTAGTGGCAGGTCGGAATCACCGGAACCGGCGCGACGACCGGATCGACGTGAGCGAAGGTCTTGGACAGTTCGCAGATGCCCGGCAGGCGGCTGTGCAGCACTTCTTCGCCGAGGTGGTCGAGTTTGAGCAGCACGTGGTCCTTGTCCGGGCCACAGCCGTTGCCGGCGATCACTTCCTTGACCATGGAACGGGCGACCACGTCGCGGCCGGCCAGGTCCTTGGCGTTCGGCGCGTAGCGCTCCATGAAACGCTCGCCATGGGCGTTGATCAGATAACCACCCTCGCCACGGCAACCTTCGGTGACCAGTACACCGGCGCCGGCGATGCCGGTCGGGTGGAACTGCCACATCTCGATGTCCTGCACCGGCACACCGGCACGCAGGGCCATGCCCACGCCGTCGCCGGTATTGATCAGGGCGTTGGTGGTGGAGGCGTAGATACGGCCGGCACCGCCGGTGGCCAGAACCACGGCCTTGGAGCGGATGTAGACGGTCTCGCCGGTCTCGATGCAGATGGCGATGATGCCGACGATGGCGCCGTCCTGGTTCTTCACCAGGTCGACCGCGTACCACTCGTTGAGGAACGAGGTGCCGGCCTTCAGGTTGGCCTGGTACAGAGTGTGCAGCAGGGCGTGACCGGTACGGTCGGCCGCGGCGCAGGTACGGGCCGCCTGGGTCGGATTGTCCGGGCCCTTGGACTGACCGCCGAACGGACGCTGGTAGATGCGGCCCTGTTCGGTACGGGAGAACGGCAGACCCATGTGCTCGAGCTCGAACACCGCTTCCGGGCCGACGGAGCACATATATTCGATAGCGTCCTGGTCACCGATGTAGTCGGAACCCTTGACGGTATCGTACATGTGCCAGCGCCAGTCGTCGTTCGGGTCGGCCGAAGCGATGGCGCAGGTGATGCCGCCCTGGGCGGACACGGTGTGCGAACGGGTCGGAAACACCTTGGTGACCACGGCAGTCTTGTGACCGCCCTGAGCCAGTTGCAGCGCAGCACGCATGCCGGCGCCGCCGCCACCCACGATGATGGCGTCATAGGAGAGAGTACGGATGCTAGCCATGAATCAGAAACCCCACAGAATCTGCACGCCCCAGACGAACATCGCGAACATGGCGATGCCGCACACGGCCTGGAACAGGAAACGCACACCGGTCGCCCACTTGCCCAGCGCCATCGGCGTCAGGTAGTCGGTGGAGATGGTCCACATGCCGACCCAGGCGTGCACGCTCAGTGCAACCAGGGCCAGCAGGCTGAAGATGCGCATTGCGGTATGCGAGAACAGGCCGTGCCATTCGGCGTAGCCCATGCCCGGATTGCAGATTACATAGCCCAGCAGAAACAGCGTGTAAGCCGCGAGAACAACCGCAGACACGCGTTGCGCCATCCAGTCATAGAGGCCCGAACGCGAGAAATTCGTGACATTAGTTACCATATCCACACCCCCAGCAGCACGATCACGACCGCCGAGACGGCGATGACGATTTGCGAGCCCAGCTTGCCGCCTTCCAGCGTCTCGCCGATGCCCATGTCCATGATCAAGTGGCGTACACCGGCCACCAGGTGGTACAGCAGAGCGGACAGCAGACCCCAGATCACGAACTTGGCCAGCGGGCTGGCCAGACATTCTTTCACCTGGGCGAAGCCCTCTTCGGAGGTCAGCGACTTGTCGAGGCCGAACAGCAGGATGGCGATACCGACAAAGAGGATGACACCGGAGATGCGGTGCAGAATGGACGTGTAAGCGGTGATTGGGAGCTTGATAGTCCTAAGGTCTAGGTTTACAGGTCGTTGGCTATTCACGGCTTTTTATCACACTGAGAGCCCCTAACTATCAGGGCAAAGTTGTTGGGAAGTGCACTGGTCAGGTACCCATCACCCAAGGAGTGACGACCGCCATGATATGGCCGCAAAGCCCCTGGCGGTCGGGCGCAGAGTATAGACAGTTAGCAGACTAATGACAATGCAATGGCCTACCCCAAAAAGCGCATTGCAGGCGCTAAACAAATGGCGTAAATAGCGGCCTTTTTTCGCGGAAAAACCCGCCGAAACCCTTCTGCCGCCTGGGTTTTCGCAAATTGACTTTCGGATTTATCTCACTATAGTGGTGCGGGCCCTGCGTGGGGGGCTGTCTGATGATTTCAAGCATAACTAGGAGGCCACATATGGCTGACAAAAAAGCGCAGTTGATCATCGAGGGCAATGCCCCCGTCGAACTGCCCGTTCTGACCGGCACCATGGGTCCCGATGTAATCGATGTGCGGAGCCTGACCGCCACGGGTCGGTTCACCTTTGATCCTGGCTTTATGTCGACCGCCTCTTGCGAGTCGAAGATCACCTACATCGACGGCGACAAGGGCATCCTGCTGCACCGCGGCTACCCCATCGAACAGCTCGCCGAGCAATCCGACTACCTGGAAACCTGCTACCTGCTGCTCAATGGCGAACTGCCGAGCAAGGAAGAGAAGGCCAAGTTCGTCGGCACCATCAAGAACCACACCATGGTTCACGAGCAGCTGAAGACCTTCTTCAACGGCTTCCGCCGCGATGCCCACCCGATGGCCATCATGTGCGGCGTGGTCGGCGCCCTCTCCGCCTTCTACCACGACTCGCTGGACATCAATAACCCGCAGCACCGCGAAGTCTCGGCCATGCGCCTGGTGGCCAAGATGCCGACCATCGCCGCCATGACCTACAAGTACTCCATGGGCCAGCCCATGATGTACCCGCGTAACGACCTGAATTACGCGGAAAACTTCCTGCACATGATGTTCAACACGCCGTGCGAGATCAAACCGATCAGCCCGGTGCTGGCCAAGGCGATGGACAAGATCTTCATCCTCCATGCCGACCACGAGCAGAACGCCTCCACCTCCACCGTACGCCTGGCCGGTTCTTCCGGCGCCAACCCCTTCGCCTGTATCGCCGCCGGCATCGCCGCGCTGTGGGGTCCGGCGCACGGCGGCGCCAACGAGGCAGTGCTGAGCATGCTGGACGAGATCGGCAGCGTCGAGAACATCGACAAGTTCATCGCCAAGGCCAAGGACAAGAACGACCCGTTCAAGCTGATGGGCTTCGGTCACCGCGTGTACAAGAACCGCGACCCGCGCGCCACCGTGATGAAGCAGACCTGCGACGAAGTGCTGGCCGAGCTGGGCATCAAGAACGACCCGCAGCTGGAACTGGCCATGCGCCTGGAAGAGATCGCCCTCACCGATCCCTACTTCAAGGAGCGCAACCTGTACCCGAACGTCGACTTCTACTCGGGCATCATCCTCAAAGCCATCGGCATTCCGACTTCCATGTTCACCGTGATCTTCGCCCTGGCGCGCACCGTCGGCTGGATCTCGCATTGGAAGGAAATGCTCTCCAGCCCGTACAAGATCGGCCGCCCGCGCCAGCTGTACACCGGCTACGAGCAGCGCGACCTGCCGAACGGCCGCGACTGATCGCCAGCGCGACGCAAAAAAGGCTGCCAGTGGCAGCCTTTTTTATTGGCTTACGGTAAATGCGCCGATCTTGCCTGCTCACGACGACTTTTGCCGTCAACTTCGCAGACGACTCCTACTCCCGCTCGACGTCCTCGACCAGCGCCTTGAGCGCTTTCAGCGTCTGCAGCGGCGCATCGACGACGAAGCTGTTGGCCAACCAGGACGGCACGCTGCCGCCCGGCTCGGTATGCGCCTGGTAGACCACCTCCACCCGCCCCTCGCCCAGCGGTCGCAGGCGCCAGATGCCCTCCAGCTTGCGCACCCGCACATGGCCGCGCTGATCCGGCAGGCGCGTCGGCGCCGCCGTGAGCCGACGGGTGACGCTGCCGTCGGCGCCGACCTCGGTGGCGACCTGCAGCACCGAATCGCGCGGCGTCACCGGCCAGGGCGTGGCGTAACGGCTGTAGATCCAGCTCAGCTCGCCTTCGCTGCCGAGCAGGCGCTGCTCGCGGCAGGCGTAGATCCAGGCGCAGGAGGCGGCGACGTCCTCCTGCAGGGCGAGCAGGGTCGGCATATCCGTGCGCAGGACGACCACGCCGCGATAGGCCTGATAGCGCGACCCCGGCACCTCGGCCAGGTACACGCGCACATCGCCCTCCTCCCTGGCCAGGCGCCATTGCAGCTCCGCCGCCGGCGCGGCGCTCGCAGCCAGCAGCAGGCCCAGCAGTGCACCGCGCACGCCTCCGTTCATCGACACTCCCGGCGCTCAGGCCACCGCCGTGGCCTGTTCCAGCCAGCCCAGCAGACGGATGGCGGCCTCGCGGCTATCGCCGCAGACCTGTTCGTCGGCGCTGAAACCGACGCACACCGCCGGCCGCTCCGGGCGTCCGAACAGGGCACAGAGCTGCTCGGCGGACAGATGGATGCAACGCACGCCGGCCGGCTTGCCCTGGGGCATCCCCGGAATCGGCGAGCTGATGGAAGGCGCGATGCAACAGGCACCGCAGCCTGCACGACAGTCCATGACAAACCTCGACATGCGGATAGAACGGCGGCGATCTTAGCGCTTGCCGAGGTTTTCGGGATAGCCGACCGGCTCAGCGGCCGCGCTGCAAGCGCGCGAGCAGGCTGGAGGTGTCCCAGCGCCCGCCGCCCATGGCCTGCACCTCGGCGTAGAACTGGTCGACCAGCGCGGTCACCGGCAGTTGCGCGCCATTGCGCCGCGCCTCGTCGAGCAGGATCGACAGGTCCTTGCGCATCCAGTCCACGGCGAAGCCGAAGTCGAACTCGCCGGCCAGCATGGTCTTGTGGCGATTTTCCAGCTGCCAGGACTGCGCCGCGCCCTTGCCGATCACTTCCATCGCGCCGTGCGCGTCGAGACCGGCGCGCTGGGCGAAATGCAGCGCCTCGGACAGCCCCTGCACCAGGCCGGCGATGCAGATCTGGTTGACCATCTTGGTCAGCTGGCCGCTACCGGCCGCGCCCATCAGGCGGATCATCCGCGCGTAGCCCTGAATCACCGGCTCGGCGCTGGCATAGGCCTCGGCCTCGCCGCCGACCATCACCGTCAGCACGCCATTGACCGCGCCGGCCTGGCCGCCGGACACCGGCGCGTCGAGAAAACCCAGACCGCGCTCGGCGGCGATGGCGGCCAGCTCACGCGCCACATCGGCCGACGCCGTGGTGTGATCGACCAGGATGGCGCCCGGCGCCATGCCGGCGAAAGCGCCCTGCTCGCCCAGCACCACGCCGCGCAGGTCGTCGTCGTTACCCACGCAGCACATCACCAGTTCGGCACCCTGGGCCGCCTCGCGCGGTGTCGGCGCACTGCTGCCGGCGTATTCGGCCATCCATTGTTCGGCCTTGCCCGGCGAGCGGTTGTACACCGTCACTCGATGGCCGTTGCGGGCCAGGTGCCCGGCCATCGGATAACCCATCACGCCCAAGCCGATAAACGCAACCTTCGCCATAGCTACCTCCTCCAGACATAGGCGGCAGAGCCTAACACGGGGTTTGCCCTGGCCGGAAAGCCCTTCCATACTGCCTGCGCACGCAAGGGAGGGCCTATGGGACATTGGTTGGTCATCGACCTGGAAGCCACCACCGACGAGGGCGGCTGGCCAGTCGAGGAAATGGAGATCATCGAGATCGGCGCCAGCCTGGTCGGCGCCGACGGCCACGAGCGCGACCACTTCCAGCGCTTCGTCAAACCGCAACGACGCCCCTGCCTGACCGCCTTCTGCCGCGAACTGACCCATATCGCCCAGGCCGAGGTCGACGCCGCGGCGCCCCTGCCGCAGGTCTGGGCGCAGTTCGAGCGCTGGCTGGGGCAACACGCGCCGCGCCTGGTGGGCTGGAGCAGCTGGGGCGACTACGACCGCCGCCAACTGGAGCAGGAATGGCGCCGGTACCGGCTCGCCAGCCTGCTCGCCGCGGTGCCGCACCTGAACCTCAAGCAGGCCTTCGCCAAGGCCCGCCAGCTGCCGCGGCCGGTCGGCCTGCACAGCGCCCTGCAACTGGCCGGCCTGCAGTTCCAGGGGGCGCAACATCGCGCCCTGACCGACGCGCGCAACACCGCTCGCCTGTTACCGCTGGTGCTGCCGCTCAAAGACTGATGACGAAGAAAAGGCGCTTGGGCATACTGGCGGCCCCCTTTTAAACCCTCCCGAGGAATCGCAGATGTTCAAGGTCAACGAGTACTTCGACGGCACCGTCAAATCCATCGGTTTCGCCATGGCCGAAGGCCCTGCCACCATCGGCGTGATGGCCCCGGGCGAGTACGAATTCGGCACCAGCCAGCTGGAAGTGATGCACGTGGTGGCCGGCGCCCTGACCGTGAAGCTGCCGGGCAGCGACAGCTGGAGCACCTTCGAGGCCGGCAGCAACTTCACCGTAGCGGCCAACAGCAAGTTCCAGCTGAAAGTGGCGGTGGACACCGCTTACCTCTGCGAATACCGCTAAACAGCCGCAGCGCCTCGAAGAACCGGCCCTCGCGGCCGGTTTTTTCTTGGTGGTGTCGCAGCGATCTGTTGCGACTCGTGGGAGCGGCTTCAGCCGCGAATTTCGCGGATAAATCCGCTCCTACACAAAACCGAGCCTTCTCAGCCTATAACCTTCCTTAGCCATACCGACCAGGACCGCCCCATGCCCCGCACCGCCCTTCTCGCGCCTATCGGCCTGCTGCTGGTGGCGATGATCTCGATCCAGAGCGGTGCCTCGCTGGCCAAGAGCCTGTTCCCCCTGGTCGGCGCCGAGGGCACCACGGCGCTGCGCCTGGTGCTCGGCGCGCTCATCCTGTCGCTGGTGATGCAGCCCTGGCGCACCCGCCCGAACCTGGCCGCCTACCGCTCGCTGCTGGCCTACGGCCTGGCCCTGGGTGGGATGAACCTGCTGTTCTACATGTCGCTGCAGAGCATCCCCCTGGGCATTGCCGTGGCCCTGGAGTTCACCGGGCCGCTGGGCCTGGCGCTGCTGTCGTCGCGGCGCCTGCTGGATTTCGTCTGGGTCGCCCTGGCCGTCTTCGGCCTGTGGCTGCTGCTGCCCAGCGGCCTGGCGCAGACCCAGCTCGACCCGCTGGGCATGGCCCTGGCGCTCGCTGCCGGCCTGTGCTGGGCGCTGTACATCGTCTTCGGGCAGAAGGCCGGCGCCGCCCATGGCCGCCAGACCGTGGCCCTGGGCACCTGGGTCGCCGCACTGCTGGTGCTGCCCATCGGCCTGTGGCAGGCCGGCGGCAGCCTGTTCTCGGTCGACCTGCTGCCCATCGCCCTGGGCGTCGCGGTGCTGTCCTCGGCGCTGCCCTACAGCCTGGAGATGGTCGCCCTGACCCGCCTGCCAGCGCGCACCTTCAGCATCCTGATGAGCCTGGAGCCGGCCATCGCCGCGCTTTCCGGGCTGCTGTTCCTCAGCGAGCAGCTGAGCTGGAACCAGTGGCTGGCGATTGGCGCCATCATCCTCGCCTCGGCCGGCGCGGCCGCGACGATCAAACCCAAGGGCTAGCCGGCCTCACCGAACTGCAACTCGGCCAGGCGCGCATAGAGCGGGCTGCCGGCCAGCAGTTGCGCGTGGCTGCCGATGGCCGCCAGGCGCCCCTGCTCGATCACCGCGATGCGCTCGGCCTGCTTCACCGTGGCCAGGCGGTGGGCGATCACCAGGGTGGTGCGCCCGGCCATCAGGCGCGGCAGGGCCTGCTGGATCAGGTGCTCGCTCTCGGCGTCCAGCGCGCTGGTGGCCTCGTCGAGCAGCAGGATCGGCGCATCGGCGAGCAAGGCGCGGGCGATGGCCAGGCGCTGGCGCTGACCGCCGGAAAGCCCCAGGCCGGCGTCGCCCAGGTGGGTCTGGTAGCCCTGCGGCAGGCGCTGAATGAACTCGTGGGCATGCGCCGCGCGCGCCGCCGCCTCCACCTCGGCCTGGCTGGCATCGAGGCGGGCGTAGCGGATGTTGTCCTCCACCGTGCCGTAGAACAGCGCCGGGTTCTGCGACACCAGGGCGAAGCAGGCGCGCAGCTCGCGCGGATCGAGCCGCTCGATCGGCACGCCGTCGATCAGGATGCGCCCGGCCTGCGGGTCGAAGAAGCGCAGCAGCAGGTCGAACAGGGTCGACTTGCCGGCGCCGGACGGCCCGACCAGCGCCAGGGTCTCGCCAGCGCGTACCTGCAGGCTGATGCCATCGACCGCGTAGTGCTCCGGACGCCCCGGATAGGCGAAGCGCAGATGCTGCAGTTCGATCTCGCCGCGCACCGGCTGCGCCAGGCGCTGCAGCCCCTGTTGCGGGGCAGCGATCTGGTTGCGCGCGCGCAGCAGTTCGGCGATGCGTTCGGCCGCGCCGGCGGCGCGCTGCAGCTCGCCGATCACCTCGCTCAGGGTGCCGAACGAGGAGCCGACGATCAGGCTGTAGAACACGAAGGCTGCCAGCTCGCCGCCGGAAATGCGCCCGGCGATCACGTCCATGCCGCCGACCCAGAGCATCACCCCGACGGCGCCGAGCACCAACACGATGACCAGGGTGATCAGCCAGGCGCGCTGGGCGATGCGCTTGCGCGCCACCGCGAACGCCGCCTCGGCGGACAGGCCGAAGCGGCGTTTGTCCTCGTCCTGATGGTTGTAGGCCTGGACCGTCTTGATCTGCCCCAGCACCTCGCCGACGTAGCTGCCGACGTCGGCCACGCGGTCCTGCGACAGGCGCGACAGCGCGCGCACGCGGCGGCCGAAGATCAGGATCGGCGCCACCACCAGCGGCAGCGCGGCCAGCACGATGCCGCTGAGCTTGGGATTGGTCACCACCAGCAGCACGCTACCGCCGACCAGCATGATCAGGTTGCGCAGCGCCATCGACAGCGACGAGCCGATCACCGATTGCAGCAAGGTGGTGTCCGCGGTCAGCCGCGACTGGATCTCCGAGCTGCGGTTGCTCTCGTAAAAGCCTGGATGCAGCTCGATCAGGTGATCGAACACGCGCCGGCGAATATCGGCGACCACCCGCTCGCCCAGCCAGGACACCAGGTAGAAGCGCGTGTAGGTACCCAGCGCCAGGGCCAGCACCAGGACGAAGAACAGCCCCAACGACTGGCGCAACGCCGCCGGCGACTGGGTGGCCAGGCCCTGATCGACCAGCAGCTTGATGCCCTGGCCCATGGACAGGGTGATCGCCGCGGTAAACAGCAGCGCCAGCAAGGCGCCCAGCACCCGCCCGCGATAGGGCGCGATAAAGCGCCAGGCCAGGCGTATCGCACCACGCTGGCGGGAGGAAAGCAGAGAAGTCATGACAGGCCTCAGGAGTCGGCGGTGGCAGGCGCTTCGGCCAGCCAGGCCGCCGCGCAGAGGGCTAGCGCCGCCAGGTTGGTGGACAGCGGATTGAACGCCTGAATCAACAGATGGGGGCTCAGCAGCGCCACATCAAGCAGCAGCACCACCAGGGCCGCGGCTGCCACCAGCAACGGCCAGCGCTGACGGCGAATCGTCAGCAGCGCAATGCCCAGCAATACCTCGGCAATGCCGCCGATACGGGCGATCAGCTCCGGCGCAAAAATCGCGTGATCGGGCAAGCCGTGCGCACCGATCATCGCCACCTCGTCAGGGCTCAGCCAGAGAATCTTCGGCGCCAGGCCATGCCAGATGAACACCAGTGCCAGAGCCAATCGAGCGAACCAGGCGATCTGCGCCAGTCGCCGTTCAGTCATGCAAAAAGCGCTCGGCGTGGTCGGCCGTGGGCAGCAGGCAGACGGCATGCCGGCCGAAAAGGCGGTAGCGATTCAGCGCAATGCGGTCATAACACCAATCCCGCAGCGGCCGGGGCACCAGACGCAGCAATCTCAGTGCACGCCAGGGTTGCGGCAAGCGCGAGAGAATGCGCAGCAGCGCCGTGGAGCGCATATGCAGCCCCACTTCGTCGATCAAGGCCATGGTGTCGAAGCGATCGGTCGGCAGCCCGTACCAGGCCAGCAATGCCTGCCCCTGGGCGGACTGCACGGACGCCAGGCGAAACTGCCGCGCAGGGTCATGGCGGATGAGGAACTTCGCCCAGCCGTTGCACAGTTTGCAGACGCCGTCGAACAGCACGACGCGCTCGCCAGCGACGAGCCCGGGCGGCAGTACAGGTTCAGTCATGGTGCGGCACTCGCCTGTCGAGCGAGCGGGCGGTAGTGGCCGGTGATGCGGTAGGCGAAAAGGATGTCTTCCTCCTGCGTGCCGCGGCCGATGTTGTGCAGGATCAGCGGTGCACCATTTGACGCCCGGTGATCGCTGACGATGCCGATATGAGTCAGGCCACGCCCCAGATCCCAGGTGACGATATCGCCGGCCCGGTAGGAATCAGCGTCCTGACTGACCGGCAGCGACCAGCCCTGACGCTTGAACCAGGTCATCAGGTTGGGCACGCGACGGTGGTCGATATTGCTGTCCGGCCGGCTCAGGCCCCAGTTCTTCGGGTAGACGGCAAAATTGCCGCGCATGTCGCGATGCACCGCCTCCTGCAGGTCCAGCCCCTGCTGGCGCAGCGCGCGGATCACCACGTCGGTGCAAACGCCGGTGGCCATGGGCACGTCGCCGCCCGGATAGCTCAACTGACGGTAGGCCGGGTCATAGCCCAGGGTCACGCCGACCTGCTTGCGTGCATCCAGCACCAGCCTGTCAGCCTCGATGGCCTGGATCTCGGCCGCCAGCAACAGGGCCAGCAACGTCCAGACTGCGCGCATCACGCCCTCCCATGCTCTAGAAGTAGGGTGGACATGCCGAAGGCTTGTCCACCAATCCGCCAACGGCGGACAAGGCTGGCGCCATGTCCGCCCTACACACTCAGGGGATACAGCAGCTCTTCCTTATACCCGGCCCACACCCGCACCGCATCGGGGAAGGCATCGTCCAGCGCCACCTCGCCGCTGTCCACCAGCAGCGGCCGCCCCTCCAGCGTCGCCAGCTTGCGCTTGGTCGCCACCACCCGAAGCCGCTCCAGGCCGACGGCGCGCAGCACCCGTGGGCTGATCTGCTGATTGCCGCGGCCGATGATATGGCCCTGGCCGCCGATGGCGGTGACCAACAGGTAAGCCGGGTGCCCCTCGACCAGGGCGAACAGCTGGGCTTCATTGACGTCGTGGGCGATCACCTGGCCATCCTCGATCACATCGACACCGAGCAAGGTAGTTTCCAGCCCCAGATTCTGCGCCAGGCCATGCAGGGTCGAGCCGGGACCGAACACATAGCGCACGCCCGGCTCCCAATCGCCCTCCAGCCAGGCGGCGAGATCGGCCAGCACCAGCTCCTCGGACTCCACCCCACCCTGCTTGACCGCCTGCACATAGCCGCCTTCCTGCGGCACGCACAACTCGCCGTACCAGCGCGCGGTGACCCGGCCCTCGCGCAGGGCCGCCTCGTCGATGTCGCGCACCTCGCCGCTGGCCAGGCGCACCAGGCCGCCCTCGACCAGGCGCGCGGTCAGCTCGCCCGCCGCCCGCGGGCTGATGGCGTAGACGCCGGACTGGATCTTCACCCCGGCCGGGATGCCCAGTACCGGCTGCCCTTGCCTGACCACGGCGCACACGTCGCGCGCGGTGCCGTCGCCGCCGGCGAACAGGATCAGCGCCACCCCGGCGTCCTGCAGCTGCTGCACCGCGCGGCGGGTGTCTTCTGCGGTGGTGGCGCCCGCACCCAACTCACCCAGTAAACGATGCTCGAAGCCCATCTGCGCCAGCAGATCGCCGCCCATGGCACCCGGATAGCTGACGAACTCGATGCGCTCGCGCAATGCCAGCAACTGCTCCAGCGCGGTGCGCGTGCGCTGCGCCGCCTTCGGCTCGATACCCAGGGCCAGCGCCTGCTCGGCCACGCCGTCGCTGCCCTTGAGCGCCGCCGGGCCGCCGAGGCCGGCCAGCGGATTGATGATCAGACCAATATGGAAACGCGACATCTATTCCTCGCCAGATACAGGCTGGCACGCCGCCTGCAGTACGACCGTTGCTATGTGTTTTGTGACGGAGTTCTACCGTCGTAAATGTCACCGCGCCTTCATCTAGCCGCTCTAGACTGGCGCGCATCACTGATGAGGAGACAGGCCATGAGCTTGCACGATACTGCCGCCCAACGCCCCGCCACCCCGGTCAAGCATCCGCAGATGCCGGTGGGCGGTTTTATCATCGATGGCCAGGGCCGCGAAGTGCCGATCACCGAAGGCATGATCCAGCAGGCCTGCGCCGAACTGGAAAAGAGCCGCCAACAGGCTCAGCAGCCCTCCTGAAGATCGCGCCGGGCCGCCATCGGCCCGGCGCCTTTGCGACTACTCGCGCGGTAGCAGTTTCAGCGACAACGAGTTGATGCAGTAGCGCAGCCCGGTGGGCCGCGGCCCGTCGGGGAACACGTGGCCGAGGTGGGCGTCGCACTTGGCGCATTTCACCTCGATGCGGTGCATGCCGTGACTGAAGTCGTCGAGTCGGGCGATTGCCTCCTCGTTGACCGGCTGGAAGTAACTGGGCCAGCCGCTGCCGGAGTCGTACTTGGCGTCGGAATCGAACAGCGCCTCGCCGCAGCAGGCGCAGTGATAGACGCCTGGCGTCTTGCTGTCGTGATACTCGCCGGTAAAGGGCCGCTCCGTGCCGCCCAGGCGACAGACGTGAAACTGCTCCTGCGACAGCTCCTCGCGCCAGGCCTCCAGGGGTTTGTCGAGTTTGTCCACGGGCAGATTTCCTCCTCGATAAAAGCCAGGCGATGCATGACGGCGCTGGCCTTGGTTGTACGCGGGGCGCGTTGAGTTCGCGGCGGAAGCCGCTGCTACCTGGCCGCGACCTGGGCGCATCCTCGCTCAAAAAAAGCCGGGCCGGCACCTTTGCCGCGCCCAGGCCGCCACGTATGATTCGACGCCAGTCTGTCACCCGCGTTACAGGCTGCCAAGATTCTCCGTCGCGAGACTTTTGCAGCGTGCTTCGGCGGGTTATCCATCGCTCGGGATCCCTTACATGCAGGTCAGCAAATCGAACAAGCTCGCCAACGTCTGCTACGACATCCGCGGGCCGGTGCTCAAGCACGCCAAGCGTCTGGAAGAGGAAGGCCAGCGCATCCTCAAGCTGAATATCGGCAACCCGGCGCCGTTCGGTTTCGAGGCGCCGGAGGAAATCCTCCAGGACGTCATCCGCAACCTGCCCACCGCCCAGGGCTACAGCGACTCCAAGGGCCTGTTCAGCGCGCGCAAGGCGGTGATGCAGTACTACCAGCAGAAACAGGTGGAAGGCATCGGCATCGAGGACATCTACCTCGGCAACGGCGTCTCCGAGCTGATCGTGATGGCCATGCAGGCGCTGCTCAACAACGGCGACGAGGTGCTGATCCCGGCCCCCGACTACCCGCTGTGGACCGCCGCGGTGGCGCTGTCCGGCGGCAAGCCGGTGCACTACCTGTGCGACGAGCAGGCCGGCTGGTTCCCCGACGTCGCCGACATGCGCGCCAAGATCACCCCCAACACCAAGGCCCTGGTACTGATCAACCCGAACAACCCCACCGGCGCGGTGTATTCCAAGGAAGTGCTGCTGGATATCGTCGAACTGGCGCGCCAGCACAACCTGGTGCTGTTCTCCGACGAGATCTACGACAAGATCCTCTACGACGAGGCCGTGCATATCAGCACCGCCTCGCTGGCCCCGGACGTGCTGTGCCTGACCTTCAACGGCCTGTCCAAGAGCTACCGGGTGGCCGGCTTCCGTTCCGGCTGGGTGGCCATTTCCGGGCCCAAGCACAAGGCGCAGAGCTATATCGAGGGCCTGGATATCCTCGCCAATATGCGCCTGTGCGCCAACGTGCCGAGCCAGCATGCGATCCAGACCGCGCTCGGCGGCTACCAGAGCATCAACGACCTGGTGCTGCCCAACGGCCGCCTGCTGGAACAGCGCAACCGTGCCTGGGAACTGCTCAACGACATTCCCGGGGTCAGCTGCGTCAAGCCCATGGGCGCGCTCTATGCCTTCCCGCGGATCGACCCCAAGGTCTGCCCGATCCATAACGACGAGAAGTTCGTCCTCGACCTGCTGCTGTCGGAGAAGCTGCTGATCGTCCAGGGCACCGCCTTCAACTGGCCCTGGCCGGATCACTTCCGCGTGGTCACCTTACCAAGGGTCGACGACCTGGAGCAGGCCATCGGCCGCATCGGCAACTTCCTCAAGGGCTACAGCCAGTAGGCCGGCATGGATCTGCAGATCGACGACTTCTACAAGGACGCCGCCGGCGGCCTGCTCATGCTCTATCAGGCGTTCCCGCGCAAGCTGGCGCTGTACGTGGAAGACCTGATCGGCCGCGAGGAGCCCGACGAATTCGGCCTGCCGAGCAAGCGCCACCAGGCCTGCCTGGGCGCGCTGCTGTGGCTGGCCGAGGAAGGCTATCTGCGCTTCGAGTCGACCATCGCCTACGACGCGCTGGATCAGGCGGTGCTGACCGAGAAGGGCTTTTTGCGCCTGTCGCGCGGCATTCCCCACGCCGCGGGCGAGGGCCAGGCGCTGCCGCCCAGCGTGCGCCGGGTGCATGCCACGCTGGCCTTCCAGCTGCGCGAGGCGCTGGCCCAGCAGCACGGCGAACGCACCGCGCGCCTGACCCGCCTGCTGTTCGAGAGCAAGCTGCAGGGCTCAGGCGACATAGTTTGAAATAGTCGCCGGTTGAAAGCCGCTGGGGCGCGCCCTTATATAGCCCGCATTACTCGTACGTCTTTCCCGTGAGGAGTCCGTTCACACCATGATGCGCATTATGTTGTTCCTGGCCACCAACCTGGCGGTGCTGATCATCGCCAGCATCACCCTCAAACTGCTGGGGGTCGATCGCTTCACCGGTCAGAACCATGGCAGCCTGCTGATCTTCTGCGCCGTGTTCGGTTTCGCCGGCTCGCTGGTGTCGCTGTTCATCTCCAAGTGGATGGCGAAGATGAGCACCGGCACCCAGATCATTACCCAGCCGCGCACTCGCCACGAACAGTGGCTGCTGCAGACCGTCGAGGAGCTGTCGCGCGAAGCCGGGATCAAGATGCCGGAAGTCGGTATCTTCCCCGCCTACGAGTCCAACGCCTTCGCCACCGGCTGGAACAAGAACGACGCCCTGGTGGCGGTCAGCCAGGGCCTGCTCGAGCGCTTCTCGCCCGATGAAGTGCGCGCGGTGCTGGCTCACGAGATCGGCCACGTGGCCAATGGCGACATGGTCACCCTGGCGCTGATCCAGGGCGTGGTGAACACCTTCGTGATGTTCTTCGCACGCATCTTCGGCAACTTCGTCGACAAGGCCATCCTCAAGAACGAGGACGGCCATGGCATCGGCTACTTCGTCGCGACCATCTTCGCCGAGCTGGTACTGGGCATCCTCGCCAGCATCATCGTCATGTGGTTCTCGCGCAAACGCGAGTACAAGGCCGACGAAGCCGGCGCCCGCCTGGCCGGCACCGGCGCGATGATCGCCGCGCTGCAGCGCCTGCGCGCCGAACAGGGCGTGCCGGTGAACATGCCGGACAGCCTGACCGCCTTCGGCATCAACGGCGGCCTGAAGAACGGCCTGGCCGGCCTGCTGATGAGCCACCCGCCGCTGGAAGATCGCATCGAGGCGCTGCGTCGCCTGGGTTGATCGCCAGCGACAAGGAAAAGGCGACCTACGGGTCGCCTTTTTTATGCGCGACGCAAAAACGCTCAAAAGGCATTTACTCGTAGGGTGTGCCGCGCGCACCAACCTCGCTGCTTACCTTGGTGCGCACGGCGCACCCTACCCGCGCTTGTCCAGGCGGTAGACCACCTCGTCGAGGGCCTTGAGCTCGTGGCGGATGAACTTCCAGTTGCCCGCCAGCACGTCCTCGCGCTGCAGCTCTTGCACCTGCCAGGCGGCGGCGAAGTGCCGCTGCACCTCGTCGTCGCCGACGGCGAAGGGCGGCCCGTCCATCTGGCTCTGCGCATAGTCCAGGGTGATCAGCAGGCCGCGGCAGCCACCCGGCAGGATCGCCTGCAGGTGCGCGGCGTAGCGCTCGCGCATCGCCGGCGGCAGGGCGATCAGGGCGGCGCGATCGAACAGCGCCTGGCAATCGGCGACATCCTCGGCGCGCAGGGCGAAGAAATCGCCGCACCACAGCTCCAGCGCGCCGGCGCGGTAGAGCCTGAACGCCTCGTGCCGGGTGATCTCCGGCTGCAGGCCCTGCTCGGCGAAGAAGTCCTGCACCGCCTTTTCCGCCAGTTCCACGCCCAGCACGCGATAGCCCTGGCCGGCCAGCCAGGCCAGATCCAGGCTCTTGCCGCACAGCGGCACCAGCACTCGCGCGCGCACGGGCAGCGCCAGCGCCGGCCAGTGCCGTTGCAGGTAGGGATTGACCTCATCCAGGTGAAAACCGATCTGATCGCGCGCCCAGCGCTCCTGCCAGAAAGCCTCGTGCACGTGAATCCTCCAGGTAAATCGATGATTAAGCTCAAGAATTTATGCTGGAATCCGATAGGTCCAGCCACCAAGATGGCAGCATCCTACTCCAGGAGTTAGCACCATGCTGCCTTCGCTGTTCATCTCCCACGGCTCTCCCATACTCGCCCTCGAACCGGGCGCCAGCGGCCCGGCGCTGGCCCGCCTGGCGGCCGAGTTGCCGCGCCCGCGCGCCGTGCTGGTGGTCTCGGCGCACTGGGAAAGCGATCGCCTGCAACTGACCAGTGCCGAGCGCCCGCAAACCTGGCACGACTTCGGCGGCTTTCCGCCCGCCCTCTATGCCGTGCAGTACCCGGCCCCGGGCGCGCCTGCGCTGGCGGCAGAGGTTGCCCAGCGCCTGAGCGATGCCGGCTTGCCCGCCGCGCTCGATGCGCAGCGCCCCTTCGATCACGGCGCCTGGGTGCCGCTGTCGTTGCTGTACCCGGCCACCGACATCCCCGTGCTGCAACTGTCGCTGCCCAGCCGGCTCGGCCCCGAGCTGCAGACCCGCGTCGGCCGCGCCCTGGCCGGTTTGCGCGCCGAAGGCGTGCTGCTGATCGGCTCCGGCAGCATCACCCACAACCTCGGCGAGCTCGACTGGCGCGCCGGCCCCGAGGTGGTCACCCCCTGGGCCAGGGAGTTTCGCGACTGGATGGTGGCCCAACTCGAAGCCGACGACGAAGACGCCCTGCACCGCTACCGCCAGTTGGCGCCGCACGCCGCGCGCAACCACCCCACGGACGAGCACCTGCTGCCGCTGTTCTTCGCCCGCGGCGCCGGCGGCGTCTTCAAGCTGGAGCATGCCGGCTTCACCTACGGGGCGCTGGGCATGGATATCTACCGCTTCGGCTGAACCGGCGCACAGGGCCTTGCCTGGATATCGGTGCGCCCAACCCGGGCTACGCGCCTGGCAAGCCCATCGGCTCCGGATTGCATCCGGGCTACGGGCCAGAAACGAAGAAGCCCCGCACTTGGCGGGGCTTTTCGTTTAATGCCGCGGGATCAATCCTCGCGGTAGCGGCGCAGCTTCAGGGCCTTGCCGGCGACGCGGGTGTCCTTGAGCTTGCCGAGCAGGCGATCGAGGCCATCTTCCGGCAGCTCGACCAGGCTGAAGGTCTCGCGGATCTGGATGCGGCCGATGGCTTCGCGAGCCAGGCCGCCCTCGTTGAGGATGGCGCCGAGCAGGTTCTTCGCGGCGATGCCGTCGCGCGTGCCCAGGGCGGTGCGGCAGCGCACGCGACCCTCGGTCAGCGGCAGCGGCGCACGACGTTCGCGGTATTCACCGCGCTCAGCGCTGCGCTCGCCATCGCGCTCACGACGCTCGCGCGGCGCGCCACCGGCGCCCGGCACCAGCGGCTGCTCGCGCTCGACGCTGGCCAGATCCAGGGCCTGGCCGTTGGTCGCCTTGCGCAACAGAGCGGCGGCCAGCGCGCGCGGGCTGCAGCCGATTTCGGCGGTCAGGCGGTCGAGCAGCTCGCCATGACTGGCTTCGGCATCGGCCACCAGCGGCGCCAGGCTACCGGTGAGCTTCTTGATCCGCGCATCCAGCACCTGTTGGGCGTTCGGCAGCTTGACCTCGCCGACCTTCTGCCCGGTGACGCGCTCGATCACCTGCAACATGCGGCGCTCGCGCGGGGTCACCAGCAGCAGCGCGCGGCCGGTACGACCGGCACGACCGGTGCGGCCGATACGGTGCACGTAGGATTCCGGGTCATAGGGCATGTCGACGTTCATCACGTGAGTGATGCGCGGCACGTCGAGGCCGCGGGCGGCCACGTCGGTGGCGATGACGATATCCAGGCGGCCGTCCTTGAGCGAGTCGATCACCCGCTCGCGCTGGTTCTGGGCGATGTCGCCGTTCAGCGCGGCGGCCTTGTAGCCCTTGGCTTCCAGCGCGGCGGCGAGGTCCAGGGTGGCCTGCTTGGTACGCACGAAACCGATCAGCGCATCGAACTCCTCGACTTCCAGCAGGCGCAGTACGGCGGCGTGCTTCTGGTCGGCGTGGACCATCAGGTGCGCCTGCTCGATGGCAGTCACGGTCTGGGTCTTGGAGGCGATCTTGATGTGCTGCGGGTTACGCAGGTGCTTCTCGGCGATGGCGCGGATCGAGTGCGGCAGGGTGGCGGAGAACAGCACGCTCTGGCGGCTTTCCGGCATGGCCTCGAAGATCACTTCGAGGTCGTCCATGAAGCCCAGCTTGAGCATCTCGTCAGCCTCGTCGAGCACCAGGTACTGGATGGTCGACAGCACTTTCTCGTCGCGACGCAGGTGGTCGACCAGACGGCCCGGGGTGGCCACGATGATCTGCGCGCCCTGGCGGATGGCTTTCAGCTGCGGGCCCATGGGCGCGCCGCCGTAGACGGCGACCACGTTCAGGCCGGGCATCTGCTTGGAGTAGGTTTCGAAGGCGGTGGCCACCTGCAGGGCCAGCTCGCGGGTCGGGGCGAGGATCAGCACCTGCGGCTCGCGCTTGGCCGGGTCGACCTTGGACAGCAACGGCAGGGCGAAGGCGGCGGTCTTGCCGGTGCCGGTCTGCGCCTGGCCGATCATGTCGTGGCCGGCGAGGATCACCGGAATCGCCTGCGCCTGGATCGGCGAGGGCTCCTCGTAACCGACGGCGGTCAGAGCGGCGAGAATATTGGGGTGAAGTCCGAGCGCGGCGAAGCCGCCGATTTCCTGGGTCATGGGTCTGCCTCTAGTGCATCCGCAAAGACCCATGTTCCAAAGCTGCGCATGCCGTGTAAGACCTTGTGGGTCACCCTGGCAGCCTGGTTCGGCGGGGATTTGCGAAGACGTGATGAAAAGTGAATCGTCAAGGATAGTCCGCTGCGGGACTGGCTGCCGAAGTCGAGCTTCGGGCGAATTGCGCTACCTGAACGTGGCCAGAGAATTGGCCGGCGCGCACTATACCGGAAAATCCTGACGCGGGTGGCGGTTTTTGCAGTTTTCCCGGCCGTGCGCTGCCAAACGGTCGCCGCCATGGACAAGCGCTTGGCGGCCGGCTATATCCCTGCGACCTCCTCCACGAGCCAAGGATCATCCTCATGACCTCCTCCGACCGCGGCCGCGTCAGCCGCGAAAAACGCGGCCACATCCTGCTGCTCGGCCTCGACCGGGTGGCCAAGCGCAATGCCTTCGACCTCGACATGCTCGACGACCTGTGCCTGGCCTACGGCGAGTTCGAGCGCGACGACGAGGCGCGCGTGGCGCTGGTGTTCGCCCATGGCGAGCACTTCAGCGCAGGGCTAGACCTGGCCAAGGTGGCCGCCCAGTTCGCCGCCGGCTGGCAGATTCCCGCGGGCGGTTGCGACCCCTGGGGCGTGTTCGGCGGGCCGCGGGTGAGCAAGCCGGTGCTGGTCGCGGTGCAGGGCTACTGCTACACCATCGGCATTGAGCTGATGCTGGCCGCGGACATCAACCTGTGCGCCAGCAACACCCGTTTCGCCCAGATGGAGGTGCAGCGCGGCATCTTCCCCTTCGGCGGCGCCACCCTGCGCCTGCACCGGCAGGCCGGCTGGGGCAACGCCATGCGCTGGCTGCTTACCGGCGACGAGTTCGATGCGCACGAGGCCTATCGCCTGGGGCTGGTGCAGGAGGTGCTGGCCAGCGAGGAACTGCTGCCTAAGGCATTGCGCCTGGCCGAACGAATCGCCGCGCAGGCGCCGCTGGGCGTGCGCGCCACCCTGGCCTCGGCACGCCAGGCGGTGCGCGAGGGCGAAGCCGCGGCAGCCGCCGCGCTGCACGGCACGGTCAAGCAGCTGATGGCCAGCGAGGACGCCGCCGAGGGCGTGCGCGCCATGCTCGAACGGCGCCCAGGGAATTTTCAGGGGCGCTAAGCGAAACGGCCTGCTCGCTCTCGTAGGGTGGATCGCGCGTCACCGATCCACCGCTTCTGCCGGCTGTAAGCAGCGACATCCGCCCTGCCCTGCGCCTCAGGTGGCCGGGCGCAACGCCTCGATCAAGGGCTGCAGCGAGTAGCCCAGGCGCGGCGCCAGCTCGCCGGCGCGCGCCTGCAGGCGGCCGCGATCCAGTTGCTGGTCGAGGCCTTCCGGGATCAGCAGCACCACGTTGCCCTCCTTCACCGGGCATTCCCAGTAGTGGCGGTGGTAGAGCCCGCGCAGCAGCGCGGCGCCGAGCGGCTTGCCGTCGTTGCCGGCCCACTGGTTGATGATCAGCCAGCCGCCGGGGTTGAGCTTTTCCCGGCAACGCTCGAGAAAGCGCCAGGCCAGGTGGCCGGCGCCCGGCCCCTGGTCGGTGTACAGATCGAGGAAGATCAGGTCGGCGGTCTCGGCGCTGCCCAGCAGCTCGGTGGCGTCGCCGATGCGGATGGTCAGCCGCGGGTCGTCGTCCAGGCCGAGAAACTCCATGGCCAGGCGCGGCACGTCCGGGCGCAGCTCGATGGCCTCGACATCCTCCAAGGGTAGAAACTTGAGGCAGGCCTGGGTCAGGTTGCCGGCGCCCAGACCGAGAAACAGCGCGGTCTCCGGCGCATCGTGGCACAACGCACCGAGCAGCATGGCGCGGGTGTAGTCGTACTCCAGCCAGCTCGGGTCGCCGGCGAACACGCAGCTCTGCTCGATGGCCTCACCGAACTCAAGGAAACGGTAGGCGCCGATCTGCACCACGCGGATCACCCCGAAGGCATCGCGCACCTCGGCCAGCAGCACCTCGTCCTGCATCTGCAACTCGTCGCTCGGCGGCAATCCCGGCATGGCTCTCCCTCCAGCAGTGACATCCCGCACCAGAAGCGACGGGGCAAAGGCGCCGATTGTCATTGAAGCGGCCGCCCCCGGTCACGCGATAATTCCAGCACTTGCGCTGCTCACTCATAACAATAACGAGGTTCGCCATGTACGCCATCATCGGCGCCGGTCCCATGGGCCTGTGCACGGCCCGGCAATTGAAGAAGCACGGCATCGACTTCGTCGGTTTCGAGCTGCACAGCGATGTCGGCGGCCTGTGGGACATCGACAACCCGCACAGCACCATGTACCACTCGGCCCACCTGATTTCCTCCAAGGGCACCACCGAGTTCCGCGAATTCCCCATGCGCGCCGAGGTGGCGCCCTACCCGCACCACAGCGAGATGCGCCGCTATTTCCGCGACTACGCGCGGCAGTTCGGCCTGTACCCGCACTACCAGTTCGACACCCGAGTGGTGCAGCTGCAGCGCCTGGACCAAGGCTGGCAGCTGATCAGCGAGCGCCATGGCGAGCGCCGCGAATGGCGCTTCGACGGCGTGCTGATCGCCAATGGCACCCTGCATACGCCGAACCTGGCGGCGCTGCCGGGCGAGTTCAGCGGCGAGCTGCTGCATTCTTGCGCCTACAAGAGCGCCGAGCTCTTCACCGGCAAGCGCGTGCTGGTGGTCGGCTGCGGCAATTCGGCCTGCGACATCGCGGTGGATGCCGTGCACCGCGCCGCCTCGGTGGACCTGTCGGTGCGCCGCGGCTACTACTTCCTACCCAAGTTCATTCTCGGCAAGCCCACCGACACCTTCGGCGGCGCGATCAAGCTGCCGCGCCGGCTCAAGCAGCTGGTCGACGGCCTGCTGGTGCGCGCCCTGGTCGGCAAGCCGTCGCAGTACGGCCTGCCGGATCCGGACTACCGCCTGTACGAGTCGCACCCAGTGATGAACTCGCTGGTGCTGCACCACCTCGGCCACGGCGATATCCGCGCCCGCGGCGATATCGTCGCGGTGGACGGCCACAGCGTGCGCTTCGCCAACGGCGAACAGGGCGAGTACGACCTGATCCTGATGGCCACCGGCTACAAGCTCGACTATCCCTTTATCGAACGCGGCGAGCTGAACTGGCCGCAGGGCGCCGGCGCGCCGCAGCTGTACCTCAACGTCTTCCACCCCGAGCGCGACGACCTGTTCATGCTCGGCATGGTCGAGGCCTCCGGTCTCGGCTGGCAGGGCCGCGACGAGCAGGCCGAGCTGGTGGCCCTGTACATCCGTCAGCTGCAGGCCGGCAGTCCGGCGGCCGAAGCCTTGCGCCGGCTCAAGCGCGAACGCGCCGGGCAGCGCCTGGACGGCGGCTACCGGTACCTGGACCTGGAACGCATGGCCTACTACGTGCACAAGGACAGCTATCGTCAGCGCATCGCCACCTACAGCGCGGCGCTGCGCCGCGAGCTGGCCGCCGGCGCCGTGCCGGCCGCCCAGGGAGCCTGAACGTGGAAGCCGTCACTATCGCCTTCGACCCCAGCAGCCTGGTGCTGATCAACCTGATCGTCGCCCTGATGATGTTCGGCGTGTCGCTCGACCTGCGCGCCGAGGACTTCCGCCGCATCGCCCGCGCGCCCAAGGCGCCGCTGATCGGCCTGCTGGCGCAGTTCGTGCTGCTGCCGGCGCTGACCTGCCTGGCCTGCTGGGCGCTGCGCATCCAGCCGGAACTGGCCCTGGGCATGGCGCTGATCGCCGCCTGCCCCGGCGGCAGCTTCTCCAACATCATGACCTGGATGGCGCGCGGCAGCGTCGCCGTGTCGGTGAGCATGACCGCGGTGTCCAGCCTCGCCGCCAGCCTGCTGACGCCGCTGAACTTCGCCCTGTACGCCTGGCTCAACCCGTACACCCGGCCGCTACTGACGCAGATCGCCCTCGACCCGCTCGGCCTGCTCCTGCTGGTGCTGCTGGTGCTGGGTCTGCCGTTGGTGGCCGGCATGTGGGTCGGCCGGCGCTTTCCGCAGCTGACCCTCAAGGTGGAAAAACCGCTGCGCCTGTTCGCCCTGCTGGTGATGCTCGGTTTCGTCGCCCTGGCCTTCAGCCGTAACCTGGAGCAGTTCGCCACGCACTTCCACCTGTTCTTCTGGCTGGTGGTGGCGCACAACGCCCTGGCCCTGAGCATCGGCTACCTCAGCGCGCGGCTGAGCGGCCTGGCGGCCGCCGAACGCCGCGCCATCACCCTGGAGGTGGGCATCCAGAACTCGGCGCTGGGCCTGGTGATCATCTTCACCTTCTTCCCCCAGGCCGGCGGCATGCTGCTGATCGCCGCCTTCTGGGGCTGCTGGCACCTGGTCTCGGGCCTGGCCCTGGCCTGGTTCTGGTCGCGCCGCCCGCCGCCGCCACTCGCAGCCCCGCTGATCGCTCTCGGAGAAAAATGATGCGAGTCGTCCTGATCACCGGCGCCGCCAGCGGCCTCGGCTGGCAACTGGCGCGCGCCTGCCACGCCCGCGGCGACGCCCTGCTGCTAACCGATATCGACGCGAGCGGCCTGGCCGCGCGCGTCGGCGAGCTGGGCCCAGCGCGCGTGCTCGGCGTCGCCGGCGACATCACCGATCCGGCGCTGCACCAGCAGTTGCTGGCGACTTGCCGCGCGCACTTCGGTCGCCTCGACGTGCTGCTCAACAACGCCGGCATCACCCACCGCTCGCCCACCGTGTGCACCGCCCCGGCGGTGCTGCGCAAGGTCATGGCGGTGGACTACCACGCGCCGCTGGAGCTGACCCTCGCCGCCCTGCCGCTGCTGCGCGAGAGCCGCGGCCAGGTGGTCGCCATCGGCTCCATGGCCGGCTGGATGCCGGTACTCGGCCGCGCCGGCTACTGCGCGGCGAAAAGCGCCCTGAGCCAGGCCTTCGAGGTGCTGCGTGCGGAGATCGGCCGCGACGGTATTGGCCTGCTGATGGTCTACCCGAGCTTTCTCGACACCCCCATCGAGCGCAACGCCCTGGGCGGCGACGGCCAGCCGGCCGGCCATGCGCGCTCGACCATCGGCCGCATTCGCGGCGCCGACTGGATGGCCGGGGAAATCCTCGAGGCCCTGGAGCAGCGCCGCGAGCGGCTGTTTCCGGATCGCGGCAGCTGGCTGGCCAGCCTGCTCTGGCGCGTCGCCCCGGCCCTCTACTACCGGCAGATGAGCCGGCGCTTCGCCGGAGAGCTGGGTTGATGGCCTTCGCCCCCTACGCCCTCGGCGCCTTTATCTTGCTGGCCTACACCCTGGAGGCGGTCACCGGTTTCGGCAGCATAGTGATCGCCCTGTCGCTGGGTGCATTGCTGCTGCCCATCGACCAGCTGCTGCCGGTGCTGGTGTCGCTGAATATCGGCATGACCGGTTACCTGGTGTGGCGCCACCGCGCGCAGATCGACCGTCCGCTGCTGCTCGGCAGCATACTGCCGGGCATGCTCGCCGGCACCCTGCTCGGCTACTGGCTGCTGCCCTATCTCGACGCGGCGCTGCTCAAGCGCGGCTTCGGCCTGCTGATCCTGTGGTTCGCCGGCCGCGAGCTGTGGCGCCTGCGCCACGCCCAGGCGCTGCCGGTACGGCCGCAATGGCTGACCCGCCTGATCACCCTGGCCGCCGGCCTCAGCCACGGCCTGTTCGCCTCCGGCGGGCCGCTGCTGGTCTACGGCCTGGCCGGTACCACGCTGGACAAGGCACGCTTTCGCGCCACCCTGGTGACGGTCTGGTTCAGCCTCAACAGCCTGCTGACCGCCGCCTTCCTGCTCGACGGCCGCCTGCAACCGGCCTTGCCCCAGGTGCTGGCCTACGCCCCGCTGCTGCTGCTCGGCCTATGGCTGGACGAGCGCCTGCACCGGCGCTTCGACGAGCGCCATTTCCGCCTCGCCATCTACTGCCTGCTGTTGGTCACCGGCGTTCTGCTGCTGGCCCCCTGGAGCCTCGCATGAGTTTCGACATCGTCATCAACAACGGCCTGTACTTCGACGGCAGCGGCGCACCCGGCGCGCTGCGCCATATCGGCATCAAGCACGGCCGTATCGACACCCTCAGCCTCAGCCCGCTGGATGAGCGCGGCGCCGAGGTGATCGACGCCGCCGGCAAGTGGATCACCCCGGGCTTTCTGGAAATCCACTCGCATTACGACGCCGAAGTGATCGCCGCGCCGGCGCTCAAGGAGTCGGTGCGCCACGGCGTGACCAGCGTGACCATCGGCTCCTGCTCGATCAGCATGGTGCTGGCCGACGCCGAGGACTGCTCGGACCTGTTCACCCGCGTCGAGGCGGTGCCGCGCGAGTACGTGCTGCCGATCCTCAAGGAGAAGAAGCGCTGGCGCGACGCCGCCGGCTACCGCGCCTTCTACGACCAGCTGGCACTGGGCCCCAATGTCAGCTCCTTCCTCGGCCACTCCGAGCTGCGCGTGGCGGTGATGGGCCTGCAGCGCGCCACCAGCAAGGTGGCGCCGAGCGAGGCCGAGCTGCAGCGCATGGAGCAGTTGCTGGAAGAAGCGCTGGACGCCGGCTGCATCGGCCTGTCGGTGATGACCACGCGCCTGGACAAGATGGACGGCGAACGCGCCTGGTCCAGCCCGCTGCCCTCGACCTTCGCCAGCTGGAAGGAGTTCTCCCGCCTGTTCGCCATCCTCCGCCGCCGTGGCGCGGTGCTGCAGGGCGCGCCCAACGCGGTGACCAAGGTCAATGTGTTCGCCTTCCTCTGGCAGGCCCACGGCTGGTTCAGACAGCCGCTCAAGTGCACCATGCTCACGGCGCTGGACCTCAAGTCGCAGCCGCTGCTGCACCGCTTCACCCGCCTCTCCGGCTGGCTGGCCAACCGCGTGCTGCGCGGCCACTTCCGCTGGCAGACTCTGCCAGCACCCTTCACCCTGCGCCTGGAAGGGCTCAACGTGAACGCCTTCGAGGAATTCGGCGCTGGCGAGATACTGCGCAATATCAAGGACCCGGACGAGCTGTACGCCAAGGTCAAGGAGCCGGAATTCCGCGCCCTGTTCAAGCAGCAGGTCAAGGCGGTGCTGACCAAGGGCCTGTGGCACCGCGACTTCTCCGACTGCTGGGTGACCGAGTGCCCGGATGCCTCGATGGTCGGCAAGAACTTCAAGCAGCTGGGCGAGATCCGTGGCCTGGATGCGGTGGACGCCTACTTCGAGCTGGCCTGCCAGTATCGCGAGGCGCTGAAGTGGAGCACCTGCTACGGCAACGATCGCGAGCCGATCATGCGCAAGCTGCTGGCCAGTCCCTGGACCCACCCCGGCTTCGCCGACTCCGGCGCGCACCTGCGCTCCATCGCCCAGTACAACTTCCCGCTGCGCTTTCTCAAGTACGTGCGCGATGCGCAGCTGGCCGGCACGCCCTTTATGGAACTGGGCCAGGCGGTGCGCCGCTGCAGCGGCGAGCTGGCCGACTTCATCGGCGTGGACGCCGGCTATATCCGCGTCGGCGACCGCGCCGACCTGGTGATCGTCAACCCCGAGGGGCTCACCGCGGAGCTGGACGCCATCGCCGAGGCGCCGATGGAAGTGCTCGGCCTGACGCGGGTGGTCAAGCGCAACGATGCGGCGGTGGAGGCGACCCTGATCAACGGCCGCATCGCCTACCGCCGCGGCCTGGAATACCCCGAGGAGCTGGGCAAGACGCAGGATTACGGGCGCTTCCTGCCCGGCCGCGAGGTGCTGCCGCGCCGCCAGCCGGCGGCAGGCCTGCAACCGACCACCGCGTAGGGTGCGCCGCGCGCACCACACCAGCCCCTCGGAGGCGACTCGGTGCGCACGGCCTAGGCGGCCCCACACACCCTACGGCCAGCGGGCTTATCGGTTACCATGCAGGTCTGTCCGATTAGCCGATAGAGACGCCGCATGTCGCACGCCTGGAGCCCCGCAAGCTGGAGGGCCAAACCCATCCAGCAGCAACCCGAATACCCCGATGCCGCCCACCTCGCCCAGGTCGAGCAGACCCTGGCCGGCTACCCGCCGCTGGTGTTCGCCGGTGAGGCGCGCGAGCTGCGCCGGCAGTTCGCCGAGGTCACCCAGGGCCGCGCCTTCCTCCTGCAGGGCGGCGACTGCGCCGAGAGCTTCGCCGAGTTTTCCGCGGCGAAGATTCGCGACACCTTCAAGGTGCTGCTGCAGATGGCCATCGTCATGACCTTCGCCGCCGGCTGCCCGGTGGTGAAAGTCGGGCGCATGGCCGGCCAGTTCGCCAAGCCGCGCTCGTCCGGCAGCGAGACCATCGACGGCGTCACCCTGCCGGCCTACCGCGGCGATATCGTCAACGCCATCGAGTTCGACGCCGCCAGCCGCGTGCCGGATCCGGAGCGCCTGCTGCAGGCCTACCACCAGGCCACCGCCAGCCTCAACCTGCTGCGCGCCTTCGCCCAGGGCGGCTTCGCCGACCTGCACCAGGTGCACCAGTGGAACCTGGACTTTATCGCCAACTCGGCCCTCTCCGAGAAGTACCACCAGTTGGCCAACCGCATCGACGAGACCCTGGCCTTCATGCGCGCGGTCGGCATGGACAGCGCGCCGCAACTGCGCGAAGCCAGCTTCTTCACCGCCCACGAGGCGCTGCTGCTGAACTACGAGCAGGCCTTCGTGCGTCAGGACAGCCTCACCGGGCGCTGGTACGACTGTTCGGCGCACATGCTGTGGATCGGCGACCGCACCCGCCAGCTGGATGGTGCCCATGTCGAGTTCATGCGCGGCATCGAGAACCCCATCGGGATCAAGGTCGGCCCGAGCATGGACCCGGACGAGTTGATCCGCCTGATCGACGTGCTCAACCCGGACAACGACCCAGGCCGCCTCAACCTGATCGTGCGCATGGGCGCCGACAAGGTCGAGCAGCACTTCCCCCGCCTGCTGCGCAAGGTGCAGGGCGAAGGCCGCCAGGTGCTGTGGAGCTCCGACCCGATGCACGGCAACACCATCAAGGCCTCGAGCGGCTACAAGACCCGCGACTTCGCGCAGATCCTCGCCGAGGTCAAACAGTTCTTCGCCGTGCACCAGGCCGAAGGCAGCCACGCCGGCGGCATCCATATCGAGATGACCGGGCAGAACGTCACCGAATGCATCGGCGGCGCCCGCCCGGTCACCGAGGACAGCCTGTCGGATCGCTACCACACCCACTGCGACCCTCGGATGAATGCCGACCAGTCGCTGGAGCTGGCCTTTATGATCGCCGAGACGCTGAAGCAGGTGCGCCGCTAGGGAAACGTCTGCCGTAGCCCGGATGCAATCCGGGGAGAGCCTGCCAGATATCCCCGGATTGCATCCGGGCTAGGTTTCCATCAACGCCCCGCGCAAGCGCTGCGCCGCCTGCGAGCGGCAGTGCAGCGCCACCCCGTCCAGCCCCAGCCACTGCGCCAGCGCGCGCAGCGCGCCGGCCAGCGCCGGCAGCGCGTCCTCGCTCGGCCACGCCGCCTCCAGATGCACGGCATGCACCGCCAGGCGACCCTGCGCCCGTTCGCTGCGCAGGTCGACACGGGCCAGCAGGCGCTCCTGGTGCAGGAACGGCAGCACGTAGTAGCCGTGCACGCGCTTGTGCGCCGGGGTGTAGATTTCCAGGCGGTAGCGAAAGCCGAACAGCCGCTCGGTGCGCTCGCGGGCCCAGATCAGCGAGTCGAAGGGCGACAGCAGCGCGCTGGCCTCGATCCGCCGCGCAATGCGCGGCTGGCCGAGGCAGTAGCCCGGCGCCTTCCAGCCCTCGACGCGCAGCGGCCGCAGCGCGCCGGCCTCGACCAACTCGGCCAGGCGCGCCTTGCAGTCGGCGGCGTCGAGCCGGTAGTAATCGCGCAGATCCTGCTCGGTGGCGACGCCCAGCGCCGCGGCCGAGCGCAGCAGCAGGCGGCGCTGCGCCTCGGCCTCGTCCGGCTCCGCCTGCGCGAGGATGGCGGCGGGAATCACCCGCTCGGGCAGGTCGTACAGGCGCTCGAAGCCGCGGCGTCCGGCCACCGTCACTTCGCCTGCGGCGAACAGCCATTCCAGCGCATGCTTCTCGTCGCTCCAGTCCCACCAGGGGCCGGCGCGCTGCTGGCGGCTCGACAGGCTGCCGGCGCCCAGCGCGCCCTGCTCGCGCACCGCCTGCAGTACCCGCGCGATCAGCTCGCCGCGCTGCGCGCCGAATTCCGCCAATTGCCGGTAGATGCCGCGTCCCTGCGCCGCGCGGCGCATGCGCCAGCGCAGCAGGGGATGGATCTCCAGCGGCAACAGCGAGGCCTCGTGGCCCCAGTACTCGAACAGCGCGCGCTGGCGCGGCTTGCCCCAGGCCAACTGGTCGAGTAGCTCGGGCGCGTAGTGGCCGAGACGGGAAAAGGCCGGCAGGTAGTGCGAGCGCACCAACGCGTTGACCGAATCGAGCTGCAGCACACCGAGGCGCTGCAGCTGGCTCAGCAACTGGCGTCGGCCGACGGCGCCGCGCGGGGCACGACCGAAGCCCTGGGCGGCCAGGACCAGGCGCCGGGCTTCGGCGAGGGAGAGAGAATCGGGCATGCGGCCGTCCCTGGTGTGGCGATGCGCCCAGACTAGTCGCGCGCCAGCTCCAGTGGCAACGACGGCTGCGCGTCGGGCGCCAGGAAGCGTTGGCGAAAGCTGAAGGCCGCTGGCGTCGGCCCCTCGCGACGCAGGCGTTGCAGACGCTCGGCCGCCTCCTCCAGGCTCGGCCGCTGCCCGGCCGCCACCCACCAGAGCACCAGATGCGCCTGCGCCACCGGCTCGAACCATTCGCGGCGGCGCTTGAGCATCTCGCGGTGGGCGGTTTTGTAGACGTAGTCGCTCAGGCTCTCGACGTCGCGCCAGAGCGACAGATTGACCAACACCTCCTCGCCGAACGGGCGCAACGCGGTGGCGTCGCCGCCCTCGTCCATCAGGCGCCAGACAAAGCCGGGCGAGGCCTCGGCCAAAGCGTTGATGCGTTCCAGGTTGGCGACGAAATCGGCCAGCGGCGGTGAATCCAGCGGCGCCGCCAGGTTGGCGATATTCAGCTGGGCCAGGTGGTAACCGGGCATGGGCACTCCTTGTCTATCCATTGCATTTTTCGGGTATCGGGCTGCGCTGCCGAGCGGGAGAGCCCGGCAGCACCACGGCCTCAGCGCTTGAGCGGATCGTCCCAGAACGGCCGCTCGCTCTCCTGCAGCGCATCGGCGCGGCTCAGGCCGATGTCCTTGAGCGCGGCATCGTCGAGCATGCCCAGACGACGGCGCTGCTCGGCCAGCTGCCACCAGCGGCGCAACTGACGCGCCATCGACAGCAAGCGGGCGCCCAGGCGCGGAGCGGCGAAGTGCAGCGGCTGAGCGACGGCATAACCTTTTTGACCTTTCATCTCTTTGCCCTCCCTGTGGGGTTGGCGCCAGTCTCGCGCCGGGCTTAAGATCAATCCAACGAATGTTTCTTATGCACTGCATCTGGGAGATTGATGGATGGCCCTGTACCCCAGCATCGACAGCGAACTGCTGCGTACCTTCGTCGCCATCGTCGACCAGGGCGGCTTCACCCGCGCCGCCGAGGCGGTCAACCGCACCCAATCGGCGGTGAGCATGCAGATGAAGCGCCTCGAGGAAGACGTGATGCAACGCCCGCTGTTCCAGCGCGACGGCCGCCAGGTCAGCCTGACCGCCGAGGGCCAGCTGCTGCTGGGTTACGCCCGACGCATCCTCAAGCTGCACGGCGAGCTGCTGACCACCCTGCGCGAGCCGCACATGGTCGGCACCGTGCGCATCGGCACGCCGGACGACTACGTGATGCGCTTCATGCCCGGCATCCTCTCTCGCTTCGCCCAGGCCTACCCCATGGTGCAGGTCGAGCTGCACTGCGAACCCTCGTTCCAGCTGCTGCAGCGCCAGGACCTGGACCTGACCATAGTCACCCGCGAGCCGGGCAAGGAAATCGGCCAGCTGCTGCGCCAGGAGCGCATCGTCTGGGCCGAGGCCCAGGGCTTCAGCCCGCACGAGCAGGAGCCGCTGCCGCTGGCGATGTTCAACTCGCAATGCTTCTGCCGCTCCTGGGCGTGCAATGCGCTGGACGCCATGGAGCGCGAATACCGCATCGCCTACACCAGCCCCAGCCTGTCGGCGATCATGGCGGTGGTCAGCGCCGGCCTGGCGATCACCGCCCAGCTGCAGAGCCTGATCACCGCGGACATGCGCATCATCGGCGAGGCCGAGGGGCTGCCGGCCATGCCCTCGGCGAGCATCGTGCTGCTGCGCAACGAGGCCAGCCAGTCGCCGGTCACCGAGTGCCTGGCCGAGCATATAGTCGAGGGCTTTCGTCTGTAGCCGAGCGCCCGAGGCCGCTACTCCAGGGCCAGCAGCGCCGCACAGACCAGCAGAAAGCCACAGAACAGGCTGCGCAGCAGGCGTTCCGGCAACGCATGGGCCATGCGCACGCCCCAACTGATGCTGAGCAGCCCGCCAAGGGCCAGGGGCACGCCCATCCACCAGTTGACGTGCTGGTGCAGCGCGTAGGTCAGCAGGGTCACCCCGGTGCTTGGCAAGGCCAGCGACAGCGACAGCCCCTGGGCCACCACCTGGCTGGTGCCGAACAGGCTGGTCAGCACCGGCGTGGCCACCACCGCGCCGCCGACGCCGAACAGCCCGCCCATGGCGCCGGACACTCCGCCCAGCGCGCCGAACCAGCCCCAGGGATGACGCAGCTCGGCGCTGGCCGGCGCCTGGCGCATCGACATGCGCAGCAGGTTGTAGGCGGCCAGGGCCAGCAGGAAGCCGACGAAGGCCCAGCGCATGGTGCGCGCCTCCAGCCCCACCGCGTAGAGCGAAGCCAGCCAGGCGCAGAGCAGGCTGGAACCGCCGAGCAGCAGCGCGTGGCGCGGATCGATGCGGTTGCGCTGGTGGTAGCGCCACAGCGCCAGCATCACGTTGGGCACCACCATCACCAGGGCCGTGCCCTGGGCCAGTTGCTGATCCAGGCCGAACAGCACGCCGAGCACCGGAATGGCGATCAAGCCGCCGCCGATGCCGAACAGCCCGCCCAGGGTGCCCAGGCTCAGGCCCAGCAGCAGATTCAGCGATAGATCGAGCAAATTCATGGCACCTCCAGGCAATGGGCGCATGCTAATCAGGGGCGGCTGGCGCGGAAACGCACAGACTTGCACAATGGCTGCGCTTATCACGCACAGCAGAGCCACCATGAACCCCGATGCCCTGACCGACCAGCTGCAACTCTTTCTCGACGTACTGGAGGCCGGCAGCTTCTCCGCCGCCGCGCGCCGCCACCCGCTGACGCCCTCGGCGGTGGCGCGGCGCATCGACGCCCTGGAGCGCGGGCTCGGCAGCAGCCTGTTCAGCCGCAGCACCCACGCGGTGCGCGTCACCCCGGCCGGCCTGGCCTTCGCCGAGCGCGCCCGGCGCATCCTCGCCGAGCTGCACCTGGCGCGCGCCGAAGCGGTGTCGCTGAGCAGCGCGCCGGAGGGGCTGATCCGCATCGACGCGCCCTCGCCCTTCGGTCGCCGCCACCTGGCCCCGGCCATCGCCGAGTTTCTCGGCGCCAACCCCGGGCTGGACGTGCAGCTGCGCCTGATCGACAGCTTCACCGACCTGCACGGCGAACACCTCGGTGAAGTGGACATAGTCGTGCGCATCGGCCCGCTGCCGGACAGCCGCCTGGTCGCCACGCCGCTGGCCTCGATGACCCGCATCCTCTGCGCCAGCCCGGACTACCTGCGCCGCCGCGGTATTCCGCGCAGCCCGCTGGAGCTGGAGCAGCACGACGGCCTCGACTGGGACAGTCTGGCGCCGCCCTACGCCTGGCGCTTCGAGGCCGACGGCAAGCTGCAGCTGTGCAAGCCCAAGCGCCTGCGCCTGACCACCAACAACGCCGAGACCCTGCTGTTCAGCGCCCTCGCCGGCCTGGGCATCGCCCACCTGCCGACCTGGCTGAGCAGCGAGCACCTGCAGCGCGGCGAACTGCTGCCGCTGTTCTGCGAGGCCGGCCTGCCGCCAGCAGAGCCGGTGAGCATCTACGCCCTGCGCCTGGAGCGCGAAACCAGCCCGCGCACACGCCTGCTGCTGAGCTTTCTCAAGCAGCGCTTCGGCTTCCCGCCGCCCTGGGACCAGGCCCTGCAGGCCGGCCTGGCGACGCCGCCGCAATAGCACGGGACAACGTGGGAGGGGCTTTAGCCGCGACAAAGCCAGAGCCTTGCCGCCGGCAGAGCCCAAATCCCAGGCACAAAAAACCCGGCGCCAAGGCCGGGTTTTGTCTGACGCGCAGGCTTAGGCTTGCGGCGCCTGGGTGCGGCCCTTGTAGGAACCGTCACGGGTGTCGATCTCGATCCAGTCGTCGATGCCGACGAACTCGGCGACCTTGATCTCGGTGCCGTTGCGCAGCTTGGCCGGCTTCATCACCTTGCCGGAGGTGTCGCCACGGGCGGCGTTCTCGGTGTACACCACCTGACGCACGATGGTGGTCGGCAGGTCGACGGAGATCACCTTGCCTTCGAAGAACACGGCTTCGCAGACGTCGGTCATGCCTTCTTCGATGAACGGCAGGACGCTTTCCAGGTCTTCGGCGCGCAGCTCGTAGGAGTTGTACTCCGGGTCCATGAACACGTAGTCCTCACCGCTGATGTAGGACAGGTTCACTTCCTTGCGCTCGAGGATCACCGGCTCCATCTTGTCGTCGGCCTTGTACACGGTCTCGGTCTTGGAGCCGTTGAGCAGGTTCTTCAGCTTCATCTTGACGATGGCGCTGTTACGGCCGGACTTGGTGAACTCGGCCTTCTGGATCAGCCACGGCTGGCCGTCGATCAGGGCCACGCTGTTGGGCTTCATTTCTTGTGCGGTTTTCATACGAATATCCGAAATATGCGGGAGGTACAGAAATCTAGGCCGCGTATGATAGCCAATTTCGGTAAAACTGTTCCAGCGCCGTGGCAAGGTCCGGCCGAGCGGCCTGCTCGACGCACCAACGCTCGGCGTGCGCGGCCAGCTCCGGCCAGACCGGCAACAGCCTGTCCCAGGCCTCGCCCGCGCCCTTGCCGGCGTTCCAGGCGCGGCACAATCCGCCCAGGGCTGCGGCCGCCGCGGGCGACAGTTCGGCGCCATGCAGCGCCAGAAAAGCTTCCAGCTTGTCCCAGTGGGCGCCCTCCTCCTGCTGGTAGATGTGCCAGAGCAGCGGTCGCCCGGCCCACTGCGCGCGGATGAAGGAATCCTCGCCGCGCACCGCATTGAGGTCGCAGCACCAGAGCAAGCGGTCGTAGTCGTCCTGCGCCATAAACGGCAGCACCTGGATCTGCAGGCTGCCGCGCTGCCGGCAGTCGCCGGGAACCAGCCCGTCCTCGCCGAGCCAGGCCTGCAGGTCGCCGAGGATCTTGCCCTGCGGCACCAGCAGCTGACTGGCCTGACGCTCGTTCGCCAGCGCCTGCAGCCAGTCCGCCAGCCCCGGGTTCTCGTAGGCGAACAGCGAGATCAGCCGCGCGCCGGCCTGGCGCGTCACGCCGAGGCGCTGGAGAAAGGCCTGCTGCACCGCCGCGTCGGCCTGGAACGCACGCCGCCGCGCCAGCAGATCGCCCTCGCGCAGCAGACCACCGGTGCCGGCGGCGAAGCCGGGAAAGAAGAAGAATTTCTGCAAGCCGCCCGGCTGCGGCGACGGCAAGCCATGGCAGCCGGCCACCCAGTCCTCGGCGCTGAGGTATTCCAGGTTTAGCCACAGCCGCCGCGCCCCGCTGGCGGCCATCGCCTCTATATAGGCAGGCGGCAGTTGGCAGGCGAAGGCCTCGATCACCACCTCGGCCGGCTCCACCGCGGGCCAGGGCGCACTCCAGTGACACAGCTCGACGCCGGCCAGCTGCTGGCGGGCGGCCGTGGTGCTGGCCCCGGGGCACAGGCGCGCGAAGGCGGCCAGCTCGTCCACCCACAGGCGCACCGCATGGCCGTGCTCGGCGACCAGCTGACGCGCCAGGCGCCAGGTCACCCCGATATCGCCGTAGTTATCCACCACGCTGCAGAAAATGTCCCACTTCGCCACGCATGCGCCCCTCGGAAAAAGGCCGCCAGTGTACCTCGCGCACAAGAAAAAGCCCGCCAGAGGCGGGCCAAGGGGAGCGCGGGAGCGCGCGCAGGAAAACCATGGGATCAGGCCAACAGCGCGGCGCCCTCGTCGCGCGCGGCGGTGCTCAGCAGCCACACCGCCTGGCAGGCCAGCGCGGCCTCGCGCGAGGCGAAGGGGCCGGCCTTGGGCTGGCCGTCGACCATCAGCAGCCAGCACGCCATATGGCCGTCGGACCTGAGTTCGGCGGGTACGGCGCTGCCGATCAGGGACACCACATCGATACGGGACATAACGACCTCCAACTGAATCTGCGTTGAGTCCACCTTAGGCGCCTGGCCGTCTGCGCGGAAATCAGTGGTTTCGATAGTCACCATGGCTATTGCCAATGGATCGCAGCCGGCCACTCAGATGTCCGCCAGATAGAGAGCCAGCACGACGGGCGCATCCGCGGCCAGGCCATAGGGGGCGCTGGACATCAGCATGGCCAGAGTCAACGAGCTGAGTTTGAAGCACGGCTGTCTGGACGCATCTCTCCGCAAAAACGAAAGGACCGCCCAGCAGATGCAACGAACGCCGGGAACCTCGACAGCGCTCCGCTGCCGCCAGCCGGAATCACAGTTAATGATATTTATGGTTATTTGCCAGTTAAGCGTATTTACGAACCATACAAATTGCCCCGTGCCACGCGCACTGCTCTGGTACGGGGATAGACGGCGGAGTACTGGAAATAGAGAGACTGCGGCGCCCTGGATTCGACCGGCCTCGGGAGCGCTCGCGATGCGCAGGCCAGCACGCCCGGAGCCGCTAGCGAGCGGCGCCTGCCGAGCGCAGGCGCCGTGCAGATCGGCCAGGCGAAAATGAAAAAGCCCAGCGCAAGGCTGGGCTTTTTGAAAGCGGCGGTGAAGAAGCGGTTCGAACCCGTTTCGGTAGCGTGTCAATCAGTGCCAAACCCGCTCAACACGGGGCTTTCAGCTACCCTAGCCCGCTCGATTCGTCGCTATTCGGCCCTATGATTTCGACACTTTTTCGACACTCAGCCTGCACGCAACTCGTTGATCAATTCCGGGTGCCGACCCAGGATCTTGAACAACTGCACCAGCGGTTGTGGTGCTTCTGTGCTGCCTCGCTCGTATCGAGAAAACGCATTCGGACCACCGCCGAACAGCTCGGCCGCTTCGCGCTGGCTCAACCGCAATTGCTTACGCACACTACGAATCAGCTCCTGATTTCCATCTTGGGCGTTTACCTGCTGGCGAAACTCGTTCATGGCACGCATAACGCGTTCACTCTCAGCCGGCCCAGTCAGGGACTCGCCGCAGGCATCGCACCAGTCAGCCGTTACTGCAGTAATTTGGGTGGTCTGCCCCTTGTAGGTGAAGGGCATATCGCGGGTGTCGTGAACCAGTTCCGCCCCGCCGCATACTGGACATTTCATGGTCACTTCTCCTTAAAGGAAACGATCAGCAGATCGGCCACCAGCGTGAACTTCAGGTAAACCTGCCCGAAATCGGTCTCGGGTCGGTAAACGTCCTGCCAGGTAGTATGATCCGCATAGGTTGTCATGCTCTTGAAAAAGTCGCGGCTGCTCAGGGCACCGATAACGGCCAGCATGTCGGCCACCTCCATACCCAGCTCAGTGCCCCCTTCAAGGGCTACGCGGGTGAAGCGATAACGCTGCTCAGCTACGGCCTGCTTCACCAGCTCAAGCTTGAAATGGGGTTTGCGCTTTTCCATGCCGCACAAAATAACCTTTTAGGTTAATTTCTTCAAGGTAGCATCCATGCCACACGACAGCCGTACACGATTGCGCAACGAACTGCTTGCCGGTGCGGCCTCCAAGCCATCAAAACCTGCTGACCGCCATTACTTCCACCATCTTCGCCAGCGCGTGCTACAGGCTAAACGCCGTCCTAATCCACCGAGTTGAATAGTAAGAGCCCATATTCTGCCCTAGTCATCACTAAACACCGTGACGCCACTTACTTTTCTAGGGTTTCTTAAAAACATAACCGAACTATACATTTCGGCAAGAACACTAAAAACTATAACGATCAAAACAAAAACAAGCAGCCTTCCTCCACTCGCACCAAACCAATAGCACAGAGCAACTATTGCGTACATGTGCATAGCATTATTGATTCCATGCCTTAAATACCAGCTCTTAGGCCCTCCATATAGCTCAACACCATCCACAACCTTTTTCTTCATTACCAAAAAAAAAGCAAAACTAATCATATAAGGAACAATGAAAGTTGGCGCAGAAACAGCAACAGCCAACACTAATAGCTTTAAGAAATCCAAAGCAACAAACAGCTCAGGCGATATCAAATACCAAAGCAAAAAGCCAGGACAGACAAAAGAGAAAATTAAAACCCCCAGGTTCGTAGCAACGTCCGGCGTTATTTTATAAATAGCATCTATGCTCATATTCACCCCATCGGATTAAAACTGCTCGCCGCAGAGCAATAGCGCGTCTTCATACGATCACTGCTTGTCTTGCGGTCACTGTCATAACGGGCACGCCAGGTTCTGCACTGTTCGTGAAAGTGCTGTTTGGCGGCCTTGCGGCATTCGCGGTAGTCGATTGATCCACGCCGGTGATTGGTGCAGACGCTGGTGCCGTCGATGTAGTTGTTCACGGATAGCCATTCCGCCAGGTAATTCGTGCCGCCGTTCCAGCTTTTGATCCACTTGGAAGTTCGCTCGCGGCTTATCTGCTTAGCTTGGCGCTGCTGCGTCTGCTGGGGTGCTTGGGCTATACGATGGGTAGCGGGCGGTGTGTAGGTGCTGGCCGGCTGCTTGGGCGTGTAGTTCTTGTCACTGAACACGTTCTGAGAACTGGCAATTGCCCTCGCCTTTTCTTCCTCCGTCCACTCTATCGAGGCGTATGGCTGAGGCTGGCTGACCGGTTCGTATGCAACCCGTTGTGCGGGTGGATCGATGGGAATGGATGGCAGCCTTATGGGCTCTTCCTGCTCGCTGTAGGGCTGTGGCGCCGGTTGCTGGCTGAACAGCGGTTTGCCATCTACGTGGATCGCCTGCTTGAGTTGGTCAACATTTATCACTATTGGCTTGGCAAACAGCGCGATCACGCCCCAGGTAATCGCGGAGCCCACGCCCAGGATGGCAACCATTCGCCATGGGCCGGGCTTTTTCTTGCTGCGTATATAGTCTGGTGCGTCGTCCCAGTCGGATCTCATATTGCCTCCTTGCCTCTCCCGCTAGTTATTTCTTTCTCGCGGGAATGCTCACTGTAATTTGAGAGTCAGAAAGCGCTAGTATCTGATTGCCCTCTAGCCCAGCAAAAGGAAAGCTTGAGTTCTTGATATTTGCATGAGAGAGATCAAGCGCTAGAGTTTTATGTGAAAACTCTATTTTTTTAGCTTGCACTGGAAAAGTGCCCTGCCCTTTTTTGGCAATGAGAAATGCTATTGGAAAGAAGTACAAGCAACTCATTACACTGCTATACCCGTCATTCATGAAAGCAAACTGCTTTCCGCTCACATGCCTTACATAGGGATAAAACCAGCAGTAAAAATCATGCGTGTCCTGAACAGCCAAATCCCCCACCAGCACAAATTTTTCTAGTGGAGAAAAATATTCTGTCGCCTGCGGCTCATATGCGCACTCTCTTGCTGTTGTTGCTGAAAGCACATGACCCACCATAGCCCTACAGTAGCCAACAGGATCGTATTCAATAAATATATGTGTATGTGTCGAAAACACATTAGACAGATGCGCTGATATTTTCTCAGTTGCAAGCTTGCACACTCTTGCAATCTCCGAATCATATCTACCTAGCAACCCATTACAGGACTTACAAATTGTCTTGAATTTGCTTCCGTTATTTGAAATAACTCCTTTTATCTGTACCTCTTCAACGTTAAGCACCTCAGTAATCAGCAACTGTTCTGTTTTACTGATGGTTATGCTCCCTTGCGGGGGTACATGATCAAAACTCAGCGCCCCGTACTGCTTACATATCAAGCAATATCCCGCCTCTATCCGGGACTCCTGCAACCGTTTTGAGATGTTCTTACTGTAGTTCCCCATACGCGAATCCGTTCAGCCTAATATCATTTTCGGGCATACCATCGCCTAGCCACTTCCGTTGCAATCGCTATCCCGCGTTTTGATTTGGCAAGTTTGAATTAGCCTGATCGTATTCGGGGCTTGTTTGCCCTGCTTCTGGAGCGACTTGGCCGCTGGCGATCCATAGCGCATAGCTAGGGAACAGCTTTACCAACACCTCAACCTCCTCGGTGCTGATGCGAGCCTTCCGGTAACGCAGGTTCTTTCACCTTTTCCAAGTGATATCGGATTGCCTCACAAGCTTGACCCGAATAGTGACGGAACGAGCATGGAACTGGAAGAGCTGGAACCTTCGAAGCTGGTAGGCCCGCAACAGGACGTGGAAACCGTCGAGTCCTGGGCCGACCGTAACGGCCTGACCTACGGCACCGCGCGTGCCTGGGCAATGAAAGGCGTTCTCCCCACCGTAAAGCTAGGCAAACGCCGCATGGTTAACAGCGCCCTGCTCCGTTCCTGGCTGCTGGATCAGGAGTGGACGGCATGAATCCTCCTTTCTATACGCAAGCCGCCTTCGCCGCCCTGACGGGTGTTTCCGTCTATACGGTCGCGTGCAGGATAGTATCGGCGCCATCTAGAACGTGAATGGCTACGCGGGATTCGCAGAACAAGCCCCGCTATTGCGGGGCTTGTTGCGTAGGCGTGTGAGCGCCCACTGGACGCCTGGCTTAGACAACGCGCGGCGGCGTGTCTAGCTTGATTGTGTCTGATGGCATTTTGTAGTCGTGGTCGCCTTCGAACACTGGTCGGTTTCTTATGGAGACTGAGATGAAAGAGGAAGAGCTAATCCAAAAATGGCGCTGCCGCGTAAGGTGCCTGAAACATGCACATTTCGATTCTGCTAACCAATTTGGCCGTTGGAACGGGTGGGTGGGCGGCTCGTTAATTTTCTTCTCGGCGGCAGCGACCATGGTGGCCACCATCCACATTCGCTTACACCTGCCGGATATTTACTACGCAGTATTGGCCGTGTTGGGCATGGTTATAACCGTTCTTGCCAGCCTGCAGCTGTACTTTCGCTTTTCTGAACGAGCCGAGCGGCACCGAGCGACAGCGGCCAACTACGCGAGGCTCGAGTTGGAGATTGAAGTAATGTCGATATCGGATGCTGCCGCAGAGGGCAAACGCAGCACCCAAGTCAGGATGCTGCAGGATGAGTGGAGCCGATTGACGAACGGCGCCCCCATCATCCCGAAGCGCATCTATCGGCGGCATTGCGGCCATCTGGAGAACGGCTGCAGCGGCAATGCAGGCTGAGCTTACCGCTCTTATCGTCCGCTCCGCATATGGCTTGCTCCCATAGGATGGGGAGAACTCGGGAGGGCGTTACGCGTTCTTCTCGGACAGTGCCGCACCTGGCTGCGCCGACTCCCGACGCATCGCTGCCTATGCAGGTGCTCGTTAAGTGCTCCGGCTCTGCTCACGTTACGCGTAAACCCGGCGTTCGACACCCGCCGAAAGCCAGCAAGCAAAAAGCCCCGAAAGCTTGTGAGCTTTCGGGGCTTTAGTATTGCGAAAGTGGCGGTGAAGAAGAGATTCGAACTCTTGATACGGTTTCCCGTATACACACTTTCCAGGCGTGCTCCTTCAACCACTCGGACACTTCACCGGATCTCGACGTTTTTGCGTGTAGCCCGTCGAGGCGCGCTAATGTAGTCGAATGTTTTCCCGATGGCAAATTTTTTTTCAGAAGATTCATGCGCTTAAGAGCAGGACGGGTCTTCGCCGCGGCGCTCGCCGAGCAGCTCGTCGAAGCGCATGTGGCCGAACAGCAGAAAACCCAGGGAGATGAACAGGCCTACGGCGAACAGGGCCAGCACGCCGAGCGGGTTGTGCAGCTGCGGTCGCTCGCCGATCAGCACCGAGACCAGCAGCAGGACGAGCGCCGCGGCGACGCAGAGGATGGATGACAACAGGTTCATGGGCGACTCCTTCGATTCGCCGCCCACTCTAGTTGCCGCCCCGAACCCTCGGCCAATTGCCATCGGCCATCGCTGCAATAGGCGAAATCGCTGACCCGCCGGTCAGCCGCGGCGCTTTACCGGAGCGGTGCGGCTGAGTACCTTCTGCCCACATTCAGCCCCGCGGCCTTAATAAGGAAAACTGCCATGAGCGACCTGATCAGCTACCAACTCGAAGACGGCATCGCCACCCTGACCCTGAGCAACGGCAAGGTCAACGCCATCTCCCCTGACGTGATCGCCGCCTTCAATGCCGCGCTGGACCGCGCCGAGCAGGATCGCGCCATCGTCGTCGTCACCGGCCAGCCGGGCATCCTCTCCGGCGGCTACGACCTCAAGGTGATGACCTCCGGCCCGCAGAACGCGATCAACCTGGTGGCGGCCGGCTCGACCCTGGCGCGGCGCATGCTCGCCCACCCCTACCCGATCATCGTCGCCTGCCCGGGCCATGCAGTGGCCAAGGGCGCCTTCATCCTGCTGTCGGCCGACTACCGGATCGGCGTCGAGGGGCCGTTCAATATCGGCCTGAACGAGGTGCAGATCGGCATGACCATGCACCACGTCGGCATCGAGCTGGCCCGCGACCGCCTGCGCAAGTCGGCCTTCCACCGCTCGGTGATCAACGGCGAGATGTTCGATCCGCAGGGCGCGGTGGACGCCGGCTTCCTCGACAAGGTGGTGCCGGCCGAGCAATTGCTGGCCACCGCCCAGGCCGTGGCCCAGCAGATGAAGAAGATCAACATGACCGCGCACAAGAACACCAAGCTCAAGGTGCGCAAGGCCCTGCTGGAAACCCTGGACGCGGCCATCGCGCTGGACAAGCAGCACCTGGTCTGAGACCTCCGTCGCTTCGGAGCCTGGTCTGGGCCGGCAATGCCGCTCACTTAAGCATCGCGCAGACACGATCAGCCCCCTCGCCCCTCTGCGGGCCGCGTTCGGAGAGGGGAACACTGGCAGTTTCGCGGCGTTTTCAGCCCTCTCCCCCAACCCCTCTCCCATAAATGGGAGAGGGAAGCAGAGCGCGCGGCCCTATGTGAACGGTGCTATGGCCTGGTACCGGGCTTGAGGGTGCCCCCGGATTGCGAGCGAAACGCCTGTGCCTAGGCGCCCAAGCCGCCGCGCTCGAGCAGATGACTCATCGCCGCCTTCAGCTTCATCGGCCGTACCGGCTTGTGCAGCAGGCTGTGGCCGAGTTCGCGCATCTGCTGCTTGAGCTCGTTGCTGTAGTTGGCGGTGATCATCAGCGCCGGTAGCGCGGCGCTGCGCCGGGCGTTGATCTGCGCCACCGCGTCGACGCCGTTGCGTTCGTCGTCGAGGTGGTAGTCGGCGATCAGCAGGTCGGCCTCGGCGTGGTAGTTGTCCACCTGGCGCGCCAGGTCTTCCTCCGACAACGCCGTGACCACCCGGCAGCCCCAGCCTTCGAGCAATGTGCGCATGCCGGCACAGATCGCCGCGTCGTTATCCAGCACCCACACCCGTGCGCCGGCGAGGCGTTCGAGCAACTGATCCGGGCTGTCGTGCAGCGCCCGCGCCTTGGGCGCCAGGCGGGTCAGCGGCACCTCGACGGCGAACATCGAGCCCCTGCCCGGCTGCGAGGCCACGCGGATGCGGTGGCCGAGCATGCGCGCGATCTTGTCGACTATGGCCAGGCCTAGGCCGAGGCCGCGGTCCTGCTTGCGCTGCAGCGTGTCGCCGCGCTTGAACTCCTGGAATATCTCGCCGAGCTTGTCCTGGGCGATGCCGATACCGCTGTCCCAGACTTCGATGGATAGGCTGTTGCCGCGCCGCCGGCAGCCGAGCAGGATGCGCCCGCTGGCGGTGTAGCGGATGGCGTTGCTCAAGAAATTGCGCAGGATCCGCGCCAGCAGCTGCACGTCGCTGCGCACCAGCGCCGCGCTGGGCAGGTAGTCCAGGCGCAGGCCCTCGCTGCCGGCGATCTGGTGGTATTCGGCGGCCAGGTTCTCCAGCAGCTCGCTGACGGCGAACGGCGCGATATCCGGCTTGATCACCCCGGCATCCAGTTTGGAGATATCGACCAGGGTGCCGAGCAGGCTCTCGACGTCCTCCAGCGAGTTGCTGACATTGCGCACCAGCGGCGCGCAGCCGGACAGGTCGTCCTTCTCCAGCAGCGCGCTGGTGAACAGCCGCGCGGCATTGAGCGGCTGCAGCAGGTCGTGGCTGACCGCGGCGAGAAACTTGGTCTTGGACAGGTTGGCCTGCTCCGCCTCGCCCTTGGCCTCGCGCAGGCGCGCTGCCATCTGCGTGCGTTCGTCGATCTCGCGGCGCAGCTGCTCGTTGACCGTGGTCAGCTCGGCGGTGCGCTCGCGCACGCGCTGCTCCAGGTGCTGGTAGGCCTGGTGCAGCGCCTCGGCGGTACGCCGGCGCTCGGTGATGTCGCGGATCAGCACGAAGATGCCGACCACCTCGCCGCTGGCCTGGCGGTTGGGCACGTAGGAACGCAGCATGTAGCGCTCCTGGCCGCTGTGATTGGTTTCGGCGAACTCGAAGGTCACGCTCTCGCCGGACAGCGCCCGCTCGACATAGGGTTCCAGGCGCCGGCAATGTTCCTCGCTGTGCACCTCGCGCAGGCTCTGGCCGAGCATGGCGCTGCGCGGCCAGCAGTACCACTCCTCGTAGACCTTGTTGGTGAACTCGTAGACCAGATCGGCCGACAGGTAGGCGATCAGCGCGGGCACGTGGTCGGTGATCAGGCGGATCCAGCGCTCGCTGTCGCTCAGCGCCTGGGCCTGGCGGTGGCGCTCGGTGATGTCGGTGAAGGTGTTGACGAAGCCGCCGGTGGGCAACGGGTGGGTGCGCACCTCGAGCATGCGCCCGTCGAACAGGCGCACCTCGACCTGGCGCAGCGGCTTGCCGGCGATGTCGCGACTGGCCGGGGTCAGCGGCTCCAGCTCGCTCTCGGCCATCACCTCGGCGAAGGGCCGATGCGCGTTGATCGGCGCCAGACCGCAGAGTTCGAGAAAGCGGTGGTTCCACAGCTCCAACGCGCCCTCGGCGTTGACCATGGCCATGCCCTGGGACAGGTTGTCCACCGCGCGCTGCAGCAGGCGCGATTTCTGCGCCAGCGCCTGTTCGCGGCGCAGCGCCTCACTCTGCTTGACCTCGGTGATGTCGGTGTAGAGGATCACCAGCCCGCCCTCGCGGGTCGGCCGCTCGCTGACCTGCACCCAGCGCCCGTCCTGCAGGCGGAACAGGCTCGGCTCGCCCTCCTTGCCCAGCTGCGCCTCCACCACCAGGCCGGTGCTGCGACTCAGGCGCTTGATCTCCTCTAGCCGCGTGCCGGTGCCGATGCGCGCCCGGCTGCGCGCCCATAGCGCCTTGAAGCGGCTGTTGAACAGGACGATGCGCTGGCGGTCGTCGAACAGCACGAAGGCGTCGGAGATGCTCTCGATGGCGTCGATCAGGTGCTGGTGGGCGGTCTCGGCGCGCAATCGCGCATCGCTGAGCAGCTGGTTGCTGGATTTCAGTTCGGCCATCGCCTGGTTCAGCGCGTCGGTGCGCTCGCGCACCTGCTCGGCCAGCACCACCGAGTGCTGGAAGGCGGCGTAGGCGTCGTCGCCACGGGAGTGGATCGACTCCACCCGCTCGATCAGCGCGGCGTTGATCCGCTTGAGCTTGGCGTTCTCGCCTTCCAGCGCGGCCAGGCGCGCCTGCAGTTCGGCGCCATCAGCCGCGACCAGGGCGGCCGATGGCGACTCCGGTGAAGGTCTGGTTGATGTGCATGCCATTGAACTGCTCTCCGTAGGAGTTGAAGCCGATCACCCGCTGTTGGCGCAGGAAGGCCGACACTGGCAGGCTGCCGCCGTCGTTCTCGATCTCCAGGCGGCGCAGGAAGCAGTCGCAGCCGATGGTCAGCAGCGGCGGACCGAGACGCTGTTCGAGGCCGGCGAACAGTTGCTCGAGGTTCGGCAGCAGCGGGCCGGGACGCATGGCGGTGAGGACGATGCCGTTCTCCACCGCGCAGTAGAAACTCAGGCTGAGGTCGTCGTGGACCCGCTGGATCGAGCGCACGTAGTAGTGATCGCTGATGCGCACCGCCAGCGGGTAGGCGGCGAACACCCGATGATCCAGGGCATCGAGCGGCACGCCGATCAGCTCGGCGTATTCCTGCGCGGCCGGCGCGGCGTTGAGCTCGTAGACCCGCCGGCTGGCGCTGTCGGCGCGGGTGACCACCAGCTTCTCGGCGCGGGGCTGGATGTGGTGGGTGCTGAATACCTCGAAGTCCAGCCAGGTGTTGAACAGCACCACCACCGCGGCGCCGCTGTGGAAGCGCCCGCCATGATAGACGTGGGTGTGGGTCAGGTGGTTGTCGTCGCCGGCCGAGCCACCGAAGTGCGGGATGCTGCCCAGCGCCGCGCTGAGCGCGCCGAGCACCAGCTCCTCGCGGCTGGACAGACCGTCGAGCAGGGTCAGGGCGAAGCTGTGGCCCTTGATCGAGGCCAGCTCGTTGCTGCGGCAGTCACGCACCAGGCCGTCCACCAGTTGCTGCGCATCGAGCAGGTTGAAGCGCTCCATCTCGTCGATCAGCGCGCTGGCGATGGAGAAGCAGCGCAGGTCGAAGCCCAGCGCCACCACGCAGCCGCGGCCGTAGCCCTGCGGGGTGATCTCGCCGGCGCTGGTGCAGCCGACCAGGCTGACGCCGCCGAAGTGCTGCTCCAGGGCCCGGCCGAGGGCTTCGAGGTCGTACTCGGCCGAGCAGAAGAACAGCACGAAGCCGAGGTAGGGATGGATCAGCTGGCGCGCCAGCTCCTGGGCGGCCTGCTCCACATCCTTCGTGCTGGAGACGGCGCTGAGCACGCCCTCCGACTGTTCCATGGCCATAACACGCCCCAATACACCTGCTGGATATGGGGGAATTCTACGAAGCAGACGGCGCGCGCCCCATGCTACTTGAGTACTGGGTCGGGCCTTCCTAGGTAGCGCCTGGATGAAATCCGCTAGCCCGTAGGGCGGACATGCCACCAGGCTTGTCCGCCAAATCGCCGGTGGACAAGGCTTCGCCATGTCCACCCTACGCTGCCCAGCGAACGAACGTGGCAAAAAAAGACCGGGCAGAGGTCGCCCCCTGCCCGGCCCTGTGCAACGGTGCTTACCAGCTGAGCACGGCGCCCACGGCGAAGGTGTCGGTGTCCTCGTTCAGGCCGCTGCCCTCGGCGGCGTCGATCTCGTACTGGTTGTACTCGGCCACCAGCTTGAGGTTGTCGTTGATGGTGCGGAAGTAGGCCAGACCGCGGGTCTCGTAGTCGGCCGCCACGCCCAGGCCGTTGCCGTCGTCCTCGGTCTTGCCGTAGGACAGCGCCACGCGGTTCTTGCCCCAGGTGTAGGAGCCCTGCAGCAGGTAGCCGTCGCTGTCGATGTCGCGCAGGGTCGGCTCGCCCAGGTTATTGGTGAAGAAGGGGTTGATGCCCTTGGCCTGGAAGCCCGAGCCGGTCAGCGAGAGGCCGCCGAACTTGGCCTGTACGCCGTAGCCGAGGCCCTTGGAGGTGACGGTATCGACGCTGTCGTCGGTGTTTTCCGAGGTCTGGTAGGCGCCGTTGACCCAGGTGTAGATGGTCGAGCCGCCGAGGTCGAACTGGTAGCTGACCTCCGATTCGAAGCGCGGCTCTTCCTGATAGGCCTTGCCCACGGCGCTGTCGTCGTTGGTGTCCACTGGGTCCATGATGCCCACCGCGACGCGCAGGCCCTCGGCCAGGTGGTTGTTGCGGTAGGTGATCTGCGAAGTGGGGAACGGATAGGGGTAGCCGGTGCCGATATTGCCGAAGGACACGCCGGTGCCGTCGACCAGGCCGAGGGTGTCGGAGACGTTGCCATAGCCGGCCAGTAGTTCGTCGAGGAAGATGTTGGAGCGCGAGAACAGGCCGAAGTCCTTGCCCACCAGCACCTCGCCCCACTCCGGGTTGGCCACGGTGCCGTAGAACTGGCGCACGTCGATGGCGGTGTCGGTGCCGTTCTGCTCGCTGTCGTTGATGGTCACCCAGAACGAGGAACGCCCGCCGAGCTTGAGATCGTCGATCTGCTTGCCGAAGTTGAAGCCGATCCAGTTGGGCAGAAAGCCCATCTTCACCCGCGACTGGCGGCGGTCGAACTGCTCGCCTTCGCGATCCACGTCGCTGTTGACGTAGAAGGCGTTGATATAGCCGTCGGTGGAGAAGGTGGTGTCGTCCTGGTCGTACAGGACGATCTCGGCGGCGGCCTGCTGGGCGCCGGCCAGGGCGACGGCCGCAGTCAAGGCAAGGGGCAGAAACCGGGGGTTGGCGATCTTCTTGTTGTGCATAACGCTCTCCGCTTGAGTGGCGACCGCCAGGGCAGTCGGGTCGGAGGCGATTATCGAAAGGTAGCGGCGGCGGCCATACGCTGCCTTGGCAGCGTTTGCCCGCTGCTTTGGCGCGCCCTGCCCGGCTTGCCCCGGGCGGCCCGCGACCGACCCGCTACCGGTAGCGGGCGAAAGGTCGTAGTACCGGGTAATCCTTGGACGTAGAGGGGCATGGCGCGTCCATCCCGTAGGGTGCGCTGCGCGCACCACAGGCCGTCGAGAAATCAAGAGGGAAGAAAAAACGCGCTTAGGCGTGCGGCCCGGGCCCACTGGCCAGTACGCGCCAGTTGCCGGTTTGCAACAACTGCGCGTAGGCCGCCTGCAGCTCGTCCGGCGTCAGCTCGACCAGCGCCTGGCGCAGCCGTTGCGGGTGCGCCTCGTTCAGTCCGGCCAGTTGCAGCTGCCACAGCTGTTCGGCGCGCGCCACATTGCTCTTGGGCGCTCGCAGGGCCTGCGCCAGATCAAAGCGGCAGCCGGCGAACTCCTCCACGGGCAGCGCGGCGATGCACCGGCGCTGTTGATCGAGAAAGCTGCGGATATGCTCGAAGATTCCGGCCGCATCGCACACCGGCGACTGCAGGGCGAACAGCAGCGCGCGCACGCCCTGCACCTGGCGGTAGCCGGCAAACAGCGCATAGCCCAGTTGCAGCTCGCCGCGCAGGCGGCGATAGAAGCCGCCCTGCAGCAGTTGACCGAGCATGCGCCAGGCCGCCTCGCTGCGCGGATCGACATCCACCAGCGGACACAGCAGCACCAGCGCCGCATCGCCGCCCGGCTGCTCCAGCTCGCGCCAGATCAGCGCTTGGTTTGGCGCCGCCGGCGGCTGCCCGCCGGGCAAGGGCTCGACCGCGGCGAACAGCGCGTCGAGCTGCGCCCGCTCGCTCTGCCCTAGGCCGACGCTGAGTCCCTGCAGGCCGCAGCCGTTTCGGGCGCCGACCTGCTCCGGCAACCGCTGCAGCAACCGGCGCAGCAGCAGGCCCTCCGCCATCGGCTCGGTTGTCTCGGTCGCAGGCAGCAGCAACAGCGGCAACAGCCGCGCGCTGCAGCCCGGCAGCAGGGCCGCGGCGCCGTGCAGCGCCAGGCTCCAGCCGCCCGCCTGCACCTCAAGCTGCAGGACGACGCCCAGGCGTTCACAGCTGCGTTGCAGATCGGCGATACGCGCCTGCAACTCGGGCAAGGCGGGCTGACCGGCCATTTCGCCACGCCAGTGCAGCGCGGCCGGCCCGCCGGCGGCCGCGCCGGGGTAATGACGCAGGCGAGCGAGCGGCAGAATGGGCGACACCACCTCGGGCAAGGTCAGCAGCGCCTCGCCCGGCACCAGGCGCCCGCTGAGCCGCGGCGCGGGCAACTCGCGCGGCGGCAATGCGGCCAGCGGCAGCGCCAGGCCGGTGGCCGGCCACGGAGGTCGCGCCTGGTTGTCGCACGCCAGCTCGATCAGCCCGGCGCCACCGGCCAGCTGGGCGAGCAAGGCATCGAGCGTCTGCAGCAGGCGGGCGTCGTCCGGCTCGGCTTCGGCGTCCTGCAGGCTACGCGCCAAGGCCAGAGGCCCCATGCCGAACCGGCGCAAGGCCTGGGCCTGACGCCAGTCGGCCAGACGCGCCGGCCAGAGCGGATCCGCCCGCACCTGGCGCAGCCAGCCCTGCAGCTCGGCGATCAGCACAGCGCCCTGCTCCGCGCCGGTGCCGACGCAGTCCAGGCGCAGCAGGCACTGCCCGGCATGCCGGTACAGCACACGCGCCTGCAGCTGCCGGCAGAGCTGGGCCGTGCGCAGATCGGCGAGCAGCCCGCCAGGCGCCGGCTCCTGCAGCACGTCCAGCAGCAGCTCCAGCGCCGCTGCCAGGTCGGGCTCGGTCAGCTGCACGGCATAGCCCAGGTACAGGCCTGCGCTAGCGTGCTGCAGCGCCAGGCGCGGCGTCCGCAGCGGCAGCATGGGCGGCGGCGTTTCGCCCGCCGCCGCCTCGCCCGCCGGCAGCTCCTCCAGCAGAGATCGACCAATATCCAGCAGTTCTGCCGGCGACTGCGGCCCCACCAGCGTCAGGCGCATGTTGCCGGCCTGGTAATGGCGGCGGTGATAGCCGTGCAGCGCCTGCTGAAAGGCGGCCTGCTCGACGGCCAGGCTGGCGCGATCGCCGGCGAGGAAGTCGCCACAGCGATGCCCCGCCGCCAACGCCTGGCCCAGGGCGTGATCGATGTGGCTGTCGGCGTCGGCGCTGCGCGCCTGGTATTCGGCCTGCAGCACCTCGCGCTCGCGCAGCTGCGCCGCGCTGTCCAGCAGCGGCCGGCACAGCATGTCGAACAGGCGCGCCAGCGCCGGCCGCAGGCGCTCGGCCGGCAGCTCGCAGACGAAATCGGTATGACGCGCCTGGGTCGAGGCGTTGATCTGGCCGCCGCAGCCCTGCACATAGGCCATCAGCCCCTGCTCCACGCCGTAGTCGCGGCTGCCGAGAAACAGCAGGTGCTCGAGAAAATGCGCCAGCCCCGGATAGGCGGCAGGCTCGTCGTGGCTGCCCGCCGCCACCCGCAGGCAGATACCCACCCGCTCGGCCCAAGGCTGCTGCGCCACGTCCAGGGTGGCGCCATTGCTCAGGCGCAGACGGTGGCGGCCGGCGGAGAAAGAAGGTGAAACGCCATGCATCGCAGCTACTCGGGGCAGTCCGCGCCCAGAGTCGCCCCGGCGTGAAGCGCCGGCAATGCTGCTTTCGCCCGGTCCGACCGGCACTTTGGTCGTAGGGGCGAGTCATCCCGCAACGCGGCTACTGCTGTTGCACCTGCAGCGGCGCCACCTGCACCAGCGCGTGCATCTGCTCGCCGCCACCGCCGCGGCGCATGCCGCGCACCGGGCAGGCGTCGAGGTAATCCAGGCCGACCGCCAGCTTGAGGTGGCGCTCAGGCCGGGCCAGGCAGTTGGTCACATCGAAGCTGTACCAGGCGCCGTCCAGCCAGGCCTCGGCCCAGGCGTGGCTGGCCAGGTGCGCGGCGTTGTCGGTGTACAGGTAGCCGGACACGTAGCGCGCCGGCACGCCCAGGCTGCGTGCGCAGGCGAGGAAGGCGTGGGTATGGTCCTGGCAGACGCCGCGGCGCCCGGCGAAGGCTTCGGCGGCGCTGGTGTCGACCGCGGTGATCCCCGGCTGGTAGGCGATATGGGCGTTGAGCGCGTGCATCAGCTCGATCAGCGCGTTGCGGTCGCTGCGCGCCTTGCACTGCTGGCTGGCGAACTCGCGCAGGGCGTCGTCGGCCTCGGTCAGGCGGGTGAAACGCAGGAACGGCAGCGCCGACTGGCGTTCGTGTTCGGCCTCGCGCGCCTCGTCGATATCGACCTGGCCGCGGGCGCCGATGACGATGGCCTCGTGCGGCTCGTCGAGGGTCAGCACATGGAGGATATTGCCGTAGGGGTCGAGCTGCGCGCGCACCGGGCGCGGCAGGTCGAGCTGCCAGCTGAGCACCTGCTGGCGCTCACTGTCGTGGGGGGTCAGGCGCAGGTACTGGATGCTCGCGCGTACCTGGTCGTCGTAGCGGTAGGTAGTGTCGTGGCTGATCGAGAGTCTCATGCGACCTCCAGGTAGGACGTGTGAATGGTGTTGCCCAACTGGCGTACCAGCAGGATGAAGTCGGTGAGCCAGGCATGCAGGCCTTCGTCGAGCACTTCGTCGATGCCGGTGTAGCGCAGCCGCGCATCCAGCTCGGCGGCCAGGCGCTGCGCCGAGCGGCCGTTGTCGCCGGGCAGGCCGGCGAGCATCAGGTTGAGTTCCTCCATGCAGGCGCGCAGCGAACGCGGCACCTCGTGGCGCAGCAGCAGTAGTTCGGCGACCTTGCGCGTGCGCGGCGAACCACGGTAGATCTCGGCGAAAGCCTCGGACGAGGACAGCGCGCGCAGCAGCGCATTCCACTGGTAGTAGCTGCGCGCGGTGCGTTCTTCCAGCTCGTCGATCTCCTCGCCGAGCATCTCGTAGCGCGCATCGAGCAGGCGCAGGGTGTTGTCGGCGCGCTCGATGAAGGTGCCCAGGCGAATGAAGCGATAGGCCTCGCCGCGCATGATGGTGCCGAAGGTGGCGCCGCGGAACAGGTGCGAGCGCTCCTTGACCCACTCGCAGAAGCGGCTGATGCCGTAGCGGCCCAGGCCCTGCTCGGCGATGCCGCGCATTTCCAGCCAGGTGGCGTTGATGTTCTCCCACATGTCCGCGGTGATCCGCCCGCGCACCGCATGAGCGTTGGCGCGCGCGGCCTGCAGGCAGCAGTAGATGCTCGCCGGGTTGCTCGCGTCGAGGGCGAAGAAGTGCAGCATGCGCTCGGCATGCAGCGGGCCGTGACACTCCAGGTAGGCGTCCAGGGTGCCGGTGATCAGCAGCGGCATGGCCAGTTCATCCAGACCGTCGCCGCGGCCGTCCTGCGGCATCAACGACAGCGAGTAGCTGACGTCGAGCATGCGTGCGAGGTTCTCGGCGCGCTCCAGGTAGCGCGACATCCAGTACAGATCGGAGGCAGTTCTCGACAGCATGATCAGTCCTCCACCACCCAGGTGTCCTTGGTCCCGCCGCCCTGCGACGAATTGACCACCAGCGAGCCTTCGCGCAGCGCCACGCGAGTCAGGCCACCGGGCACCAGGCGGGTTTCGCGACCGGACAGGACGAACGGGCGCAGGTCGATATGGCGCGGGGCGATGCCGCGCTCGACGAAGGTCGGGCAGGTCGACAGGCTCAGCGTCGGCTGGGCGATATAGGCCTCGGGCTTGGCCATCAGCCGTGCGCGGAAGGCCTCGATCTCGGCCTTGCTCGCCGCCGGCCCGACCAGCATGCCGTAGCCGCCGGAACCCTGGGTTTCCTTGACCACCAGCTCGGGCAGGTGGGCCAGCACGTGGGACAGTTCCTCCGGCTTGCGGCACTGCCAGGTCGGCACGTTGTTCAGGATCGGTTCCTCGTCCAGGTAGAAGCGGATCATGTCGCCGACGTAGGGGTAGACCGACTTGTCGTCGGCCACCCCGGTGCCGATGGCGTTGGCCAGCACCACATTGCGCGAGCGGTAGGCGGCCAGCAGGCCGGGCACGCCGAGCATGGAATCGGGGTTGAAGGCCAGCGGGTCGAGGAAGGCGTCGTCGAGGCGACGGTAGATCACGTCTACCTGCTTGGCCCCTGCGGTAGTGCGCATATACACCTTGTCGTCGCGGACGAACAGGTCGGCGCCCTCCACCAACTCCACCCCCATCTCGCGGGCGAGGAAGGCGTGCTCGAAATAGGCGCTGTTGAAGCGCCCCGGGGTCAGCACCACCACCGTGGGGGTGTCCAGCGCACTGGAGCTCTTCAGGGTGTCGAGCAACAGATTCGGGTAGTGATCCACCGGCGCCACGCGCTGCGCGGCGAACAGCTCGGGGAACAGGCGCATCATCATCTTGCGGTCTTCGAGCATGTAGCTGACGCCGCTGGGGGTACGCAGGTTGTCCTCCAGCACGTAGTAGCTGCCGTCGCCGTCGCGCACCAGATCCACGCCGGCGATATGCGCATAGATGTCGCGGTGCAGGTCGAGGCCCTGCATGGCCATCTGGTAACCCTCGTTGGCCAGCACCTGCTCGGCGGGAATGATGCCGGCCTTGATGATGCGCTGGTCGTGGTAGAGGTCGGCGAGGAACAGGTTGAGCGCCTGCACGCGCTGGATGCAGCCGCGCTCGACCATGCGCCATTCGCTCATCGGTATGCTGCGCGGGACGATGTCGAAGGGGATCAGGCGCTCGGTGCCCTGATCGTCGCCATAGAGGGTGAAGGTGATGCCGGCACGGTGGAACAGCAGGTCGGCTTCGCGTCGGCGCTGGGCCAGCAGATCGTCCAGCGTTTCTGCCAGCCAGCGGGCAAATTCGCGGTAGTGCGGGCGGACAGCGCCGCTCGCGTCGTACATCTCGTCATAAAAGGTGCGGGCCATGCCGTACTCCTTGTCACCCGGACTTGCAGGGAGCTTTGCAAGGCCCGAGCCAGCACGGTAATTCCTTTTATTTCAATGCCTTGATAAAAATTCCCGAGACCTACGCACCAACGCGGTGCAGCGATGTGACCCGCGAGTCGCGCGCCGCCCCGTTAGGTGGCAGGGCCAGCGCCACAGCCACCTGACGAAACGTCGGCTAGAAAGTCCGCCACCGCCTGCGCCGCGTCGGCCAGGTGCTGCTCATGGCTGCAGCCCGAGCTTTTTAGCGGCTTGAGGTCGTGGTCGGCCGCCGTCAACCAGTGCAGGCGGATCGCCGGCGACAGGGCATAACCGGCCACCGCCTCGCGGTTGCCCAGGGCGTCGCGCTCGCCCTGCACGATCAGCGTCTTGGTGCGCAGCTCGGCCAGGTGCGCGACCCGCGGTTTTTCCGGCTTGCCGGCGGCGTAGAAGGGATAACCCAGGCAGACCAGGGCGTCGGCGCCCAGTTCGTCGGCCAGCAGGCTGGCCATGCGTCCGCCCATCGACTTGCCGCCAATGGCCAGCGGCCCTGCGACCTGTTGGCGCACCCGGGCATGCACCTCACGCCATTGCTGCAGCAGTTGCGCCTGTGGATTGGGCGGGCGTTTCCTGCCGTCCAGGCGCCTGGCAGCCATGTAGGCGAACTCGAAGCGCAGCACCGCAACCCCGCGCACGGCGAGGCCTTGGGCCATGCGCCGCATGAACTCGCTGTCCATCGGCGTCCCGGCGCCGTGGGCGAGGATCAGCGTCGCGCGCGCCTCGCCCGCCGGCCTGTCCCACAGCCAGGGCAGCCCCTGCGCGCATTGATCGGCGTCAATAAACCCGGATGGCCCTTTGCTCATGCTTGCCTCGCGTCGATATCCGTGGCGGTCGTGGCTTGCTCATGCCTGCGCACACCCCGGTTATCGGCCGCTCTGCCATAACCGTGGATGGAAGCCCAGACATGAACACAACAACCCGTTCCGCCTACAACTACAGGGTGGTTCGCCAGTTCGCCATTATGACGGTGGTTTGGGGCATCGTCGGCATGGGACTCGGCGTTTTCATCGCCGCCCAGCTGGCCTGGCCCGACCTCAACTTCAACCTGCCGTGGACCAGCTTCGGCCGTCTGCGGCCGCTGCACACCAACGCGGTGATCTTCGCCTTCGGCGGCTGCGCACTGTTCGCCACCAGCTACTACGCGGTGCAGCGCACCAGCCAGGCGGCGCTGTTCGCGCCCAAGCTGGCCGCCTTCACCTTCTGGGGCTGGCAACTGGTGATCGTCCTGGCCGCCATCAGCCTGCCGCTGGGCTGGACCAGCTCCAAGGAATACGCCGAGCTGGAATGGCCGATCGACCTCCTCATCACCGTGGTCTGGGTCGCCTACGCCATCGTCTTCTTCGGCACCATCGTCAAGCGCAAGGTCAGCCACATCTACGTGGGCAACTGGTTCTTCGGCGGCTTCATCCTCACCGTGGCGATCCTCCACATCGTCAACAACCTGGAGATCCCGGTGACCCTGACCAAGTCCTACTCGCTGTACGCCGGCGCCACCGACGCGATGATCCAGTGGTGGTACGGGCACAACGCCGTGGGCTTCTTCCTCACCGCCGGCTTCCTGGGGATGATGTACTACTTCGTGCCCAAGCAGGCCGAGCGCCCGGTCTACTCCTACCGCCTGTCCATCGTCCACTTCTGGGCGCTGATCGCGGTGTACATCTGGGCCGGTCCGCACCACCTGCACTACACCGCGCTGCCGGACTGGGCCCAGTCGCTTGGCATGGTGATGTCGCTGATCCTCCTGGCCCCCAGCTGGGGCGGCATGATCAACGGCATGATGACCCTCTCCGGCGCCTGGCACAAACTGCGCACCGATCCGATCCTGCGCTTTCTGGTGGTGTCCCTGGCCTTCTACGGCATGAGCACCTTCGAGGGCCCGATGATGGCCATCAAGACCGTCAACGCCCTGTCGCACTATACCGACTGGACCATCGGCCACGTCCATGCCGGCGCACTCGGCTGGGTCGCCATGGTGTCGATCGGCTCGCTCTATCACCTGATTCCCAAGGTATTCGCCCGCGAGCAGATGCACAGTGTCGGCCTGATCAACGCCCACTTCTGGCTGGCCACCATCGGCACCGTGCTGTACATCGCCTCGATGTGGGTCAACGGCATCACCCAGGGTCTGATGTGGCGCGCGGTGAACGAGGACGGCACCCTCACCTACTCCTTCGTCGAGGCGCTGGAAGCCAGCCATCCCGGCTTCGTGGTGCGGGTGATCGGCGGTGCGATCTTCTTCGCCGGCATGCTGCTGATGGCCTGGAACACCTGGTTGACCGTGCGTGCGGCGAAACCGGCCGAAGTGGAAGCCGCCGCGCAGTTCTCGGTTGAAGGAGCGCACTGATGAAACACGAGACTCTCGAAAAGAACATCGGCCTGATGGCACTGATGATGATCCTCGCCGTCAGCATCGGCGGCCTGACCCAGATCGTCCCGCTGTTCTTCCAGGACGTCACCAACGAGCCGGTCGAGGGCCTCAAGCCCTACACCGCGCTGCAGCTGGAAGGTCGCGATATCTACATCAAGGAAGGCTGCGTCGGCTGCCACTCGCAGATGATCCGTCCGTTCCGTGCCGAGACCGAGCGCTACGGCCACTACTCGGTGGCCGGCGAAAGCGTCTGGGATCATCCCTTCCTGTGGGGTTCCAAGCGTACCGGCCCGGACCTGGCACGGGTCGGCGGCCGCTACTCGGACGAGTGGCACCGCGCCCACCTGTACAACCCGCGCAACGTCGTGCCCGAGTCGAAGATGCCGTCCTACCCCTGGCTGGTGGAGAACAAGCTCGACGGCAAGGACACCGCCAAGAAGATGGGCGCCCTGCGCATGCTCGGCGTGCCCTACAGCGACGCGGACATCGCCGGCGCTGGCGACGCGGTGAAGGGCAAGAGCGAGATGGACGCGCTGGTCGCGTACCTGCAGGTGCTCGGCACCGCCGTGAAGAACAAGAGGTGAGCACCATGTTCGAGCTTATCGATGTCGGCACCCTGCGCGGTCTGGGGACCGCCCTGGTGCTGATCGCCTTCTCCGCCGTGACCCTCTGGGCCTATAGCGGCGAACGCCGCGACGCCTTTGACGAAGCGGCCAACCTGCCCTTCGCCGACGATCAGAAGCCCGCCGTTTCGAGGACTGACGCATGACCCCCTTCTGGAGCTGGTACATCACCCTGCTGACCATCGGCACCCTGGTCGCCCTGTTCTGGCTGATCTTCGCCACGCGCAAGAGCGAGGTGCACAAGAACCCCACCGAGCAGACCATGGGCCATGCCTTCGACGGCATCGAGGAATACGACAACCCGCTGCCCAAGTGGTGGTTCATGCTGTTTATCGGCACCCTGATCTTTTCCGTCGGCTATCTGGCCCTATACCCCGGCCTGGGCAACTACAAGGGCTGGCTGCCGGGCTACCAGGATGGCTGGACCCAGGTCGCCCAGTGGCAGCGCGAGATGGATCGCGCCGACGAGGAGTACGGGCCGATCTTCGCCAAGTTCGCCGCCATGCCCATCGAGGAGGTGGCCAAGGACGAGCAGGCGCTGAAGATGGGCGGCCGCCTGTTCGCCTCCAACTGCTCGGTCTGTCACGGTTCCGACGCCAAGGGCAGCTATGGCTTCCCCAACCTGGCCGACAGCAGCTGGCGCTGGGGCGGTGCGGCGGAGAACATCAAGACCAGCATCCTCAAGGGCCGCATCGGCATGATGCCGGCGCAAGGTCCGGCCATCGGCGAGGACGGCGTGCGCAACGTCGCCGCCTACGTCCTCACCCAGCTGGGCGGCCGCGAGCTGCCGGAAGATGCGCAGGTCGACATCGCCGCCGGCCGGCAGATCTTCGCCAGCACCTGCTCGGCGTGCCACGGTCAGGACGGCAGCGGCATGGCGCTGATGGGCGCACCGAACCTGACCCAGCCCAGCGCCTTTATCTACGGCAGCAGCTTCGCCCAGCTGCAGCAGACCATCCGCTACGGCCGCAGCGGCAACATGCCCGCCCAGGAAGACTTCCTCGGCAACGACAAGGCCCACCTGCTGGCCGCCTACGTGCTCAAGCTGAGCCAGGGCGACGCCGAGTAACCCCCTTTGCCGGCGACCGCAACAGCGGTCGCCGGCCCTTCCTTTATATGTCTGCGACCCAGTGTCGCACCCGCCGACCAATAGCCCGGCAATTTCCTTGACCTGGGCTAAGCTGCCTTTCAGTCGTCATCTGCCACAACTCCAAGGCGATCCCTTCTCAGCATCGCGCAATTCGCTTGCGCACGGCCTGCCAACACCTCTGTCGAGGGCGCCGGCCAAGGCACGCGAAAGGCTCTGAAACCCTAATCGTGTCGGTATGTTGCGTTGCAATGGCTACCTGCTTTCTCCATACTTGCCGCCGATTTTTGCCCCATAAAACTCCATTAACCGTGGAACCCCTAGCATGAGCACAGCAATCAGTCAGACTGCTTATAACTATAAGGTGGTCCGCCAGTTCGCCATTATGACGGTGATCTGGGGGGTCATTGGGATGGGTCTAGGCGTGTTCATCGCCGCACAACTCGTGTGGCCGGAACTCAACCTGAACCTTCCGTGGACCAGCTTCGGCCGCCTGCGCCCGCTGCACACCAACGCGGTAATCTTCGCCTTCGGCGGGTGTGCGTTGATGGCAACGTCCTTCTATGTCGTGCAACGCACCAGTCAAGCGCGTCTGATCTCCGACGGTCTGGCCGCCTTCGTCTTCTGGGGCTGGCAAGCAGTGATTGTCCTGGCAGTCATCACCCTGCCGCTGGGCCTCACCAGCACCAAGGAATACGCCGAGCTGGAGTGGCCGATCGACATCCTCCTGGGCATTGTCTGGGTTGCTTATGCTGTGGTGTTCTTCGGTACCATCGTCAAGCGCAAGACCAAGCACATCTATGTGGGCAACTGGTTCTTCGGCGGCTTCATCCTGGTCACCGCCATGCTGCACATCGTCAACAGCATGGCCATGCCGGTCAGCCTGTTCAAGTCGTACTCGATGTACGCCGGCGCCACCGACGCGATGATCCAGTGGTGGTACGGCCACAACGCCGTGGGCTTCTTCCTGACCACCGGCTTCCTGGGGATGATGTACTACTTCGTACCCAAGCAGGCCGAGCGTCCGATCTACTCCTACCGCCTGTCCATCGTGCACTTCTGGGCGCTGATCACCCTGTACATCTGGGCCGGCCCGCACCACCTGCACTACACCGCCCTGCCCGACTGGGCGCAGTCCCTGGGCATGGCCATGTCGGTCATTCTGCTGGCTCCGAGCTGGGGCGGCATGATCAACGGCATGATGAGCCTGTCCGGCGCCTGGCATAAGCTGCGCACCGACCCGATCCTGCGCTTTCTGGTGGTGTCCTTGGCCTTCTACGGCATGAGCACCTTCGAAGGCCCGATGATGGCGATCAAGACCGTCAACGCCCTGTCCCACTACACTGACTGGACCATCGGCCACGTTCACGCCGGCGCCCTCGGTTGGGTAGCGATGATCTCCATCGGCTCGCTCTACCACCTGATCCCGAAAGTCTTCGGTCGTGAGCAGATGCACAGCGTCGGCCTGATCAACGCGCACTTCTGGCTCGCCACCATCGGCACCGTGTTGTATATCGCCTCGATGTGGGTCAACGGCATCACCCAGGGCCTGATGTGGCGCGCAGTCAACGAAGACGGCACCCTGACCTACTCCTTCGTCGAAGCGCTGGAAGCCAGCCACCCCGGTTACGTGGTGCGCATGATCGGCGGCGCCTTCTTCGTCACCGGCATGCTGCTGATGGCCTACAACACCTACCGCACCGTGCGTGCCGCCAAGCCGGCTGAATACGAAGCGGCTGCGCAGATTCCCGCCGGAGTAGCTCACTGATGAAACACGAAATCATCGAGAAGAATATCGGCCTGATGGCGCTGCTGATGGTGATCGCCGTCAGCATCGGCGGCCTGACCCAGATCGTCCCGCTGTTTTTCCAGGACGTCACCAACGAGCCGGTCGAAGGCCTCAAGCCCTACACCGCACTGCAACTGGAAGGTCGTGACCTCTACATCCGTGAAGGCTGCGTCGGCTGCCACTCGCAGATGATCCGTCCGTTCCGCGCCGAGACCGAGCGCTACGGCCACTACTCGGTGGCCGGCGAAAGCGTCTGGGACCACCCCTTCCTGTGGGGCTCCAAGCGGACCGGCCCGGACCTGGCACGAGTCGGCGGCCGCTACTCGGACGAGTGGCACCGCGCCCACCTGTACAACCCGCGCAACGTCGTGCCCGAGTCGAAGATGCCCGCCTACCCCTGGCTGGTGGAGCACAAGCTCGACGGCCGCGATACCGCGAAGAAGATGGAAGTCATGCGCGGCTTCGGCATCCCCTACACCGACGAGGACATCGCCGGCGCCAAGGATGCAGTGAAAGGCAAGACCGAAATGGACGCGCTGGTCGCGTACCTGCAGGTCCTCGGCACTTCCATCAAGAACAAACGGTAAGACGTTATGGATATCGGGACTATTCGCGGCATCGGCACGGCGGTGGTATTCATCGCCTTTATCGGCGTGGTGCTCTGGGCCTACAGCAGCAAGCGCAAGTCCGGCTTCGACGAGGCCGCCAACCTGCCCTTCGCCGACGAAGAGCCCGATTCCAAGCGCGACCAAGACTCTTCCAGGAGCAATAACCAATGACCACGTTCTGGAGTTGGTACGTAACCATTCTGTCTCTGGGCACCATCTTCGCCCTGACCTGGCTGATCTTCGGCACCCGCAAGGGCCAGCGCCAGGAGACCACCGAGGAAACCGTCGGGCATGAATTCGACGGCATCGCCGAATTCGACAACCCGCTGCCGAAATGGTGGTTCATGCTGTTCGTCGCCACCATCGTCTTCGCCCTGGGCTACCTGGCCCTCTACCCGGGCCTGGGCAACTGGAAAGGCCTGCTGCCGGGCTACGACTACCTCGACAACGACAAGCAGACCCCCTTCGCCGCCGGCGTACAGATCGCTGACGGTTCCATGCGTCACGCCGGCTGGACCGGTGTGCACCAGTGGGAAAAGGAAATGGCCCGCGCCGACGAGCAGTACGGCCCGCTGTTCGCCAAGTACGCCGCCATGCCCATCGAGGAAGTGGCCAAGGACGAGCAGGCGCTGAAGATGGGCGGTCGCCTGTTCGCCTCCAACTGCTCGGTGTGCCACGGTTCCGATGCCAAGGGCAGCTACGGCTTCCCCAACCTGACCGACAGCGAATGGCGCTGGGGCGGCGAGGCACAGACCATCAAGACCACCATCCTCAAAGGCCGCCAGGGCGCCATGCCGGCCCAGGGCCCGGCCATCGGCGAAGACGGCGTGCGCAACGTCGCCGCCTACGTGCTGACCGAGCTGGCTGGTCGTGAGCTGCCGGAAGGCGTGGAAGCCGATATCGAAGCAGGCCAGAAGGTCTTCGCCGGTACCTGCTTCGCCTGCCACGGCGCCGACGGCAAGGGCACCCCGGCCATGGGCGCACCGAACCTGACCAACCCGGCTGCCTTCATCTACGGCAGCAGCTACGCGCAACTGCAACAGAGCATCCGCTACGGTCGTCACGGCAACATGCCGGCCCAGGAAGAATTCCTCGGCAACGACAAGGTGCATCTGCTGGCCGCTTACGTGTACAGCCTGTCGCACAAGGCACAAGAGCAGTAATCGCAGAACGACTCTTTTGACAAGGGTCAATGAACGCCCGGGACGCGACCGCTGGTCGCACCCGGGCGTTGTCTTTCGGGCGTACCATGTAGCTACCGTGAATTGACCCTGACCGGCACGTATCGGCCCGGGCTGCCAACCAACCGCTTTGGTATGCATTGATGAGCGAACAGATCCCCGTCCAGGACGTCACCCCTCCTTCCGCAAAAGCCGCCACCGTCGATCTCTACGCCAACCGCGAGAAGATCTACACCCGCGCGTTCACCGGCCTGTTCCGCAATCTGCGCCGCGCCGGCGGGGCCCTGCTCTTCGTGCTGTTCTTCGGTACCGTGTGGCTGAACTGGAATGGCCGCCAGGCCGTCTGGTGGAACCTGCCCGAGCGCAAATTCCACATCTTCGGCGCCACCTACTGGCCGCAGGACTTCATGCTGCTGTCGTGGCTCTTGATCATCTGCGCCTTCGGCCTGTTCTTCATCACCGTGTTCGCCGGCCGCGTCTGGTGCGGCTACACCTGTCCGCAGAGCGTGTTCACCTGGGTGTTCATGTGGGCCGAGAAGGTCACCGAGGGCGACCGCAACCAGCGCATGAAGCTGGACAAACAACCGATGAGCGGCAACAAGCTGGCGCGCAAGGTGGCCAAGCACGGCATCTGGGTAGGCGTGTCGCTGCTCACTGCGATCACCTTCGTCGGCTACTTCACGCCCATCCGCGAGCTGATCCCCGAACTGCTGACTCTCGAGGCCAGCGGCTGGGCGCTGTTCTGGGTGGGCTTCTTCACCCTCGCCACCTACGGTAACGCCGGCTACCTGCGCGAACAGGTGTGCATCTACATGTGCCCCTATGCGCGCTTCCAGAGCGTGATGTTCGACCAGGACACCCTGATCGTCTCCTACGACCCGCGCCGCGGCGAGTCGCGCGGCCCGCGCAAGAAGGACGCCGACTACAAGGCCCAGGGCCTGGGTGACTGCATCGACTGCAAGATGTGCGTACACGTCTGCCCCACCGGCATCGACATTCGCGACGGCCTGCAGATCGAGTGCATCGGCTGCGCCGCCTGCATCGACGCCTGCGACAGCATCATGGAGAAGATGAACTACCCCAAGGGGCTGATCAGCTACACAACCGAACACAATCTTTCCGGGCACAAGACCCACCTGCTGCGCCCGCGCCTGATAGGCTATGCCGTCGCGCTGGTAGCCATGATCGGCCTGTTCGCCTGGGCCGTGGCCAACCGCCCGCTGGTGGAGCTGGACGTGATCAAGGACCGCGTGCTGTTCCGCGAAAACGAGCGCGGCCATATCGAGAACGTCTACACCCTGAAGATCATGAACAAGGCGCAGCGCGACATGACCTATCTGGTCGAGGTCGAAGGCCTCGACGGGCTGGTCTACGAGGGCAAGCGCGAGGTCCGGGCCCTGGCCGGCGAGGTGTATGCCTTCCCTGTGGAGCTGTCCATCGCCCCGGAGAAACTGCCCTCCAGCGCCAACGAAATCGTCTTCCGCGTGCGCGCGCTGGACGCCCCCAGTATCGAGAACGACGCCGACAGCCGCTTTATCGGCCCGAGCGTCCGCTGACAACGGAAAGAGCATGTCCGAACACACCCCATCGCCAGTCAGGCCCTGGTACAAGCAGTTCTGGCCCTGGTTCATCATCGCCCTGCTGGGCTACTCGGTGGTGCAGGGCCTGGCCCTGCTGACCCTGGCCTCGCGCAACCCGCCAGGACTAATCTCCGACGACTACTACGACGTCGGCAAGGGCATCAACCAGTCGCTGGAGCGCGAGAAGCTGGCTGAGCGCCTGCAGCTGCACGGCGAGCTGGTGCTCGACGACAGCACCGGCACCGCGACCCTGAGCCTGCAAGGCAACAGCCGGCCGCAGCAGATCGTCCTCAACCTGATCTCGCCGACCCAGCCGGAGCGCGATCGCCGCGTCATCCTGCAACCGACCGCCGATGGCCAGTACCGTGGGCAGATGGTCGACCAGGTCAGCGGCCGCCGCTTCGTCGAACTACTCGGCCAGGAAGGCAGCCAGAGTTGGCGCCTGTTCGAGGAAGAGAACATCGCCGATGGCCAGCCCATCCTGATCGGTGACAACCCGTCCTACTGACCCTGCCGATGCCCGCCCCTACCCCCTGCTTCCACTGCGGCCTGCCGGTGCCTGCCGGCAGCCGCTTCCACGCCGTGGTACTCGGCCAGAACCGCGAGCTGTGCTGCCCCGGCTGCCAGGCGGTGGCCGAGGCCATAGTCGCCGGCGGCCTGGAGCACTACTACAAGCACCGCAGCGAGAATGCCGCCAACCCCCAGGCGCTGCCCCAGGCCCTGCCGGACGAACTGGCACTGTACGACCGCAGCGAGGTGCAGCAGCCCTTCGTCCAGCAGCAGGGCGAGCTGAGCGAGACCCAGCTGCTGATCGAGGGCATCAGTTGCGCCGCCTGCGGCTGGCTGATCGAGAAGCACCTGCGTGGCGTGCCAGGGGTCGCCGAGGCCTACCTGAACCTGTCCAACCACCGCCTGCAGGTGCGCTGGCAGGACAGCCAGGTCGCCCTGAGCAAGCTGCTCGCCGAACTGCGCCGGATCGGCTACGCCGGCCACCCCTGGCGCGCCGATCAGGCCGCCGAACGCCTGGCCGCCGAGAACCGCCGCAGCATGCGCGAACTGGGCGTGGCCGGGCTGCTGTGGATGCAGGTGATGATGGCGACCATGGCCACCTGGCCGGAGTTCAACATCGACCTGTCGCCGGAGCTGGACAAGATCCTGCGCTGGACCAGCCTGTTCCTCACCACTCCCATCGTCTTCTACTGCTGCGGCCAGTTCTTCCGCGGCGCCCTGCGCGACCTGCGTACCCGCCATCTGACCATGGACGTTTCGGTGTCGCTGGCCATCGGCGGTGCCTACGTCGCCGGCATCTGGTCCACCGTCACCGGCCAGGGCGAGCTGTACTTCGACGCGGTGGGCATGTTCGCCCTGTTCCTGCTGGCCGGCCGCTATCTGGAGCGGCGCGCCCGCGAACGCACGGCGGCGGCCACCGCGCAGCTGGTCAAGCTGCTGCCGGCCTCCTGCCTGCGCCTGGACGCAGGCGGCCAGAGCCAGCGCGTGCTGCTCAGCGAACTGCAGAGCGGCGAGCGCGTGCTGGTGCAGCCCGGTGCGCTGATTCCCGCCGACGGCCGCGTGCTGGCCGGTCAATCCAGCGTCGACGAATCCCTGCTCACCGGCGAATACCTGCCACAGCCGCGCGGCGTCGGCGACAGTGTCACCGCCGGCACGCTGAATGTCGAGGGACCGCTGACCGTCGAAGTGCAGGCCCTGGGCGACGCCACCCGCCTGTCGGCCATCGTCCGCCTGCTGGAGCGGGCGCAGAGCGAGAAGCCGCGCCTGGCCGAGGTCGCCGACCGGGTGGCGCAGTGGTTCCTGCTGTTTATCCTGATCGCCGCCGCGCTGGTCGGCCTGATCTGGTGGCAGATCGACGCCGAGCGCGCCTTCTGGGTGGTGCTCGCGCTGCTGGTGGCCACCTGCCCCTGCGCCCTGGCCCTGGCCACCCCCACCGCCTTGACCACCGCCACCGGCAGCCTGCACAAGCTGGGCATGCTGCTGACCCGTGGCCATGTGCTCGAAGGGCTCAACCAGATCGACACCCTGGTGCTGGACAAGACCGGCACCCTGACCGAGGGCCGCCTGACGCTCAGGGCCATCCAGCCGCTGCGCGAGCTGGACCAGGACGCCTGCCTGGCGCTGGCCGCGGCCCTGGAGAATCGCTCCGAACACCCCATCGCCCGCGCCTTCGGCCAGGCGCCGCGCGCCGCCGAGTCGGTCGACAGCCACCCCGGCCAGGGCCTGCAGGGCCGCGTCGACGGCCGCCTGCTGCGCATCGGCGAGGCCGGCTTCGTCTGCGCCCTGAGCGGCCAGGCCGTGCCGTCGATTGCCGACGAACACGGGCAATGGCTGCTGCTGGGCGATGAACAAGGGCCGCTGGCCTGGTTCGTGCTCGATGACCGCCTGCGCGAGGATGCACCCGAGTTGATCGCCGCCGCCCGCGCCCGCGGCTGGCAGATCCACCTGCTGTCCGGCGACAGCTCGCCGATGGTTGGCGAGGTAGCGCGCCAACTGGACATCGAGGATGCCCGCGGCGGCCTGACCCCGGACGCCAAGCTGGCTGTGCTCAAGCAGCTGCACGGCGCCGGCCGCCGCGTGCTGATGCTCGGCGACGGGGTCAACGACGTGCCGGTGCTGGCCGCCGCCGATATCAGCGTGGCCATGGGCTCGGCCTCCGATCTGGCCAAGACCAGCGCCGATGCGGTGCTGTTATCCAACCGCCTGGGCAGCCTGGTGCAGGGCCTGGCCCTGGCCAGGCGCACGCGGCGCATCATCGTCGAGAACCTGGCGTGGGCCACCCTGTACAATGGCCTGGTGCTGCCCTTCGCCGCCCTCGGCTGGATTACCCCGATCTGGGCCGCGGTGGGCATGTCGTTGAGCTCGCTGCTGGTGGTGCTCAATGCGCTACGGCTGAGCCGCACCCCGACCCCTTAGACGCGAGCAGCGCTCGCGCCTGCTCTGATTCAACGCCGGAGACCGCATGTCCGCCCTCTATATCCTGATCCCCGTGGCCATCGCCCTGGTCGGCTTCGCCATCTGGCTGTTCTTCTGGGCGGTGGACAGCGGCCAGTACGACGACCTCGACGGCCCGGCGCACAGCATCCTGTTCGACGACGAAGACCCGCTGCACAAGGCCGGCGTCGAACAGGCCGAAGAGCAGAGCAAGCAGGACAAGCCCGATGCTTGAGCTGGCGCCGCTGCTGGTATCGGCGCTGATTCTCGGACTGCTCGGCGGCGGCCACTGCCTGGGCATGTGCGGTGGATTGATGGGCGCACTGACCCTCGCCATCCCGGCCGAACAGCGCGGCCGCCGCCTGCGCCTGCTGTTGGCCTACAACCTCGGCCGCATCCTCAGCTACGCCGCCGCCGGCCTGCTCCTCGGCCTGGCTGGCTGGGCCATTGCCGGCAGCGCCGGCGAAGTGGCGATGCGCACCCTGGCAGCCTTGCTGCTGATCGCCATGGGCCTATACCTGGCCGGCTGGTGGAGCGGCCTGACCCGCATCGAGGCGCTCGGCCGCGGCCTGTGGCGGCAGATCCAGCCGCTGACCCGGCGCTTCATGCCGGTCAGCAGCCTGCCGCGCGCCCTGGTGCTCGGCGGTCTATGGGGCTGGCTGCCCTGCGGGCTGGTCTACAGCACCCTGCTGTGGGCCTCCAGCCAGGGCAACGCGATCGACAGCGCCCTGCTGATGCTGGCCTTCGGCCTGGGCACCTGGCCGGTGCTGTTGGCCACTGGCCTGGCCGCCGAACGCATCACCGCCCTGCTGCGCCAGCGCGGCGTGCGCATGGCCGGCGGCCTGCTGGTGATGCTGTTCGGCCTCTGGACCCTGCCCGGCCCGCACCAGCACTGGCTGATGGGGCACTGACGACAGCGCCCTCACACGCCCTTGATTCAGGTCAAGGCCCCCGTCCATCCGCCTCCCTAGACTGGCCCCACTGCCTTTCCAGGATTTTCCCCCATGCTCGACGCCATCCAGTGGGACGCCGACCTGATCCGCCGCTACGATCTGGCCGGCCCGCGCTACACCTCCTACCCGACCGCCGTGCAGTTCCACGACGACATCGGCCCGTTCGACCTGCTGCACGCCCTACGCGACAGTCGCAGGGGCAAGCGCCCGCTGTCGCTGTACCTGCACATCCCGTTCTGCGCGCACATCTGCTACTACTGCGCCTGCAACAAGGTGATCACCAAGGACCGTGGCCGCGCCCTGCCCTATCTGGAGAAGCTCGAACGCGAGATCGAGATCATCAGTCGCTACCTGGACAAGGGCCAGGTGATCGAGCAGCTGCACTTCGGCGGCGGTACCCCGACCTTTCTCAATCACGACGAACTGCGCCGGCTGATGCAGCACCTGCGCCAGCACTTCCACCTGCTGGACGACGATTCCGGCGACTACAGCATCGAGATCGACCCGCGCGAGGCCGACTGGTCGACCATGGGCCTGCTGCGCGAGCTGGGCTTCAACCGCGTCAGCCTCGGCGTACAGGACCTCGACCCCGAGGTGCAGCGCGCGGTCAACCGCCTGCAGACCCTGGAGGAGACCCGCGCCATCGTCGAGGCGGCGCGCACCCTGCAGTTCCGTTCGGTGAACATCGACCTGATCTACGGCCTGCCCAAGCAGACCCCCGAGCGCTTCGCCCGCAGCGTCGCCGAGGTGATCGCCCTGCAGCCCGACCGCCTGTCGCTGTTCAACTACGCGCATCTGCCCGAGCGCTTCATGCCGCAACGGCGCATCAGCGCCGACGACCTGCCCGGCCCGGCGCAGAAACTGGAAATGCTGCAGGCCAGCATCGAGCAGCTGACCCGCGCCGGCTACCGCTACATCGGGATGGATCACTTCGCCCTGCCCGACGACGAGCTGGCCGTGGCCCAGGAGGAAGGCACCCTGCAGCGCAACTTCCAGGGCTACACCACCCACGGCCATTGCGACCTGATCGGCCTGGGAGTGTCGGCCATCAGCCAGATCGGCGATCTCTATAGCCAGAACGACAGCGACATCGCCAGCTACCAACAAAGCCTCGGCAACGGCCAGCTGGCCACCCGCCGCGGCCTGCACTGCAACGCCGACGACCGGGTGCGCCGCGCGGTGATCCAGCAATTGATCTGCCATTTCCAGCTGGATTTCGCCGAAATCGAGCAGGCCCACGACCTGGTCTTTCGCGACTACTTCGCCGCGCTCTGGCCCGAGCTGCAGCAGCTGGCCCGCGACGGCCTGATCACGCTGAGCGATGAGCACATCGAGGTGCTGCCCGCCGGGCGCCTGCTGGTGCGTTCGCTGTGCATGCTGTTCGATCGCTACCTCAACGATCAGGTACGCCAGCGCTTCTCACGGGTGATCTGACGGCCGCCGCACCTGTAGGAGCCGGCTTGCCGACGATCAGGGTTCCCCGACGCAGCAACGGTGCGACTCAGGGCTAGGCCATCGCCAGGCTGGCGGCGGTCATCATCTGCTCGTCACTGAGATTGTTGTCGCTCATCAGCTTGATCAGATTGGCGTTGGCCGCGGCCAGGGCCCCGCTGAGGCTGGCCAGCTCGCTCTGCAGCGCCTCCAGCTGCAGGCGCCTGGCCTGCGGGTCGAGGCGCTGATCGCCCAGCAGCGCATCGATCTGCGCCTGCTTCTCGGCGATCTGCGCCTTCAGCTCGCGGATCATCTTCAGCAGCTGCTTGATGCTGTCGGGCAGCCCGCTGTCGTCGATGTCCCGATCCTTGCCGGCCTTGGCCGAGAGGCTTTGCCCGAGCTTTGAGAGGCTGACGCGCAACCCCTCGCGCACCTCCTCGGGGCTGCGCTCGCCTGCGCTATTTTGTCGCTGCACGCCACCGACCAGATTGGCCAGCGAACCGCCGGATTCGATGCGCATCGCGCTGCTCCCTGCATTGAACTATGGTTCCACTGTCAGGGTCGGCCGTCTGGCGACGAACTTGAGCGGATGGTCAGGCCTTGGTACGACTGGCTGGCGTGCGCCCCCTGCTGTACCCTTACGAACATTGCGTGTTTACCCAGGAAGCCCAACGATGTCCGAGAGCATCAAGCTGCGTGCGCAGCATCAAGCCCATTGCAAGGATTGCAGCCTGGCCAGCCTGTGCCTGCCGATCTCGCTGAACATGGAAGACATGGACGCGCTGGACGATATCGTCAAACGCGGCCGGCCGCTGAAGAAGGGTGAATTCCTGTTCCGCCAGGGCGATGCCTTCGGCTCGGTGTTCGCCGTGCGCTCCGGGGCGCTGAAGACCTTCAGCCTGAGCGACGGTGGCGAGGAGCAGATCACCGGTTTCCACCTGCCCAGCGAGCTGGTCGGTCTGTCCGGCGTCGACGGCGAACGTTACCCGGTGTCGGCCCAGGCGCTGGAGACCACCTCGGTGTGCGAGATCCCCTTCGAGCGCCTCGACGACCTGGCCCTGCAGCTGCCGCAGTTGCGCCGCCAGCTGATGCGCATCATGAGCCGCGAGATCCGCGACGATCAGCAGATGATGCTGCTGCTGTCGAAGAAGACCGCCGACGAACGCATCGCCACCTTCCTGGTCAACCTCTCCGCGCGTTTCCGTGCCCGCGGCTTCTCCGCCAACCAGTTCCGCCTGGCCATGTCGCGCAACGAAATTGGTAACTATTTGGGCCTTGCAGTGGAGACGGTGTCTCGCGTATTTACCCGCTTCCAACAGAACAAGCTGCTCGAAGCCGAAGGCAAGGAAGTGCACATTCTCGACCCCATCGAGCTGTGCGCCCTGGCCGGCGGCAACCTCGACGTCTGAGCTCGCCCGCGAGTCGTGGGCGCAGCGCCTTTCAGGAACCCGCGATGATTTTCGACGAATTCAGCATCAAGACCCTGATCCGCCCGGTGCCGGACTTTCCCAAGCCGGGGGTGATCTTCCGCGACATCACTCCGCTGTTCCAGTCGCCGCGCGCCCTGCGCATGGTCGCCGACAGCTTCATCCAGCGCTACGTGGAAGCCGAGTTCAGCCATATCGGCGCCATGGACGCGCGCGGCTTCCTGATCGGCTCGATCATCGCCTACGAACTGAACAAGCCGCTGGTGCTGTTCCGCAAGCAGGGCAAGCTGCCGGCCGACGTACTCAGCGAGGGCTACCAGACCGAGTACGGCGAGGCCTTTCTCGAGGTGCATGCCGACAGCCTGTGCGAAGGCGACTCGGTGCTGATCTTCGACGACCTGATCGCCACCGGCGGCACCCTGCTGGCCGCCGCCAAGCTGGTGCGGCGCATGGGCGCCAGCATCCATGAAGCCGCGGCGATCATCGACCTGCCGGAACTGGGCGGCTCGCAGAAGCTGCAGGACATCGGCATCCCCACTTTCTGCCTGACCGCCTTCGCCCTCGACGACCGCTAAAAGCCCGCCCCTGGCTAGCTGCGCGTCGGCCAGGCTGCGTTGCAACGAGCAACGGGAGTAACAGCCGCAGGCTGGCCCGACGGGCGAGCAACGCGAGTAAAGCGGGCTCGGATTGCTCATTTACAGATGTAAACTCCGCATCCTCGCCCGCTTTCGCCTTGCCTGGCTCTAGCTCGCAAAGCCATGAGCAGACTTTTGATCTCTTTGCTGCCCTTTACCTAGTCAACCATCGCCATGAACGAACTCGAACTGAAGCAATCCCCCGCCGACTGGCGCCTGCGCCTGGGCCAGCTGATGGACGGCGCCGCCGTGCAGCGCCTGGTCACCCTGCTGATCGTGGTCAACGCCGCCATTCTCGGCCTGCAGACCTCGCCGGCGATCATGGCCGACTGGGGCCGGCCGCTGCTGACCCTGGACGCCATCATCCTCGCCTGCTTCGTCGTCGAGCTGGCGCTGCGCTTCGCCGCCCGCGGCCCCGGCCTGCTGCGCGACCCCTGGGCGGTGTTCGACTGCCTGGTGGTGGGCATCGCCCTGGTGCCGGCCAGCGGCCCCTTCGCCGTGCTGCGCGCCCTGCGGGTACTGCGCGTGCTGCGGCTGATCTCGATCAACCCGAGCATGCGCAAGGTGGTGCAGGCGCTGCTCGCCTCGCTGCCGGGCATGGGTAGCATCGTCATGTTGATGGGGCTGATCTTCTACGTCGCCGCGGTGATGGCCACCCAGCTGTTCGGCCAGAGCTTCCCCGAGTGGTTCGGCAGCATCGGCGCCAGCCTCTACACCCTGTTCCAGGTGATGACCCTGGAGAGCTGGTCGATGGGCATCGTGCGTCCGGTGATGGAGGCCTATCCGCTGGCCTGGCTGTTCTTCGTGCCCTACATCCTCATCGCTACCTTCATGATGCTCAACCTGTTCATCGCGGTGATCGTCAACGCCATGCAGAGCACCCACGAACCGAGCGCCGCGGAGCAGGCCGCGGTGGCTCGCGAGCAGGCCATCCTCGACGAGCTCAGGGCGCTGCGCAGCGAAATCGCCGAGCTGCGCCAGAGCCGCTAGCCACGCGTTCCCCAACCCGGGCGGGTTGCACCCGCCCTGGCCCCTTCATTCCACCGTGATCGTCCGACACGACCCGCCTTAAGTTGGCGGCGTCCGGCGCGCCTGCGCCCGATAGTTACATCGTTCAATGACACGATTGCTCGTGTCACCCAGAGCCGCACAACAACCGGGAGCACCGGCTCCCCAGAAGAGGACTCGAACGATGAGCGCCAGCGCCACCCTGCCCCAGACGAAATCCAGCTTCCCGGTTCGCCGCATGGACTTCAGCTTCTCCGAGACGCCCAAGTACTGGTTCTACGACGATCCCTTCATGAGCCAGTTCATGAACAACCTGTCGTCGCTGTTCCCCTACGGCGAGAAGTTCTTCGTCGACAGCGTGCGGGCGGTGCGCGACCAGGTCGACGAGCCGCAGCTGAAGAAGGACATCAGCGCCTTCATCGGCCAGGAGGCCATGCACTCCAAGGAGCACGCGGCCTACAACGACTACGCCAACGAGCACGATATCGACCTGGAGCGCCTGGAGCTGCGCATCAAGGTGCTGCTGGAGTGGGTCACCAAGGTCAGCACCAAGAAGCAGCGCCTGGCCGCCACCTGTGCCCTGGAGCACTTCACCGCGACCATGGCCGAACAGCTGCTCAAGCGCGAAGACCTCACCACCCAGATGAACGACCCCAAGCTGTACCAGCTGTGGATGTGGCACGCCATCGAGGAGAACGAGCACAAGGCGGTCTGCTACGACGTGTACCAGAAGGTCTACGGCGGCTATTTCACCCGCACCCTGGTGATGCTGCTGACCACCCTGATCTTCCTCGGCGTGATCGGCTGGTTCCAGGTGCACCTGCTGCGCAAGGACGGCCAGCTGCTGAACTGGCGCAGCTGGGGCTTCGGCCTGAAGAAGCTGTTCGGCCCACGCAACGGCTTCTTCACCAAGCTGATCGGCCCCTACCTGGACTACTACCGCCCCGGCTTCCACCCCAAGGATCACGACACCGCGCAACTGGAAAGCCGTTGGCGCGAGCGCCTGGGCTTCAGCAACTGATGTCCCTTTGGGCGGCCTAGGCCGCCCTTTTTCATGCATGAGCGCAGAGGAACATGCCGCGCGCCATGTAGGGTGCGCCGTGCGCACCACCGGCGACACGCAACGGCGCACCCTACCCCAGGCGCAACTGCCCCAGACTCTGCAGCACGCTGGCACCGGTGAACAGCATGACGATCTGCTCCTCGGCCAGCGCGCAGATCGCCGCGCGCCGCTGCGGCTGGCCGATATAGTCCAGCGACTGCTCGAACAGGCTGCGGCTGATCAACCCGGACACCTGGCGCACCGCCGCCGCGCTGACGATCCCCGGCAGCAGCTTGAACTCGAGGATGTCCTCGGCCATGTCGTCGGCGAAATCGTCCATCACCCGGCGCAGCGCCTCGCGCAACACGGGCGAGGCGCCGTGCAGTTCGCGCACGCCGATGATAAAGGCCTCGGGGTGCGCGGCGACGAAGTCGAAGAACAGCTGCACCGTCTCGTGGCAGACGCGCCGGCCGCGGCCGAGGTCGATGCCCAGCAGATTGGGCAGCACCGGCCCCTCGTTCCTGACCGCGCGCTGCGCGGCCTCGCGGCGCAGGTCGCGCAAGGGCTGACGCAGCAGCCGGGTGATCTCGCCGATCACGCTCAGGCCGAGATCGTCGACGTCACGAAAATGCCGGTAGAAGGTATTGGGATTGAGCCCGGCCTCGCGCGCCAGCTCGCGCAGGCCCAGGCTGCTGAGGCTGCGGCTGGTTGAGGTGAGACGTAACGCCGCCTCCATCAGCAGGCGCTTGCCGGGGGCTTCGCCGGCCTTGTCGCGTAGCTGCGTTTCGTCGCTGTGCATCCTCACCCCTACCGAAAGTTGGCTTGTTGGTCCGCTGGCGCGCCGCGAGTATACATCTGTCTACCTTGGTATACAGCTGTAGACCCCAACAAGAACGACAAGCAGGAGTTCGGCCATGAATGCGCCCGTGTCACCCCCTACCGCTGCCCGCCATTGCAAGATCGCCATCCTCGGCAGCGGCTTCTCCGGCCTCGGCATGGCGATACGCCTCAAGCAACAGGGCGAGCAGGACTTCCTCCTGTTCGAGAAAGAGGCCGGCGTTGGCGGCACCTGGCGCGTGAACAACTACCCGGGCTGCGGCTGCGACGTGCAATCGCACCTGTACTCCTTCTCCTTCGAGCCCAATCCGAACTGGACGCGGATGTTCGCCAAACAGCCGGAGATCAAGCAATACCTGGAAGGCTGCTGGGAAAAGTACCGCCTGCAGGACAAGACCCTGCTCGGCACCGAGGTGGTGCAGATGCGCTGGGACGAGCGGGCCGAGCTGTGGCACCTGCAGGACCGCGCCGGCAACCGTTACAGCGCGCAGTTCGTGGTCTCCGGCATGGGCGCGCTGTCCACCCCGTCGATTCCCAAGCTCAAGGGCCTGGAACACTTTAGCGGCGAGGTCTTTCACTCGCAGCAGTGGAACCACGACTACGACCTCACCGGCAAGCGCGTGGCGGTGATCGGCACCGGCGCCTCGGCGATCCAGTTCGTACCGCAGATCCAGCAGCAGGTGGCCCGCCTCGACCTCTATCAGCGCACCGCGCCATGGATCATGCCCAAGCCCGATCGCGCCATTCGTGACGGCGAGCGCGCCCGCTTCCGGCGCTTCCCGCTGGCGCAGAAGCTCTGGCGCGGCGCCCTGTACGGTATCCTCGAAAGCCGGGTGATCGCCTTCGCCTTCGCCCCGCGCCTGCTGCGCCTGGCCCAGGGCATCGCCAAGCTGTACATCAACAGGCAGATCAAGGACCCACTGCTGCGCGCCAAGGTCACCCCGGACTACACCATGGGCTGCAAGCGCGTGCTGATCTCCAACGACTACTACCCGGCGCTGACCCAGGCCAACGTCGAGGTGATCACCGATGGCATCGCCGAGATTCTCCCCGGCGCCGTGCGCACCGCTGACGGCCAGGAGCGCGAAGTCGATGCCATCATCTTCGGCACCGGTTTCACCCCCAGCGACCCGCTGCCGCGCGGCACGGTATTCGGCCGCGGCGGCGTCGACCTGCTCGACACCTGGCCGATGGGCCCGGAAGCCTACAAGGGCACCATGACCGCCGGTTTCCCCAATCTGTTCTTCCTCATGGGGCCGAACACCGGGCTGGGCCACAACTCCATGGTCTATATGATCGAGTCGCAGATCGCCTACGTGCTCGGCGCCCTCAAGCAGGTCGAGGACGGCCGCCTGCAGAGCCTGGAACCCAAGCGCGAGGCTCAGGACACCTTCAACCGCAAGATCCAGGGCACCCTCGGCGGCACGGTGTGGAACGCCGGCGGCTGCATGAGCTGGTACCTGCACCCGGTCAGCGGGCGCAACTGCACGGTATGGCCCGGTTTCACCTGGCGCTTCCGCATGCTCACCCGCCACTTCGACTCGGCGGCCTACCACTTCAGCCGCAAGGACGCCGTACACCCGGCGCAGAGCAACGCCCTCATCCTCGACGTGCAGGAGGCCAGCGCATGAAATCCTTCGAAAACAAAGTAGCCGCCATCACCGGCGCCGGCTCCGGCATCGGCCGCGCCCTCGCCTATCACCTGGCCCGCCAGGGCTGCCACCTGGCGCTGTCCGACGTCAATCTCGAGGGTCTGCACGAGACCGCGGAGCAGGCGCGCCGACTTGGCGTCACCGTCAGCCAGCAGCGGGTCGACGTCGCCGACCGCGCCGCTGTCGAGGCCTGGGCCGAGCAGGTGGTCAGCGAGTTCGGCCGGGTCAACGCCATCTTCAACAACGCCGGCGTGGCGCAGGGCGGCACCGTGGAAGGCAACGATTACGCCGACTACGAGTGGATCATGAACATCAACTTCTGGGGCGTGGTCAACGGCACCAAGGCCTTTCTGCCCCATCTCAAGGCCAGCGGCGCCGGCCATGTGGTCAACGTCTCCAGCGTGTTCGGCCTGTTCTCCCAGCCCGGCATGAGCGCCTACAACGCCAGCAAGTTCGCCGTGCGCGGTTTCACCGAATCCCTGCGCCAGGAGCTGGACATGGACGCTTGCGGCGTGTCGGCCAGCTGCGTGCACCCCGGTGGCATTCGCACCAATATCGCCAAGACCGCGCGAATGAACGACAGCCTGGCCAAGGTCACAGGGCAAGCCGCCGAGCAGGCACGTCAGCAGTTCAACGACCAGTTGTTGCGTACCACGCCGGATCAGGCGGCCAAGGTCATCATTAACGGCGTGCTAGCCAACAAGCGGCGCATCCTCATCGGTGCCGACGCCCATGTGCTGGACTGGATGCAGCGCAGCATGCCGGCGCTGTACCAGCGCCTGGTGACCGTCTCGATGCGCCTGGCCGCGCGCTTCGCGCCCAAGGCCGCGGGCAAGGTGCGCGAGGTGGCCGAGTAGCTTTGCGCGCCCGAATAAGTCACGAGGCCGGCCAATGCCGGCCCTGTGCGTTTGTCGGCTAACGCCGTTGCCGCCCGCACCTGGGCTATGGTGTAGGAACCGACGCCACTCGTCCACGCGGTGCCGCATAACCGGCCGCTGGGCCGGAAACCTCGGGCAGGCGTCGACGCCCGAGGGCGGCACCTCGCCATGAGGAGAAGCCCATGAGCACCATGACCTGCGTCCATCGCGACCACCACATCAGCGCCGATGTGATGGAGCACCCCGGCATTCCCACCCCTTGGGCCGGCGGCTGCCATATCACCGACCCTGACGGCCACACCAGCAAACGTCTGCCGCTGCCGCACGACTGCGCCTTCCTCAGCGAGCTGGAAAAAGCCCAGCGCGCCTCGCTGGCGCACGGCAAATGGCTGGTGGACCAGAAACTGGATCACGGCCGTAGCTGGCATTGAGCACGCTGCAGGGTGCGTCGCAGCCCGTAGCCCGGATTAAAGCCGGGGTAGACCGCAAGGCTTTCCCCCGATGGCATCCGGGCTATGCATCCCGCCGTAGCGGATCGAGCAGCGGCTTGAGGCCGTTGTGGTCGATCTCCTGCATCAGCGCCAGCAGCTGGCCCAGTTCGCCCTTGGGAAAGCCTGAGCGGGCGAACCAGTTGAGGTAGTGCCCGGGCAGGTCGGCGATCAGCCGGTCCTTGTACTTGCCGTAGGGCATGCGGCGGGTCACCAGGAGTTTCAGCGCTTCAGGGTTCATCGGGGGCTCGCACAATGATCGGCGGTAACGCCGGCCATTGTGCCAGAGCCTCAGCGCGCGAGCGCCTCGCGCACGAAGTCCAGACGATCCTGGCCGAAGAACATCTCGCCGTCGACGAAGCAGGTCGGCGCGCCGAACACGCCGCGCTTGACCGCCTCCTCGGTGCAGGCCTTGAGCGCGTCCTTCACCTCTTGTTCGGCGAGCTGCGCCTGCAGCGCCTCGGCGTCGAAGCCGGCCGCGGTCAGCACCTCGGCCACCAGCGCCGGGTCGCCGAGGTTCAGGCCATCGACCCAGATGGCCTGGAACAGCACCTGCAGGCCCGCTTCCAAGCGCTCGGGCTGATGCAGCTGGATGGCGACGACCAGGCGCATCAGGCTCAGGGTATTGAGCGGAAAATGCGGGTTGAAGCGCATCGGCACGCCGTAGCGCTCGGCGAAGCGAGCCAGGTCGCGCAGCATGTAGCGGCCCTTGGCCGGAATCATCGCCGGCGAGGCGTTGCCGGTGGCCTGGAACACGCCGCCCAGCAGCATCGGCCGGTAGACCAGCGTGGCGCCGTTGTCGCGGCAGATGGCGGGAAGCTGGCTATGGGCCAGGTAGGAGGCCGGGCTGCCCAGGTCGAAGAAGAATTCCACGGTCTTGCTCATGGCGGTCACTCGCTTGTCGTTATGGCTGCGGGGCAATTACCAGCGCTCGATCCAGGGCCGCAGGTCCAGCTCGAAGGTCCAGGCATCGCGCGGCTGGCTGTGCAGGTACCAGTAGCTGTCGGCGATATGCTCGGGGTCGAGGATGCCGTCCTGGTCCTTCTTGGCGTAGAGCTCGGGGAAGCTGTCGCGGATAAAGGCGGTGTCGATGGCGCCGTCCACCACCACATGGGCGACATGCACGTTCAGCGGGCCCAGCTCGCGCGCCATGCTCTGCGCCAGGGCGCGGATGCCGTGCTTGGCGCCGGCGAAGGCGGCGAACCCGGCGGCGCCGCGCAGACCGGCGGTGGCGCCGGTGAACAGGATGGTGCCGCGGCCGCGGGCGACCATGCGCTTGGCCACCGCCTGGCTGGTGAGGAACCCGGCGAAGCAGGCCATTTCCCAGATCTTGAAGTACTTGCGCGCGGTCTCCTCGAGGATGCTGCAGGGCACGTTGGCGCCGATGTTGAACACCATCGACTCGATCGGGCCGACTTCCGTCTCAATACGCTCGATGAGCTCGGCCACCTGCTCTTCCTGGCGCGCATCGGAGGCGAAGCCATGGGCCTCGCCGCCCTCGGCGCGAATCTGCTCGAGCAGCGGCTGCAGTTTGTCCAGGCTGCGCCGGGTGACGCAGGCGACATAGCCTTCGCGGGCGAAACGCCGGGCGATGGCACCGCCGGTGGCATCGCCTGCGCCGATAACCAGTGCGACTTTCTTGTTGTTGGCGTCACTCATGGCGCACCTCATTACTAAACGGTCGTTAGGTGAACGGACGTTATGCTAGGCTCCGCGCCAGGTCAAGCGACATTCCCCCGGAGAGAACCATGCGCTACTCCGCCGAACACAAGGCCGAAACCCGCGAGAAGCTGCTCGCCAGCAGCGGCGCCATCGCCAAGCAGGGCGGCTTCGCCACCACCGGCGTGGACGCCCTGATGAAGGCCATCGGCCTCAGCGGCGCGGCCTTCTACAGCCACTTCGACTCCAAGGATGCACTGTTCGCCGCGCTGCTCGAACGCGAGCTGAGCAACAGCCTGGCCCGCCTCGGCGCCAGCGATGGCGGGCGCGACAAGCTCAAGCGCTGCCTGGCCGCCTACCTCAGCCTGGCTCATGTCGAGCAGCCGCAGCAGGGCTGCGCCCTGCCCGCCCTCGGCGCCGAGATCGCCCGTGCCGACCTGGCCGTGCGTCAGCGCGTGGAAGACTGGACAGTGCAGCTGCAGCAGGCCTGGGCGGAGATCTTGGGCGACCCGCAACTGGCCTGGGCCATCCTCGCCCAATGCCTCGGCGCCGTGCTGCTAGCGCGCATGCTGGCAGGCGGCGAAGCCCGCCAGCAGGTGCTGGACGCCAGCCTGAATCTGCTCGAACGCACACTGGAGCCTGTCGGCTGAGGGCGGATACCGCTAGGCTAGAGGCTATTTCCCCGCGGCAGGATCCACTCATGTCCCATACCCCTTCACCCCTGGTCGGCGACACCCCGTTGCACGCCATCGAAGTGCGCCTGCTCGGCTGCCTGATCGAAAAACAGCTGACCACCCCGGAAAGCTATCCGCTGACCCTCAACGCCCTGCAACTGGCCTGCAACCAGAAGACCAGCCGCGAGCCGCTGATGAACCTGGAGACCGGCGAGGTCGGCCGCTACCTGCGCAGCCTGGAAGGCCGCGAGCTGGTGCGCCTGGTCATGGGCAGCCGCGCCGACCGCTGGGAGCAGCGCTGCGACAAGCAGTTGGAGCTGGTCAAGCCACAGACCGTGCTGCTCGGCCTGCTGCTGTTGCGCGGCCCGCAGACCCTGAGCGAGCTACTGACGCGCAGCAACCGCATGCACGACTTCGACGACGTCGCCGAAATCCAGCACCAGCTGGAGCGCCTGATCGGCCGTGGCCTGGTGGTGCTGCTGCCGCGCCAGAACGGCCAGCGCGAGGATCGCTACATGCACCTGCTGGGCGAGCCGGCCGACCTGGAAAGCCTGCTGGCCAACCGCCCCAGCTCGCGCAGCGAGACCTCGGCACCTAACGACGAGCGCCTGGTCGAACTGGAAGCGCGCATCGCCGCCCTCGAAGAACGTCTGGCGCGCCTCGAAGGCGCGCAATCGCAATAATGCAGAAGATCATGGACAAGGAGCCCATAACGTTGACTCTCAAGACCCGTTTCAGCCTGATGTTCGCCACCGCCCTGCTCGCCGCCGGCTGCAGCACAGCCGATAAACCCGCGCCCAAGCCCGCCGACCCCAGCCAGGGTTGCACCTCGGCTGCCGTAGAGCACTTGCAGGGTCAGGTGGCCACTCCCGAGCTGCTCGAACAGGCCCGCCAGCAGGCCGGCGCCAGCACCGCCCGCGTGCTCACCCCCAGCAGCGTGGTGACCCTGGAATACAACGGCCAGCGCCTCAATCTCAACGTCGACGACCAGCGCGTCATCACCCGCGTATCCTGCGGCTAGCCTGGTCGAGGTGCGGGTAACCCCCGCACCTGCCTCTGGCGCAACGATCATTGGCGCGCTAGCTTTAAGCACACTCCCCCCTCACAGGCCACCACCATGACCACCCAAGTGCAGCCCTGCGCCGAGCTGCTGCTGGACAACCAGCTGTGCTTCGCCCTCTATTCCACCTCGCTGCTGATGACCAAGACCTACAAGCCGCTGCTGCAGGCGCTGGGGCTGACCTACCCGCAGTACCTGGCCATGCTGGTGCTATGGGAGAACGACGGCATTACCGTCGGCGAGATCAGCGCACGCATGCTCACCGACCCCGGCTCGCTCACCCCCCTGCTCAAGCGCCTGGAAAGCGAGGGCCTGCTGCAGCGGGTACGCAGCAACCAGGACGAACGCGTGGTGCAACTCTACCTCACCGACCAGGGCCGCGCCCTGCACGAGCAGGCCAAGGCGCTACCGGCCTGCATCCTCAAGGCCTCCGGCCTGAGCCTGGAGCAGCTCGCCTCGCTCAAAGAAGAACTGGTGGAGCTGCGCAGCCACCTGCAGCAGTCGCTGTAAACCAGGCGCTCATGCCGCCCCTCGCGTCTGACAGCGCTTGGGCGGCCTCCACCTCAAGGCCCATTCGCGGCCATAACGCCACGCCGCCCGAGCGTTTCCACCGCCTCTAGGCACCGTCACGCCTGCTTATGCCCTGTATTTCTAGGGCTATAGCGAAAAACTCAAAAAATTATCTTGCGCGCAAAATATATGCACACTACAGTTCACCCCATGGAAATGACTTGCGCACAAAACATTAGCGCAAAACATTCCACGGAGATCGCGCAATCGTCTCCACCGCCATCCATCAAAGCCCTGGAGAAAGCCATGAAAACCCTGATCGCACTGACCGCTACCCTTGTTCTTGCCGCCCCGGTACTGGCCGACAACGGCCAAGCCAGCCAGAACGGCAAGGGCCTGTACCCCGAATGGCTGATCAACCACGAAGGCTGATCGACCAATCCCTAGTCACCACCCCATCGCATCTCAAGAGGAATACCGTCATGACCATCGAAAACGTTCTCTACCGTGCTACCGCTGAAGCCTTCGGCGGCCGTGAAGGCCGCGCCGTCTCCTCCGACGGTGTACTGGACATCGCCCTGACCACGCCGAAGGAACTCGGCGGCGCCGGCGGCAACGGCACCAACCCGGAGCAACTGTTCGCCGCCGGCTACTCGGCCTGCTTCCTCGGCGCCCTGAAGTTCGTCGCCGCCCGCGACAAGCTGAACATCCCGGCCGACACCTTTATCGAAGGCACCGTTGGCATCGGCGCTATCCCCACCGGCTTCGGCATCGAGGTGGAGCTGCGCATCAGCCTGCCGGGCCTGGACCGCGAAGCGGCGCAGACCCTGGTGGATCGCGCGCACATCGTCTGCCCCTACTCCAACGCCACCCGCGGCAACATCGACGTCACCTTGACCATCGTCTGACACACAGGGGCGACCGCTGACGGCCAGGCCGTCAGCGGGCCCAAGAGGAAACACCGCAGCCATCCCGTATCGCTGCGGCTTGCCACTGAATCGCCATGCCGATTGCCATCGGCGTACCCCCCAGCCCCTGGTGCGATGTGGTCACCGCGAAGATGACCGCTCGCAGCGGCACCGGCCGACGAGCAGCTGTCCAGCGCCTGCTGCAACCAGAACTGCCCTTGTGGATCCGTCCGCCATCCCGGTGGACACCAAGGTGATCCAGGTGAACGCTCGACGACCCACCGAGGCGGCCCAAGCAGCATTGCCCATACCAAAGCGCGTCCGGAAGAACGCCGCCATCCTCACTCCGTCAGACTGAAAGGCAAGGCAGCGGACGGCCGGGCAGATATTCATCGGCCCGGGCAAGGCGGCCGGCCGCCCGGGATCCCTACTCTTCACTACGAGTCAATCGCGCACAGCGATAAACGCGAGAAGTAGTGATGAACCTATATCAGCCTGACCCCGTTACCCAGCACAGCGGCCATATCGGCGCTCGTCAGACCCGTGTCGAGGATGCTGCATTGCTGCGTGGCCTGGGCTGCTATGCCGACGATGCAGCCACCGCGCCCGGTACCCTGCACGCGGCCATTGTCCGTTCACCCCATCCCCATGCGCGCATCACTGCCGTGGACTTCTCCAAAGCGCTGCTGATGAAAGGCGTGCACGGCGTACTCATCGGTGAGGACATCAAGCGTTGGGCCCTGCCATTCCCGGTCGGCGTGCGCCAGCCGATGGAGCATTGGTGCATCGCCGTGGACAAGGTGCGCTACGTCGGCGAGCCGGTGGCGGTCGTGATCGCCGAGAGCCGTTACCTGGCCGAAGACGCCCTGGAAGGCGTACGTGTCGACTATGAGCCGCTGCCGCCGATCATCGACCCGGAGGCCGCCACCACCGAACAGGCGCCGGTGCTGCATGAGGCAGTCGGCAGCAACGTGGTCAACGAGCGGCATTTCCGCTACGGCGAACCGGAACAAGCCTTCGCGCAGGCGCCGCACCGGGTCTCGCTGAAGGTGAGCTTTCCGCGCAGCTCCTGCACTCCCATCGAATGCTACGTGGTGCTTGCCCAGTACGAACGCGCCACCGGCATCTACGACGTGCTGGCCAACTTCCAGGGACCCTATGCGCTGCACACGGTGATGGCCCGCGCGCTCAACGTGCCGAGCAACCGCCTGCGTCTGCGCACGCCGAAAGACTCCGGCGGCAGCTTCGGGATCAAACAGGGCGTGTTCCCCTACGTGGTGATGATGGGACTGGCGGCACGCAAGGTCGGAGCCCCGGTGAAATGGGTCGAAGACCGCCTCGAGCATCTGCAAGGCGCGTCCTCCGCGACCAATCGGGTCACCGAAATCGAGGCGGCGGTGCAGGCCGACGGTCGCATCACCGCCCTGCGCTATGACCAGATCGACGACTGCGGCGCCTACCTGCGCGCACCGGAGCCGGCCACCTTCTACCGTATGCACGGCAACCTCACGGGTGCCTATGCGATTCGTAACCTGCTGGTGCGCAACCGCGTGGTGCTGACCAACAAGACCCCCACCGGCCTAAACCGAGGCTTCGGCGGCCCGCAGGTGTACTTCGCCCTGGAGCGTCTGTTGCAGCATATCGCCGTGCAGCTGGATCTCGATCCGCTGGAGGTGATCCGCCGCAACCTGGTACCGGCCGACGCCTTCCCCTACCGTGCCGCGGCCGGCGCTCTGCTGGATTCCGGCAATTACCAGGCCGGCATCGATTTGGCGGTCAAGGACGGCGGTCTCGACGAGTTGCTGCGCCGCCGCGACCAGGCGCGCGGCGAAGGCCGGCTGTATGGCATCGGCTATGCCGCGGTGATCGAGCCGTCGATCTCCAACATGGGCTACATCACCACTGCGATGATGCCCGAGGAACGGCGCAAGGCCGGGCCGAAGAACGGTGCGGTGAGCACGGCGACCATCAACGTCGGCCCGCTCGGAGACGTCAGCGTGCACGTCTCCTCGACACCCCAGGGCCAGGGGCACCAGACCGCGGTGGCGCAGATAGTCGCCGATGTGCTCGGCGTGGCGCTGGAATCGATCGTGGTCAACGTCGAACTGGACACCCAGAAGGATGCCTGGTCGATCGCCTCGGGCAACTATTCCAGCCGCTTCGCCGGCGCGGTGGCCGGGGTGGTTTACCAGGCCGCGCTGAAGGTACGCGATCGCCTCGCCGCGATCGCCGCCGCGCAATTGCAAGCCAAACCGGAGGACATCCGCTTCGGAGGCGGCAAGATCTTCGTCGCCAACGGCGGTCCTTCTGCAGCCTTTCACCGCATCGCCGGCGCTACCCACTGGACGCCTGGCCTGCTCCCGCAAGGCGAACCGGGCGGCCTGCGCGAGACCGCATTCTGGAGCCCGCCGCAGCTCATGGCGCCGGACGACGACGATCACATCAACAGCTCGCTGTGCTACGGCTTCGTCTTCGACATCTGTGGCCTGGAGATCGACCGCGTCACCGGCGCGATTCACCTCGACCGCTACGTGACCTGCCACGATGCCGGCCGCCTGCTCAATCCCGCGCTGGTCGACGGACAGATCCGCGGCGGCTTTACCCAGGGGCTTGGCGCGGCGCTGATGGAAGAGTTCGCCTATGGCGAGGACGGCAGCTTCCTCTCTGGAACCTTCGCCGACTACCTGGTGCCCACTGCACCGGAAGTGCTCGAGCCGGTGATCCTGCATCTGGAAACACCGTCGCCGTTCACCCCCCTGGGGGCCAAGGGCGTCGGCGAGGGCAACAACATGAGCACGCCGGTATGCATCGCCAACGCCGTGGCCGATGCCCTCGGCCGCGCCGACATCCGCCTGCCGCTGACCCCCTCGAAGGTGCGCAGCATGATCGGCATCGACGAGCCGCCGCGGCCGGCCGGCATGCAGCAGGACGACGCTTTCGCCGCAGAGCCGGCCGGTGGTTCGGCCCTGCGCGCCAACGATGCGGTGGTGATCCCGGCGCCACCACAGCAGGTGTTCGACACCCTGCTCGACCCGGCCACCCTGGCGGCGATCATCCCCGGCTGCCATGCCCTCGAACTGCAGGGCGAGAATCGCTACCGCGCGGACGTCACCGTTGGCGTCGGCATGATCCGCGCGCGCTTCGAGGCCAAGGTCGCCCTGAGCGAATTGGACCCACCGCATTCGTTACGCCTGTCCGGCTCCGGCACCAGTTCCATGGGCTCGGCCGAGGGCCACGCCAGGGTGCGTTTCGTCGCCTTGGAGAACGGTCACACGCGCCTGGAATACCAATATCAGGTCGTCGTCAGCGGCAAGGTCGCCGCGGTCGGCAGCCGCATGATGCAAGGTGCCTCGAAAGTGATCATCGGGCAGATTTTCACCCGCCTGTCGCAGCGGGTCAGTGGCCAGGCGAGCGCCGCTGGCTGGTGGAGCCGTCTGCGTGCGCTGTTGGCCGGGCTGTTCGGCAAGGGAGGTGCGCAATGAAACCGGCTGCCTTCGATTACGTCCGCGCCGAGAGCCGCCGCCAGGTGCTCGATCTGCTCGCCGAGTATGGCGCGGATGCGCGCATCATTGCCGGCGGGCAGTCGCTGATGGCGGTGCTGAACATGCGCCTGACCCAGCCCAAGCTGCTGATCGACATCAACCAGGTCGCCGACCTGGACTATATCGAGCTGCGCCAGGATTGCCTGGCGGTTGGCGCGGCGGTGCGCCAGGCGCAACTGCTGGCGCGGCCGACGCTGGTCGACGAGGTGCCGCTGCTGGCCCTGGCGATGCCCTGGATCGGCCACTTCCAGACCCGCAACCGCGGCACCGTGTGCGGTTCGGTGGCCCACGCCGACCCCAGCGCCGAGCTGCCGCTGTGCCTGGTGACCTTGGGCGGCGAGATCGTCCTGGAATCGAAGAAGGGCAAGCGCGTGGTCAAGGCCGCCGAGTTCTTCCAGGGCATCCTCACCACCGACAAACGCGCCGACGAACTGCTCGTCGAGGTGCGCTTCCCGCTCAAACGCGAGGGCATCGGCTACCGCTTCCGGGAAATCGCCATGCGCCACGGCGACTTCGCCATCGTCTCGCTGGCCGCCTGTGTCGGCACCGACGAGGTGCGCCTGGGCGTCGGCGGGGTCGCCGACCGCCCGGTGATGCGCAGCCTGCCGCGCGGCGCGGCGCTGGCCGACGCGCTCAACGAAACCGCCTGGTCGCTCGACGCCCAGGACGATGTACACGCCAGCGCGGCCTACCGCCGGCAACTGATTCGCGAGCTGGGTCACCGGCTCATCGAAGGAGTCTGAACATGCGCGCAACCGCCGAACAACGTTTTCCCGTCCGTCTCGAGCTCAATGGCCGCTCGCGCGAAGGCCTGGCCGAGCCGCGTACCCAGCTGTGCGATTTCCTGCGCCACGACCTCGGTGCCACCGGCGTCCATGTCGGCTGCGAACACGGCGTTTGCGGCGCCTGCACGGTACTGGTGGACGGCGTCGCCGTGCGTTCCTGCCTGATGCTCGCCGTGCAGGCCCACGAGCGGCGCATCGAGACAGTCGAATCGCTGGCCGACGACGACACGCTGAGCGACCTGCAACAGGCGTTCCGCCGTCATCACGCCCTGCAGTGCGGTTTCTGCACTGCGGGCATCCTCATGTCCTGCGTGGATTTCCTCGAGCGGCAGCCCGACCCGAGCGAGGCCGAAGTGCGCGACATGCTTTCCGGGCACCTGTGCCGCTGTACCGGTTACACCGGCATTGTCCAGGCAGTGCTGGAAGTGGCTGCCCAACGCCAAACGAACGAAGAGGTACAACAATAATGTTCGATCTCGGACGCAGCTTCCTCGCTGCCACGGAACGCCGCCCGCTGGCAACTGCGGTCAGCGACGGCACGGTGAAAAAAACCTACGAACAGTGGTTCGCCGATATCCAGTGTGCTGCCCACGGCCTCGAGTCACTCGGGCTGGGCAGGGGTGATCGCCTGCTGGTGGCCATGCAGAACCGCTGGCAGATGGCGACCCTGCATTGGGCCTGCCAGTTCGCCGGCATCGTCATGACCCCGCTGAACTGGCGCTCGACTGCCGAGGAGTTGGCCTACTGCATCGAGGATGCGCAGATCCGCGCAGTGGCCTACGACGACGCCACCGTGGCCGCGGTCGCTGCCTGCACGGCCGCGCTCAATCTGCCGCGGATCGCCGCGGGTCAGCGCGCCGCGGACGGCGACCTGAGCTTCGCCGAGCTGTGCGCAGAGGCGCCGACGGCGACCATCCTGCGCGCCACGCCCGAGGATTTCTCCCTGCTGCTCTATACCTCCGGCACCACCAGCAAGCCCAAGGGCGTGCCGCGCCGGCATAGCGCGGAACGCGCCGCGGCGGTCGCCCATGTGGCGCAGAACCTCTATCGCCACGGTGAATGCACCCTCGGCGTGATGCCGCTGTACCACACCATGGGGGTGCGCTCGCTGCTGGCCATGGCGCTGATCGACGGGCATTTCGTCTGCGTGCCGAAGTTCGACGTCGAGGCCACCCTGGAGGCCATCGAGCGGGAACAGGTCAGCAACCTGTACCTGGTGCCGACCCTCTATCACATGCTCATCGAGCACCCGGCCTTCACCCGCGAACGGGTCGCCAGCGTGGAGAAAATCGGCTTCGCCGGCGCGCCCATGAGCGACGGGCTGATGCGCCGTGTCGAGCAGGCGTTCCAGCCGCAGTTGTTCGTCAACCACTACGGCAGCTCGGAGATCTATACCTTCACCATCGACCAGCAGGCCAGCCGCAAGCCTGGCTCCTCGGGGCGCAGCGCGCTGAACCAGCGGGTGCGGGTGGTGCCGATCGACGCCGAATCGGCACAGGTGCAAAGCAAGCCCATGGAAGAAGGCCAGATCGTCGCCGACCTGGCCAGCGACGAGGCGTTCGAAGGCTACCTGAACCGCCCCGAAGCCACGGCCAAGGCGCTGCGCGACGGCTGGTACTTCACCGGCGACACCGGCTATTTCGATGAGGACGGCGACCTGTTTGTCACCGGGCGGGTGGACGACCTGATCATCACCGGCGGCGAGAACGTCAGCCCGGTGGAGATCGAGAACGTGCTCTCACTGCACCCCGCCGTCGAGGAAGTGGTGGTGGTCGGTCTGCCGGACGAACAGTGGGGCAAGATCATCGCCGCCTTCATCAAGCGGCGTGCCGAGGTCGACGAAAGCGAACTGGATGCCCACTGCATCACCTCCGGCCTGGCCAAGTTCAAGCGGCCGCGGCGTTACCAGTTCATCGACGAAATTCCCAAATCCCCCGTTGGCAAGGTGCTGCGCCGCGTCTTGCTGGCCCAGCACCAGGAACAGGCCCAAAAAGGCTGACCGCTCACTATCCCGAGGACATTCATCATGCAACTGCAAGCGATCCAGCAATTTCTCGAAACCCCGTTCGACGGTTTCCAGGTCGAGGTCGATGCGGCCCGTGAGCGCGCCGACATCATCCTCAACCGCCCGCCGCTGAACGTCATCTCCATGGGCCAGCGCGACCAGCTGCGCCAGGTCTTCGAAGCGCTTGACGCACATCCGCAGGTGCGCGTCATCGTGCTGCGCGCGGTGGGCGAGCACTTCTCCAGCGGCGGCGACATCAAGGGCTTCCTCGAGGCCTCGCCGGAGCACGTCTCCAAGCTGGCCTGGAACGTCGCCGCGCCGGTGCGCTGCGAGAAGCCGGTGATTGCCGCCAACCGTGGCTACACCTTCGGCGTCGGTTTCGAGCTGTCGCTGGCCTGCGATTTCCGCATCGCCTCGGAGACCACTCGCTACGCATTGCCCGAGCAGAATCTCGGGCAGATCCCCGGCTCCGGTGGTTCGGCGCGCCTGCAGAAGATCATCGGCGTGGCCCGCACCAAGCACATGGTCATGCGCGCCAAGCGCATCAGCGGCGAACAGGCCTACGACTGGGGCATCGCCACCGAGTGCGTGGCGGACGCCGAGCTGGAAAGCACGGTAGACGCGCTGGTCGATGAACTGCGGCGCTTCTCGCCGCTGGCCCAGCGCACGGCCAAGCGCTTGATCAACGACAACGAAGACGCGCCGCTGAGCGTGGCCATCGAGATGGAAGGCCATTGCTACAGCCGCCTGCGCAGCTCGCATGACTTCAAGGAAGGCGTCGAGGCGTTCCACAGCAAGCGGCCGGCGGTATTCCGCGGCGAGTGATCTTCCCGTCGGGGCTTGCCTGCGGCAGGCCCCGGCAGACAACGGCCATACCGCAGTACAACAACAATCGCGGAGAACGGGTCATGCCTGGCAATAAAGCGAACACTGTTTTTGCACCACCTTCCGGCGTCTCAGCAGGCTATTCACTGCGAGAGGCATTCACCCTCAAGTCGGTCAGCGCCGGGGTCGTAGCCGCGCTGTTCGGCTGTTCCGGGCCGGCGCTGATCGTCATCAGCGCCGCCGAAGCCGGCCATTTGAGCAATGGCCAGACGGTTGCCTGGCTATTCGCCATCTACGTGCTCGGCGGACTGATCAGCATCGGCATGGCGCTGCGCTACCGCCAGCCGATCTGCGGTGCTTACTCGATTCCTGGCGCGGCGATCATGATCGCGGCACTTAGCGGTCTGGATTTTCGCGAGGCGGTCGGTGCCTTCATCATGAGCGGTGCGCTGGTCCTGCTGCTCGGCTTGAGCGGGTTGATCGGCAAGTTGATGCGCTGGCTGCCGATGCCCATCGTCATGGCGATGATCGCCGGGGCGATGATCCGCTTCGGCGTCGGCGCGGTAGAGGCAGTCGGCAGCGTTCCGCTGATGGCCGGTCTGGCGGCGCTGACCTTCTTCCTGGTCATGCGCTTCGTCAAGGCGGTGCCGCCGGTGCTGGCTGCCGGGCTGGTGGGCTTCGCCGCAGCCTTGGCTCTGGGCCTGCTGAAACCGGCGGATGTGGATATCGCCTTCGTCATGCCGGCTTTCACCACGCCCATGTTCACCCTGGCGACCTTCTTCGCCATATCGGTGCCGCTGGCGGCGCTGGTGATCGGTGCCGAGAATGCCCAGGCCACCGGTGTGCTGATGGTCGAGGGCTACAAGCCTCCGGTCAATGCGATGACCGTGGTGAGCGGTGTGGGTGGCATGCTGGCCGGGCTGTTGGGTGGGCACAACGCCAATATCGCCGGGCCGATGACGGCGATCTGCGGTTCCGAGCAGGCCGGCGACGATCCGCGTCAACGCTACGGGGCGACCCTGGTCAATGGCGTGCTGTTCGCCCTGTTTGGCGTATTCGCCGGTGTCGCCGTGCCGTTCATCCTCGCCTTGCCGCGCGAACTGATCCTGGTGGTCGCCGGCCTGGCGATGATCGGCGTTTTGCTCAGCTCGTTGCAGCAGGCCTTCCACAAAGAAACCGGTTGCCAGATCGGTGCATTCGTCGCCCTGGTGGTGGCCATGAGCAAGTTCAGCCTGTTCGGTATCAGCGCGCCATTCTGGGCGCTGGTGATCGGCGTGGCGGTATCCTGGGTGCTCGGCGAGTTGCGCCGTGAGCGGGCCGCCTAGAGCCGCGTGGCCCTCGCCGAGTAACGACAGAGCGCGCACTTCTTAAGCGCCGTAGCCCACGAGAGTTCCCACTGCCACACATGGGCCAGCATGAGGCCCGTGGGAGCTCTTTTGCCTAAAAATCGAATAAGAAAGAGAGCTAACAACGATGACCTTTGCCTTAACTCACCTATGCAAAGCCACCCATTGCCTGTTCTACACCGGCTTGTTGCTGGGGTTGCCGTTCCAGGTTTTGGCGGCCGACAGCGATCTTTTCAAGGACGCCACGGCGACCCTGCAAGCACGCAATTACTACTTCAGTCGCGACTTCTCCGACATCGTCGGGCCGAACCAGCAGTCCAAGTCCGAGGAGTGGGCGCAGGGTTTCATCCTCAACGTCAAGTCCGGCTACACCCCGGGGCCGCTGGGTTTCGGCGTGGATGCCATCGGCCTGCTCGGCCTCAAGCTCGACAGCAGCCCGGATCGAGTGAACACCGGCCTGTTGCCGACCCGCGAGAGCGGCAAGGCCGCCGACGACTACAGCCGTCTGGGCCTGGCGGCGAAGCTGCGCCTGTCCAAGACCGAGCTGAAGCTGGGCGAACTGCAGCCCAACCTGCCGGTGCTGACCTATTCCGATATCCGCCTGCTGCCGCCCAGCTACCAGGGTGTCAGCGTCGTCTCCAACGAGTTCGCCGGGCTGACCCTGCAAGCCGGCCACCTCAACTCCACCAGCCTGCGCAACGAGGCCGGCGACGACAAGATGCTGGCCATGCTCGGCCACCTGCCGCAGCGCGCGGCGACCAGCGATACCTTCAACTACGCCGGCGGCGACCATGCCTTCAATGCCGGGCGCACCTCGTTCGGCGCCTGGTATGGCCAGCTGGAGGACATCTACCAGCAGCGCTTCCTCGGCCTCAAGCACAGCGAGCCAGTAGGCAACTGGGTACTTGGTGCCAACCTTGGCTTCTACGACTCCAGCGAAGACGGCAAGCAGCTGATCGGCGACATCGACAACCAGGCGCTGTTCGCCCTGCTGTCGGCCAAGCACGGTGGCCACACCTTCTATGTCGGCTACCAGTCGATGTTCGGCGACCATGCCTTCCCGCGGGTGTTCGCCAACGTCAGCCCGCTGGGCAACGAGGTGCCGACCTTCGAGTTCGCCTCGGCCGACGAGCGCTCCTGGCAGCTGCGCTACGACTACGACTTCGCCGCCCTGGGCGTGCCCGGGCTGGTGGCCGGGGTGCGCTATATCCGTGGCGACAATGTCGATGCCCAGGCCACCAACCGCGGCGGTGCGCGTTACGAGGGCAAGGACTGGGAACGCGACCTGGATATCGGCTACGTGGTGCAGAGCGGCGCGCTCAAGGGTTTCGGCGTGCGCGTGCGCAACGTCACCGCGCGCTCCAACTACCGCACCGACGTCGACGAGAACCGGCTGATCCTCAGCTACAGCCTGACTTTGTTTTGAGCCCTTCCCGGTATCCCGGGTGATGGCTTGGCCCATCAGCCCTTATTTAGACGAAAAGGCAAATCGGCGGACGTAAAGACCAATATTCCATCGGGTTGGCAAGGCGTGCCCCATTGCGTGCCGTAACCTGACCATCCGGCAGACGGCTGATAAAACGCTGCAACGACAAAACGCAGGCATCACCGGGGATTTCCCGCACCCGTGCATGTCTGGACAGGGGCGAAACGGGCAACTTCGCGTCTGCTGCCTCCCCTGTGAAGGCACGGGTGATAGCGGCTCTACGAGGTACTGGAAGCATGCGCCATCTCGATCTACAGGTTGTCAGCCAGGCGCTCGACTGGGCCCGTGCCGGTCGTGCGTTGTGGTTCTGTACGGTTCTCTCGACCTATGGCTCGGCGCCGCGTGCGCCGGGAGCGATGCTGGTGGCCAGCGGTGCCGGCGAGCATGTCGGTTCACTCTCCGGCGGCTGTGTCGAGGAGGAATTCCTTGCCAGCCTGGCGCGTGGCGAGCTGCGCGAGCCGGCGCAGATTGTCCGCTACGGCGACAGCGCCGAGGAGAGTCGGCGCCTGCGTTTGCCCTGCGGTGGGGTGCTGGTGGTGCTGGTGGAACACCGCGCGCCCAGCGGCGAGTGGATCGAGCACCTGCAAGCCCTGCAGGCGGCCTTGCTCGGTCAGCATCGCCTGGTGCGTCATGTCGACCTTGGCAGTGGTGCGCTGCGCCTGGATCCGGACGCCGGTCAGGGTAGCGAACGGGTGCAAGTCGTCGATGAAACGGTGCGCATTCATGTCGGCCCGGTGCTGCGCCTGATCCTCGCCGGGCTCTCCCCGGTGGCCGAGGCCTGCGCCGCTTTTGCCCGTGCCATCGGCTGCGAGGTGATCGCCTGCGACCCCCGTGAGGAGGTCGAGCACATCGTGCTCGACGGCGTGCAGATGCAGCGCGTGCTGCCCTCGCTGTTTATCGCTGCTGGCGGCTGCCACGCCGCCACCGCAGTGGTGGCGTTGACCCACGATCCGCGTATCGACGACCTGGCCCTGATGGAGGCGGTGCGCACCCCGGCGTTCTACATTGGCGCCATGGGCTCGCAGGCCACCTCGGCCAAGCGCGCCGAACGGCTCAAGCGCGTTGGCGGCCTGTCCGACGAGCAGATCGCGCGCCTGCACATGCCCATCGGTCTGAATCTGGGCAGCAAGGCGCCGGCGGAAATAGCACTGGCGGTCATGGCGGATGTCCTGCGCGTGTACCACGGCAAGGCGCGTCATGCCTTGTGAGCAGGTCGCTGCCCTGTGCGCGGCGATATGCCCCGGATCGGCTCTACGACTCAAGGATAATTGTGCGCCAAGGTGAATCGATCAAATATTGCTCAACCCCGCTATCGAGGCTACTCAGCACATCCGGTGTGGTTTGGCCAAGATTTCTGGCCAGCGCTGCAGGGACTCGATGGCGATAGCAGTGCCCCTGAGTTCCTCCATGAGCACGCGGCTTGCGACGTGGAGGGTTCAGGTATCCACCTGGATATCGATACGCCTGCCGACCTTCGGCTAACCGCCCCGAGGGAAATCTTCCAAGACGGCGCAGAGAGAACCAAGCGCTGCGGACAACGCTCATCCAGTAGATGAGGGAGAACAGCTTATGTCAGACGCACAACGCGTATTTCATGGCAATTTCGGCCGAGTTGCCTTGTTGAACATGAATAAACCCTTGGTCATGCATACCCATTCGGAATGCCATGTGCTGGTGAAAGTGGCGGGAGACGACACCTTCTTCAACGTCCGCGGCCGTCAGGTGCCGCTGACCGACCGCAATGCAGTCTTGGTCAACGCCTGGGAACCGCACTATTTCGATTATCAGGCAGGTGCCGGCAATACCTTGATTCTGGCTCTGTACATCGAGCCGGCCTGGCTTGCCACCGCGCAACAGTCGCTCGCCTTGAGCAGTCGTCCAGACTTTTTTGCGCAATCCGCCATGGAACTGAGCACGCAAAACCGCAATCTGGCGGATCGCTTGATTGCTGAAATGCACAGCCCTGGCCTGGTTCCACAGGAGCGTATCGAGTTTTATTTGTTCGACTTCCTCATCCAACTGATCGAAGACTCCTCGCAGTGGCGGCATCTCTGTCGAATGGGCGCTCGTACCATCAATGACTACCGCGACGCGCGGGTACGCAAAGGTACCGACTATTTGCTCAATCACCTGGATGACCCGGCGCCAATCGACAATGCGGCCAAAAGCTGTGGTCTGTCGCGCGCGCACTTCTATTCCCTGTTTCGCAAGGACACCGGTATGACCCCCAACCTGCTGCTCAACGCGGCGAGGATGCGACGTGCCTTTTCCTGGCTCGACAGCGAGCGCAGTGGCACCCTGGGCTTGCTTTCCGAGTCGTTGGGGTTCTCCGAGCAGGGGCATTTCACGCGCTTCTTCAAGCACCATATCGGCGCCTCGCCGAGCCAGTACCAGCGGGTGGTGGACAGTTACCCGCATTCCTGAGCCATGGATCCTTGGCGGTTGCCGGAGCCCAGTGCACAGGGTTCTTGCATTGAAGCGAATGGCTGCTGCCGGTCTTGGCCGGCCAGAGATGACCAGGGCCGGCAGTGCGCTGGATCAGGCCGCCCAGGCGCTGAAGAACAGCCTCGAGTAAGCGGCACGAAGGCTGCACCTGTAGGAGCGGCTGGGCGGTATTCCGCTTCAGCCGCGAATTGCTACTCACACAGAGCTACGAACCTGTTCCCAGGTCAGGTCCAGGCACTTGCGCGCCTTCTCCACCAGCTCGTCGATCTCGGCCAGGCTGATCACCAGCGGCGGCGCGATGATCATGGTGTCGCCCACGGCGCGCATGATCAGACCGTTGTCGAAGCAATGACCGCGGCAGACCATGCCCACACCCACCTCGCCGGAGAAGCGCTTGCGCGTCGCCTTGTCCCGCACCAGCTCGATGGCGCCGAGCATGCCGACGCCGCGCACCTCGCCCACCAGCGGATGCTCGGTCAGTTCGCGCAGACGTTGCTGCAAATAGGGTGCCGTTTCCGTCCTGACCCGCTCGACTATGCCTTCGTCCTTGAGCAGGCGCAGGTTGGCCAGGCCCACCGCCGCCGCCACCGGGTGGCCGGAGTAGGTGAAGCCGTGGTTGAAGTCGCCGTGCGCCTCGATGACGTCGAACACCTGGTCGCTGACGATCAGCCCGCCCATGGGCACGTAGCCCGAGGTCAGGCCCTTGGCGATGGTCATCAGGTCCGGCTCGAGGCCGTAGTAGTCGCTGCCGAACCACTGGCCGGTGCGGCCGAAGCCGCAGATCACCTCGTCGGCGACGAACAGGATGTCGTACTTGGCGAGGATCTCTTTGATCCGCGGCCAGTAGCTCTCGGGCGGGATGATCACGCCGCCGGCGCCCTGGATCGGCTCGGCGATAAAGGCGGCGACATTCTCCACGCCCAGCTCGAGAATCTTCGCCTCCAACTGGTCGGCGGCCCACAGGCCGAACTCGTCCGGGCTCTTGTCGCCGCCCTCGCCGAACCAGTAGGGCTGCGGGATATGGGCGATGCCGGGGATCGGCAGGTCGCCCTGCTCATGCATGCCCTTCATCCCGCCGAGGCTGGCGCCGGCCACGGTGGAGCCGTGGTAGCCGTTCTCGCGGGCGATGATGATCTTCTTGGCAGGCTGGCCCTGGCACGCCCAGTAGTGGCGCACCAGGCGCAGCATGGTGTCGTTGCCTTCCGAGCCGGAACCGGTGAAGAACAGGTGGTTCATGCCTTCGGGGGCCAGTTCGGCGATGGCCTGGGCCAGCTCCAGCACCGGCGGGTGGGCGGTCTGGAAGAAGGTGTTGTAGAACGGCAGCTGGCGCATCTGCGTCGCCGCCGCCTCGACCAGTTCCTCGCGACCGTAGCCGACGGCCACGCACCAGAGCCCGGCCATGCCGTCGAGGATCTTGTGGCCCTCGCTGTCCCACAGGTACACGCCCTTGGCCTCGGTGATGATGCGCGGGCCCTTCTCGGCCAGCTGTTTGTAGTCGCTGAACGGCGCCAGGTGATGGGCGCGGCTCATGGCCTGCCACTGGGCGGTTTTCGGGTTGTGCATGGCGCCTCCTTACAGATACCAGCGGTATTCGCGCGGGTTGATGTCGTGCATGAAGGCCAGGTGATCCTGGCGTTTGTTCTCGCAATAGACCATGACGAACTCGCGGCCGAGGCCGGCGGTGACCCGCTCGCTGGCCTGCATGCGGCGCACCGCTTCGAGCATGTCCTTGGGAAAGTCGATGCCGCTTGCGCGGTCGTCGTTGAGCGGGGCGATGGGCTCGACCTGCGCGTCCAGGCCCTGCTCGATGCTGGTCAAGAGCGCCGCCAGCACCAGGTAGGGGTTGGCATCGGCGCCGGGCAGGCGGAACTCCAGGCGCAGGTTGCGCGCGTCCGACTCGGGGATGCGCACGCAGGCGTCGCGATCCTCGAAGCCCCAGCTGGCTTTACTGGCCGAATTGACCATGGCGCCGAAGCGGCGGTAGCTGTTGTGGTTCGGCGCGTAGATCGGCATCAGCTCCGGCAACAATGCCAGGCAGCCGGCCACGGCATGGCGCAGCGGGCGCTGCCCGTCGCGCGCCAGCAGGTTGTCGCCGGCCTGGTCGTACAGGCTGACGTGCAGGTGCATGCCGCTGCCCGGATGCTGCAGGTAGGGCTTGGCCATGAAGCTGGCGCGATGGCCGTGCTTGAGCGCCACGCCGCGGGTCAGCCGGCAGAACAGCGCCGACCAGTCGGCGGCCTGCAGCGGGTCGGCGTTGTGGCCGAAGTTGATCTCGAACTGCCCAGGACCCAGCTCGGCGGTGATCACCGTGGCGTCGATGCCCTGCAGGCGCGCGGTCTCGGTGATGTCGCCCAGCACGTCGGCGAAACGCGACAGCCGCTCGATATGCATGTTCGGCTGATCGTCGGCATCGCCGCTCAGGTCGTCGCGAGGGAACTGCGGCAGGCCATCCTTGAGCGCCTTGTCGAACAGGTAGAACTCCAGCTCGAAGGCCACCACCGGGCGAATGCCGCGCGCGGCCAGGCGCTGCACCACCCGCGCCAGCACCTCGCGCGGCTCGAACTCGATGGGCGCTCCGGTGCCGTCGGAGCTGATCAGCATCTGCCCCAGCGGCTGGCGTTCCCAGTTCACCGGCTTGAGCGTGCCGGGGATCAGCCGCCGCGGCGCGTCTGGGTCGCCATCGTGGAAGCAGTAGTCGCCGATCTCGTAGAGCCCGCCCTGGGCGCCGAGCAGCACGCAGTTCTGCGGCAGCTTGAGGGCGCTGCCGGCGGCGACCTTTTCCAGCATCTCCACGGGGTAGCGCTTGCCGTAGAAATGCCCGGGGATATCCAGGCAGATCAGGTCGACGAAGCGCACCTCGGGGTGGGCCTGGCGGAACTGGCGAACTTCATCGAGCAGTGCATCGGTAGTCATTGTTGTGGTGTCCAGGTCGCAGAATCAGGTGTAAATCCACAGCACCCGCGCCGGGGCGTCGCCCAGGTTGGCGTAGCGCAGGCGCGCATAGCTCGGCACCTGGAAGGCGTCGCCGGGATACAGGGTGGCGCTCTGTTCGTCCTCGCCCAGCCACAGCGTCAGCTGGCCTTCGAGCACGTAACCGCCCTGCTCCGAGCGGTCGCTCATCTGCCGCTCGCCGCTGCTGGCACCGGGTTCGAGCAGGCTTTCGAGCAGGGTGAAGGCGCCCTGCAGGGTCGGCGAGGCCATGATGTCGGTGATGCCGCCGGCGAAATACAGGGTGCGCCGCTCGTCCGGGCGGGTGACCCAGTCCAGCGCCTTGGGCCTGGGCAGGTTGTAGAAATAGGTGGTGGGCACGTCGAGCGCCTCGCTGATGGCGGTCAGGTCCGCCACGGTCGGCCGCGACAGGCCGCGCTCGACCTGGGACAGGAAGCCCACCGAGCGGCCGATGCGTTCGGCCAGCTCGTTCAGGGTAACCTTCTTGTGCTTGCGCAGGTCGTGGATGAGGATGGCCAGCGCGGCCATTTCTTCGTGCTTGTCCATCGCCGCCTCTTGATCAGAAATAGTCACGCAGTCGATACCAGGCCTTGCCGATGGCCTCCAGCGGCGCGGCCAGGCGCTCGCCGAAGGGAAACGCCGGATTGCGCAGCTGCTGGTACAGCGCCAGTTCGTCGGGCCGGCCGAGGATGGCGTCGCTGACCGCCCGCGCCGCCGCCAGGGTGGGCAACACGCCGTGGCCGGAATAGCCCTGCAGCCAGTAGCGGCCGTGCTCGCCGCCGACATCCGGGGTACGCGCGCGGGTCACGTCGATATGCCCGCCCCAGGCGAAGTCGATGGCGACGCCGGCCAGCTGCGGGAACACCCGTTCGAGGAACGGCCGGGTGGCCGCCGCCATGTCCTGCGGCAGGCCGCCCAGGTAGGTGCAGCCGCCGCCGAACAGCAGGCGGTGGTCGGGAGTGCGGCGGAAATAATCGAGCACGAACTGGTTGTCGGTGACGCAGGCGTTGCGCGGCAGCAGCGCCGCGGCGCGTTCGGCGCCGAGCGGCGCGGTGGCGATCTGGTAGGTGCCCACCGGCAGGATGCGCCGGGCCAGGCGCGGCTCCAGGCTGTCGATATAACTGTTGCAGGCCAGCACCAGTTGCTCGGCCTGCACACTGCCCTGCGCGGTGCGCACGAGGTAGCCCCCGGCATGCGCCTGCTGGCTCAGCGCGCGACTCTGCTCATGCAGCCGCCCACCGGCGCGGACGAAGGCTTCGGCCAGGCCCAGGGCCAGCTTGAGCGGATTGAGGTGGCCGGCCTCGGGATCGAAGAGCCCGGCCTGGTAGCGCTCGCTGGCGACCCACTCCGGCATCTGCTCGCGGGAGACGAACTGCAGCGTGCGATGGCCCCACTTGCGCGCGGCCTCCTCCTGCCATTCGTGCAGCAGCGCCACCCGCCGCGTCAGCACCGCTGTCCACAGGTGGCCGCGGCGGTAGTCACAGTCGAAGCCGTGGCGCTGCGGCAGCTCGCGCAGCTCGCCGGCGGCCCAGGCCATGCCGTCCCACAGCCGGCGGGCGCGTTCGAGACCCAGGGCCTTTTCCAGCGGCGGCATATCGCAGGACCAGCCGAGAATCGCCTGGCCGCCGTTACGCCCGGACGCGGCCCAGGCCACCCGGCTGGCCTCCAGCAGAATCACCCGCTTGCCCGCCTCGGCCAGGCGCAGCGCCGTGTGCAGGCCGCTGAAACCGCCGCCGATCACCAGCACCTCGCAGCGCTGCTCGCCCTGCAGCGGCGCATGCTCGCTCAGGCGATCGGCGCAGCTGTGGGCGTAATAGCTGTCGACGTGCTGGCTGGCGTGGCGGAACATGGGCGCCTCATGAAATTATCAATTTGTAATTTCATGAAAATCTACGCCGATAAATTCACAAAGGCAAGCCATGCCTCTGCCGCCCTCGCTCAGCACGCCGCGGACGCGGCCGACGCCTCAGGCCACCTGTTGCAGCGGCTCCAGCGCGCATTCGAGGCTGGCGATCAGGTCTGCGCCAATGGCCTCGGCCAGCACGCCGCGCAAGGTTTCGCCGGCGAGAAAGGCGTCCCGCGCCGCGACCGAGCGCCAGCGCCCCTCCACCTGCCAAACCAGGGCATCGCCGGGCAGCGGGAAAATCCGCAGCTCCAGGCAACCCGATCCATCGATGCCGACGCCATCCAGCCGGGCCAGGCATTGGCCCAGTTGCGCCGAACGGCGCTGGCGGGCGCGCAAGGTCATACGGTGAACGATGCACATGACAACCTCCTGGAATGCATTCAGTACAGGCCCGCGGCGTTGCGCTGCCGCATCTGGGGCGCGGCGTCGGGCTCGCCGAACGGCGCGCAGTCGCCGGCCGGCGAATCGAGCCAGGCGGTGGCGAGCAGCAGCAGGGTCAGGGGCGCGAGCAGCCATTTGCCGGACATGGCCTGCCCTCCTCGTGGCGAATGGGGCCCAATCACCGATCAGCCGGCGATAGCGCGACTGCCGCTGAATTGGCGCAGTGGCTTGCCTCTGTCGGCGCTACGGCAGGGCAATCGGCGATGCCTGCAGAGACTAGGCCGGCCGGCGTACGAGCGTTAGTCGATTACTGGCCAATTCTTGCCTAAAACTGCCAGCGCAATTTGGCAGAGGACGAATAGGAAAGGGCTGTCGCCATGGATGAAACACCTTGTTTCATCGGCGATTTGCCCATTCCTGGCGAATGCTTGCCTAATCCTGCTACCTCTCATGACTTGCCTGAAAAACCTGGCTAGGCTTCACCCTTGCTCAGGAGATTTGCCATGCAGTCAGCCTCCCCCGGTACCAGCGCGCTCGAGACCCCGCTGGCCGAACTCAGCCATGAACTGGCGCGCCTGGTCGAGCGCTTCGTGCCCGAAGACGGGGTGCATGTCACCGCCATTCCCGGCCTGAAACTGGCGCGGGCCACCACGCCCAGCCTGCCGATGCAGACGGTGTACGACCCCTGCCTGTGCATCATCGCGCAGGGCAGCAAGGAGATCCGCCTGGGCGACGAGCTCTATGTCTACGATCCGCTGAATTACCTGGTGGCCTCGGTGGTGCTGCCGGTGACCGGTCGGGTGATCGAGGCCAGCCCGCAGCAGCCCTACCTGAGCCTGGCGCTGGAAATCGATCCGGCGCTGATCAGCAGCCTGCTGACCGAGATGCCGCCTATCGCGGCCCCCGATGCCGCCTCGCAACGCGCGCTGTTTCTCGATCGCCTCGACCCGCGCCTGCTGGACGCGGTGATCCGCCTGCTGCGCCTGTTGGAAACCCCGCGCGACATCGCCATGCTGGCGCCGCTGGCGCTGCGCGAGATCTTCTACCGCATGCTGCTAAGCCCGCAGGGCCATCGCCTGCACGAGGTGGTCATCGCCGACAGCCAGAGCCAGCGCATCTCGCGCGCCATCGAATGGTTGCGCAAGAACTTCGATCAGCCGCTGCGCATCGAGGAGCTGGCGCGCGAGGTCAACCTCAGCCCCTCGACCCTGCATCACCGCTTCAAGGCGGTCACCGCCTTCAGCCCGCTGCAGTACCAGAAGCAGCTGCGCCTGCAGGAGGCGCGCCGGCTGATGCTGTGCGACAACCTGGAGGCGGCGGCAGCCAGCTACCGCGTCGGCTACGAGAGCCCGTCGCAGTTCAGCCGCGAATACAGCCGCCTGTTCGGCTCGCCGCCGCAGCGCGACATCGCCCGCCTGCGCCAGGCGGCGCAGAGTCAGGCGGCGTCCTGATAACCGCGCAGGGCCATGCCCCGTGGGAGGCGCTTCAGCGGCGAGCTTTTCCGCCCTTTTTGAGAATGATCGCGGCTAAAGCCCCTCCCACGGCAGGTTCTACAGCCCCATCTGCTTGGCGATGATCTCGTTCATGATCTCGCGCGTGCCGCCGCCGATGGAGAGGATGCGGTTGTCGCGGTACAGCCGCTCCACCAGGCTCTCGCGCATGTAGCCCATGCCCCCGAGGATCTGCACCGCATCGTAGGTGAGGCGGTCGGCGATATCGGTGGCGAAGTTCTTGGCCATGGAGATTTCCTTGATCACGCTGCGGCCCGCGGCCATCTGCGCCGCCTGGCGGTAGGTGAATTCGCGCGACACCTCCAGCTGGGTGGCCATCTCGGCCAGGCGGTGCTTGAGCACCTGGAACTTGCCCAGCGGCTTGCCGAACGCCTGGCGCTCGCGCGCCCAGCGCAGCGATTCGTCCAGCGCCAGCTGCGCGGTCATATTGGCCATGATCGCCAGGCTCAGACGCTCGCTCTGAAAGTTGGCCATGATGCAGGCAAACCCGGCATTCTCCGCGCCGATCAGGTTTTCCGCCGGCACCCGGCAGTCGTCGAAGAACAACTCGGCGGTGTCCGAGGCCCACCAGCCCATCTTCTTCAGCTTGCGCCCGACGGAAAAACCCGGCGTGCCCTTCTCGATCAGCAGCAGGCTGACGCCGCCGAAGCCCTCGCCGCCGGTGCGCACCGCCACCGTGTAGTAGTCGGCGCGCACGCCGCTGGTGATAAAGGTCTTGCTGCCGCTGACCCGGTAGCAATCGCCGTCGCGCACGGCGCGGGTCTTGAGGTTGGCCACGTCGGAGCCGCCGGACGGCTCGGTCACCGCCAGCGCCATGATCTTCTCGCCGGCCAGCACCTGCGGCACCACCCGCTCGCGCAACGCCGGCCTGGCCCACTTGAGCACCGGCGGCAGGCCGATATCCAGCGAGCCGAGCCCGGCCACCAGACCGCCGGAGCCGCAACGCATCAGCTCCTCGCTGGCCGCCACCTTGGCGAATACATCGCCCTCGTGGCTGCCGCCATACTGCTCCGGGTAGCCGATACCGAGAATGCCCGCCGCGCCTGCCTTGAGGTACAGCTCGCGGGGAAACTCCTCGGCCTCCTCCCAGCCATCGATATGCGGCTGTATCTCGCGTTCGACGAAGCGCCGCACCGAATCGCGGATCAGTTGGTGGGAATCATCGAAGTACGACTGAGGGGCGGCCATGCGGGGTTCTCCCGTTATTGTTTCGGTCACCCTAACCTAGCGCTTGCTTGGTTTTCAAGCGAGCGTTTTATTTCTGCTCGCGCAAGGCCCTTCTGACCCGCGCCTGCATCTCGTAGGCCGGCCCCTCCACGGACTGGAAATCGCGGGTGTAACGTTGGGCGAAGCCATCGCTGCCCCAGTCGCGATACTGCTGCACATGCCACAGCTCATGGGCCCAGAGCGCCACGTCGTGCTCGGCCGCCTCGCCGCTGCGAAACACCACCACATCGACCAGGGTCACGGCCTGCACGTCCGGGTTCTGCAGCATGAGGGTGGCGGCGTCCATCTCCTCGGTGATGTCCACGCGAAAGCGCACCTCGTCCAGCAACGCGGCATCGTAGAAAGGCGCGAGCTGCGCGCGGATCATCAGCGGTAGCGGCTCGGTGCCGGCCCGCAGCGCCGCCTGGCGCGATTGCAGCAGCCAGGACTCGAGTCGTGTCGCCGCCAGGTTCAGGCCGTCCTCACGCAGCCGAACCGGATCGGGCACGCACAGGCAGGAACCACCGAGGCAGACCTGCACCTGCCCGCTCGGACATTGGGCCTGTGCGGCAACAGGTGCCCCGAGCACCAGCAGCAGGGCGGCGCGGCGCAGGGCGGCGGCGATCGCGGGCATTGCAGAGAGATGCCAGAGACTACGGCTGATCAGAGGCTGATCGGCCGGCGGCCGGCCAGCGCATGAGCCAGGGTGCCGCCATCGACCAGCTCCAGTTCGCCGCCCAGCGGCATGCCGTGAGCGATGCGCGAGGCGACCAGGCCCTTGCCGGCCAGCAACTGGGCGATGTAGTGGGCCGTGGCCTCGCCTTCCACCGTCGGGTTGGTGGCCAGGATCACTTCGCTGAAGCTGCCGGCGGCGATGCGCTCGAGCAGTTCGGGGATGCCGATGGCCTCCGGCCCCAGCCCGTCGAGCGGCGACAGATGCCCCTTGAGCACGAAGTAGCGGCCGCGATAGCCGGTGTGCTCCACCGCATGCACGTCCATCGGTCCTTCCACCACGCACAGCAGGCTGTCGTCGCGACGCTCGTCGAGGCACAGCTGGCACAGCTCGTCCTCGCTCAGGCTGCGGCAGCGCTTGCAGTGGCCGACCCCTGCCATCGCCGCATTCAGCGCCTGGGCCAGGCGCAGGCCGCCGCTGCGGTCACGTTCGAGCAACTGCAGGGCCATGCGCTGGGCGGTCTTCTGCCCCACCCCGGGGAGGATGCGCAGGGAGTCGATCAGTTGACGGATCAGGGGGCTGAAGCTCATGGGGTTCCTACAGGTTCGTAGCCCGGATGCAATCCGGGAAAGATGTCACTGGGCATTCCCGGATTGCATCCGGGCTACACACTTGGTGCATTTGATCCGACCGCCACCACGGGGGCGATCAGACGGTATGCAGTACAAGGCGCGAAAGGCCCCGAGCACCGGAGTTTACGTCTGTAAATGAGGATGCTCGGGGCCTTTCGCAACGCAGTAATGCGTGCCGGCTGGGCGTCACATGCTCAGAAAGGCATTTTGAAGCCGGGAGGTAGCTGCATGCCTGCGGTCATGCCGGCCATCTTGTCCTGGCTGTTCTGCTCGACCTTACGCACCGCGTCGTTGACTGCGGCGGCGATCAGGTCTTCGAGCACTTCCTTGTCTTCCTGCATCAGGCTGTCGTCCAGGGTGATGCGCTTGACGTCGTGGCGACCGGTCATCACCACGCTGACCAGGCCGGCGCCGGACTGGCCGGTGACCTCGGCGTTGGCCAGTTCTTCCTGCATCTTCTGCATCTTTTCCTGCATCTGCTGGGCCTGCTTCATCAGGCCGGCCATGCCACCTTTCATCATCTCGGTATCCTCGGTGTTCGGGGGTTAACTGGGGGTGTCGATGGGTTCGATGCTGCCGTCGCGCACCTTGGCGGCGAACTGCTGGATCATCTGTTGCACCAGCGGATCGGCCTGGATCGACGCCTCGGCGCTGCGTTGGCGCTCGGCACGGCGACGCGCAGCGGCCTGCGCCGGGGTTTCCTGCTCGGGCTTGCGCAACTCGATGCGCAGCTTGATGGCGCGCCCCTGCTGCTGGTTCAGCGCATCGTTGAGGCGGCGTTGCTGGGTCGGGTTGAACAGCGCACTGTGCGCCGGGTCCAGGTGCAGCAACCAATCGTCGCCATTGGCTTCGATCAGCGTGCAGTTGGCGGCGATGCTGCCGGTCATGCCGCCCAGGCCAAGCTGCGGGAACAGCGCCAGCCACTCGGCGGCCAGGCCGGTGGCCGGTTTGGCCGCGGGCAGGGGTTCGGCGGCGGCCGGCGCCGCGACCTCGGTCTGGCCGAAATCGTAGTCCAGCGTCTCGGCGTCCATTTCCACATAGTCGTAATCGCCGAGCGGCGGCTCGTCCTCGTCGCCCTCCGCTGCGCCTGCCGCGGGCGGCTCGGCCGGTTCAGGCGGAGCCGGAGTTGCCGCTGGCGCTGCCTCGACCACTGGTTCGGCAGCCACGACGGCCGCCACGGGTTCGACCTGGGGCGCAGAGGGTGCCGCTTCGCTGGTCGGCGCGGCAAGCGCGGGCGCTTCCCAGGGCAGATCGACTGCAGCAGGCTCGGGCTCGGGCTCGGGCTCGGGCTCGGCGGGCAGCGTGGCGCCGATCGCTGCGCTCGGCGACTGAATCGGCTCGGGCTCGGCAACAGGCGCTGACGGGGCCGCGCTCACCGGTGCCGGCTCGGCAGGCGCCGGGGCACTGACAACGGCTGCGGCAGGCGCAGCGACAACGACGGCAGCCGACGCCGCCATAGCGGGGCCGGCCACTGGATCTGGTTGGGAATCAGCAGTGGCCTGGCTGATCCCCAAGGGCTTTAGCGTCACCCTCGGTGCGTCGTCGGCATCGGCCGGACGGAAGGCCAGCATGCGCAGCAGCACCATCTCGAAGCCGCCGCGTGGATCCGGCGCCAGCGGCAGGTCGCGACGGCCGATCAGGCCCATCTGGTAATAGAACTGCACGTCTTCGGCGGGCAGCGCCTGGGCCAGCTGCAACACCCGCTCGCGGTCGCCCTGGCCGTTGTCCACCGCCTCCGGCAGGGCCTGGGCGATGGCCACGCGGTGCAGGACGTTGAGCATCTCGGCGAGCACGCCGTTCCAGTCCGGGCCCTGTTCGGCCAGGTGGCGCACCGCCTCGATCAACGCACGGGCATCGCCCTCGATCAGCGCATGCAGCACGCCGTAGACCTGGCCGTGATCGAGGGTGCCGAGCATGGCGCGCACATCGGCGGCCAGCACCTTGCCCTCGCCGAAGGCGATGGCCTGGTCGGTCAGGCTCATGGCGTCGCGCATCGAGCCGTCGGCGGCGCGGCCGAGCAGCCACAGGGCGTCGTCCTCGAACGGCACGTTCTCGGCAGTCAGTACGTGAGTCAGGTGTTCGACCACCCGCTCCGGCGGCATGTTCTTCAGCGAGAACTGCAGGCAGCGCGACAGCACGGTGACCGGCAGCTTCTGCGGGTCGGTGGTGGCGAGGAGGAATTTGACGTGGGGCGGCGGCTCCTCCAGGGTCTTCAACAGGGCGTTGAACGAGCTGGTGGAAAGCATGTGCACTTCGTCGATCAGGTAGACCTTGAAGCGTCCGCGGCTCGGCGAATACTGCACGTTGTCGAGCAGTTCGCGGGTGTCCTCGACCTTGGTACGGCTGGCGGCGTCCACTTCGATCAGGTCGACGAAGCGCCCCTCGTCGATCTCCCGGCACACCGAGCAGCTGCCGCAGGGCGTGGAGCTGATGCCGGTCTCGCAGTTCAGGCACTTGGCGATGATCCGCGCGATGGTGGTCTTGCCCACCCCGCGAGTGCCGGTGAACAGGTAGGCGTGGTGCAAGCGCTGGCTGTCCAGGGCGTTGATCAGGGCCTTGAGCACATGGGTCTGGCCGACCATTTCGCGGAACGAGCGCGGACGCCATTTACGTGCAAGAACCTGATAACTCATGGAAAACCGTCGTATGAGGAAAGCAAAAGTGGGCTAATCCTAGCGGAGCGACCGGCAAATTGCATCCGCCGCCCGCGCCCGCCCTCTGGCACGCGGCACCGAGGAAAAATGTCGCTGGCTAATTCTTGACCAAGCCGTTACCATACGCCGCGTTCGTACCACGCTGTAAGTCATTCGGGCCTCGCGCCCTCTCGCTGGTTTCCCGGTTCAACGCGTAGCACGCCGCTGCTGCCGCCCTCCCCGATCCCACCTGCTGACTGATCAGGCCGACTCGCCACCCGGCGCAGTGCTTCGCCTGCCTCCGACGTACCGACCCGTTGAAGAACCGTAACATCGGAACTTTATCGTGCTAATCAAGCTCCGAGCAGGTTCATGCCGATGGCCGTAGCAGGCCGACCTCATGGAGCAATATTCCGCGCACTGACGCGCAGCTGTTTTTAGGAAGTACCCAGAAAAATGAATACTCAACATCAGATTCAGGATGCCATTGGCACCCTCACCCGCGCCTTCGCGCCCTTCGACTGCCGCATCCAGGCCACTCGCAAGGGCAGCTTCAGCTTCACCCTGGTCAACCAGGCCGGCATCGCCCAGTACAGCCAGCGGCTGTACCCCGGTCAGTACAGCGGTGAATCGCTGCAGCGTGTGATCGAGCGCACCAAACAGTCGCTGACCGCCTGAACTTACCCAGACTCCCCGGGTCACAGAGTGTCACCCTCAGGATGGAGTAAGGTCATGGAACTCACCAACCAGCAACTCGTCGAGCGCCTGTTCAGCCCGCTGCGCGCCAGTTTCAGCCCGCCGCGCCCGGATGGCAGCATCGTCCTCGCCCTGCTCGACGAGAGCGACAGCACCGTCTACAGCCGCGTGCTGGGCAAACCGCAGCTCGCAGACCGCGACGCCTTCGCCCAGAGCCTCGAGGAAATCCGCCTGGAGCTGGCGGTGCGCGCCGGCAATATCCCCGCCGACCTGCGCAAGACCCTCAAGGAACAGGACAGCGTGCTCAGCTATCGCCTGGCCTGAGTCTCGCAGACCGCAAAGCCCGCGCCCGTCGCGGGCTTTTTATGGCCTGCCATCCATGGCGGCCACCCTACGGGCCGTCGCTGCGCGACGTTAAAAATTTCTCCTGGAAATTTTTTCTTGGGCGCAGAGAGTTGCCGCCGAAGCGCGGACGCCTAAATAGTCGAAGGCTTGAAGAATCGGCGGACGCCGGAGAAACTGGAGGTGGACCCTACCAGCCACACCCCGGCACTCGATGTCACCGCTGCGGCTGCTCCCTTCCGGGCCTGACCGGGTTCACGGCTGATCAATGCGAGGGGACCGGCAGGGCCACCATAACGCTGCCCGCCTGGCGACGGGCCGCGCCATTGTAGCGACTAAACGCAAAGTTACAACCGCTTCAATCACTTAGATTAGTCGGTGGCCCTATTCAGACACGGAAACGGCCCACCAGCTGGGCCAGCCCATGGGACAGCTCGGACAGGTGCTGGCTGGCGCGGGTACTCTGCTCCGAGGTCTGCGCCGCCTCGTTGGAGAGGTCGCGGATATCGCTGATATTGCGCGCGATCTCCTCGGTGACGCTGCTCTGCTCCTCGCAGGCGGTGGCGATCTGCGCGGCCATGTCGTTGATGCGCTGCACCGAATCGCCGGTAACGCTCAGCGCCTGGTCGACCCCGGCGGCCTGTTCGACGCTCTGCCGCGCCCGCGCGCTGCCCGAATGGGTGGCCTTGACCGCATTCTGCACGCCGACCTGCAGGCGCTCGATCATCTGCTGGATGTCCTTGGTCGACTCCTGGGTGCGCGCCGCCAGGGCGCGCACCTCGTCGGCGACCACGGCGAAGCCGCGACCCTGCTCGCCAGCCCGCGCCGCCTCGATGGCGGCGTTCAGCGCCAGGAGGTTGGTCTGCTCGGCGATGCCCTTGATCACCGCCAGCACCGCGCCGATATTGGCGGTTTCCTGTTCCAGGGTCTGGATGGTGTCGGAGGCGCTCTCCACCTCCTGGGCCAGCTGGCGAATCGAATGGATGGTGGCGCCGACCACCTCGGCGCCCTCGCGCGACTGCACCTCGGCATGGCGCGCGGCATCGGCGGCGTTCTGCGCGTTGCGCGCCACCTCGTGCACCGCCGCGCTCATCTCGGTGGCGGCGGTGCTGACCTGATCCACTGCGGCATGCTCGCTGCTGATCAGCCGATCGTTGGCCGCGGCCATGCCGGCCAGGCTCTGCGCCGAGTCGGCCACCTCGCCGGTGACCCGGCCGACTTCCTTGATCAGCGGCTGCAGCTTGTCGAGAAAGCGGTTGAAGGCATGGCTGAGCTTGCCCAGCTCGTCCTTCGACAGCACGTCGAGGCGCACCCGCAGGTCGCCGTCGCCATCGGCGATCTGCTCGATGCGGTACAGCAGGTTGTGCAGCGGCCGGGTCACCAGCAGCGGAAAGCCCAGCACCAGCACCAGGCACACGCCCAGGCCGATGGCGATGATCAGCCCCTGCTGCCAGGCCAGTGCCTCGCCGCGGGCGATGGCGGCGGTGCCGACCGCGTTGGCGGCGCCGTCTTCCAGCTCGCCGAGCTTGTCGATAGCGGTGCGCGCCGCCTCGAACTGCGCCTCGCTGTCGCCGAAGCTGAGCCGGCTGGCGCCGTCCGGATCGCTGGCGGCCAGTTCCAGCACCCGCTGCGAGGTGGCCTTCCAGCGCGCGAAACCGCGGTCGAACTCGGCCACCAGCGCCAGCGCCTCGCTGCCCGGCTGCATGTCGGCGAACTTGTGCACGCGGTCGTAGGCCTGCTGCAGGTTCTCGGCATGGGCCGTCTTCAGTCCGGCGACATGCGCGCTGGCGCCTTCGCCCAGCAGGCTGCGCTCGGCGACGAAGGCCTGATAGAGGTCGCGGTCGGCGTTGAGCAGCAGGCTGATGGCGGGCAGATGGCGGTTGGTCAGGGTGGTGCTGGATTCGGCCATCTGGGCGATGCCGCGCATGCCGAGCACGCCCATGGTCACCAGCAAGGCGGCCAGCAACAGGATGGGCAAGGCGATTTTCCAGCGAAAGCCGAGGTCGGCGAAGGCACGCAGCATGATGGCACTCCGGTATCAGCCAGGTACCAGTAGCTTAGACGAGGCGCGCCGGTGCGCCGCCCGGCCGACCAAATGCCGCGACAAGCCGCGGCTTTCGGCTAGCCTTGGCTGGCATCCCGCGCAACTCGTCGCATCCCGCAGTCCGGCCCTGATGAGCAGTCCCGAGGCACGCGCGCACCCTCTCAGGAGCGCCCATGGCCAACCCGCACAGCCCCTTCCACCCGATCATCTACGTGCGCGGCTACGCCATGACGCCCGGCGAGATCGACCAGACCAGCGCCGACCCCTTCTGCGGTTTCAACCTCGGCTCCACCCTGTACCGCGCGGTGGCGGAGAAGACGCGCCAGCCGCGCAAGTTCGTCTTCGAGTCGCCGGTGATCCGCCTGGCCTCGGAGTTCGGCTACCAGGACGTGTACGAGGACGGCTACGACATCCTCGACCCGGAATGGGCGGCCAACCCGGACAACCGCATGGGCAGCCGTTCGATCATCGTCTACCGCTACTACGACGAGGCCTCGCGCCTGCTCGGCATCGGCAGCACGCCGAGCCTGGAGGTGTTCGCCGGCAAGCTCGGCGAGTTGATCCTCAAGGTGCGCGAGCTGGTCTGCGGCAACCCGAAGAACGCCATCGCCGCCGCGGACTTTCGCTGCTACCTGGTCGCCCACTCCATGGGCGGTCTGGTCTGCCGCGGCCTGCTGCAGAACCCCAAGCTCGACCCCAAGGGCGCGGCGCAGCTGGTGGACAAGGTGTTCACCTACGCCACCCCGCACAACGGCATCGACCTGCTCGGCATCAACCCGCCGAGCTGGCTGAGCCTGAGCGACATCAGCAATTTCAACCGCGAGCGCCTGGCCGGCTTCCTCGGCCTGGAGGCCGCCTACCAGGCCACCGAGCGGGTCGACTGGCTGCCCGAGGCGCGCTTTGCGTCCAAGCGCTTCTTCTGCATGGTCGGCACCAACCGCCTGGACTACGAGGCCGGCCTGGGCCTGTCGCGCACCTTCGCCGGCCACGGCAGCGACGGCCTGGTGCGCATCGACAACGCCACCCTGTGCGGCCTCGACGCCCAGGGCAAGCCGGCTGCGCCCTGCGCCAAGGCCTTCGCCTACCGCGCGCATTCCGGCTACTTCGGCATAGTCAACAGCGAGGAGGCCTACCAGAACCTCAGCCGTTTCCTGTTCGGCGACGTGCGCGTGGACATCTGGGCCGAGGTCGACGCCATCGCGCTGCCCAAAGAGCTGCGCAAGGCCGAGGCCCAGGGCCAGACGGTCAACGCCCTGTATCAGTTCGAGGTGCTCGCCGCGCCGCGCGGCAAGCTGTGGTACCTCAGCCGGCGCACCGCCGAGGAGGACTCGGTGGCCTGCCTGGCGCACCAGCACTGGCTCAAGGCGCCGCAGCAGCATGGCAAGCTATACCTCGGCAGCCTGTTTCTCGCCGACCGCGCGCGGGTCAACTCGCGGCGCAAGGGTCTGGCCTACACCCTGACGTTCAACGTGCGGGTGCCGGACTACGAGGTGGAGCGCAAACTCTGGATCAACCAGCACTACGAGGGCAGCTACCTGTTCCGCAACAGCCTGGTGCTGGAGATCACCCCGCCCGGCGCCGCCAGCGGCGACTGGCAGGTGCACCACGCCTGGCAGAACCAGGGCGTGCATGCCGCCAACCAGGTACTCGGCGGCACCCTGCAGGCCGACGGCAGCCTGGAAATTCGCCTGCCCTTCGACAGCGCCAGCGAGCCGGGCATCCGCGGCCAGCTGCGCTTTTTGCTCGCCCGCTGGAACCAGCAGCCCGGAGCCGGCGACTAATGCGAGTTCACCGCCGCGCCCGAGCGCCGGCTTTTGTGCTAGCGTTCCCCCCGCTTTCGGCCACAGCGCCCGGGCCAGCGAGGCCCGGCACCGCGGCCGAAACCCTCACCCGAAAATGGAGTTACATCATGGCAATCACCAAAGACCAACTGATCGGCGACCTGGCCGAGGCCATCGACCTGCCGAAGACCTCGGTACGCGCCCTGCTCGATCAGCTGGGCGAAATTGTCAGCGACGCGCTGGAAAACGACGGCGAGATCACCCTGCCCGGCGTCGGCAAGCTGAAGGTCAGCGAGCGCCCGGCACGCACCGGCCGCAACCCGCAGACCGGCAAGGCCATCGAGATCGCCGCGAAGAAGGTGGTCAAGCTGGTGCCGGCCAAGGCGCTGACCGACGCGCTGAACTGAGTCTCCGCCGGCCGCGGCTGCCATCAGCCGCGGTCGACTCCTGCCACACCCGCCCTCCCCGCGCGCACGCGCCATCGCCCTGTGCGGTTTTCGACTAGAGTGAACAGGCCGGCACGCAGACGCTGCCCGTCGCCTCGGCAGCCGTGAAGTTGGGGGGAACCGTGCGCACGCTGATCGCCTGTCTTTTCTGCCTACCCTGGTTGAGCGGCTGCTCGAGCCTGCCGCCGAAGGACGACCTGATCGCCAAATCGGCCGAGCTGCTGAGCAAGACCGGCGAGCTGATCAGCCGACAGGCGCAGAACCTGGGCAACTGGGGCGCCTCGCAACACAACGCGCAGTACGACCGGGAACTGGCGCAGCTGTTCGACCAACCCTATATCGCCCCGCTGACCCGTTACCTGAACCAGCATGGCAGCGACGCCAGCCGCGCCGAACACCTGCGCCAGGTGGTGGAAGAACGCCAGCGCCGCTGCCAGCAAGTCGCCAGCCGCTACGCCGAACGCGACAAGACCGCGGCCACGCTGCAACAGATGCGCGCCAGCTACGGCGACTCCTGCCCGGGGCAAATCGAACAGTTCGCCGCCCTGCTGCCGCCAGCCCGACCAGGCGCGACGCCGCGCCCCGCCGCCGACACTGCCAACACGGCTCAGACGCGCCCACGCACCGCGCCGGCAGCCGCGCCCGCCGCGGCCGGTATCGACCGCCAGCAGGCCAACGACTGCTACCTGCTGTTCACCATCAAGAACTACAGCCAGGCCCGCGACGCCTGCCTGGGGCCGGCCGAAGCCGGCGACGGCAAGGCGCAGTACAACCTGTCGGTGATCGCCAGCAGCCTCAAGCGCTACCCCGAGGCGCTGCACTGGGCGCGCCGCGCCGCCGAACACTCGCCCGACGGCAGCTACCAGCTCGGTCAGCTGTACCTGCGCGGCCAGGGCGTCGAACAGAACCCGGCCAGCGCCCTTAACTGGTTCGAGCAGGCCGCAGAGCAGGGTCTGGCACGGGCCCAGTACCAGAGCGCGCGGATGTACCAGCGCGGCCAGGGCGCCGCGCCGAACCCGAGCAAGGCCCGTCAACGCTTCGAACAGGCCGCGCGCCAGGGTCATCGCGACGCGCAGCTGGCCCTCGGCCTGCTCTACCTGCACGGCGAGGGCGTCGCCGTCGACAACGGCAAGGCGCGCGACTGGCTGCTGCGCGCCGCGCGCCAGGGCAGCGCCGCGGCGCAGTACCAACTCGGCGAGCTGTATGCCGAAGGCCGCGGCGTACCCGCCGATACCGCGGCCGCCTATGTCTGGCTGAGCCTGGCCAAAGACAACGGCGAGCCGCGTGCTGCGGCTAGGCTGCAGCAGCTGCGCGTGCAGCTCGACGATGGCCAGATCGCCCAAGCCCAGCTGCAGGTGCGCCGGGCCCTGGAGCAGCAGCGCTGATGCTCGCCCTGCCCCGACTGCCCGGCGTGCCGCTGAAATCCTCGAAGCAACTGCTGATGCTGCTGGTTCTGCTGCTGGTGGCGCTGTTCATCGCGGCGATGTGGGTGATGTCTTCGCTCAACCTGGACTTCTCCCAGCGCGCCATGGCCGAGCTGCGCCGCGGCCAGATCGAGGGCAGCTTCTACGCCAACCTCGGCCGCATCAACGGCCACCACCGGCGCATGGAGCAGCACACCGAGAACCTCGCGCGCATCGGCGAGTTGCTGCAGCGCAATGCGCTGGCCGACGAACTGGCGGCGCAGCTGGAGCAGAAGCTGCGCGATTTTCCCGATGCCTTCGGCGTCGGCCTGTGGTACGAGCCGGGGCGTTTTCCGGCGCTGGGCGAAGCCCCCGGAATCTATGCCCACTGGAGCGCCGACCGGCGCATCGAGGTGCGCCGCCAGGCCGGCGACCCACGCCGGCAGGACTGGTACCGCAGCCTGCTGCCCAGCGAGCAGGATCGCAGCCAGGCCCTGGCCGAACCGCTACTCTGGAGCGCCGCCTACTACAACCCGCTGCCGGATGCCGCGGTGATCACCCTGGCCACCCCGCTGCACGACCGTCGCGGACGCATCATCGGCCTGGCCAGCAGCGACTGGCGCAGCGAGGACGTGGTGCGCCTGATCAGCGACATCAAGCTCACCCCCAACACCTTTTCCTTCCTGCTCGACCGCGACAACCGCAAGCTGAGCAGCCTCAGCGAGCAGGAAGACACCCCGGCCGCGCAGCGCATCATGGACGCCATCCTCGCCGAACAACTGGCCCGCGCCGCCGCGCCCGGGGCGAACGGCGGCGAACGCGCACCGCTGTACAGTCGCGAGCTGCAGATCGACGGCGAGCGCTATGCCCTGCTGTTCGCCATGACCCGCGCCGGCATGCTGTTCGGCCTCGGCGTGCCGCAGAACGAGATCGACGCGGTGCTGGCGCCGATGCGCCAGAGCAACCTGCGCATCCTCGCCGTCACCGGGCTGGTGCTGCTGGTGCTCGGCGCCCTGCTGCTGCGCCTGATCGCCAGCACCATGCGCCAGCTGGAGGCGTCCTACACCGACCCGCTGACCCAACTGCCGAACCGCGCCCGCCTGCTGCTCGACCTCGGGCGCACGCCGCGGCCGAGCCTGATCCTGCTCAACCTGGACGCCTTCAAGGAGATCAACGGCTTCTATGGCCACACCTGCGGCGACCAGATCCTCCGCCACCTCGGCGCGCACCTGAGCCAGCACCTGCGCCTCGATGCCGGCCAGGCGCGCCTGTACCGCCTGACCGCCGACGAGTTCGCCGTGCTGCTGCCGCGCCACAGCGGCGAGCAATTGGAGGCGCGCATGGCCGAGCTGGGCGCCTTTATCCAGCGCCAGCGCCTGGACTGGCAGGGCCAGGAGATCGGTTTCAACGCCACCCTCGGCGCCGCCAGCCTCAGCGCCGACGAGGCGCGCCAGGGCCGCGACAGCCTGCTCGCCTCGGCCGCCATCGCCCTCAAGCTGGCGCGCCTGCAGCAAAAGAATCACCTGCTCTACGACCCGGCGCTGAAGATCCGCGAGGAGTACGAACAGAACCTGCTGTGGGCCAACAAGGTCAAGGCGGCGCTGCAGGACGACCGGCTGCTGCCCTATTTCCAGCCGATCCACGACAACCGCAGCGCCAGCATCGACAAGTTCGAGTGCCTGGTGCGCATGCGCGACGACGACGGCCAGGTGATCAACCCGGGGCGTTTTCTCGGCGTGGCGAAGAAGATCCGCCTGCACCGGCAGATCACCCGGGTGATGCTGGACAAGTGCTTCGAGCGCTTTCGCGAGCTGCCCTACGAATTTTCCCTCAACCTGTCCTACGAGGACCTGATCGACCCCGAGCTGAGCCGGGCGATCAAGCTCAAGCTGCAGCAGAGCGGCATCGGCCCGCGGCTGATCTTCGAAATCCTGGAGTCCGAGGGCATCGACAACTACAGCCAGGTGCGCGCCTTTATCGACGAGGTCAAGGCACTCGGCTGCCGCATCGCCATCGACGACTTCGGCACCGGCTACAGCAACTTCGAGCACCTGCTGCGGCTCAACGTCGACCTGATCAAGATCGACGGCAGCCTGATCCGCCAGCTCGACAGCGACCCCGACGCCTACGCCGTGACCCAGGGCATCGTGCAGTTCGCCCGCAGCCTGAAGATGCAGACGGTGGCCGAGTTCGTGCATTCGGCGGCGGTGCAGGAGAAGGTGCTGGCCCTGGGCATCGACTACTCCCAGGGCCAGCATATCGGCATGCCGCAGGCGCAGCTGCAGACCGCCGCGGCGCCGCAGCCACAGCGCTGAGCGAGGCTGCGGCAGAACGCCGGCTACTCGACTACCTGCAACTCGGTGACGATATAGCGGTTGCCTTCCTGGCGCGCCTGGAAGCGCACCTGATCGCCGGCCTCGACGCCCTCGAGCAGACTGGCCGGCTGCACCTCGAAGACCATGGTCATCGGCGGCATGCCGATGCTGGCGATGGGACCGTGGCGCAAGGTGATTTTCTGCGTGGCGGCGTCCACCTTGCGCACCTCGCCCTGGCTCAGCGGCGCGGGGTCGGCGGCCTGCAGCGGCAGGCTGAACAGGGCGGCCAGGGCCGCGATCATCAGTGGCTTCTTCATGCGTATTTCCTCTCTTAGGTCAGTCGGCCAGCACCCGAATGGTGCCAACCATGCCGGCCTGGTAGTGGCCGGCGATCAGGCAGGCGAAATCGAATTCGCCGACGCGGTTGAAGGTCCAGATCATCTCGCCGCTCTGCCCCGGCGCGATGTGGGCCATATAGGGCTCGTCGTGCTCCATGCCGGGAAACCTGGCCATCAGCGCGGCGTGCTCGTCCAGTTCGGCGCGGGTGCCGATGACGAACTCATGGAGCATCTGCCCGTCGTTGCGGTGGACGAAACGGATGGTCTCGCCCTGCCTGACCTGCAGATGGTCCGGGGTGAAGCGCATCTGGTCGGTCATGCGGATCTCGATGGTGCGGTCGACCTGCGCCGCATCGCCGGCGATGCCCCAGGGTTTCTGCTCCTTGATCGTCGCGGCGGCCTGATGGCCCTTGTGCGCCTCGCTGTGGGCCAGCGCCGCCGGGCTGCCCAGTAATCCGCCCAGGGTCAGTACCAGTAGCTGTAGTGATTTCATCGATGCATTTCCTCAAATTGCGTTATGGCCGGGCGGCACATGCCAACCCGATCCCCGTCAATGCCCGGCATGCCCGCCCGGCTTGCGTACCTGCACTTCCACCGGCGCTTCGAGCGGCTGCTTGAGCGGCATCGACTGGCCACCGCCGTCGTGCGAGCGGCTCGGGCTGGCCAGTGCGCCCTTCCACTCATGGGCCACCGTGCCGGCCGGATGCTTGAACCAGCCCGGGTCGCGGTAGTCGCCGGCGGCCTGCTCCTTGCGCACCTTGAGCATGGTGAACATGCCGCCCATCTCCACCGAGCCGAACGGGCCGTCGCCGGTCATCATCGGCACGGTGTTGTCGGGTAGCGGCATCTGCATCTCCGCCATGTCGGCCATGCCGCGCTCGCCCATCACCATGTAGTCCGGCACCAGTTTGGCGATCTTGCGGGTCATGTCGCGATGATCGACGCCGACCAGGGTCGGCACGTCGTGGCCCATGGCGTTCATGGTGTGGTGGCTCTTGTGGCAGTGCAGCGCCCAGTCGCCCTCCTCGTCGGCGATGAACTCGAGCTGGCGCATCTGCCCCACCGCCACGTCGGCGGTCACCTCCGGCCAGCGCGAGCCGACCGGGGTCGGCCCGCCGTCGGTGCCGGTGACCTCGAACTCGTGACCGTGCAGGTGGATCGGGTGGTTGGTCATGGTCAGGTTGCCGACGCGCAGGCGCACCCGCTCGCCCTGGCGCGCCACCAGCGGGTCGATGCCGGGAAACACCCGGCTGTTGAAGGTCCACAGGTTGAAGTCGAGCATCTGCATGATCTTCGGCGTGTAGGCACCCGGCTCGATGTCGTAGGCGCTGAGCAGGAAGCAGTAGTCGCGGTCCACCTCGCTGATCAGCGGATGATGCTCCTTGGGGTGGGTGACCCAGAAGCCCATCATGCCCATGGCCATCTGCGTCATCTCGTCAGCGTGCGGGTGGTACATGAAGGTGCCGGGGCGACGGGCGACGAACTCGTAGACGAAGGTCTTGCCCACCGGGATCGCCGGCTGGGTCAGGCCCGCCACACCGTCCATGCCGTTGGGCAGACGCTGGCCGTGCCAGTGGATGCTGGTGTGCTCGGGCAGCTTGTTGGTGACGAAGATGCGCACCCGGTCGCCCTCCACCACCTCGATGGTCGGCCCCGGCGACTGGCCGTTATAGCCCCACAGGTGGGCCTTGTAGCCGGGCGCCAGCTCGCGTACCACCGGCTCGGCGACCAGGTGGAACTCCTTGACGCCGTTGTTCATGCGCCACGGCAGGGTCCAGCCGTTGAGGGTGACCACCGGGTTGTAGGGCCGCCCGCTGCCCGGCTGCAGCGGCGGTTGGGTGTCGGCGCTGGCCTGCAGCACCGGCTCGGGCAGGGCCGCCATGGCCACCCGGCTGACCGCCGAGGTGGCCACCGCAGCGCCGATGGCGCTGGCCCCGAGAAAGAAATCGCGTCGTGAAACCATCTGGGAATTTCCTTGTTCAGTGGCCGGCGGCGGCCGGCTCGGCAGCAGCGGCAGGCGCCGCGCCGAGCGAGGGATTGGGCGCGCCCAACAGGGCCATGTCGAGGTCGGCGCGAGCCAGCCAGAAGTCGCGTTGCGCCTGCAGGTAGCCGTCCACCGCCTGCACCTGACGGCGCGCATCGGCGAGCAGGTCGAAGGTGCTGATGAACATGCCGTTGTAGCGCAGCAGGTTTTCCTCGGCGATGCGCTGGCGCAGCGGCAGCACCTCGGCGCGGTAGTGCTGCGCCAGCTCGAAGGCGTTGCGGTAGGCGTGGTAGGCCTCGCGCACCTGCGAGCGGGCGTTGATCGCCGTCTCGGCGGCGCGGTTGAGCGCCTGGCGATACTGCGCCTCGACCCGCGCCACCTTGGCACCGCTCCAGTCGAACAGCGGCAGCTCGACGCTGATCTCGTAGCCGCGCTGGGTCGGCTCCTCGTTTGAGCGGTTGTTGACCACGCCCAGCTCCAGCACGTTGATGAAGCGCGTGGTGCGGGTCAGACCGAGGTTCTGCGCCAGGCGCTCGGCATCCAGGCGCACGGCCTGGATGTCCTGGCGCTGGCTCATGGCCAGGCGCTCCACGTCCGGCAACTCGTCCGCGTTTTTCGGCAGCGCCGGCAGGCGTTCGGGCAGGCGGTAGTCGAGCTGCTCACCCCACAGGCCGAGCAGTCGGGTCAGCTGCTCGCGGCTGCGCACCCGCGCCTGTTCGGCCTGCAACAGGCCGATGCCGGCCTCGGCGTAGAAGTTCTGCTGCTCGGCCTGCTGCAGCTTGCTGAAGTTGCCCACTGCGGCCAGGCGCCGGGCCAGCTCGGCGCCGGCTTCGGCGGCGTCCAGCACCTGCCGCGCGTAGACCAGGCTCTCCTCGGCGGCGACCGCCTGGTACCAGGCCTTGCGCGTCTCGCTGGCCAATTCGAACACCGCCAGGCTGGTCTGCCGCTGCAGCTGCTCGAAGCGCCGGCCTTCCAGGCGCGAGGTCAGCGGCAGGGCGATCAGGCGCGCCAGGTTCAGGTGCAGGCCGCGCTCGTATTCGACCTCGCTGCCCTTCTCCAGGCGGCCGTAGGAGAAGCCGGGATTGGGCAGGCGCCCGGCCTGCACGCGCTCGGCCTCGCCGATGCCCAGCTCGTCGAAGGACGCCTGCAGGCCGCGATTGTTGAGCAGCGCCAGCTGCACCGCGGCGTCCAGGCTCAGGGGTTCGGCCAGCAGCTCGGCGACGCGCGCCTCGATCTGCCCGCGCCCGGCCTCGTCGCGCGCCCACAGCAGCTGCTTGTCCAGCTGGCGCTCGGCGTTTTGCTGCACCGGGTCGAAACCGCCGTCCTGGCTGAAGCCGGCGCAACCGGCCAACAGCAGCGCGGCGCAGAGCAGCACGGTGGATTTAATGGTGGTCATGGCCACCTCCCTCGGCGGGCTCGGCACCCTGCTCGGCCGGCTGCTCCCAGCCCTCCATGCTGTAGGTGCGCCAGCCGCCGATACGGCCGACCAGATCGTTGGCCGCGCGCCAGTCCTGCAACGGCTCGTCGGCCTGGGCGCGGTAGTGCTGCAAGGGTGAACGGTAATCCTGCGCCGGCACGGCGGCGTTGGCGTCCAGCGGGTCGGGCTGGGCCGCCATCAGGCTGCCAGGCAGCGCCAGGGCGGCGATGCCCAGCAGCCATCCGGCAAGGGAATGCAAAGTCATGATGTGTTCTCGCGTACGGCGGCCAGACGGCCGCGTGAGCTACAGGCGCCGCAGGACGGCGCTATCTAAGGGGCTCAGGCGAGAGAAAGACGCGGGGGGCGTTCGGGCGTGTCGGCCACGCCGACGACGAGGCGCTCGGGCCAGGCTGTAGCCGGCTCGACGGCTTGCAGGGCAGAGTTGTTCAGAAACGGCTGGCTGGGCGCGGCGACACCGACGCAAAAGGCGCACAGGGTACAGAGGCTTCCATCGCCGGGAGCCTCGCTGCTGGCAGCAGGCGCGTCATCCTGATGCGCGTCATGCGCGCTATCGGCCGTCATGTCGTGGTGCTCGCCATGCTCGCTGCCGCTCATCTGCAGGGCGCCGCTGCGATGCACCTGCTCGCACAACTGCATGCCGAGCGCCGCCATGGCCTGTGCCGGCAGGGCCAGCATCAGCATCCAGATCAGGGCGGTACGCAGGGATTTGCGCATGGGGGTCGCGAGGCCAGAGTCAGAGGGCGATGGGGCGGATTATCCGCGCGCTGGCCGCTTTGTCCAGCACTACAAGCTCAGATGCCCGGCATACAGGCCGTAGCCGGCCAGCGCGGCGGTCAGCAATACGGCGGCGAAGATCGGCCATTCGAAGCGGGTGAACAGCATCTGCCCCTGCTCGCGCTTGGCCTTGAGAAACAGCAGCACCCCCGGCGCATAGAGCAGCGCCGACAGCAGCAGGTACTTGACCCCGCCGGCATACAGCAGCCAGATCGCGTAGCCCACCGCCAGCAGGCCAATCGCCAGATCCTTGCGGCGTAGCCTGGCCTGGTCTTCGTAGGTTTCGCCGCGCAGCGCCAGCAGCAGCGCATAGACCGCCGACCAAAGGTAGGGCACCAGGATCATCGACGAGGCCAGGTAGATCAGCGACAGGTAGGTGCCCTGGGAAAACAGGGTGATCAGCAGAAACAGCTGGATCATGCCGTTGGTCAGCCACAGCGCGTTGACCGGCACCTGGTTGGCGTTTTCCCGGCGCAGGAAGGCCGGCATGGTGCCGTCCTTGGCGGAGACGAAGAGGATTTCGGCGCACAGCAGCGCCCAGGACAGCAGCGCACCGAGCAGCGACACCGCCAGGCCGATGCTGATCAGCACCGCGCCCCAGCGCCCCACCACATGCTCCAGCACCCCGGCCATGGACGGGTTCTGCAACGCAGCCAGCTCGGGCTGGCTCATCACCCCCAGCGACAGCAGGTTGACCAGCATCAGCAGCGCCAGCACGCCGAGAAAGCCGATCACCGTGGCCTTGCCCACATCGCGGCGGCGCTCGGCGCGCGACGAGTACACGCTCGCCCCTTCGATGCCGATGAACACGAACACGGTGACCAGCATCATGTTGCGCACCTGCTCCAGCACGCCGCCGAACTGCGGATTGCTGCGGCCCCAGATGTCACGGGTGAAGATGTCGCGGTCGAAGGCCAGGCCGACGATGACGATGAACAGCAGGATCGGCACCAGCTTGGCCACGGTGGTGATCAGGTTGATCAGCGCCGCCTCCTTGATGCCGCGCAGCACCAGGGCATGCACGCACCACAGCAGCACCGAGGAACAGGCGATGGCCAGCGGCGTATTGCCCTGGCCGAAGACCGGGAAGAAGTAACCCAGGGTGGAGAACAGCAGGACGAAGTAGCCGACATTGCCCAGCCAGGCGCTGATCCAGTAGCCCCAGGCCGAGGAAAACCCCATGTAATCGCCGAGGCCCGCCTTGGCGTAGACGTACACCCCGCCATCGAGCTGCGGCTTGCGGTTGGCCAGGTTCTGAAAGACGAAGGCCAGCGCCAGCATGCCCACCGCGGTGATGCCCCAGCCGATCAGCACGGCGCCGACATCGGCCCGTGCGGCGATATTCTGCGGCAGCGAGAAGATCCCGCCACCGACCATCGAGCCCACCACCAGCGCGGTCAGCGATCCCAGGCCCAGCTTGCGACTTTCCCCTGTCATGCACATCCCCCAGGCAATCCCTGCACTCACTCTAGCAGCCCCCCTGCGTCGTGCCGGTCGACAAAGCTCGGCACAGCCCTGTGCCAAAACCGCAGTTCCATCCAATCCAGGCGACGACCGCTCTGCAATAGTCCTTGCGTCTACCCGACGGTAACGACCGACGGGATGCGTGCATCGTCCACCGCCCCCCAACAGGTAACCGCTATGAGCAATCCAAAAACCGAAGTCCTGACCCCGCACAACTGCCAGCTGATCTTCATCGACCAGCAGCCGCAAATGGCCTTCGGCGTGCAGAGCATTGACCGGCAAACCCTGAAGAACAACACCGTGGGCCTGGCCAAGGCGGCCAAGATCTTCAACGTGCCGACCATCATCACCACGGTCGAGACCGAAAGCTTCTCCGGTCACACCTACCCCGAACTGCTCGCCGTATTCCCCGACGCGCCGCTGCTCGAGCGCACCTCGATGAACTCCTGGGACGACCAGAAAGTCCGCGACGCGCTGAAGAAGAACGGCCGCAACAAGGTCATCGTTTCCGGCCTGTGGACCGAGGTGTGTAACACCACCTTCGCCCTCTCCGCCATGCATGACGCCGGCTACGAGATCTACATGGTCGCCGACGCTTCCGGTGGCACCTCGCAGGCCGCCCACGACTACTCCATGCAGCGCATGATCCAGGCCGGCGTGGTGCCGGTGACCTGGCAGCAGGTACTGCTGGAATGGCAGCGCGACTGGAAGAACCGCGACACCTACGACGCCGTCATGGCCCTGGTCAAGGAACACTCCGGTGCCTACGGCATGGGCGTGGACTACGCCTACACCATGGTGCACAAGGCGCCGGAGCGTGTGCAGCACGGCCCGACCCTGGCCCCGGTGGCAGCCCCCATCTGAGCCGATGACGGCCGAGCCGGCGCCGCGCCCCGCCGCACGTCACCGGCTCGGCAAGACCCAGGCCACGCGCAGAGTCTCCAGCATGAGCGAGACGCAACAGGAAACCGTCACCCTGGTGGTGCGCCACCAGGTGCGCCCCGACCATGTGCCGCGTTACGAGGCCTGGCTACGGCGCATCATCGCCACCGCCAGCCAATGCCCAGGCCACCTCGGCGTGGACGTGGTGCGCAGCCGTCAGGCCAGCCTGGCGCAATTCACCTGCGTGCTGCGTTTCGCCGGCCTGCAGCAGTTGCAGAACTGGACCGACTCCGAACAAAGGCGCCAGTTGATCGCCGAGATCGAGCCGCTGCTGCGCGCCGGCGACCAGCTGGAGATCGCCCAGGGCAAGGAATTCTGGTTCATGCCGGAAAGCGCGCAGACGCCGCCGCCCCGCTGGAAACAGGCCTGCGTCACCTTCCTGGTGATCCTGCCGCTGAGCCTGCTGGTGCCGCTGCTCTGGCAACCCCTGTTTCAGCTCGCTCCCTGGCTCGGCGGCTACCTGCCGAGCAACGTCGTGATCACCCTGAGCATCGTCCTGCTCGTGGTGTACCTGTTCATGCCCATGGCCACGCGGCTGTTCGCCGCCTGGCTGAGCCCAACCGCAGACGAGGATCGACCATGAGCCAGGATCCCTCCGACCCGAAACGTCGCCATTTTCTCGCCACCAGCAGCGTGCTCGGCGCCGCCGGGGCGCTGTGGTCCACCCTGCCCTTCGCCGCCTTGTCCGGCGACTCATCCGCCAGTTCACAAGGAGGCAACATGAGTGCCGACCTCATTCTCTACAACGGCCGCCTGCACACGGTCGACCGCGAAAAACCCCAGGCCAGCGCCGTGGCCATCAAGGACGGGCGCTTCGTCGCCGTCGGCAGCGATGCCGAAGCCATGGCCCTGCGCGGCGATGCCACCCGCGTCATCGACCTGCAGAAACGCACGGTGATTCCCGGCCTCAACGACTCGCACCTGCACCTGATCCGCGGCGGCCTCAACTACAACCTGGAGCTGCGCTGGGAGGGCGTGCCGTCGCTGGCCGACGCCCTGCGCATGCTCAAGGAGCAGGCCGGCCGCACGCCGACGCCGCAGTGGGTGCGCGTGGTCGGCGGCTGGACCGAATTCCAGTTCGCCGAGAAACGCCTGCCGACCCTGGATGAGCTGAACCGAGCGGCACCGGACACCCCGGTGTTCGTCCTCCACCTCTACGACCGCGCCCTGCTCAACCGCGCCGCGCTGCGCGCCGTGGGCTACGACAAGAACACGCCGAACCCGCCCGGCGGCGAGATCCAGCGCGATGCCAGCGGCCAGCCCACCGGCATGCTGATCGCCCGGCCCAATGCGCTGATCCTCTACGCCACCCTGGCCAAGGGCCCGAAGCTGCCGCTGGAGTATCAGGTCAACTCCACCCGCCAGTTCATGCGCGAGCTCAACCGCCTGGGCGTGACCAGCGCCATCGACGCCGGTGGCGGTTACCAGAACTACCCGGACGACTACCAGGTGATCCAGGAGCTGGCCGACAAGGATCAGCTCAGCGTGCGCATCGCCTACAACCTGTTTACCCAGAAGCCCAAGGAAGAGCTGACCGACTTCAAGAACTGGACCAGCAGCGTCAAGCTGCACCAGGGCGATGATTTCCTCCGCCATAACGGAGCCGGCGAGATGCTGGTGTTCTCCGCCGCCGACTTCGAAGACTTTGTCGAACCGCGCCCAGACCTGGCGCCGAGCATGGAAGCCGATCTGGAGCCGGTGGTGCGTCATCTGGTCGAACAGCGCTGGCCGTTCCGCCTGCACGCCACCTACGACGAATCCATCTCGCGCATGCTCGACGTGTTCGAGAAGGTCGACCGCGACATGCCATTCAACGGCCTGCCCTGGCTGTTCGACCACGCCGAGACCATCAGCCCGCGCAACATCGAACGCGTACGCGCGCTCGGTGGCGGTATCGCCATCCAGCACCGCATGGCCTTCCAGGGCGAGTACTTCATCGACCGCTACGGCGCCAAAGCCGCAGAAGCTACCCCGCCGATTCAGCGCATGCTGGCCAAAGGCGTGCCAGTCGGCGGCGGCACCGACGCCACCCGCGTGGCCAGCTACAACCCCTGGACGGCGCTGTACTGGCTGGTCAGCGGCAAGACGGTCGGCGGCACCACGCTCAACCCGCAGGGGCTGCCGCGTGACACCGCGCTGCAGCTGTTCACCCATGGCAGCGCCTGGTTCTCCAGCGAACAGGGCAAGAAGGGCCAGATCAAGGTGGGCCAACTGGCCGACCTGGTGGCGCTGAGCGCGGACTTCTTCAGCGTCGAGGAAGAGCAGATCAAGTGGCTGGAATCGGTGCTGACCATCGTCGGCGGCAAGGTGGTGCATGGCACCGGCGAGTTCGACAAACTCGCCCCGCCCACGCTGCCGGTACTGCCGGACTGGTCACCGGTGGCCATGGTGCCAGGGCACTGGAAGCCGGCAGCGGCGCCCATGGCCGCCAGCATCCACCAGTGCATCGGCGCCTGCGCGGTGCATCAGCACCAGCACGACCGCGCGCGCCGCAGCAATGTGCCGGTGAGCGACCATCAGGGCTTCTGGGGCGCCTTCGGCTGCTCCTGCTTTGCCTTCTGACATGGCCAGCGATAAACCTTCGCCCTGGGGCGCACTCAAGCACAGCACCTTTCGCTGGCTGTGGCTGGCCAGCATCGCCTCGAACATCGGCACCTGGATGCACGAGGTGGGTGCCGGCTGGCTGATGACCAGCCTGTCGGCCAACCCCATGCACGTGGCGCTGGTACAGGTCGCAGGCTCCGCGCCGATGTTCCTCCTGGCGCTGCCGGCCGGCGCCATGGCCGATATCGTCGACAAGCGCCGCTACCTGCTCGGCGTGCAGTTGTGGATGGCGGCGGTGGCGACGCTGCTGGCGGTGCTGACCCTGCTCGGGCTGACCACGGTCTGGCTGCTGCTGGGCATGACCCTGGCCATGGGCGTCGGCACCGCGCTGATGATGCCGGCCTGGTCGGCGCTGACGCCGGAGCTGGTAAGCAAGCGCGACCTGCCCTCGGCCATCGCCCTGTCCAGCCTCGGCATCAATGTCGCCCGTGCGCTCGGGCCGGCCATCGCCGGGGTGCTGGTCAGCTTGAGCGGCCCCTGGGCGACCTTCGCCCTCAACGCCCTGTCGTTCTTCGCGGTGATGGCGGTGCTGCTGACCTGGAAGCGCGAGCGCCAGGTCGCCAGCTTCCCGGCCGAACGCCTGCTGGGTGCCATGCGCGCCGGCTGGCGCTACAGCCGCGCCTCGAAACCGCTGCAAGCGGTGCTGGTACGCGCGGCGGCCTTCTTCGTCGGCGCCAGCGCCGGTATGTCGCTGCTGCCATTGATCGTGCGCGGCGAGCTGCAGGGCAGCGCCAGCGACTTCGGCCTGATGCTCGGCAGCGTCGGCGTCGGTGCAGTACTTGGCGCCACCTTGCTGCCGCGCGTGCGCGAGCGCATCAGCAGCGACCGCCTGGTGCTGCTGGCCAGCCTGCTCTACGCCCTGGTGCTGCTGGCCCTGGCCAGCCTGCGCCACTTCGCCGCCCTGCTGCCGGTGATGCTGCTCAGCGGCGCGGCCTGGATCGCCGTGCTATCGAGCCTGCAGGTCGCGGCGCAGACCTCGGTGCCGGACTGGGTACGGGCGCGGGCGCTGTCGGTCTATATCCTGGTGTTCTTCGGCAGCATGGCCGCCGGCGGCGCGCTGTGGGGCTTCGTCGCCAGCCAGGCGTCGATTCCGCTCGCCATGTTCGCCGCGGCCGGTTGCCTGGCGCTGGGTGGGCTGCTCACGCCGCGTTTCCCGCTGCCGGTTACCGAGGCCGAGGATCTCGCCCCGTCGCTGCACTGGCCGGCGCCGATCCTCGCCGACGAAGCCGACCTCGAGCGCGGCCCGGTGATGGTCACCCTGCACTACGACATCGCCCCGGAGCAGGCCGCCGCCTTTCGCCAGGCGATGAGCGAGGTGGCGCGCATGCGTCGGCGCAACGGCGCGTTCTCCTGGGGCCTGGTGCAGAGCAGCGAGAACCCGCGCCACTGGCAGGAGTTCTTCTTCGACGAGTCCTGGCTCGAACACCTGCGCCACCACGGCCGGGTCACCCGCGCCGAGCAACGCATCGAGGCGGCGGCCAGGCAGTTCCAGAGCGCCGGGGTTGCGATACGCATCGACCACTTCCTGACGCCGGGCAAGCAGGCGGCGGAACCTGCGCAAGCGCAGCATGCCGCCGGCCGGCCATAACGGCACAGCGCAGTCAACATGAGCCGGCAGGCCCTGTTTATCCACGGCACCTGGCTCACCCCGCTGATCTGGGGCCAATTTCGTCGTCGCTTCGAGGCCTGCGGCTACAGCTGCAGCGCGCCGGCCTGGCCGCTGCTCGCTGCCGACCCGGCGGGTCAGCGCAGCCAGCCGCCGCGGGCAACGGCCAGCCTGGGCATCGCCGCCATTCTCGCTCACTACGAAGGGCAGATCGGCGACCTCGCACAGCCGCCGCTGCTGATCGGCCACGACCTTGGCGGCCTGCTGGTGCAGCTGCTGCTCGACCGCGGGCTGGGCTGCGCCGGCATCGCCATCGCGCCACCGGCCCACGGCGGGCTGGAAGGGCTGCGCGGCAGCGGGCCCTGGTTGCTGCGCCAGGCGCTCTGGCGCGGCGTGCTGCACCTGAGCCCGCAACATTTCGCCCGCACTATGGCGCAGACCCTGACGTCAGAGCGGCAGGCCGCCGCCTACGCGCGGCATATCGTGCCGGCACCGGGCCGGGTATTCTTCGACAACGCGCTGGGCATCGGTAGCCGTATCGACTTCGGCAATCCCGACCGCCCACCGCTGTTGCTGATTGCTGCGGGCGCGGACCGTAGCGTCCGCCCCGCCGCGGTCGCGGCAGCCTATCGTCGCCACCGGGGCTCGACGGCGGTCACCACTTTCAAGCATTTCAGCGGCTACAGCCACTGGCTGATTGCCGAACCGGGTTGGGAAACAATTGCCGACTACTGCATCGAATGGGCACAAAACCAGCTTGGACGCTTCTGACTCGCCAACCGCCTCGCACCTTCCTCATCTGTTCGCGGCACTGGCCTTGCTGTGCCTGCTGCTCTGCGCCGCCGTTCGCGCCGACGCTGGCGAACTGCAGCAACGCTTCGAACATCGGCGCTGGACGCTCAACGACGACAGCCCCAGCCAGATCGGCGCCCTGGCGCAGACCCGCGACGGCTATCTGTGGCTCGGCACCCATGATTCGCTGTATCGCTTCGACGGCCTGAGTTTCACCCGCTACCGCGCCGCCGATCATCAGGAACTGGGCATAGTCTCCAGCCTGCTGGCCAGCGACCAGGGCCTGTGGGTGGGCCTGCGCAACGGCGGCGTGCGCCTGATCGACGCCGAGGGCGAGGTCGCGGCCGCCTTCGACCTGGGCCGCGGCACGGTCTACGCCCTGGCGCAGACCGCCGACGGCCAGCTCTGGGCCGCGGCCAACGACGGTCTGCTGCGCTTCGACGGGCAAAGCTGGCAGCAGCTTTCCAGCCAGGCCGGCTTCGTCGGCGCGAACGCCTACGCCCTGCTGGTCGATAGCAACGGCCGGCTATGGGTGGCCGACGAGCGGCGCCTCTATACGCTGGAGCCCGGCGCCCGGACGCTGCGCGACAGCGGCATCGCAGTCAGGCGTCCCCGGCAGATCGTCCAGGCGCCCGATGGCGCGCTGTGGCTGGCCGAACGCGATGGCGAGTCGGTACTGCGGCTGGATAGCTCGACCGGGCAGGCCAGTCGCATCGGGGTCGGCGAGCCGGTCAACGCCCTGCTGTTCGACCAACGTGGCACGCTGTGGCTGAGCACCGCCGGCAACGGCCTGCTGCATGTGGCGCAGCCGGATCGCCACGCGCTGGGCGGTTTCAACGCCATCGAACGCTTCGCTGCTCGCGACGGGCTCAGCTCCGACCTCGTTGCGCCGCTGCATCAGGACAACGAAGGCAGCCTCTGGATTGGCACGCACGATGGTCTGGATCGCCTGCGCGACCGACCGCTGCAACCGGCGGGCTTGCCCGCCAATGCGCAGAATCTGGCCCTGGTGGCAGATCAGACCGGCGCGCTCTGGGCCGGCAGCAGCAACCTGCCGGTGATGCGCCTGGATCGTGACGGCCTGCATCATCTGCCGCTGCAGACGCCGATCAGCGCCACCGCCCGCGACAGCCAGGGCAACGCCTGGCTGGCCGGTCCACAGGGCGTCTGGCGCAGTGTCGGCAAGAGCCTGCAGAAGGTCGCCGAGCTGCCGGTGGAGCACAGCCTGGACTCCGCGGTGCGCGCCATGCTGGTGGATCGCCAGGGCGACCTGTGGCTGTCGGTCAATCGCCAGGGCCTGTTCGTCCTGCGCGACGGGCGCTGGCAGAAGCTGTCGCCGCCGAGCGCCGAGGCGACCCAGCAGATGCCGGTCAGCGCCGCCCTGGCGCCCGATGGCGGCCGCTGGTTCGGCTATCGCGACAATCTGATCGTCAGCCACGACGACGGCGGCGAACGCCATTGGGGCGCGGCCGAAGGCCTGGATGTCGGCCATGTGACCGCCATGGCCCATCAGCCCGGTCATGCCTGGGTCGGCGGCCAGCGTGGCCTGGCGCACTTCGACGGGCAGCGCTTTCAGCGCCTGCCGCTGCCGGACAACGGCCTGTTCGACAACCTCTACGCCATCGTCCCGGTGCAGGTCGAAGCGGGCGAGGATCTCTGGCTGCAGGGCAAGGGCGGCATCTTCCAGCTGCCCGCCAGCGAAGTCGAACGGGCTCTGGCGAACCCCGAACACCCTATTCGCTACCGCACTTACGACCTGCGGGGCGGTCTGAACAACGACCCGCACCAGGTGCTGGCCCTGCCCACCGCAGTGCGCAGCAGCCAGGGCCAGTTGTGGTTCGTCACCCGCAGCGGCGTGGTCGGCCTGGATCCGCTGCGTACTCCACAACACGCTGCTCCGCCGCGCGTGCGCATCGAATCGCTGGTGGTCGACGGCGCAACGCGCTCGCTCACCGCGCACCAGGCGCTGCCGGCGAACAGCCGGCGCCTGACCGTCGGCTACGGGGCACTCAGCCTGTCCGCCCCGGAGGGGGTGCACTTTCTTTATCGCCTCGATGGCTTCGATCACGACTGGCAAGCTGCCGGTCGCCAACGCGAGGCAACTTACACCGGCCTGCCGGCCGGCGATTACCGCCTGCGCGTGCGGGCGCTGAATCAGCATGGCGTGCCCAGCACAGAGGATGCCGAGCTGAGTTTCAGCATCGCCCCGGTGTTCTACCGCCACCCGCTATTCGTGCTGGCGCTGGGCGCCGGCTTGCTCGGCACGCTGCATCTGCTCTACCGCAGCAACACGCGGCGCGCGGCGGAGCGCCTGCGCACCCGCCTGGAAGAACGCCACGAGGAGCGCGAACGCATCGCCCGCGAGCTGCATGACACCCTGCTGCAGGGGGTGCAGGGGCTGATGCTGCATGTGCAGGCCGCGGCAGACAGCCTACCTGCCGAGCAGCCCGCCCGCAGCCTGCTGGAAAAGGCGTTGGACCGCGCCGACCAGGTGATCGGCGAGGGTCGCGAGCGGGTACGCGATCTGCGCAGCGTGCAGCACCCGCCCGCCGATCTGGCTCAGGCGCTGCACGACCTGGGGCGCTTGCTGGATGGCCCGGACGTTGCCTACCAGATCGAGATCAACGGCACGCCTTGCGCGCTGCACCCGGTGGTGTACGACGAGCTGTACCAACTGGCCCGCGAAGCCGTCGCCAACGCCTTCCGTCATGCCCAAGCCAGCACGATACGCGTACAGCTGGACTACAACCCGCAGCAGTTCGAGCTGCAAGTCATCGATGACGGCTGCGGTATTCTCGCCGACTATCTGCAAGGTGCCGCGCCCGTCGATCACTGGGGCCTGAAAGGCATGTACGAACGCGCCACCAAGATCGGCGGCATGCTCAGTATTCACAGCGCCCCCGGCCGGGGCACTCGGGTGCAGTTGGCCCTGGTCGGCCCGCTGGCCTACCGCGAGCGGCAAGCTCGCCCGCGCCGCTGGCTGGACTGGGCGAGATTCGCAAGGAGTCCCCACCGATGACCCGCAAAGAACCTATCCGCGTGCTGGTCGCCGACGACCACCCCCTACTGCGCGAGGGCATCGCCGCCGTGATCGCCACGCAGGAAGACATCGACCTGGTCGGCGAGGCCGGCGATGGCCGCGAGGCGCTGGAGTGCTTTCGCCGCCTGCGCCCGGACGTCACCCTGATGGATCTGCAGATGCCGCACATGAACGGCATCGAGAGCATCCAGGCCATCCGTAGCGAATACCCGGATGCACGCATCGCCATCCTCACCACCTACCGTGGCGATGTGCGCGCCCTGCACGCCATCCAGGCCGGTGCCCAGGCCTATCTGCTGAAAAGCGGCCTGCGCAAGGAGCTGATCGAAACCATCCGCAGCCTGGCCGCCGGCAAACGCCATATTCCGCCGGAAATCGCCGCCGAACTAGCCGAGCATATCGGCCAACAAAGCCTCAGCCCGCGCGAGGTGGAAGTGCTGCAGGCCGCTGCCCTCGGCTATTCGAATCGCGATATCGCCCTGCAGCTGCGCATCACCGAGGACACGGTCAAGGGCCATATGCGCCTGATCATGGACAAGCTGAGTGCCAACAACCGCACCCATGCTGTGGCCATCGCCGTGCAACGCGGCATTCTCGAGGTCGGCCCACCACTTTAGTGTTGTCAGCCGCCCCCTCCTTGTGAGCTGTGCACCGCCGCTGACGCCGCGCATGCTCTGCTCTTCAGACAAGGAGGCTTGCAGATGGGCTCGCTCGGGGAATTTCAGCCATTTGCGCCCTGCCCGCTCCAGGCCGGACGCGACCCGCAGGCACTCGCACGTATCGCCGCCCTGCTCGCCGAGGCCGAAACGCTGCTGCTAGAAGACACGCAGAGCGCCTACTTGCATGTCGAGCAGGCCATGACGCTGCTACGCCAGGTCAACGCCTGCTCGCAGTGTGGCATTCGTCATTGCACAAACGGTCTGACACGCTGGCAGACGCGACGCCTGGATCAGTACATCAGCGACAACCTGGCCGCTGCCATTCGCACCTGCGACCTGGCCGCTCAGCTCAAACTGAGCAGCAGCCATTTTTCCCATGTGTTCAAACAGACCTTCGGCATCACGCCACTGGCCTACGTGGCACGCAAGCGCATCGAAGCAGCCAGAGAGATGATGCTGGCCACCGACCAGCCATTGACGCAGATCGCCCAGGCCCACGGTTTCTGCGACCAGTCGCATTTCAGTCGCACTTTTCGCCGCGAGACCGGGCTGAGCCCCTTGATGTGGCGGCAGCGCTGCGCCGCGAAGGCGCAGGCTGCCACCGAGGGTTGATCAGCCCAGCATGGTCACGTGACGCGGATGACTGGCGACGCGTTCGAGCCAGGCGCGAACCGCCGGGAAGGCTTCGAGGCTGAAGCCGCCCTCGTCGGCCACATGGGTGTAGGCATACAGGGCGATATCGGCGATGGAGTAATGCTCACCGACCAGATAGGGCGTACGTTCGAGCTGTTTCTCCATCACTTTCAGGGCCTTGTAGCCGAGCTTCAGGCAGCGCGCGTGCTCCTCGCGGCGCTCCTCGGGCAGGCCCTGGTAGAGCTGGATGAAACGCGCCACCGCAACGTAGGGCTCGTGGCTGTACTGTTCGAAGAACTGCCACTGCAGCACCTGGGTGCGCAGGCGCGGCTCGCTGGGCAGGAACTCGCTGCCCTCGGCGAGGTAGTTGAGGATGGCGTTGGATTCCCACAGGCAGGTGCCGTCGTCCAGCTCCAGCACCGGGATCTTGCCGTTGGGGTTCTTGGCCAAGAAGGCTTCGCTCTGTGTCTCGCCCTTGAGGATATCGATGGGAATCCACTGGTACTCCTTGCCCAACAGATGCAGCATCAGCTTGACCTTGTAGCAGTTGCCCGAGCGGTAGTCGCCGTAGACCTTGAACATCGCGTTGCCCTCCCCGTATTTCCTTCATTTCCTGGTAGGAGCCGGCTTGCCGGCGATCCGCCTCAACCAGAGCATCGCCAGCAAGCTGGCTCCTACGCTACAAGCCTCTACTTCGCCTGTGCCTCTTGAATCACCGCTGCCAACCGGCGCAACCCTTCGCCCAGGCGCTCCGGCGCCACGTGGCTGAAATTCAGTCGCAGATGGCCTGGGTTGGCGTCCGGATCGATAAAGAACGGCTCACCCGGCATAAAGGCGACGTTCTGCGCCAGCGCCGCGTCGAGCAGCGTGCGGGTATCCAGCGGCTGCTTGAGGGTCAACCAGAAGAACAGGCCACCCTGCGGAATCTGCCACTCGGCCAGCTCGCCGAAGTGCTCCAGCAGCGCGGCCTGCATGGCGTCGCGGCGGATGCGGTAGAAATCGCGCAGCTCGGCCAGGTGGCCACGGTACTGCTCGCTGCCCAGCCACTGCAGCGCCTGCCACTGGCCGATGCGGTTGGTGTGCAGGTCGGCCGACTGCTTCAGGCGCAGCAGGTGCGGGTACAGATCCTTGGTGGCGATCAGGTAGCCGACGCGCAGGCCCGGCAGCAGGGTCTTGGATACGGTGCCGGTGTAGATCCAGCTGGCCTTCTGCAGGCGGCTGACGATGGGCGTGGCTTGGCCTTCATCGAACACCAGCTCGCGGTACGGCTCGTCCTCGATCAAGGTCACACCGAACTCGTCGAGCAGCGCCGCTACCGCTTCGCGCTTGGCTTCGCTGTAGCGGGTGCCGGACGGGTTCTGGAAAGTCGGGATCAGGTAGGCGAAAGCCGGCTTGTGGCGCTCCAGACGCTGGCGCAGCGCCGCCAGCTCGGGGCCGTCGGCCTCCTGCGGCACACTGATGCAATCGGCGCCGAACAACTGGAAGGCCTGCAGCGCCGCGAGGTAGGTCGGCGCTTCGAGCAGCACCTCGGTGCCCGGATCGATGAACAGCTTGGAGGCCAGATCCAGGGTCTGCTGCGAGCCGCTGACGATCAGCACCTGGCTGGCCTCGCAGGGCACACCCAGGGCTCGCGCCTCGGCGGCGATGGCTTCGCGCAGGGCCGGCTCGCCCTCGCTCATGCCGTACTGGCCCATGCTCGCCGGCATCTCGGCCCAGTCCACCTTGGGCAGCATGGGCTCGGCGGGCAGCCCGCCGGCGAATGACATCACCTCCGGACGCTGCGCCGCGGCGAGGATTTCACGGATCAGGGAGCTTTTCAGGCGGGCGATGCGTTCGGAGAAGGCCATGGGGTGTCCTGGGGTGCAAAAGGCTGGAAATTTAAGTCAAACTGCTTGACCGAAACTACGCCGCCGCTCGGGGATACGTCAATATGCCTGACCTAAAAAACCCAGCCGTCCAGCAGGCCGCCATGGAAGCCTTCTTCTTCGGCTACCAGGCCTTCACCGCCAAGCCCGACGAGATGCTGGCCAAGCGCGGCCTGTCGCGCGTGCACCACCGCATTCTGTTCTTCATCGCCAAGTACCCTGGGCTGAGCATGAAGGAGCTGCTGGGCTATCTCGGGGTGAGCAAGCAGGCGCTGAACACGCCGCTGCGCCAGTTGATGGAGATGCACCTGGTGCACAGCGAGGCGGCGGCGGACGACAAGCGCAAGCGCCTGCTCGGCTTCACCGCCGAAGGCGCCAAACTGGAGCAGGCCCTGCGCCGCGAACAGGCGCGCCTGCTGCAGCGGGTGTTCGCCGAAGTCGGCGAAGAGGCCGTGCAGGGCTGGCTCAAGGTCAACCAGGCGCTGACCCTGCGCCGCTGACCCCGCACGCGGGCGCTCTGGCAGACCGACGGGCGCCCCTCCTGGCGATCCAGGCACACCGCTGGCACAAAAACCGCTAGCCTGAAAACAGGCCTCTCGACCCGCGCCCGGCTCATAACCGAATTGCATGACAATCGGCTGACCAAAGGGTCAAATATTTGTTGACCCAAAAGTCAGAAAACTCTAGATTGGCCCCATGGCAGCCCGCGCCAGGGCCTTGCAGTGCGTGCATCACCTGGCCAGCCAACCGAGTCATAACAATAAAGTGCCTGGAGGTCGTCCTTGATCCAGTTTTTACTCAACCGGGAGCTGCGCACCGAGCATGCCCTGGACCCCAACGTCACCGTGCTCAACTACCTGCGTGAACACGTCGGCAAGACCGGAACCAAGGAAGGCTGCGCCTCCGGCGACTGCGGTGCCTGCACCGTGGTGGTGGGCGAGCTCGAGGGCGACCGCGTTCGTTATCGCACCCTCAACTCCTGCCTGACCTTCGTCTCCAGCCTGCACGGCAAGCAACTGATCACCGTCGAAGACCTCAAGCATCAGGGCAAGCTGCACAGCGTGCAGCAGGCGATGGTCGACTGCCATGGCTCGCAGTGTGGCTTCTGCACCCCCGGTTTCATCATGTCGCTGTTCGCCCTGCAAAAAAATTCCAGCGGCTATGACAAGGGCGCTACGTTGGAGGCCCTGGCCGGCAACCTGTGCCGCTGCACCGGCTACCGCCCGATCATCGACGCCGCCGAGCAGGCCTGCTGCCAGAAGCAGCCGGATCAGTTCGATGCCTTCGAAAGCAACACCGTGGCCCGGCTCCAGGCCATCGCCCCGCGCGAGACGGCCGAGCTCAACAGCGGCGACAAGCGCTGCCTGGTGCCGCTGACCGTCGCCGACCTGGCCGACCTCTACACCGCCAACCCGGAGGCACGCCTGCTCGCCGGCGGCACCGACCTGGCCCTGGAAGTCACCCAGTTCCACCGCGAGCTGCCGGTGATGATCTACGTCGGCCATATCGAAGACATGAAGCGCATCGAAGTGACCGACAGCGCCATCGAGATCGGCGCGGCCGCGGCCCTGTCCGACTGCTACGAAGCGCTGTCGCGCGAGTACCCGGACTTCGGCGAGCTGCTGCACCGCTTCGCCTCGCTGCAGATCCGCAACCAGGGCACCCTGGGCGGCAATATCGGCAACGCTTCGCCCATCGGCGACGCCCCGCCGCTGCTGATCGCCCTCGGCGCGCAGATCGCCCTGCGCCAGGGCAACACCCGGCGCATCCTGCCGCTGCAGGACTACTTCCTCGACTACAAGGTGACCGCGCGCCAGGAAGCCGAATTCATCGAGAAGATCATCGTCCCGCGCGCCCAGGCCAACCAGGCGTTCCGCGCCTACAAGGTGTCCAAGCGCCTGGACGACGACATTTCCGCCGTCTGCGCCGCCTTCAACCTGACGATCGTCGACGGCGTGGTCAGCGAAGCGCGCATTGCCTTCGGCGGCATGGCCGCCATCCCCAAACGCGCCAGCGCCTGTGAAGCGGCTCTGGTCGGCTCGGCCTGGTATCCGGGCGTGATCGAACGTGCCTGCGACGCGCTGGGTGAGGACTTCACCCCGCTGTCGGATTTCCGCGCCAGCAAGGAATACCGCCTGCTCACTGCCCAGAACCTGCTGCGCAAGTTCTTCCTGGAGCAGCAGTCGCCCGAGGTCGAAACCCGGGTTACCGCTTACGCCTGATGGCGCAGTGAATTGATACGCCGCCGGCGCGCCCGGCGGCATGCGAAGTTTTGGAGGCGAAGATGTCCAGTCATATCGAACACAAATCCCAGGAAGAGCTGGCCGCCCTGTTCCGCGCCGGCATGACCAGCGGCGTCGGCCGCAGCGTCAAGCACGAGAGCGCGGACAAGCACGTGTCCGGCGAAGCGGTCTATGTCGACGACCGCCTGGAATTCCCCAACCAATTGCACGTCTACGCGCGCCAGTCGGATCGCGCCCATGCGCGCATCCTGCGCATCGACACCCGCCCATGCTACGAGTTTCCGGGCGTAGCCATCGCCATCACCAAGGACGACGTACCCGGCCAGCTGGATATCGGCCCGGTGGTCGCCGGCGACCCGCTGCTGGCCGACGGCAAGGTTGAGTACGTTGGCCAGGTCGTGCTGGCGGTAGCCGCCGACAGTCTGGAAACCGCGCGCAAGGCAGCGATGGCCGCGATCGTCGAATACGAAGACCTGGAGCCGGTGCTCGACGTGGTCGAGGCCTACCGCAAGAAGCATTTCGTGCTCGCCAGCCACACCCATCGCATCGGCGACTCGGCCAGCAAGCTGGCCAGCGCCCCGCGTCGCCTGCAGGGCACCCTGCATATCGGCGGCCAGGAGCACTTCTACCTGGAAACCCAGATTTCCTCGGTAATGCCCACTGAAGACGGCGGCATGCTGGTCTACACCTCGACGCAGAACCCCACCGAGGTGCAGAAGCTGGTGGCCGAAGTGCTCGGCGTGCCGATGAACAAGATCGTCATCGACATGCGTCGCATGGGCGGCGGTTTCGGCGGCAAGGAAACCCAGGCCGCCGGCCCGGCGTGCCTGTGCGCAGTCATCGCCCATCTCACCGGCCGGCCGACCAAGATGCGCCTGCCGCGCATGGAAGACATGAGCATGACCGGCAAGCGTCACCCCTTCTATGTCGAGTACGACGTCGGCTTCGATGAAGATGGCCTGCTGCACGGCATCGAGATGGACCTGGCTGGTAATTGCGGCTACTCGCCGGATTTGTCCGGCTCCATCGTCGACCGCGCCATGTTCCACTCGGACAACGCCTACTTCCTCGGCAACGCCACCATCAACGGTCATCGCTGCAAGACCAACACCGCGTCGAACACCGCCTACCGCGGCTTCGGCGGCCCGCAGGGCATGGTCGCCATCGAGGAAGTGATGGACGCCGTCGCCCGCAGCCTGGGCAAGGACCCGCTGGAAGTGCGCAAGCTCAACTACTACGGCAAGACCGAGCGTAACGTCACCCACTACCACCAGACCGTCGAGCACAACGTCATTCACGAAATGACCGCCGAGCTGGAGCAGAGCTGCGAGTACGCCAAGCGCCGTGAAGAAATCCGCGCCTTCAACGCCAAGAGCCCGGTATTGAAGAAAGGCCTGGCCATGACCCCGGTGAAATTCGGCATTAGCTTCACCGCCACCTTCCTCAACCAGGCCGGCGCGCTGATCCATATCTACACCGACGGTTCGATCCACCTGAACCACGGCGGCACCGAGATGGGCCAGGGCCTCAACACCAAGGTCGCGCAGGTGGTGGCCGAGGTGTTCCAGGTCGATATCGAGCGCATCCAGATCACCGCCACCAACACCGACAAGGTGCCCAACACCTCGCCGACCGCAGCAAGCAGCGGCGCCGACCTCAACGGCATGGCGGCGAAGAACGCGGCCGAGACCATCAAGCAGCGCCTGGTCGACTTCCTGGTGCGCGAGTACAAGGTCACCCCGGAAGACGTCGAATTCCGCAACGGCCAGGTGCGCGTGCGCGAGCACTTCCTGTCGTTCGAAGAGATGATCCAGAAGGCCTACTTCGGCCAGGTCTCGCTGTCGTCGACCGGCTTCTACCGCACCCCGAAGATTTACTACGATCGCGACAAGGCAGCCGGCCGCCCCTTCTACTACTACGCCTACGGCGTGGCCTGCGTGGAAGTGCTGGTCGACACCCTGACCGGCGAATACCGCATGCTGCGCGGCGACATCCTGCATGACGTCGGCGACTCGCTGAACCCGGCCATCGACATCGGCCAGGTCGAGGGCGCCTTCGTCCAGGGCATGGGCTGGCTGACCATGGAAGAGTTGGTGTGGAACGCCAAGGGCAAGCTGATGACCAACGGCCCGGCCAGCTACAAGATCCCGGCCATTGCCGACATGCCCATCGACCTGCGCGTGAAGCTGGTGGAAAACCGCAAGAACCCGGAAGACACCGTGTTCCACTCCAAGGCCGTCGGCGAGCCGCCGTTCATGCTCGGCATCGCCGCCTGGTGCGCCCTCAAGGACGCCGTGGCCAGCCTGGCCGACTACAAGGTGCAACCGCAGATCGACGCCCCGGCCACGCCTGAGCGCGTACTCTGGGGTGTGGAGCAGATGCGCAAGCTGAAGGCCGCGGCCAAGGCTGCCAGCGCTGCCGAGGTCGAGCCGGCCTGACGCCGATACAGCCTCAGGCTGCCGTGGGAGGGGCTTTAGCCGCGACTATCGCCGCTAAAGCGCCTCCCACAGATATGAGAACCGTCTTTCGACGAAACAGGTGTACAACAATGACAAAACACACCGAACCGAATAACCGCCCCGCTCGCCCGGCTCCGGTGCCGATTCTCGACCCTTCGCCGAGCAACTGGCGCCTGCCGCGCCCGGGACAGACCACGCCTTCCTGGAGGCTGAGCAAATGAGCTGGATCAGTGCCCTCGCCGAGCTGCAGCAAAAAGGTGAAGCCTGCGTGCTGGTGACCATCATCGAGGAACGCGGCTCGACGCCGCGTAATGCCGGCTCGAAGATGGTGGTCACCGCCGAGCGCATCTTCGAGACCATCGGCGGCGGCCATCTGGAATACAAGGCCATGGAAATGGCCCGCGAGATGCTCGCCAGCCGCAGCCAGGACACCCGCCTGGAGCGCTTCTCCCTCGGCGCCAGCCTGGGCCAGTGCTGCGGCGGCGCCACCGTGCTGCTGTTCGAACCCATGGGTCAACCACAGGCGCAGATCGCCGTGTTCGGCGCCGGCCATGTCGGTCGCGCGCTGGTGCCGCTACTCGCCAGTCTGCCGTGCAAGGTGCGCTGGATCGACTCGCGGGAGAACGAATTTCCCGAGCATATCCCCGCCGGCGTGGAGAAGATCGTCAATGACGAAGTAGTCGACGAGGTGGAGAACATGCCGCCCGGCAGTTACTACATCGTCATGACCCACAATCACCAGCTCGATCTGGAGCTGACCGCGGCGATCCTCAAACGCGGCGACTTCGCCTACTACGGCCTGATCGGCTCGAAGACCAAGCGCGTCAAGTTCGAGCATCGCCTGCGCGAACGCGGCTTCGAGGAATCCCTGATGGCGCGCATGCGCTGCCCCATGGGCCTAGCCGAGGTGAAAGGCAAGCTGCCGGTGGAGATTGCCGTGTCCATCGCCGGCGAGGTGATCGCCACCTACAACGCAAGCTTTGGTCAGGACGTGAAGAAGGGCGAATCCAGCGTCGCCAAGCTGCTGCCGGCCTCGCGCCGGTCCTGACTCTCGGTGCGCACGGCGCACCCTACGGGCCGAGATCCTAGGGTGTCGCGGGGCCGCCTAGGCCGTGCGCACGACGAATTCGCGCCGCGCCCAGTAGGGTGCGCCGCGCGCACCAATAACACCGCATTGCCAGTGGTGCGCACAGCGCCCCCTACGCACTGCCCGCCCAATCGAGACGTAATAGATGACTACCAACACCAAAGCCTACCGCGCCGCCATCCTGCACAGCCTCGCCGACCCGGCCGTGGTTGGCGTCGAGCAGTCCTACCAGTATTTCGAGGACGGCATACTGCTGATCGAAAATGGCAAGGTCGCCCAGGTTGGCGCTGCTGCCGAGTTGCTGCCCAAGCTGGCTGGCGTCGAGGTCCAGCACTACCGTGACGCGCTGGTCACCCCCGGTTTCATCGACACCCACATCCACTACCCGCAGACCGGCATGATCGCCTCCTACGGCGAGCAACTGCTGGACTGGCTCAACACCTACACCTTCCCCACCGAGCGGCAGTTCGCCGACAAGGCCCATGCCAGCGATGTGGCGGCGATCTTCCTCAAGGAACTGCTGCGTAACGGCACCACCACCGCCCTGGTGTTCGGCAGCGTGCACCCGCAGTCGGTAGACGCCTTCTTCGAGCAGGCCGACAAGCTCAACCTGCGCATGATCGCCGGCAAGGTGCTGATGGATCGCAACGCCCCGGACTACCTGACCGACACTGCCGAATCCGGCTACGCCGAGAGCAAGGCACTGATCGAGCGTTGGCACGGCAAGGGCCGCCTGCACTATGCGGTCACCCCGCGCTTCGCCCCGACCAGCACGCCGGAGCAACTGGAGCTGGCCGGCAAGCTGCTTCAGGAATATCCCAACCTGTATATGCACACCCACCTGTCCGAGAACCGCAAGGAGATCGAGTGGGTCAAGGCGCTGTTCCCCGAGCGCAAGGGCTACCTGGACGTCTACGACCACCACAAGCTGATCGGCCCACGCGCGGTGTTCGCCCATGGCGTGCACCTGTGCGACGAGGAGTGCAAGCGCCTGGCCGAAACCGGCTCGGCGGTGGCCTTCTGCCCCACCTCCAACCTGTTCCTCGGCAGTGGCCTGTTCGACCTGAACAAGCTGGAAGCGCATGGCGTGCGCGTCGGCCTGGGTACCGACGTCGGCGCCGGCACCAGCTTCAGCCAGCTGCAATCGCTGAACGAGGCGTACAAGGTGATGCAGCTGCAGGGCAACAAGCTCGACCCGTTCAAGTCGCTGTACCTGGCCACCCTGGGCGGCGCCAATGCGCTGTACCTGGACGACAAACTGGGCAACTTCCTGCCCGGCAAGGACGCCGACTTCCTGGTGCTGGACTACAACGCCACGCCGCTGATCAGCTACCGCATGCAGCAGGCCAAGAGCCTGGAGGAACGTCTGTTCGCCCTGACCATGCTCGGCGATGATCGCGCCGTGAAGGAAACCTTCGCCGCCGGTGTATCGGTGCATCAGCGCTAACCGTAGGGTGCGCCGCGCGCACCACGGCCACGAGGAAATGGTTGGTGCGCGCGACCTAGGTGGCGACACCCCAAGGTCAGGTCGGCGGTGATAAGTTGGTGCGCACGGCGCACCCTACGTCAGGGATTCGCTACGAACGAAAAAGCCCCGATGCTCGCGCAGCGGGGCTTTCTTGATTACACGCAACGAATCAGCGGTTGGCGGCGCTACGCCCGGACTTCTTCTTGGTCTGCAGCAGGTGCGAGAACACCGCGTGCAGATCGTCCGAGGCGCTTTCCTCGTCCAGGTTGAGCTTGCTGTCGATATGGTCCATGTGGTGCATCATCAGGTGCACCGCGCGGGCCGCGTCGCGCGCCTCGATGGCGTCGATCAGCTGATTGTGCTCGTCGTAGGAGCAATGCGAGCGGCTGCCGCTTTCGTACTGGGCGATGATCAGCGAGGTCTGCGACACCAGGCTGCGCTGGAAGCTGACCAGCGGCGCATTGCGCGCAGCCTCGGCCAGCTTGAGGTGGAACTCGCCGGACAGGCGGATGCCGGCACCGCGATCGCCGCGGGAGAAGCTGTCCTGCTCGTCCTTGACCATCTGCCGCAGCTCGGCCAGTTGCTCGGCCGTGGCGTGCTCGACGGCCAGCTCGGTGATGGCGCGCTCGACCAAACGGCGCGCATAGAAGATCTGCCGCGCTTCCTCGACACTGGGGCTGGCGACCACCGCACCGCGATTCGGCCGCAACAGCACCACGCCCTCGTGGGCCAGGCGCGACAGCGCGCGACGAATGATGGTGCGGCTGACGCCGAAGATCTCGCCCAGCGCCTCTTCGCTCAGCTTGGTGCCGGGCGCCAGGCGCTGTTCGAGAATGGCATCGAAGATATGGGCGTATACGACATCGTCCTGAGTCCCGCTGCGGCTGCTTTTGCCGGTGCGCGGCTGCTTCTTGAGGGGCTGCAATTGATCGTTCATTCTGGCTCGCGTCAATGAGAGTCGGCGACACTGCGACTCTACTGTGTTCTACCCGGTGGCTGACAAGCGCCGGAAGAAGAATCATCGGAAAAAAATTAGGCCAATTGTACACAATTCAACCAACCGATGCACCAGAGCTGTATGACCACCTCGTTTCTGGCTCAACCGGGTGAATACGACGAACGGCGGACCGGCTCAAATTCTTTCCTTATATAGCCGGCATTTCTCAGGCCATTACCGGCTAACCAGGCATCTTCCCCTGCCCGAAGACCTTGATCGCGATGCCGAGCACGGCGTCACACAAAATCCTATCTAACTGTTTTACATGGGTTTTCTAAAAATCGGCGACAGTCATTGTCGCCAATTGCGCCCGTTCTCGTGGCAAACACGGCCTAGGGTGCGATTTATGCAACATTAAAAACATTAATTGCATTTTTTGTATACAACAGCATAATCGCGCCTGAGTGACTTCTTGACCGCTCGGTCAACAACTTAGCCAGGAAGCACCGCGAACGCACCGCCTGCCTCAGAGAGCCGCTGTCCTCGCGCAAGGCTCTGGGCGGTACACAACAAGAGAGATGAGGAGTACCCGCTGTGGAAAGCGTCAAACAAGAACAACAGGCGTCTCAACTGGCAAGGACCGGTCTGCTCGACCGTTTCTTCAAGCTGACCGAGCACCGCACCACCATCAAAACCGAGTTGCTGGCCGGCCTGACGACCTTCGTCACCATGGCCTACATCATCTTCGTCAACCCCAACATCATGGCCGGTGCCGGCGTCGACCACGGCGCGGCCTTCGTCGCCACCTGCATCGGCGCGGCGCTGGGCTGCTTCCTCATGGGCCTGTACGCCAACTGGCCGGTGGGCCTGGCGCCGGGCATGGGCCTCAACGCCTTCTTCACCTACACCGTGGTCGGCGAGATGGGCTACAGCTGGCAGATCGCCCTCGGCGCAGTATTCATCTCCGGCGTGCTGTTCATGATCATGAGCCTGTCGAAGATCCGCGAGTGGCTGCTCAACAGCATCCCCATGAGCCTGCGCTTCGCCATGGGCGCCGGGGTCGGCCTGTTCCTCGGCCTGATCGGCCTGAAGACCGCCGGCATAGTCGTCGACAGCCCGGCCACCCTGCTGACCATGGGCTCGTTCGGCAACCCCAACGCCCTGCTCGCCGCCGTGTGCTTCCTGCTGATCGCCGTACTCAGCCACCGCAACGTGTTCGGCGCCATCCTCTTCAGCATGCTCGGTGTCACCGCCCTGGGCTGGGCCCTGGGTCTGGTGGAGTACGGCGGCCTGGTGTCGATGCCGCCGAGCCTGGCGCCGACCTTCCTGGCCATGGACATCGCCGGCGCGTTCAACGTGGCCATGATCAGCGTGATCCTCGCCTTCCTCTTCGTGAACATGTTCGACACCGCCGGCACCCTGATGGGTGTGGCCCATCGCGCCAACCTGGTGGACGAGGACGGCAAGATCCAGAACCTGTCGCGCGCGCTCAAGGCCGACTCCACCTCCAGCGTGGTCGGCGCCGTGGTCGGCTGCCCGCCGGTGACCAGTTACGTGGAGAGCGCCTCGGGCGTGGCCGCCGGCGGCCGCACCGGCTTGACCGCCGTGGCCGTGGGCGTGCTGTTCCTCGCGGCGATGTTCTTCGCCCCGCTGGCCGGCATGATCCCCGCCTACGCCACCGCCGGCGCGTTGATCTACGTGGCGATGCTGATGATGAGTGGCATGGCCCATATCGACTGGAAGGACCACACCGACACCATCCCGGCCATCGTCACCGTGGTGATGATGCCGCTGACCTTCTCCATCGCCAACGGCATCGCCCTGGGCTTCCTCACCTACGCCACGCTGAAGCTGCTGACCGGTCAGCGCGACAAGGTGTCGGTAAGCCTGTACGTGCTGTGCGTGATCTTTATCGCCAAGTTCGCCTTCCTCTGACGGCAAACGCCTCGCGTTGATCGAAGCCCCGGCCTTGTGCCGGGGTTTTTCAGGTTGCCGGGGCGAGGACTCAGGCCTTGGCCTGCTTGCCCTGGGCGACGAAGCGCATCATCCATTCGGCCACAGTACTGCCCTGCTGGTGATGCTTCAGGCTCTCCACCCCCTGCTGGTAGACCTGCTCGCCGAGATGCTGCTGACGCAGGTCGAGCAGCGCCTTGGAGTAGTCGTGGACGAACTCGGGGTGGCCCTGGAAACACAGCACCTGATCCTCGATGTGGTAGGCGCCGATCGGGCAGAAGTCGCTGGTGGCCAGCAGCGTGGCCTTCTCCGGTAGGCGGGTGACCTGGTCCTGATGGCTGATCAGCAGTTGCAGCTCGTCCAGCGCCGGGCTCATCCAGGCCGGCTGGTTCTCCAGACGGTAGCTGTGCACACCGACGCCCCAGCCCTGCTCCGCACGCTCGGCCTTGCCGCCGAGCAGCAGCGCCAGCAGCTGATGACCGAAGCAGATGCCGAGCAGCTTGTCGCCACGCTGGTAGCGCTCCAGCAGGTAGGTCTTGAGGGCCTGAATCCAGGGCTCGGCGCCGAAGGAGTCGGCCTTGCTGCCGGTCACCAGGTAGGCGTCGAACTGCTCGCTGTCCGGCGGGTAATGCCCCTCCACCACGTTGTAGACACTGAACTGCGCGGCAACCGGCTGCTGGGCGAACAGCTGCTCGAACATGCGGCCGTAGCCCTGGTACTGGTCGACCAGTTCGGGGCGGAGGATGTCAGTTTCCAGGATGCAAATACGCAGTGACATGAGGTTTCCTGAGGTGAACGCCGAGGGAGGGTGATTTGTGCGTTTTTCTTAACATATGAACCTGCCCAAGGAAATAGCGTTGCCGCTCAAGGGGCGGGATATCGACGCCGTCCTCGACGACCGGAACCGCTTCGCCCATCGTCAAGAAAATTTTACGGAACGTTCGGCACCTATCGAGGATTCGATACCGCCCGTCGCGTCGACTCAACGGCGCCGGGAAAGCGGCAGACGCAACCAGAATGGGCTTTCTGGTCAAAAAATGCTCAGCAGATCACAGCGCCGGGGGCCAAAGTCGACGAACGGCTGCTCAAAAATTGAACTATGGCCTTTACCATTGTTCCTACAGTCGTGGGCCCCTCCCCCGGCTTGGGCATTCGGCCCACCCCGAACTCCACACTCCCCCCTGAATCTGGAAGATTCCTTGACCGCAAGAGATTGCGTCGGTGGTTGGTTATTGCCCAGACACAGGAGAACTTCTGCAACTCATAACTAGCAGAACCGTGACAAGCGACATTTATTAATCGAATAAATCCGAGTCGGCACCAACTTAGCAAGTTCAGGTGCACGTACATCTTTTACTTATTAATTGCAGAACACGAGGTACCCCATGGATCTTTACACTTTTCTGATTTCGGCACTGCAGCAAAAGGAAACCATGGAGCTGATGCGTCTAGGGATAGTCTACGTTCACCTGATCGCCTGCTGCGTGGCAGTCGGGCTGGTGCTCACCAGCGACATCGCCATGGTCAAGCAACTGCTCAAGGGCGAAGGCGCCAAGCAGTGCAGCGAACATCTGGAACATCTGAAGAACGTGGTGGGTCTCTCGCTCCTCGTGCTCTGGATCAGCGGCCTCGCCATCATCGCCCTGGACGCCTCCAGCGCCGGCATGCAGTACTTCCTCAACCCCAAGTTGCAGGCCAAGATCAGCATTGTCGTGCTGCTGACCATCAACGGCGTGGTGCTGCACAGCCTGGTACTGCCGGCCCTGCAGAAGACCGGTTCGCTGCTCAAGCTGCCGGTGAGCATGCGTAACCTGGCGATCTTCTCCGGTGCGCTGTCCGGCGTGTCCTGGTTCTATGCCGCCCTGCTCGGCGTTGGCCGCCCGCTGGCCTGGAAGTATTCGCTGGTCGAGCTGATGGCCGCCTACCCGCTGATGATCGTCGGCGGCGCCCTGGCCATGCTGGCCCTGACCAAGTGGTCGATGAGCCGCAGCGAAGAACATCACCAGAGCTGGATGCAGAGCAACTACGCCCTGGCCACCCGCTGAGCGAAAAGGGCGAACAGGGATGTTCGCCTTTACTTATAAAGTTGCCACTCGCGACAACTTTATTTCTATATATAACACCCGCCCTCGTATAACTTTCCCGCACAACTTATCACTTCCGTTTTTCGTGCGCGGCTTTATCAGCACGCTCGATAGTCACCATAAATGCCTTTGACTTCTGTCGTCCGCGCGTCTGCCGGATGATCGCGGCATCGGGCCCCCGCCCACTTGCCCAGAAGGACAATGCCATGAGCCGTTACGCCGCCCTCGCCAGCCTGTTCGCCGCCACCGCCTATCACGGCAGCAGCGCCCCCCGCCCCGCTCCGGCGGACAAACCCAGCGTTCGCTGAGGCCGCCGTCATGCCCAGCCAGCTCAGCCTGGACGCCTACGGCGTCACCTATGCCCGATTCGACGGGCACCGCCTGCAGTTCGAAAGCGAAGCCGCCCTGCAACTGGACGACGGCAGCATGCTGACCCTGCGCATGCCGACCCGCCACAGCGAAATACTCGCGATCCACGAAGCGGTTCGAGGTTGGTGCCAGGCTGCCTGATGCAGACGGCCTGGACTAGACTCAGGACGCGCGCCATCCGGCGCCTGCTTCCACGGACAGAGGAAACCGCACGATGCCCACACGCAACCTGATCACCCTGCTCGCCGGCGGCCTGCTGCTGGCCGGCAACGCCCTGGCGGATCCTCCCGGCAGCGACTGGATCAGCATCGAAGATGCCCTGAGCAAGGCCCGCGCGGCCGGCTACACCGAGCTGCACAAGATCGAGGCCGACGACAACGGCTACTGGGAAGGCGAAGGCCTGAAGCAGGACGGCCGGCTCTACGAGTTCCGCATCGACGGCAAGAGCGGCCAGGTCACCCGCGACCAGCTGGAAGATTGATCCGGCCAGCCAATAAAAACGGCCCTTGCGGGCCGTTTCTTATTCAGACATAGCAGCGACACCTCGGTGCGCATACACCCTACCAGGGCATCCCGAGCAGGGTGCGCCGTGCGCACCGAGAGCATTTCGCTACGAGGCTGAGACTCCTCCATAAGCGGTGCGCACGGCGCACCCTACAATGCCCGTCGACTCTCCCGAGAAGCGCTAATCGCAGGCCGCTTTTACCAGTCAGAACCTCTCGCTCCTGGAAGCTTTCTCCAGCAACAGCGCCGGCGGCAGGAAGCGCTCGCCATACTGCTCGGCCAGGTACTGGGCGCGGGCGACGAAGTCCTGCACCCCGTACTGGTTGATGAACTGCAGCGCGCCACCGGTCCAGGCGGCGAAGCCGATGCCGAAGATCGAGCCGATATTGGCGTCGGCCACCGACTTCAATACGCCCTCCTCCACGCAACGCACCGTCTCGATCGCCTGAATAAATAGGATGCGGTCACGCACGTCCTCCTGGGAGATCTGCGCGTCGGCCTTCTCGAAGCGCGCCTTGAGCTGCGGCCACAGGTGCTTCTTGCCGCCTTCCGGGTACTCGTAGAAGCCACCACCGGCGGCCTTGCCCGGGCGCTTGTATTCCTTGAGCATCAGGTCGATCACGGCGAACGCCGGGTGCTCGGGAATGCGCTTGCCCTCGGCGGCCAGGTCCGCCACGGTCTGCTGGCGGATATGCTCCATCAGGCTCAGCGACACTTCGTCGCTGATCGCCAGCGGGCCCACCGGCATGCCGGCCTTGCGCGCCTCGGCCTCGATCATCGCCGCGCTCACACCCTCGCCGAGCATGGCGATGCCCTCGTTGGTGAAGGTGCCGAACACCCGCGAGGTGAAGAAGCCGCGGCTATCCTCGACCACGATCGGGGTCTTCTTGATCTGCAGCACGTAGTCGAAGCCACGGGCCAGGGTCTCGTCGCTGGTCTTGGCGCCCTTGATGATCTCCACCAGCGGCATCTTGTCCACCGGGCTGAAGAAGTGCAGGCCGATAAATTTGTCCGGACGCTGAACTGCAGTCGCCAGGCCAGTGATCGGCAGGGTCGAGGTGTTGGAGGCGATCACCGCATCCGGCAGCGCGGTGGCCTCGGCGGAGACGTTGACCTTGGCCTTCAGGCCGCGATCCTCGAACACTGCCTCGATGATCAGGTCGCAGCCTTCAAGGTCAGCGTCGCTGGCAGTCGGTTTGATCCGGGCGAGGAAGGCATCGCGCTTCTCGGCCGTCATCTGGCCGCGACTAACCTTCTTGTCGAGCAGCTTGGCCGAGTAGGCCTTGCCCTTCTCCGCCGCCTCGATGGACAGGTCCTTGAGCACCACCTCGATGCCGGCGGCCGCCGACACATAGGCGATGCCCGCGCCCATCATGCCGGCGCCGAGCACGCCGACCTTCTTGGTTACGTATTGCGCGATGCCCTGCGGGCGCGAGCTGCCGGCGTTGATCTGGTTGAGCTGGAACCAGAAGGTGCCGATCATGTTCTTCGCCACCCGGCCGCAGGTCAGCTCGGTGAAGTAGCGTGCCTCGATGATCTGCGCGGTGTCGAAGTCGACCTGCGCACCCTCGACGGCGGCGCACATGATCTTCTCCGGCGCCGGGAAGCAGCCCTTGGTCTTGTCGCGCAGCACGCTCGGGGCGATGGCCAGCATCTGCGCGACATTCGGCGAACTCGGCGTACCGCCGGGAATCTTGTAGCCCTGCACGTCCCACGGCTGCTTGGCGCTCGGGTTGGCGGCAATCCAGGCGCGGGCCTTGGCCAGCATCTCGTCCGGGGTGGTGGCGATATCGTGAATCAGGCCGGCCTTGAGCGCCGCATCCGGGCGCACCTTCTTGCCTTCGGCCAGGTACGGCAGCGCCTTCTCCAGGCCGAGCAGGCGCACCATGCGTACCACGCCGCCACCGCCCGGCAGCAGGCCCAGGGTCACTTCCGGCAGGCCCAGCTGCACGCTGGAATTGTCCAGGGCGATACGATGGTGGCAGGCCAGGCAGATTTCCCAGCCGCCGCCCAGGGCGGCGCCGTTGATCGCGGCGACCACCGGCTTGCCCAGGGTCTCCAGGCGGCGCAGCTGGCCCTTGATGCCCAGGACCATGTCGTAGAACGGCTTGGCGTCGGCCTGGGTGACCTTGATCAGCTCGCCCAAGTCGCCGCCGGCGAAGAAGGTCTTCTTCGCCGAGGTGATGATCACCCCGGCGATGGCGTCCTTCTCGGCCTCCAGGCGCGCGACGGTCTGGCCCATGGCCTCGCGGTACACCGCGTTCATGGTGTTGGCGCTCTGGCCGGGCATATCGATGGTCAGGACGACGATATTGTCCTGGCCCTTTTCGTAACGGATGGCGTCAGTCATTTTTCTTATCTCCGCCTCAAACTCTTTCGATGATCGTTGCGATGCCCATGCCGCCGCCGACGCAGAGCGTGGCCAGGCCGTAGCGCAGCTGGCGCTTCTCCAGCTCGTCGAGCAAGGTGCCGAGGATGGCGCAGCCGGTGGCGCCCAGCGGGTGCCCCATGGCGATGGAGCCGCCGTTGACGTTGACCTTGTCCTCGGCAACGCCCATGTCCTTCATAAATTTCATCACCACCGAAGCGAAGGCCTCGTTGACCTCGAACAGATCGATGTCGTCGATGGCCAACCCGGCCTTGGCCAGGGCCTTGCGCGTGGCCGGCGCCGGGCCGGTGAGCATGATGGTCGGGTCGGTGCTGGTCACCGCGGTGGCGACGATGCGTGCGCGCGGCTTGAGGCCCAGCTCCTTGCCCTTGGCCGCGGAGCCGATCAGCATCAGCGCGGCGCCGTCGACGATGCCGGAACTGTTGCCCGGGGTGTGCACGTGCTCGATGCGCTCGACATGGCTGTAGACGCGCAACGCGGTGGCGTCGAAGCCCATCTGGCCCATCATCTCGAAGCTCGGCTTGAGCTTGCCCAGGCCTTCGAGGGTGGAATCGCCGCGGATAAATTCGTCGTGGTCGAGCAGCACGATGCCGTTCTGGTCAGTCACCGGGATCAGCGACTTGTTGAACGAGCCGTCTTTGCTGGCGCGCGCGGCCTTGTGCTGCGAGCGCAGGGCGAAGGCGTCGACATCGGCGCGACTGAAGCCTTCCAGGGTGGCGATCAGGTCGGCGCCGATGCCCTGCGGCACGAAATTGGTGTGGATATTGGTTTCCGGGTCCATCACCCAGGCACCGCCGTCCGAGCCCATGGGAATGCGCGACATCGACTCCACGCCGCCGACCACCACCAGGTCCTCGAAGCCCGAGCGCACCTTCATCGCGCCCATGTTCACCGCCTCCAGGCCCGAGGCGCAGAAGCGGTTGAGCTGCACGCCGGCGACGCTGACGTCCCAGTCGGCGACCATCGCCGCGGTCTTGGCGATATCGGCGCCCTGGTCGCCCACCGGGGTCACGCAGCCGAGGACGATGTCGTCGACCTGGCTGGTGTCCAGCTCGTTGCGCGCTTGCAGCGCGCCGAGCAGGCCGGCGATCAGGTTGACGGGCTTGACGCTGTACAGCGCGCCGTCCTTCTTGCCCTTGCCGCGGGGCGTGCGCACCGCGTCGAAAATATATGCTTCGGTCATGGCGTCCTCGAGGGTCGTGCGGCGCTCGGCAGCGCCTGTTCTTATTGAGCCTCCCTACCATAGCGCCAGGCGCCAAGCGCTCAATGACCGAAGCGCTCAGGCCCATTGACCGCTGAGCTCAGACGAACGGTCGTTTACTCCGCACGCGCCGGCGAAGCCCAGGCGAGGCGTCTGCCTCCGGGCTCGCTGGTGCATGGCCAGAGGCCATGCATAGCCCGAAATTCCTAGCAGCTCGCTGCTAGCAACCAAGTCATCTAAAGGATCTGTGACGCCAGCCCTAGAGTTATTCCTGCACCCGTCGCGAAACGGGCGCAGGGAACCGCCGCCGGGTCATGCCGGGGCGGTGAGTCAGACCACGCTAAGGCGTGACGCTGCAGCCCGCAGTGCGCTATCGCGGGCATCCGACGCCACACCAATAACAACAAAAGGCATGCGGCCATGTTCAAACAGCCGAAATACCGCCAGGCCGGCGTAATTCTCTTCGCCACGGCGGTCGTCCTGATCCTTCCCAACCTGACCCGTCTGGTCAGCTGAACTCGTCAACCACCCCGCACGCGCGCTGTCGCCGTGGCGCGCTCAGCGCAGTGCGGGCATCCACCACGCCAACAGCAGCGGAATCAGCGCGAACGCCAACAGAGTCGAGCACAGCACCAGGCTGGCCACCTGCTCGGGCGAGCGTCCGGCGCGCACGGCGAACAGGTAGTTGAACACCGCCACCGGCATCGACGACTGCAGCACCAGCACCGCATGCACCAGCGGCGGCAGCGCCAGCAGCCAGCCGATGGCCCAGGCCAGCGCGGCGCCGCAGAGGATGCGCAGCAGCCCCAGCAGCAGGCCGCTGCCGATATGCTGCACGCGGATGCTGGCCAGCGACACGCCGAGGGTGATCAGCATCAGCGGGATGGTCATGCCGCCGAGCAGGTCGACGGTATTGGCCAGCCAGCGCGGCAACTGCAGGTCGAGCAGCAACACCGGCAATACCAGCGCCAGGCTGATCATGATCGGGTTGACCAGCAGGCCCTTGAGCGAGCGCTCGGCGCCCGACAGCAGCATGCCCAGGCTGAAATGCCCCACCGAGAGCACCAGGAAGAACGCCACCGCCAGCGCCAAACCCGGCTCGCCGAAGGCGAACAGCGCCATCGGCAAGCCCATGTTGCCGGAGTTGGGGAACAGGTAGGCCGGCACCAGCACCTTCCAGTCGATGGCGAACAGACGGCTCAGCAGCAGGCCGATCAGGCCCATGCCCAGGGTCACCAGCACGCAGGCCTGGGCCATCTCGGCGAAAGCGGCGCTGTCCAGCTCGGCGCGGCTGAGGGTCGACAGCACCAGGCAGGGCGTGCCGATATTGAGCACCATGCGCGCGACGAAATCGGTCGGGTAGGCATGCCCCTTGCGCGCCCAGCCATAACCGATGCCGGCGGCGATCAGCACCGGGGCCAGAACAGCGAACAACTCGGCCAGCATGGGGCTCTCCCGCCAATCAAAAGGACGCATGCTAGACCACCGAGGCGGCGCGGGCAATTGTGCTAGGGTGGCATCGACACGACGCCTCAACCCATGACGGAGCCCCAGGTTTGAACGCACTCGCGCCCCTGCTCGCCCTCTTTTTGCTCGGCACCGCCCAGGCCGCCGAACTGCATATCCAGCTCGGCAGCGGCGAGCGCACCTGGCACACCGCCGAACTGCTCGCCCACCCGCAGGCGCAGAGCGTGGAGATCGCCGAGGACGTCAGCTACAAGCGCGCCATGCGCTACCGCGCCGTGCCGCTGAGCGCCCTGCTCGATGGCATCGCGCCGGGCGACCACCTGCAGGCCGTGGCCCTGGACGGTTTCGCCGCCGAGCTGCCGGCCGCCAGCCTGCTCGCCAGCCAGGGCGCCAAGGCCTGGCTGGCGGTGGAAGACCCGGCCCAGCCCTGGCCGCCGCTGGGCACAGGCAAACCCAGCGCCGGCCCCTTCTACCTGGTCTGGAGCGACCCGGCCGCCAGCCAGATCGGCCCGGAGCAATGGCCGTTCCAGGTATCGCGCATCCGCCAACTGGCGCCGGTGGCGCAACGCTTCCCCGCCCTGCTGCCGGCCGCCGAGGCCAGCGCCGAGGTGCAGGCCGGCTTCGCCCAGTTCCAGAAACACTGCCTGGCCTGCCACCGCCTCAACGGCGCCGGCGACTCCGCCTTCGGCCCCGACCTGAATATCCCGCACAACCCCACCGAATACCTCGGCGAGGCGTTCCTGCGCCTGTACATCCGCGACCCGCAGAGCCTGCGCAAGTGGCCGCAGGGAAGGATGCCGGGGTTCAGCGAAGCGGTGCTGAGCGAGCGGGAGCTGAGCGAGTTGCTTGGCTATCTGCAGCACATGGCCAAGCACAGGCCCTGAACCCTCGCCAGCGGGCCGCATTCAGTCGCTGGCCGGCGCATAGAGCTGAAAGCCCTCTGCCCATTAGGAAAAAGCCCGTCGCAAGGACGGGCGCAAAGTGCCGTACACACATGGAGACAAGCGGACGCGCTGGCGCGTCGGGCGTTACAGGATCGACAGCGGGTAGTTGATGATCAGACGGTTCTCCTGCAGGTCCATGCCGACGTCGCGACGCACGTCGGAGTTGCGCCAGCGCACGCTGAGGTTCTTCAGGCTGCCTTCCTGGATGGTGTAGGCCAGCTCGGACTCGCGGCCCCACTCCTCGGCGTCGGTGCGGCCGCCGGCGTGGATGTTGGAGCCGCTGACGTAGCGGTTCATCAGGGTCAGGCCGGGGATGCCGAGGCCGGCGAAGTTGTAGTCGTGGCGGATCTGCCAGGAACGCTCTTCGGGGTTGTCGTAGCTGTTGGTGAAGCCGTCGTTGACCAGGGTGCCGCCGCTGGTGCCGTCGATGCGCAGGAACTTGCTGTCGCCGTCCAGATGCTGGTAGGCGAGCATGAAGCTGTTGTTGCCGGTCCTGGCGGTGAACGCGCCCTGGTAGACCTTGTTGTCCAGCTTGCCGGCCTTGGCCGCGCCTTCGTCCTTGCCGTCGAAGTAGCCGAGGTTGGCGCCCAGCACCCAGTCGCCCACCGGCTGGCTGTGGGTCAGCTGCACGTAGCTCTGCTGGTAGACGTCTTCCAGGCGCGCGTGCCAGACGCCGAGCAGGGTGTTGTTGGCGTTGAAGCGGTGTTCGCCGCCGGCGAAGTTGAAGTCGTCGCCCTCGACACCGCCAAAAGTCATCTCTTCGCGGCTGGCGTCGTTGCGCTGGCTGTTCTTCCAGAACTGGCCACCGTAGAGGGTCAGGCCGTCGATCTCGTTGGAGGTCAGCTGGGCGCCCTGGAAGGTCTGCGGCAGGGAGCGGCCGTCGTCGGCGCGGAGGATCGGCAGCACGGCGAACCACTCGCCGACCTTCAGCTCGGTTTTGGACAGCTTCGCCTTGGCGGCCACCGCGGTGCGGCCGAAGTCGTCCGGGGCGTGGCGCTCGTTGCCGGTGCCGTGGACCGGCAGCAGCTGGCTGCCGATGGTGCCCTTGCCGCCGTCGAGCTTGACCGAGTACAGGCCGAGCAGGTCGAGGCCGAAGCCGACGGTGCCCTGGGTGAAGCCGGATCGGGCGTCGAGGATGAAGCTCTGCGTCCACTCGGCGGCCTGGCCCTGGTCGTCGCCTTGCACCTGCGGGCCGGTGTGGTTGAGGAAGTTGCGGTTGAAGTAGTAGTTGCGCAGGCCGAGGGTGACCTTGGTGTCTTCGACGAAACCGGCGGCGTGGGTGACGCCGGGTAGCGCGGCGATTCCGGCGGCCAGGCTGCAGGCAACGAACAGGGGGGTATGGCGCATGAGCATTGTCATCTCTTTATTCTTATCTTCGACAGGTGGGGAATCGGCGGCGCGCAGGCGCCGCCACTGACAACGCCGCACCATGGCTGGCGCAGCATCGTTTGGCTGGCCGTTACGGCCTAGTTCAGTGCCGCGCGACTGGCAACGCCGTCCACCAGGCGCTGAATGCCCAGCGGGTTGGCGTCCTGCAGGGCTTCGGGGAGCACCTCGTCCGGGTAGTTCTGGTAGCACACCGGACGCAGGAAGCGTTGGATCGCCAGGGTGCCGACCGAAGTACCGCGAGCGTCGGAAGTCGCCGGGTACGGGCCGCCATGGACCATGGAGTCGCAGACTTCCACACCGGTCGGGTAACCGTTGAGCAGTATGCGGCCGGCTTTGACTTCCAGCAGCGGCAGCAAGTCGCGGAAGGTGGCGAGGTCTTCACGCTCGGCGATCAGGGTCGCGGTCAACTGGCCGTGCATGCTCTGCAGGGCACGGGTCAGCTCGGTGCTGTCGGCGACTTCGACGACGATGGTGGTCGGGCCGAAGACTTCTTCCTGCAACAGGTGGTCGCCTTCGAGCAGCATGCTCACGTCGGCCTTGAACAACTGCGGTTGCGCCTGGTTGCCGGCCTGCTCGTTGCCTGCCAGATGGCTGACTTTTGCATGGCCTTTGAGCTGCGCAACGCCGCTGGTGTAGCTGCGCAAGGTGCCGGCGTTGAGCATGGTCTGTGCCGGTTGTGCGCCGATGGCGTCGGCCAGGCCGGCGACGAAGTCGCTGAACTCGGCGCTGCGAATGCCGATGACCAGGCCCGGGTTGGTGCAGAACTGACCGCAACCCAGCACCACGGAGGCAGCCAGATCCTTGGCGATGGTGGCGCCACGGGCCTGCAGGGCGCCCGGCAGGATGACCACCGGGTTGACGCTGGACATCTCGGCGAACACCGGGATCGGCTGCGGACGGGCAGCGGCCAGGTCGCACAGGGCACGGCCGCCTTTCAGCGAACCGGTGAAGCCCACGCCCTGGATGGCCGGGTGCTTGACCAGCGCTTCGCCGACACCGGAACCGAAGATCATGTTGAACACGCCTTTCGGCATGCCGGTTTTCTCGGCGGCGCGGATGATCGCATCAGCCACGCACTCAGCGGTGGCCATGTGGCCGCTGTGCGCCTTGAACACCACCGGGCAGCCGGCAGCCAGGGCCGAAGCGGTATCGCCACCAGCGGTGGAGAAGGCCAGCGGGAAGTTGCTGGCACCGAACACGGCGATCGGGCCTACGCCGATCTGGTACTGGCGCAGATCCGGACGCGGCAGCGGCTGGCGATCTGGCAGGGCGCGGTCGATACGCGCGCCGTAGAAGTCACCACGGCGCAGCACCTTGGCGAACAGGCGCATCTGGCCACTTGTACGACCACGTTCGCCCTGGATGCGGCCGGCAGGCAGCGCGGTTTCGCGAGTGACCAGGGCGACGAACTCATCACCGAGGGCATCGAGTTCGTCAGCGATGGCGTCGAGGAACTCGGCGCGGCGCTCGGCCGACAGGTTGCGGTAAATCGGGTAAGCGGCGGCGGCAGCCTGGGCAGCAGCGTCGACTTCTTCGGCTGTGGCCTGGATGAAGGTGTAGGGCAGCGCTTCACCGCTGCTGGCGTCGAGGCTCTTGTGCACGACGGTGCCGGCGGCGCGGCGCTCACCGCCGATGTAATTGTGGCCAGTCAGACTCAGCATGGCGTTCTCCTGTCAGGTGGGGCGACGGGATCGCCGCCAGGGACAATGAAAATGAATGAGGCCCCGGCTTTTTGGGCCAGGGATTGGCAACTGGCAATGCAGTTGTCAGACGTATGATAAGTGATAACTTCGGCATTCGTCCCCTTGTGAGGGCGTAATCCGAATCCGCCGAGCGGAATTTCGACCCGACAGCAGTGCTGCCGGGCCTGGCAGATCCTTACAGCTGACGTACACCACCGATCTTCACGGCAGGGGCATGCACGCTGATACCGTTGCGCAGCGGCTCACCTAGGGCATCGAGGCTGACCTCGAAAGTATCCCCAGGTTGCGCCTTGATACCGTCAGCGAACGACAGGGTCGCGGTGCCGAAGAAGTGCACATGCACATCGCCGGGACGCAGGAACTGGCGGTACTTGAAGTGGTGGTACTCGAGGTTCTCCAAGCTGTGGCACATGTTGTCCTCGCCGGAGAGGAACTCCTTCTCCCACAACACCTGGTCGCCACGCCGGATACGGCTGATGCCGGACAGGTGGCGCGGCAGCTCACCGATCAGCATCTCCGGACCGAAGGAGCAGAAACGCAGCTTCGAGTGGGCCAGGTAGAGATAGTTCTTGCGCTCGACCACGTGGTCGGAAAACTCGTTGCCCAGCGCGAAGCCGATGCGATACGGCTGGCCATCGTCGCCAACCACGTAGAGGCCGGTCAGCTCCGGCTCTTCACCGAAGTCCTCGGCGAAGTCGGGTACCGGGAAGTCCTCACCGGGGCGAACCACGATGCTGCCGTCCCCCTTGTAGAACCACTCCGGCTGTGCGCCTTCGTTGCCTGCAGCCGGGCGACCGCCGGCCATACCCCACTGGAACATCTGCATGGTGTCGGTGAGCTTGCCTTCGGCCTGCTGTGCTTCCACCTGCTGGTGCATCTTGTCGCGCGTGGAGGCGCTACCCAGATGGGTCAGACCGGTACCGGAGATCAGGCAGTGAGCCGGATCGCTGTGATCCAGCGGAGCCAGCAGACGCTTCTGCTCGATCAGTTCGGCGTAGAGCGGGCCCTGCTCGACACCCAGGCGCTCGATCTCGGCGATCAGGCCATGGCCGTTGCGGATCGCCTGCAACGCCAGCTCACGGGTAGTGGCAACGCCCTTGACCACGCTGATGCGCGCGTCACCGACGACGCCAACCTGGCGCTGGCCCTGTTCGTTCTCAAACTGAATCAACCGCATTGCGCTACTCCTGTTGTTCTTGTCCGGTTGTTCTTGCGCCGACGCAGCGGCGTTGCTTGGCTAGCACTTTAAAAATTGCCCGCAGTGCTGCCTAATGAAAGCTTCTGATTAGGTGATAACTTTTCGTCATCCCCCTATGTTGCAGCCACTCAACTACATCGTTTCGCGCCTGCGTATTCGCCAGTTGCGCCTGCTGATCGCCCTCGACGAGTTGGGCACCCTGCACCGTGCAGCCGAGCGCATCGCCATCAGCCAGCCGGGTGCTACCAAGGCACTGCACGAGATCGAAACCACCTTCGGCACGCCCCTGTTCATACGCACGGCCCAAGGCCTGCAGGCCAATGACATGGGCCGCTGCGTGATCCGCTACGCGCGCCTTATCCACAACGACCTGGCACACCTGCACGACGAGATGCAGGGCATCCTCCAGGGCCATGGTGGTCACCTGGCAGTGGGCACCATCGCCGGCTCGGTGCCGCTGGTCCTGCGCGCCCTCACCCGCCTGCGCCAGGCGCAGCCGGATATTTCCGTGCAGATCGTCGAGGACATCAGCCCGCGACTGCTCAAGCTGCTCGATGAAGGCCGCCTGGATCTGGCCATCGCCCGCACCAGTGGCAGCCAGCATCCGGACGCCTACGAGTGTCTGAGCCTGCATGCCGAGCGCCTGGCGCTGGTCGCAGCCCCGCAGCATCCGCAGCAGAACAACCCGGGGCTGCAGTTGGCCGACCTGAGCGCCTACAGCTGGGTGGTCTACCCGACCGGCACACCGATGCGCACGGTGCTGGAGCGTGAATTCGGCGAAGCCGGCCTGGAGTTTCCACGCAACCCGCTGGAAACTTCCTCGACCTTCACCATGCTCAGCCTGCTGCAGGAAGACCCGCAGCTGGTGGCGGTGATGCCCCACTCCATCGCCTGCTCCAGCGAAGGCTTCGGTCTGCTGCGCCGCTTGCCACTATCGCTGCAGTCGCGTAACGAACCGTGCTCGATCATCCATCGCAGCGGCACCAACCTGTCGCCTTTGGCAGCACAATTGCTGGAGCTCCTGCGCAACGAGCTGGACACGCTGTTGGAAGATGCCTGAAAGGCACTGCCCACAGCCGCATCAGGAGAGCATTCGCGGACAAGTCCGCTCCCACGATGCAAGCCGCTGCACCTGCGTTTACTGCTGGAGCGGACTTGTCCGCGAAGGTCATGGCAGCTGGCGGAAGGCCGACGCCTCTCTAGCATTGCGCCACCAATGCCACAGCCTCGGCCACGCCATCAGCGCACTTACAACGACTGACGCAGCAACTCGGCGTAGTCCTCGGCACTCGCCACCCGCGGGTTGGTCTTGTGGCTATGGTCGACCAGCGCACCTTCGATGATTGCCGGGAACAGCGACTCGTCCACGCCCATTTCCGCCAGGCCCGAAGGCATGCCGAGACGACGGTTCATCTCACGGATCGCCGGGATGATTTCCTCCGCGCTACCCAACCCCATAGCCTGAGCGATGCGTTGCAGCTTCTGCTCGTCGCGCACCGAGTCGGACTGCGCGTTGAAGGCAATAACCGCAGGCAGGAATACCGCGTTGAGGGTGCCGTGGTGCAACCTTGGGTTGATGCCGCCAAGTGCGTGACTGAGGCTGTGCACGCAACCCAGGCCCTTCTGGAACGCCAGGGCGCCCTGCATCGAGGCGCTCATCATGTTCAGCCGCGCCTCGCGATCTCCGGGGGTACGGGTTGCACGCTCGATGTGCCGCCAGGCGCGCCACAGGCCATCCAGGGCGATGCCGTCGGCGGGTGGGTTGAACGCCGGCGCCATGAAGGTTTCCAGGCAGTGGGCGATGGCATCCATGCCCGTGGCAGCGGTCAGTTGCGCCGGCAAGCCGAGGGTCAGTTCGGGATCGCAGATCGCCGAACGCGGGATCAGGTAGGGCGAGATGACGCCGACCTTGCGCCCATCATCGAGAATCAGGATGGCGCCACGACCGACTTCGCTGCCGGTGCCGGCGGTGGTGGGGATGGCGATCACCGGCGCGGTGGCGGCGGTGATGCGGGTCAGCCCACCTTCGATGACGGCAAACTGCTTCAGCGGGCCTTCATGGGTGCCACATACGGCAACACCCTTGGCCAGGTCGATGGAAGAACCGCCACCTACCGCGATGATGCCGTCGAAGCCGCCATCGCGATAACGCGCAGCCGCAGCACGCACCACACCTTCATTCGGATTCGGCGGCGTCTGGTCGAATACCTCGGCAACGGCGGGCTCGGCCAGTTGCGCCAGCACCTTGTCGACGATACCTGCAGCACGCACCCCGGTATCGGTGACGATAAAGGGCCGAGTGATACCAATGCGCTGACACTCGGCAGCCAACTGGCCGAGGGCGTCATAGCCGAACTGGACTTGGGTAAGGTAGTTGATAAGTGCCATGGGAAGCCTCTGCTTTGTTTTTTGTAATAGCAGGCAGCGGAAAACGTCGAGTAAGATCACTCGGACATTCTCACAGATAGCCTTGCCGCCCAGGCAAACTATGAGATAGAAGCGCTCCTGACTAATGAGAGGCGCTGATACTGCTATAAGGGAAAGCTATATATGCTGCCATCGGTGTCCTCCATTTTTTCCCGCCTGCGCTTCCGCCAACTGCGTCTGCTGATCGCCCTTGGCGAGCAGGGCTCGTTGATCAAGGCCGCGGAACTGGTCTCGATCAGCCAACCCGGAGCAACCAAGGCCCTGCAGGAAATAGAGACCACGCTGGGCGCGCCGCTTTTCGTACGCACCAACCGCGGCCTGGAGGCCAACGAGCTGGGGCATTGCGCAATTCGCTATGCCAAGCTGATCCAGACCGACCTGACCCATCTGCGCGAGGAAATGCTGGGGATTCTCCAGGGCCACGGCGGACGGCTGTCGGTCGGCGTGATCATGGGCGCAGTGCCATTTATGACGGATGCGCTGACCCGGCTGCTGGAAGCGCACCCGGATCTGTCGGTGGAAATCGTCGAAGACACCAGTGCGCGATTGCTCAGCCTGCTCGACCAGGGCCGTCTGGATTTGGCGATCTGTCGCACCAGCATCAGCCGCCAGCCGGAGCAATACGACTGCATCGACGTGCGTGACGAAACCCTAGCCGTGGTCGCCAACCGTGATCATCCGCTGGCCGGCCGCGCGCAACTGGAACTGGCCGACCTGGCTGACAGCCGCTGGGTGGTCTACTCGGCCAACATGCCGATGCGCCTTTCACTGGAGCGGGAATTCCAGCAGGCGGGGCTACGCTTCCCGTTGCACCTGCTGGAAACCACGTCGGCCTTCACCACCCTGTCGCTGCTGCAGAAGAACCCGGAACTGGTCGCCCTGCTGTCTACAGACGTGGCGCGCTTCTGCACCGGTTTCGGCATGACCTGCATCCTGCCGCTGCAACTGAAGAGCCGCAGCGAGCCGTATCAGCTGATCACCCGGCGCGGCGTGAGTCTGTCCTCGATCAGTCGCCTGTTCATGGCACAGCTCACCTCAGCGCAGGACACGCCCTGACAGTTGGTTGCGGGGCGGATCGGGGCGCGTAGCTAACGCTCTTTTTGTCCACCATTCCAACGACGAATGGCGTGGTGGCACTCGTAGGAGGGGCTTTAGCCGCGAGCTTTTTGCGCCCTGTCGCGGCTAAAGCCCCTCCCACAGAGAACCTCACCCCCGCAGGCAGGCGCCTAGAGCAGGCCGCGTGCAGCCAGATTGGTCATCAAGGCGTTGAGGCCGAACTGCCATACCGGAGCCTTGTCGCTGTGGTTGACGCGGTTGTGCAGGGTGCCCAACTGCTCGCTGCTGATGATCACGCGATCAGCGAGCTTGTGGGTGAAACCGGCGCCAGGGGCATCACGGTCTTCAGTTGGGGCGAACAGGGTGCCGAGGAACAACAGGAAGCCATCCGGGTACTGGTGATTGCGGTTGAGCGCCTGCTCCACCAGATCCAGCGGATCGCGGCTGATCTTGTCCATCGAACTGCTGCCCTGCAACACATAACCGTCATCACCTTCGACGCGCAGACGCACCACGGTATTGCGGACATCGTCGATGTCGAACGTGTCGTCGAACAGGCGGATGAACGGACCGATGGCGCAGGAGGCATTGTTGTCCTTGGCCTTGCTCAGCAGCAGTGCGCTGCGGCCTTCGAAGTCGCGCAGGTTGACGTCGTTACCGAGGGTCGCGCCCAGCACCTCGCCCCGGCTGTTGACGGCCAGCACGACCTCCGGCTCCGGATTGTTCCACACCGAGCCGGGATGAATGCCGATCTCCGCCCCGCTGCCAACGGCAGCCAGTACCGGGGCCTTGGTGAAAATCTCGGCATCCGGGCCGATGCCGACTTCCAGGTACTGCGACCACAGGCCCTGCTCCTGCAATAGCACCTTGACCTGCTGGGCCTTCTCCGAGCCCGGCTTGATGCTGGCGAAATCGTCGCCCAGTACCTGCCTGACCTTGGCTCGCACACCTTCGGCCAGGCTGGCGTCGCCACCGGCGCGCTCCTCGATCACACGCTCGACCATGCTGGACGCGAAGGTGACGCCGGCAGCCTTGAGCACTTGCAGATCGGCCGGCGCCAGCAGGCTGGGCAGCTGTGGATTGAAATCAGCGCCGCTGTTGCACAGCAATGCCTCGACGCTGCACAACGGGCTGCCGCCAACGCTCGCCAGGCTGGCCAACAACTGCTCGCGCTCGAACAGCCCGCTGAGAGTCGGCGCGAGAGTGGAAAGATCGTAGACGCCATCTTCACGTAGCAGGATAGGCGCAGGCCCCGCGTGCTCTCCGGGCAGCCAGGCCCGGCCGACGAGGGTTCCGCGCAGGCCGTCGGATGGCAAGGTGTTACTGGGCGAAAGGCTGAGAGCATGTGACATGGCAGTGTCCGTCTTGTTATGCGAAGGGGATGCCTGCAGGGACACCCAGTGGTGCAGTCAGGCCGGCCGACCTTATCTCCCCAATCGCGATAACCACCAATGACTATTACTCAGTACGCGATATGATCCGGTTATCGAGTCTTCCTGAGCACATCTGTCATGAGCCAAACCGGCAATCTCCCGACGCTTCACAACTGGCTGCGCTATCGCCACCTGGCCTTGATCGACAGCCTGGCCCGCACCGGCAACATGCACAGTAGCGCCCAGCAGCTGGGGCTGAGCCAGCCTGCGGTGAGCAAGATGCTGCGCGACATCGAGAACCAGTTCGGCTTCACCCTGTTCGAACGTCTCAACCGCGAACTGCCGGCAACCGAGCTGGGCGCGGAAGTGATCGCCTATGCACAGCGCGCCCTGAATGATTGCCAGACCTTCAGCTATCGTCTGGAAAGCCTGCGCCAGGGCGGCCATGGCTACCTCAAGGTGGGCGCCATCTTCGCCGCCACTGCCCACGCCCTGCCTGAAACCCTGTTGCGCCTGAAAGGCAGGCGCCCGCTGCTGACCATCGAACTGCTGGAGGACACCAGTGACCATCTGCTCAAGTTGCTGGAGCACAAGCAGCTGGACCTGGTGGTCGGGCGCTTCACCGATCATCCGCAGCGCCAGCGCTTCGATTTCACCGCGCTGGCCGAAGAACCCTTCATGCTCATCGCCCGCCCCGAACACCCGCTCTGCGCGCGGCAACGCGTCAGCCCGGCGCAACTGACCGAATGGCCCTGGGTCCTCTACCCGCTCAACACCCCGCTGCGCCAATCGCTGGAGCAGTCGTTCAGCGACGCCGAGGTCAACCCGCCAGCGAACAGCATCGAAACCACCTCCGTGCAAACCACGCTGAAACTGCTGTGCAACAGCGACACCCTGGCCCTGCTGCCGGAAGCCGTGGTGCGGCAGAACCTGCTCGACGGCAGCCTGAAACAGGTACAGACAAACCTGGCCCCGCCGCCGCTCGCCTACGGTGTGCTGCTGCGCAAGGACGAGCCCATATCCTCTGCAGTCCGCGACTTCATAGAGGCGTTGCGGGCAGCCATTCGCGACGAATCATCAGCGAATAACCCCTAGTTATGATTCGATGAGAAAGCCTCATTAGACACCTCCCCCAGAGTTGCCTAGTTTCGGCCTGGCTTTGATTCCACGCCGTGCCATCTGCCTGGCCGACTCGTTCAAGCGGAACCTAGCTGCACCTCACTCAAAATAACTTCAATAGGTGACCTTTCATGATCAAGCTAAGCACTCTGCTGCGCCCGCTCAGCCTCGCCCTCGGCTTTTCCCTTCTGGGCGCCCCAGTGGCAGCCATGGCCGAATACCCGAACAAACCCATCCAGCTAATCGTGCCGTGGGCCGCCGGTGGCGGCAGCGACTCTGCCGCACGCGGTATCGCCACGGCGCTGGAGAAAGAGTTGGGCGTCACCATCAACGTGGTCAACCGTCCCGGCGGTGGCAGCGTGGTGGGCCACACAGTGATGGCCAGCGCCAAACCCGACGGCTACACCCTGGGCTTCGTGACCGGTGAACTGAACATGATGCACTGGCAGGGGCTGACCAAGATCACCCACGAGGACTTCACGCCCCTGGCCATGACCAACTACGACTACCCGGGCGTACAGGTCAGCGCCGATGCGCCGTACAGCAACGTCGAAGAGCTCCTGAAGGACATCGCCGACAAGCCGAAGGGTACCTTCAAGGCTTCCGGTACCGGCCTGGGCGGCATCTGGCATGTGGCCTTCGCCGGCCTGCTGATGGATCGCGGCATCGAGCCCAACAAGGTCACCTGGATTCCCAGCCAGGGCGCCGCTCCGGCCATGGTCGAACTGGCCGCTGGCAGCATCGAACTCGTCCCGTCCTCGGTACCCGAAGCCCGCTCGATGATCGAAGCCGGCAAGGCCAAGGGCCTGGCGATTCTCTCCCCCGAGCGCAACCCGGCCTTCCCGGATATCCCGACGATCAAGGAGAGCATCGGCAGCGACTACTCGCTGGGTGAGTGGCGCGGTGTCGCCGGCCCCAAAGGCATGGACCCGGCCGTGGTGGCCAAACTCGAGGACGCCCTGGAGAAGGCCTACAACAGCGAGTTCTACCAGGACTTCATGAAGCGCCAGGGTTTCGGTGTCGAATGGCACAAGGGCGAGGACTTCAAGAAATTCCTGGTCGACAACAATGCGTACATGGGCGGCATCATCGAAAAGATCGGCATGAAGAAGTGACTTCATCCGATGCGACGCCCCGCCGGGGCGTCGCATGCTTTTGTTCCAGCGGTTCGAGAACGCACCATGAAAGACCTTCTGTTCGGCATCATTTTCATCGCCCTTGGCATCACCGTATGGCTGCTCGCGCGTGAGTTCCCCGCCGTACCGGGCATGCAGTACGGGGCCGACCTGTTTCCTTCCCTGATTGCCATCGGCATGACCGTAGGCGGTCTACTGCTGAGCATCAGCGCCCTGCGCCAGCTGCGCGCCAGTGGGCCGGACCAAAGCACACCCCGCCTGCCCCTGCCCAGCTTCGCTGTGATTCTGCCGGGCATCCTGGTGGTGGCCTACATCTACCTCAGCGACGTGCTGGGCGCGGCCACGATGATGCTGCTGATCATGCTGGTGCTGCTTGTGCAACGCGGTGTTCGCGTACTGCCCGCCATCGTCATCGCTGCGCTGGCCACGGCGGTGATCAGCCTGTCCTTCGGCCACCTGCTCAAGGTCCCTTTGCCCGTCGGCCCTCTGGGTTTCTGAGGAAACACGCATGAACGAACTACTCGACGGCATCTTGCTCGTTTTCAATTTTCAGACGCTGTTTGTGATCATCATTGCAGCGCTGTTCGGCGTTTTCGTCGGCGCCATTCCAGGCCTTTCGGCCACCATGGCCGTTGCGTTGCTGGTGCCCATCACCTTCGCCATGGAGCCCACTGCCGCCATCGCCGCGATCATCACCACTGCGGCCATGGCGATCTTCGCCGGCGACATCCCCGGCACCTACCTGAACATCCCCGGCACACCGGCATCAGCGGCCTACGTCGCCGACTCAGCCGCGCTCGGGCGCATGGGTCGTGCCCGCGAAGCATTGGGGGTAAACGTCACCTGCTCGGTGATCGGCGGTCTGACCGGCACCCTGGTGCTGGTGATGATTGCGCCTTCGCTGGCCGAGTTTGCGCTGAACTTCAGCTCCTTCGAATACTTCTGGCTGGCCGTGCTCGGCCTCGGCAGCGCGGTGTTCATCTCCACCGGTTCGGCGATCAAGGGATTTCTGTCACTGCTGGTTGGATTGCTGCTGGCCACCGTCGGCCTGGACCTGGTCACCGGTGCGCCGCGCTTCACCTTCGACGTGCCGGACCTGATGGCCGGGATCAACTTCATTCCGGTGATGATCGGCTTCTTCGCCATGTACGAGGTCATGAAGCTCTACGCTCAACCGTGGGACAAGGCCAATGACAACGGCTCGGCCCAGGACATCGCCCCCCAGAGCGGCAGCGTCTTCGGCCTGGTGCCGATGCACCTCAAGCGCTACTGGAAGAACGTGCTCCGCGGCAGCAGCCTGGGCGCCTTCATCGGCGCACTGCCGGGTGCCGGCGCGGACATCGCCGCCTGGATCTGCTACGCCGTCAGCAAGAAACGCTCGAAGACGCCCGAAGCCTATGGCAAAGGTCATATCGAGGGTCTGGTCGACGCCGGCTCGGCGAACAACGCTGCGGTAGCGGGTGCCTGGGTACCGGCTCTGGTGTTCGGCATTCCCGGCGACTCGATCACCGCCATCGTGATTGGCGTGCTGTACATGAAGGGCATGAACCCCGGCCCGACCATCTTCATGGACAACAGCGCCATGGCCTACGGTCTGTTCACCGCCTTCTTCGTAGCCAACCTGATCCTGATCCCCATTGGCTACCTGGCGATTCGCAGCGCCCACGTCTTTGCCGTCACGCCAACCCGCGTGCTGATGCCGATCATCCTGTGCTTCTGCATCGTCGGCGCCTTCGCCATCAACAACAGCATCACCGACGTGTGGATCATGTTGATCTGCGGCGTGGTCGCCTACCTGATCGCCAGCGCCGACTTCCCCATCGCCCCGGCGATCCTGGGTCTGGTGCTGGGCAATATTCTGGAAAGCAATTTCATGACCTCGATGATCAAGGCCAACGGCAATCTGCTGGCCTTCGTCGAGCGCCCGATCAGCATCGGCCTGGCCTCGCTCGTACTGCTGGTGGCCCTGTTCCCGTTGCTCGCCAAGTACTGGCGCATGCGCTACCCACGTGCCCTGCCCTCGTCCAAGGAAGCTATCGAATGAGCCGCATCGCCCCTGAACAACTGGAACATTTCATCCAGCAACTCTTTCTCGGCGCTGACGTCAGCCCCGAGGTCGCTAGCGTGGTCAGCCGTGTACTGGTCGAAGGTGACCTGCTCGGTCATCACACCCACGGTGTGAAACTGGCCCAGGGCTACCTCAAGGATTTGCGCAGCGGCCAGGCCAAAGGTAACGCCGACAGCCTGCAGATCATGCGCCAGACGCCGGCAGCGCGGCTCTACGACGCTGACTACCTGCTCGGCCCCTACTGCGTCGAGCAAGCACTGGACTTCACCGCCCAAGCCGCCCGCACCTTCGGTATCGGTGTGGCGACCATCCGTCGCTCGCACCATATCGCCTGCCTGGCGGCCTACCTGCAGCGCTACACCGAGCAGAACCTGATTCCGCTGGTACTCACTTCCGACCCGGCCGTGGCCTCGGTGGCACCGCATGGCGGCCTCGACCCGGTGTACACGCCCAACCCCTTGGGCATCGGCATTCCCACCGGCGAGAAGCCGATTCTCATCGACGTCAGCATGTCGACCATCACCAATGGCCTGGTGAACAAGACCCACCAGGCCGGCGGGCAGCTCGAGCATGCCGCGCTGATCGGCCAGGACGGCCAGCCGACCCGCGACACAGCGGCCTACTTCAGCACGCCGCCGGGCGCGATCTTGCCACTGGGCAGCCTGGAGTTCGGCCACAAGGGCTTCGCCCTCGGCACCATGGTCGAGGCGCTGACTGCCGGTTTGGGCGGTTTCGGGCGCAAGGACGGGGTCAAGCAATGGGGCGCTGCGGTGACCGTGCTGACCTTCGACCCAGCGTTCTTCGGTGGCGTCGATGAACTGAAAGCAGAGATGGATCACTTCGTCGGTGCATGCCTTGAAAGTCGTCCGCGGGTGGCACAAAACCCGGTGCGCATGCCGGGCCACACCGGCATCGCGCGCCGCGCCAAAGCCTTCGAGCAAGGGCTGGAGTTGCCGGACGATGTGCTGGCAGCGCTGCGCGGTGCAGCCAGCGAGGCCGGCAGCGATTGGCCGCTCTGATTGCTCTGATCGGTTAAACAAACGCCGCGATGCCCTTGCCGGGTCGCGGCGTTTTTTATGGACTTGTGCCCCCTGTAGCAGCGGATTTATCCGCGAATTCGGTTCTCCGTCCGACCGTTCCTACGCAAGCTTGATCGGCGCATCGACACCTAATGCGTAGCCGGATGCACTCCGGGAGTGGCTTGTCGGGCGATGGTTTGCCCCGGATTGCATCCGGGCTACGAAAACATGAAGGTCAGTGGAATAAAAAAGCCGGGAGCCATTTTCAACGTAGTGTGCGACGCCCCCGAAAGGGTGGCTACCAAGGATGGCAGGTCATAAAAAACTGCCTCGCACCTGCAGATTCGTGGGTGGGTGCGAGGCAGTTGGAAAACTAGCGACGAATGGCTTCGGCCAAGCCGCGCCAGACGGGATCGTGGATCAGATCGGGTGTCAGCTCCTCCAGGCTGCTGCAGCCCAACAGCCCCAGGGAACGATCCATCTCGCTACGCAGGATCTCGATCGCGTGGCTGGCCCCCGGGCCTTTGCCCGCGGCCAGGCCATACAGACCCGCACGCCCCAGGAACACCCCATCGGCGCCCAACAGACGGGCCTTGAGAATGTCCGTGCCACGACGGAAACCACCATCTAGGAACACGCTAACGCGCCCCTTGAGCTGCCGTACGATACCGGGCAGCACCTCCATGGCCGACACTGCGCCATCGAGCTGGCGACCGCCGTGATTGGACAGCACCACGCCATCGACGCCGTACTTGAGTGCCTGGGGCGCATCGTCCGGATGCATCAGACCCTTGATAATGAGCTTTCCGGGCCACAGGTCGCGCAACCAGGCGATGTCCTGCCAGCTCAGGGTGGCGTCCAGCTCCTGGCCGATGGCACTGGCCGCGCCTTTCACCGAGTCCTGCCCTGGCTTCAACAGATTGCCCAGGTTCTTGAAGCGCGGCACGCCATGGGGTACCAGCACATCCCAGACCCAGCCAGGATGGGCCGCAACGTCCAAGGTATTGCGCAGGTCGAGCTTAAGCGGCCGGCTGTAATTGCGCCGGTCCCACTCACGATTGCCGAGGATCGCACTGTCGGTGGTGACCACTATGGCCTCCAGTTCCAGCGCTTTGCATCGCGCCACCAGATCGGCAACGTGCTGACGGGTGCGGTACAGGTAAATTTGCATCCAGGCACGCACCCCGTCGATGGCAGCGATCTCTTCGATGGCGACGGTGGAAGCATTGCTCAGCACGAAGGGAATACCGGCACGGGTGGCCGCCTGGGCCAGGTGCCAATCACCACGATCGGTCAGCAGGCCGTTGAAACCAGTCGGGCCGATCAAACAAGGCATGCTTGATGGACGCTCGAAGAAATGACACCCCAGATCGCGCTGGCCAACATCGACCAGTGTGCGCGGCTGCAGGGTGATGCCCTCGAATACGCTGCGGTTACGCCTGAGCGTCACCTCATCGTCGGCGCCGCCCTCGACATACTCGAAGGAAAAGTTCGGCAACCGGCGACGAGCCATCTCGCGCAACTCGTCAATACTCTGCGCACGGCGAAAATCGCGCCCTGGATACAGGCGTCGTTTCATATTCAAACCTCATCTCGTTCAGGTACAGGGCGACAGATGCCGCCCAATGTTCAACGCTGCCAGGCCACCACGTTCTGGCGCTGCTCACCCAGGCCACTGATGCTCAAGCACATGCGGTCGCCGGGCTTGAGGAACTGCGGCGGCTGCATGCCCGCGCCCACGCCCGGAGGCGTGCCGGTGCAGATCACGTCACCCGGGTTGAGCGTCATGAACTGGCTGATGTAGCTGACGATCTCGTCGATGGAGAAGATCATCGTGCGGGTGTTGCCGTTCTGCCGGGTCTCGCCGTTCACACTCAGGTGCATATCGAGATTGCGCAGGTCGGCGATTTCGTCAGGCGTCACCAACCAGGGGCCGATGGGCGCGAAGGTGTCGCAGCTTTTGCCCTTGTCCCATGTGCCGCCCCTTTCGAGCTGATAGGCACGCTCGGACACGTCGTTGACGATGCAGTAGCCGGCGACATGCTCCAGCGCCTGCTCACGCTCGACGTACTGCGCCTTGCGCCCGATGACGATGCCCAGCTCCACTTCCCAGTCGGTCTTTTCCGAGCCACGCGGAATGATCACGGTGTCGTTGGGGCCACAGATGGCGCTGGTAGCCTTCATGAACAGCACCGGCTCACTGGGCACCGGCAGGTTGGATTCCTTGGCGTGGTCGGCGTAGTTCAGCCCGACGCAGATCAGCTTGCCGATATTGGCGATAGGCGTACCGATGCGCACGCCGTCCTCGACCTTCGGCAGGCTGGCTGGATCGAGCGCGCGCAGTTCGTCGAGCGCCTTGGGATCGAGCACCCACGGACTGATATCGGGCACATGCACCGACAGGTCGCGCAGGCTGCCATCGGCGGCAACCAGTGCCGGTTTTTCCTGGCCCGGTGGGCCGTAGCGCAGCAGTTTCATGCCTTGTCCTCCTGACGGGCGCTGACCCGCACACCATTGATTTCGCCCAACACGTCGAACAGACGGGGGACGTACTTGTCGCCATGACCGAGCACCTTGGCCAGCATGAAAGTCTGGTACACCGCATCGGAGACAATGCCGGTGGTAGGCGTCAGCTTGGTCAGCTCGGTGTAATAGCGCATGTCCTTCTCACAGTTGGCCAGGGCGAACTGCTGCCCGGAGTCGTCACCGTGCAGGACGTAGGGGATGATCCGCTCGAAGGTGCGGCTGTAGCCGCCGCTCATGCTGCAGATCTCGGCGAATGCGGCCAGGTCGATGCCATTCTTCGCCGCCGTGCAGAATGCCTCGGCGAGGATGGTGGCGTTGCCCTGAGAGATGAAGTTGTGGATTACCTTGGCCTTGTGGCCCGAGCCCAACGGGCCGAGGTGATGGATGGTCTCGGAGAAGCATTCGAGCACCGGACGCACCTTGTCGAGCACCTCGGCATCACCGCCGGCGAGCACGTTGAGGCGCCCGGCCAAGGCATCCTTGGGCGTGCGATTGACTGGCGTATCGAGGTAATGACCGCCGTGCGCCACCACCTGCGCTGCCAGCTCGGCGGTGCGATTCGGGTCACCGGTGCTGCAGTCGACGACGATCTGTCCCGGACGCAGGCCGGCAAGAATACCGGTCTCGCCCACCAGGATCTGGCTGACCTGCGCCGTACCCGGCAGGCATAGCAACACCATGTCGACAGCGCGAGTCAGCTCGGCGGCAGTGGCGTATTCGCGGGCGCCCTTGCTCACCAGATCCTCGACCGGCTGGCGGTTGCGGTGCGCCATCACCCCGAGGGTGAAGCCCTGCTTCTGGATATTGGCGGCCATGGCGTGGCCCATCAGCCCCAGGCCGATGAAGCCGACAGTGATAGCTGTCATGAGAATTCCACCTTGCGTGCGAATGCAGCGGCCGCCACTTGTGCGACGGCCAACTGCGGGGAGGGATTACTGGGCTTCGCGAACCTTGGCGATCTCGGCATTCATTTCCGCCATCAGCTCTGGGCCATATTCGGCCACCAGCTTCTCGACGGTCGGACGCACCACTTCACGCATGCGCTCGATTTCTGCCGGGGCGACTTCGTTGATCTGCATACCATGCTTGGCCAGTGCTTCAAGGGAGCTCACCGCCATGTCGCGGGATACCTTGCGCTCGTAAGCCTGGGCTTCCAGCGACGCGCTGCGAACCAGCTCACGCTCGGTTTCGTTGAGCTTGTCCCAGGTACGCTTGCTGAAGATTACGACCAGCGGGTCGTAGAAGTGGCCGGTCAGCGACAGGTACTTCTGCACTTCATAGAACTTCGAGGTCTCGATGGCCGCCAGCGGGTTTTCCTGGCCGTCGACGGTGCGGGTTTCCATCGCCGTGTACAGCTCGGTGTACGGCAGCGGCACCACGTTGGCGCCCAAGGCCCTGAACGACTCGATGGCGGAGGGAATCTGCATCAGGCGCAGCTTCAGGCCCTTGATGTCTTCCACTGTCTGCACCGGACGCCTGCTGTTGGTGACATGGCGGAAACCGTGATCCCAGTAGCCCAGGCCGACCAGGCCATGCGGCTCCAGCTTGGTCAGCAGGCTCTGCCCGACCGGGCTGTCGAGTACCGCGTCGACTTCGGCAGAGTTCTTGAAGAGGAACGGCATACCGTACAGACCGAAGCTCTTCTCGATGCCCGTGAGCAGGCCGGGGGTCACCAGGGTCATGTCGACGGTACCGCCCTGCACCGAGGAAATCACCTGCGCATCGCCACCCAGGGTGCCGCTGGCAAACACCATCACCTTCATCTTGCCGTCGCTCTTTTCCTTGAGGATCTCGGCGAACTTGTTCGCCCCCAGCCCGTGCGGGTGATCCTTGGCCATGACAAAGGCGACCTTGAAGTTGTGACGGTTGATCTCCTCTGCAGCCTGACTGGCGGCAGACAACAGCAGGGCCGAAGAGCAGAGCAGTGCGGCGAGGGCGTTGGGGATGAATTTCATAAGGTTTCCTCTTGTTGTTATTACCGCCAGCAATGGCGGGGAAATGGGCGAAACAGCCCGCTCCGCATTCGCCGTCAGAACACGGCGAATGCGACGTTGTCGATCAGTACAGCCACTGCGCAGGGACCAGCAGTAGCTGCGGGAACAGCAGCAGCAGGCCGATGATCACCAGCTCTGCCAGCAGGAACGGCAACACGCCGCGCGCCGTGGCCAGGAAGTCGATCTTGGAAACGCCGGCCACCACGTTCAGCACCAGGCCGACTGGCGGGGTGATGAGGCCGATGGCGCAGGTCATGACGAAGATCACGCCGAAGTACACCGGATCGATGCCCGCCTCGACCGCAACTGGCATCATCACCGGCGCCAGGATCAGGATGATCGGCGACATGTCCATGGCCATGCCGATCACCACGATGATCGCCACGATCAGCAGCATCAGCAGGCGCGGGCTGTCCATCAGCGGCTCCAGCACCTCGACCACCGAGCTCGGCAGGTCGGCGACCGTGATCATCCAGGCCGCGACCATCGCCGAGGCCACCAGGAACATCACCATCGAGGTGGTCAGCACCGAGGACAGCAGCACCTGATACATGCTCTTCCAGGTCAGCTCGCGATAGATCGCCAGCGATACGAACAGCGCATACACAGCCGCCACCACGCCGGCCTCGGTCGGGGTGAAGATGCCGGCACGCAGCCCGACCAGAATGATCACCGGCAGCAGCAGCGCCCATACGCCTTCATAGAAGGCCTTGAGGATCTCCTTCAGCGGCGCGCGCGGGCGGGTGATCAGGGTTTCGCGATTCGAGACCAGGTACCAGGCGACGCACAGCGACAGCCCCATCATCAGACCCGGCGCGATACCGGCCAGGAACAGCTTGGTGATCGAGACGTTGGCGGCCACGCCGAACAGGATCAGGCCGATGGACGGCGGCAACACCGGTGCGATGATCCCCGAAGCGGCTACCAGGCCGGCCGAAGTGGCGCGGTCATGTCCGACCTTGACCATCATCGGCACCAGCAGCGCGGCCAGCGCAGCCGCATCGGCGGCAGCCGAACCCGAGAGGCTGGCCAGCACACAGGCCGCCAGGATAGTCACGTAACCGAGGCCACCCTTGATGTGCCCGACCAGCGCCACAGCCATGTTGACGATGCGTTTGGACAGGCCGCCGGCGTTCATCAGCTCGCCGGCCAGCATGAAGAAGGGCACGGCCATCAGCGGAAAGCTGTCCGCTCCGTTGACCAGCCCCTGGGCGACGATCTGCGCATCGAACAGGTCCAGGTGATACATCATGGCCAGTGCACAGAGGATCAGCGCATAGGAAATCGGTACGCCAATCGCCATGGCGCCCAGCAGGGAAAATACGAAAATCGCGATGATGATCATCTCATCACTCCGTTCTTGTTATGTGGAGCGCACCGCCCGTGGCAGGTGCAGGCCAGCGGGCGTATTACTGATGAATCTCGGTGGCGATTTCCGGACGATGGATTTCACCGCCCATGGCCAACCGCGCGATCTCGTAGATGTGAATGGCGCAGGCCGACAAGCCGAAGAACACGCCCGTGCCGTAGAACAGGCCCATCGACCAGCCGGTGACCGGTGACGGCATGCTCCAGTTGATCTGCACCTGCTGCCAGCTGCCCCAGAAGAACAACCCCGAACAGGCCAGCATCAGCAGCTGCGAAAGGATCAGGCAGCCTCTCTCACCCCAACGCGGCAGGGCTCGCAGGGCCAGGTCGACACCCATGTGGCCACGGTCGCGCAGCAGGATCACCGCGCCCAGAAAAGTCAGCCAGACGAAGGCCCAGCGCGAGACTTCCTCGGACACCAGGATGCTGTCGTTAAAGGCGTAGCGCAGCACGACGTTGCCGAATACCAGCACCACCATGGTGATCAGGCAGATGATTCCGAGCACCTTGAGCAGGGTGAAGTAACCCTCGATGAGCTTATGCATGACGCGCGCCCCAGCGACGGAAGGCGGGGAAAACCGGACAGGGAAACGGCTGATTGCCGACGTGCCCCGAGAGATGGCAACGGTCCATCAGGAAGGCCTCACATTGTTGTTTTTGTGGCTGCCGAGCAGCTGTGTGGCAATGACACTAACACCGTAAATTATTGCGTGCAATGTTCATTTTTGTCAGTATCTTGGCCAGACGATCACAACAACAACGAGAACGCGCCATGCAACTCATCACCAATAGCCCGACCGTGGTTATCCTCAGCGATCAAGATTCCGTGGCCGTCGCACGCCGCGCCCTGGCTCGCGGCAGTCGTGTCGAGAGCCTTGGCCTGGAGGCCCAGGACGACATCCCCGCCGGGCACAAGATTGCCCGCCGCGCCATCGCCGCCGGCGAAGCCGTGCTCAAGTACGGTCAGGTCATCGGCCTGGCCAGCCAGGCCATCGCCGCCGGCGCCCACGTACATACCCACAACGTGTCGATGCCGGAAAGCCACACCAACAGCACGCTGCCGCCCCCCATCGCTCGCACCCCGGTACTGCCGCCGGAGCAGCGTCGCCGCTTCATGGGCTACCGCCGCCCGGATGGCCGCGTCGGCACGCGCAATTACATCGGCATCCTGTCCACGGTGAACTGCTCGGCAACCGTGTCGCGCGCAGTCGCCGCGCACTTCAACGGCTCGGAGTTGCTCAAGCGCTACAACATCGACGGCGTGGTGGCGCTGACCCATGGCAGCGGCTGTGCGATCAATACCGAATCGGAAGGCTTCAAGTTCCTCGAACGCAGCATCTGGGGCTACGCCTGCAACCCGAATATCGCGGGTGCGCTGGTCATCGGCCTGGGTTGTGAGACCAACCAGATCAGCTCGCTGATGAAGCGCTACAACATCAGCGAAGGCCCGAACTTCCGCGTCTTCAACATCCAGAATGCCGGCGGTACCCGCGCCAGCATCGCCCGCGCCATCGAGCAGGTGACTGAGATGCTTGACGCCATCGGCCGCCTGGAACGCACGTCGGAGAGTGTCGAGCACATCATGGTCGGCATGCAGTGCGGCGGCTCCGACGGTTATTCCGGTATCACCGCCAATCCAGCGCTGGGCTACGCAGCAGACCTGCTGGCGCAGCACGGCGGCACCGCAATCCTCAGCGAAACGCCAGAAATCTACGGCGCCGAGCACTTGCTGATTGCCCGTGCGATCAGCCATGAAGTCGGCCAGAAGCTGCTCGACCGCCTGACCTGGTGGGAGGAATACACGCGCATCAACGGTGCCGAGCTGAACAACAACCCCTCGCCGGGCAACAAGGCCGGCGGCCTGACCACCATCCTGGAAAAATCCCTCGGCGCGGCGGCCAAGGGTGGCACCAGTTCGCTCAACGGCGTGTACGAGTGGGGCGAGCCGATCACCGAGCGCGGCTTCGTGTTCATGGACAGCCCCGGCTACGATCCGGTGTCGGTGACCGGCCAGGTGGCCTCCGGCGCCAACATGATCTGCTTCACCACCGGGCGCGGTTCGGTATCCGGCTTCAAACCCGCGCCGTGCATCAAGCTGGCCACCAACACCGAGATGTTCCGCAAGCTCGAAGAGGACATGGACATCAACTGCGGCGGTATCGTCGACGGCGAACTGAGCATCGCCGAAGCCGGGCAGAAGATCTTCGACATCCTCATCGAGATCGCCTCGGGCGAGCCGTCCAAGAGCGAGCTGTACAACTACGGTGACAACGAGTTCGTGCCGTGGCAGGTGGGTGCGATCACCTGACCGCCCCTCAGTCCTGCAACTCCAGGTAGGGCACGGCCGCGATGCGGTTGTGCTCGCGGAAGAACGCCACGCGTTGCTTGACCTTGCGCTCGGCGGTAACCAGGTGCTCCTCCATGCTCCGCGCCGCCAGGTCGGCCCGCCCGGCGTGCAGATTCTCGAAGATGCTCAGGTGCTCACGGAAGAAGGGTTCTTCATCGGGGAAGTAGCTCTTGTCCAGCAGGATGTGCTTACCCGACAGCAGCAACGAGTGGGTACGCCGCAGGATCTGCAACATCTGCCGGTTGGGGCAGCAGCCGAGAGTTTCGATGTGCAGGTCGCTTTCCAGATCGTCGAACTGGCGACTGTCCATGTTCGGATAGGCGCTCATCGCCTGGTGCAGGCGATCAATGTAGCCCTCCAGTTGCTCCTGCCGGAGAAACTCGGCGGCGCGCATCAGCACGTAGGGTTCGAGACGGCGACGCACCTCGTAGAGTTCGCCCAGCCGCGCCTCGTCCCACTGGGTCAGCTGCCAGCGCGAACGCTCGTCCCGCTCCACCAGCCCCATCAGCGACAAGCGCGTCAGCACCTGGCTGGAGACCGTGCGACTGATCGAGTAGTGGCGCGACAACTCCAGCTCGTTGATGCGGTAGCTGCCGAACAGCGATTGATGCAGCAGATCGCGCTCGATACGGTCGTAGACCGACTTCCAGGTTTCCGTCTTCCTGGGGGTCGTCGTGCTACCTTCGCTGAGCTTGAAATCGCTGCTGTCGAGCTTGCGCTTGAGCACTGCGCCCGGCTCCTTGCCGACCAGATAGCCACGCCCCTCGAACGTACAGATCAGGCCACCCTGATGCAGGCTCAGCAACGCCTGCCGCACGGGCGAACGACTGACGCCAAACAGTTCGGCCAGGGGCCCCTCGAGCAGCAGCGTGCCCTTCTTCAGCCTGCCCTTCTTGATGCTCGAGGCGATGATTTCGTACAGCTGATCATTCAGATGCTTTTTCATTCGTTGTTGTTTTCACTGTTATTGGCTCAAGCCTGCGCGGCCTGCAACTTTAGCAAGCCGCACCGCTGCGCTCATAACCTTGTGCAGAACACCCCTGATAACTTTGCATGCAAAGTACTTTATTATGTCCTGCCCGCCACCGTAAACCCCGCCCGCCAGCGCTGCCATACCATCCGACCATACAGCACGACCGCGGCGACGCCGAAAGAGCTGCGCACCATTGGGAAATGTCAGAAACCTGTGGCAGCCGGCCCCCGCCACAGCGACGTGCAGCCACCCTGCCCTCGCTCTCATTGCAGGTTGCATAAAAGGAGGAAGCAGCATGTCGCTGAGACAGCCGCCGACAGGTACCGGGACAGGAACGACGCGAGCGACGCAGGGGTAAGCGGATCCCCCGGCCAGGGCCAGGCTGCAGATATTGGCGCAAGCCGCCCACCCCCGCCTGCCACGAAAAAGCTCCGTGCAGGCGAACTGTCGATGCGCCCCCCGACCGCTGCAGGAGCGACTTCAGCCGCAAGCATCGCGGGCAACTCCGCGCCTAGCCTGCGACTCCGCGTGGGCGCAGCCCTGGCCACCAGGCTGCGCCGCCCATCGCTAGGCTCCGCTGGCGCTGGGCTCGGGCTGCGCGACGGGCTGCGCCACGCCCTTGCCCGAGAGCAAAAAGTGCGACAGCGCCGGGATCAGAATCAACGCGCCCAGCATGTTCCACAGGAACATGAAGGCCAGCAGGATGCCCATGTCGGCCTGGAACTTGATCGGCGACCAGGCCCAGGTAATCACCCCGGCAGCCAGGGTGATGCCGACCAGCCCCACCACCCGGCCGGTGAAGGCCACGGCGTTCTGGTAGGCATCGGCCAGCGACATGCCCTGGCGCTGGTAATGCAGCTGCACGCTGAGCAGGTACAGCGCGTAGTCCACGCCGATGCCCACGCCGAGGGCGATCACCGGCAGGGTCGCCACTTTCACCCCTATGCCCATGGCCACCATCAGCGCCTCGCAGAGGATCGAGGTGAGCATCAGCGGCAGCAGCGCCACCAGGGTCGCGCGCCAGCTGCGGAAGGTGAACAGGCAGAACAGCGCCACCGCCAGGTAGACGTACAGCAGCATGGTGCGGTTGGCCTCGCGCACCACGATGTTGGTCGCCGCCTCGATGCCGGCGCTGCCCGCGGCGAGCAGGAACTGGCGCTCGGGCGTGCTGTTGTCGCGGGCGAACTGGTCGGCGATGGCCACCACCTCGTCCAGGGTCTCGGCCTTGTGATCCTTGAGGAAGGCGATCACCGGCATCAGCGAGCAGTCGGTGTTGAACAGCTCCGGGGCGTTGACCGAGGCCTGCTGCGCCGCGTAGTTGAGCATGTCCTGGTTGCGCTGGACGCTGGCCAGCTTGGGGTTGCCCTCGAAGCTGCCGGCGGTGATCTGGCGCACCGCATTGACCAGCGACACCGTGGTCTGCACCGACGGGTGCTGCTGCAGCTCCCAGGCCAGGCGGTCGGCCAGGACCAGGGTCTGGTAGTTCAGGCAGCCTTCCGGCGCGGTCTTGATCATCACCGCGAACAGGTCGCTGGACAGCGCGTAGTGGCTGGTGATGTAGGCGTTGTCGCGGTTGTAGCGCGAGTCCTGGTGCAGCTCCGGGGCGCCGCTGTCGAGGTCGCCGATCTTCAGTTGCTGGCTGACCATAAAGCCGCCGATGCCCAGCAGGGCCGCTACCAGCACCGCGCCGGTGGCCCACTTGCGGCTGGTGAAACGGTCGAGCAGGTCCCACAGGCGGCCGAAGCCGCGGTGCTGGGAGGCGCGGGTATCGATGCGCAGGGCCCGCGCGGCGGCCTTCTCGCCGACGCCGACGTAGGACAGTGCCACCGGCATCAGCAGCAGCGCGCTGAAGATCAGCACGGCCACGCCGATGCTGGCGGTGATCGCCAGGTCTTGGATCACCGGGATGTCGATCAGCATCAGCACGGCGAAGCCCACCGCATCGGAGAGCAGCGCGGCGACCCCGGCGACGAACAGGCGGCGGAAGGTGTAGCGCGCCGCCACCAGCTTGTGGGTGCCGCGGGCGATGTCCTGCATGATGCCGTTCATCTTCTGCGAGGCATGCGACACGCCGATGGCGAACACCAGGAAGGGCACCAGCACGGTGTAGGGGTCGATGGCATAGCCCAGCCAGGCGATGATGCCCAGCAGCCAGACCACCGCCACCAGCGAGGACAGGATCACCAGCAGGGTGCTGCGGATGCAGCGGGTGTAGAGCAGGATGATGAGCAGCGCGCTGGCCACCGCCAGGGCGAAGAACAGCATCACCTGGATCAGGCCGTCGATCAGGTCGCCCACCAGCTTGGCGAAGCCGATCACGCGGACCTTGTACTTGCCGCTGCCCTCCTCGCCGGCCTGGCGCGCGGCGCTGTCGCCGGCGAACTCGATCTGGTCGCGCAGCTGCTCCTCGAGCACCTTGGAGAACTGGTGGTAGTCGATGCCCTGGCCGGTGGCGGTGTCGCGGTCGAGCAGCGGCACCACGATCATGCTCGACTTGAAGTCGTTGGCCACCAGGCTGCCGACTATGCCGGCGCGGACAATGTTCTGCCGCAGCTGCTCGATGTCCTCGGGCTTGCCGGCGTAGTTGTCGGGCATCACCGGGCCGCCCTGGAAGCCTTCCTCGGTGACCTCGGTCCAGCGCACCGCCGGGCTCCACAGCGATTTCATCCAGGCGCGGTCGACGCCCGGGGTGAGGAACAGCTTGTCGCCGACCTGCTTGAGCGTCTCCAGGTATTCGGGGTCGAAGATGTCGCCTTCGCTGTTCTCCACCACCACCCGCACCGAGTTGCCCAGGCCGCGCAGCGAGGCGCGGTTCTCCAGGAAGTTCTGGATGTAGGGCTGGCTCTGCGGAATCATCTTCTCGAAGCTGGGCCGCAGCTCCAGGCGGGTCACCGCCATGTAGCCCAGCACCAGGGTGACCAGCGCCATGAGCAGGATGAACGGCACGCGATGGTTGAACACCATGCGTTCCAGCAGGTTGCCAGTGTTCGTGTCGAAATCGCGAACATCGCGGATCACCGGCATGGTGTCTTGCTTGATATTGCCCATGACAGGGTACTCGCTCGGATGTGGGGGGTTATTCGCCGGACAGGCTGCGTACGCCGCGGCTGCCCACCAGCACCAGATCGTGCTGGGCGGACAGCGCGGCGCCGGCCACCGGCGACTGGCTCTGCTGCGGGATCAGGCGCAGCTCGCGGCCCTCCTCGACCTGCAGACGGTGCCCGGCCTGGGTGAACAGCTGGTAGCGCCCGGCGCGGTCGCGGGCGGCGGCGGTGATGCTGACCTGCAGTCCGCTGTCGAGCTCGCGCCAGTTCTGGCCAGCGTCGCGACTGCGGAACACGTGGCCGCGCAGGCCATAGACCAGCACCTCGCCGGGCTTGCCGATGACGCCGAAGTAGGTGCCCTCGTAGGGGCTGTCCAGGGCGACGAAGCGCTGGCCGGCGGCGTCCCAGCGGCGCAGCAGGCCCTGCTCGCCGACCAGGTACAGCGCATCGCCGGTGTAGCCCAGGGCGGTCAGATGCAGGCCCATGGGGTTGTCGCTGCGATCCTGCAGCGGCAGCCAGGTCTGGCCGCCGTCGCGGGTGGCGAGAATCAGGTTGAACACGCCCACGGCGAAGCCGTTGCGGGCGTCGGCGAACCAGAGGTCGAGAAAGGGCTTGTCGGCCCCCTGCTCGATCAGACGCTCGCCTTCGGCCGCCAGTGCAGCCCACTCTTCGTTCTCGGGCTCGGCGGCGGCCAGGGTGCTGTAGTGGTCGTGCACCAGGGCACCGATCTGCCGGCCATCGAGCTGCTTGCGCCAGGTCAGGCCGCCGTCGGCGCTGTGCAGGATCACGCCGTCGTTGCCCGCCGCCCAGCCCAGGCTCGGGCTGGCGAAATGCACGGCATTGAGATCGACGCTGACCGGCACCTGGGCCTGCTGCCAGTGCTGGCCGTCGTCGTCGGAATAGAGAATGTGGCCACGCTGGCCGACCGTCACCAGTCGGTCGCCGGCGCGGGCGACGTCCAGCAGCGGGCTGTGCACGGCCAGCGCACTGGGCTTGGCCGGCAGGTCCAGCACGTCGACGTAGTCGCTGGCCCAGGCACTGCTCTGCAGCGCCAGCCAGGCGCCCAGCGCCAACTGCAGGTAGCGTCGGATTGCACGCATAGCGCGTTCCTCGTGAGAAAGAAGGCCCCGCCTGGCTGCACCGCAGCGGCTAGCAGGGCCGGAAAAACCAGCCCGCAGTCGTCGCCGACCGCGGGCGCTCAGCGCCGGCCGGGCACTGCCCGGTCGGCGACCCTCAGCGGATACCGGCGCCGGCCAGCGCCTCGGGCGACCACTGGGCCTTGGACAGGGGCTCGATGTACTTGATGCCGCCGTACGGGCCGACCACGCCGTTGATGTTGTAGCTGCCGCCGACCAGGTCATAGATGACGTGGGGCGCGGTGTTGGGCGTAGCGACGTCGTAGCTCTGGGTCAGGAAGCTGAAGGAGCCGCGGTACAGCTGACCGCCGGCGTCGTACTGGTCGGAGGCCAGGGCGTTCCAGCTGTCCTCGTCGAGGTAGAAGCGGCGTTTGGCATAGATGTGGCGAGCGCCGGCCTTCAGCGTGCCCTCGACCACCCACACGCGATGCTTCTCCCAGCGCACGAACTCCGGCGCCAGGTGATTGGGCGTGGTCAGCTGCTTGGGGTCCTTGATATAGGTGAGCTTGTAGGTGTTGTAGGGCACGAACATTTCCTGCTTGCCGACCAGCTTCCAGTCGTAGCGATCCAGCGCACCGTTGAACACATAGATGTCGTCGTAGGTGCCGGAGCCGGCGGTACCCGGGTTCGGCGTGTCGTAGGCCAGGTTCGGTGCCAGCTTGACCCGGCGTACGCCCGGCAGGTACTGCCAGGCGCGGCGCGGTTGCTCCAGCGGGTTGGCGGCGTCCTTGAGCATCAGCGACTCGCCGGCGCGGCGGGCCGGGCCGCTGTAGTACAGCTTGGTCTGGAAGTAGGTGTCCTTGGCGTCGATCACCTTGTTCGCGTCTTCATAGATGGGGAAGGCGTTGAACGCGGTGCCGGTGGTAGCCAGGGTGGCGACGCCGGCGGCATCGACGTTCCAGGAGTCGTACTTGGTGGTGTAACCGGCGCCCTGGAAGCGCAGCAGGTGGTTCCACATGGCCTCGGCGCCGGACTGCGGAATCGGGAAGGGAATGCCCGGCAGCACGTTCTCGATGGCGTTGCCGCCTTCCAGCGACTTGGCCCCGGTAGCGTTCTTCAGCGTGTTGTCCAGCAGCGCCTGGGGCATGGTCGCGGTACGGTGGCTGGGGTAGACCTCGGCGCGGAAGCTCGGGTAGCGCTTGGCCAGTTCGTAGGTCACGGCGGTCAGCTGGTCCTTGTACTGATCGGCGTTCTTGCCGTCGATCACCAGCAGCGGCTGTTCGCCGGCGAAGGGATCGGGGCGCACGGTGTCGCCATTCTTGAAGCCTGCCGGGGCGGTGCTCAGGCCGCCCTCGAAAGCCGGGATGGAGCCGTCGGCGTTGCCGGCCTTTTCGGCACCGACCAGGGTCAGGCTCTGGCCGAGCTTGGCGGCCTCGTCGGCGGATACCGCGGCCTGGGCCTGCGCAACGACCAGTGCCAGGGAGGCAGCCAGTAGGGTTTTCACGAATTTCATTGGGTGTACTCCTGCTCGTAAGCTGGGCAATTCATAGATCAGAAGGTGGTCTTGAAAGTCAGATAGAGCGCACCCCGGTCTTCGCCGGTGGCCCCACCGCCGGAGAAGGAGGCATAGCCGCCGGCGTAGCAGGTGTAACGCTCGGTACCGTCCAGGGCGTTGGGGGTCGCGCCATCGGTCGCGCCGTCCTCGCACTTGGCCGAATCGCCGAAGGAATCGACGTACTTGAGGTCGACGTAGTACTGGTTGTAGATGGCCGCGCTCACGCCCACCGCGTAGTTGCCGGTGTCCTCGGCGCCGCCGGCGACCACCGGCGAGACGCCGTCGAGGCCGACGTTGATCGACATCGGCGCGCTGAGATCCACGCCCGGGAACACCTGGTACCAGGTCGGCGTGAAGTTGACCGCCAGGCCCCAGTTGTCGCGGGTCGGCTTGTCGATGCCGCGATAGGTGTCCTTGCCCTTGTACAGCGCCTCGTTCTTGCTATCGAGCGACAGCAGGTTGCTGTAGTACAGCTCGCCCAGCAGCGTCGCGGAGTCGAACAGCGGCGTCTCGGCGATGGCCAGCAGGCCGTTGAGGGTCCAGTGCAGGGTGTCGCCGGTGGCGGCCATGCTGTCGCCCTCGCCCGGCAGGTCGGTGACCACGCCGGAACCGGCGCTGCGCGGCGGCAGCGCCCCCAGACCGGCGGCCAGCCCGCCCGGGCCGGTGGCGCTGACGATGGCCGGGATGCTGGACAGCGGCATGTTCTTGCGGATGTTCAGGTCGCTGCCGACGCTGACCCCGGCGAACTCCTTGGACAGGCTCAGGCCGTAGATGTCGATGTCGTCGCCGTAGGACAGGTTGTAGCTGGTGCCGGCCAGGGAATCGACCAGGCGGCAGACGCCGGTGCCCTGCACGCTGACCACGCCGCCCGGCGCCACCACGCAGCTACCCTGGGTCAGCGACAACGAGCGCGCATCCAGCACCGCCTGCGGCAGGATGTCGGAGGTGCGGCGGTAGTAGAAACCCAGGGTACCGTCGAGCCACTCCGGCGCCCACTTGGCCATCAGGCCCCAGTCGCCGCTGTCGTTCGGCGTGTTGTCGTCGCCGCGGCGCACGTTGGTCAGCGCGTCCTGGCCGAGGAAGCCCGGCGGGGTGGCGGTGTGGCCGAGCAGGAAGGACTGCGCACCCTCGCCGAGCAGGTCGGAGGTGCCGTAGTAGGTGCCGGCCTCGGGCAGGCGGGCGGCGTCCCAGTCGAAGAAGTACTGGGCGCCGAAGGTCCACTCGGAATTCAGGGTGAAGCTGGTGGAGAGCTGGTTGCGCGGCATGAACAGCTCCTTGGCCTCGGTGCCCGGCGAGGCGGCGAGCTTGGCCAGGTCCAGGCCGGACTGGCCGTAGCTCAGCGAGTGCACCGGGTTGAGAATGGTCTCGCCCCAGAACACGTTGTGCTGGCCGGCCTTGAGGCTCAGCAGCGACTCCTCGCCGACCTCGGTGCTGTAGAACACGAAGGCGTCGAGGATCTCGCCGGACGGGCCGCTGTAGTAGCGCTTGGCGTAGCGGCTCAGGTGCGGATTGCCGTTGCCCAGGCCGTCGGCGCTGGCAAAGGGGCCGACCAGCGGGTGCTGGGTGGTCATGCCGCTGGCCGCGTCGTTGCCGTTGACGAAGGGGTTGGAGTTGGAGCCGGTGTTGTCGTAGGCCTTGTCGTACCAGGACGCGGCGCTGACGCGGAAACCCATGCGGTTCTGGTAGACCACGTCGAGCTCGGTGAGCAGGTCGACGCGGTTGGTGATATTGGTGCCGGCCTTGCGGAAGTTGTAGTCGCCGTCGTTGTTGTTCGGCGTGGCCAGCATGCGCTTATCGGCACTCTCGGTGCGTACGCCGTAGTTGTACTTGACCGTGTTGTCGAAGCGTACGGCCCAGTCCTCGCTGCCCAGGTCGACTTCGACGGCATGGGCGGCCGGCATGGAAGCGGCGAGGATCGCCGTGGCCAGCAGGCTGCGCCGCAAGGGCCGAGTAGCGTGATTCTTATTGTTGTACATGCGTTGTCTCCGCTTGTTGTGTTTGTGGCTCTAACAACGGCTCACATCCGGTATAGCAAGGGTGCGAGTTCTCATGCTGCGGCTCAGCCGGCGGCTGTTCGCAGCGTTGGGCGACGCGGCTCCCAAGAGCCGCGCGCCTCAACAATCCAGTTCGCGAATGAATTCCTCGGCCCGCGGCCACTCGCCGTAGCCCGAAGCCGGGTTGAGGTGGCCGACCGCGCCGAGATTGACCAGCTGGCTGCCCCAGCCTTCGGCCAGGTGGCAGGCGGCTTCCAGGCTGGCCAGGTAGTCGTTGCTGCTCGCCGCGACGATGCTGGGAAAGGGCAGGCGACCATTCGGCAGCGGGTCCCAGCCATGGGCGCGCAGGCTGTCCGGCGTCGGATAGCCCTGCGGCCAGCTGGCCTGCAGGTCCGGCGGGGTGGCCAGCAGGGCGCCCTGGATCGGCCGGCTGTAGCGGGCCGCCCAGTGCGCCACCATCAGCACGCCGGCGCTGTGGGCGACCAGGATCACCGGCCCGTCGATCTGCTCCAGCTCGCGCTGGATGGCCTCGACCCGGGCCGCGCAGCTGAGCTTGTCAGCCTGCAGCGGGGGCACCGAACGCACCTTGCTCAGCTTGGCTTGCAGCAGGGTTTGCCAGTGTTGCGGCACGTGTTCGCGCAGACCGGGAACGATCAGCACCGTGGCATGGGTTTGCAGCTTGTCCACATCGACACCTTTGCAGTTGGCTCCGGCTTTACAGGTAGCCGGAGAGTCGTTGGAGATAACAGTAAAGAGCCCCCACCTACCCCGCTTCACATTTGGCGTCAGCCATTTCTCATTTGATGACAGGGGCGAAATGCCCCTCCGAATGACGCCGCACAGCCTCCCGAAAAGCCGTTTCCCGGCGGCCGTACTCGGGCCAGCGGCGACGCGCCCAGGCCGGCAACGGCGCCGCGCAGCTTGACCGGGCGCGCGCCAGCCTCACGAAGGGGTTTCAGATCGCCGGGCAGGGTTATGCCGGCGGCGGCCGCTCAGGTATCGAAGCGCGCGACCAGCGCATGCAGGGCGTGCGCGGTGGCCTCCAGCTCGCCGCCCAGGTACGCGGAGCGCGCGGTGACCTCGGCATTCTGCTCGGAGGCCGTGGAGATATTGCCGATCTGCCGGGAAACGTCCTCGGCCACCAGATTCTGCTGCTCGGCGGCGGCGGCCATCTGCTCGGCCATCTGGTGGATGCGCTCGACGGCGGTGGTGATAGCGTCCAGCGCCTGTTCGGTTTCGCTCACCCAGGCCACCCCGGCCCGCGCTTCCTCGCTGCCCTGGCGGGCGATCTGCACCGCCTGGGCCGCCACCTGCTGCAGGCTGGCGATGATGCCCTGGATCGCCTCGGTGGACTCCTGGGTCTTCGACGCCAGTGCCCGCACCTCGTCGGCCACCACGGCAAAGCCGCGGCCCTGCTCGCCGGCGCGGGCCGCCTCGATGGCCGCGTTGAGCGCCAGCAGATTGGTCTGCTCGGCGATGCTGCGAATCATGTTGGCCGCCTGCTGGATCGACTGCGCCTCGCCGGCCAGACCGGCCACCGAGGCGCTGATGCCGTCCACCGTATGCGCCAGCTTCTCCACCACCGCACGGCTCTGCCGGGCCTGGCTGCTGCCGCCTTGCGACAGCCGATTGACCTGGCGCGCCTCCGCGGCGGTCTGCTGCACGTGCACGGCGACCTGGCCGATCGAGGCAGCCATCTGCTGCATGGCGGTGGCGGCCATGTCGGCCTCGATCCGCTGCGCCTGCAACGCCCGCTCGGCCTGCTGCACCAGCTGGCCGTTCTGCGAAGCCTGGCGGGCGGTGCGCGTGGCTTGGTCGCCGAGCAGGCCGAGCGCGGTACGGATGCGCGCGCCCTCGCTGATCAGCGCCAGCTGCAGCCGCGACACCGCGCCGCTGTCGTCGGTGTAGGTGCGCGCCACCAGCTCGCTGTCGAAGGCCTTGGGCGCCGCCAGGGCGACCCGGCGCAGGGCGCGCTTGACGAAGCCCAGGGTGGCCAGGGTCTGTGCCAGCGACAGAGCGATCACCAGGGCCATGCCCAGGCCGGCGTGATCCTCGACGAACAGCCAGGGCCCCAGCCCCGCGCCGAGCAGCGGCAGCAGCAGAAAGCGCGCCGCCACGCCGAGGCGTTCGCCCAGCGAGGCCGCCGCGCGGCCCTGGTTCAAGCGGGCGTACAGCGCATCGGCGCGGCGCACCTGATCGGCGTCCGGCTTGACCCGCACCGACTCGTAGCCCACCACCCGGCCCTGCTCGAGGATCGGCGTGACATAGGCGTTGACCCAGTAGTGATCGCCGTTGCTGCAGCGATTCTTGACGATGCCCATCCAGCTCTTGCCGGCCTTGAGGTACTCCCACATCTGCGCGAAGACCTGCGCCGGCATCTCCGGATGGCGCACCAGATTGTGCGGGCTGCCGATCAGTTGCTCGCGGCTGAAGCCACTGACGGCGACGAACTCGTCGTTGCAGGAGGTGATCAACCCCCTGAGATCGGTGGTGGAAATCAGACGTTGGTCGGCCGGATAAGTACATTCGCGGCCACTGAGCGGCATGTTGACTCGCATGGTTGCTCCTACGCGTGGTTGTGCCGCACCGGCTGTGCGGACCGCTGCAACTGCGCCGCGCCAGTGCGGGCCAGAGCGACAGGAGCAGTGCCGCAAGCGCCAGTCTCGGGGCGGCGATGCCGGGCGCGAATGCCCGGCAGACCGGCCAGGATAGTAGGAGCTCGCCCCCGCAGCGGCTTCGCTTTGGCTGCCAGGCACTTTTCATTTCATGACTAAGGTTCTATAAGCTAGAGGCCTGTCCAAGCCCCGCGGCCAGCCAGAGCCGCCCCGAGAGCGAGCCCCTGCATGACTGCCCAAGCCCGTGCCGCCGTATTGACCAACTACCTGGAAGTGGCGCGCCAATACGGCCTCAATACCCGCGTGCTGATGGCCCAGGCGGGCCTGACGCAGGCCATGCTCAATGACCCCGACCAGCGCATACCGGTCGAGGCGGCCATCCGCCTGATGGAAGATTCCGCCCGCGAAAGCGGCTGCGAAACCCTCGGCCTGCGCATGGCCGAGCTGCGCCAGCTCTCCGACTTCGGCGAGGTCAGCCTGCTGCTCAGCCACCAGCACAGCCTGCGCGATGCGTTGCAGGTGATCGTGCAGTACCGCCACCTGATGAACGACTCGCTGGCGATCTATATCGAGGAGGCCGGCAAGACGGTGCTGATTCGCGAGGAAGTGGTCAGCGAATACCCCAGCCACAGTCGCCAGGCCATCGAACTGGCCATCGGCGTGATGTACCGCTTCTGCGCCGCCCTGCTCGGCGCGCACTGGCACCCGATCAGCGTCAACTTCAGCCACGAGGCCCCGGCGGATCTCGCCGTGCACCGGCGCATGTTCGCCTGCCCCCTGGAGTTCGGCAGCGAATTCAACGGCATCGTCTGCCCCTCGACCAACCTGGATACCGCCAACCCGCTGGCCAATGCCGCCATGGCCCGCCACGCCCAGCGCTACCTGGACTCGCTGCAGGGCTCCGGCGAACACTCGCTGACCCTGGACGTGCGCAAGGCCATCTACCTGTTGCTGCCCATGGGCCGCGCCACCATCGAACAGATCGCCCAGGCCCAGGGCATGAACGTGCGCACCCTGCAGCGGCGCCTGGAGGAGGACGGCGGCACCACCTTCAGCGAGCTGATCAACAGCGTGCGCCGCGAACTGGTGATCCGCTATCTGGAGAACCCCGGCTATTCGCTGGCGCGCATCGCCGACATGCTCGGCTACTCGCTGCCCAGCTCCTTCACCCGCTGGTTCATCTCGCAGTTCGGCATGCCGCCGGCGACCTGGCGCGAGCAGCACCAGGTGGGCTCGCGCAAGGGCAGCTGAAGCCGCGCAGAGCTGGCGCGCCGTGGCAACCGGCGGGCGCGGGCAGACACTGCCGGTTCAGGGCCTAGGCTGGCGCAGGCTCGCGGCCAGCTCGTCGAGATCGAGCACGGCGCGGCTGAGGTAGAACTCCGCCCCGCCCTGCCCGCGCGCCCCCGGCTCCTGCAGCAACGGGCGGACGAACAGGTAGCTGCTGCGGATCTTGGCCAGCGTCTCGGCATGCTCGGGCAGCAGCAGGCGCAGCTGCGCGAAGCGCGCTTCTAGCATCTGGTCGAGCGCCTGCGGCGAGACCCGGGCGAAGGCCGCAGGCACGCCGGACGGCCAGGGGTAATGACCTATCTGGTAATCCAGCAGCAGGCTGGCCAGATCCAGGCTCTGTTGCCCCAGCAACTGCGCCGAGGTCGCAGGCTCGGCAACGACCTCGGCCGGCGTCAATACCTGGGTGGCCGCCTGTTGCAGGGCGAGCTGCTGGCCCAGCAACTGCTCCAGCAGCTGCGGATAGGCCTGACGCTGCTGGCGCGGCAGGGCGTCGAGCCTGGCGAAGCTGCGCTGCATGGCCGTCAGCGGCTCGACCAGCGCGGGCGGCTGGCCCAGTTGCAGGACCTGGATCTGCAGGCTGTGCAGATGGTGGTAGACGGCCGTCAGGCTGCGCGGATCCGGCGCCCGCTCGGCCGGATTGAAGTACAGCAGGGCACTGGCGCAGAGCAGTTGGCCGCGCGCGCTCAGCTCGCTCAACGGCTGGGGCTGGGCGGCGGCCAATAGCGGGGCACACAACAAGGGCAGCAGGAAAAGCCGGATGACTCTGCGCATGGTCCTAACCTCGTTCTAATTGTTATCGGGCTAAGCGGCTCTGCACCTGCCAGCGACAGGCGCGTCCGCGGCGGCCGGCGCAGCCGCCGCGGAGGTGGAATAAAAAAGCGGACGGCTGCTACCCCAGCCGCCGCGAAGCATCCAGGGCGGTGCCCCCCGGATTGACCAGCTCTTTAGCACCCGGCGCGCGCAACCGCGCAGCCCGGCGCGGGTGGACGCACTCTCCTCGCCGAACGCAAGACGAGCGCCGCCACCACGAGTTAAAAGGCGGCGAGCCGCTCGCGCAGTCGCCGCAAACGCTCCGGAGCGTCACGCCGGAGCGGGTCACGCCCTGACCCGAGAGAACAGGGCGTGGCGGTTAGTGGCGGCGGATCGCGCAGCCGGTGGCCGCCTGCAGTTGCTCGAAGTCCACCCCGGGGGCCATCTCCACCAGCTCGAGGCCGGTCGCGGTGATATCCAGCACGGCCAGGTCGGTGATGATCCGGTCGACCACGCCGACGCCGGTCAGCGGCAGGTCGCAGCGTTCGAGGATCTTGTGCGCGCCGCCCTTGGCGCAGTGCTCCATGATCACCACCACGCGCTTGACTCCGGCCACCAGGTCCATGGCGCCGCCCATGCCCTTGACCATCTTGCCGGGGATCATCCAGTTGGCCAGGTCGCCGTTCTCGGCCACCTGCATGGCGCCGAGCAGGGCCAGGTTGATATGGCCGCCACGGATCATGGCGAAGCTCTCGGCGCTGTCGAAGAAGCTGCTGCCGGGCAGCGTGGTGATGGTCTGCTTGCCGGCGTTGATCAGGTCGGCGTCGATCTCCTCCTCACCGGGGAAGGGGCCGATGCCGAGCAGGCCGTTCTCGCTCTGCAGCCAGACCTCCATGCCTTCGGGGATATGGTTGGCCACCAGGGTCGGCAGGCCGATGCCGAGGTTGACGTAGAAGCCGTCCTGCAGCTCGGCGGCGGCGCGCTGCGCCATTTCTTCGCGGGTCCAGGCCATGATCAGTTGTCCTCAGGGTTGCGCCGCGCAGGGCTGGCGTCGATTACCAGGCTCTGGGTGTAGATGCCTGGCAGATGGAGGTTGTCGGCGTCGTCGGCCTCGGCGTCGCAGTGGTTCAGCGGGCGGATGCCGTCGGTCAGCGGATTGCACAGGGCCAGGCCGAGGGTGCCGGTGAACACCCGGGCGTTCGTCAGGGCGAGCGCGACCAGGCGCCGGGCGCCGCTATGCGGCTGGCTCGGTACGTGCGGCTGGCTGCGCTGGTACCAGGCATCCATGCTGTCGGGGACGAAGCCGGCGCGCAGCGTGGACAGGCCGATGCCGAGGTGCACGTGGGTGTCGCCGCGGCTTTCGTCGGTGGCGCGTTGCGCCAGACTTAGCAGGGTCATGATCAGCTCCTCAGCGTGCGCACTTCGATACGTTTTTCCGGATGGGCGTTGAGCACCAGGCGCTGCACGAAGATGCCCGGCAGGTGGATCTCGTCGGGGCCCAGTTCGCCGACCTCGACGATCTCCTCCACCTCGGCCACGCACACCCGCCCGGCCTTAGCGCACAGCGGATTGAAGTTGCGCGCGGTCTTGTTGAACATCAGGTTGCCGGCCTTGTCCGCCACTGCGCCCTTGATCAGCGCCAGGTCGGCGGTCAGCGAACGCTCCATCACGTACCAGTCGCCGTCAAACTGGCGGGTTTCCTTGCCCTCGGCGATCAGCGTGCCGTAGCCGGTGCGGGTGAAGAAGGCCGGGATGCCGGCGCCGCCGGCGCGCAGCTTCTCGGCCAGGCTGCCCTGGGGGGTGAATTCCAGCTCCAGCTCGCCGGCCAGGTACTGGCGCTCGAACTCCTTGTTGCCGCCGACGTAGGAGGAAATCATCTTCTTGATCTGGCGGCTGTAGAGCAGCGGGCCGAGGCCGAAGTCGTCGACCCCGCAGTTGTTGCTGATGATGGTGAAGCCGGTCTTGCCGGTCTCGCGCAGCGCCGCGATCAGCGCCTCGGGGATGCCGCACAGGCCGAAGCCGCCGGAGGCGATGGTGATGCCGTCGGCGACTATATCGGCCAGCGCGGCATGGGCATCGGGATAGAGCTTGTTCATGGATGACCTCGGGATTGATCTGAACCTAGCGCTCCAGCACATAGGTGCCGGGAGCGGCGCACAGCGCCGGGTATTTCTTCGAGCCGAGCGTTTTCGGCGCGCTGCGGCTGGCGCCGGAGCGCTGGCCTATCCACTGCCGCCAGTGCGGCCACCAGCTGCCTTGCTGGCGCTCGCCGGCGGCCTCGAGCCAGTCCTCGGCCTCGGGCTGGGCCGCGTTGGCGGCATGGAAATAGGCCTTGGGATTGCCCGGCGGGTTGACCAGGCTCTGCAGGTGGCCGGCGTTGGACAGGACGAAGGTGCTGCCTTCGCCGAACAGCCGCGCGGTGCCGTAGCAGCCCTGCCAGGGGGTGATGTGGTCGGTGGTGCCGCCGACCACATAGGCGCCGACCTGCACCTGGCTCATGTCGATCGGCAGGCCGCCGATCGACAGCCGGTTCGGGTTGCTGAAGGGGTTCTGCTCGATCAGGTCCAGGTAGTCGGCGTGCAGCTGCGCCGGCAGGCGCGTGGTGTCGCTGTTCCAGGCCAGGATGTCGAAGGCCGGCGGCTTGTTGCCGAGCAGGTAGTTGTTGACCCAGTAGTTCCAGATCAGGTCGTTGGGCCGCAGCCAGGCGAACATGCGCGCCATTTCCTGGCCGCTGAGCACGCCCTTGCGCCGCGAGCCCGCCTTGGCCGCGGCCAGCGCCGCCGGGGTGGCGATCATGCCAATGCCGGTGTCGTCCATCACCGCGGGCATGTCCAGCACGCACACCGCCCAGTTGGTGTTGGCCACCTTGGCGCCCTCGCCGCGCGCCGCCAGCCAGCCCAGGTAGGCGGCCAGGGTGATGCCGCCGGAGCAGGAGCCCCACATGTTGACGTCCGCACTGCCGGTGATCTGCCGCGCCACGTCCACCGCCTGGTCGAGGCACTGCACGTAGTCGGACAGGCCCCAGTCGCGCTGCTTGGCCGTGGGGTTGCGCCAGCTGATGACGAACAGCTGCACGCCGCTGTCCTGGATCCACTTGATCAGGCTTTTTTCCGGCGACAGGTCGACGGCGTAGTACTTGTTGATCTGCGGCGGCGACATCACCAGCGGGCGACTGAACACGCTCGGCGTGGTTGGGGCGAACTGCAGCAGCTCGAACATCTTGTTGCGAAACACCACCTCGCCCTTGGCCGTGGCGAGGTTCTCGCCCAGCTTGAACGGCGTGCTGTCGACCTGCGACGGCAGGCCGCGGTTGTGCAGCAGGTCGCGGGCCAGCTGGCGGCCGCCCTGCAGCAGGCTGGCGCCGCCGGTGTCGACCACCTTGCGCAGCGCCATGGGGTTGGTCAGCAGCAGGTTGCTCGGCGCCAGGGCATCGACCAGCAGGGAGGCGACGAAACGGGCGCGGCCCTTGTCGGCGCCCTGCAGGTCGGACGACTCGATAAAGCCATTGAGTTCGCGCTCGCCGGCCAGGTAGCTCTGCACCAGGGCGCGCAGGAAGGGGTTGCTGTGCCAGGCCGGGTCGGCGAAGCGCTTGTCCTTGGGCGCCGGCGCCAGCGCGGACGCGCCGCTGGCGATGCGGTACAGCTCGCGCAGGTAGTTGCCGCTGTGCATGCTGGCCTTGAACGGGGTACGCGCCACCGCCTTGAGCAGAGTGCCCGCGGCGCCCAGCAGGTCGCCTGGGCGCACGCCGATCAGCGGGGTCACCGCCAGGGTGTGCCGCTCGGCGGCTTCGGCCAGCTCGCCAGCTGTTTCCAGCACGATCGACTTGGCGGTCGGTTTGGCGACCTTGCGCACCACCTTCTTGCTGCTCGCCTTGCCGTCGCTCGACGCCTTGCTGCGGCTGCTGCGCGGCTTGCGCGCGGGTGCGACGGGCTGCTCGGCGGACGGCTCCGTCGCGGTGGATTCGGGGTTCTGCTTCATGACAAGTCTCGGCTAGGCAGGCTCGGAAGGCGCATCACCAGCCCCAGTGCAACAGCACCAGGACCAGCGCGGCGAGGAAGGCGGTTTCGCCGATCATCAGCAGGATCGGCTTGATGCCCACGGTGGCCAGCTCCTTGAGCTGGGTCTTCATGCCCAGGGCGGCGATGGACACCACCAGGCACCAGCGCGACAGCTCGTTGATGCCGCCCTGCACCAGGCTCGGCACCACGCCTGTGCTGTTGATGCAGGCCAGGATCAGGAAGCCGACGGCGAACCAGGGCAGCAGCGGCGGGCGCTGGCCGCCGGTCTCGGCGCCCTGCATGCGGGTGATCATGGCGGCCACCACGATGACCGGCAGCAGCATGGCCACGCGCATCAGCTTGACCACGGTGGCGGTGTCGCCGGTCTCCGCCGACATGCTGTAGCCGGCGCCGACCACCTGGGCCACGTCGTGGATGGTGGCGCCGAGGAACACCCCGGCGAGCTCCGGCGACAGCGCGAACCAGTTGGCGATCATCGGGTAGAGGATCATCGCCAGGGTCGACAGCGCCGACACGCCGATCACGGTGAACAGGGTGGCGCGCTCCTTCTGCGGGTGGTTGGGCAGCGCGGCGGCCAGCGCCAGCGCCGCCGAAGCGCCGCAGATGGCGGTGGCGCCGCCGGTGAGCATGCCGAACAGGCGCTGGAAGCCCAGCGCCTTGGCCGCCAGCACCGACAGCGAGATGGTCAACAGCACCAGCACCACCACCAGCGCCAGCGGCTTCCAGCCGAGGCCGACGATCTGCTCCAGGGTGATGCGCATGCCCAACAGGCACACGCCCAGGCGCAGCACGGTACGCGCGGTGAACTCGATGCCGGCCTTGCACTTGCCCTCGCTGGCGAGGAAGTTCAGCGACAGCCCCAGCAGCAGGGCGAACAGCATCACCGGCGCGCCGTAATGCTCGGAGAGGAAGGTGGCGGCAGCGGCGGCCACCAGGCTGACGAAGATGCCCGGCGCCAGTTCGCGCACGCGGTCGTTGAGCTGGACCAGGGTAATGGCGGTCATGGGGCCGACTCCTGCGGCGGAATGAGGATGTGCAGTTGCTCGCCGTCCACCTCTACCGGGTAGGTGGACACTTTCAGCTGGGTGGAATTGAGCAGGTAGCCGCTGGCCAGGTCGAAGCGCAGGCCATGGGCGCCGCACTGGATCACCCGCCCCTGCAGCTTGCCGCCGCACAGCGAGGCGCCCTGGTGCGGGCAGCTGTCGCCGATGGCGTAGAACTGCCCCTCGACGTTGAACAGCGCCAGGCTGTAGCCCTCGCCTTCGAGCAGCAGGCGCGCCCCGGGGGCGGCCACCTGCGCCAGGGCGACGCTGATACGCCGGCTCATGCCCGGCGCTCCTCGGGCTCGCCCAGGGCCCGGCGCATGGCCAGCAGCAGGGCGTTGGCCGACTGCGCCCCGGATACTTCCAGGCGCTTGTTGAAGATGAAATGAGGCACGCCCTGGGCCGCACTCGCTCCCGCCGCGAAGTACGGCTGACCGTTGCCGCGCAGTACCGGCGCCAGTTGGGCGGTGTCGAAGCCGCAGGCCTCGGCGATGGCCAGCAGGGTGGCGCCATCGCCGAGGTTCTCGCCATGCTGGAAATAGGCGGCAAACAGGCGTTCCAGCAGGGCATCGCGCTGGGCCGGCTGGCCCAGCGCGGCGGCGCAGGCCAGCAGACGATGGGCGTCGGCGCTATTGGGCATCTGCGCGATGCGGCTCAGGTCGAGATCCAGCCCGGCGAGGTTGGCGGCGCGCTGCACCTGGGCCTGGCGCAGGCTCACCGCCTCGGCACTGCCCAGGCGTTCCAGGTAGAAGGCGGCAAAGGGCACGCCCTCGGCCGGCAGGTGCGGCAACAGTTGCACGCCATGCCAGTGCTGCTCTACCCGCACACCGGGCCGCTCGTGCTGCAGCTGCAGCAGGGCCCTTTCCAGCTGACGCTTGCCGATCAGGCACCAGGGACAGATAAAGTCGAAGAACACCTCGACCTGCAATACGGCGCTCATGCCTGGGCCTCCACCGCCGCCTCGACGGCCTTCTCCTCGACGCCCTCGCCTTTCAGTCGCGCCATGTCGGCCAGGTAGCTGCGCCCCGCCAGGAGGAACACCGCGGCGGCGGCGATGCTCACCAGCGGCACCAGCTGGAAGGCATTGTCCAGGCCGATCAGATCGGAGACCTTGCCGGTCAGCAGCGGGCCGGTGGCCAGGCCGAGCAGGTTGTTGGCCAGGGTCAGGGTGGCGAACGCGGTGCCGTGCACCTTGTAGTGGGTCAGGTTGGCGACCATGGCGCCGGCCGGGCCCGAGGTGCCGGCGGCGATCACCATGCCCAGGCCGATCAGCGCCAGCTGGGCGGTGCCGAACGGCAGGGCGAAGGCCAGCGACAGCAGCAGGCAGCTGCCCAGGCAGTAGGCCATGCACAGGCTGATCTTGCGCTCCGGGCCGTGGCGGCTCATGCGGTCGCTGAGCATGCCGCAGAGAATCATGCCGACGCCGCTGCACAGCACGATGATGGCGGCCACGGCGCCGGCCTTGTCGGTGCTCATGCCGTAGAAGCGGTTGAGGTAGCTGGGCATCCACACGATCACGGTGCCGCCGACGAACAGCTGCAGGCCGCTGGCGACATAGGCGCAAAGTACCGAACGGCTGGAATACAGGGTGCGCAGCGGCCGGCCGACCTTTAGTGCCGCCGCGCCGGCTGCCTTGGCCACACGCTGCGGGGCGATGCGCGACTCGCGCACCACGATCGGATAGAGCAGCGCCAGCGCCAGGCCGAAGAACGCCATGCCGGCGAACGCCCAGCGCCAGCCGAAGTGCTGCGCCATCACGCCGCCCAGGGCCATGCCCAGCACCGAGCCGAACATGCCGCCGGAGATGAAGGCGCCGGACAGGGTGGCGCGCATCTCGCGGGGAAACACCGAGACCACCACGGCGATGCCGACGCTGCCGTAGGCGGCCTCGCCGACGCCGACCAAGAAGCGCGCGACGAACATCTGCTGGTAGTTCTCGGCCACCGCGCAGCCCAGGGTCGCCAGGCTCCAGACCACCGCCATCAGGGTCAGGCTCTTGATCCGGCCGAAGCGGTCGGCCAGCAGCGACAGCGGGAAGGTCAGCAGACCGACCATCAGCGCGACTATGCCGCTGAGCAGGCCCAGCTGGGTGTCGGAGAGCGCCCACTCCGCCTTGAGGCTGGGGAACACGGCGTTGAGCACCTGCCGCGACATGTAGTCGGAGATCAGCAGGCCGAAGGTCAGGGCGAAGACGATCCAGGCATAGCGGCGCGCTATCCCCTGGGAGGTGTCCTCGATGTCGTCGGCGATATGATGCGCAGCCATGCTGCCTCCTCGAACTGTCGTTATTGTTTTAGGGTGAAAGCCTTTGGGAAAAAGCTCCTCAGCCACCTCTTGTGGAGGCGGAGGGCCGGCGTTGCGTCCGCCAACGTGGCGACGGACGCGACTACCGACCGGGCAAGAGCTTTATCGCAAAAGCCTCGGCATCAGCCGAACACGCCAGCCAGCTGGCTGGCGTGTTCGCTACGGGTGCTGGCGGCGAGCCGCCATCGCCCTCCCCCCCTGGACCTGACCAAGACAGGGGGACTGACTCGGTCGATCAACCGCGTTGCGGCACGCCCTTCTGGCCGGCCTTGCGGTTCGGCGCCATGCCGTTGGCCAGCAGGGTCTGCTCGACGGTCTCGTACTGCACGCCGATGCGGTAGATCTCGCGCGCCTCCTTGCCGCTGGCGATCTCGCGGCCCAGCTCGTGGGCCACGCGCACGGTCTGCTGGATCTGCTGCACCGAGGTGAAGCGCTTGCCGTGCTGGTCGACTATGGTGTCCTCGATGCCGCAGCGCGGGTGCAGGCCCATGGCCAGGGCCATGGCGTTGAACGGCAGGACGTTCTTCAGCAGCGACTCGGCGGTGAGGGTGCAGCCGTCCGGCGCGCGGTGGATGAAGTTGAAGAAGTTGAACGGGTTGGGGCCGTCGAAGCCGCCGCCGATGCCGATCCAGGTGAGGTTCAGCGGGCCCATGTACAGGCCCTTGCGCACCATGCGCTCGAGGGTTTCCAGGGCATGCATGCCGGTCAGCTGGAAGTGCGGCTGGATGCCGTTGGCGGTCAGGCGCTTGAGGTGCTCGGCGACCCAGGCCGGGCCGGCCGGCACGGTCATCTCGCTGTAGGCGGCCTGGAACGCCGGGTTGGCCAGGGAGGTGCCCTCCAGGTACTCCGGATAGAGCAGCTCCATGATGTTCATCTGGGTGGTGTTGATCGCCACGGTGACCTGATCGGGCTTGGGCGTCAGTTCGGCGAGCATGTGGCGGGTGTCGTCGCTCAACCACTTGGCCGCCTCGCCCTCGCCTTCCGGGGCGAAGGAGATCGAACCACCGACCTGGATGATCATGTCCGGCACGGCTGCGCGCACACCGGCAATCAGCTCGTTGAACTTGGACAGGCGCTTGGAGCCGCTGCCGTCCAGCTCGCGCACGTGCAGGTGGAGCACGGTGGCGCCGGCCTCATAGCAGTCGACCGCCTTCTGGATCTGCTCGTCCATGGTCACCGGGATGTCTTCCGGGAAGTCCGCCGGCATCCACTCGGGGCCGTAGGGGGCGACGGTGATCACCACCTTTTCCATGTTTTCCGGGTGCAGCGAATCGTCGAAGAATTGCATGGGATCCTCGCTTGGTCTTGTCAAAGTAGCCCGCCCCGCAACGGTAGGGACGGAACGGGCGAAAGGGTTAGTAGGTCTTGTCGCCGATGATCCCGGCCCGCTCCATCTTGCGATGGCAGGGCGGGTAGTCCATGACCGCGTAGTGCTGGGTACTGCGGTTGTCCCAGATCGCCACGCTGTCCGGCTGCCAGCGCCAGCGCACCTGGTACTCGGGGATGTACGCCTGGCTGATCAGGTAGCGCAGCAGGTCGCTGGCGCCGGGGTTGGCGTCCTGGCCGAAACGCACCCGATCCGGGGTGTGGTAGTTGCTGAAGTGGGTGGTGAAGGCATTGACGAACAGCACCTTCTCGCCGGTTTCCGGATGGGTGCGCACCACCGGGTGCTCGGCATCCGGGTACTGCGCCTTGAGCGCCAGACGCTTGTCGATCGGCATCGCCGCGCCGAAGCTGGCCTCGATGCTGTGGCGCGCGCGCAGGCCCTCGAGCCTGGCTTTGACGTCGTCCGGCAGATTGGCGTAGGCCACCACCATATTGGCCCACATGGTGTCGCCGCCCACCGGCGGGCACTCGATGCAGCGCAGCACGCAACCCAGCGGCGGCGCCTCGCGCCAGGTGGCGTCGGTGTGCCAGGCGTTCTCGTAGCGGTCCATCGGCTGGTCCGGGCGCTTGTAGATCTGCACCAGGCCCGGGTGCTCCGGGTCGCTGCCGGCCACCGGGTGGTCTTCCAGCTCGCCGAAACGGCGGGCGAAGGCCACGTGCTCGGCGCGGCTGAACGCCTGCTTGCGCAGGAACAGCACGCGGTGCTTGAGCAGCTGCTGGCGGATCTCGGCGAACAGGCCGTCGTCGTGGATGGCGTCGGCCAGATTGACGCCGATCAGTTCGGCGCCGATGTTGTAGGTCAGTTGTTCGACTTGCATGGCGGGCCTCCTCAGATGACGAAGATCGACGAGCCGGTGGTCTTGCGCGACTCCAGGTCGCGGTGCGCCTGCACCGCGTCCTGCAGGGCGTAGTGCTGGTTGATCTCGATCTTGATCCGGCCGCTGCCGACGTGATCGAACAGCTCGCCGGCCAGCGCCGCCTTCTCCGCCGGGTCGGCGATGTAGTCGGCCAGGGCCGGACGGGTCATGTACAGCGAGCCCTTCATCGCCAGCAGCTGCGGGTTGAAGCCTTCGATCGGCCCGGAGGCGGTGCCGACGCAGACCAGCAGGCCGCGGCGCTTGAGCGAGTCGAGCGAGCCCATGAAGGTGTTCTTGCCGACGCTGTCGAACACCACGTTGACGCCGACGCCATCGGTCAGCTCGCGCACGCGCTTGGCGACATCCTCATGGCTGTAGTTGATGCAGTGGTCGCAGCCGTGGGCGCGCGCCACTTCGGCCTTGGCCTCGCTGGACACGGTGCCGATCACGGTCAGGCCGAGCAGCTTGGCCCACTGCGAGACGATCAGGCCGACGCCGCCGGCGGCGGCGTGCAGGAGGATGCTGTCGCCGGCCTTGAAGTCATGGATGCGGCGCATCAGGTAGGCCGAGGTCAGGCCGCGCATGGTCATGGCCGCGGCGGTCTCGAAGGCGATGGTGTCGGGCAGCTTGATCAGCGGCGCGGCCAGGATCAGACGCTCGGTGGAGTAGGCGCCGAGGGTGTTGAGGAAGCCGGTGTAGGTGACGCGATCGCCGACCGCCACGTTGCTCACGCCCTCGCCCACCGCCTGCACCACGCCGGCCGCCTCCACGCCCATGCCCGCCCCTACGCCAGAGGGCAGCGGGATCGGGTAGGTACCGTTGCGGAAGTAGGTGTCGGCGTAGTTCAGGCCAACGGCCACATGGCGCAGGCGAACCTCGCCTGGGCCGGGTTCGCCGACTTCGACGTCCTCATAACGAAGGACTTCGGGAGCACCGGTTTCGTAGAAGCGTACGGCTTTGGCCATGCCTGATTTCTCCAATCATCGATCTTGACGAACTTCGTCGAGTTGCGTTGATTGGACTTTAGGGCGAGGGCCTGGCGGGTGCTTCTCATCGGACGACAGGCGCTTTTCATTTAATGACAGAGCACCGCCCATTGGCCTGGCTCGTGGCCGCAGTGCCACGTGGCCTCGCCTGTCATTGCGCAGCGGCCTGTTGCTCGTCCTCGACTGCGTGCCAGCTGCTATCGGGATCGAAGCGGCTCATGGCCAGGGCCTGCTTGCCACCCTCGGGCCCCAGGTCCTTTTCGAACACCTGGCCCTCGTGGCTGATCATGAAGCTCATCACCCCGCTGTCGCCGTACTCGCTGGGCCAGGCGATCAGGGCGAAGCCGCGGCTCATGTTGTCTCCCAGCAGGTAGTCGTAGGCGCCGCCCGGCGCCGAAGGCCCCTGGGCGGAGAGGATGCGGTAGCGATAGCCCTGCCAGTCGCCGTCCGGCAGTTCGTCGCCGAACAGCGGCCCCAATGGGCTTTGCTCGCGGCCGGGCTGCTCGACCCAGTACAGGCCGTCGTGCTGGCCGTCGCGGCTGACGAACCGCTGTGCGTACTCCAGTACGCCGTCGCCGTCGCGGTCGACCTCGGCGTAGTCCATCTGCGCATCGTGGTAGGCGCGCACCGCCTGCAGGGTGGCCAGCTCGTTGCGGCCGATGCGCCGCACGCGGATGGTCTCGCCGCCGGCCTGGGTATCGAAGCGCCAGCCCGAGGCGTCGCGCATCAGCGGCAGGGGAAACTCCCAGGCCTCCTGGCCCACGGCCAACACCGCCTGCTCGGCGGCGGTCGAACGAATCTCGTGATGTTCCCGGTACAGGGCGAGGAAGGCGTCGACATCCTCGCGCTCGATGCCTTCGAGCGGAATGTAGCTGCGCCACTCGTCGCCGAGCAGGGCCGCCATGCGCTCGGCGTCGGCGCGCTGGTTGCCCAGGGCGAGGATCAGCGCCTCCACCGCAGCATCGGGGCTGGGAAAGCTCTGCTGCGCTTGCAGGCCCTGCAACGGCAGCGCCAGCAGCACCAGCAGGAAGACGCGAAGAACGGCGTTGGTCATGGCTGGACTCCCTGTCAGCGCCGCCGGGCGCCGCCGCGAGACGCGGAAATGGCGGGACGACTGACGGCGTGCCCGGCGGCGCGCGCCGCCTGCGGACGGCTGGCGGCGGCGCGGCTGAGCTGGCCGCGTTCGCTGTAGCTGCGCGCCTGGCTGGGCGCGCGGGCGCCGGCGAAGGCATTGTTGCGCGCGCCCTGGCCCGCGGAATACTGCTGGCGGGCCTGCTGCCGGGTCTGCGCATTGCTGCGCAGCTGATCGCTCTGGCGCACAGGCTGACTGCGCAGGTCGCGGTCGGCCGTCTGCGCCCGTTCGCGGGCCTGGCGGTTGCTGCTGGCCGGGCTGTCGAAACCGCGTTGTTCCAGGCTCTGCCGGGCGCGCTCGCGCTCTGCACTGCGCGCCGGGTCGCGGCCGCGCAGCTGCTGGCGCTGCTCGCTGCCGCTGAGGCGCTGGCCGTACTGCTCGCGGCTGGCGCGGTCGCGGTAGGGCACGCCGTCACGGTTGAGCGCGTTGTGCTGCCAGGTATTGTCGCCGGCGTTGATCTGGCGGTTGCGGTTGATGTTGTTGTAGCGGTTGACGTCGATGTCGATATCGCCGTGCCCCCAGTCGCAGTCGCCCCACAGCGAGTCGATGATCGCCACCCCGGCGGCGAAGGCCAGCCCGGTGGCCAGCGCGCTGCCGAAGTAGTAACCCGGCGGTGGCGGGTAGTACGCCGGCGGATAGCTGGGATAGGGCCAGGTGCCGTAGACCACGCTGGGGTTGTAGCTCGGCACGTAGACCACCTGCGGGTCGGCCGACTCGATGATGATGGTCTGCTGGCTGCTGACCGGTTGCGACGTCGAACTACTCGCGGCGGGCTGCACGCTGACCTGCTGCTGCTCGTTGCTTTCCAGGTTGCCGGCCGCCTGAGCCTGGCGGCGCAGACGTTGCACTGAGTCCATCACCGCATCGGGCTGGGCCAGGAAGGCATCGCCGACGCGCTGCACCCAGGCCGGGTCCTGGCCCAGGGTGACCAGCACCGCCGGGAAGGCGACCAGCGACTGCACGCTGGGGTCCCAGGGCTGCTCGGCGACCTGGCGCACGGCGTCGTCGCCGCTGGCGTTCGGATTGGCCTTGGACCAGGCCACCGCGTCGGCGACATCGCCGGGATAGGTGGCCGCCATCAGCACCTGGGCCAGCAGGGCATCGGGATAGAGCGCCAGCGGCGCCAGCATCTGGTCGAGCTGCTCGGTGCCGAACACCTGCTCCGCGGTCGCCGCCGCCGGCTCCTCGGCCGCCAGTAGCGGCGGCCCGGCGAGGCCGCCGAGGGCCAGCAGGAGAGGCAGTATCTGCAACATGGCGCATCCCCTTGCACGCAGGCGCGTGCGCTGGCGACGGAGTTCAGCAAGCATAGGCCGGCGTTAGGCATTTGCCATGGCGTGGCGTCCATCCGCCGCGCCTGATTCGTCGCGGCCTGGACAACCGCCTACATCGCCACCTCAGAAACGCTCCTCGACCATGCGGAAGGGGTAGTGCTCGCCCTTGTAGCGGCCGATCCTGCCGCGCTTGGGCAGTTCGATCTTCTGCTCGCGGGTGATGTCCTGGTAGGGCACCTGTTTGAGCAGATGGCTGATGATGTTCAGTCGCACCCGCCGCTTGTCCTCGGAACGGGCCATGTACCAGGGAGCCCAGGAGGTATCCGAGGCGGCGAACATCTCGTCGCGGGCGCGGGTGTAGTCGTCCCAGCGGCTGAAGGACTTGAGATCCATCGGCGACAGCTTCCAGATCTTGCGCCCATCGTTGATGCGCTCCTTCAGGCGTCGCTGCTGCTCCTCGGCACTCACCTCCAGCCAATACTTGATCAGGATGATGCCGGACTCGACCATCATCTTCTCGAACAACGGCACCACGCTGAGGAACTTGTGCGCCTGCTCCTCGCTACAGAAACCCATCACCCGCTCGACGCCGGCGCGGTTGTACCAGCTGCGATCGAAGATCACCACCTCGCCCGCGGCCGGCAGGTGCTGCAGGTAGCGCTGGGCATACATCTGGCTCTTTTCCCGCTCGGTCGGCGCCGGCAAGGCCACCACGCGAAACACCCTTGGACTGACCCGCTCGGTGATGGCCTTGATGGTGCCACCCTTGCCGGCGCCGTCGCGCCCCTCGAAGACGATGCAGACCTTCAGGCCCTTGGCGACCACCCACTGCTGCAACTTGACCAGCTCCACGTGCAGGGCCTTGAGCTCCTGCTCGTAGTCCTTGCGGCGCAGTGGTTCGCTGGCAGGCGTTTGCTCCTTGTCCTTCTTCTTGCCCATGATTCGAGACCTCGTCGGTGCGGTGGGGTATGCGGCGCTGAACGACCGATGCCACCCGTGATGGGTGGCATCCTGAATCAGGCTAGCAGCCTTGCTGCCGCTTGCACGGCCGCCACCCAGGCACGCCCGGCGAGGCTCAGTTCGCAGCCAGTTCCTGCTCGCGGATCAGCTTCTTGTTGATCTTGCCGACGCTGGTCTTGGGGATATCGGCGACGAAACGGATCTGCCGCGGTATCGCCCACTTGTTGATCTGCCCGCTGTCGACGAACTGCTGCAGGTGCGCCTCGATGGCCCGCTGGTCGAGCGTCTGGCCCGGGGCGCAGACCACCAGGGCCAGCGGCCGCTCGCCCCACTGCGCGTCGGGGATGCCGACCACGGCCACCGAGGCCACCGCCGCGTGCTGGCTGATCAGGTTCTCCAGGTCCAGCGAGCTGATCCACTCGCCGCCGGTCTTGATCACGTCCTTGATGCGGTCCTTGATCTCCACCACGCCACGGGCGTCGATCGAGGCCATGTCGCCGGTGTGCAGCCAGCCGCCCTCCCAGAGTTCGGCGCCCTTCTCCGGCTCGTGCAGGTAGCCCTGGGTCAGCCAGGGCGCGCGCACCACGATCTCGCCCAGGGCCACTCCATCATGGGCCACGTCCTGGCCATTGGCGTCGACGATGCGCAGGTCGACCAGGGGGATCGGCACGCCGGTCTTGATCCGCTCGGGAATCTGTTCGTCCATCGGCAGGGCCAGGTCTTCGCCGCGCAGGTGGGTCAGGGTCAGCAGCGGGCAGGTCTCGGACATGCCGTAGCCGCAGTGCACGCGCATGCCCCGTTCGCTGGCCTGGCGGGCCAGACCGAGGGTCAGGGCACTGCCGCCGAGCAGCATCTTCCAGCCGGCGAAGTCGGTGCGCTTGCCTTCCTCGCACTCCAGCATCATCTGCAGGATGGTCGGCACGCAGTGGGAGAAGCTCACCCCCTCCTCGCGGAACAGGCGCACCAGGCTGTTCGGCTCGTAGCGCCCCGGATACACCTGCTTGAGGCCCATGGCCGTGGCCACGTAGGGCACGCCCCAGGCATGCACATGGAACATCGGGGTGATCGGCATGTACACGTCGCTCGAGCGCAGCAGCGGCTGGCCGTCCCAACCGGCGAAGGTGCCCAGCTCGTTCATGGTGTGCAGCACCAGTTGGCGGTGGCTGAAGTACACGCCCTTGGGGTTGCCGGTGGTGCCGGTGGTGTAGAACAGAGTGGCCACCGAATGCTCGTCGAAATCGGGAAAGTCGAACTGGCTGGCGGCGCCGGCCAGCAGGGCCTCGTACTCGCCCAGGGTCGGCAGGTCGGTCTGCCTGGCGCTGCCGTCGCCCAGCTGCACATAGCCCCTGACGGTCTTCAGCTCGCCGTGCACCTGCTCCATCAGCGGCAGGAAGTCGTCATGCACCAGGACGATATCGTCCTCGGCATGGTTCATGGTGTAGACGACCTGCTCGGGGGACAGGCGGATATTCACCGTATGCAGCACCGCGCCGAGCATCGGCACGGCGAAGAAGCACTCCAGCGAGCGATGACTGTCCCAGTCCAGCAGGGCCACGGTGTCGCCGGCCTTGACCCCGGCGGCCGTCAGGGCGCTGGCCAGGCGCTGGATGCGCTCGTTCAAGGTGCGATAGCTGTAGCGCAGCTTGTCGGAATAGACGATCTCCTGGTCCGGCTGATAGCGCACGCCGGACAGCAGAAGGCGCTTGATCAGCAACTGGTAGTCGTAGGCACCCGGTGCCGGCGCAATTTTTTTTGTCGTCGCCATGATTGTTTTCCCAACGTGACCATTCTGAAAGTTTGCATCGCTGCAGGCGGGGGGCAGCGACTTATGGGCTGTCGTGCACGCGGCGGCGCCCCCTCTCGGGCCTACAGTAGAGAGCCCCGCCCGCTACCGCTTCGCCTACCGCGTCATGCGCTTTACATTTGCTGACAGCGCTGCTCGCCAGCGGACATGCTCAGTCCGTAGGGTGCGCCGCGCGCACCGGGTGCCAGAATGCAAAAGCCCCGGCACTGGGGCCGGGGCTTGCGGGCGTTGCTCGAGCGTAGAACCTGTGCACGATCTCGCGAGCTAGAGCACTACAAGGCAAAAACAGGCGAGGAACGGTCGGAGTCGCGGGCGACTGTACTTTTGTACATGAGCATTCCGAGCCTGTTTTAAACGCAGTAGGGCCGACGCGCAGCAGATCGTGGATAGGTTCTTAGAACTGCGCGGCGTCGAGCAGGTACAGGCTCTCGCTACCGGCCTTGACCGATGCACTCAGCGAGTGGATACGCGGCAGCAGGCGGGCGAAGTAGAAGCGCGCGGTGCCCAGCTTGCTGGCGTAGAAGTCGTCCTGGCTCTCCTTGCCCAGGGCGGCCCGTGCCATCAACGCCCACATATAGGCGTAGGCGGTGTAGCCGAACACCTGCAGGTACTCCACCGAGGCGGCGCCGATCTCGTTGGGGTTGCCCTTGGCGCGGTCCAGCACCCAGGCAGTCAGCTCGTCCAGGTTGGCCACCGCCGCGGCCAACGGCTGGGTGAACTCGGCCAGCGAAGCATCGGCGGAAGCGACGAAGGCTTTGATCTCGTCGGCCAGGTGCCGGTAGAAGCTGCCGCCACTGCCGACGATCTTGCGCCCCATCAGGTCCAGCGACTGGATGCCGTTGGTGCCTTCGTAGATCTGGGTGATGCGGCAGTCGCGGATCAGCTGCTCCTGGCCCCACTCGCGGATAAAGCCGTGGCCGCCGAAGATCTGCTGGCCGTGCACCGTGGTTTCCAGGCCCATATCGGTAAGGAAGGCTTTCGCGACCGGCGTCAGCAGCGCCACCAGCTCCTCGGCGCGCTTGGCCACGGCGGCGTCTTCGCTGTACTTGGCGGTATCCAGCTGCATGGCCACGTAGCTGGAGAAGGCGCGACCGCCCTCGTTCAGCGCCTTCATGGTCAGCAGCATGCGACGCACGTCGGGGTGCACGATGATCGGGTCGGCGGCTTTGTCCTGGGCCACGGGGCCGGTCGGGGCGCGGCTCTGGATACGCTCGCGGGCGTATTCCACGGCGCTCTGGTAGCTGCGCTCGCCCAGGGCCAGGCCCTGGATGCCAACGCCCAGGCGCTCGTAGTTCATCATGGTGAACATCGCCGCCAGGCCCTTGTTCACTTCGCCGACCAGGTAACCGGTGGCGCCGTCGAAGTTCATCACGCAGGTGGCCGAGGCCTTGATGCCCATCTTGTGTTCGATCGAACCGCAGGAAACGGCGTTCTTCGCGCCCAGCGAACCGTCGGCATTGACCATGACTTTCGGCACGATAAACAGCGAGATGCCCTTGGGCCCGGCCGGCGCATCCGGCAGCTTGGCCAGCACCAGGTGGATGATGTTCTCGGTGAGGTCGTGCTCGCCGCCGGTGATAAAGATCTTGGTGCCGCTGACCTTGTAGCTGCCGTCGGCCTGAGGCTCGGCCTTGGTGCGGATGATGCCGAGGTCGGTGCCGGCGTGCGGCTCGGTCAGGCACATGGAACCGGCCCAGACGCCGGCATACATGTTCGGCAGGTACTGCGCCTTCAGTTCTTCGCTGGCGTGGTTGAGGATCGACAGGCAGGCGCCGGCGGTGAGCATCGGGTAGAGGCCGAAGGACAGGTTGGCCGAGTTGACCATCTCCTC